>CANLYJ010000003.1 GCA_947495295.1 uncultured Paracoccaceae bacterium
TAATCAAACCAACCAGATGAGCCAAACTCTCTCTCAGTTTAGGCCGCCATTGGTCCCAAAAACCCTGACGACGGACAATGGTACCTTGATAGGCAAAGAACTCATTCTTTGTCCGTATAGTAAGTTCGTTGAAGCCATATGCAATATATGTGACACCAACGCCTTTGTTTCCACGCGTCTCCAAACCGGACTTAAAAGATATACTCGGGGCCAGGAAAGCCGCGAACTCTGTCTCCTCAAAACCGCATCCATTGTCCACTACTTCAACGGAGTTCTCCTTTAGGTTGATCGCTATTTGATCTTGGCTTTGTCGGAGCCATCTTGGCCAAAGCGCTTCTCAACTGCGTCCATTGCGTTCTGAATGAGTTCGGAAAATGGGTCATAATTACTGACATATAACTTTAGAATATTCCTAATTTCACGCTTTTTGGCTGAGGCAAGAACGTTCGCATCAATGGCTCCCGCTGCTTCCAGCGGGTCCCAAGTGATTTGTTGTTGCGCGGCTACCATTTTTGTTCTCCTACCTCGACGTGCTAGGTATCGCAGTTTTTGGAGGATGTATGCTAGCCCTTTTGTTGGTGATGCTGGTTGCTGGCTGATGATTTAAGACACTAGTTGGAGACCTAGTCCAGGCAGTATCTCCAAAGTAGTCAGCCACTCATAAAGGACATGTGGTGGCCTAAAAGGTGGTCTATAAAAATACACTCTCCGTTAATAATCTGAATTAATTATATAACTTGTCTATTGCTTGCTTCGTGTGGGGCACCATTTAAATCAATAAAAACAAACACTTAATGCGTTTACGGGCGGCCGGCCGAGGTGCTGATCTTGTCAGTTACAACATAAACACAGTTTTTCTTCATAAAACCGGCTTAGGGGATTACTCAAGGTGCTTTGGTGAGGTTGCCCCGATTGCCTCGTCCCGCGCCTTGGCTGATTGCCAAAGAACAGGTTCGTGCCTAGCATTCATCTCAGCCAGGCTCAGTTCAATCTCACGCAAAAGTCGAAGAACATCTTCATCCGAATACCGGTTTCGCGCCATAAATCCATCTCCAAAACCAAACCAGTTTTGGCACGGTCCTGGGACGCCAAGACACTTAAGAGGGAAAATTGGCTCCGACGGTAGGGATCGAACCTACGACCAATTGATTAACAGTCAACTGCTCTACCGCTGAGCTACGTCGGACCAACACCGGCCATATATCAACGGCATTTGGCCACGTCCAGAGGCTTTCTTATAGTTTTCAGATGATTTTCTGGTCACAGACCAGACCAGTCGAAAACACTTGCAGCAGGAACCAAAACCCGCCTTCAAAGCGGTTGATCTAAAAGGCACTTTCCGTCAGCCAATACCCTTAGGCAACGGATATCGGCTCAAGGACAAAGGCACCAAATCCGGTCATTGCTCCCGGCCTAGTTCAAGCATGAACACCGCATCGACAGCCAGCTTCGGGCTTGCCGTGACGATGCCGCGCTGTACAAGGTCGACCAGATGGGCAAACACATTACGTGCCGCGGCGGGGTACATTGCTTTTGGCACATCCGTATAAACCGCCGCCGTCAGCGTTTGGGCAGTGTGGCTGCGTTCTCGCAGCGCATCGCAGATCTGCGCCTCGCGCCCCTTGCGATGTTCAATCAGCCAATGCAGCCTTCCGCCAGGATCAGTAATCGGCGCACCATGGCCTGGATAGAACGCGGCAGCCGCAATCCCTTTGAGCTTTTCACAAGACGCCATAAAATCGGTCAAGTCGCCATCAGGAGGCGAGACCAGCGAACTGGCCCACCCCATCACATGATCGCCGGTAAAAACGATATCATTCCAGCGAAAGCACAGGTGGTTGCCGATATGTCCCGGTGTATGCAGCGCCTCAAGTTGCCAATCCATACCGGTAATCAGATCACCATCAACCAGACAATGATCAAGCTGAAAATCCTTGTCGATCCCTTCACCACCACCCGCCAATCCGGCAGACGCCAATTGCTGCATGATCGTGCTTTGACCCGCGTGACTTGGGCCAAAAGCGGAAACGGGCGCCCCTGTCCTTTCGGCCAGTGACCGGGCCAAAGGCGAGTGATCCAGATGGCTATGCGTCAACAGGATATGGCTTACCCTCTGCGTGCCAATGGCATCCAACAAGGCATCCAGATGCGCCGGGCTGTCCGGCCCAGGATCGATAACAGCAACGTCTGATGAACCAAGAATATATGTATTTGTTCCCAGATAAGTCATTGGTGACGGGTTGGGTGCCAAAACCAGCCGTAGCCCCGCCGCCAATGTGATCGGCACGCCTGGCACTGGCGCAAATGCCGCCTCGTCAATCATGATATCTTCTTTCCGTTCGCAAGCCGAGCCGATAGGTTTGCGCAATGTTGTTTCGTTGGATCAAGAACTACCTGCCCCGCGGCCTTTATGGCCGTGCCGCTTTGATTCTCATCCTGCCCGTCTTGCTTTTGCAACTATTGGTATCCGTGGTCTTCATCCAACGGCATTTTGACGGGGTAACCCGCCTGATGACAAGTGCGGTGAATATCGAATTGCGGTTCCTCCTTGATACAGTCAACAACGCCGCCGATTTACAACAGGCCCAAGCAGAGCTTGCCCGGCTTGATGCCCCGCTTGAAATTCAGACCGCATTACCGGCTATCCCGGGGCAAGAGGATATCAAGCCATGGATCGACCTGACCGGTCAGATGGTCATTACCTCCATCCGCAACGGCGTGGCCAATGTCATTGCGGTGTCGCTGGCTGACCGGCGCAGGGTGCAAATGTGGGTCGACACCAACCATGGGGTGCTTGAGATGGAATTCTCACGCCGCCGGGTCTCAGCCTCCAATCCGCATCAGCTGCTCGTCATCATGGTGGTCATGGGCGCGCTGATGACCGCAATCGCCTATCTGTTTTTGCGCAACCAATTGCGCCCGATCAAACGCATGGCTGTCGCGGCGACAGAATATGGCAAAGGGCGCACCGTCCCATTCAACCCAACCGGAGCAGTGGAAGTACGTGCCGCAGGCATGGCCTTTCTCGATATGCGCAACCGTCTGGAACGGCAAAGCCAAAGCCGGACACTGATGCTCTCGGGTGTCAGTCACGACCTGCGCACGCCACTGACGCGTCTGCGCTTGGGGTTGTCGATGCTGGATGGTCAGGATGTCGAACCCTTGCTGCATGATGTGGACGACATGCAGCGTCTGGTCAGCGCGTTTCTTGATTTTGCGCGCAGTGATGCGGGTGACAGCCTTGAACCGACAATCCCACAAGACCTTGTGCGGGACGTCCTGCAGGATGCGGCGCGTATGGGTCAGGCTGCCAGCGCAGGCGTGATCGAGGGGCCAGAGGATGCGGTCGGCTTGCGCCCATTGGCCATCCGACGTGCGTTGGAAAACCTGCTGAGTAACGCGTTGCGCTACGGTAAAAAAGCAGAGGTTGGGGTCAGCGTCACCGAACGCGCGGTCCGGTTTTATGTAGAGGATGACGGGCCCGGCATCCCGCCCGAACAGCGCGACGATGCCATCAACCCGTTTGTCCGGCTGGACCCGGCCCGCAACCAGGACCAAGGCAGCGGCGTCGGTCTGGGTTTGTCCATCGTATCAGACATCGCCAGAACCCATGGCGGCGTCTTGCGGCTTGGCGACAGCGAAAAACTGGGTGGGCTGAAGGCGGAACTTGTACTCGCCCGTTAGGATCACCCGACCCGATAATTCGGGCTTTCCCGGGTGATCTGCACATCATGCACATGGCTTTCCTTCAGGCCCGCACCGGTGATTTTCACGAAATTGCAGTTCTTGCGCATCTCTTCGATGGTGGCACACCCTGTGTAGCCCATGGCGGCCCGCAACCCGCCAACCAATTGATGCACGACCGCATTCGCTGTGCCTTTGTAAGGCACCTGCCCTTCGATCCCTTCGGGCACCAATTTATCACTTGCAGCATCTTTCTGAAAATAGCGGTCGGCTGACCCGCGGGCCATCGCGCCCAGACTGCCCATCCCACGGTAGGACTTAAACGACCGCCCCTGATAAAGGATGACCTCGCCCGGGCTTTCATCGGTGCCTGCAATCATCGAACCAACCATGGCGCACGACGCACCAGCGGCAATCGCCTTGGCAAAATCACCGGAAAACTTGATGCCGCCATCCGCAATAACAGGCACATCCCCTGCCCCGGCGGCGCAATCCATAATCGCGGTCAACTGCGGGACACCAACACCGGCCACCATCCGGGTCGTGCAAATCGACCCCGGACCAATCCCCACCTTAACGGCATCCGCGCCAGCATCGATCAGGGCCTTGGCCGCCTCACCGGTTGCAATATTACCCGCAACAATCTGCACCTCATTCGACAGCGCCTTGGCGCGCTCCACCGCTTTGGCAACACCTTCGGAATGGCCATGAGCGGTATCAACCACGATCATATCCACACCGGCATCTACCAGCGCCTGCGACCGCTCAAACCCGGCATCACCCACGCCAGAGGCGGCAGCGACCCGCAAACGACCCAAATGGTCCTTGCAGGCCATCGGGTTCAATACGGCCTGTTCGCTATCCTTGAGGGTGAGCAATCCGGTCAACTTGCCCTGCCCATCGGTAATCAGCAGCTTTTCAATCCGGCGGGCCTGCATCAATGACCGGGCCTCATCCAGATCGGCAGGTTCGTTCAGAACGGCCAGATTCTCAGATGTCATCATGACACTGACCGGGGTGTTATCATCCGTTGCAAAACGCATATCGCGATTGGTGACGATGCCCACAACCTTGCCGCCCTCGCCCACAACCGGAAAGCCGGTGATGCGATAGCGTTCCATCAACGCCTTGGCGTCAGCCAAGGTCTGATCGGGGCGCAGGGTGACAGGATTATAAACCGTGCCAGAGACAAAGCGTTTCACCCGGCGAATTTCCTTGGCCTGTTCTTCGACGCTGAGGTTCTTGTGAACCACACCAATGCCACCGGCCTGAGCCATGGCAATCGCCATGCGGCCCTCGGTCACGGTGTCCATGGCACTGGACAAAAGCGGGATATTCATCGCGATGGATTTGGTGACATATGTGCGGGTATCCGCGGTCGACGGCAAGACAGCGCTTGCCCCCGGCACCAGTAGAACATCATCAAAAGTGAGCGCCTCACGAATCTGCATAAACCGGTCTCCCATGCTGGCATCGTTGGCACGTCCCTATTGCATGGATGCAACCTGTCCGAAAGGGCCAATTAAAGGAAACGTGACTTGCAGCCATGCAAGCAGGCCCGCAAGGTGTGGCATGACAGACAAAGCAGGCACAGCAACACCTAAGGCGCGCGGCACCATCACGCGCGGCATTTTGCAGCTGATCTGCATCATGTTTGCCGTCATTGTTGCCAAGCTGGGATTTGACTGGCTGACAACACAGATCAACACGCTCGAAACCGATCAGGCAAAACAGGCCATGACTGGGCTGATTGTGGCGATCCTGCTGGGCTATGCGGTACTGATCGCAATTCCTTTCGTACCCGGGGTCGAAATCGGGGCCACAGTGCTGATGGTACAAGGGGCAGAGGCGGCACCGCTGGTCTATCTGGCCACCATGCTGGGAATGTCACTGGCATTCCTGACGGGGCAATTCCTGTCCTTGGACTGGATGATCGCGCGCTGTGATACGTGGCGCATGGTGCGTCTTTGCAAACTGATCCACCGGATCAAGGAAACGCCGATGGATGACCGGCTTGCATCGCTCAAGGATCGGCTGCCACGCTGGCTTGCGCCTTTTGTGGTGAATTACCGCTATCTGAGCGTCGCGATCATCATCAACACCCCCGGTAGTGTCGCCATTGGCGGTGGCGGCGGGATCATGCTGGCATCCGGGCTCAGCCGTTTGTTCAAAACTGGCTGGATGATGGCCACCATCGCGCTGGCCACGCTGCCCATCCCACTGGCGGTCTGGATCATGAGCACAGACATCCTGCATTAGGGCCGCGACTAACCCAATGTGCCGCTCTGCATATTCATTATGACGGATACGAACCTTCCTTTCAGCACACAGACTTATATCTTGAAATCAAACAAGACAGGCATGGTTCATGAGCAACGACCCTTTGGTGATTTTCACGCCGTCCGGCAAGCGGGGCAACTTCCCCGTCGGCACGCCCGTACTGACAGCAGCGCGGCAATTGGGGGTGGATCTTGATTCCGTCTGCGGCGGGCGCGGGATTTGTTCCAAATGCCAGATCACGCCGTCCTATGGTGAATTTTCCAAACACGGGGTCACCGTGGCCGATACGGCCCTGTCAGAATGGAACAGCGTCGAAGCACGCTATGACGAAAAGCGAGGCTTGAAAAAAGGGCGGCGGCTGGGCTGTCAGGCGACAATTCAGTCCGACATCGTCATCGACGTTCCCGCCGAAAGCCAGGTGCATAAACAGGTCGTGCGCAAACGGGCCGAGGCACGCGATATCATCATGAACCCCTCCACCCGGCTTTATTATGTCGAGGTGGCCGAACCCGACATGCACGACCCGTCCGGTGATCTGGAACGGCTGGTGATCGCCCTGAAACGCGACTGGGACCTCCCCGATCTTGAGGCTGATCTGGGGGTCCTGAAAAAGCTACAACCGGCCCTGCGCAAGGGCCAATGGAAAGTCACGGTCGCCGTGCATCTGGGCGATGCGGTATTCAGCCCCCGGATCATCGAAATCTGGCCGGGATTCTACGAAGGCACGATCTACGGCCTCGCGGTCGATCTCGGCTCCACCACCATCGCCGCGCATCTTTGCGATTTGCGCTCAGGCGAAGTCGTGGCATCTTCCGGGATCATGAACCCGCAAATCCGGTTCGGCGAGGATCTGATGAGCCGGGTCAGTTACGGCATGATGAACCCTTCCGGCTCGGATGAGATGACAACGGCAGTCCGCGAAGGGATGAATGCGCTGTTCGTGCAGATCGCGTCCGAAGCTGAAATCGACCGCAACCTGATCGTGGATGCCGTCTTTGTCTGCAACCCGGTCATGCACCACCTGTTCCTTGGCATCGACGCCTATGAGCTGGGGCAAGCGCCCTTTGCTCTGGCCACATCAGAGGCCATCTCGCTCCGCGCCAGCGAATTAGACCTGAACCTGCACCCCGCCTCGCGGGTCTACCTACTGCCTTGCATTGCCGGGCATGTGGGCGCTGATGCGGCGGCGGTGGCGCTCTCCGAAGCACCCGACAAATCCGAAGACCTCGTCTTGGTCGTGGATGTTGGCACCAACGCCGAAATCATTCTGGGCAATAAGGAAAAGGTGCTCGCCTGTTCCTCCCCCACCGGCCCGGCATTCGAGGGCGCACAGATCAGCAGCGGCCAGCGCGCAGCCCCCGGTGCCATCGAACATGTGCAGATCGACCCGGTCACCAAGCTGCCGCGCTTTCAGGTCATCGGCTCGGAACTCTGGTCAGATGAGGAGGGCTTTGATGCAGCCATCGCCCAGACCGGGATCACCGGCATCTGCGGATCGGGGATTATCGAGGTAATTGCCGAAATGCGCATGGCTGGCATCGTTGACGGGCCGGGTTTGATCGGAACCGCCGAACAAACCGGATCGCCGAACTGTTTCGCTGATGGGCGGACCAATTCCTACCTGCTTTATGACGGGACCGCCAATGATGGGCCCAAAATAACGGTGACCAATACCGACATCAGGCAAATCCAGATGGCCAAGGCTGCGCTCTATTCCGGCGCGCGTTTGTTGATGGACAAATTCGAAGTCGACAGCGTCGACCAGGTCGTGCTCGCTGGAGCCTTCGGCGCGCATATCAGCCCCAAACACGCGATGGTACTTGGCATGATCCCCGACGCGCCGCTGGACAAGGTGACCAGCGCAGGCAACGCGGCAGGCACCGGCGCGCGCATCGCGTTGCTGAACACCGATGCACGACGCGAGATTGAAGAGGTCGTTCACAAGATCCACAAGATCGAAACCGCCATTGAACCGCGCTTTCAGGAACATTTTGTCAACGCCTCTGCGATGCCAAACGCGGTGGAACCCTTCCCGATCCTCAACAGCATCGTGACGATCCCAGATGTGATCCATAATACGGGCGGCGAACGGCAAGGACGGCGGCGCCGCAGATAAGCCCGACGTCGCGCCGACGCTTTGCCGACGTGATGCCGACCGCCTAAAACGCAACGACAAACACGAAACCCCCTATACAAGAGGACGCAACAGGCGTAGTGGCCGGGGCCGATACCCCAGAAAGCCGCCCCATGCTCCAGACACTTGCCGATGCCCTTGCCAAACAGGGCTATAATGACCTGACCCCTGTCCAAACCGCCGTGACCGAACCCGAATTGGAAGGCCAGGATCTGCTGGTCTCAGCCCAGACCGGATCAGGCAAAACGGTCGGTTTCGGCCTCGCCATCGGGCCAACAATTCTCAATGATGACGGCAGCTTAGACGCCGCCTCTCATTCTCTTGCCCTGATCATCGCGCCGACCCGCGAACTGGCCCTGCAGGTGAAACGAGAACTGCAATGGCTCTATGCCGGTGCCGGGGCAACGCTGGCCTCTTGCGTTGGTGGGATGGATTTCCGGGACGAACGGCGCAGCCTTGAACGTGGGGCACATATCGTGGTGGCCACCCCGGGGCGGCTGCGCGATCACATCATGCGCGGCACGATAAACCTCAATGAAATCAAGGCAGTGGTTCTGGACGAGGCCGACGAAATGCTTGATCTGGGCTTTCGCGAGGACCTCGAGTTCATTCTTGATCAAGCGCCCGAAACCCGGCGCACCCTGCTCTTTTCCGCCACCGTGCCGCCGATGATCGCAACGCTGGCAAAATCCTATCAACGGGATGCGGTACGGATCAAAACAACCACCAAAGAATCCCAGCACGCTGATATCGAATATCGCGCGCTCAGCGTGGCCAATCACGACATAGATGCGGCCATTATCAATACGTTACGCTTTTACGACGCGCCCAACGCCATCGTCTTTGCCAACACCCGCGCTATGGTCACGCGGCTAACAACCCGGCTGTCAAACCGTGGTTTCTCGGTCGTGGCCCTCTCTGGTGAACTCACCCAATCGGAACGGTCCAACGCGCTGCAAGCGATGCGCGACGGGCGCGCACGGGTCTGTGTCGCGACAGACGTGGCCGCCCGTGGCATCGACCTGCCAAATCTGGAACTTGTGATTCACGCCGAACTGCCGACCAATGCCGAAACCCTGCTGCACCGTTCGGGCCGCACGGGCCGCGCAGGCCGCAAGGGCATCTCGGCGATGATCGTTCCGGCCAAGATGAAACGGCGCGGTGAAAACCTGCTCAAATGGGGCAAGCTGTCCGCCACATGGGCCACACCACCCACCGCTGAAGACGTGACAAAAAAGGACGAAGAACGCCTTTTGACCGATCCGGTCTGGTCTGAAGATTTCAATGACGACGAACAGAAATTCGCACAACGCCTGCTGGCCGAACACGCGCCGGAAAAAATCGCCGCGGCCTATCTGCGGCTTTATGCGGGCAAACAATCCGCACCTGAATTCATCTCTGAATATAAGGACGGCCCAGCCTCCAAAGAACGCAAACCGCGCGAAACCAAAAGCTTCGGCCCCTCCAAATGGTTCAGCGTCGATGTGGGCCGCGAAGGCAAAGCCGAAGCACGCTGGCTTTTGCCGATGATCTGCAAGGCAGGTGGGATCACGAAAAACGAGATTGGGGCGATCCGTATTCAGCCCAATGAAACCTTCGTCGAAATCGCTGAACCCGCTGTTAACGGTTTCCTCAAGTCTATCGGCAACGATATGCGGCTGGAAAACCAGGCGAGCCTGCGCGCATTGGATGGGCCGCCGCAACTGGGCGAACGGGGACCGCGCAAGACAAAACGGGATTACGACAAACCCAAGCGGGACCATGACAAACCCAAACGGGCACCGCGTGACCGGTCCACCCCGCCACCTTCCCGACAGCAGGATGTCGCGGCTATTCAGCCAATTCCAGGTGCGGCAGACGATACATCAAACCGCAAGCCACGCAGCAAACCCGCGCGGCGCGATCACGGCGACGCATTGGTCGAAAAACGCGCAAAACCGCCACATAAAGGTAAACCGGGTGGCAAGAAGCCCTCACAAAAAGGGAAATCTGGTTACAACTCCGAAACAAAACCCGGCAAACCGAGAGCAGGCAAATCAGGCGAAAAACCAGCGGGTAACGCAAAAGATACGTCAAAGCGTTTCACACCGCCCGGCGGAAAATCCAAACCTCGCAAAGGTTTAGGCAAAGGTGGCAATGCGACACCACGTCGAAAAAGCAAATAAAACCTGCATGAACGGTCACATTTTTGTCACGTCACAAGCATGCTATCGGCCATACAGGCTGGTCTGAATGACAGTAAGCTGGCTACACTATCAACCATAGTTAGTCGTTTATTGTATCAGTATCAGAACAAGGACCAGAAAAATGGCCTCTTCTAAACCACCAAGCGAAACACCAAAGCCCGAAGCAAAGCCACAGGCACCGACAGCAGCAACTTTGCAGTCAAATGGCAAACCAACGGCCCCGGTTTTCACCGACTACGCGAGCATTTAAGCCCGCAACACAACGTACGAATTTGGTCAGTGGGGTATGCTGCCGCCGGATCGCCCTCCCCGATCCTGCCTCGCCCCTCTGGCCCTTTTTTTAGCCAGTGCTATCATGCAGCCATGGCAGCACTCACAACCATCCGCAATATCGGCCCCGCTTTTGAAAAAGCGTTGATCGAGGTCGGGATCACCAGCGCCGAACAGCTGCATGAACTGGGCGCGGATGCTGCATATCGCAAACTTCTCGAAAATGGATCAAAGCCGCATTTCATCGGCTATTACGTGTTGCACATGGCGCTTCAGGGTCGTCCCTGGAACGACTGCAAGGGCGAAGAAAAGAAGACGCTGCGCAAGCAATTTGACAAGATCAAAGCGACAAGTTTCGACACCGAACGATCCGAGTTGGAAGCGTTCATGAACCAGATTGGCGTGGTCGCCGTCGACAAGAAGTAAATACCCTTCACATTGGCGCGAGAATCGTATATGTTAATGGTATGAACATAGAAACGAACATTGATTTTGAACTCGACCGCCTACGCAGACTGGCATGGCGGATGGACGCAATTTTCCAAATTCCGCGCACGCCGATTAAAATCGGCCTCGACAATATTGTGGGATTTATCCCCGTTGCGGGTGACCTTTTGACCGCTTTGCCGGGGCTATGGATGATCAATCAGGCGCGCAAGCTTGGCGCCTCACCCGGCACGCTGGCCTATATGGTGCTGAACACGGTATTTGATACTGCCATCGGAATGATCCCGATTTTTGGCGATTTATTCGATATGTTCTATTGCGCAAATATTCGTAATTTCAAAGCGTTAGAGCGTAACTTGAACAAAAAAGCCGCCCGCGCCAAACCGGTGCGGACGACCATCAGAACTGTTGCGTGGTCAAACCCTAACCTGCTTGCGTAGGTCGGGGTTCACCCCAATTTATCCAACCAGCTCAAGCCCGGAAAAGAAGAACGCGATTTCTTCGGCAGCCGTTTCGGGCGCATCTGATCCGTGAACAGAGTTTTCGCCGATCGACAGGGCAAATTCCTTGCGAATCGTGCCATCAGCCGCATCCGCAGGGTTTGTCGCACCCATAACTTCGCGGTTCTTGGCAATCGCATCTTCGCCTTCCAGAACCTGCACCACAATCGGCTCTGAGATCATGAATTCGCACAATTCGCCAAAGAACGGGCGCTCAGAATGGACGCCGTAGAACTGCTGCGCCTGTGCCAGTGTGAGCTGGATCCGCTTGGAGGCGACGATGCGCAGACCGGCCTCTTCGAATTTGGCGGCGATTTTGCCGGTCAGGTTACGCTTGGTTGCGTCGGGTTTGATAATGCTGAATGTACGCTGGATCGCCATGTTTTCAGGGTCTTTCATTGCTAAGGTTATGCTTTGCCAGCCCCCTAACATGGCCCCTTCGCCATGAAAAGGGGGCAGATTTTGCTTTGCACCCGACGCAAACGCGCGCAATGCTCCGCCGCAAGCGATGAAAGGACCATGGAATGCGATCCACCCGCATGATCACCGCCGTTGAGGCCCATGCCGAAGGCGAAGGCGGACGTGTGATCACCGGCGGGATGCCACACCTGCCCGGCGACACCGCGATGGCAAAGATGCAGTATATGCAGAAACATCACGACGACATTCGCACGCTGATGCTGCAGGAGCCGCGCGGCAATCCGGCGCTGTGCTGCAACGCGCTTGTCCCGCCCTGCGACCCGACCGCTGATGCGGGGTTCATCATCATGGAACAAACCGAATACCCGCCGATGTCCGGCAGCAACGCGATTTGCGTGACGACGGTCCTGCTCGAAACCGGGATCATTCCGATGCAGGAACCCGTCACGACACTGCGGCTTGAAGCCCCTGCCGGTGTCATCGACGTCACTGCCACTTGTAAGGATGGCAAGGTCGAGCGGGTCGCATTCGAAAACGTCCCCGCGTTCGCGATACATCTGAATGTCCCCCTAGATGTGCATGGCCACGGTACAATCCAGGTCGATATCGCTTGGGGTGGTATGTTCTATGTCATTGCGGATGCAGCGCAATTCGGGATTGATCCGATTGCCGCAAACGGTACCGCCATTACCCGCGCATCCGAGGCGATGCGTGTTGCCGCCGCAGCGCAATATCCGGTCACCCACCCCGATAACCCCGACATCACCGGCCCGACAATCGCGCAGCTGACAGCACCGCCGACTGATCCTGCAACCAACGGACGCGGGGCAATCACCCTGTCTTCAGGCAGGTTCAATGCTGACGATCCTCATGCGATTTCTGGCGCGCTTGACCGGTCGCCCTGCGGCACGGGCACCTGCGCGAAAATGGCAGTGCTGCATGCGCGTGGACAGCTTGATCTTGGCGAGGCTTACGTCAATGCAGGCCCGCTTGGCACGACGTTTACCGGCAGGATAGAGCGGACAACAAAAGTCGGGCCCTATGACGCCATCGTACCCAGCCTGTCAGGACGCGGCTGGATCAGCGGCCTGTCGCAATATCTGCTCGACCCGACCGATCCATTCCCGACCGGTTTTACCATCGGCGACATCTGGGGTTGATTGCGCGCAAGCCATCCCGAGGCTAGCCTAAGCTGATGTGGCAACTCATCTTCCACCCCATTTTTGGACGGCTCTTTGCTGCCCAGGTCGTGGCATTGCTTGGCACCGGCCTGCTGACTGTGGCGCTCGGGCTACTGGCCTATGATCTGGCAGGGGCGTCAGCAGGCGCTGTCCTTGGGATGGCCTACGCCATCAAAATGATCGCCTATGTCGGGCTGGCGCCAATCGCTGGGGCGTTGGTGGCCAACCTGCCCCGCAAGCCCGTGCTGATCGGGGCGGATATGATCCGGGCAGGTGTCGCGCTCATGCTGCCCTTCATCTCAGAAATCTGGCAGATCTATATCGCGATCTTCTTGCTCCAGACTGCCTCCGCGACCTTCACGCCAACATTTCAGGCGACGATCCCTGATGTGCTGAAAGACGAAGACGACTATTCTCGCGCCCTCTCTTTGTCGCGACTGGCCTATGATATCGAAAACCTGATCAGCCCCGCCATTGCCGGGCTTCTTCTACTTGTCATCAGCTATCACTGGCTCTTTGGCGGCACCGTGATTGGCTTCATGATTTCGGCCCTGCTGATCGGGGCCACATCGCTGCCGAAAAGGCAACAAGGCAAGGATCGGCCATTCCGCGACCGGCTGACCCGCGGCATCCGCATCTACCTTGCCACACCACGACTGCGTGGCCTTTTGGCGCTCACGCTCACGGCTGCTGCGGCGAGTGCCTTTGTCATTGTGAACACAGTGGTTGTGGTGCGCAGCGGATTTGGCGGCAGCGATGGGGACGTGGCCATAGCTTTGGCCTGTTTCGGCGGTGGATCCATGCTGGCAGCACTCGTGCTGCCGGCACTGCTGAAAAAGCGCAGTGACCGGCCCGTCATGATGACCGGCGCTGCATTGCTGACACTCGTGATGGGGCTCCAGGCAGTCTTTACACCGACATGGATCGTTTTCCTTGCTTTCTGGGCGCTTATGGGCCTGGGCTATGCGACCACGCTGACACCGCAGGGGCGGTTGATCCGGCGTTCTGCCCATCGCGAAGACCGCCCCGCAGTCTTTACCGCGCAATTTGCGCTGTCCCATGCTGGCTGGCTTGTGACCTACCCGCTTGCCGGTGGTCTGATGACTGCCTACGGGGCAAAAGTTACATTCTGCGTTCTCGGGGCACTGGGCCTGCTTGGCGTTGTCTCAGCATACAGACTTTGGCCGATGGGTGACCCGGTCATTGTCGCCCACAGCCACCCGGAACTGCCCAAGGATCACCCACACCTGCAGGGTGATGGTCGCCGACATGCCCATGCGCTGATCATTGATGATGAACACCACCACTGGCCAACGCAGGGCTGACAAAGTTTTACAAAAACTTTGACCAAAATCCTTGGAAGGATTTTGCGTCGCGCCATCAATTGACCTGACACTCCAGATGAAGCATAGCGCCTCTTATGCTCAAGATTTCAGACATCACCTACTCCGTCGAAGGCCGCACGCTGGTCGAAAACGCGACCGTCACTATTCCGACCGGGCACAAGGTTGGTCTGGTCGGACGTAACGGCTCTGGCAAGACGACGCTGTTCCGCGTGATCCGTGGCGAAATGGTGCTGGACACGGGCAATGTCAGCATACCAAAGGGTTGGAAGATCGGCGGCGTCAGCCAAGAGGTACCGGGCAATGAGGTATCGCTGATCACCACCGTCCTGCGCGCCGACACCGAACGCGAGGCACTGCTGGCCGAGGCCGAAACCGCCACAGACCCTGAACGGATCGCCGACGTGCAGACCCGGCTTGCCGATATCGACGCCTGGTCCGCCGAAGCCCGCGCGGCTACGATCCTCAAAGGCCTCGGTTTCACCCATGACGAACAACAAATGCCCTGCTCTGCCTTCTCAGGCGGTTGGCGGATGCGGGTCGCACTGGCAGCCGTCCTGTTCAGCGAACCCGATCTGTTGCTGCTGGACGAACCGACCAACTATCTCGACCTCGAAGGGGCCCTGTGGCTTGAGGCGTATCTGGTCAAGTACCCCCACACCGTGCTGATCGTCAGCCACGACCGGGAACTGCTGAACCGCTCTGTCGGTGGTATCCTGCATCTCGAAAACAAGGGTCTGATTTACTACACAGGGCCCTACGACACGTTCGCCAAGCAGCGTGCAGCCAACCGCGCTGTACAAGCTGCTGCCGCGAAAAAACAGGATGCGCAACGCGCCCATCTGCAAGCCTTTGTTGACCGCTTCAAGGCCAAAGCCTCCAAAGCCAAACAGGCCCAATCCCGGGTCAAGATGCTGGAAAAGATGGAAACGATCCGCGCGCCCGAAGATGCCGCGCGCACGGTCTTCACCTTTCCCGAGCCTGAAGAGCTTTCGCCCCCCATCATCGCCACCGAAGGCGCTGCCGTCGGCTATGGCAACCACATCGTGCTGCATGATCTGAACCTGCGCATCGACCAGGACGACCGTATCGCCCTGTTGGGGCGCAATGGCGAAGGCAAATCGACGCTGTCAAAAATGCTGTCGGATCGACTGCCGGTTGCGCGCGGCAAGATGGTCCGTTCCAACAAGCTGCGCATCGGTTTTTTCGCCCAACATCAGGTCGAGGAGTTGCGCGTCGAAGAAACCCCGCTCGACCACCTGTTCCGGGAACGACCGACCGAAGGCCAAGCCAGGCTGCGCGCCCGCCTCGCCGGATTCGGACTTGGCGCCGATCAGGCCGATACCGAAGTCGGGCGGTTATCTGGCGGGCAAAAGGCGCGGCTCTCGCTGTTGCTGGCTACACTGCCCGCCCCGCATCTGTTGATCCTTGATGAGCCGACCAACCACCTTGATATCGAATCCCGCGAGGCATTGGTCGAAGCGCTCACCGCTTATTCGGGTGCGGTGATCCTCGTCAGCCATGATATGCACCTGCTAAGCATGGTGGCTGACAGGCTTTGGCTGGTGAAAGACGGGCATGTGAAACCTTACGACGACGACCTGCCCGCCTATCGCAAGATGCTGCTAACGCCCGACAAACCGGCCGAAAAGGACAAGCCGAAACCTGTCAAAGCAGCCAAGCCCACCCGCGAGGCATTGCAAACCCTCCGCGCGGACGTTCGGCGGAACGAAGAGCGGGTCAAGAAAATCAACGATATGCGCGACAAACTTGCTAAGAAGCTCGCCGACCCCGTCCTTTACGAGGACGGCAAAGCAGGCGAGTTGGCAACATGGAACAAGAAATACGCCGAGATCATGGATGGGCTGGCACGCGCGGAGGCGCTGTGGATGGCAGCACTCGAAAAGCTTGAAGAGGCGCAAAAGACATGAGCGTCTGCGCAAACAAACTTTCAACGAAAGTTTGGTGTCAAATCCTTGGTAAGGATTTGCATCCTTGCCCCCGTGCCCAAAACCAACCAACGTCCCGCCCATGACCGAAATTCCCGCCCTTATCGCCGCTTTCACGACGATGTTCATTATCATCGACCCGCCCGGTCTCGCACCGGTGTTCATCGCGCTCACGCAAGGGATGTCCGCCGCCCAACGACGTGCCATTGCGATCCGGGCCTGTGTCGTCTCTGCCGTTTTGATGATCCTCTTTCTGTTTCTGGGCGAAACAGTGTTGGGCTTTATCGGCATTTCGATGGATGCGTTCCGGATCGCTGGTGGTATTCTGCTTTTCCTCACGGCCCTCGACATGCTGTTCCAACGCAGGCAGGCGCGACGCGAAGACAGTGCAGCCGAAGGTCAGGCCGAACATCACGACGATCCGTCGGTCTTCCCCCTCGCCCTGCCCCTGATCGTGGGGCCCGGTGCGATCACGACGATCATCCTTTTGGCGGGTCAGGCCGAAGGTGCCCGCGATTTCGGGGCGATTGCTGGCGTGTTGATGGCGGTTCTGCTGATCGTCTTTGCAGCCTTCCTTGCAGCACCCGCAATTGAACGGGTCTTGGGCAAGACCGGGTTGAACATTGTCACCCGCGTGCTTGGGATGCTTCTGGCCGCGCTGGCGGTCCAATTCGTGCTGGACGGATTGCGGGGTTTCGGGATCGGCGGTTAGTGCCTATATCAAAACCATGAGCACAGATCAGATCATGCAACTGACATATCTCGTCCTGTTGGGCGCGGCGATTGGTGGATCGGCTATCGTGGCCGGACGAAACAATATGGGCAAGATGGCCCAACAGGCAGCGATCTGGGCGTTGATCTTTGTCGGGGTTGTTGGGGCCTACGGATTGTGGGACGAAATTGGGCGCGATGTGACGTCGCGCCAAAATGTGATGGATGATGGCCGGGTCAGTGTGCCGCGCAGCCCAGATGGCCATTATTACCTGACACTTGATGTCAATGACGTCCCTATCCGTTTTGTGGTTGATACCGGGGCCAGTCAGGTTGTGCTGACGCAAGATGACGCACGGCGGATCGGGATCGACCCTGAAACGCTCAGCTATTTTGGCTCTGCCAACACGGCCAACGGAATTGTGCGGACGGCACCCGTCAGGCTTGATACGGTCACACTTGGCGACATGCGCGACCGCGATCTGCCTGCTGTGGTGAATGAAGGGGCGATGACAGAATCGCTGCTGGGCATGACTTATCTTGATCAGTATGATCGGATCGAGATTAGCCGTGGCGAACTGGTACTGACGCGATGATCCGATTGATCCCGATTCTTGTCCTGCTGGGCGCTTGCGCGCCCACGCCAACGGAACTTCCTGCGGATTTCGACCCGACCTTCCAGTTCTTCCTGCCGCCTGAATAATCAGGCGATCAGGTCAGGCCAGATCGCCTGGTTTTTGGCCGCAAACGGGCCGATATGACCAATGTCACGCAGACCATACCGCGTCGGGTCCACGACCAACTGGGTTTTTGCGGCACCTTGATAGAATTGCATCAAACGCCAGACTACCGCAGGTGGGACCATCACGTCATCCTTCATGGCGACAAATTTCATCGGGGCCTTCAACCCGTTCCAATCCGGCATCGGCAGGGTGTAGCCGATATCGCGCGCAAATGAACTGCGCGAGGTACACCAGCGGCGCCATTGCCAGAACACGCCCGACGGGATGTTACTGCCAAAACGCAGACGCTTGCCCGGCATATACCCGGCGACAGCCGTGGCAGGCGGCCCCATAAGATACCAATAGGCCGCCGCCGTCAGACGATACGGGAACGGATGGTCCATGACATGGGCCGGACCGGATGCAACGGCGATTACCCGGTCAATCCGGTCCAGATCGGTCTGGAATGACAACAACATTCCCCCAAGTGAATGACCTATGACCCACAGCGGCAAATGCGGGAACATACAGCGCAGATGATCACGCGCGACCTGCTGGTCATGCACACCCCAATCAGCCATCGTGGCCTTGGACGCCTTCATTGGGCCGCGGGCGGATGCCCCGAAATCCCGGTAGTCATAGGTCATGCAGGCGATGTTCTGCGTGGTGGCCAGCCAGCCCGCGAAATCCGCATAATAGCGTTGCGGGACACCCGTGGCACCATGCAGGACAGCGACAGCCTTTGGCGGTGTTGCGGTCAGATAAAGACGGCCCCGCAGCTTGTAACCGCCAGAGTAGAACCACTGATCCTCGAAACCGATACCCACATGCATGTTCATCACGTGCCCTCCAAATAATAGACCGGTCGGTCTATTTGATATAGCAGTAGACCAGTCGGTCCAATCATGCAATACCTGATTGCATGGCATCGACACGCACCGAATTGGCGATCAAGGCAGGCTATCTGTTCCAGCAAAGGGGCTATCACGGCGTTGGGCTGTCCGAGATATTGGAAAGCGCGGGCGTCCCCAAAGGCTCGCTTTACCACCACTACCCCAACGGCAAGGCCGATCTGGCGCTGGCAGCAGCCGAAATCGCCGCCACCGAAGTG
Organism: uncultured Paracoccaceae bacterium; assembly: GCA_947495295.1. Lineage (GTDB taxonomy): Bacteria > Pseudomonadota > Alphaproteobacteria > Rhodobacterales > Rhodobacteraceae > Yoonia. Next base: position 18,939 of record CANLYJ010000003.1, read on the forward strand.
CTGCGGATCATTGATGCCTCATTCGATGAGGCCGCGACCTACCGGGATGGGGTGACGACCTATTGCTACAAACTGGCCAAGTATTTCGACATTCACGAAGGCAAGATCGGCTGCCCGGTTTCAGCAACCCTACTGGGCGGGCCCGATAACGCAGTATTCCGCGAAACGCTCAGCGCGATCTATAGCAGATGGATGGACCGGCTCGCCGAACACGCGGTCCGCTTCGGGCAATCGGCAGCACAGGCAGATCACAACGCAAGGCGGCTTTTTTTGTCCTTGGAAGGATCATGGACCCTGGCCCGCGCACGCGGCGATTCAAACGTGATCCGGGAACTGCCATCGCTAGTCTGCGAGGCGACGTAATAGCTTCCAAGTTAACCGGCGGCAGCTTAGCGGACAAAATGAGCTTTCGGGATGATCTTAAGAGCGGCCGCTTTGGCAGTTCATCGCCGTCGGCCCCGAAAATCTCTTTTGCACGCCAAGTGCCAAGATAGGTCATGTCAACGCATCATGCCGTCACTGGGTTAGGCATCCTCAAGAACTTTTCGTGCTGCGCGAAAGCACTCTAGCGCTTGGGGGACGCCGCAATAGATGCCGATGACATGAATAATTGCCCGAATTTCGTCTGGCGTGACCCCATTGTTGATCGCGCCACGGCAATGGATTTCCCACTCGTGCATTTTGCCCAATGCACCGATCATTGACAGATTCATCATCGAACGCGTTTTGGCGTCAATCACATCGTCGCCCCAACCAAACCCCCAGCACCAAGCTGTCATCGCTTCTTGGAAGGGACGCGTAAAGTCATCTGCCGCCGCAAGGTTTTTTTCGACGTATTCCGCGCCCAGCGTGGATTTGCGTTGCTCTAACCCCTTGAGGAACAGCTCTTCATCAAATGCGCTCATGTCTTCAGTTTCTCAATTTAATTGCGACGTTCTTCGTCTGCACGTAGTTCCACAAGGCCTCGCGCCCCTTTTCACGGCCATAGCCAGATTTACCGTAGCCACCAAAGGGCGTCTCAACCCCGCCTGCGTACCATTCATTCACAAAGACCTGACCCGCCCGCAGTCGCTGTGCGGCCCGCGTGGCCCGATCCAGCTTGCTGGTAAAGACACCGCCAACCAATCCATAAGGTGTGCCATTGGCTATCTTGATCGCTTCTTCGTCGGTTGAGAATTTCAGAACCGAGAGTACAGGACCGAACACTTCTTCATTGGCGATGGTCATGTCAGGTGTCACGCCCGTCAGGATGGTTGGTTCAAGGAATGCTCCGGGGATGTTCATTTTGCGCCCCCCAGTTGCCACAATGGCCCCTTGTGCCTGTGCATCGCTCACCATTTGTGCTGCACGGTCACGCTGGCCTTCGGAAACCATTGCTCCCATTGTTGGGCCAAACTCCGGTTGGTCGATGCCCGGTTTCACTGCTAGCGACTGCGCCACGCCGACCATGCGATCGAACAGTTCATCATGCACGCTATCATGAACAATCACGCGGCTCATCGCCGAGCAAACCTCACCTGCGTTGAAATAGATGCCCCACCTTACATCATTCTCAAACGCTTCAAGGTCAGCATCTTTATGGACGATAGCGGCGGACTTACCCCCAAGTTCCAACACGCAAGGCACGACATTCTGGGCGGCAGCCGTCGCGATGGCGATCCCTGTTGGCACTGATCCAGTAAAGACAATCTGGTTTACATGAGGATGCGCAGACAAGGCGGCCCCCGCCTGATGGCCCAAACCGCACAGGATGTTCACCGCACCTTTGGGAAAGCCCACGGCCTCGGACGCTTGGGCGAACCACGCATTACTAAGCGGCGTCAGCTCCGGTGTCTTGATGACACATGTGTTTCCAGTTGCCAGTGCCGCAGACAGCGAACGGGCCGTCATTTCGACGGGGTAGTTCCACGGGATGATCTGGGCAGAGACGCCAAAGGGTTCGTAGGTGGTGAAATCAAAGTAATCCTTGCCAAGCGGTATCGAACGCCCTTCGACGGTTTCAGCCTGATTGCCATAATATTCGAAATACCGTGCAGCGCCTTCGACTTCGATCCGCGCCTCCCAAAGCGGCTTGCCTTGTTCCAACGTCAGAACCTTTGCAAGTTCGTCGATGTGATCGAGCAGATAGCGCCCCATGGCTTGCACCATGCGCCCGCGTACGACGGGGCGCAGGCCAGACAGCGCACCGGATTGATGCACGCGATGTGCCGCCATCACCGCACGGTCTACATCGCCCTCATTGGCAAGTGCTTGTTCCGCCAGCTTTTCACCCGTGCCAGGGTTGATGACATCGATCCACCCCGCGCCACCGTCGATCCAAGTGCCGTCAATGTAGTTTTGCCAACAGGTCTTCATTTGGGTGTGATCCGATGCTGGAAAAGGTGATCGTAATGTGGCTTCATCCGTCTGTGGACAAGCCGAACGCGTTCTGGGGCATCAGCGACTTCGACATAACGGCGCACTTGCGGTTTCAGACCTGTGGATAGTGCGAGATTGGTGTGAAACGATCCGCCGTCCCACCAGCTATGCGCGGACGGATCACCGCCCGGTTGCCACGACATCGCCTCTGGCACGAACGGGATGCCGACAGCATCGCAGAATGCCGCGACCATTTTGTCCGGGTCTTCAAGCAGATCGTCGCTGTCGATCACAGGCGGTCGTGTGCCATTCAAAGCCGTCAGCAGATCGAATAACGCGCGTTGTTCTGGAAAACCAACTTCAAGCTCGTCGAAATCGGGCCATTTGTTGTACATGCTTGAGATCGTCTTGGCCGGATCGCGGATTAAGAAGGCATGGGTGAAATGCCCCAGAAATTCTGGCGTCCACATGTGGTTGATATAGCGAGGGAAGTCCTTGAGGAAAACGGGGCCTTTCGCGGCGCGTGTCTGAATATCTTCCCATACGCTTTGGATGCTCAGGCCTTTGATCGTTTTCTCGCCCTCTTTGAAACGGGGCCAAAGCGGGTCTGCGCCTTGATACCAAGCCTCTCCAAAGGGTTCGTGCAGGCAGTCGAGATCGCCTCGCTGGCGCATCATCCATTCAAACGCGGTGGAGGTAGAGCGTGGAATTGCCCAAAGCGCGATGATTTTATGCATGGAGGCTCTCCAACAACATGCTCTGCGGTGTCGTTGGCGCGATACCGAGATCCTTCATGATCCGCCAGTAAAGTGCTGTATCATGGCCAATGACCGGTTTGCCCAGGTTTGCCTCCGCCGCGCGGGCCAGATGCAGCGGGCGTTGCGGCAAGCCGTTCGGACCACTGCGAAAATTGCACATGCCGTTGATCAGATAAGCGTCAGCATTGGGGGCCTGTTCAGCAACGAAAGAAAAGCTGCGATCAAACAGATCGCCATCAAATATCCAGCGTTTTGCATTCACAGCCTTTTGGTCAGGGAACCAACCCTGGTCGACGAAATTCCCCGCCCACAGCACGTCAAAGCCAGCCTCTCGCAAGAACCCAGTGGCGCCCTGCCACCAAGCAGGCCAATGATAGGCGGCATTCAACGCGACCTTTTCGACATTCATTGCGCGCAAGGCTTCGACCATCGCATAGCCGGCCATATGAAAACGAGTTTCATATTTCTCGGACAGATCGGCGCAATGCTGGCGGATACCATCAACACCCAATCCAACGGCATGAACCCAATTGGACCCGACCTGACCGCAGACATCGACGCCATTGCGGGCCATACAATGCACAAAGTCTTCCATCATCCCGAAGTTCTTTTTGCGCTGGTTCAACCCATGCACGTAGTTTGGCACATGCAGCATCCAGCCATGCACGCCGACACTTTCGGGCGACAGGCGCAGGAAATCAGACGGGGCTGCGTCGTAATCAAACGGCGGGCAAGTAAATCCGACTTGATGTGGGAACAGCTTTTGGTCTGGCGTCCATTTCTCAGGCATTGCGAAATCAGCCATCAATCGCCTCCTTCATCCATCCTTGCAGATGCATGACGGGATGCTCTGAATTAACACCGCCTTTGGGATCAACGACCAACGGGCCGGGTTTGTAGCCGCGCGAACGAAGGCCCCGTTGCACGCTTTCGACCAGATAAATGTCTTCTTCAACCGTCGTTTCACGGTCTTGCACGGCTAGTTGGCGGACCTTGTCGTCCTCCACACCACCGACAGAATACCACCCACGCCACACCACCACATGATCGGCATCAATCGCACGCCAATGATAGGTGTTCAGCACATTGCCCGGATAGACTTGGAACGAGAACATCGGCCAGAGGAACCAGCTGGAGTATTCATATTGGTGGGCAAACCCTGAATGGACATCATAGGTCATGTCTTCAAGGCTTTGACACTCGGTTGTATGGCGCAAGCACCTGCCTTGCGGCTGGATGTCATAGGTTTCTGGTTTGATCACGCCGTTGGCAAAGGTCGGATGGTTGAGCGAACAATGATAACACTCAGAGTAGTTTTCGACCGAGATTTTCCAATTGCACCTCTCTGGGATGTCGACCCATTCAAGCGGTTTCAACTCAGCCCAGTTTGGCACCCAATCCTCCAACTCAGCGCGTGCTTTCGGGAACCAGTCTTCCATTGGGGCAGCGTCTGGATCGAGGTTCACAAAGACGAAGCCAACGAACTCTTCTGCGCGCACTTCGGTTAGGCAGATGCCGGATTTATCAAACCCTTCAACAGCAATGATGTTTGGCCCTGCACGCAACTCACCCGTCAGCTCGTACGTCCAAGCGTGATAGGGGCAGACCACGACGCGGGTCGTCCCGGTACCACTCACCAACTGGTGCGCGCGGTGCTGGCAGACGTTGTAGAAAACGCGGATTTTGGCGTCGCGTCCACGGATCGCAAAAAGGCTCTCTCCCGCAATTTCAAACGTGGCGTAGTCGCCCACTTTTTCAAGCTCTGACGCATGGCACCCAAACTGCCATGTCTGCGCAAGAAGGCCCGCGCGCTCGACCTCAAATACCTGTGGATCGGTGTAGTACCGCGCGGCCAATGATCTGATTGGATCTTTTTTTCGGCCAACCGCTTCGCTGCCAGAGGCCATCATTTCTCCTCCGCATAGTAAAGGCCAAGTTGGTGGCGGCGTTTGTGGAAGGTCTCGACACGTTTCGGGATTTCATCGCTGGCCACAGCGATCACGAACGACAAAAGCGTTTCAAGAAGCGCTATGATGCTTACCGACGAAGAAAAGAACTGAGGGGTTTCAACAGCGACGACGAAGCGATGATCGGCCATGCGAATGATCGGGCTGGCGGGGCTGTCAGACAAGGCCACGATTGTCATGCCTTGCTCTTTCGCAATAGCGACGGCTTCCACGACCTCGGATCGATAGGGCTTGCAGGTCACTGCGATCAGAATGTCGTTGTTGTCCGCCCAAGCCAGGTCATCAACAGGTGTCGAGCCGGGGCGCGGTATCGCGTGAAATTCTGTCATACCGGTCGAGGCCAAGTAGGTGAAATTTCGTGCGACCGAGTTGTTGACCCCAACACCCAAGGTGAACACTCGCCGCGCGTTCCAAATCGCGTCGGCGGCCGTTTTTAGGTCATCCGTTGAAATGCCAGCGAAGGTATCTTCGATGTTGGACATCACATCGCGCACCATGTCGGCATAAAGGCCACCAAGATCGCCAGATTTTGAGATGTCCTGCAACCACCGTGCGCGGTCGGGAAAATCCGCAGCCCCACTGCGAATTGCGTCACGGAAAGGCGCGCGGAAATCTTCGTAGCCCTCAAATCCCACCTGCCGCGCCATGCGCACAACAGTGTTGGGTTTTACATTCGCAGCTTGCGCAATTTCGCGCACAGTTGAAACACCCACATCGCGCGGGTTTTCTAACACGTAAGTTGCGGCCTTGCGGGCCTCTGGCGTCAATTCTGACAGCTCACCCGCGAGGCGGTGCAGAATCGTGTTTGATACATCTGTCCCATTCATGATTGACGATGGTACTTTTGTCCGCTTAGCCTGTCGAGAGAAAATGCGACTCAAAAAGGAACGTTTCTTTGGCCACTGATTTCCCGACCACTGCGCGCGTTGTCATTGTTGGCGGTGGCGTCATGGGTGTTGGGCTTGCCTACCATCTTGGCCACGAAGGCTGGGGCTGTGAAACTGTCCTGTTGGAAAAAGCAGAGCTGACATCAGGCAGCACATGGCATGCGGCAGGGCAGATTACGCATTCGACTAGCAGCTTTGGTTTGGGCAAATGTGTCGACTATAACATCGGTCTCTATTCCGGAGGACTAGAGACCGAGACCGGCCAACCAGTCACTTGGCACGGCTGCGGTTCGTTCCGGCTGGCCTATACGACAGATGAGATGGACTGGCTGCGCCATACCCTGTCGGTCGGGCGTTCTTTGGGCTTCAACATCGCATTGGTGGGGCCTGAAAAAGTGGCTGAACTGCACCCGTTCTACAATCTCGATGGTGTTCTGGGCGGGCTGCACACGCCTGATGACGGTCACGTCGATCCGACCAACGTTACGATGGCGATGGCAGCTGGAGCGCGCCAAAAAGGTGTTAAAATCATCCGCCAGTGCCGCGCAACCAATATCACGCAATTGCCGTCTGGCGAATGGCAAGTCGAGACGGACAAGGGCACGATCACCTGCGAACACGTGGTCAACGCAGGCGGTACTTATGCACGGCAGATGGGGGAATGGTCAGGGCTGCAACTGCCCATGACTTCTATGACGCACCATTATTTTGTTACCGAACCTGTGCCAGAATTTGAGGCGCTGGAGACAGAATTGCCAGTGATCCGCGACGACAAGAAGGTGTCCGGTTATATCCGTATGGAACAAAAGCGCGGGCTGATCGGGATTTACGAAAAAGAGAACCCGAACTCCGTCTGGCACGATCATTGCCCTTGGGATTATGAAAACTGGCTGTTTGATGCCGACTATGACCGCGTCATGCCCTATCTTGAGGAAAGCCTGAATCGCATGCCTATTTTTGCGGAACTCGGCATTCAACGCGAAGTCCACGGCGCGATCAGCCACCCACCTGACGGCAACCCATTGATTGGTCCAGCACCCGGCATGCGCAATTACTGGTGCTGCTGTGGCACGCAGATCGGCATCGGCTGGGGCCCTGGCCTGACGCGCGAACTGGCGCGGTGGATGGTGCACGGCGCGGCAGATATTTCCATGCGCGACTACGATCCGCGCCGCTTTGGCAGTTATGCCACGAAGGACTGGCAGGTGGTGAAGGCCGAAGAAGACTACTGCTTGCGCCACGAAATCCCGTTCCCGCATTTCAACCGCCTCGCAGGGCGACCAATAAAACCTTCGCCACTGCATGACCTGCTGACCTTCAAAGGGGCGGTGCACGAGGAAGTCTATGGGTTCGAGCGTCCCCGCTTCTTTGCCAAAGGCATCGCGCAGGAGGATCACTATTCATTCAACCGCACCCCAGTGGACGACATGGTCGCCGCTGAGGTGAAGGCGGTGCGCAGATCCGTCGGCATCATGGACGTGACCGCATTCACCAAGGTCCTCGTTGAAGGGCCGGATGCCTATGCCTTGTTGGATCGTCTTACAGCGAACAGGATGCCGCAAATGGTCGGCTCCATCACGCTGACGCACATGCTTAATCGCGCGGGTCGGATTGAGTTGGAAACGACAATTATACGCATGGCGGAGGATCAGTTTTATCTGGTCTGTGCTGCATTCTTTGAACAAAGATTGCTCGACCATCTCGCGCAACACCGGGCGGGTGAGGACGCAAAGATCACTGCGCTATCCTCTGATTGGTCCGCCCTTTCGCTCAATGGTCTAAAGGCACGGGATGTTCTCGCCGCTTGCACAGATGCTGACCTGTCAAACGCTGGGTTCCGCTGGCTGTCTGCGCAGAAAATCACTGTGGCAGGCCACGATATCTGGGCCTTCCGCATGTCTTATGCGGGTGAATTAGGGTGGGAATTCCACATGCCAAATACGGCCTGTCTGGACGTCTACAACGCATTATGGACGGCAGGTGAGGCGCACGAAATTGCCGACTATGGCTCATTCGCTATGAACGTGATGCGGATGGAAAAGGGTTTTAAGGGTGCGGGAGAGCTGACCAACGAAGTCACACTGGCCGAAGCGGATGTGTTGCGGTTTGCTCGCACGGACAAAGACTATCTGGGCCGCGACAAGACGTTGAACACCGACCGCAAGTGGGTCTGTGCCTACCTTGAAATCGAACCGGACGGCAAAGCGGATGGCCACGGTGGCGAAGCGGTGATGCTGAACGGGAACGTCGTGGGCGCAACGGCATCTGTGGTGTACGGCCCGACGGTGGGTAAAATCCTCGCTTTCGCCTATATCAAACCCGCCGCCGCCGTTCCCGACACCGCGCTGTCAGTGGTCATACACGGCGAACCCAGAGACGCACGCGTCTTGGGCGCACCCGCTTATGACCCGGACAGCCTGAAACCTCGAATGGATGCGCCATGACCCTGCCCAAAACAATGCGCGCGATGGTCACAATGGGGCATGGTGACCTGGACCAAATGGTGCTGCATGACGACTGGCCGCGGCCCGACCCCGCTGCGGGCGAGGTTTTGATCCTCGTTGGCGCTTGCGGTCTGAACAATACAGACGTGAACACGCGCTCGGGCTGGTATTCCAAAACCGTAACCGACGCCACATTCGCGGAAGTGGGCGAGGATGACCCCACTTGGGGCGGTGCGCCGATTACATTTCCGCGCATCCAGGGGGCCGATGTCTGCGGAAAGATCGTCGCAGTTGGCACGGGTGTTGATCCTGCGCGCATTGGTGAGCGGGTCATCACCGATGGCTGGTTGCGCGATGCCACTGACCCCGACAACATGGACAAGACAGGCTATTTCGGATCGGAGCGTGATGGCGGTTTCGCCGAATTCACCACGACGCCTGCCAACAATGCACTGGCGGTCACCTCTGACCTTTCGGATGCAGAACTCGCGACCTTTTCGTGCTCCTATTCGACAGCTGAAGGTATGTTGACCCGCGCGCAAGTTGGGCCAAACGATACTGTCCTCATACCCGGTGCATCCGGTGGCGTTGGCGGTGCATTGGTGCAGCTGGCCAACCGGCGCGGCGCACGTGTGATCGCAATGGCATCGGACGCGAAACACAAAGACGTCGCGGCCCTTGGCCCAGACAAGATTTTGCCCCGCGCGCCCGAAAATCTACGGACGAGATTAGGCGATGAAAAGGTCACTGTTGTGGCGGACGTTGTTGGCGGCCCATATTGGCCGACCTTGATCGACATTCTTGAACGCGGTGGCCGTTATACATGCTCTGGCGCGATTGCGGGGCCGATGGTCGAACTGGACTTGCGTACCTTCTATCTGCGCGACCTGACCTTTACCGGTTCAACCGTGATCTTGCCCGAGGTCATGCCAAACCTGATCCGCTACATCGAACAGGGCGAGATCAAGCCGGCGCTTGCGGAGACATATTCGCTGGATCAACTGCACGAGGCGCAAGCCGCTTTTATCGCAAAAACGCATACAGGTAACATTGTAGTAGTCCCATGAAGGTCACACGCATCTCTGTCTACCATGTGTATCTTCCGCTTGAGCATCCCTATTGGCTGTCTGGTGGGCGGTTGAAGTTTGAAATGCTGGACGCGACGCTGGTCAAAATCGACACCGATGCAGGTATCATCGGTTGGGGTGAAGGCACGCCGTGGGGTCACACCTATGTGCCCGCGCACGGCCCCGGTATCCGTGCTGGCATTGGCACGATGGCGCCTTTTGTCATGGGGCTTGATCCGCGCCGGGTGCTGGACGTGGAACGCGCGATGGACAGTTCGTTGCCAGGGCATCTTTATGCAAAGAGCCCGATTGATATGGCGTGCTGGGACATTGCAGGGCAAGCAGCGGGCATGCCGATTGCCGATCTCATGGGGGGTGGATCACGCACACCGCGCCCCATCGCGTCCTCCGTCGGGGCCAAAACTGTGGAAGAAACCCGCGCTGTGATCGACCGCTACCGCCAACGGGGCTATACCGCGCATTCGGTCAAGATCGGCGGTGACGTTGCCCGTGACATCGCAAGAGTGCGTGACGTCGAGGACATCCGACGGGACGGCGAAATCATCCTTTATGATGTGAACCGTGGATGGACCCGCCAACAAGCGTTGCGGGTCATGTCCGCGACCCAAGACCTAAGCGTGATGTTCGAACAGCCTTGCGAAACGTTAGACGATATCGCGGCGATTTCCGGCAAGCACGCGGCCCCAGTGTCGGTGGATGAGGCGTTGGTGAACCTGCAAGATGCCACGTGCATCGCGCGTGATGGATTGGCCGAGATCTTTGGCATCAAACTCAACCGCGTTGGTGGCTTGACCAAAGCTGCCCGCATGCGAGACGTCGCCTTAGCGCATGGCATCGACATGTTCGTCATGGCGACCGGCGGCTCGGTGCTTGCTGATACCGAAGCGCTTCATTTGGCCGCCACGATCCCGGATGCAAACTGCCACGCGGTCTGGGCCTGTCAGGATATGCTGACCGTTGACATCGCTGGCGGGCGTGGGCCCCGGAACGTGGACGGTCATTTGCACCTGCCCGAAGTTCCGGGTCTTGGGGTGCACCCGGATGAAGATACCCTGGGTGATCCCGTGGCGATCTATACATGAAGGTTAGCCGCCTCACGCTTTGGTCGCTCGATCTGACAAGCCATGAAACCTACTACATGGCCGAAGGGAAAACCTGTGACACGGTCAAGACCCATGTGCTGTGTCTGGAAACGGATACCGGTTTGAAAAGCTGGGGCGAGGTGTGCCCGATCCCGCATTACCTGCCTGCTTTCGCGGATGGTGTGCCAAGTGCGATCCGGGAAATGGCTCCTGAAATTCTGGGCATCACCCCCACTGGAATCGACGCCCCTATGCGCAAACTTGATGGGTTCCTGCAGGGACATCTCGCGGCAAAATCAGTCGTTGATATGGCGCTGTGGGATCTCTTTGGCAAAGCGACCAACCTTCCGCTATACCAGCTTTTGGGCGGACGAACCCGTCGCGACATGCCGCTCTATCATTCGATCACCTGTGTAGCGCCCGACGACATGGCACGGATCGCGAAAGAAGCTCACGCCACAGGCATTCGGCAGTTTCAGGCAAAACTCGGGGCCGACGCCGATTGGGAAGCGGACGCGGAACGACTGACGAAGGTGCGCGAAGCTGTAGGTCATGGGCCGTTGGTTTATGGCGACTGGAATTGCGGGGCCACAAAACTGCATGCCACACGCACAGGTCGCGCCGTTGCGCATCTGGATGTGATGCTGGAACAGCCCTGCAAAACGCTGGAAGACTGCGCCGCTGTCCGGCAAGCGACTGGCTTGCCCATGAAAATCGACGAAGGGGCTTATGATCTCGCATCCCTCATGCGGGCTTCTGAGCTTGGCGTATTAGACGCAGTCGCGCTGAAGCTGTCGAAATTCGGGGGGCTTTCGGCTATGCGCCGTGCGCGTGATCTCGCGGTGCATCTGGGAGCTGAAATCTGCGCCGAATGCACATGGGGCTCGGACATCGTCACAGCCGCCGCGCTCCATTTCGCGGCCTCGACGCCGCAAGGTGTGTTGTTCAACACTTGTGATCTGTCGTCCTATGTCGGACCACGGATCGCACCCGATTGCCCGACACGCGAAAACGGCCGCATCGCCCCGCCAACCGGCGCAGGATTAGGCGTTACACCTGACTTGGAGCACCTTGGCAATCCGATTTTGGAATTGGACTAAGACATGCAAAAACTGACATCTCAATCCGATTGGATCGCGCGCGCACAAACCGTCCTGCCGGCTGGCGGTTTTGGAAATTTTGACCCCGGCATCATGATTGCCCGTGGGGAAGGCAGCCATGTTTGGGACGAGGACGGAAACGAATACATAGACTACCTGATCGGATCTGGCCCAATGCTTTTGGGCCATGGCCACCCCGAGGTCATGGAAGCGGTTCTTGAACAGCTTCCTAAAGGCATGACATTTTTCGCCAACAACGCCAAAGGCGTTGAGCTGGCAGAGGCCATCGTGGAGGCTGTGCCGTGCTGCGAGCAGGTTCGCTTCGTCGCATCTGGTGGAGAGGCCGATATGTATGCCATCCGCCTTGCCCGCGCCTATACGGGTCGTAACAAGATCCTGAAATTTGAAGGCGGCTATCACGGCATGAGCGCTGAAGCGCAAATGAGCCTCGCGCCCTCCGCCCGAGTAAATTTCCCCCAGGCCGTCCCGGATAGCGCGGGGATCCCGCAGGGTGTAGCGGACCAAATGCTGATTGCGCCTTACAATGACTTGGTTGCGGTCGAAGCGCTTTTGAATGATCATAAGGACGTCGCGGCCATTATCGCAGAACCGTTGCAACGGATCATTCCCCCCGAACCAAAGTATCTGCAAGGCTTGCGTAACTTGTGTGACAAACACGCAGTGTTGCTGATCTTTGATGAAATCGTCACCGGATTTCGACTGGCCTATGGCGGCGCGCAGGAGCGCTATGGCGTGACGCCTGACATTTGTACTTTGGGCAAAATCGTCGGCGGCGGCTTCCCACTTGCGGCCCTTGGGGCCAGCGCCGACATCATGCGGCATTTTGACAAGTCTGTTGTCGGTGCTGACAAATGGCTCATGCAACTCGGGACCTTGTCCGGGAACCCCGTCGCAGCAGCTGCGGGGCTCAAAACAATGGAGGTTCTGCGTCGGGCGGGAAGCTATGACAAGCTGCGTGCCATCGGCAAATCCCTTCAAGACATGCAAAGTGACGCCCTGAACACAGCTGGTGTCCCGCATCAAATTTGCGGCGATGAAACCCTGTTTGATATCTTTTTCACTCAGGCCGCATGCAGGGACTATCGTTCAGCAAAACACGATCACCCTGCGCAAAATACCGCATATAACGCCGCGCTGCGCAAACATGGTGTCTTCAAATCGCCCGGTAAACTCTATCCATCTCTCGCGGTCACAGAAGCGGATCTGGAACACACACAGGACGCCGTTTCGAAAGCAGTGCATGCAATTTTCTTGGGCTAAGGCCTTTGGGGCGCGGCGGGAGTGTCCTGCAGCACGTGCTCCTCGAGCGTGAACTCATAGAATAACACCGCTTGCGCTTCCTGCATTGTTCCCATCATCGTCGTCAATCTTCGGTACGAATACCGAAATTGAACCAGCGTTCAGCGCACCAGACAAGCCGAGTTTTTCAACACAATCAGCTCAACACGGTCATGCCGCCGCCCTTTCCAAAGGACCCAACGTCCGCCGGGTCCCAAAATACGACCCTATTTCTCAGCCTTCATGACCCAACGCCCGCCTTCCTGCGCCCAGTATTGGGCGGCGCATCCAGCGTCCGTCAGCGCCTTCCACTGGCCGCGCGCCTGCTGCAACGCGTCACCATCATGGCCATCAAACAGAATGCAGACACGTTCCAGCGCGCTGACCTCATCTGGGCTTACATCCGCACCGTCAACGCTCATCACACAGGCGAACCCATCGCTTTGCCCATCCCCTAACAGCACCGGCTGATCAGCATCATGTGGGCCGCCCGCCATGCCATGCGGCACAAACCCGTCCTCCGGGCCCTGCCACAGCACATCGTCCAATCGTTTGAGCAAGGCAGCATCACGCCCCCGCACCAAAACACGCCAACCCGCGCCACGCGCCTTGCCGATCAGCATCGGCAAGGTCACCTCAAGCGGGCTATCGGTCAGGTGATAGAAGAACGCGGCGCCCATCTAGCCCTCGTAATGGTCGGCAATTAGCCGGTTGAGCGCCATAACACCCCAGCCCGTCGCACCGGCGGGGGCAAATGCCGTTTCGGCCTTCACACTGGCCACGCCCGCGATGTCCAGATGGCACCATGGCACATCATCTTTGACAAAGCGTTGCAGGAACTGGGCGGCAGTAATTGATCCGGCATTGCGGCCACCAACATTTTTCATGTCTGCAATTTTTGATTTCAGCAAGGCATCATAGGCTGGGCTCATCGGCAGACGCCAGGCGCCCTCACCCTCGGCCTCGGCCGCTTTGATGAAGTCCCTGCTCAGCGCATCAGAATTGGAAAAAACACCTGCGTTCTCATGGCCCAATGCAACCAGAATAGCCCCGGTCAGCGTGGCAAGGTTGATCATGCCCACCGGCTTGAACCGCTCTTGCGCGTACCACATCACATCGGCCAGAACCAATCGGCCTTCGGCATCGGTGTTGATGATCTCTACGGTGTCACCCTTCATTGATTTGACGACATCACCGGGGCGTGTGGCAGAACCCGATGGCATGTTCTCAACCAGCCCGACCAACCCCACGACATTCGCCTTGGCTTTGCGCATGGCCAAGGTCCGCATGACACCTGCGACGACCCCCGCACCGCCCATATCCATGGTCATGCTTTCCATGCCCGCGGCTGATTTCAGGCTAATCCCACCGGTGTCAAACACAACGCCCTTACCGACCAGGGCGAACGGGGCATCACCCTTCTTTCCGCCATGCCACGACATCACAACGACCTTTGTCGGACTGTCGGACCCCTGCCCCACGCTCAGCAATGTGCGCATGCCCAGCTTGGTCAATTCCGCCTCATCAAGGATTTCGACCTCTAGGCCAAGTTCCTGCATGGCGGCCAGACGCGCCGCAAAATCTTCGGTGGTCAACACATTGGCCGGTTCGTTGGTCAGATCACGGGTAAAAAACACGCCCTCGGCAATTGCGCCCATTGTTTTTGCCGATTTTGCCATCTCTTCGGGTTTGGACACCATGAATGTCGCCTTGCCAGCTTTCGATTTCGCACCGGTTTTGTGGGTGTCAAAGTCATAGGCGCGTAGGGCCAGCCCCAGGGCAATTTCGTCGGCCCGACCCATTGTCCCCGCGAGCACCAGCAGGTCCTCTTCCCCCAATAGTTTTGCCATTTGTGCGCCAGTCTTGCGGGCCTCCTGAACCGATGGACGCTTTTCCAGTTTCGCAACCAAAACCGCCTTCGCCGCCATGCCAGCAGGATAGGCCATGGATCGTACATCACCGGCAGACATTTTTGCAAATGCATCGCTTTCCACAAACCGTGCCAATGCCTTGCGGGTCAGGCGATTTACGCGCCGCGCACCCGCATCAAGACGGCCATTCTCACCTACAAAGACGACCACCTTGCCCCCGGCATCAGCAACCGGATCAAGATCAACATCTTTGAAGTGAATTTCGATGGGCATTGGCATGGTGGCTCCTGTTCGCAAATCATCCTTGCGCAATAGGTAGCCCGGGCGCGTCAACTTGACCAGTTAGCTGTTCAATCCATCGAACCAATCGGCTAGTTTGCAGCAAATCAGGCGCGCAGATCGGCAAAGGACGCATCATTGGCAAAATTTGACAGGTATATGCTGTCGCAACTGATGGTGCTGTTTGGCTTTTTCAGTTTGGTGCTGGTGCTGATCTATTGGATCAACCGGGCGGTCGTGCTGTTTGATCAGTTGATCGCAGATGGGCAATCGGCGGGGGTGTTTCTGGAATTCACCGCGCTGACGCTGCCCACCGTGATCCGGCTTGCGCTGCCATTGGCGGCATTTGCCGCCTCGGTCTATGTGACCAACCGAATGACCACGGAATCCGAACTCGTCGTGGTGCAGGCCACCGGCTATTCGGCCTTCCGGCTCGCTCGCCCAGTCTTGTATTTTGGTTTGATTGTGGCGTTGTTGATGTCGGTATTGATGCACTTTCTGGTCCCGCTCAGCGCCGCAAGACTGGCCGAGCGGGAAGATGACATTGCCCAGAATGCCACTGCGCGCCTGTTGATCGAAGGACAGTTCATCGAACCGATCGCCAACCTGACGGTCTATATCCGCGAGATTAGCCCATCAGGCGAGTTGTTGGACATCTTTCTGGCCGATACGCGCGACCCTGCTGAACAGGTAACTTACACCGCGTCAAAGGCATTTGTGGTGCGTGATGCGGGGCAAACGCAGCTGGTGATGATCGATGGCATGGCACAGACACTGCGGGTCGAAAACCAACGATTGTTCACCACATCATTCAGCGATTTTGCCTATAATATCGGGACACTTGTCGGCCAAAGCGAACGCACGGGCCGTCACGCCCGCGAAGTTTCGACATGGGAATTGCTGAACCCGACACCAGAGCTGATGGCAGAAACGCGCCGTTCAGAGGCAAGGCTGAAATCACGCGCCCATGACCGGTTCAGCCAATCCATCCTTGGCACGGTTGCCGCTCTTCTGGGCTTTGCCACCTTGCTTGTTGGTGGCTACAGCCGGTTCGGGGTCTGGCGGCAAATCGTTGCGGCCATTTTGCTGATTGTCGTGGTCAAGGCGATGGAAACGGCTGGGTTGAACATGGCACGGTCAAATGCAGAACTATGGTTTGCAACCTATCTGCCCAGTTTGGCCGGGTTTTTCATTGTCTGGTGCCTGCTGTTTCTGGCGGGACGGCCTTATCTGTTCAAACGCAGGATCAAGGACCCGGTACCAACATGATCCTGCACCGTTACTTCGCCCGCCGCTTTCTGATGATCTTTCTGGGGATCTTTGCCGTTTTTCTACTGATCATGGTCTTTCTTGACCTGGTCGATCAATTGCGGCGCTTTGCCCGGGTCGATGCAGGTTTTGTGGATATCCTGTCATTGACCATGCTCAACGTGCCAGAGGCGCTTTATCGGATCATGCCGCTGATCATGATCCTGTCTGCCATCGCGCTGTTTCTGGGATTGGCGCGATCATCCGAAATGGTTGTCACCCGTGCGTCTGGCCGATCGGCCTTGCGCGCCCTGCTTGCACCACTTGGGGTTGCGCTGATGATCGGCGTTCTTGCCGTGGCCATCTTCAACCCCGTCGTGGCTGGCACTTCCAAACAGTTTGAGGCGCGCAGCAACGCCTTGCGCGGTGAAAGCTCTGTTTTGTCTATTGCGGATTCAGGGCTTTGGCTGCGACAGGGCACGCCGGAAAGTCAAACCGTGATCCGCGCGCAAAGCGCCAATCTTGATGGGACGGAACTGACGCGTGTTACCTTCATCACCTTTGGACCTGACGGTGGCCCGGCAGAGAGGGTGGATGCGGACAGTGCCGTTCTGGTGGATGGCGCCTGGAACATCAGCAAGGCCAAAAAATGGAACTTGGTCGATGAAACAACGCCAGAGGCGGCCGCGACCCTGCATGACAGCATGCAGATCCCATCGACCCTGACGGCCGATCAGATCCGCAACAGTTTCGGCACCCCATCATCCATCCCCATCTGGGAATTGCCCGCTTTTATCGACCGGCTGCGCACGGCTGGATTTTCGGCGCAACGGCATCTTGTGTGGTTCCATACAGAACTGGCCTTGCCGATCTTTCTGGTCTCTATGGTGATGATCGCCGCCAGCTTTACGCTACGCCACCAGCGCGGCGGGCGGACAGGGTTGATGGTGATCTCAGCGATCATGCTGGCCTTCATCATCTACTTCATTCGGAACTTCGCACTGGTTCTGGGCGAAAATGGGCAGCTTCCGGCAATATTGGCCGCTTGGGCACCACCCTTTGCAGCGATAGGCCTGTCGCTGGGTTTCCTGCTGCATAACGAGGACGGCTGATGCGAATTCTGGCCCTTCTTCTCATGCTTTTGCTGCCCAGCCTCGCGCTGTCGCAAGGGGCGGCCTCATTGGTCGCGGACAATGTGACGATCAATGAAGACAGACAACTAATCGCCAATGGCAATATCGAAGTGTTCTACCAAGGCAGCAGCTTGCGGGCGTCACAGATCACCTATGATCAAGCCAGTGACCGGCTGACGATCACCGGGCCAATTGTGATTCAGGCTGCCGACGGCACGATCCTGACGGCAGACACGGCCTCATTAGACCCGCAATTGCAAAACGGCATTCTGCAAAGCGCGCGGCTTGTCCTCGCGCAACAGCTACAGGTCGCCGCCAACCAGATTAACCGGCAGGAAGGTCGATATACCCAACTTTATCGGACCACAGCGTCTTCATGTAACGTCTGTAATGGGCAAGCTCCGCTCTGGAGCATTCGGGCAGAACGGGTTGTCCATGATCAACTTGAAAAACAACTCTATTTTGAAAACGCCACCTTTTTGATCCGGGACATCCCGGTTTTTTGGATCCCACGTATGCGCCTGCCCGACCCGACACTGCGGCGGTCAGCCGGTCTGCTGATCCCAAAACAGCGAAACACCAGCCAATTGGGCTCTGGGGTAAAGCTGCCCTATTTCATTCCGCTGGGGGATCATGCCGACGTAACACTCACCCCTTATCTGTCTCCCGAAACACGGACATTGGAACTGATCTATCGACAGGCATTTGCCAACGGGGATCTGCGCGTCCAAGGCGCCGCCACCGACGACACGCTGATCGAGGACAATCGATCCTACCTGTTCGTCAACGGCAACTTTGATTTCGCAAATAGCTATCAGTTGCGCTTTGATATCGAGGCGACAAGCGACCCCGCCTACCTGCTGGATTACGACTATTCGGACAAAGACAGGCTGGACAGCGCAATTAACATGCTGCGGGTGACAGACACGACAATGACCCAGGCCAACCTGACCTATTACCAGACGCTGCGTGACGACGAATCCAACGCATCACTGCCGCCAATCGTGGCAGAGCTGTCTTATGACGGGCGGATCAATCCGGGCTTTGGCGGAACACTCAGCTACAAGGGTGATCTGGACACGGCCTATCGCTACAGCAATCAGGACGGGGATACAGGGCGCGATGTCACCCGCGCCGGGGCATCGGGCATGTGGCAACGCAACTGGATCACCAGCGATGGCATCGTTGTGACCACCCAAACAGGGCTGCGCGCAGATATTTATGACGTCCGCGATGATCAGGCATTTGCGCAACGGGACTTGCGGGTCGTGCCCGAAGCTGCGGTCACATTGCGCTGGCCATGGGCAATGACAACGGACACCGGAACATCCCATTTAATCGAACCGACCATCCAGATTGCGTCATCACGCGCACTTGGCGGCACGCCCCCGATCGAGGACAGCACCCGCAATGAACTTGATCAGGGCAATCTATTCAGCCTGTCGCGGTTTTCCGGCGATGATGCGGTCGAAACCGGCACGCGTGCGGCATGGGGCGTCACATGGACGCGGATCGGCAGCAGCGGCACCGATTCAACCCTGTCATTCGGACGAATCTACCGGCAAGACGCCGATACCAGATTTACACCATCATCCGGGCTGGACGGTGAACAATCCGATTGGCTGATCGCCGGGCAGTTGCGGATACCCGACGGCTTTGTGCTTGATGGTCGGGCCTTGTTTGACGATCAGTTCGAAGTCAACCGTGCTGCGGGCTTGCTGCGCTGGCAAAACAACGACATCTCGCTGTCAGCGGCCTATATTTGGCAATCGGACGACGTCGCAGAAAATCAACCAGAATCGCTCTCGGAATGGAGCTTTGACGGTGATTTCCAGCTCAACGAGGCGTGGTCATTGGGGATGGAAGCACGTTATGATGTGGCCGCTGACAGCCCTGTTCGGGCAGGTCTGGGCCTGGAATGGCGGAACGAATGCGTGACCATCGACGTTTCCGTCTCGCGCAGGTACACGTCTTCCAGTACGATTGATCCGACAACAAGTTACGGCATCAGCGGATCAATCAACGGGTTCTCCGCAGGGCGATCCCGGGGCGGCCCCGCCGCAAGCTGTAACAACTGAACGATGATGAGGAATCGCATGCGCGCACGTCTTTCACTGGCCACAATTCTGGCTCTGATGCTCAGCTTTTTCGTCAATGGGGCGGTGATGGCCCAAGGGCAGTTTGCGCCCGTCATCACGGTCAATGACAGCGTGATCACGCAATATGAACTGGATCAGCGCAAGCGCCTGCTCACCCTGTTCCGCACCACCGGCGATATCGACAAACAGGCGCGTGACGGCTTGATCGAAGACCGGCTAAAGCAGCAGGAACTCGCCCGGTTCGACCTGACCTTGTCCGAAGAGGCGCTTAACACCGCGCTAGAGGAATTCGCAGGTCGCGCCAATCTTGATCTGGCTCAGTTTACCCAAGTGCTGCAGCAAAACGGTGTCGCACCCGAAACGCTCCGTGATTTTGTCCAGGTTGGCGTCAGCTGGCGCGACTACATCCGGTCACGCTTCGGCCGGCAGGTGGTGATCACTGACGCCGATATCGAACGGGCCATTGCGCAACAAGGCAACCGCGCCACGGGGGTTGAGGTGCTATTGTCCGAGATCATCATCCCTGCCCCGCCAAACCGGGCACGTCAGGCGCAGGCCACCGCCGACCGGATTGCGCGGATCACATCCTTTGGCGCATTTGAAAATGCCGCACGCGAATACTCCGCCCTGCCCACCCGCACCCAGGGCGGGCGCTTGCCATGGCTGCCGATCACAAACTACCCGCCGCAAATTCAGGGGCTTTTGCTTGATCTAAGCCCTGGTGAGGTGACCGATCCGCTCAACATCACCAATGGTGTTGCCCTGTTCCAGATGCGCGGCGTGCGTGAAGTGGCGCGATCCGTCGCCCCCCCCGCCAGCATCGACTACGCCGCCTATTACATCCCAGGTGGGCGCAGTGAGGCCGGTTTGCAGACAGCCGCAAACGTCGCGGGATCAGTCGATACATGCGATGACCTTTACGGTGTCGCGCGCAACCAACCACCCGAAGCCTTGGACCGCAATGATCTGGCACCGTCCGAAATCCCAAGCGATGTGGCGCTCGAACTGGCCCGGCTCGATCCCGGCGAAGTGTCTACCAACCTGACGCGGAATAACGGACAAACGCTGGTCTTCCTGATGCTGTGCAGCCGCACCACCGTCGGACAAGGCGAAACCGACCCGGACGCTGTGCGCAACCAGATCCGTGGTCAGCGGCTGGCCGGAATGGCAGAGGCGCTTTTATCTGATCTGCGTGCCGGGGCGGTGATCACCAACCGATGAAACCCGTCGCCATCAGCTGCGGCGAACCGGCTGGCATCGGGCCGGAGATTGCTGTCACGGCCTGGGCCGCGATCAAGGACACCATCCCCCTGCTCTGGATCGGTGATCCAGCCCATCTGCCCGATGGGACGCCGACCCATGTCACCAACGGCGGCGATCTCAAGGCAGGCCATTTCAACGTGCTGGCACGGGACTTTGGCGGGCCAGCAGTCGCAGGACAGGCCAATCCAGCACATGCGCAAGGGGTGATTGATGCCATCGCCACCTGCGTTGAACTGGTCAAAGACGGCACCGCCAGTGCGCTCTGCACAGCGCCCATTCACAAGGCCGCGCTGATTGACGGGGCCGATTTTCCTTATCCGGGCCATACCGAATATCTGGCTGCACTGGCGGGAACCGATCAGGTCGTGATGATGTTGGCCTGTGACGCCCTGCGCGTGGTGCCAACGACAATCCACATCCCGCTATCTGACGTTGCAGAAAAACTCACCGCAAGCTTGCTGACCGACACAATCCTGATCACCCATGCCGGGCTGCGGCGCGATTTCGGAATCAAGACACCACGCATCGCCGTGGCTGGCCTGAACCCACACGCGGGCGAAGACGGCAAGATGGGCAGCGAAGAGATCGAGATGATCACGCCTGTACTGGATGCGCTGCGTGCCCAAGGGTTGGATATCGCCGGGCCACTTTCGGCGGATACGATGTTCCACGCCGGTGCGCGCGCACGCTATGACGTCGCAATCTGCATGTATCACGACCAAGCGCTAATCCCGATCAAGACGCTGGATTTTTCGGGCGGCGTGAACGTGACGCTGGGCCTGCCCTTCATCCGCACCTCACCCGATCACGGCACCGCATTTGACATCGCGGGCCAAGGAAAGGCCGATGCGACATCCATGATCGCAGCAATCCGTATGGCGGCAGATATGGCAAAGGCCCGGGGATGAGCGGGATCGACACCCTGCCCCCCTTGCGAGAGGTCATTGCCAAACATGATCTGGCGGCCAAGAAATCACTGGGCCAAAACTTCCTGCTGGATCTGAACCTGACCGCAAAAATCGCACGGCTGGCCGGTGATCTGAGCGGGGCGGACATCCTCGAAATCGGGCCCGGCCCCGGCGGGCTCACACGCGGATTGCTGGCCGAAGGGGCGCGGCGGGTGCTGGCCATCGAAAAAGACCCGCGCTGCATGCCAGCCCTCGCCGATATCAGTGAAGTTTATCCAGGGCGGTTACAGACCATCAATGGCGACGCGCTAGAGGTCAACCCGCTGGACCATCTACAAACCCCGATCAAGGTCGCGGCCAACCTACCCTATAATGTGGGCACCGAATTGCTGGTACGCTGGTTGACGCCACCCGAATGGCCACCTTTCTGGGATAGCCTGACATTGATGTTCCAGCGCGAGGTGGCGCAGCGGATCGTCGCAACACCGGGCAGCAAGGCCTATGGGCGGCTGGCGCTGCTGGCGCAATGGCGCAGCGACCCGCAGATCGTGATGGAACTGCCGCCCGAGGCATTTAGCCCACCCCCCAAAGTGAACTCCGCCGTGGTTCACCTGACCGCCCTACCCGCACCCCGATATCCAGCCGATCCGGGCGTGCTAAATCAAGTGGTCGCCGCCGCTTTCAACCAGCGGCGCAAGATGCTGCGGTCTGCACTCAAATCCGTCAGCCCGGATATCGAAGATCACCTGATCGCCGCAGGTATCAAACCCACCGACCGGGCCGAACAAGTCGGGCTGGAGGCGTTCTGCGCCCTCGCCCGCAGCCTCGGATAACCCGTCCCGGACCTGATCCGGGACCTCGTGGTCACGGCAAAGGGTGAGGTCCCGGGTCAAGCCCGGGACAGGTAAGCCAGTTCACCACCGCATCACGGCTGCACAGACGCATTACAGGAACAGATGATCCACGCAATGCCTGCTCAATAGCCGCGCCAAACCGATCGCCTGACAACAAGGCGCGCCGGGCAAATCGCCATTGGCGCAGCCCCGGACAGTCACGATTGCCCTGCGGCAACTCTGGCCGAACCCGCCCCGCATAGCGCAGACTGCGCCACAAAATACGCCAGACCCGCAAGCGGGCCGGAATATCAAGCCAGATGACCAGATCAGCCCGGTCCAAAACGGCCTCGGTCAGGATTGACGGCCCACCTTCCAACACCCAGTCATCCGCCTTGATCCTTGCCGCGATGCCAGCCTGCACCTCCGCGCGCGGACGTTGCCGCCAACCGGTGGTCAGGGCCAATGCATCCTTGTGGATCAGCGCCGCCTCAATACGGTCGGCCAATCGGGTCGCAAGCCAGGTCTTGCCCGCCCCGTTCGCCCCAACCACAACAACCCTGCGGATCGCAGCACCCTCCAAAAACAAAGCCCCCCGAAAATCGGAGGGCTCATCCATCACTCTGCCGCCTCTGGCGCGCTACCCCCATCCGGGGCGGCACCGCCGCCGCCACTATCGGGGTCTTGCTGGCGTGGCTTACGCGGGGCGCGCGGTTTGCGCGGGCGTTTTGGCTTTTCCTCCGGGGTTTCAACAAGGCCACTATCCTGACCTTCGGGCATCACAACATCAGGCTGGTCAGTTCCCGGCTGAACCGGGGGCTGCTCATTCGCAGCAGCCTCTTGTGCCTTCATGCGTTCATTGCGCTCACGATCACGTTCGGCCTGACGCTGACGGTTCTGTTCTTCCTGCTCTTCACGCTTGGCCTCAACCTCGCGCTGCGCTTCAGCAAGCAATCTCGTATAATGCTCGGCATGCTGGGCAAAATTTTCGGCATCAACGCGATCACCGGACAAAACAGCATCGCGATGCAGTTGATTGTACTTCTCAATGATCTGCTGCGGCGTGCCGCGTACTTTGCCATCAGGTCCCTGGCTGTCAAACACCCGGTTGATGATATTCCCGCCCGAGGGACGGTTGTTGCGGTTCTTATTCCGCGACCGTGACTTCGATGATCTCATTGATGTGCTTTCAAGCCTTTGGCTGTCATTACGCTGGCCGCGCGTCGCGGCATGTCCGCGTCTTATATCTGTGGCCTTGCGATGTTTGGCGACTGATCTGCAGGAGGTCCAATTCCGGACTCTGTCCCGCTGATATCTTTGAATAAACATGCAGACGGGGACAAGACAAGTACAAATTCGTGAAAATGCAGGTTTTCGGCACTTATCGGCGTGTTGAGGTCGCAAATCCAACCATTTGGCCCTGCACAACGCGATCACGGCCATCCAGATCGGGCACTACCGACACGTTGCGCAAATCCACATCGCGCATCAAACGTGACACAGCGGCACCCTGCGTCGGACCGATTTCCACCATCAACGTGCCGCCGGGGATCAATGCCGGGACAGCATGGGCAATAATCGCGCGATATGCAGACAGACCATCAGCTTCATCCGTCAAGGCCATGCGCGGCTCCCATTTTTGCACCTCCGGGGATAGATCATCCATTTCCGAGGCCGCGATGTAGGGCGGGTTTGACACGATCAGGTCAAAGGGCTGCGGAATGGCATTCATCCAATCGCTCTGGACAAAACTGACCCGGTCACTGACGCCATGGCGTTCAGCATTGCGCGCCGCGACGTCCAGCGCGGGCGCAGACAGATCACCGCCCACCCCAACGGCTTGCGGCATCTCGGCCAACAAAGTGACTACAATACAGCCCGACCCGGTGCCCAAATCCAGTACGCGACTGAAATTCGTGCGCAAAGCCGTCTCGATCAATGTTTCTGTCTCCGGGCGCGGGTCCAGCACATCGGGCGAGACCTCAAAAACCCGGCCGTAAAACTCCCTTGTGCCAATCAGATGCGATACCGGCTCGCGGTCCGCCCTGCGCACGATCAACGCATCAAAGCGGCCCTGTACATCCGATGGCACAGGTTCTGGCAAGGTCAGGCTCAGCCGCCATGCCTCGACGCCCGAGGCATAGGCAAACAGTTTGCGGGCATCACGCGCGGCGTCCGGTACGCCTGCCTCGGTCAGTATTCTGGTCGCTGCAAGCAGCGCCTGGCTGCCTGTCAGCGGATCACTCATGCGCCCATCTCGGCCAGTGACGTCGCCTGCGCATCCGCCTGCAGGGCAGTGATGATCTCTTCCAGATCGCCCTGCATCACCTGCGCCAGACTATACAGGGTCAGGTTGATGCGGTGATCCGTCATCCGGCCTTGCGGGAAATTATAGGTGCGGATGCGCTCGGACCGATCCCCGGATCCAACTTGTGATTTGCGGTCCGCCGACCGTTCGCTGTCGACCCGCTGACGTTCCAGATCAAACAACCGGGTCTTAAGGACCTGCATCGCTATGTCACGATTGCGGTGTTGGGATTTTTCGGAACTGACAACAATGATGCCCGTGGGTTCATGTAGGATACGCACCGCGCTATCGGTTGTGTTGACATGCTGACCACCTGATCCCGACGCACGCATGGTATCAATCCGCAGATCGCCGGGGTTGATCTCAATATCCACATCCTCGGCCTCGGGCAGCACGGCAACGGTCGCAGCAGACGTATGAATACGGCCCCCGCTTTCGGTCTCGGGGACACGCTGCACCCGATGCACACCGCTTTCGTACTTCATCTTGGCAAAAACACCATCACCGGCAATCCGGGCAACAACTTCCTTGATGCCACCCAGCTCGGTATGGCTTTCCTCCAGGATTTCAAACTTCCAGCCCTGCCCCTCGGCATAGCGCTGATACATGCGCAGCAGATCGGCGGCGAATAGTGACGCCTCATCGCCGCCCGTACCGGGACGGATTTCCAACAAGGCAGGCCTGCCATCGGCGGCATCCTTGGGCAGCAAGGCAAGCTGCACCTCGTCCTCTGACGCAGCCAATGCCGCCTTCAGTTCCGGCAGCTCGGCCTCGGCCAGTTCTTTCATTTCGGGGTCGGCCAGCATCGCCTCGGCATCGGCAATCTGCGACACCAGATCCTTATAGGCTGTGACAGTTTCAACCACTGGGCGCAGCTCGGCATATTCACGGCCCAGTTGCGCGATTTCACTGCCTGCGGCCCCATCAGCCATCTTTGCTTCCAGAAACTGGAAGCGGTCGATGATTTGTTCAATTCTTTCGGACGCGATCATAAGCCCCCGCTTGGCCGATCAAAGCGGCACGGTCAAGGGGCCAAGCGTTTCCAACCAATCGGCAACGCGGCCCCGATTGACCCCCAAATCCGACTTGCCAAAGCGCAAGCGGCCATGGATCACCAGCAAATCCCCTTTGACCGCGACGGTTGTGTGATCAGGAAACCCCATAACCAGCGACCGGGTTTGAAAGGTCATCATCCCTTCGGCCACGCTGCCTTTTAGCAGCGTCGTGCGAGGTGTGGCCAGCGCGCGTTGTTCAATCGCCGAAAGGACCTCTGCCGCAGGGGCAGTCACACGGCGTACCGCCAGAAAACCACCCGGTTCGGACACATCCCCCGGTTCAGTCACATCAGGCAAAGCGTGCCATCGCACCTTGCTTGTCGGGGCAAGGCGGACATAGGCCATCAGCGCAAGGATCAATAGAAAAAGCAAAGCCAGAAAGCGCATGGATCAACAAGCCCTCGGTCAGGTGGGTTCAACTTAAGGGAGGTTTACGCATTCTGAGCTGGAGCTGCCAGCCCTATCCGACCCACATAGCACCAGCAACAAAAACAGACTGGGCATTGGCGGATGCGCAAGTTATCCAAGGGAAAACAAAAAAGGTCATATCATGCAGCGCCCTACCCTTTACACCCTGATCGCCCTGACACTGGTCGCTGGTTGCGCCACGCTTGGCGGGGACCGGGTCACCGTCACCGGCACAGGGCCGGACGAATTGCTAAAGCTGCGGTCCGGACCTGGGCTTGGGTTCAACATCATTATGGGGCTGCCCGATGGGACAGTTCTCAACCGGCGGACATGTGTGACCGAAGTCGGTCAACTCTGGTGCGATGTGTCATTGGCCGACAATCCCGGCGTCACAGGCTACGTGTCGGCGGATTACCTGACAGAGCGGTAGTGCCGGTGGTCAAGTGACGCAACCAGCGCCGACGGACCTCACCCTTCCGTTGGCAACACAGCCCGCTGATAAAGATGCCATGTCGTGTGACCCAGAATCGGCAGCGTAAAGATCAGGCCCAGAAACGCTGGCGCAAGCGACAACAGCATAGTGACCGTGATAATCGCCGCCCAACCCAGCATGACCGCCGGATTCTCCTGAACCACGCGCAGGGACGTCAACATGGCCGTGATGAAATCGATATCCCGGTCAAGCAACATGGGCATGGCGACAACAGTCACAGAGAAAAGGACAGCCGACAAAAACGCCCCAACGCAGGTACCAATCACAAGAAAGGTCCAGCCCTCTGCTGTGAAGAACACAGTGTTCACAAACCCTTCGAGATCCGAAAAAGACGCATTCTGCAGCACGACCACCAGCACCGTCCGAAACTGGTAGAACCACACCCACAAAATGAACAGAGTAACAAAGGCCATCCAGCCCATCTCGCGCTTGCGCTGATGGGCCATGACGGTCAGGATGTCCGACCAGCCGAAGCTCTCCGCATTCTGCAAACGCCGCGACATCTCATAAAGTCCGGCGGCCGCAAATGGCGCGACCAGCGGAAATGCGATAGCTGCGGGAATAACCATCCAAATCTCGCCGATCCCGAACAGGCACCAGACAAACAGGATGCCGAACAGCGCATAAAACAGGCCGAAAAAACCGCTCATGATCGGGCGCGCTAGAAAATCGGAAAACCCGGCTTTTAACGAGGCGGTGATGTCATAGGCAGTCACCTTGTTGACCACGGGCCTGCCAGGCTGCTTGCGCGTCAGTTTGCTATGTTGCGTGGAATTTACGGTCTTGGATGCCATGACACATACCCCCGCCTACAGTCTGCATCAGCTGCGATACTGGGACAAGGGCGCGCTTTGCCTACCTACCGATATGGCACATCCGGCAGGATCGACAGCATCTCGAACATCAGATTTGCGCCCGTCAGGGCCGTGTTCCCCGATGGATCATAAGGCGGCGACACCTCAACCAGATCGCAGCCAACAATATTCAACCCCCGCAACCCCCGGATCAATTCCATTGCCTGCGGCGTGGTCAGGCCACCGATTTCGGGCGTGCCCGTACCGGGGGCATAGGCCGGATCAAGGCTGTCGATATCATAAGTGATATAGCAAGGCTGATCACCGATTTTCGCTTTTATATCAGCGGCCAAAGGGGTCAGCGACTTATGCCAAAGCTCCGGCGCGAGGTATTGATTGAACCCCCAACCGGCAGCCTCGGTAAAATCATCCGCCGTATAGCCTGTACCCCGCAAACCGATCTGGAACACCTTGTTCGCAGTAATGATGCCTTCCTCATATGCCCGGCGAAACACAGTGCCATGTGTCTCACGCTCGCCAAACATCTCGTCATTCACATCCGCATGGGCATCGATATGGACCAGTGCCAAGGGCCCATGTTTCGCCGCCACCGCACGCAGCACCGGCAAGGTCAGCGTATGATCCCCGCCCAGCGTCATCGGGATGAAATCATGCTTCAAATGTGCGGCATAAGTATCTGTAATAATACGGATACTGTCGCTCAATGAAAACGTATTGATCGGGACATCACCCAGATCAGCACATTGCAACGCATCAAACGGGGCAGCACCGGTTTGGATATTGTAAGGGCGGATCATCGCCGATTGTTCGCGCAGCTGTTTCGGCCCCATCCGGGTGCCCGACCGCCAGGAGGTTCCGATATCCATCGGAATACCGATAAAGCCAACATCAAGGCCTTCCGCCGACGCAACCTCCGGCAAACGCATGAAACTTTGCGGGCCGGAAAACCGGGCCAGATCATTCCCGCTGATTGGCATATTCGGCATCACGTCTTCCTCTTGTTCCACAGCGCAAGGCAGCAAAGCTCCATCGCCACATGTGCGCCGGCAATCGCCGTGGCTCCGGTTGTATCATAAGGCGGCGACACCTCGACCACATCACCGCCCACCATATTGATTCCGGCCAGATCACGCAGCATCGCCGCCGCTTGCCACGACGCCAGCCCACCCCAAACAGGCGTGCCGGTTCCGGGGGCAAAGGCCGGGTCCAGCGCATCAATGTCAAAGGTCACATAGGTCGGATGATCGCCCACCCGGTCCTTAATCTGCGCGGCCACCCAAACGGACCCCTTTTCATGGCAGGTCCGGGCATCGATATAGGGCATGCCCAGATAATCCTCGCATTCGGTACGAATACCGATCTGAACCGACCGTGTCACATCAACAATGCCCAGCTTCACCGCCTTATACATCATCGTGCCATGATCGATCCGGGCCATGTCCTGATCTGGCCACAGGTCCGAATGGGCATCAAACTGCACCACCGACAAGGGGCCATATTTCTCGGCATAAGCACGCAGGATCGGCAAGGTGATGAAATGATCACCGCCAAGGGTGATCGTCCCGCAACCCTGCGCCAACATCCCGGCAATATGCGCCTGCAACAGCCCCGGCACGCCCGGCACATCAGCGTAATCAAACGGCATATCGCCATAATCGGCGATAGCAAATTCACCCAGCGGATCAAACCCATCCCAGCCATATGGCGGATCAAAGGTCTGCAATGTCGATGCCTCGCGGATGGCACGCGGACCAAACCGGGTGCCCGGCCTATGGGTCACCGCCTGATCAAACGGCACGCCAGTTACCGCCAAATCAAAGCCGGTCAAGTCCTTGGTATAGGTGCGGCGCATGAATGATGTCGCCCCGCCAAAGGCGTTTTCATATGACAAGCCGCGCCGATCCTGCCGGGTAAACGCGGTATCAACAACTTCGCGCGCTTTATCCAATGTCATAATCGACCCTCATCATTTTGCCCAAAATACTCCCGCCGGAGGCATCTAAATCTCCGGAAATCTGATCACGCCACTGGTAAAGCCCGTTCGACCAAACGCGCAAAGAACGACGCGCCCGCAGGGGCCGCCTCGTCATCAAAATCAAATCCGGGATGATGCAGGCCCGCCGTATTGCCATTGCCCACAAAAAGATAAGACCCGGGGCGCTTTTCCAGCATATAGGCGAAATCCTCTGCACCCATCTCACGCCCCGCATCATCGGTGACGTCAGCTGAAATCTCGCGGGCCACGTCGGCGGCAAAGGCGGTGCGATCAGCATCATTCACCGTTGCGGGATACCCCACCTCGTAACGCAATTCTGCCTCCACACCATATGCGGCGGAATGCCCCTCCACGATCTGCTCCAACCGGGCCATGACCATGCCCTGCACTTCGCGCTTGAAGGTGCGGACCGTGCCATTCACATAGGCCGTGTCAGGCACAATATTGTCGGCCGTGCCGGTATGGATCTGGGTCACAGAGACCACCAGATCATCCTGCGCATAATGGTTGCGGCTGACGATGGTCTGGATCGCATTTACCATCCCCACGGCAGCCACAATCGGGTCCGCGGTTTCATGCGGCATGGCACCGTGGCCACCGCGCCCGGTGATATCAATATGAAACGTATCGACCGCCGCCATGATTGGGCCGGGCGTGGTGTAAAACGACCCGACAGGCACACCGGGCGCATTATGCAGCGCATACACCTCGGCAATCTCGAAACGGTCCAGCACGCCCTCCTTGACCATCACCTCAGCCCCGCCACCGCCCTCTTCGGCGGGTTGAAAAATCAATGCGACGCGGCCCGCAAAATTCCGGGTCTCGGCCAAGTATTTGGCCGCACCCAACAGCATCGTCGTGTGGCCGTCATGGCCACAGGCATGCATGCGGCCCGGAATGGTCGAGGCATGTTCAACACCCGTCTGCTCCATAATCGGCAACGCATCCATATCCGCACGCAAACCAATCGTGGGGCCTGCACCCCTGCCCTCGATGATGGCAATGACACCTGTGGTCGCGATCCCCTCGTGAATCTCATCGACGCCAAAGGCGCGCAACTGTTCGACCACAAATGCCGCCGTTTGATGGCATTCAAACTGCAACTCAGGATGCGCATGCAAATGGCGACGCCAGGCGGTCATCTCCTCGGCAAAATCGGCAATACGGTTGATGACAGGCATCGGGGCGCTCCTGGGACAAATGATAACAGCGCCACTTGACCGCAACTTGCGAAATTACGCAATGGGCCAAGCAACTTGCCTCAACAATTCCCCAACCCTTGGCCCCGCCTGCCGGTTTCGCTAGCGTGCGCAAAACCAAGGCGAGGCACCATGAACGACGATCCCCTGATCCACGACCCAAATGGCGGCATGCCGCGCTTGCTGGAAATCATGCGGCGGCTGCGCGATCCTGATACCGGCTGCCCATGGGATATCGAACAGGATTTCAACTCTATCGCCCCCTACACAATCGAAGAGGCATATGAAGTGGCCGACGCCATCGCCCGCAGTGACTGGGGCGAGCTTGAGGGGGAACTGGGCGATCTGTTGTTACAGACGGTCTATCACACCCAAATGGGGTCGGAAGCCGGACATTTCACCTTTGACAGCGTGGTCAAGGCCATCGCGGATAAGATGGTCGCGCGTCACCCGCATGTCTTTGGCGACGAATCGCGCAATAAATCCGCCGAACAACAAACCGCCGACTGGGAAAAGATCAAAGCGGCCGAACGGGCGGGCAAGGCGCAGACCCGGGCACTTGATGGGGTAGCTGCCGGCCTCCCTGCCCTGACACGGGCGGTCAAATTGCAAAAACGGGCAGCGCGGGTTGGTTTTGACTGGCCGGACACCAGCAACGTGATCGACAAGATCGTCGAAGAAGCGGGCGAACTGGTCGAAGCGCGCGACACCATGACCCAGACAGAGGTTGAGGAGGAATTCGGCGATCTGCTTTTTGTGGTGGCCAACCTCGCCCGGCATCTGGACATCGATCCCGAAGCGGCATTGCGCGGCACCAACGCGAAATTCACCCGCCGATTCAACGCGGTCGAAGACGCGCTCGCCGCCAAGGGTAAAACACCCGCTGACAGCGATTTGGCTGAGATGGACGGGCTGTGGGATCAGGTGAAAGCTGCTGAAAAAGCAACCTAGTCAGCCCGCGTACAGGGTTACCGAATTGTCGCTATGCCTTTGCTTACCAAAAGCACAAATTGATCTTTGTCCGTTTTTGCGAAACAATCTCCCCACCACAATTATGGGGAATATCATGTCATCATTTCTAAAAAGCATAATCGCAACATCACTTGTCCTTGGCATCTGGACACCGTCAACGACCATGGCGCAAGACGCCTGCCAGACCATTACACCCGTCAATGACCCTCGCGACCCTGACGATCCCGAAGGCGAAGGGCCGGTCATTATCGGTGAACCGACAGAACTGGCCGATGGGGCCAATAACTGTTTTCTGGGCGGGCGCGCAGCGGCGATCCTGTCCAACCAGCCCGATCTGCAAAACCGGCGCAGCGCGCAAAGCTATGGCATCTATGCCAGTCAGGCGGGCGGTGTTGCGGATACCGAAGGTTTCTCTGGCCCGCTTTGGGTGACATTATCTGCACGGCAGTCTGAACTGGACGGGGCCGAACTGGACCAAGGGATCGCCACGGTTGGCGGCGATCTTTATTTCACGGATACCAGCATTTTTGGGGTCATGCTGCAAAGTGACTTTGCTTATCAGGACGGGCCCAGCGGCACCAGCTTTGACGCAACGGGCTTCATGGCCGGGGCCTATGCGATCTATATCAGCGGCGACCTGGCCTTTGACGCCAGGCTTCTGGGTGGGAAATCATCAACAGATGTCAGCGGTAGCGGTGACCGGGTCGATGATGTCGACAGCACACGCTGGCTGGCCGCAGCGCAGGTGTCCAAACAAACACAATTGGATAACGGGCATCTGATCATCCCACATGCGTCGGTCGGCTGGTTCGAGGACAAGATGGACGCCTACACGCTCAACGCCGTCCCGGTCGAGGAAAAGACGATCCGTTACGGGCAGGCAGATCTGGGCGGGACATGGCTGATCCCGATCACCATGGGCAACTCTGACGGAAACGTCATCCTCGGGGCCAGCGCGATCATCGGATTTGGCGACGCGGCGGGCGAGGAAGTACCAGATGACCTGCGCGGTCGGCTTGATCTGGGGGTCGAACTGTTCCGGGGCGATGCATGGTCGGTTTCGGCGATGGTGTTCAGCGACGGGATTGGGCAGGATAATTTCGAATCCTATGGCGCCGACCTGGGTGTAACGCTCTGGTTCTAAAGACGAAAACATAGCGAACCGCCTGATCAGATCATAACGATCAGGCGGCTTGCCTTGGCCTATAACCACCCACTTACGAAAAAAAAATCGAACTGGCCGGGAATAGAACGAAACCCCGGTGCGTATTCCCTCTGAAATCCCCGGCCATGGTGGCCGCAAGGGCATTTTCAACAGAGGAAATACAAAATGATCACTTTTTCAAAAAGCATTCTTCTCAGCGGCCTGATTTGCGGGCTTGGTGCATGCAGCTATGGCGGCGGCGGTGGGAATGGCGGCGCAGACGACCCTGTCGCGGCGGGCGATGTTGCCCCGCAAAACCCATTCACTTCCGGCACCGAAAGCACCGATCAGGGCGGAAACGGGTTGGGATTTGCTGCCGCACATTCCGCTCTCACCGATACAAATGGCCAAACGCTCAGCGTGCGCATGGTCCGCCACATCACCGATGCGCAAACGGGTGAGGTTCGGCTCGAAGTGACCACCGAAACCATCAACATGGAGGACATCGACGACGAAACACTCACCGCCACGATCGGCGGCGAGACCGTGGCGTTCGTGGATGGCAATGGTGAACGGCTGGACGGATCAGAACTCAGTGTCGATAACTTCTTCGAAGGCGACTTCTCGACGGTCCGGTCACTCTTTGGATATCCTGACGAAGGCGAGCAGACAGAAGCTGTCTTCGTCGTCGGGCTCGAAACCAACCCAGAGGTGATCCAGGCACTCACCGGTCAGGTGACCTATAGCGGAGGCATCTCGGGGTTTGGCACAGAGGTGACAAATGGCGGTGAATCCTTTGTGTCCGAGGCTTTCTTTGAAGGTGATGTTGAAATCATCGCCGATTTCGCCAGCGAACAGATTTCAGGCACAACCAACGTCACACTCGACGAATCCGGGCTGGACTTTGAATTCGACGTCGTTGATGCGCAGATCATCGGCAACGGCTTCGGCACGGAACTGGAACTGGTCTCTTGCAGCGACGGGCTGACCTGTACCTCCAACTCCAACATCGGCGGGGCCTTCCACGGACCCAATGGTGAAGAACTGGCTGGGATTGCAGGGCTGGACCTGTCGACAACCGATGCTGACGGCAACACGCTCGATTATATCGGGTCCGGCGGGTTCATCGCGAATGAGGGCGGTACAATCGGCGGCGGGGCTGATTGATACTGCCCCCCTTCCCATTTGTGCCTGCCTGATACAGGCTGCGCGCAAATGGGATCGGAGCAGTCATGGACATCACACAAACCAAAGCAATCGTCACCGGCGGCGCCTCAGGTCTTGGCGCCGCCGCAGCAAAGGGACTGATCGATGCCGGTGCGCTGGTCACGATCTTTGATCAGAACCCCAAGGGGGCGACATATGCCGAAGATATCGGCGCTTACTTCGCCCAGGTTGATGTGACCGACGAAGACAGCGTCACCAGGGGCCTCGACAACGCCATCGACGCAATGGGCGGGCTAAATACAGCGATCAACTGCGCAGGCATCGCCACAGCCGAAAAGACGCTGGGGCGCGACGGGCCGCATACTCAAGCCAGCTTCAACCGGACCATCAACATCAATCTCAACGGCACATTCAACGTGGCCCGGCTTGCAGCAGCCCGGATGGCCACAGGCAGCGTGATCATCAACACCGCCTCAGTCGCGGCGTTCGACGGCCAAAAGGGTCAGACAGCCTATGCTGCCTCCAAGGCCGGGATTGCGGGCCTGTCACTCCCCATGGCACGCGATCTCGCCCGCAACGGCATCCGGGTCATGGCCATTGCACCGGGCATCTTTCGGACACCAATGTTGGAAAGCCTGGGGCAAGAGGTCATGGACGGCCTCGCCGCCGACGTCATCTACCCTGCCCGGCTTGGCGAACCATCCGAATTCGCAGCGCTGGCACGGTTCATCGTCGAATGCGACTACCTGAACGGCACAACCATCCGGCTGGATGGCGCGTTGCGCATGCCATGACCCCATGACGAAGGACCCAGATATGCATCCTTTCCACCTCGCCTTCCCTGTCACCGACCTCGACGAGACGCGGCGCTTCTACATCGGCAAGCTCGGCTGCGAACCGGGGCGTGAAAGCGCTGGCAAATGGCTGGATTTCAGCCTGTTTGGGCACCAGATGTCCGCCCATCTGCATCAACCGTCAGACAATGCGGTCACGGCATCCGGGGCGGTCGATGGTGATACCGTGCCCATCCCGCATTTCGGGGTCGTTCTGGATACGGCCACTTTCGATGATCTGGCGGCACGGCTCAGCGCCGATGACAGCACCGACTGGATCATGCGCCCCAAACACCGAATGCGCGGCGAACCGGGCGAACAGGCTACCATGTTCGTGCGCGACCCGTCCGGCAACGCCATCGAATTCAAAGCCTTCGCCGACCGGGCAGCGCTGTTCGCCAGCTAGGGCGTCTGCAACCCGTTTGTGACCAGTGTCACGCGATAAAGGCTGGTCGTGGCCGTGATGTAAAGCTCATGCTTGGCCCGCCCGCCGAAACAGACATTCGACACCAGTTCCGGCACAAGGATCTTACCCAGCAGCTTGCCCTCGGGCGAAATGCAATGCACGCCATCCGCCGCCGACGACCAGACATTGCCATCCACATCCACGCGAAAACCATCTGAAACACCGGGAGCGATCTTGTGAAAATGCGCGCCCTCGCCGACGCTATTGTCGTCGGCCACCGGATAGACCCGCATATGTTGCGGATCATCCTCAAACATGCGGCCCGTATCCGCGACATATAACTGGCTCTCATCCGCCGAAAACGCCAGCCCGTTCGGGCAATTCATATCGGTCACCATCGGGGTCAGGCTGTCATCCCTGGGGTCAAAGCAATAGACAACACAAGGGTTTTCCTGTTCAGCCTTGAACCCCTCATAATTCGTCATGATGCCGTAATGCGGATCAGAAAACCAAATTGTGCCATCTGATTTGACCACAACATCATTAGGCGAATTCAATGGTTTACCGTCAAACTGATCCGCAATAACGGTGATATGCCCGTCCAGCTCCGTCCGCGTCACGCGCCGTGTGCCATGTTCGCAAGTGATCAACCGGCCCTCACGATCACGGGTCTGGCCATTGGCAAAATGCGACGGCGCGCGATAGGTCGACACGCCGGTATCTGGCGACCAGCGCATAATCCTGTTGTTGGGGATGTCCGAGAAAAGCAGACAATTGGCATCGCCAAACCAAACCGGCCCTTCGACCCAGTCAAACCCGGTGGCCAGTTGCTTGACCGGCGCATTGCCAAGAACGTAGCGTCCAAATACCGGGTCAATGATTTCGAAAAATGACATCTGGTTGGCCTCCCGCCCTATACAAAATGTTATCGTTAACTATTCTACGCGTCAAACCGAAAGGATGGCGACATGCAAGCAACCCAGGATACCAGGACGCTGACCCATGCGGGCGCGATGCAGATGCTGGCGGCAGCCGTCGCAAAGGCCGATGATCTGGGCCAACCGCAATGCATCGTCATTGTGGATGCAAGTGGCGCATTGATTGCAGAGCTTCGCATGACCGGCGCGAAATTCCTCAGCCGCAAATCGGCCCGGGCCAAGGCGCTGACAGCGGCCTCTATCGGTGCGCCGTCAGCACAAATCCCCGAAGCCGTGCGCCCTGCCATCGCTGCAGCAACCGGTGGCGCTGTGACCGGCCTGCCCGGCGGGCTGCCAATTATCGTTGCCGGCCATCTGCTTGGCGGGATCGGCGTGGGATCAGGCACAGGACACCAGGATATCGCCGTGGCCGAGGCGGCGCTCAATGCCATCGGGGCGCAGGGATGAAAATCGCCTTTCTCGGAACCGGGCTGATGGGTGCGCCAATGGCGCGGCGTCTGGCTGGCACTCATGATGTCACCGTCTGGAACCGCAGTGCTGACAAGACAGCACCCCTTGCCGACACATGCACCGTCGCGCCCGACCCCGTTTCCGCCGTGCAAGACGCCAAGATCATCATCACGATGCTGCTGGATGGGGCCGCAGCACGGCAGGTTCTGAATGATGCAACACGTGCCGCCATGCCGCCCGGCGCACTGATCGTGAATATGGGGTCGGTTGATCCGCAAACAGATCGGGATCTGGCCGGGCAGGCAAACGGACATGGACTATCCTATCTGGATGCCCCCGTCTCGGGCGGGGTTGTCGGGGCCAAGGCAGGATCGCTCGCCATTCTGGTCGGGGGTGATCAGGCGGATTTCGCCAAAGCCAAACCCATATTCGATCAACTTGGGCACGCGACCCTGCTGGGCGATGTGGGCGCGGGGCAAGTGGCGAAGCTGGCCAATCAATTGATCGTCGGGATCAGCATCGGCGCGGTAGCAGAGGCGTTCCGCCTGGCGCAGGCTGGCGGCTGCGATCCGGCCGCCCTGCGCAACGCATTGCGCGGCGGTTTTGCAGATAGCCGGATCCTTGATCTGCATGGGGCGCGCATGGTGACCGGGGATTTCACACCCGGCGGGCGATCCGTCGCACAACTGAAAGACCTCGACAATGCGCTGGCGTTGGCCAAGACCGCTGACCTCGACCTGCCATTATCACAAAAGATCACCGCTGGTTTTCGGGACCTTGTTGAAAACTACAATGGCGGCGAAAAAGACCACGCCGCCTATTATGAGTGGCTAAAGATCAGGCAAAGCTGATCTGAGCCTTCATCGCCTGCATGCGGTCCGACGCAATTTCAAACCCTGCTACGGCATCGTCCAAAGCAACCGTATGGGTGATCAGCGGTTTTACATCGATCAACCCCTGCTGCATCAGACTGACCCCGGTATGGAACTCCTTGTGAAACCGAAACGACCCCTTCAGCGACAATTCCTTGGCCGTGATCGCCATCATCGGCAGGGTCATATCCCCACCCAACCCCAGTTGCACGATCGTGCCACCCGGACGCATCGCATGGATACCAGCGGCCAAGGCAGGGGCAGCGCCGGAACATTCGTACAGGACGTCAAACACCCCCTTTTCCGCCGCGAACTGGTCCAATCCATCAGGCTCCTGCCCCATATTGACGGTCAGATTGGCACCCGCAGCGCGGGCCATGCCCAGCGTGAAATCAGACAGATCGGTCGCCACAATAAAATCCGCACCCGCGCGGCGCGCACAAAGGATCGACAGAACGCCAATCGGGCCGCAACCGGTGACCAGAACAGATTTGCCAACCATGTTTCCGGCACGGCGCGTGGCATGCAGGCAAACGGCCAGCGGCTCTGCCATCGCCGCCTCGCCCGCAGTCAGCCCATCAGCAATCGCACATTGGCTGGCATCCGCATTCAGCACCTGCCGAAATGCGCCCTGAATATGCGGGAACGGCATGGCAGAGCCATAAAACCGCATGTTCAGGCATTGGTTCTGCATGCCGAACAGGCAGAATTTGCAAGCATGACAGGGACGTGATGGCGAAATCGCAACCAACTGACCAATCTCATACCCGGCAACACCCTGCCCCAGCGCGGTGATATAACCAGCAACCTCGTGACCCAGAACCATCGGCTCCCGCAGCTTGATCGCGCCAAACCCGCCATGATTGTAGTAATGCAGATCAGAGCCGCAAATTCCCCCGGCGGCCATAGCAACTTGCACCTCACCCGGCTCCGGCGGGCCGACCTCCTGATCCCCGATACGCAGATCCTTTGGGCCATGAATGACAATCGATTTCATCAATTCACCAGCGTCAAAAGCGGCTGGCCCGCAAAATGGGCGGCCAGATTATCAAACACCAGCTTGCCCATCGCCTTGCGGGTTTCAAAAGTGCCAGAGGCGTGATGCGGCTGCACCATCACATTATCCAAGGCCAGAAAACGGGGGTTCAACGCAGGCTCACCCGCAAACACATCCAATGCGGCAGCACCAACCGTCTTACTTTCCAGAGCGTCCAAAAGCGCGTCTTCGTCGATATTTGACGCGCGCGACACGTTGATGACCATTCCCTCTGGCCCCAAGGCATCCAATACAGGCTTGTTCACAATATGCCGGGTTTCAGCCGAGGCCGCGAGCGTCACAAATAGGAAATCCGCATGACGGGCCAGCGCAACCGGATCGGGGATAAACGTCCAATCGGGTGCGTAATCCTTGGCCGTGACATCGCTATAGGCAATGTCCAGATCAAAACCAGCCAGACGTTTGGCGACCTCAAACCCGATACGGCCAAGGCCCAGAACCCCGGCCTTCTTGCCCCAGACACGGGACTGCAACGGGTACAGCCCCTGCGCCTCCCATGACCCGTCGCGCACCCATTGCGACGCCCCAATCATACCGCGTGCCTGCGCCAGCATCATCGCAACGCCAAGGTCGGCCACATCCTTGGTCAGCACATCGGGGGTATTGGTCACATGAATGCCCCGCGCCGTGCAGGCCGCCACATCAACAGCATCATACCCGACGCCGTAGACAGACACGACTTCCAGATTGGGGCACGCATCCAGCATGGATTTATCTGCCCCCAATTCACCCCGTGTCGCGATACCCCTGACGGCCGGACCAACCTGCGCCAGAAACGCCGCCTTATCATCCGCCTCAAAGTATCGGTGCATCGTGAATGCAGCATCCAGCGGCCCCTGATCCCATTCAGGATAGTAGCCGACTTGAAGAATTTCGGGTTTCGTCATCTGGCCACCTCGGTTTATCGCGAATAAATGTTATCGATAACATATGTGAGTCGCTACCGCCCGTCCAGCCGTAACTTCGCGTTTCGGCACGTTCCCTTGACAAGCCATGTTATCGATAACATAACACATGTGACAGCACCGGTTTCGAACGAAGGGCACCGCGCATGAGCTTGAAATTATTCGATCTGACCGGGCGGCGCGCGCTGATAACAGGGTCCTCGCAAGGGATTGGCTTTGCGCTGGCGCGCGGACTGGCGGCGGCAGGCGCTACAGCCGTGCTTAACGGGCGGGACAGCGCAAAATTGCATACCGCCGCCGAAACGCTCAGCGCCGAAGGGGCAACTGTCGATACCCTCCCCTTTGATGTCACAGATCACGACGCCGCCAAACAGGCCGTCGACTGGTTCGAGGCTGAAACCGGCCCCATCGACATCCTCGTGAACAATGCAGGCATGCAGCATCGGACAATGCTGGAGGATTTCCCAGCCGACGCCTTTGAACGGCTGCTGCAAACAAATATCGCCTCTGTCTTTCACGTGGGACAAGCCTGCGCGCGGCATATGATCAAGCGCGGCAAAGGCAAGATCGTCAATATCGCCAGCGTGCAAACCGCCCTCGCCCGCCCCGGGATCGCACCTTACACGGCGACCAAAGGGGCCGTTGCGAACCTGACCAAAGGCATGGCAACGGACTGGGCGCAGCACGGGCTGCAATGCAACGCATTGGCCCCCGGCTATTTCGACACACCGCTCAATGCGGCCCTTGTCTCCGATCCGGAGTTTTCCGCGTGGCTCGCAAAACGAACCCCGGCCGGCCGCTGGGGCAATGTCGACGAACTTGTCGGAACCTGCATATTCCTGTCCTCCGAAGCATCATCCTTCGTGAATGGTACAACTGTGTTTGTTGATGGCGGGATCACCGCGTCGCTATGATAAAACGGCTGCGCCTGATCGGCGCAGTCGATCAACCAGAAAGAAAAGCCTATGACAGTCAAAGTTGCACTCATCGGCGCAGGTGCCATGGGCGGTGCCATCGGGACACGGCTGGCCCAGACCGGCAATCAGGTCAGCGTTTTTGACCTCGACAACGCGCGGGTTGCCGAACTGGTCAGCCATGGCGCGATTGCTGCGGACACAGCCGCCGCTGCTGCCGCCGCAAGCGACTATATCATCACCAGCCTGAACGCCCCCCACATCGTGGATATCGCGGTCTTTGGCAAAGACGGGGTCGCGACCGGGGCCAAGCCCGGAACGCTGATTATCGATATGTCATCCATCGATCCCGAGGCGACCAAAACCCTTGCCGCCAAAGCGGCTGAAAACGGGCTGCGCTGGGTCGATAGCCCGCTATCGGGCGGCGCGCCAAAGGCATTGATTGGTGAGCTGACATTGATGGCCGGTGGCGATGCCGCTGATGTGGCCGACGCACATAACGTGCTGCAACATGTGGCCAGCAACTATACGCATATGGGACCGGTCGGCGCGGGACAAACAACCAAGCTGATCAATCAAGTGCTGTGCGGTCTGAACTTTCTGGCCGTGGCAGAAGCCACGCAACTGGCGCTTGATGCGGGTGTTGATGCGGCCAAAATCCCAACTGCCCTGAAAGGCGGACGGGCTGATAGCGCGATCTTGCAGGAATACATGCCGCGCTACGTGGCCAAGGATTACCGGCGCACCGGACGGATCGACAACATGGTCAAGGATTTGAATGGTGCCCAAGACCTCGCCCGCCGGACCAATACCGCCATGCCCATGACTGCGATCTGCGCAGAGGTACACCGGTTGCTGACTGCGGCCGGATTGGGCGGTGAAGATCAGGCCGCGCTGATGGAATATTTCAAAGGGCCAGAGGAATTGTCGCAATGACCGCCGCACGCAACGTCAGCCCCCTATTGGACCTTGGGATGGTTGCAAGCAAAGCGCGAACGCGGCAAGGATGTAAACGCTAACATCAAAGGGATCTCGATGAAGCGCAGTCCAACGATGAAAGATGTGGCATACGCTGCGGGTGTATCCGTCATGACCGTCAGCCGCGCGTTCAAACAAGATGCGTCCGTCGGTGAAAAAACCCGCCAGATGATACGCGAAAAGGCGGATGAACTGGGCTATGTGTTTGACGCAACCGCCGCCAATCTGCGATCCCAGCGCAGCGATTTTGTCGCCGTCACCATCCCGTCACTGAACAATGCAAATTTTGCAGCGACCGTCGTTGCCCTGACCGGCAAGCTCAGCCAGGCAGGCTATCAGGTGCTGCTGGGGCACACCAATTACGATATGATGCGCGAGGAGGAACTGATCGGTCAGTTCCTGCGGCGACGACCTGAGGCGATTATCGTCACCGGCGGGCGGCATACAGAACGCGCAAGGCAAATGCTGAAAAACGCAGGTGTGCCTGTGATCGAAACCTGGGACATTCCGCCCGAACCGATCGGCCATGTCGTTGGATTTTCCAATGCGGACACGATGCAGCTTTTGGTCGATCACCTTGTTGGCATGGGCCGCAAACGGATCGCGTTCATGGGCGGCGATTCAGAAAGTGACACGCGCGGGCAAGACCGGCGCGATGGGTTTCTGGCGGCCATGTCGGGGCATGGATTGCAGGCTGACCGGCTTGTCGGATCGGGTGCGCCGCAAAAACCGATGCAAAAAGGGGCCACTGCCATGGGCGCATTGCTGGACCAGTTCCCAGATACAGATGCGGTGATCTGCGTCTCTGACCTTGTAGGGTTTGGCGCGCTATCCGAATGCCAACGCCGGGGGATCGCCGTGCCCGACCAAATCGCAATGGCCGGTTTCGGGGCCTATGACATTGCAGAGGTTTGCGTGCCTCGCCTGACAACAATTGACCCCAAACCAACAGAGATTGGCGAATGTGCCGCCGGGCTGGTGCTGCAACTGCTGTCAAACGCCAGCACAGCAGAAAACAAAATGATTGCGCCGGCACTGATACCGGCGCAATCGACGTCTGCTTAACGGTCGAGCGCGTCCACGCCAGAGAACCGGAATGCTTCCATCTCAAGCGCGTCGATTTCCTCGGCACTCATCTGATCATGGGCAATCGTGATGCGCCCAAGAAAGACAAACGGCAATTCCCCCGCGCGGTCTTCCAAATGATATTTGATCGCCTCGGCGGTGGCCGCCCCTACATCATCACCCATTCGCATCGGCGTGGCATCCAGCTCACCCCGGCGGATGGCATCCAGTTCCAGCCCCGTACCACCCCACCCGGTAGAAAAGATGTCTTTTTCAGCACCAACAGCAACCTGCGCCTCAACTGATCCCATCGCCATGGCGGTATTGGCATTATGGATCACCTTGGCCTCCTGATAGGCCTGCAAAATCAGGCTGGTGCCTTCGAACCCGCCTTCGCGCTGGTATTCGCCATAGTGTTCGTAGACGGCATTCCAGTTACCTTTCTCGGCAACGCAATCCTTGAAATCACCGGATCGCTGATTGTCGGTAATCCCCGGGATGCCCCGGTTCATCGCATAGACAACATCATTTCCCAGCCGTTCCAGCATATAGTCGCACATCTTCAGCGCGCCAAAAGCGGATGAGAAATCAAACCAGTTGGCGGGCTGATTTTCGAGGTATTTCAAAGGCGTATGAAACGCCCAGACAAATGTGGTCAGATCAGCATTGCCTGCCAGCTTGTCGATATTGTCGGCTTGTGTCGCCAGTTCAGACGGGCCAAAGATCACAAAGTCATACAGGTCGGCATCCTGATCGACCTGTGTCGCATAGGTCGCCTGCAAGGAATGCTCGATCTGGCGACTTGCAAACTCGGTCGTTTCATAGGCGATGCCCAACTCATCAAGACGCTTGATCAGGGCAAGATAGTTCCGGGCCCAGAAGTCTGACGTATCAGCAGAGGGGTAGATCAGCGCGATCTGGATCGGGTTTTCCAACGTCCCCTTGAACGGCACCGCCTCTGCCCCGACAACGGCCTGTAACGCATCCAGCGTACCATCCGCATTGACCTGCTCTGGCACCCAGTAATCGCGATCTGCGTCATCGGGCAGTGCAACCAGCGGCAGATGACCATCGGCAAAGGCAGCCGTGCCCAGCACGGCGCAAAGCGCCACAGAACTTAAGGTATATTTCATCGTATTTCCTCCCAGAAATGATGTGGATTGATCCACGTTTGAATGGCTTAAACAGGTGGGCTGGCCAGCAGCAGACCCAGCACCACCAACACGATCAGCGCGGCCATCAGACCGGCCGTCAGCACAGCGATTTTGCGAAAATCAGGATTTGCCAGCAGACTGCCCAACCCGGCAGACCCATCGCGATCCTTCTTTTGCATCCATGTGTAAATGGCCACTGACAGGATGATCACGACGCCGGATGCCACGGATTGCCAGAAAAACTCGATCCGCAGGGTGACCAGCGCATTGATCATCATCGACAACAGCAGCACCCCGGCCAGTGACCCCAGGATCGATGCCCGCCCGCCAAACAAGGAGGTGCCACCAACAACCACAGCCGCAATCACATGCAGGTTGAAGTAAGGGGCGGATGTGGCCTGCACCGCGTTCAGTTTGCCTGTCAGCATCAGACCACCAAGCGCGGCCATCGCCCCCATCAGCACATAGGCATAGATGCGGTGGCGGTTCACGCTGATTCCGGTCATCGCGGATGCTTCGGGGTTTGACCCGATGGCAATCGTGTAGCGGCCAAAATGACTGAACTTCAGCAAGGCGTAGCCAGCAACCAATGTCAGCAGACCAATCACCACAGGGGTCGGCAGAAACAGGAACACCTGACCGCGGCCAATCTCGGTAATCAAATCGGGAAACCGCGCAAGGACCAAACCTTTGGCCAGCACCAGCGCAAAACCGCGATAGACCAGATCCATCGCCAGCGTGCCGATCAGATCAGGCACGCGGAACACGGTAATCACCAACCCGTTCAACAACCCCATCGCCGCCCCCAGCAGAAGGCAGATGATCACGGCAATCCCCGCCGGAACGTCATATTGCTTGATCAGGAAGGCCATGATGATGGCCGAAAGGGCGGCAATGGACCCGATAGACAGATCAATACCGCGCTGGGTAATGACAAATGTCATCGCCATCGCCATCGGCATATACAGGGCGGCATCCAGCAAAATCTGATTGATATTGGACACCCGGAAGTAACGGGCAGGTTCAACAATGCCCATGAACAGGGCGATCATGGCAATCATCACCAGCGGGCCAAGAATCCCGATAAAGGGCTCGATGCGGCCAAACAGCCCGTTTGAAGATTCTGTCGTGCTTGTCATGC
This sequence comes from uncultured Paracoccaceae bacterium, assembly GCA_947495295.1. Classification (GTDB taxonomy): domain Bacteria; phylum Pseudomonadota; class Alphaproteobacteria; order Rhodobacterales; family Rhodobacteraceae; genus Yoonia. The sequence continues at coordinate 63,826 of CANLYJ010000003.1, forward strand.
GCGGGCTCCTCAGGCGGCTTTATGGGCACCGGTGATCAGGCCGAGGACCTCCTCACTGGTGGTTTCGGCGGTTGTGACAACGCCAGCGCATTCGCCCCGGCGCATGACGTGGATGCGATCTGAAATTTCAAAAACATCATCCAGCGCATGGCTGATCACGATGACGGCCAACCCCTGCTCTTTCAGGACCTGGATCAGCTTCAGCGTGCGCGCGGTTTCCTGCGGGCCAAGGGCAGCGGTGGGTTCATCCATCACCAGCACACGCAAATCATCGTGGCGCACCGCACGGGCAATCGCGACGGCCTGCCGTTGACCGCCCGACAGGCTTTCGGTGGCGGCATCCATGCTTTTCAGCGTGACACCCAGCCGGTCATGCAACACGCGGGTGGCCTCGGCCTTCATCCGGGCATTGGCCAGGACCGGGATACCCATGACCTTGGTGGTCAATTCAGATCCCAGAAACAGGTTTTCCGCAGGGGTCAGATGATCCGCCAGCGCAAGGTTTTGATAAACCGCATCAATCCCATTCTGGATCGCATCGGCATGGCTGGCCATGACCAGCGGCTGACCTTCAAACGTGATACGACCCTGGGTTGGTTGATAAACGCCCGTCAACACCTTGATCAGGGTCGATTTTCCGGCGCCGTTATCACCGACGATAGACAGCACCTCGCCTGCATAAGCAGATAAATCAACATCGCGCAGCGCGGTCACCCCGCCAAAGCGTTTGGTGATCCCGTGCATTTGGATAATCGGCGTCGTATCAGTCATCACAGCCTCAAATGGTATCGTTAACATTTCAAAGCAGGGACGCCCCGAAAGGCGTCCCCACCTCGGGAGTATTACTTCCAGATCGCCGTATAAGCCTCGCGATAGGCAACATCGGGGTCAAAGGCGTTGCTATCGCCCAGCTTTTCCAACCCTTCCGTGGTGACCAAAGCCGGCGACGTGACATAGCCGGAACAGGCCTCGCCCTGAATGGCGCGGTTCAGTTCATCCACCAACTGCCAGCCTTGCAGGTTCAGTGGCTCCGCCACGGTGATCGCCTGAAACTGCTCTGCGCGAATACGCTGAAACGCAGCCTCTGACCCATCACCGGCAGACCCGGCCTTGGGGGATCCATCACCGGGAATACCAGCAGCAGCCAATGCAGGCCCCATAAAGTCGAAATACAGGTCGTTGATCGCCAACGAATGCGTCCAGCTATCCCCGTATTTCTGCAACAGACTTGTGGTCAGCGGACCCATACGGCTGGAGGTATCGGCAATCGGCGTATCAACATATTCCAGCACCGTGCCGCCCATGGCCTCAATCGTTTCCTGAATGCGGTCGGCCTTGTCGATCGCAATCTGATAGGTGGAGTCGGTGAAAATCACCACGCCGACATCATCCCCACCATCCTTGATCGCCCATTCGGCGGCAACTTCAGACACGGTCATCGCGTCAGTGGACACATTGGCAAAAATACCACCCGGCGCATCACAGCCGATCACGGGGCCGGAATGCCAGGCGACCATCGGAATATCGGCGGCAACCACAGCTTCAAGTGCGGCCTGCTGCTCAACGGCATCAAAACCGTTGATGACAATCCCATCGGGCTGCAAGGCAAGGGCCTGACCAATCGCCGCCGTGCGGCCTTGCACGGACCCTGCCCCATCGATCACCCGCACGTCCCAGCCGATCACATCAACGGCCTCTTCGATGCCGCTGGTCACACCCAGAATACCACCGTTTTTCAGATCACCGGCAAGCACAACAATGGTCTTGCCTTCAGCACCAGCCGGGCCGGTCGTAGGGCCATCAAATGCATCCTGGGCAAAGCTTGGGGCAGACAGGCCCGCCAATACTGTGCTGGCCAATAGCGTCTTAAGTAATGTTCTCTTTCTCATCTTTCTCTCTCCCTTAAAAACGAATGTCATTGATGGGCGGCACCTTTTTTGCGCTGCGCATAACCGGCAATGCCAATGGCGATCAGCAGGGTCAGCCCGTTAAACATCGGCTCCACCCAGAAACTGCCGCCAAATTGCTGGATGCCCGAAATACCGACCGCCAGGATCACAACACCCACAATTGTGCCCCAGACATTGACCCGGCCCGGTTTGATCGTGGTGGAGCCAAGGAAGGCACCCACCAAAGCAGGCAACAGGAATTCCAACCCGACAGAGGCCTGACCGATCCGCAGTTTCGACGCCAGAATAATCCCCGCCAATGCGGTTAGCGTTCCCGAAGTGACAAAGGCACCAACCACGAATTTGCGGGTCGGAATACCGTTTAGCTCTGCGGCCTTTGGGTTCGCCCCAATGGCATACAAGTAACGGCCAACAGGCGTGTATTCGAGGATGATCCAAAGCGCGACAGTGATCGCCAGAATGTAAAACCCGGTTATCGGCAGGCCAAAAACAAAGGTCCCGTTCAGCGCATAAAACCCCTCCGGCAAGATACCGACAATCTGCCGACCACCCGTATGCCACAGCGCCAGTGCATAAAGGACGGTGCCAGTGCCAAGCGTTGCAATAAAGGCGTCGATCTTTGCAATCTCAACCAGAAAACCGTTCAGGACACCGGTCAGGGCACCCAAAGCCAGCACAATCAGACAAGCAATCGGCCATGGCACGCCGTATAGCGTCTGCAATGAAATGGCGAGGATATGCCAAAGCACAATGCCATAGCCCACCGTCAGATCGATCCGGCCCGCCACCATCGGGATCATCGCCGCAAGTGACAACAGCGCAATAATCGCCTTGTCAGAGATGATGGCGCGGACATTCAGCATCGTCGGAAAGGTGTTGGGCAGCAGGATCGAAAACAGGATGATCAGCCCGAACATCAAGATAACCAGCCCGTAAACCGGGATCAGCCGCAACAGCTTCCCGCCCGAGGACAGCTTGGCCAGTTCGTCCCGTGTCGGTTCAAGCGCGTCGGATTCGACAGAGTTCATGAAGGCTGCTCCGGTTCTCTATGCTGCGTCACTGGCCGATGCGGCCTGAATAAGGGATTGGGTCGAAAGGCTGACATCACGCAACTCCGACACGATACGGCCCCGGCTAAAGACGATGGCGCGGTGGCAGATATTGGCGACTTCCTCGAAATCGGTCGACACAACCAACACCCCCATGCCAGAGGCGAGCGCCTCGTATAACAGATGATAAATCTCGGCCTTTGCACCGACATCCACGCCAGCGGTCGGGTCTTCGGCAATCAAAAACCGGCGCCCGGTATCCAACCACCGGCCCACCACGACCTTTTGTTGATTGCCGCCTGACAGGGCCTCAATCGCAAGGGTGGGATCATTGGGCGACAGACCAACGCGCGCGCCCAATTCCTGTGCCATCGCGTCCTCAGTGCGGCGACCCAACAGGCTGAACAGGCCGCGTTTGGTTGCGGCGGGGTTGATAAACGCGTTTTCACGAACGCTCAGCGCAGGCGCAATGGATTCGACCACACGGTCACGCGCCACAAATCCGATTCCCGATTGCATGGCCGCGCGGGCATTTTCCAGATTGGGCGTAACACCATCCAGCAGAACAGTGCCCTCATGCGGCTCCAAACCAAACAGGGCGCGGCCGACATCCTCATGCCCGGCCCCGCGCAACCCAACCAGACCGACCAATTCACCGCGTTGCACCTGAAAACTGACATTGCTGACGTTGCGGGTGTGCAGGTTGGCCACCGACAGCACCTCGCTGCCTTCCTCTGCATCCGGGCGCGCAATCTCGCGGGCTTTGCGACCCACAATCAGGCTCACCAAATCCTCGGCATTGGTATGGGCAATATCGCGCATCCCAACCATCACGCCGTCGCGTAACACGGCAACACGATCGGCAATCTGGAAAATCTCATCCAGCCGGTGGCTGACATAGATCATGCCAACACCCTTGTCGCGCAACGGGCGCAGGGCCTTGAACAGACGCTCCACCTCATCTGCGGGCAAGGACGCGGTCGGCTCATCCAGCACCAGAAAATCGCATTCAACGGCCAGGGCGCGGGCAATCGCCACCAGCGACTTTTCCGTGCGCGACAGGCTCGCCACCCTGGCAGTCGGCTCAAAATCCGCCTCGACATGGGCCAAGGCAACACGGGCGCGCGCCTCTGTCGCGGGCCAATCGATCCGGCCCGCCTTGCGGGCATAGCCAACAGCAAGGGCGATGTTTTCCGCGACGGACATCCATTCAATCAGGCCAAGATCCTGATGGATAAAGGCGACCGCCTGCTTTTCGGTGATCTTGCCTGCCACATGATTATAAGGCGCACCATCAACACTCACCTGACCGCTATCGGCCGTATGAATACCGCCAAGCGTCTTGATCAGCGTGGACTTGCCCGCCCCGTTTTCACCCAGCAAGGCGACAATTTCACCACGGTTGACGCGCAATGTCACATTGGTCAGCGCATGGGTGCCGCCAAACGTCTTGACGATGCTGTCAAAGAACAGGCCGTCCGTGGTTGCCATAAAATTTCCTCCCCACGCTATCGGTATCTGCTAAGTTACCGGTAACGTAGCTTTAGCATTTGTCGAAAGCGCCTACCTGTCAAGGCAATTTGTTATCGATAACAAATTGCGATTAAACTGCGCCGCCATGCGAGGAAAGGAACGTCGCGCATGACCAGAAAAACAAGCACAAAACTCGAAGACATCGCGCGCGCAGCCGGCGTTTCGAAAATGACGGTCAGCCGGGTGATGCGCGGCGGGACCGGGTTTTCGGACGCAACCCGGGACAAGGTTCTGGCCGAGGCGGATCGGCTGCAATACCTGCCAAACCGAATCGCTGCGGCCTTCGGGTCCACCGAAACCAGCACATTGGTGGGGCTTTGCGTGCCGCGTTTCACCTCATCGCTGTTTGGTCATGTGACGGAATCGATCCAAAGCAATCTCAGCCGTCTTGGTTATCAAACGGTGATTGGCAGCCACGATCAGATCGCCAAGGACGAAGAGCTTTGGCTCAAAACCCTCGCCGCCTGGCGGCCCGCCGGGATCTTGCTGGCAGGCACGCGCCATACCCCCGATACGATTGAACTGCTTAAAAACCTCTCCGTTCCGGTGATCGAACTATGGGATCTGACAACTGATCCGCTTGATATGGCGGTCGGTTTCTCGCATTTCGACTGCGGCCTGACGATGGGCCGCTACGTGGCTCAGCAAGGACGACGGCAGATCGGCTATGTCGGGGCCATGGCCGGGATCGATACGATGGGGCGGGCTCGGCAACACGGGTTCGAGGCGGCAATGACCGAAGCCGATCTACCGCTCGCGGCTAAAGAAATCGCGCATGACCACCCCAGTTTTTATGCCGGCTTTGTTGGCACAGAAAACATCCTGGCGCGCAACCCCGGACTGGACGCGCTTTACTACCATGACGATGAAATGGCGATTGGCGGCATCGCCTATCTGAACCGGCATGGGATACGGATCAAACATGATATCGGCATCGCCGGTTGGGGCGGGATGGAGGCGGCATCGATCCTGCCGGAACGGCTGACCACAACTGACATCCCGGCAGGCGCATTAGGGAAGGTCGCGGCGGAAAAACTCGTCACGCGGCTGCGCGGCGACGCTGTGGATGACGTGACGGTCGTGGCAACGCGGCTGATACCGGGGAACACGGTTTAGGCGCGCTAACCCGCCTTTTCTTCCAGCATCAGCCATTCATCCTCGGCGGCAGACAATGCCTCTTGCCGGGCGACCAGCGCCTCGGTGGCTTTCTGAAATTTCACAGGCTCCCGGGTGAACAGGTCAGGATCGGCCAACAGCCCCTCCAGCTTGGCAATCTCAGCGCCCAGCCGATCAATCACACCGGGCAGTTCGTCCAACCGGTGCTTTTCGGTAAATGACAGCCCGGCAGCAGTCTGTTTGACCTGCGCAGGCTTGTCCTTTTTCGGCGCGGGTTTCGGGGCCACCGGGGCCTCCGCAAAATCCGCCCCACGCTGGCTTCGATAATCGCTCCAGCCGCCTGCATAAACGACCGCCTGCCCGTTGCCTTCCATCGCAATGGTTGTCGTGGCCACCCGGTCCAGAAAATCGCGGTCATGGCTGACCAGCAGGACCGTACCATCATATTCGCCCAGAATATCCTGCAACAGATCCAGCGTTTCGATATCCAGATCATTGGTCGGCTCGTCCAACACGAGCAGGTTGCTTTCCCGCGCCATCAGGCGTGCCAACAGCAACCGGGCCTTTTCACCACCTGAAAGCGACCGGACCGGCGCGCGCGCCTGTGCTTCGTCAAACAGAAACTCTTTCAGATAACCAACAACATGTTTGGGCTGCCCACGCACCATCACCTGATCGGATTTACCCGACACCCCCAGTTCAGGATCATTGGCCAGATTCTCCCAAAGCGACATATCGGGGTTCAGCGCCGCGCGCGTCTGATCAAACACCGCGATATCCAGATTGGTCCCCAGCTTGACGGACCCTTCATCCGGGGCCACCTGCCCCAACAGCATCTTGATCAGGGTGGTTTTGCCCACGCCATTGGGGCCGACAAAAGCGATCCGGTCACCGCGCTGCACCGTCAGGTCCAACCCTTGTACAATCTGCTTGCCGTCAAATGATTTGGTCAGGCCAAAGGCTTCCATCACCTTCTTGCCAGATGTGGGACCACCCTCAAACGCCATTGCCGCCATACCTTGGCGCTTGATCTGGCTGGCCCGTTCAGCGCGCAGTTCCTGCAAGGCACGCACACGGCCCTGATTACGCTTGCGCCGGGCGGAAATCCCTTCAACAGCCCATCGGGCCTCTGCCTTGATCTTGCGATTTAACTTGTGGCGCTGCTGATCTTCTTCTTCCCAGATCTTGTCACGCCATTCTTCAAAGCGGTCAAACCCCTGCTCTGCGCGGCGGACCTGCCCGCGATCAATCCACAGGGTGGCGCGGGTCAAGGCACGCAAAAAGGCGCGGTCATGCGAAATCAGCACAAAAGCCGCGCGGGTCTGTTTCAATTCCTGCTCCAGCCAGGCAATCGCCTCGATATCCAGGTGGTTCGTCGGCTCATCCAGCAACATCAATTCCGGTGCCTCGGCCATCAGTTTGGCCAGTGCCGCGCGGCGACGCTCGCCGCCCGATGCGGTGGCGACATCACCGGCAGGGTCAAATTTCAGCCCCTCGGCCACCATCTCAACCTTATAGGCCTCATCAGGTTCCAACCCGCTGGCGGCATAGTCGCCAAGGGTGGCACACCCGGCCATCGACGGGTCCTGCTCCATGTAACCGGCGGTAACACCGGGGGATAAAACGCGGGCGCCGCTATCGGCCTCGACCAGCCCCGCCATCACCTTCATCAGCGTCGATTTACCCGACCCGTTGCGGCCCACCAAAGCCACACGATCACCGGGTTGGACGACCAATGACAGGCCCTCAAACACAGGATCGCCCCCGAAGGTAAGCGCAATATCAGAAATCTGGAGAAGCGGTGCCTTTGCCATGCCCGCCTGCTACGTCAGCGCAGCCTCCTGCGCAAGGGCGCGCAGGGCGCGGGCACGGGCGGCGGGCACTTTGCCCACCTCAAGACAAGTGAATACATGCATGGTCTGCAATGCAGGGTCCACAACCAGCGCATCACCAACCCAGCCGCCCATCGCCAGATAGGTGCGCAGCAACGGGGGCAACGGCGCAGACCCGCTGGCCCGTTCATCCGCCAACGGCAATGCCGGGCCACGGGCCGTGGGGCGCAAATGGTCGGGGCCTGCATGCCGGGCCAACCGGCTCAGGGCGCGGCCATAAACGGTCGGGTCCGTCCCGGCAAAGCTGGCACAACCAAACAGCAGTCCAACGCCCCGCGTATCGACATGGGCGGTCAATGCCGCCCAAACCATGCGCAAAACATCCGCATCCTGCACATCCGGCGCCACGCAAAACCGGCCAATCTCCAACATCGGAACATCAAGGACGATCAGACGGGACAGATCATAAAACTGCGCGGCGTAACCATTCGCTGCTGGCCCTTCGGACAGGCGCAGGGATGCGACCAGTCGACCCGCCTGATCCTCGACCATGACATGTTGGCAATCCACATCATAAGCATCCGCATCAACACCCGGCACACCGAAAAAACACAAGTGACGCAAACGCTGACAAGCGCGCAAATCGGCATCATGCGCGGCAAAGCGCACCCGATACCGACCCTTGAGAAACGGAATTGTCATTACTGTTCACCTTGGCGAAGCGTCACCCGCACCCTACGTTACCCAACAACATGACGGAAGGATGACAAAAACACATGGATAAAGTGACCAAATCCGACGCCGAATGGCGGGCGCAACTCTCTGATCTGGCCTATAAGGTCACGCGCAAACACGGAACCGAACGGGCAGGCACGCACGAAGATTTCCCCAAAGAGCCGGGCACCTATATGTGTACCTGCTGCGGCGCACCGGTTTTCGATCAGACGCATAAATTCGACAGCGGCACAGGCTGGCCATCATTCTACCAACCGGTCGATGGCGACATGGTCGGCGAAAGCGTTGATCGCAGCTTTTTCATGAAACGAACCGAGGTCCACTGCAACCGGTGCGACGCACATCTGGGCCACGTCTTCCCCGACGGACCACAACCAACCGGCCTGCGTTACTGCATCAACGGTGTGGCGCTGGAATTTAAGCCCGAGGAGTAACTGCCGGGGCGCTGGTCATACGAACCACCGCCTTGCAGACCGCAGCCGCTGCATCTGGCCTTCTGTGGGCCGCGCCCCGACGCAGCCGCCGACTTGGCGTCGTGGCGGCGCACACGTATATTGTGACAAGTGACAGAGGTTTGGCACGCCCGAACAGGCCAGTGGAGACCGCGATATGCGAATGAATATCTTGTGGGTGCTCCTTGCGCTGATCGGTCTGTCGGTCACCTTCAGCTGCGACAGCCCGTCGACCGCACCCGGACCCTTCGTCGAGGTCACGCGGGCGGAACTGAACGCCGCTTTGGCGACGGCGCTGACCCAGAGCCGAGAGGTCGATTTTCCCGAGAAAACCCGCTTCGAGGCGTTGCGGTTCCGCCATGTCGCCGGTTTGGGCATTGAGGGGCGGGCGCGGTTCTTTGACCCGGCAACGGGTGGCTATCCGCCGCCAGACATTCGGTTCTTCGGATCGGTGCCGATGGGCTGGTGGCGTGTGGAGGACGGGGCGTTGAACGTGAAACTCGCTTCGGTCGACAGGATCGAACCGGTTCCCGGCGGGGCCGCCGCCACCAGCCAGGTGGCGGAACGGATCCGCGACAGCCTGGGCACTGGAATAGGCGACCTGCTGTCGCGGATGTCCTTCCCCACTGGCCTGGACCCAAACCGCCGCTGGATCATTGCCAGCGGCCAAAGCACGCCCGAGGCGCTGCGCTTCGAACTCTGGCCACGGTAAGAGCCGGGCCATAGCAGCCCGATAGCCATTTTTGGGGTTTGGGGTAAGAAACGGCCCTCAACTGCACGTGCTGTCGCGTTTCGTTTGGGTACTGATGTGAAAACCGGGACGACTTGCATTCGACGGTGGATTACTGCCGAAAATATGCTTTGACCATGCGACCGGGTCTGGCATGCTTGTGTTGATGGTAACAACGACATGGACCTGCAACTGCGGCGACGTGGTGCTTGACGTGACGCCAAAAGGCGGGACGCGCGTGGTCTGTTATTGCGAAAGCTGTCGGGGGTTCGTCGCACGGCTGGGTGCCGACAGCATTCTGGATGACTGGGGCGGGAATGACCTGTTTCAGGTCGCGCCAGAGGCCGCTGTTTTCATGTCGGGTGCCGACAAGTTGGCATGGACGAAAATGACCGACAAAGGCCCGGCAAGATGGTTCACAACCTGCTGCAAGACCCCGCTTGCCAATACACTCGAAACCCGCACGGTGCCGTTTCTGACGTTGCAATCAGCCTATTTCGACACACAGGATGACCTCCCGCCGATTGAAATCCGGGTGTCCAAAAGCGGTGCCAAGGGCCGCGTACCCAAGAGCAACGGCGGGATGGGGCGTTTGCTGCGGCAGTTTGCTGTGCGGTCGTTGAAATCGCGGATCACCGGTGGCTGGCGGCGGAACCCGCTGTTTGATGGAGCAGGCCAGCCGATTGCGGCGCAGGTGCCCTTGCCGGCGAGTGGATCGACCCCGGACGCCCGCTAGCCGGGATCGATGGTGCACCATCGGTTACGGTGGGCGCTTTCCAATCATTTCGAAATTCAGACTTCCTCCCGCATCACCAGTGCCCCGGCGACCAGGATCACCGCCGCGCCCACCCACATCAGTCCCGGCGGGGCAAAACCGAAAAACACCAGCCCCAGCCCGACATTCAACGGCAGTTTCAGATGATCAAAGGGCTGCAAATACGCCGCGTCGGCGACCACATAGGCCCGCACCAGCAGATATTGCGCCGCCGCCATCAAAAGGCCCGACAGGCCCACCAGCCACAGGGCGTCTGATGTCACTGCGAACCCAGAACCCAATGCCGCGACACCGTTCACCGGAACGAGTAGAACCAGTAAATACAAGGTCAGGGTCGAAGCGGCCTCGGTCCGGGTCAATCGCTTGGCCACAAGCGATGATGCCGCCCAGAACGCCGCCGCGCCCACCGGCAACAGCGCCGTCCACGCAAACGCTTCCTGCCACGGGGCAACGATCAACGCTCCACCAAATGCCCCCAGCAGAACCGCCCAGATCCGGGTGCGGGTCAGCGCTTCACCCAAAAACACCCCGGCCCCGAGGCTGACAAATAAAGGCGAGGTCAGGATCAGCGCAACCGCCTGCCAGATCGGCACAACCGCCAGCCCGGCCACCCATAGCTGCACACCAATGGCGGCCAGCACGACGCGCAAGACATGCAACCCCAACTGGCCCGTGCGCCATGACGCGTGCCAGACCGTGGGGACCACCACGGCCAATGCGACGGCATATTGCCAAAACGCGATCGTCGGGGATGGGACGCCATGCAGCATCCCCGCCCCCTGCACCGCCGTATTGGCGCCCGCAAACAGCGCACCAGCCGTGACAAAATACAAAGGGCCCATCACGGCCCCGGTCTTCATTTCCATCTGGATCATCGCATCTGTCCTTTCTTGTCTTGCGCATGACCCAAGGCAAAACAGGACAGATAACAGGCCAAAGCCTGCTATTTGCACCGCTCTCTTTCATCCGGACTGTGACCGTCGGCCCAGGCATCGCACCTGATCTGCTTGACCCTTTGGCAAAGCCAAAGGCGCTCGCGGGCTCGGGTCTGATGACCCATACCGCCGGTGGGGAATTCCGCCCCGCCCTGAGAACGCCCCACATCGGGGCCCGATCAGCGTAGTGCGGATTTTGACATGGTTCAATACTGGATCAATATCGCATCTTGACGCCTACATAATCATAGATAGATTTTATCCATGATTCGATTGTAGGAGCAGTTATGAAACTCGGTGATGGCGTTGAACAGGCAATCCATGCGGTGACACTGCTCGCCGGATTACCCCCTGACGGGCTGCTCTCGGCGCAGGCCTTGGCGGCGTTTCACGGGGTCTCGACCAGCTATCTGCTCAAGCATCTGCAAGCATTGTCCAGCGCCGGGATCGTCAAAACACTGCCGGGGCCAAAGGGCGGCTATATGTTGGGCAAAAACCCCGCAAACATCACCCTGCTCGATATTGTTCTGGCCGTCGACGGGCCCGAACCGGCCTTCCGCTGTAAGGAAATCCGGCAGCAAGGCTACGACCCCCTGCCAAAGGAAAGCTTTACCGCCCCCTGCCAGATCAACGCCGCCATGCTACGCGCGGAACGGGCCTACCGCCGGGAATTGGCGCAGGTCAGCATCGCCGATCTGATGCGCGACGTGATGGCAGATGATGACGGCTCCATCGCCGCCCGGGGCTGCGCCTTTTTCGATCAACACATGCGCCAAACCAAAACAGGCTGAAAGGACAGATCAATGACCGCCCGCCTCGACTATATCAAAACCGCACCGGACGCATTCGAAGCCGTCAGGCAGTTGGAACAATATGTCAGCACAGAATCAGGGCTGGACCACCGGTTGATCCACCTGCTGAAACTGCGGGCCTCACAAATCAACGGCTGCGCCTATTGCGTCGATATGCACACCAAAGAGGCGCGCAAAGACGGGCTCAGCGAACAATGGATCGCCCTTGTCAGCGTCTGGCACGAAGCCAGCATTTTTGAGCCCCGCGAACGCGCCCTGCTCGGCTGGACAGAGGCGCTGACCAATATCAGCAGCAGCGGCGCATCCGATCAGGATTACGACGCCATGCGCGCCCATTTCTCTGAACAGGAAATCGTGAAACTCAGCGTGGCGATTGGCACGATCAACATCTGGAACCGGCTCGCCGTCGGTTTCCGAACACCGCACCCCATCGACGCGGCGGCGTGATCAGGATACCCGGCATTGGCATCAAATCACGCTTATGTGGAAAAAAACGAGAGTCCGCAATGAGCCCAATGTGCATGATGCTGCATGACGCACCAAGGTCCGCTAAGCGTATCGAACTGGCTGCACACCCGCATCGAATTCAATCCGCCGCAGCCGAAATGTTGGGCCCTCTACGACGTCAGGTCGGCCGATCCTATCCATTCGAAAATGCCGAACATTTTCACGGCTTGGGTCCCTTGCAACCAGATACCAAAGCGGCGGCAAGATCAGCATGGCCTGAGGTTCGACGCAGCGCTGCGTCTTTGCGCCTTTTGCATCGACGTAATCGAATTGCAGAGACAACCGTTCAAGAAATGCCCGCTCAAAAGCAGGGAGCAGCCCACTATCGATCTCTCCGACATTCGAGATATCGACTTGCGGCGCCAGTGGCCCAACATAGAGGCATTCCAACAATCGTCGGAGGTCGCGCAGCTTGTCTGGCGGCAGGGACTTCTCGATCTTGGAAAGCCCGCTGTCAGCCAAGCGGGCAAAGGGAAGCGATCCGGCGGCACGCATGCTCGATATGCCAATTATCAAGGCGAAGACCTCAGGCACAGACAGTTTGGCCGTTGTTTGTACCGACGTAGGGTCAAGGTAGAGTCCCCCGCCACGGCCCTGCTCGGCGATGATTACGTAGCCCTCGTCCCGGAGGGCAGAGAGATCGCGCAAGATGGTGCTGCGCGATGCCCTAACTTCTTCACACAAAGCTTCGATCGTGGACGCCCCGCCTCGGCGGAGGCTTCGGACGATAGCGGCTTGTCGGGATCGGCTTTTCATTTTCCAAGTCTACTACAGAAAGGCGTCAGAATTTGATACCTTTAAGGGTTAATCCGGTGTTACCACAATCAATCCGGAGTACCACCATGACTACGATCCCCAATTTTCCTTCCCCCAAAGTGGTTGCCCTGAATGGCATTGAGCTCGAGGTCTTTGAGGCCGGGCAAGAGAACAAAGGCAACCCCATTGTACTGTGCCACGGTTGGCCTGAGCATGCCTTTTCCTGGCGTCACCAGATGCCAGCACTTGCTGCGGCAGGATACCATGTCATCGTTCCTAACCAGCGTGGCTACGGCAACTCTTCGCGCCCTGAGGATGTGACACAATACGACATCGCGCATCTGACGGGCGACCTTGCAGCACTTCTGGATCATTACGGATATGACGACGCGGTCTTCGTGGGACATGACTGGGGCGCAAACGTTGTTTGGAGCATGGCGCTCTTACATCCAACCCGCGTCAAGAAGATCATCAACCTCGCACTGCCCTATCAAGCTCGGACACCGATGCCGTGGATTGAGTTCATGGAAACCGTGTTTGGGGAGGACAATTACTTTGTCCACTTCAACCGCAAACCCGGCGTTGCAGACGCCATACTGGACAGCAATGCCAGATCGTTTCTACGCAACCTTTTCCGTAAGAACCTGCCAGCGCTGCCACCGGAACCTGGGATGATGATCATCAACCTTGCGCGGGCAGATGCACCGATGGGAGAGCCTGTGATGAGCGACGCGGACATCGATGTGTTCGTATCTTCCTTCGAAGAAACTGGCTTCACCGGGAGTATCAACTGGTACAGGAACATGGATCGAAACTGGCACCTTTTAGCGGATGTCGATCCAATCGTTCATCAGCCTGCATTGATGATCTACGGGACGCAGGACATGATCCCTCCCTCTGAGAACCTCGCGGATTTTGTCCTGAATGTTGAAGTGATCAAACTCGAGTGCGGCCACTGGATCCAGCAGGAAAGACCACAAGAGACCACAGATGCAATCCTTGGCTGGTTGGCGCTCGATCTGGCCGCCTAAGCCTAGGAGGTCTGTGCCCTCCCGCTCGCTCGGAAGGCACAGGCCATCGCGATGTCTTCGGCCCAAAATGTGAATGACGGAATTTGTGTTCTAATGCCCGGGCGAGAACCTCCGTGAGACCGGCAGACATGAAAGCGGACCTTGGCGCAGCCGCAGCGAAATGGCGCTTTGTCCCGCATTGCGGACCTTGCCCGAGAGTGTCGAACGGTTCGCCTCCAACTCCCGACCACACCAGTTGTTAACAGCGCGTTCATACTTGCGGCGTGCGCTCCATTAATGCGCTAGATCTGCGCATAGGGGTCCGACGCTTTGCCGACGTCTCGCCGACGCTTTGCAGACCGGTGAAATCGACACAATCCCCAGCATTAACACATGATTCGCCAAAACCGCGATGTCAGGGGTGTTGCGTCACCCCTGCCCACCCACCGAACGTTGCTAGATCGGGTCGCTATCGCCCAGCAATGTGCCCGCATCAATCCGGCCAAAGCTTCCCAGAAGCTGGCTCAACACGGTCACGTCATTGATGCCATCATCGGTCACACGACGGTCCAGCGTCACAACGCGGCCATTCTCCAATGTGAAGCGTTCCACATTGCTGACAACGCCTGAGGGGGTGAAACTGATGGCCAGCACCTGACGATCCACCTCTTCAGGGGCAAAGGCCCCTAGATGGCGAAACTGGCTGGAAACATAATAATAAGCCTCATTCTGCAACACCCCCTTAGATGTCGGCGGGCCAAAGCTTGCGATAACAGAATCGCGTGTGGTCTGCCCGACTTGCACGGCAGACAGTTCAGAATCAGACGGCGCATAACCGTGATAACGGTTGATGGGCGTGCATGCGCAGGCCAAGCCCAGCACAAGGGCCAAAGCCCCGGCGCGTTGCCCGGCGATCGATCTGCGTAAAGTGCTGCTCATGATGGCCCTCTTGCTTTGGCGTCTTATGCCTTCTATCTCCACTACATGACAACCCGCCCCCTGTTCAAGAATGGATACTTTTGTGGCTAAGCTGCCCAGATCACAGTTACGTTTGGCCGATCTTGCCACAAGGCGGGCAACGGAGTTTGCGTTGACGCCCGATGCGGGCGAACGGCAGGCGGTGGCACAGGCGCTTGGCATCGAAGGTGTCAAAAAACTTCGGTTTTCCGGCACCTTAACGCCATCAGGGGCGCATGATTGGGCCTTAAGCGCCGATCTGGGCGCGACGGTCGTGCAGGCCTGTGTGGTGACATTGGCACCGGTCACAACGCGGATCGACGAAACCATTACCAGACGCTATCTGGCTGAATTGCCCGAAATCGAAGGCAACGAAGTTGAAATGCCAGAGGATGACAGTATCGAAGACCTGCCCGTCACGCTTGATCTGGCCGCCGTGATGATCGAGGCGCTTTCACTGGCCCTGCCGCTTTACCCCCGGGCCGATGGGGCAAATCTGGGCGAGGCCGTTTTTGCGGCACCCGGCACGGCTGCGATGACCGATGAGGACAGCAAGCCATTTGCAGGGCTTGGGGCACTGCGCGACAGCCTTAAAAACAAGGGGGAGTAGCGCGTTATCATGCGGGGTTGAAAAACACTTGCACAAATGCGGAATCGCAGTATGTTCGCGGCCTCTTTGACATCGCACTCGACAGGGCAGCCGCAATGGCGTAGGACCCCGTTCGACGCAAGACACATCCGGGCCAGCGGCCCATAAAATATAGGGTTGAGACATGGCTGTCCAGCAGAACAAAGTATCCAAATCCCGCCGCAACAATCGGCGTGCGCATGACGCGCTTGTGGCGGCAAACCCCAACGAATGCGACAACTGCGGCGAACTCAAGCGTCCACATCACGTTTGTCCGTCCTGCGGTCACTACGCGACACGTGAAGTGGTTGCAGACACCACTGACATCGATCTGGACGACGACGCGGCGTAAGCTGCGGCGCGGCAATTCTCAGATGACAGAACGCCAGACGGACCCCGCTCCGACACCGGCACAAGTGCTCTCTGTGGATGCTATGGGTGGCGACCAAGGGCCTGCAACAGTTGTTGCGGGCCTTTCGCAATTCCTGGGCAAGGCCCCGAATGCCCGCGCGATCCTTCATGGTCCCGAAACCGACCTGAAGCCGCTTATTGCCAAGCATAATATCGCTGACCGGGTCACAATTCACGACGCCGCAGACGTCGTCAAAATGACCGATAAGCCGAAAGCCGCCTTTCGCAAAGGCGCCACAACATCAATGTGGTCGGCGATCGAGGCTGTGCGCTCTGGGCAGGCATCGGTCTGTGTCAGCTGCGGAAATACCGGCGCATTGATGCTGATGTCCACCATCCGTCTGCGCAAGACCGACGGCGTCAACCGGCCCGCCATTGCCTGCCTTTGGCCATCACGCAACCCGTCAGGGTTCAACGTGATGCTGGATGCGGGTGCCGATATCAGCGCGGATCAGGACGACCTTTTGACCTATGCGCTGATGGGGGCATCTTATGCTCGCAACGGGCTGGATATCAAACGCCCACGCATCGGTCTGCTGAATGTCGGGACAGAGGATCACAAAGGCCGGGCAGAGTTGAAAGTCGCCAATGAACTCATTGGAAATGCAGCAGATTCCAGCGATTTTGAATATGTGGGCTTCATCGAAGGCGGCGACCTGCCATCGGATAAAATCGATGTGATCGTCACAGACGGCTTCACGGGCAACGTGGCGCTGAAAACCGGCGAAGGCACGGCCAGCCTGATCAGTGAGCTGCTGCGCGCAGCTTTGATGAAAACGCCCCTATCCATGCTTGCGGCAGTGCTGGCGCGCGGATCATTGCAGCGCCTGCGCAAACGGATCGACCCCCGCCGCGTCAATGGTGGCGTGTTTCTGGGTCTGAACCAGACGGTCGTCAAAAGCCACGGATCGGCGGATGCCACCGGCATGGCAGCGGCGCTGGACCTCGCCTATCAGTTGGCGCAAAACAGTTTCTCCGATAAACTGGCTGCGCGGGTTGCATCTGCAGCATCACTTGCCCAAGATATGGGACAAGAAGGTGAAACGGAAAATCCGGACACCAATACGGGCTAAGAAAACATGACACGTCGCGCAGTCGTCAAAGGGGTCGGCCACTACCTGCCGGAACGCGTAGTTCCCAATGCCGAATTCGAAAAAACCCTTGATACCAGCGACGAGTGGATCAAGTCGCGATCCGGTATTGAACGGCGCCATTTTGCAGCCCCAAACCAGACAACATCTGATCTTGCCACCCATGCAGCCAAGGCAGCACTTGATATGGCCGGGATGGAGGGCAATGACATTGACGCCATCGTTCTGGCAACATCCACTGCTGATCTGACCTTCCCGTCTGCCGCCACGATGGTGCAGCATGCGATTGGTAATACCAAAGGCTATGCCTTTGATGTGCAAGCAGTTTGCGCAGGATTCGTTTATGCACTTTCAAATGCCAACGCGTTGATTGCGTCCGGTCAGGCCGACCGGGTGCTTGTGATCGGGGCAGAGACGTTCAGCCGGATCATGGATTGGACCGACCGGGGCACTTGCGTGCTGTTCGGGGACGGAGCCGGTGCGGTGATTCTCGAAGTCGAAACCGGCACGGGCACGGCAGATGACCGGGGCATTCTGGCCACCGACCTTAATTCCGACGGGCGCTACAAAGACCTGCTTTATGTCGATGGCGGTGTCTCTACCAACAGTACTGGCGTGCTGCGGATGGTCGGCAAAGAGGTGTTTCGCCACGCCGTCGAAAAACTGGCCCAGACCGCACATACTGCCTTGGATAAGGTGGGGCTGGGCCCTGACGATGTAACATGGGTTGTGCCGCATCAGGCCAACATCCGGATCATCCAGTCGACGGCCAAGAAGCTGGGTGTTGGCATGGACCGGGTCATCGTGACAGTACAGGACCACGGAAATACCTCTGCGGCATCGATTCCCCTCGCCCTTTCGGTGGGCGTCAGCAACGGCCAGATCAAGCAAGGGGACGTTGTTGTGACCGAGGCAATTGGTGGCGGATTGGCCTGGGGGGCCGTTGTTATTCGGTGGTAGGCAGAAACGCACTGTTAACCACGATTGCCAAGCCCTTGTTATTGACTCTGAATTTCGCTCGCGCGTATGCTCACACAGATATTGAGGGGGACTTTTATGACCGGTAAAACATTGACTCGTATGGATTTGGCGGATGCGGTGCATAACGAAATTGGTCTGTCGCGCAATGACAGTGCCGATCTGGTTGAAAGTGTCCTTGCACATATTTCGGATGCGCTGGTTTCCGGACAAACTGTCAAAATCTCGTCTTTTGGCACCTTTGCCGTGCGGGAAAAGGCGGCCCGCATCGGTCGCAACCCCAAGACCGGCGAAGAAGTCCCCATTCACCCTCGCCGTGTACTGACATTCCGACCATCGCATCTGATGAAAGATCGCGTGGCAGCAGGGAATAAATCCTAAGTTATGGCAAAAGCCAAAGACGCCTTTCGGACCATCAGTGAAGTCGCCGAATGGCTTGATACGCCAACGCATGTCCTGCGTTTCTGGGAAAGCAAGTTCAGCCAGATCAAGCCCATCAAAGGTGCGGGCGGGCGCCGGTACTACCGTCCTGCCGATATGGATTTGCTGGGTGGAATCAAACAGTTGCTGCATGAAGAAGGGATGACCATCAAGGGCACCCAAAAACTTCTGCGCGAAAAAGGCGTCAAACATGTCGCCGCTTTGGGCCGGTCGATGAGCGTCCCGACCGAGGCCGCACCGGTTCCCGCGCCGGAACCAACGCCAGTTGCCGAAACACCCGCACCAGAACCTGTGACGGAAGAGCCTGCGCCAGCCCCAACAACGCCCACACCAGAGCCGTCACCATTTCAGGATGCCCTGCCCTTTGACGAACCCGCGAAACCCGAACCTGCCCCAGAACCGGAGCCTGCATTCGAGATTGCGCTGCCACCCCTGCCCGATGCCTTGCCCAATCTGCCCGCACGCAGCTTTGGCCTGATCAATCCGCAATCGGAAAGGCTGAAAGCAAATGCCGCGGCGATTGCACCATTGATCGCACGGCTGGAACAGTTGCGCGACCGGATGCAAAGCGACTGAACGTGCTCCAGTGGTTTTTCGGACTTGCCCCTACAAACTTTTGCGTTATGAAAGCGCACAGTCGGGCTATGGCGCAGCCTGGTAGCGCGTCCGTCTGGGGGACGGAAGGTCGCAGGTTCGAGTCCTGCTAGCCCGACCAATCATAACCGCCCGCTCGCGTATCCGCGCAGCGGGCGTTTTGGTATCTTGGGGGAACCAACCATGACCACATCCGGCGTTCTGGCCGATCATCAGATCAAGGCGATGATATCGGATGGTGGGATTACCGCCACAGATCCGATTGCGCCTGAACAGATCCAGCCCGCCTCGCTTGATCTGCGACTGGGGGCCGTGGCCTACCGCGTCCGCGCCTCTTTTCTGGCCGGTCGGCAGCGTAAGGTCGCGGACAGGCTCGCCGATTTTCAGATGCATTCCATCAATCTTGAAAACGGGGCTGTGCTGGAAAAGGGCTGTGTCTATGTCGTCCCGCTAATGGAAAGTCTGTCTCTGCCCGCAGGCATGACAGCCGCTGCCAGCGCGAAATCCTCCATCGGACGGCTTGACCTGTTGACCCGCATCATCACCGATCACGGTGTCGAATTCGATCGGGTGCCAGAAGGCTACACAGGCCCGCTTTATGTAGAGATTTGTCCACGTTCCTTTTCTGTCGTCGCCCAGCAAGGGCAGATGCTGAATCAGATCATCTTTCGGCAGGGTAAGACCTTGATGTCAGACGATGAATTGCAGGCCTTGCATACACAGACGCCCATTGTATCCGGTGATCCTGTGATCTCTGACGGTTTGGGTTTTTCGGTGGATTTACGGCCCAACGGCGGCGATCTGGTGGGATATCGGGCGAAGCCCCATACCGGGGTGATCGACCTGTCAAAGCTGGGCCATTACGACCCAGATGAATTCTGGGAACCGATCCATACCGATAAAGGATGGATCATCCTGGATCCCGGCGCGTTCTACATTCTTGTCAGCCGCGAGGCGATCGTCATCCCGCCCATGCAAGCTGCCGAAATGGCCCCTTATCTGGCGATGGTCGGTGAATTTCGGGTGCATTATGCGGGATTCTTTGACCCCGGCTTCGGCTATGCCGCAGCTGGCGGCAGCGGATCACGCGGCGTGTTGGAAGTGCGCTGCCACGAAGCGCCGTTTGTGCTGGAACACGGCCAGGTCGTAGGACGATTGGTTTATGAAAACATGGCAGCGATGCCAGACGCGCTATATGGGCGAGAGATAAAATCGAACTATCAAGGCCAAGGCCTGAAACTGTCAAAACATTTCAGGTCACCGTAGATCACCGCATAAACCGTCCCATAAAACGCAGGCCACGCCGTGCACGGTGCGTATTGTTGCGGGCTGATTGCGCAGCCTGCCGTTCTTCGGCGGTCATATCCTCCGGACGCTTACCGCCGCGCGTAGCCACATCAATACCGGCATTGATGCCCTTACGCATCAACATCCGCATCGCCATGTTGATCAGTCGGTTCATGTTCATTTGCACATCTCTCCTGTCATGGCCCTGCGCGGATGGCAGGAACGCCTATTCCTCGAAAAGCTCGGTCTGATCGTCATCATCTTCCGCATCCTCATCATCCTTTTCACCCAGCCCCGCAGCCCCGGGTGGCGGCCGGTTTTCCAGCAAACCAGCGGCACGCAACTCCTTCAGGCCCGGCAGATCGCGCGCATTCTCTAGCCCGAAATGGTCAAGGAACTCTTGCGTGACAACAAATGTCACCGGACGGCCCGGCGTCATCTTGCGGCGGCCAAAACGAATCCATTCCATTTCGATCAGCTGATCAATTGTACCACGGCTGACGCTGACGCCCCGGATCTCTTCGATCTCGGCCCGGGTGACCGGCTGATGATAGGCCACAATGGCCAGTGTTTCGATGGCTGCACGCGACAGCTTGCGCGTCTCAACCGTTTCCTTTTGCATCAAAAAGCCAAGGTCGGCAGCCGTGCGGATAGCCCAGGCATCCCCCACCTTGACCACATTGACGCCCCGCCCGTCATAGCGCTTGCGCAGATGCGCAATCGCCTCTGCCGGATCACAGCCATGCGGCATCCGGCCCGTCAGTTCCTTGACCGTGACCGGGTCTGCCGTGGCAAACAGGATCGCCTCGACCATGCGTTCCTGTTCGCCCATGGGCGGGGCTTCGAACAAGCTGTCGTTTTGTGGGTCACTCATCCTTGGGGGCCTTCTTGCGGATTTGAATGGGCGCAAAAATGTCGCCTTGTCTGATCTCGATCTTACCTTCCTTGGCCAGTTCCAGACTGGCGGCGAAGGTGGCGGCAGTGGTTGATCGCACACGTTGCGGATCGGCATTCCAGCCATCCGGCAGATAGCTGGAAATATCTGTCCAGTCACCGGCAAAACCGATCAGATGGCGCATCCGGTCCAGCGCCTGCTCCATCGTCATCACATGGGCGCGGTCCATCACGAATGGCCGGAAATCGTCGCGGGTCCGAATGCGGGCATAGCCTTGCATGAGATCGAGCAAAGTAGCCGTGTAGGTCACCTTGCGCACGCGCTGCACGTCCTCCGTGATGCCGCGGGCAAAGAAATCACGACCCAGTTGATCGCGCGCCATCAGCTTGGCTGCAGAATTGCGCATCGCCTCCAGCCGTTCGAGCTGAAACGCCAGATGCGCGGCCAGTTCTTCGCCCGTTGGTCCCTCTTCGGTCGGGTCGGGCGGCAGCAAGAGGCGTGATTTGAGGAAAGCCAGCCAGGCCGCCATCACCAGATAATCCGCCGCCAGTTCCAGCCTTAGCTGTTTGGCCTTTTCCACAAAGGCCAGATATTGTTCGGCCAAAGCAAGGATCGAGATTTGGCGCAGATCAACCTTTTGGGTCCGCGACAGGGTCAGCAACAGGTCAAGCGGCCCCTCATAGGCGCCCACATCCACGATCAGGGCTTCCGCGGCGACACGCTCGCTGACACTCATCGTGTCTTCTTGAAATTCCTCGCCCTGCATCGGACCCCTTAGCTCAGTAGCGCTGCAAGTTCCGCTTCTAGGCCCGGGATGTCAATGTGTTCAGGGGGCTTTCGCTGCGCCAAGGCGCGATTTGCGCGGGTCTGCGCCGCCCCTGTCATATCGCCAGAGGCATCCGCCACGGCCTGCATTTCATCAGGCCGCCCGTTGCAATGCAGGTTGATGTCGCAGCCTGCTTTCATGGCGGCCGTGGCACGTTCGGAGATGGTGCCTGACAGCGCCTCCATCGACAGATCATCGGTCATCAAAAGCCCGTCAAAGCCGATATCCTCCCGGATCACCTGCATCATCCGGGGCGAGGTGGTGGCGGGCGCATCGGGGTCAATATCGGTAAAGACGATATGCGCGGTCATTCCCATGGCGATATCGTTCAGCGCCTTGAAAGGGGCAAAGTCATGACCCTCCAAATCGGCGCGATCGGCCCGCACGGTGGGCAAATCCTTGTGGCTGTCCACGGAGGCCCGCCCATAGCCGGGAATATGTTTGACAACAGGCAGAACCCCGCCCGCCAGATGCGCGTCCGCACAGGTCTTGGCCGCCGCAACCACCGTATCGGTATCCGCACCGTATAGCCGGTTCAGCAGCACGGGATGGGTGTCATCCTCCACCAGATCGGCCAGCGGGGCGCAGTTCACATCAATCCCGACATCATGCAGTTCCGCCGCAATCAGCCGATTTCGGATCCATTGGGCCCGCATCGGATCGCGTGCCCGGCGCATTTGGTCCAAGGCCGGCAGGTATTCGCGCCAATGCGGGCTGCGCATCCGCTGCACTCGTCCGCCTTCCTGATCAATCAGGATGGGCGCATCGCGCCCGACCGCATCGCGCAATTCCGATGTCAGGCGGCGCAACTGGTCGGGATTGTCGATATTGCGGGCAAACAGGATAAAGCCAAGCGGTTGAATATCCCGAAAAAAAGCGCGTTCCCAACCGGTTACACCCTGCCCTTCAGGTCCGAGAATCGTGGCGTTCAGCGCCATTCAGTTGACTGTCACAGGCACGCAATCGGCCCCTTCGGCGGCGAGTGCCGCACAGAACCGTTTTGCGGCGGCCCGATCTTCAAACCCGCTGGCGCGCAGCCGATACCATGTGCCACTGCTTTGGTTGCTGACCTGAATGACCCGGGCGCGATCCCCGATCAATTGGGCAAAGCGACCTTGCAGACGCTCCCACTCTGTCGCCGCTAGGGTCGGTGACGGGAACGCACCCAATTGCACCAGATTGGTGCCCGGTGCGAATGTTTCGGTGCTGACGGCCACTTCCTGCGCATCTGCTGTCGCCGGTGCAACGGCAGGCGCTGGTGCGGGTTGCGTCACGCGCAAGCTGGCGGGGCGCAGTGCCGGGCGCAAGGATGTCGCGACGCCGGGGACGGAGCGTGCGATTGTCGCCACTGTTTCTGTCGTCTCTTCGGCATCCGCCAAGGGCGTGGTGCCAGCCGCAATCTGATCAGCCAGGGCCAGAATGTCATCCGCGCTCAGCGGCGCATTATCAGGTTGCAGTGCGGTCGCATCGCTTGCGGCCGCCGGGGCAATCTGGGCTGTTTCCTGCGGAACAATCTCATCGGCTTCGGCAAGCGGTTGCGCATCAAGATCTTCTTGCGCCAGACCGGGCGTGGCCGGGGCCAGCACCAGACGGTCCTCAGGACCACCCGCCTCGCCCACGGCGGCCACTTCATTGACCGAAAGACCTGTATGCCGGGCCACATCGCCACCGGGGTTATCGGGCGCGACCCGCATCTCGCCTTCCATCGCACGCACCACGGGGATGCCGCTGACATCACGCATGATCAGCTTGTAGCCCCAGAAACTGACGCCGATAATCAGGGCCAGCGACATCGCCGCACCCGCGTAATTTACCAATAAACCTGTGCGCGATGCGCCGCCTGCTGGGGCGAACCCCTCATCATAAACTGCCATCTTTTGCCTCACCGCCCGTGCCGTTTTCGGCTTATGGGTCATGTTAGAACTGCTCGTTCCCCGGCGATGGCGCGTTATCGCATCTCTTCCGCCGGAGTGACCCCAAGAATACCCAATCCATGCGAAATAACAATTGCCGTGGCCCGGATCAGCGCAATTTTCGCCTGTGTTGTTTCTGAGTCACCCTCTTGCAGGAACCGCAATGACGTATCGTCATTGCCCTTGTTCCATAGCGCATGCAGTTCTGATGCCAGATCATACAGGTAAAATGCGATCCGGTGCGGTTCGTGCCCCTTGGCTGCGATCTCGACAAGACGCGGCCATTCCGCCACCTTCTTGGCCAGCGTCAATTCGGCCTCGTGACCCAGCTTTGTCAGATCAGCATTTGTCAGGGTCGCATCATCGACGGCAATCCCCGCCTCCTGCGCCTTGCGCAGCACCGAATTGACCCGTGCATGGGCGTATTGTACGTAAAAGACCGGGTTATCCTTGGATTGCTCCAGCACTTTATCAAAATCGAAATCCAGCGGCGCGTCATTCTTGCGCGTCAGCATATGGAACCGGGTGACATCGGCACCGACCTGATCCACCACGTCGCGCAGGGTCACAAAAGTCCCTGCCCGTTTCGACATCTTGAACGGCTCGCCGTTCTTATACAGTTTCACCAATTGGGTCAGCTTTACATCCAGCGGCACCTTGCCATCGGACAGGGCCGAAACAGCCGCCTTCATCCGCTTGACATAGCCGCCATGATCAGCGCCAAAGACGTCAATCAACTGGTCAAAGCCGCGCTGCACCTTGTCATAGTGGTAAGCAATATCTGGCGCGAAATAGGTCCATGACCCATCCGATTTCTTCACCGGGCGATCCACGTCATCGCCATGTTCGGTGGATTTGAACAGGGTTTGCTCGCGCGGTTCCCAATCCTCTGGCATCTTGCCCTTGGGGGGCTCCAGCACGCCTTGATAGATCAGCCCCTTCTCATCCAACTCATCAATCGCCTTTTCGATCAACCCGGTGCCATAGAGCGATTTTTCGGAAAAGAAGTTATCCATGGTAACGCCAAGCTGGGCCAGGTCTTCACGGATCAGGTTCATCATCGCTTGGGTGGCAAATTCACGGATTTCCGTTAGCCAGAACTGTTCGCCCTTGTCGACAAAGGCATCCCCGACATGGTCCTTTAACGCCTGACCGACGGGGATCAGATAGTCACCGGGATAGGTGCCGTCCTCAAATGCGACCTCCTGCCCATGCGCTTCCAGATAACGCAGATAGACAGACCGGGCGAGTACATTGACCTGCGCCCCACCATCATTGATGTAGTATTCCTTGGTGACATCAAAACCCGCATAATCCAGCAGCCGCGCCAGCGCATCGCCAAAGACAGCGCCCCGCGTATGGCCCACATGCAGCGGGCCGGTGGGATTGGCCGAGACATATTCGACCATCATCTTTTGTCCTTGCCCCAGCGTCGACTGCCCAAACCCCCGATCGGCCAGTGCGGCCTTCACAACGCCCTGCCACATGGTCGGGTCCAACCGCATATTCAGAAAACCGGGGCCCGCAACCTCCGCAGAGGTGATGCGCGGATCCGCTTGCAAGCGTTCAGCCAGCGCTTCGGCAATCACACGTGGATTCATCTTGGCCGGTTTGGCCAGCACCATGGCCGCATTCGTCGCCATATCGCCATGCCCGGCATCGCGCGGTGGCTCAACCGTAACCGCAGCGGTGGCCAATCCGTCGGGCAATGTGCCTGCGGCGGTCAGTTCTGCAATGCAGGACAAGACGAGGTTACGGATATCGGTGAAGAGGTTCATGTCATCGGGCCTATTGTTATCGCCCCGATGTATCACCCCGCACGCCCGCGTCAATCAATGGGGTGCCGCAAACCGCCAATTGATCGGGATCAATGCGCGCGCTGGCCCAGGCGTTACGTCAATATGGAACCATAGGCAGGAGACGCACCATGCCCGCAGCTACCAACAAGTCCGACCTGATCGCCGTCACGCAAAAGGAATACGACAAACTGCAAAAGCTGATCGCGCCGCTGGATGAGGCGGTGGCAATGCACAAGATTGACGATGTGTCGATCAAGGACATCATCGGGCACCGGGCACATTGGATCAGCCTGTTTCTGGGCTGGTATCATGACGGGCAAGCCGGCAAAGAGGTGCATTTCCCCGCCCCCAGCTACAAATGGAACGAACTGCCACGCTACAACGCCGCTCTGCGCGAAACACAGGCAGACATGTCATGGGACGATGCCTGCGACCTGCTGGCCCGCAACACCAACAAGCTGCTGGACTTCATGGAAACCCGCGATGATGCGGCGCTATACGGCCGCCCGATGAAAGGGGCAAACAACAATTGGACAACCGGTCGATGGGCGGAGGCCGCCGGTGCAAGCCATTTCCGATCCGCTGCCAAATACATTCGGAAGGCGATCAAATCCGGCACCTCGCCTTGAAAGCGCAGCTGGGGGCTGCACAGCGAAGCGAATGCTGCACCAAGCTTAAAAGAGAAGTCGAATTTGGCATCTGCGGCCTCAGGCCGTAGGAGACTTTCAAGCTTGTGCAACAAATCGAACGTGCTAATGAGCGCCAACATACGTAAAGGTCGACGTGCAATGAAAAAGAAAATCATATCAATGGGCTTGATTGCTGCCTTATCCGGCTGCACGGTCGCTGACCGTATCGAACCGGCAATCCCGGTAAGTGACGAACCAACAGCTGTTGAAACCGCCGTTGGCGCAGGTGTAGCCGTAGCGCTCATATCCGCCGCAGCGCTGATGTTTGCTCTCGCCGCCGCCGTGAACGACGCTGCCGACTAGGGTTAGATGACGCTCCCGGACGAACGTCTCTAGTAACCCGGCGGCTGTTCCCCTTCCACATCACCCGGTGGCCGCAGGGCGATGATCCGTGTCTCTTTCCCGTTCTTGATATCCTCGTCCTTGCGGATCAGCCGGATATCGCCTCCCTGCCCGATCTGGGCAAATAGATGTGCCTCGGGCCGTGAGCTGCGCCAATCGGTCAGGCTGTATTCCTCGGTCAAACCCGTCACCCTGAAGGTCCAGCCATCGCGGATCAGTCGTTCCATCCCGGCGTGGGTCTCCTCGGCGCCGAACTTACGTCCACCCAAGGTACGTGGCAGTTGATGGCGGGAACTTTCGTTTTTCTCGCGCATCACCTGAAACACATTGTCGCGCCCAAATTCCGGGGCCAGGTCGGTTGTAACCAACGTGTTATACGCGTCATTATCGGTGGCTGCGACAACGGTAGCATAGCTGACAAGCTCCACCCGTTCCTCTGCCGCCTCTGACAATATGTCGCCGGAAAACGTGTTGATCCCGGCCCGGCGGGCTGCCCGCAAATGCCCAAAATTCGGATCGGTCATCAGCACAGGTACGTCCGCCTTCTGCAATGCTTCGGCAAAGGCTGTCGTCCAGTTTGACCCTCCAATGATAATGACACCCGGCGTATCAGCCCCGGTCAGCCCCAGCCAGCGTGCGAACGGGGCTAGCGTGAAACCATGCAGGACCACCGTCACCGCCACCAGCACAAAAGCCAGCGGCGCGATCTGACCGGCGTCTTCAAACCCTAGCGACAACAGCCGTTCGCCAAACAAACCGGCCACGGCAACCAAAACAACGCCACGCGGCCCGGTCAATGCGATCAACAACTGTTCCTTGAACGGAATCCCAGACCCCAGCATGGACACAAAGACCGTCAACGGGCGCGCCACAAGGATGACAGCCAGCACGAAAACGACTGCCCGCCAATCCAGCTTCTGCACAGCCTCAAGGTTCAAACCCGCCGCGAGCAGGATAAACACACCAGAGACCAGCAAGACGGTTGCGTGTTCCTTGAACCGCCGCAATTCGGTGTAGCTGGGCAGATTGGCATTGGCGATCACGATCCCCATGATTGTCACGGCCAAGAGCCCGCTTTCATGCAGCACCGAATCCGACACGCCGAAAACCGCCAGCAGCAAGGCAAACAAAACCGGCACTTTCATGTATTCCGGCACCCAGCCGCGTTTGAAGGCACGCGCCAACCCGTAGCCAGCAGCACCCCCAAGAGCCGTTGCCACAGCAATCCCGGTCAACAGATCCATGATGGCCGCATTAACCGTTGTTGCCGTATTCAGGACCAGCACAACCTCGAACGCCAAGACAGCCGCCAGCGCCCCGATGGGATCGTTGACGATGGCCTCCCATTGCAGCAACGCGGCAGGCCGTTTGGATAAACGTGCCGTGCGCAAAAGCGGTGCGATCACAGTCGGTCCGGTGACAATCATGATCCCGCCAAACACCGCGGCGCTGGCCCAGCTGAGCCCGGCGGCATAATGCAGCGCCAGCGCAGAGGTCAGCCAACCCAGCGGGGCACCCACAAAGACCAGCCTTTTCACCCCGACAGCCGCATCATTCAATTTATGAAAGTTGAGCGTCAGCCCGCCTTCAAACAGGATAATCGCCACTGCAATCGATATCATCGGCCCCATCAACACGCCGATATCGCGGGCCGGATCAAATACGCCAAGGACCGGCCCAACCAGAATGCCAGCCACCAGCATCAATACAATGGCTGGCATCCGCAATCGCCAAGCCAGCCATTGTGACCCAACCCCCAATGCGCCCACCAGCGCAAAAGCCATGACCGGGGCCATTGCCCCTGCTTCGGTTTCAATTGCCATCAATGACCCCTGCTGGAATTTCCTCGCTCCCAATCAAGCGTTTATGCTGCTGAATGGCAAATCGATCCGTCATGCCCGCGATATAGTCGGCCACGATACGGGCAAGTGCTGTTTCATCCGGGGCATCCGCCACATCCTTGCGCCACTGCTTGGGCAATTCATCGGTATTTTCCATAAAGAACGGAAACAGATCATCGATCATCTTGGTGACCACCACGCGCATCTCGACGACCGCAGGTGCGCGATACATCTTTTTGAAAAGGAACTGACGGATAACTTTCAAGTCGGTCCAAAGTTCCGCAGAAAATTGTACCATCATCCGACCGGCATGGCGCACATCATGTACGCTGGCCGGTGAAAGCTCTGCCAGATTGCGGCGGCTGACGGTGATCACATCCTCGACAAGCACCCCGAAAAACCGGCGCAACGCCTCGTGGCGACGGCGATAGTAATTCAGCCCGGGATATTTGGCGTCAACCCGGGCGAAACAATCACAAAGGATCGGCAGTTCGGCCAACTCGTCTGTGCTGAACAGTTCAGCACGAAGTCCGTCATGTAAGTCATGGTTATTATAGGCAATATCATCGGCCAATGCAGCCGCCTGCGCCTCTGCGCTGGCATGGGTATTCAGTTCCAGGTCATGGCGCGCGTTATAGGCGGCAAGGGCGTAAGGAATGTCGCCGGTCACAGGCCCGTTATGTTTTGCGATCCCTTCAAGGCTTTCCCAAGTCAGGTTTAGCCCATCCCATTCTGCGTAATGCCGCTCCAGATTGGTGACGATATGGAGTGCCTGCGCATTATGGTCAAAACCACCATAGGGCTGCATCAGGACGTCCAGCGCCTCTTCCCCGGTATGCCCAAACGGCGTGTGACCCAAATCATGGGCCAGTGCGACCGCCTCGGTCAGTTCGACATTCAGATCCAGCGCTGCTGCCACGGTGCGGGCAACCTGTGCCACCTCAATCGAATGGGTCAGCCGCGTGCGAAAATAGTCGCCCTCATGTTCAATAAAAACCTGCGTCTTATGCTTGAGCCGCCGAAAGGCGCTTGCGTGAATAATCCGGTCGCGGTCGCGCTGAAAGGGGGAGCGAAAGGCGCTCTCTTCCTCAGCATAAAGACGGCCCCGCGGATTGGCGGGGTCGGTCGCATATGGCGCTGCCATGTTATCTGCCTGTCTTGTTCGTCTTGCCTGCCGCCCTTATATTGTAAGTGAACGCAAACCGATAGGGCCGTAAGATGCTGACAATTCCACCAAAAGTGACCGAACGGGCCTTTGAACGACTGGCCGAGATTGGGGCATCATCGCAAGGCAAAGCCTTGCGCGTCGCTGTTGAGGGCGGCGGATGCTCGGGGTTTCAGTATGAAATCGACCTGGATGAGCCCAAAGAGGATGATCTGGTCTTGTCCGAAAAGGGTGAGACAGTTGTGATCGACAGCGTCTCTCTGCCCTTTCTTGCCGATGCCGTGATTGATTTCAGCGAAGAACTGATTGGCGCGCGCTTTGTCATCAACAACCCCAACGCCACCAGTTCTTGCGGCTGCGGGACGTCCTTTTCGATGTGAGCCTCAGGCGTGACGCTTCGCGCCGGGTTTGTTGACAACACCATAAGCCTTGCGCGCGGTCACCAGACGTAAATCCTCTGGGTCCATCCCAAGGCTCAGCATCGTTTCACGGTCAAACCGTTCGCGGGCCACGGCCTTGTCATGCTTGGTGCCAAAAAGCCGATCAATCCAGCCCATACCAAAACTGACATGGAACGTCGCATCATGGTCCTGATAATGATGCGCCAGATGGCTGCGGGTTACGCGTTCGCCAAACCAGCCCTTTTTGACGTTCAAATGCGCAATCGTGTGGCAGTATTCGTAGAACGTGAAGGCAGAAATAGAGCCAGCGAACAAGGCAACAACACCAAAAGTCGCGGCAGCAGAAAACCCAATGAATGGCCATAGGACAAGCGTATGCAGGGCCGCAGAGATCACGCCGAATTTCACCGCATACCAGTGATCGTCACCGGTAAAGAACTCCGGATCGGCCGGGAATTCGTGATGCCCGATATGGCTGCGATAGAGGTCGTTAAACACTCCCTGCTCTGTCGGCGGTGCGCGGTGATACAAAAACCGGTGCATGACATATTCGACAAAAAACTGCAGCACGACGCCATAGGCAAAGGCGACCAGCACCATCACACCAAAATGGGCGATCAGCACCGTCATTCCGACAACCCAAAATGGGAAAAGCCGGTGCAACGTACCCATATGCAGCAAAACTTTCAGTGTCGGGATCATGTCGGATGCCTCCTCTTTGCCACTTCAATCTGGCGGGGTGTTGACACCCTTTCAAGATTGACGTGACGTCCGAACGGTCTTGCCCCGCTGGGGATCATGCGCCACAAAGCAGGCAAAGCACGGGGGCTGGTATGAAGATTGCAACGTTCAATATCAACGGGATCAAGGCCCGCATTGGCGCCCTGACAGACTGGATCGACGAGGCCCAACCCGATGTCGCCATCCTGCAAGAGATCAAGACCGTTGATGAGGGCTTTCCCCGCGATGTATTCGAAGACAAGGGATACAATGTCGAAACCCATGGACAAAAGGGGTTCAACGGGGTTGCCATCCTGTCAAAACTCCCGTTGGAGGATGTGACACGCGGCCTGCCCGGTGCCGCAGGCGCGGGACGTGAGGGCGTCGATGATGAAGAGGCGCGCTATATCGAGGCGACCGTTGTCGGCGACAAACCCGTGCGGATCTGCGGCCTATACCTACCAAATGGCAACCCGGCACCGGGGCCAAAATATGACTACAAGCTGCGCTGGATGGAACGGCTGCACGCCCGCGCGCAGGAATTGCTAACGGCGGAAGAACCCGCCCTGATGGCAGGTGATTACAACATCATCCCCCAGCCAGAGGATGCCGCGCGTCCCGATGCATGGCGCGACGACGCGCTGTTCCGGCTGGAAAGCCGTGATGCGTTCCGGCGCATCCAAAACCTTGGCTTCACCGAAGCCTTCCGCGCCCGCGAAACCGGCTCGGGGCATTATTCCTTCTGGGATTATCAGGCCGGTGCGTGGGACAAGAACGATGGTATCCGCATTGATCACTTCCTGCTGACACCGCAATGCGCAGACCTGGTGAACAATTGCTGGATAGAGGCAGATATGCGCGGGCGCGAGAAGCCATCGGATCACGTCCCTGTCTGGGTTGATCTGGCGGCCTGAAACCCGCATAATCGGCACAATAAAAAACGTCGGGCTAACGTCTGAAACCTAAGGGTATGTTCTGATGCGCCGTCGCTTCCTGTTCATCACTTTGATTGCTGCCACCCTGCCCCAGATGGGTGCCGCCCAATGCCGGATTGCCGTTGCTGGCACGGCTTGCGTGGCGATCCCCAAACCCACAACACCGCGCCCCGGCCCTGTTGAAATCGGTCAGGTGCTGGAACGGGGTCAGTATTCCATGCTGATGAATGCGCGCTATTATGGGCTGCCCACGGTCAGCGACGGCTGGGTCTATATGCGGATCGAGGATGAGATTTACCGCGTCGATTGGCGCAGTCACGAAGTGTTGGAACGGGTGACGCATAAGGCATCGCGCAACTGGTAAGTCAGGCCGTTACATCGTGATCGTAAAGCCAGCTAAGCCTGCGCAGGAAGGCATTTGGCGCATAGCGCCCCATGATGCGCAGCCCGGCATGGGCGATACGGCGGCGCGCGCCTGACAGATGATAATTGGTCGCGTTGGCGTTGGCCGCTTTAATCGCACGGGTCACGCGCGGCCTTCTTGCCGACTGATAGGTTTGCAACCCCGCATCCAGATTTACGTTTTCGTCACAAGACCGGGCCAGGACATAGGCATCTTCAATCGCCAGATTGGCCCCTTGTGCCAAAAACGGCAGCGTTGGATGGGCCGCATCACCCAAAAGGGCAAACCGTCCCTCGAACCAGTTTTCGGCCACGGGGTGACGATAAAGGCCCCAAAGATTGACCTGTTCCACCTCACCAAAAAACGACTTGATCTGCCATGACGCATCCGCAAAAGCAGCGCGCAGATTGCCGGGATCATCTGCATGGTGCCAGCCTTCATCGGCCCATTGGGCGCGCTGCTGAACGGCTACGATATTCAGCCGGTCACCCGGCAAAGGGTAAGTTACGACATGGCGCCCTGGCAGCATCCAGACCCGGGCAACCGGGTCCTGATCGGGCTGCTTGATCATTGCACGCCAGGCCACCTGACCGGTAAAAAACGGCTTTTGGCTCTCGTTGATCTGGGTGCGCAGGACAGAGTTGATCCCATCCGCACCCACGGTCAGATCAGGGTGCATGATGCCATCGGCCGTCTGAAACGATCCATCGGGGCGGAAATCGGTAATCCGCGCATCCAGCCGAATATCAACCCCCTGCGCCGTACAAGCCCGACCCAACAGGTCGATCAACGCAGCACGGTGGAAAAAAACATAAGGCGGGGTTTGAGCAGAGACATCAAACCGGGCGATCTGTTCCCCCGACAACCCGTCCATCGGTGTAACGGCCAGGGCCCGCAAACCGGTCGCGGCAATGGCACTGGACAGGCCCAACTTGGCCAGAACCCGTGCGCCATTGGGGCTGATCTGCAATCCGGCACCCACTTCGGTCAATGCGGGTGCCTGCTCATAGACGGTGACGCGTGCGCCGGTCCGGGCAAATGCCAGCGCGGCTGTCAGGCCACCGATTCCACCACCGATGATAGCGACGTCGCGGCCTGTATTGTGGGACATATCAGTCGTCGCGATGCACTTTTTCGCGGCGCTCGTGACGCTCTTGCGCCTCAAGGCTCATCGTCGCGATGGGACGGGCATCCAGACGTTTCAGCGAAATCGGCTCACCGGTCTTTTCGCAATAACCATATTCGCCTTCATCAATGCGGCGCAGGGCGGCGTCGATCTTGTTGACCAGTTTGCGCTGGCGATCACGGGTGCGCAGTTCCAGCGAACGGTCGGTTTCCTCAGACGCGCGATCAGCAACATCAGGGATGTTGCGGGTCTGATCCTTCATGCCCGCTACAGTGTCGCGGCTGTCTTCCAATAGCTCGGCTTTCCAGTTCAGCAATTTACGTCGAAAATACTCTGTTTGCCGATCATTCATAAATGGTTCGCTCTCGGCGGGGCGATAATCATCTGGCAGAAAAACTTCAGCTTTCATCGTCATACCTTTAATTCTCCCACGCGACTTCGAGCCACCCACCCGTGTCACGATCCATATTTGTTGGCGGGTTTACTCCCTTGCTCAACCGCTGTCACCCCCTGTTTTATCACGATGGCAGGGTGTTGATGATCCTTGATGAGATGTTAGGTTAATGGCGCGTATAAGAGGTTGAAAAACATGCAATTCACAGGCACCGAAAGCTATATCGCCACCGACGATCTGAACATGGCAGTCAATGCCGCGGTGACTCTGGAACGTCCATTGCTCGTTAAAGGCGAGCCGGGCACTGGCAAGACCGAACTGGCCCGTCAGGTCAGCGCGGCACTGGGCCTTCCAATGATCGAATGGCACATCAAATCAACCACCAAGGCGCAGCAGGGATTGTACGAATATGACGCTGTCAGCCGGTTGCGCGACAGCCAGTTGGGCGATGAACGTGTGCATGATGTGGGCAACTATATCAAACGCGGCAAGCTCTGGCAGGCTTTCGCCGCCGATGGCAAGGTCGTCCTGCTGATCGACGAAATCGACAAGGCGGATATCGAGTTTCCAAATGACTTGTTGCAGGAACTCGACCGGATGGAATTTCACGTCTACGAGACCGGCGAGACGGTCAAAGCAATCCACCGCCCCATCGTCATCATCACCTCGAACAATGAAAAGGAACTGCCCGACGCATTCCTGCGCCGCTGCTTTTTCCACTATATCCGCTTTCCAGACATGGACACGATGCGCAAGATTGTCGAAGTCCACCACCCCGGCATCAAAGAGGCGTTGCTGACCACTGCCCTGACCCAGTTCTTTGAAATCCGCGAACAGGCCGGGCTCAAGAAAAAGCCGTCGACCTCCGAGGTACTGGATTGGCTGAAACTGCTTCTGGCCGAGGACCTCAGCGCCGAAGACATCAAACGCGACGGGGCCAATGCCCTGCCGAAATTACATGGCGCCCTGCTCAAGAACGAGCAGGACGTGCATTTGTTTGAACGATTGGCGTTTATGGCGCGACGGGGCGGCTAGCGGCCCCACGATCTGCGGACATTCCCATGCCAATCCTCTGATAGAATGGGGGTTGGTGCCGCGCTTTGATCCGCCTCGGACAGGGGCACTATCGGATCACGCGCGATCCCGATCAGAAACCCAAGCCAGACCAAAACAACCACCCAGAAGAGTTTTGTCAGATATGGCGCAAATGGCGGTTGCACCGCATATCCGCCCGCCGTCATCCGTTTCGTCATGTCAGCCTCCATTTCTTTGTGAACTGCAACACGGATATAGCCGCGCCTCATTCATTATAAAAATGAATACTTTTGTCGCTTAACATCACACTTTGTGATGTTTCGAATCCCATGACCCGACGACAAACCTTTGTGACTTACCGCTAAATGACTGGTCACGCCCGCAAAGCAGAGTATTGTCACCCAGAGGCAAATAAGAGCAAAAGACAATGACTGACCCGGCCCCGACAATTATCCGGCCCTTGCAGGCGGCTGACCAGGCAGACTGGCGCAAGCTGTGGACCGGCTATCTGACATTTTATGGCAGTACCGTCGCCGATGACGTCTATAGATCGACCTTTGCCCGCCTGCTCGGTGATGACCCGCAGGACTTTCATTGTCTGATCGCAGTGCAGGATGGCAAACCGGTTGGTCTGGTGCATTACCTTTTCCATCGTCATTGCTGGCGGATTGAAAATGTGTGCTATCTGCAAGACCTATACGCCGACCCGACCGTGCGCGGTCAGGGCATCGGGCGCAAGCTGATCGAAGCCGTTTATGCGGCCGCAGATACCGCCGGTGCACCATCGGTTTATTGGCTGACGCAGGATGACAATCAGACGGGCCGCCAACTCTACGACCGTGTTGGTCAGCTGTCCAATTTCATCAAGTATCAGAGGCCCGCATGAGGCGGCTCGCAGCGCTTGCGCTGGCCGCCCTGACCGCCTGCGCAGAGGCGCCACCCCAGCCCGAACCAATCCGCCTGACCTTCCCCGAAATGCGCAGCTTTGCCGCTACAAGCCCGGGTCCTTCAACGCGGCCGAACTCTGAAATCGCGCTGGATTTCGTTGATCTGGCGTTCCGGATGGAAAGCGGACGGGAACTGCCCACTTTCACCCGGTTCGAAGGGCCGATCACTGTGCGCATTGCCGGTGCCGCGCCACCCACATTGCTGCCTGACCTGAACGGTCTTCTGGGCCGGCTGCGCAACGAAGCGCGGATCGACATTCAGCTGACCAATGCGCCGCAGGCCAATATCGTCATTGAACCTGTCCCAACCCGGCAATTACAACG
Organism: uncultured Paracoccaceae bacterium; assembly: GCA_947495295.1. Taxonomy (GTDB): domain Bacteria; phylum Pseudomonadota; class Alphaproteobacteria; order Rhodobacterales; family Rhodobacteraceae; genus Yoonia. The sequence goes on from CANLYJ010000003.1 coordinate 100,120, forward strand.
TGTCGCCCCCAATGCGGCCTGCTTTGTGGTGCCGCGTGTGCAAAGTTGGTCAGAACTGCGCCGGGCGCGCGGAACCAGCACACTGGACTGGGCGACATTACAGACCCGCACCCGTGCCGCGATCTTCCTGCCTGTCGATGCCGCTCCGCAGGAAATCCGCGACTGCCTGCACGAAGAATTGGCTCAGGCCCTTGGCCCGCTCAATGACCTCTACCGGTTGCCGGATTCCGTCTTCAACGATGACAACATCCACGCTGTCCTGACCGGGTTTGATATGCTGATCCTGCGGACCTTCTACGCCCCCGACCTGCAAAGCGGGATGAGCCAGGCCCAGGTCGCCAGCCAGCTGCCCCGCATTCTGGCCCGGATCAATCCACGCGGTCAGCGCAGCGGCGGCGTCATTCCGTCCAGCACCTCGCGGGATTGGATCAACGCCATCGAAACCGCGCTGAGCGGTGGCACGTCAAGCAATCGGCGCAGGCGGGCGGCCCTGCGCGCAGTCGATATCGGGCAACGGTTGGGCTGGACCGGCACCCGCGAGGGGTTCGCGCATTACGCCTTTGGGCGGCTGCAACTGGGCAATGATGCCAGCCTCGCGCTTGGGGCCTTCAACACCGCAGGGCGCGCCTATGCGCAAAGCCCGGTGACCAATATCCACGCGGCCCATATTGCCGCACAACTGACCGCTTTCACCCTGATTTCCGGCGATGCGGATGCGACCATTGCAATTGCCGATGATGCGATCCCGGTGGCCCGGCGGCATCAGAACGCGGCATTGATGGCGATCCTGATGATGTTCAAGGCCGAGGCGCTGGATCTGAAAGGCGATACTGACGCAGGCATGGCCCTGCGACTGGACAGTCTGGGTTGGGCGCGTTACGGGTTCGGCAGCAGGGATGCGGTGATCGAACGGCTCAACGAAATCGCGTCATTGCCGCCACAGACACCGCCAAGCTGACAGGACCAGCCAAATGATCTACCCGCTTTCCGGACTAATCTTTGGGGCACTTTTCGGGGCTTTCCGGGCCAAGGCGCGCGGCGGCAAGCTGGCCGATCTGGTGCAATGGGGGCTGGCCTTTGCGATCCTGTTTGGGCTGATCGGTCTGTTCGTGCTGATCTTCATCGAACGCAGCTATATCTGACGCCAATGTTCCTGCGTTTCTTCGACAATCTGCGCGAAACCGGGGTGCCGGTTTCCCTGCGTGAATTCCTGTCATTCTTGGAAGGAATGAAGGTAGGTCTTGCGACCTACGACATCGAAGGGTTCTACTTTCTGGCCCGTACAGTGATGGTTAAAGATGAACGCCATCTCGACAAGTTCGACAGGGCCTTTGCGGCGACGTTCGAAGGGCTTGACCAGATCCCCGATGATGCCGTGCTGAATGCGGTCGATATCCCGGCCGATTGGTTGGAAAAGCTCGCTGAAAAGCATCTGACCGACGCTGAAAAGGCCGAGATTGAGGCATTGGGCGGTTTCGACAAGCTGATGGAAACGCTCAAAAAACGGCTAGAGGAACAAAAAGGCCGCCATCAGGGCGGCAGCAAATGGGTCGGCACGGCAGGCACCTCCCCTTTTGGGGCCTACGGGTACAATCCCGAAGGTGTGCGCATCGGCCAGAACGAAAGCCGCCATCAACGCGCGGTCAAGGTCTGGGACAAGCGCGATTTTCGCAACCTGGATGACACGGTCGAACTGGGCACCCGCAACATCAAGGTCGCGCTAAAACGGCTGCGCCGCTGGGCGCGCGATGGGGCGGCAGACGAACTGGACCTGAATGGCACCATCCGCGCGACGGCCGAACACGGCTATCTGGATGTGCAAACCCGACCAGAGCGGCGCAATGCGGTCAAGGTCCTACTGTTTTTGGATGTCGGCGGATCAATGGACCCGCATATCAAGGTGGTCGAGGAATTGTTCAGCGCGGCCAAATCCGAATTCAAGCATTTCGAATATTTCTATTTTCACAACTGCCTTTACGAAGGGGTGTGGAAAGATAATCGGCGGCGCTGGAATGCCCAGACCCCCACTTGGGAGGTCCTACGCACCTATGGGCCCGACTACAAATGCGTCTTTGTGGGCGACGCCAGCATGTCGCCCTACGAAATCGCCTTCAAAGGTGGCGCGAACGAACACTGGAACGAAGAAGCGGGCGAGGTCTGGCTGACCCGCGCGCGCGATCAATGGCCCGCACATCTGTGGATCAATCCGCTGGATGAGCGCTATTGGCCCTACACCCAGTCGATCCAGATGATCCAGCAGATCTTTGGCGCCGACCGGATGGTGCCGATGACCTTGTCGGGAATAGAGGCGGGTATGAAATTGCTGGGGCGGTGAAATGAAAGTCTTGAGCGTCCAGATCGGCAAGCCTGAAAAGACCCCGGCCAAGACTGGCATGACCGGGCATTTCAAAACGAAACAAGACGGCGCAGTGATGGTTGGCCCACAGGGGCTGGACGGCGACACGATCTGTGACCTGGAAAACCATGGCGGCGTAGATCAGGCAGTCTATATCATGGGTGCGCCTGATCTGGACCATTGGGCACAAGTGCTAGGGCGCGATATCGCACCAGGTTTCTTTGGTGAAAACCTTGTGATCACTGACCTTGAAACGGCTGGACTTGCCCTTGGCGATATCCTGACAATGGGTGATGTGACGTTGCAGGTCACGTCACCGCGCATCCCTTGCGCGACCTATGCGGCCCATATCGGGACCCCACAAGCAATCAAGCAATTCTATGCGGTCGAACGCCCAGGCGCTTATGCGCGGGTTTTGAAATCCGGTCATGTTTCCAAAGGGATCACGGTTGATCTTCATCCCTATGACGGTGACCGCATCACAATCGTCGACAACATGCGCGCCTATCGCGGTAACTTTCAAGACAGCGCATTTCTGGAACGCGCCCTGACCGTCCCGGCGCATTACAAACTGCATGGGTTGGCCAAGCAACGACTGCGACCAACAACGCTTTGATTTTCGCGCCCAGAAACCCATATGTAATGCATGATAAAATTCACCCCGATCCTGTTGGCCGTGCTCTACGGTTTTGTCATGTACCGATTTTCGGTCTGGCGCACGTCGCGCGAGTTGGATGCCAACTCGACCGAACTGGCAGATCCGATCCTGAAAGTGCTGACCGACCGCATGGCGCAAGCGCTGGATATCGAACGGATCAAGGTGCATATCTACGAAATCGAACCGGTCAACGGGCTGGCCGCGCCTGACGGGCGGATTTTCATCACACGCGGGTTCTTCAACAAATACCGCAAAGGAGAGGTCACGTCAGAGGAAATGGCAAGCGTCATCGCGCATGAATTGGGCCATGTCGCTCTTGGTCACTCCAAGCGACGGATGATCGACTTTTCAGGGCAGAACGCGATGCGCACGGCTCTCGCCATGGTGCTGGGCCGGTTCCTGCCCGGCATCGGACCATGGGTCGCTGGTCTGTTGATGCGGCTTGTGGCCGCGCGTTTGTCCCGCAATGACGAATTTGAAGCAGACGCCTATGCTTCTGCCCTGCTGGTCAAGGCCGGGATCGGGACGGAGCCGCAGAAATCACTATTTACCAAGCTTGAAAAACTAACCGGCGCGCGCGGTGCGTCGACCCCCGCCTGGATGCTCAGCCATCCAAAGTCGCCGCAACGGATTGCGGCAATTGAAGCAAACGAAGCGAAATGGCAGGCGTGACGCCAAACTTTCTTGGAAAGTTTGTATTCAAAATCTCACAGAGATTTTGCCACCAGCGCTTTACCGAACCGTGGCAGGCGCGCCTTTTTCATCAAGGCGCGCATCTCCCATTCCCGTTCTGACAGCCGGTTCGCCTTGGCCAGCACCCCATCAGCTACGCCCCGGACCTGATCCGGGGCCTCTTCCAGCAACCCGCGTAGAAACGCATCCGGGTTCACACGGAAAACACCCTCTTCGGCCAGAATACTGCCTGGGAAATCCTTGGCATTGAGCGTCATGATCGCATCGCATGACCCGGCCACCGCCGCCGCCAGCACATGAACGTCATCTGGATCCGGCAACCAAAGCCGCGCTTGCAGCCCATGATGTTCCGGCACAATCGCATTGGGGAATATCGCACTCAAAGCCGCAATCTCGCCGCGCGCAATGACCTCCTGCCCCGCCCCCAGTTTCACTGTCGCCCGCGCCCATTCTTCCAGGATGCGGGCGGACCATCGCGCCTCAAACAACCCTTCGCGTGCGCAGCCCAGAACCACCTCACGCATCACTGTCGGGTACAGTACGCAAGCGTCAATCAGCACCCTCATAGACGGTAGAATACGGCTTTCAGATAGCCGCTTTCGGCCAGATGCGGCATCAACGGGTGATCAGGTCCGGCGAAGCCGTTATGAATGATCTGGCCCCGCCTGCCCCCGCGCCCAATACCACGCGAACAGGCATTGCGAAACTTGGTCAGATCAGCCGCGTGTGAACAGGAACACAATCCCAGATATCCGCCATCGGCGACCAAAGGGGCGGCCAGCCGGGCAATCCGCTCATACGCCCGCAGCCCTGCGTCCAGCGCCTGCCGCGACGGCGCAAAGGCTGGCGGATCACAGATCACCAGATCAAACTGCGCACCCTCTTCCGCCAGCGCCGTCAATTGGGCAAAGGCATCGCCCTTCCGGGTTGTAAACCGGTCCGTCATCCCCATCTGTTCGGCCCCTTGCGCGGCCAAATCCAGCGCAGGCTGCGACCCGTCCACCGCCAGAACCGACTGCGCCCCGCCCGCCAAAGCAGCCAGGCCAAAACCACCAACATGCGAAAACATATCCAAAACTCGCGCGCCCGTGGCCAGTCGGGCGGCAAAGGCGTGATTTTCGCGCTGATCAAAGAACAACCCGGTCTTTTGGCCGCCCATAACGTCGGCCAGATAGGCGGCACCATTCATCGGAACAGGAATAGGCGCATCAGGGGCTGCACCATGCGGGACGGCCATGACCTCCTCCAGCCCTTCCAACCCGCGCGCCCGCCCGGTGCCATTGGACACAACTGTGCTGACGCCTGTGACCTCGACCAATGCGGCGACGAGCGGGGCCAGCAGGCCGTCGGCCCATGCTGCATTTGGCTGAATCACAGCCAGATCGCCGAAGCGGTCAATAATCACGCCGGGCAAGCCATCGGCCTCGGCATGGATCAGGCGATAGAACGGGGCATCATAAAGCCGGGCGCGATGGGCGAGCGCCCGCGCGATCCGGGCGGCAAACCACGCCTGACCGATCACCGCCGTCGGATCACGATCCAGCATGCGGCAAATGATTTTTGAGGTCGGGTTGACCGCAACAACGCCCAATGGATGGCGGGCGCTTTCCTCTAACACGGCAATGGTACCGGGTGGCAGCGCGCGCGTGCGCCTGTCGGTCACCAACTCGTTGGCATAGACCCAAGGAAAACCATGGCGGATCGCCCGTACTTCGGCTTTGGGGGTTAATCTGACGGTGGCGGATGTGGGGGCTGCACTATTCATGCCCGCCCCTTACCTGCATTCACGCAAGGTGAAAAGTGCGGCGATCAGGAAAGCTCGCGCCGCAACACCTGCGTCAGGAAATCCGTTACCCGAACCTTCTGGGTCTGGCCGCTTTGTTCCAAGACCACGGCCTGCGAACCGCCAGGGGCATCCAGATTGGCCACCACGCGACGCACCGGTTCGATCACGACACCGGATCCGGCATCCCGCACCGTCATTAAGAAGATGATGTTGTAGACGCCACCAACCGAATACCGGGTTCGGTCAGTCACCCCATGAAATCGTACCAGTTGTACGTCTATGACAACCGGCTGACTGCCGCGCAACGCTGGCTTGTTACGGGCAACAGCCGTTTCAAACATCGCCGCAATCTGCGGAATACGCTCGCCCCACGGATCGCCACGCCAGACGACATCAGCGATCGGGTAATATCCCGTGGCTTCAGACACTTTCAGTTCAGGTGACGCAGAAAATCGCATATCAACAAGCTGATAAGATCGCTGCACGCCTTCTGGTGCGGTACTTCGCACGCCCGTTTGCCCACCAGCACAGGCGACCAAACCGACCAACATGACAAGCGCCACCAGCAACCTTTTAAACATTATCCATCACCTCAACAAATGCGTCTTAGCTTCGATCCGATAACAACGGTCAATGGCACGATTAAGGCAAATTTCGTGCAATTGTCCTCGTTTTTACCGGGATCGGCTCACCCGATCTTGTTAGCGCTAACAACGCATGTTACTATACGCCGAACGCCCCAGTCATCAGAGGACCAAGATGCCACTTCACCCCACGATTGCCGCCGTGACAGACCGTGTTCGGGCGCGCTCCGAAGGCCCCCGGCGCAAATATCTTGATACGATGGCACGGGCCGCTGCCGAAGGCCCCCGGCGCGCACATCTGACTTGCGGCAATCAGGCCCATGCCTATGCCGCCATGGGCGATGACAAAGCTGCATTGACCAGCGCGCCCACCCCCAACCTTGGGATCGTCACAGCCTATAATGACATGCTGTCAGCGCATCAGCCCTTTGAACGCTATCCTGATCTGATCCGTGCTGCGGCCCGTGCATCGGGTGGCACAGCGCAGGTGGCCGGCGGCGTGCCCGCCATGTGCGATGGGGTGACCCAGGGCCAGACAGGTATGGAATTGTCACTGTTTTCACGCGATGTGATCGCATTGGCCGCGGGTGTCGGCCTGTCGCATAACGTCTTTGATGCAAGCGTTTATCTGGGCGTCTGCGACAAGATTGTGCCGGGGTTGGTGATAGCAGCGGCAACATTCGGCTATATCCCTGGCATCTTTATCCCGGCGGGGCCCATGACCTCGGGCTTGCCCAATGACCAAAAAGCCAAGGTCCGCCAGCAATTCGCCACCGGCGAGGTTGGGCGCGATGAGCTGATGGCGGCAGAGATGGCCTCTTACCATGGGCCGGGCACCTGCACCTTTTATGGGACAGCCAATACCAACCAGATGTTGATGGAATTCATGGGGCTGCACATGCCTGGTGCGTCCTTCGTGAACCCCGGCACGCCACTTCGCGATGCGCTGACCACGGCAGCAACCGAACGCGCGCTTTCAATCACAGCGCTTGGCAATGATTATCGCCCGGTTTGCGACATTCTGGATGAACGCGCCTTTGTGAACGGCCTTGTCGGCTTGATGGCCACGGGCGGGTCCACCAACCTGGTCATCCACCTCCCCGCCATGGCGCGGGCGGCAGGGATCATTCTTGATCTCGAAGATTTCAGCGATCTGTCAGAGGTCACGCCATTGATGGCCAAGGTTTACCCCAACGGGCTCGCAGACGTGAACCATTTCCACGCGGCCGGCGGTTTGGGGTTCATGATTGGCGAACTGCTGAATGCCGGGCTGCTGCACCCCGATACCAAAACCGTCGCAGGCGACGGGCTGGACCTGTACACCAAAGACCCCAAACTGACCGATGGCCGAATTACCTATGCTGACGGAACTGGCGAGACGCTGAATGACAAAATCCTGCGCCCGGCCAGCAACCCGTTCCACAGCCATGGCGGCCTGACCCAGTTGTCGGGCAATCTGGGGCGGGGGGTCATCAAGACCTCCGCCGTTGCCGAAGAACGGCATGTTATCGAAGCCCCTGCCCGCGTCTTTCACACCCAGGACGCTGTGAAAGAGGCGTTCAAGGCGGGCGAGCTGACCAGCGACACGGTCATCGTCGTGCGCTTTCAGGGACCGAAATCCAACGGCATGCCGGAACTGCACGGTCTGACACCGACGCTGGCTGTGTTGCAGGATCGCGGGTTGAAAGTGGCACTGGTGACCGATGGGCGCATGTCGGGTGCATCCGGCAAAGTGCCTTCCGCCATCCATGTCTGCCCCGAAGCCGCCGATCACGGGCCGATCAGCCTGATCAAGGATGGCGATATCATCCGACTTGACGCCACCAAAGGCACCATTGATGTGCTGAGCGTTGATCTGGCAACACGCAGCCCCGCCACCGCAGACCTTAGCGGCAATGGCACCGGCGTCGGGCGCGAGCTTTTCGAATGCTTCCGCCAGAATGTTGGCCTTGCCGCCGATGGCGCCGGGGTGGTCGTGTGATGCAACCCCGACCTTTTTCCCAAATTAACAAGAGATTTATGAAATGACCCCACAGGACGCCTCAGCCGCTGCTGCCAAGATTTGTCTGCTTGCCCCTGTTGTCCCGGTTCTGGTTGTGGATGACGCCGCCATCGCCGCCGATCTGGCGCAGGCACTGGTCGCAGGCGGCCTGCCGGCGCTTGAGGTGACGCTGCGTACCCCTGCCGCCCTTGACGTGATCCGCGAAATGGCAACTGTTCCGGGCGGGGCCGTTGGCGCAGGCACATTGCTGACACCAAAAGACGTCGAAGAGGCAAAGAAAGCCGGGGCCACATTCGGCGTGTCCCCCGGGGCGACGGGTATTCTGCTGGATGCCTGTGAAGCCAATGACCTGCCGCTTTTGCCCGGTGCAGCCACGGCATCGGAAGCGATGCGACTGCTGGAACGGGGCTACACAGTCCAAAAATTCTTTCCGGCCGAAGCCAATGGCGGCGCCCCGGCGCTCAAAGCCATTGGTGCGCCGATCCCGCAGGTGAAATTCTGCCCAACCGGCGGCGTCAGTCTGCGGAATGCCAACGACTACCTGTCGCTTGGCAACTCGCTTTGCGTTGGCGGGTCATGGGTCGCACCAAAAGACAAAGTTCAGTCTGGCGACTGGGCAGGCATCACAGCATTGGCAGCAGAGGCGGCAGGCCTGCCACGATAAGAACCCGTCCCGGACTTGATCCGGGACCTCATGGTCGGTTCAGGCTGAGGTCCCGGATCAAGTCCGGGACGGATCTACGCGGGCCGCACGCCCACCGCGCCTGCGCGGCGCTTGCGTGTCTTGCAGTGCCGCGACCAATGTCTGCGTCATCGGATGGCTGGTCGGCTGATCGGCATATTGCACCAACAGTTCCTGCACCACGTTTTTGATCTCAGCTCCGACCGGCACACCCAGCGCCCAATCAAGGAATATCGTCCGGCACTCCGCCACGGTGATCCCATCAATCCGGTAGGCCTCTCTGATAAGGCCCTTGGGGTCGCGCGGATCGCGATCCATCACACCGCACCCAATTCGCGCGAGATCACAGCATCCGCCACCCCAGCCGCAGCATCAATCGCCTGTTTCAGTTCATCCATCGTCTCAAACCCCGTTTCGCGCAGCAGAAAACGACGCCCCCCCTCGCCCAAAGCATCGGGATCAAGCGGTCCGCCCGTCAGCAATCGCGCCGCTGCCTGCACCCGCCAGAAAAGCCCCGCCGCATCACTCACGGCCTGCGCGTCTGCGGCATTAATCCAGCCATCCGCGACACCGGCGGTCAATTGACCCTCCAGATCATGCGCGGCGCTGCCCGCACGCAAGGCACAGGCCTGCGCAAACAGTTCGGCATCCTGCAAACGGCCGGGGCCAATCTTGGCGTCCCAATCACCTTGCGGGGGCTTGGCTTCCGCAATCCGGGCGCGCATATCGGCAAGGTCGGGCAGTACCTGCGCGCCCTGCCCTTTTTCGGCCAACAAGGGCACGCGAAACCCCTCCAGTTCGGCGCCAATCTCTGCCACCCCGGCAACCGGGCGGGCGCGGGTCAGCGCCAGATGCTCCCATGTCCAGGCCTCTTCACGCTGATACGTTCGGAATGCATCCAGCGATGTGGCCACCGGCCCCTGACGGCCCGACGGGCGCAGCCGCATATCAACCTCATATAACCGGCCCTCGGCCATCTGCGCGCTTAGTGCGGTGACAAGCGCCTGCGTCAATCTGGCATAATAGGCCCGCGTGGCCAAGGGGCGCCGCCCGTCAGAAGCATCAATACCGGGCGCGTCATAGATCACGATCAAATCCAGATCTGATTCGGCGTTCAAACGGGCCGCCCCCAGCGACCCCATGCCCAGTACAACCGCACCCCGGCCCGGCATATCGCCATGTTTGCGGGCAAACTCGGCCACGATAACAGGCCAAAGCCCGGTCAGGACGGCTTCAGCTAATTCGGCATATTGCTGGCCGCTGGTGGCGGCATCGATCAGGCCACGCAGATGATGCACACCGATACGGAAATGCCATTCCTTAGCCCAACGGCGGGCGGCAATCAGCTGCGCCTCGTAATCGGGGGCAGCTGCCAAAATCGCCTGCACATCTGCAACCAGCCCATCCGTTCCCGGCCATGCATCAAAAAACGCACCGCCAATCACCGCATCCAACACACCTGCATTGCGCGACAGATATTGCGCAAGTGCCGGGGCTGTCGCTGCGATATCAACGATCAGCTGGGTCAGTTGCGGGTTCGCCTCGAACAGGGAAAACAATTGCACCCCCGCAGGCAGGCCTGCCAGAAAACCATCAAACTGGGTCAAGGCTTCGTCCGGGCGGGCGGCATCTTGCAGGCTGGCCATGATTTGCGGCGTCAGACGGTCAAATATTTCGGTCGCACGCTGTGATCGCAAGGCCGGATAGCTATGCCAACGGGCCACAACATCACGCCCCCAGTCTGACGTGACTGGGGCCGCCGGTTCGGGTGCAAAAAAACCTTCGGTCAGCGCATGAACGTCTTCCAACCGATCCGTCAGGTCGCGGCGGAGCGGCGCCAGATCACGCCCCATAAAGGCTGCCAAGCGATCAAACCCTTCCGCATCATTGGGCAAATGATGGGTCTGGGCGTCATTGATCATTTGCAAGCGATGCTCCACCTCGCGATGAAACCTGTAGTGATCATAAAGGGTATCTGCCGTCTCCTGCGGCACCCAATCGGCCTTTGCCAAGCATTGCAAACCATCATGCGTGCCACGGACGCGCAATGACGGATCGCGGCCACCGGCAATCAACTGACGGGTCTGGGTAAAAAACTCGATCTCGCGAATGCCGCCGCGGCCCAGCTTCATGTTATGCCCTTCAAGCACCAGCGCACCGCGCAGCCCCTTATGATCACGGATACGCAGACGCATATCATGGGCGTCCTGAATGGCGGCAAAATCCAGATGCTTGCGCCAGACAAAGGGACGCAGGGTTTTCAAGAACTCCTCGCCTGCCGCAATATCGCCCGCGCAAGCGCGCGCCTTGATATAGGCGGCACGTTCCCATGTACGACCAACGCTTTCATAATAGCGCTCAGCGGCTTCCATCGACAAGCACACCGGGGTCACGGATGCGTCAGGGCGCAACCGCAAATCGGTGCGAAACACGTAACCGCCTGCCGCCACATCCGACAGGATCGCTGTCATCCGCCGGGTCACTCGGATGAAGGACGCGCGCGCATCATGGTAATCATCCGGGTCAAATCGAGTTTCATCAAACAGGCAAATCAGGTCAATGTCCGAGGAATAGTTCAGCTCGCCCGCGCCTATCTTACCCATGGCCAGGGCGGTCATCCCCCCTGCTGTTTCAGCGTCCTGATCACCGGGCAGCTTGCCGCGTGCAATCTCCGCCCCGACAAGCGCCACTAGACATCTATGGACTGACGCATCCGCAAAATCGGTTAGGACCTGCGTGACCTTTTCCAGCGGCCAGACACCGCCAAGATCGGCCAAGGCGGCGATCAATGCGATGCGCCGCTTGGCCTGCCGCAATTCAGCAGGTAACTGATCCAACGCAATATCGGGGATGCCGCCCAATATGCCCGACACACCGCTTTCAGGATCAGCCAGCGCCTCTGGCAGCCAGTCCGCCTCTGACGCAATCAACCCTGCCAGATATGGGCTGCACCCTGCCGCACCCCGGATCAGCGGGCGTAAATCGGCATCAAGACCGGGTAACGCGGTCACGGCATCATCACCCCTTTCAGGCTCAAACGGGTCAGGACAACGGGTCTGGCGGGCTGCAATCGACATGGGCCAACCTTGCGGTCCCCGGACAGTATGGTCAATCAGATCCGTCCGGTTAAGATGCGCAAAAAAGGAAGGATGATCATGAGCAAAAGCCTCAAACGCGTGACCAAAGCGTTGCATGATGCCGGGCTGGATATCACCCCCATTGAAATGGGGGCCGAGACGCGGACAGCCCAACAGGCCGCCGATGCGGCGGGCTGCCATCTGGACCAGATCGCCAAATCGGTGATCTTTGCCGGGCAGACGTCCGGTCAGGCGATCCTATTCATCACCGCTGGTGGCAATCAGGTCGATAGCGACAAGGCGGCACAGGTCGCGGGCGAACCTTTGGGCAAGGCCGATGCCGCGCTGATCCGTGCGCAAACGGGATTTGCCATCGGTGGGGTGGCACCCGTGGGGCATCTGAACCCGATACGGGCCTTTATGGACCAGCGTTTGCTGGAATTTGATGAAATTTTCGCCGCAGCAGGCACGCCACGGCATATCTTTCCCATCTCGCCAACAAAGTTGGTCGAAATCTCCACAGCACAACATGCTGATTTTATTACGATTTCTGTATAAATGTAAAAAACCTTCACATTAACCCTTGAAGATCAGGCGCACCCTTCCGATATCTAATCATGTGAAAGGCATTCACATTAACGCAAACGGACTGATAAGGAGCCGACCATGAACACCGCAACCACCCACTCCCCGATGGCATATAACACCCGCCCCGGGTTCTTTGCCCGGGCCGAAGCATGGCTGGACGAGCGCGGCAAAGGCGCTTGGATCGCCGCCATGGTTCTGGGTTTCATCTTCTTCTGGCCCATCGGCCTCGCCCTTCTTGCCTACATGATCTGGAGCAAACGCATGTTTAACAAATCCTGCACCGGCATGACCCGGACCCGCGCCCGTCACATGGGCAAGACATCCGGCAACAGCGCATTTGACGCCTACAAGAACGAAACTCTGCGCCGTCTGGAAGAAGAACAGGACCGGTTCGAGGATTTCCTCAAGCGGCTGCGCGAAGCCAAGGACAAGGCTGAGTTCGACGAATTCATGAACGAACGGGCACAAGCGTCCAAGGATGACGACAATACCCGCGACGACGACAACGCGGCCTAAGTCCAAAATGGGCTCCCGATCCGGGAGCCCATTTTCCAATCGGGGGAAACATCATGACAAGCATCGATATGACGACGAATAATCCAACACCACAGCCCGCCGCCAATACCATGCCAGTGGCCGTGCAGGTCCTTTCCACAATCCTCTTTGGCGTCTTTGGCATTCTGGCTGTGATCTTTGCTTTTGATGCGTCATTGGTTGGCGGGATCATCGTGGCGCTCGTCCTGGGCTGGCGCGGCGGTTTCGCTCCGGGTCGCTGGGGCAACGGCCCTACAGCACCATCCGTTGAAACACTGATGTCGCTGACGCCAGAGGCAGGCAAGCGCAGCAGCGGTAATACCAGCTTTGACGCCTACCGGTCTGATACGCTGGAACGGCTGGAAGAAGAGCAGGAGCGCTTTGAAAACTTCCTTGGGCGCTTGCGCGCAGCAAAAGATAAATCCGAGTTCGACGATTTCCTTGAACAGCGGGCTCGTCGGGTGACCAATCTGGAGAAGACATCCGCCCCGGAACTCGAAGAACCAGACCAAAGGCAGGGCTGAAGCAAACCCGCTCAAGTCACCAAAACAGACCTAAGCCCCTCACATTAACCTCTTGTTAAGCGAGGGGCTTGGCGCAGGCGGGAAGCATTGCTAATCTTCGCTGAACCTACGCGGAACAACCAATGCGCCATACGCTGCCCATCGCTCCACAATTCTACGTGACGGCCCCACAGCCGTGCCCGTACCTTGAAGGACGGATGGAACGTAAGCTGTTTACGGCATTGCAGGGCGACACCGCAGCAAAACTAAACGATTCCCTTTCAAAACAGGGCTTTAGGCGTTCGCAAAACGTGCTTTACCGACCATCTTGTGCGGAATGCTCTGCCTGTATGTCAGCGCGGATTGATGTCTCGCTCTTTGCACCTAATCGTAGCCAACGGCGGGTGCAGCGGCGGGCAGAACATCTGCAACGGCGGGCAACATCACCTTGGGCGACCGAGGATCAATACGCGCTTTTCCGCAAATACCTTGACGGACGGCACGCGGCCGGGGGCATGGCCGACATGGACATGTTCGAATTTGCCGCCATGGTCGAGGAAACACCGATCCGGTCACGGCTGATCGAATATGAAGACGACGAAGGGCTGCGTGCGGTGTGCCTGACTGATATTCTCGATGACGGGTTGTCGATGGTCTATTCCTTCTTTGACCCCGTGCTCGAAAAACTGTCGCTTGGCACCTATATCATCCTCGATCATATCGCCATCGCGCTCGATCTGGGCCTGCCTTACGTTTATCTGGGCTATTGGGTGCCCGGCAGCCCCAAGATGGGATACAAGGCAAATTTCAAAGGCTTGGAAGTCTACGGCGATGGGGCATGGCAACCATTGGTGGATCCAAGCCAATACGATGCCGATGTGCATCCGCTCTCCAATGATCCGATCGCCGAACAGGTCGCACGGATCAACCTGCCCGACGGGCGCAGCTGACAGATCAGCCCGCCAAAATAGCTAAAATTCCAACTGATAACCAGTTCTTAGGCAGATCACATTATCCCCTACCCGGTTAAGTAGGAGTGATTGATGCTAAGGGTCGCAGGCTGTTTCAGTAACGAGCATGTTTTGTGGCTCGTCACGGTTGCTGCGGCGATATGTTTGGTTGGGTCAATCCTGACCGTGCGGCTTGCCTTGCGGCTACGCAAAATGACAGCGCGCGCGCAACGGGTACAGATCGCACTGACCGGGATTGTCGGCGGCGGGATGGTCTGGGCAACGCATTTCATCGCAATGCTGGCCTATGAACCGGGGATTGAGCATGGTTACGAACCCTTCGTGACAGCGCTGTCGCTGATCGTGGCGATCCTGGGGGTTGCACTTTCCATGTTCGTCGCAACCGGCAAGTTTCATCGCCGCGCACCGGAAATGGGCGGCGTTGTGTTCGGGCTAACGGTCGCCGTGATGCACTATCTGGGTATGTCAGCTTATCTTGTTCCCGGCGAAATCATCTGGGAAATGGACCTGCTGATCGCATCGGTTTTGCTGGGCGCGGGGCTTGGGGCGTTGTCGTATCATCGGATTGTGCGTCCGGTCACGCGGTTCTGCTGGCTTGGTGGCGCCGTTGCGATGGTTCTGGCGATCTGCACCATGCATTTCACCGGCATGGCGGCCATCACAATCGCGCCAAACCCAACCATCATCGTGCCCCCCACCCCATTGTCTGACACAGCCCTAGCTTTGGTTGTGCTGGGCCTGATCATCTTTATCCTGTTCATGGGCATGACAGCCTTCATGATCGAGGCGCACCTGGCACAGGATGCCCGGCGCAAATTGCAGGAGATGGCGTTGACCGACCCGTTGACCAACCTGCCCAACCGACAGAAACTTCGGGCGCTAATTAATGCTTGGTCAGCACCTGACAACGACGCATTGCACAGCATCGCAATCCTGACCTTGGACCTGAATATGTTCAAGCAAATCAATGATCTCTATGGGCATAATGCAGGCGACGCCGCCCTGATTTCTGTCACGCAGCGCATGTCATCAGTTTTGCAACGGGGTGAGTTTGTTGCGCGCATCGGAGGGGATGAGTTTGTCGCACTGAAATATGATATCACCGGGCGGGATGACGCACAGGAATTTGCGCAGCGACTGCGAACGCAAGTCTTGCGCCCGATCAGACACCAGGATCTGCGCCTGCAACTGGGCGTCAGCATTGGCCTGTCATGCGCGCCGCAGGATGGCACCGATCTGGCCTTGATACTGGAATATTCGGACATCGCGATGTATCGCGCCAAAAGGTTGGACAATAGCGGCATTGTCGCGTTCGAGCCCAAAATGTATGCTGACGACCGGGCGCGCACCGCGATGAAGGCCGATTTGCGCATCGCGCTTGAGGAAGACCAATTCGAACTCCACTATCAACAGCAAAACGATATCAAGACGCACCGACCGGTCGGTTTTGAGGCATTGATCAGGTGGAACCACCCCATACGCGGGTGCATCAGACCCGACCAATTCATCCCGATCGCCGAAGAAACGGGGATTATCTGTGAAATCGGCAGCTGGGTTTTACGCACGGCCTGCGAAGAAGCCGCAAGTTGGGAAACACCCTTGCGGATCGCCGTCAACGTGGCCCCTCAACAACTGCTGCAGCCGGGTTTCAGCGAACAGGTCGCCGACGCATTGGACCGAAGCGGCCTAAACAGCGACCAGCTAGAGCTTGAGATTACCGAAGCCAGCGTCATTCGTGATCATAACACCACACGTTCCGTCATCTACAGGATCAAGGCTCTGGGCGTTCGGATCGCGATGGATGACTTTGGCACCGGGTATTCATCGCTGGCCACCTTGCAATCGTTACCCTTTGACAAGATCAAGATCGACCGCAGCTTTGTTTCCGGCGTCCATCGCGACGAAAAACGCGCCGCGATCATCCGGGCCACGATCATGATGGCCAAGGCGATGCATATTCCCGTCCTTGCCGAAGGCGTCGAAGACTCCGATGAACTTGATTTTCTGCTGTCAGAGGACTGTGCAGAGGTGCAAGGCTACTATTTCGGACGCCCTGTGAACCGCGAAGAGATGCGAGTAATCGCCGCGACAGACGGTTCCCTGGCGCACAAAGCATCCTAGCGGGCCGAACCTGCCACGGCGCAGGCGCAGACCTGCGCCGTGATACTAAGCCTTAGTTCAGCAGGTTTGGAACAATCGTCACGACGCCCGGGAACATCCACAGCAACAGCAAACCCGCCACCTGTATCCCGATAAACGGCATCACCCCTTTGTAAATCTGACCGGTGGTGATCGATTTTGGCGCAACCCCCCGCAGATAGAACAGGGCAAAACCAAATGGCGGGGTCAGGAACGATGTCTGCAAATTCACAGCAATCATGATCGTCACCCATTTCGGGTCAAACGTCCCACCATAAATCACGGGGCCCACAATCGGGATCACGATGTAGATGATCTCCAGGAAATCCAGCACGAAACCCAGCACAAACAGGACCAGCATCACCAGCAGGAACACCTGCAATTCGCTGTCGAATGAGCGCAGGAACTGCTGGATGTAATGCTCCCCCCCGAATGAGATCAGGACAAGGTTCAACAATTGAGAGCCGATCAGAATGGTAAACACCATCGACGTGACCTTGGCCGTCTCGCGGACCACCGGGGTCAGGACACCACCGCTCAGCAACACGCCGCATGACCAGATCAGACCGAACATCGCAAACAGGAAGCAGCCAAAAGCCACGATATAGGCGATCCGGTTTTCCAGCAGCACGACCTCCTGGCCCAGACGCATATCGAAATTCACGCCGATGATCAGCATCAACACGATGGCACCTGCGGTCAGCAGCACCAACCGGCCCGACCGGCCCTGATCCTGCAACTTGCGATACGTCGCCAGCAGGATCGCACCGCCCGCACCCAGCGCCGCAGCCGGTGTCGGGTTGGTAATCCCACCCAGGATCGACCCCAGCACAGCCACAATCAGCACAAGCGGCGGGAACACAACGCGCAGGATTTCATTACCCGCCAGATAGCCCGCCGCCGTGCGCAACCCGATAAAGGCAATCAACAACGGAATGGCGATCATCAACGTGGTCGCCCCGGGCGTCGTCAACGGCCCGATGATCAGCACGTCAACGGCCAGCAGCAGGACAAGCCCGCCCGCACCAATCATCAACGGCACCTTGTTGGCGTGAGGGGCGATACCCCGCGCAATCACCAGCATCAGACCCAGCAGCAACACCGTGATGGCAATGCCAGTGCCAATCGGGGCAGCCTGCGCAACACGGGCCTCAACCAATGTGGCGCGCTCTTCATCCGACAAGGCGCGCGCCTGCGCGACCCCGCCCGCGTCATCAATGGCGGTCTGTTCGGCAATCGCAGCATCCCAGGCATCCTGCCCGTGCAATTCGATCATCGACGCCTGACATTCATCACTGACCCGGGTGCGCAGCGACGCGGTCTGCCCGGCATCGGTAAAGCTGTCGACAATCACCGACTGATTGCCCACCAGCCCCGCCTGCCCCATGCTGATGGTCAGGGCGATCAGGCCAACGGGCACCGCCAGAAACCAGGTAAAGCCATTGCGCGCCGGTGCCTTTTCACCGGATTTCGTATCGCCCAACTGCACCGCCGGTGCCTTGGACGGGTTGAACATCGCAAATCCAAACGCGTAGGTCGCATAAAGCACGGCCAGCAGAATACCGGGCAGCAAAGCTGCCTGAAACAGCGTTCCGACCGACACAACCGCAGGCTCACCCAGATAGGTCAGCGCATCCGAACAACCCGCCAACCGGGCGCGGTCTTCCTGGGCTGCGGAATAGAGATCACCGGCCAGCGTGCCTAAAAGCACGATCACAATCGACGGCGGAATGATCTGTCCCAATGTGCCAGAGGCCGCGATGACGCCGGTCGACAATTCCGGCGAATAGCCGTTTTTCAACATGGTCGGCAGGGCCAACAGGCCCATGGTCACAACGGTCGCGCCAACGATGCCGGTCGATGCCGCCAGAAACGCGCCGACCAGCACGATGGACACAGCCAGACCGCCGGGCAGCGGGCCAAACACCTTGGCCATGGTTGTCAGCAATTCATCGGCGATGCGCGACCGTTCCAGCACGATCCCCATCATCACGAACATCAGAACCGCCAGCAGCGTCTCAATGGACTGGCCTGCCAGCACGCGCTCGTTCATCCGGTTGACCAGAAAACCCACATTACGGTCCAACGCCTGTTCCCAGCCAGCGGGGAACAACGCATCCTCATAGCGGGGCAATTCAGGGAAGCGGAACACCGATATCGCATCCGGCCTGACGCCTTCGGCAATCAGGGCGGCATATTCCGCCGAATTGGTGTCAACAGCCGCATGGATCAGCAACCCAGCACTGTCCAAAGCCGCGATAATCGCGAATGAAATTACCGCAGAACCACTGATCGCAAAGGCGACAGGAAAGCCTGAAAGGATACCGGCAAACAACGTCAGAAAGACGATAACGATGCCGATCTCGATGCCATCAAGTCCAAAAAGCATGGGGTTTCGCCTCTGATTTAGTGAATTTTAGCGACAAGTTCGGCGGTAGGATCGCCGATCGGGTCTTTATCAAGGAACTTGCCTTCGCTTTCGGGACCTTCCTTGAACTCAAGGAATGATCGGTAAAAGAAGGCGACCGCCTGCAACAGAACCAATGCGGTGAACGTCACCAGCAGAACCTTAAACAGGAAATAGGCGTTGAACCCGTTGGGCGAAAACCCGATGGTCTCCACATTCCAGCGCAGAGCGCGGGCTTTGTTGATCAACCGGTCCAACGTGTCAGATGCGGACGGGTTTGGCACCACCAGATGCCGCCACAGGAAAAACCAACCATAAAGCCATGTCAGAATGGCGGCAGGCACCATGAACAGCATCGATCCGATCATATCAATCAGGCGCTTGGTCCGATAGCTGACTGCGGAATATACCAGATCGACCCGCACATGACCGCCCTGCACAAATGTGTAAGTCACGCACATGCAAACGATCATGGCGTTATAGAATTTCAGCTCTTCTGACCACCAGCTGACATCCTTGGTAAAGGTGGCGCCAAGGCCGATGCCAATCTCGGACACGGCAAAGACGCGCTGCATGAAGATGATGACAATCTGCTGCAACACCATCAAAAGACCGGCCCAGGCAAACAGACGACCGGTGCCATTGGCAAAGCCTTCCAGCACGCGCACGCAACCCCACATGAAGCGGTTTGAGATGAAACCGATGATCGTGATCACCAGGAAAATGGCAAAGACGACAAAGAAAAACTCAACCGATGCGCCATAATAGATAAAGCGCATCAAGGATTCCTTGATCTCCACCTCGGGCATATTGCCGTTGATATAGGGAAGCCATGCCAACCACTCACTTGGGTGCAACAGCGCGTAACCAAGGTTGTAGAACGCTTCGATCAGGTTGGCAAAAAACCAACCAACTGCGTTGCCGCCCCATGCTTCGACCAAGCCCATGTGGAAAGTCCCCCCATCGTCATTCTGCTTGATTTGGGCACCCTCCCGGCACCCTTGGTATGAGGGCCCCCATGCAGATCGCATCGGGCCCTCACTTTACTGTGGATGATCACATGCGCGATCAATCCCGGGCGTTAGCCCATCACACGGTCACGCTGGGCGCGGTATGCACCTTCGGATTGCTGGATCCAGCCAGAGGATGCAGCCATCGATGCGTTGTAGGACGCCCGCAGACGGTCATAGATATCGTCGCCATTATACTGGTCAAGCGTTTCGCGCGCAGCAGCGCCCATCGCATCCCAAACACTGTCAGGGAATTCCAGAACCTTCACGCCACCGGCCTGCAGACGCTGCAGGGCAGAACCGTTATTGTTCATGAACTGTGCCAGATTCCACTGATGTGCTTCACCAGATGCGATCTCGATGATCTTCTGATGCTCGGGGCTCAGGCTCTCCCACACGTCAAGGTTTGTGGCCAGCGACAGCGCCGCGCCCGGCTCGTGCATACCAGCAGTGTAGTAGAACTTGGTGATTTCCTGGAAGCCGGCTTTTTCATCCGCCCATGGGCCGATCCACTCCGTGCCGTCAATCGCACCGGATGCCAGCGCCTGATACACTTCCGCACCGGGAAGGTTCTGCACAGATGCGCCCATCTTGCCCAATGCTTCGCCACCCAGACCGGGCATACGGAACTTCAGACCCTGGAAATCTTCTGGGCCAGCGATTTCCTTGCTGAACCAGCCACCGGCCTGTGGGCCTGTGTTACCGGCAAGGAAGGATTTCAGACCAAAGATAGAGCCAAGCTCATCATGGAACCCCTGACCTTCGCCCTGATAGTACCAATTGCTGATTTCCTGCGGCGTCATACCAAATGGCACCGACGTAAAGAACGCATAGCCCGGATGCTGACCGACAAAGTAGTAGTCAGCGCCGTGATACATATCCGCCTGACCAGAGGTCACAGCGTCAAACACTTCAAACGCACCAACAAGTTCGCCAGCAGCCTTCAGATCAATGGTCAGTGACCCGCCCGATAGCGCCGTGATCGTGTCTGCAGCGCGTTGTGCCGCATCATGCACACCGGCAAGACCCCGGCCCCATGTGGTGACCAGTGTCAGTGTGCGATTGCCCTGCGCATAGGCCGGTGCGGCCAATGCTGTTGCAGCTGCGGCACCGCCACCAAGTGCTGAGTTTTTAAGAAAAGAACGACGATCCATAGAGTAACCTCCCAAAGTTTTGTCCCCCACCCGACTTTTCAGGCAAAGACAGATCGATTTCGTGAGCGCAGGTTAGCCCGCGCGTTTATGTTGGAAAATACGTAGTACTGCGTAGAAAACACGATTTTGTCACAATTTTTGACCAATTGCGCCATCAGTTTACACGCTAACACTCATCACACCCATAGGCAGAACACCCTGTTGATGTTTGATTCGCAAGCGATTCGCGCGTATCGCTTTTGCACATGTTCGGGTTCATCTCGCGGCTTCGCGACAATATCAGCATCACCTATGGCCAGAAGGTTTTTCTTTTGGCCACGCTTCCATTGATCGTGGCGGTGTTCCTGATTTTCCTTGTCGTAACGGCTGAATCGCGGCAATTGGCCGAGCGCGAAATTCAAGCGCTTGAGACGCAGTTGATCGAAACCAAGCGCGCCGAGCTCAAGAACTACCTGTCCATCGCGCGCACCGCGTTCGTGAATACCTATGGCCGGGCGGCCCCGGATGATGACGCAGCCAAGCTGGCCGTGACAAGAGAGCTTTCAGCGATGCTTTATGGGCAGGATGGCTATTTCTTTGTGTTCGACTATGACGGCAATAACCTTGTGGCACCCCGGCAAACCTTTCTGATCGGCAAAAACTGGACGGGTTTGAACGACCTCAACGGAACGCCAATCACTGACGAACTGATCCGGATTGCGCGCAGCGGTGGCGGCTATCACAGCTTTGACTGGCCAAAGCCATCGACCGGGGCAAATGAACGGATCATTGTATATGTGAACGGGCTCCAGGATTGGCGCTGGGTGATCGGCACCGGCGTTTATATCGACGACGTGCTGGAAAACGTCGCCGCCGCCCGCGCCGATGTCGAAGCACGGATCAGGCGGACCTCTGTCTATATTGTTGCCATCGCCATTGCAGCGCTGATCGGCGTGTTTACCACGGGCATGTTCCTCAACATCCGCGAACGCCGGCTGGCGGATGCCAAGCTGAAAGACCTGACACAACGGATCATCGACACCCAAGAGGAAGAGCGCGGCAGGGTCGCGCGCGAATTGCATGACGGGATCAGCCAGATGCTTGTCGGCGTGCGCTACGCGCTGGAAGTGGCGCGGCGCAAAATGGGGCAAAGCGACAGTTTGAACAAAGGGATCGACGGGCTGGGCTCTGCCATTCAGGAGGTCAGACGGATCAGCCGCGACCTGCGCCCCGGGGTGCTGGACGATCTGGGGTTGGGCCCTGCCCTGCAGGCGCTGACAGATGATTTCAGCAAACGCACCGGCATCAATTGCGAATTTGAAACGGTTGTGTTTCGCAACCGGCTGGATGACGAAGCCCGCATCGCCCTTTACCGGATCGCGCAAGAGGCGCTGACAAATATCGAACGCCATGCGGAAGCCACCAATGTTGAAATTTCTCTCAAAGGGCATCGTAAGGGCGCAATGCTGAAAGTATTCGACAACGGCAAAGGCATGATCTGGCCGCAGCCAGCAAGGCGATCCAGCGGGTTGGGTCTGCGCAATATGCAGGAACGGATCGAACAACTGGGCGGTTCCCTGCGGATCCTGTCCTCCGACACCGGCACGGTGATCGAGGCGCAGGTCCCGCTCACCCATATGCTCAGCCCGCAAAAACCGGCGGCACAACCCAAAAAGGAAAGCGCATGACAATCCGTGTTCTGATCGTCGACGACCACCCGATGGTGACCGACGGGATCGAGGCGATTCTTGAAACCTATGATGATATTGACGTCGTCGGCACATTGAATAACGGACAAGAGGCGGTGGACCGGGTCAACGAACTGGCCCCCGATATCATCCTGCTGGATCTGAACATGCCGGGACTTTCGGGCCTGATCGCCACCGAAATGATATTGGAAGCACGGCCAGAGACACGGATTGTCATCCTGTCGATGCATGACAGCCCCGAATATATCTCGACAGCCCTGAGCCACGGGGCAAAGGGGTATATCCTCAAAGACGTCCCGACCGATGAAATCCGCACGGCCATCGACACCGTCATGCAAGGCGGCGAATATATGTGTACCGGGGCAAAAGGGTCGTTGCAGCCAAAGATCAGCGACGGGCGCGAGACTCTGACCAACCGCGAACAGATGATCCTGCTGGAACTGGCACAAGGGCAATCCAACAAGGATGTGGCCAACACACTGAATATTTCTGTGCGGACAGTGGAAACCCACCGGAACAATATCAAGCGCAAGCTTGGGATCAGCTCAACGGCGGGTCTGACACGCTACGCGTTGGAACATGGGGTGCTGCAAGGGACCGGTATATAAAAACGGCGGCAAAAAATCTGTGCAACAGATTTTTTCGGCCCGGCAACATCTGCCAAATAGCAGGGGTTGCAGTAAAAATCTGTTGCACAGATTTTTCTGGCTTTCGCTTTCATGCGAAAGCCCCCGGCGGATCACCGGGGGCGTCTGGATCAGTTTTCAACAGTTTGCTTGATGGCCTCACGCACAATGCTGAACCATTCTCCCGATGTGCGCAGTTCCTGCAGACCGGCATTGATGATCGGCAACGCATCATTGGCCAACTGATTATCCTTTGACACAAAAATATGGAGTGTCTGCCCGGACGTCAGGGCTTCCAGCTTGACCACCTGATCATCCAGCCCCAATTCGCGCGCATCCTCTTCTGCGGGCAAGGCATCCAAGGTCAGCACATCAATCTGCCCATCGACCAGCAACTGCCAACAGCCATCCTGGGGGACCGGGCGGGTCAGTTCCACATTGGGCGGCATCAACTGTTCGGCTTCCAGATCAAAGGTGAACCAGGCTTCAGGGCGGCAAAGGCGGGCGCCAGCCAGATCAGCATAAGTGGTCGCACCTTCATAGGCGCTGCCCTTCAACGTGTAATACCCCACAAGCGCCTCGTAAAACGGGGCGGAGTGGTTGAAATCCGTACAGCGAAAGGCGCTTGCCTCTGACAGGTTATCAAGCTTGTCACAATCAGGTCGGAACCAGGGGAAAACCATATCGGCCGCCCCCGTTGGCAACAGCGTTTCCAGATGCGACCCCCAATCATTGATGAATATTAGGGTGTATTCCTGATCGGCATTGCCCAATTCCATGGACCGGTTGACCATCTGCGTGATCAGACCGCCACCGGGCAAATCCTCATCCGTGAATGGGGCGTACCCCGTCGCGGTCACGATCCGAAGCGGGCGGTTGACCGCGGGGGCGGGTGTGGCTACCGGGACCGCTGACGCAGTTTCAGTGGCAGATGATTGTGGCAATGATCCATCCGCGCAAGGGATCTGCAACACCTGCCCCACCTCAACAAGGTTCGGATCAGTCAAAACACCGGTGTTGGCATTATAAAGCACCTGAAACCCACCGCGCACCCTAGCGGTTTTGGCAATCCCGCTAAGCGTATCGCCCGAGACAATCGTGTATTCCGTACAAAGCTGCTGTGCAGCAGCAGATGTCGTCAACATGGGAAACAAGCCGGTCGCAAGTGCAAAACTCGCAGCAATACCGGCGATACTTGGAACCAACTTTGCCACCGGCCTGTCGCCCTGGCATGTCGCGATCCGCGTTGTCATTTCATAAATCCTTATTTTTTGGTTTCCGATAGCGACACTATCCCGCAAGAAAAAGGCGAAATGTTGACGGTTTGAGTGTCATCTTACAAAATCACTCAGGATTTTTACATAATGAAATCAGTAACTTAAATATATTCCTGGAAACACCCTCTGTTTCTCATCATTTCCGATGAAAAACCAAACATCGGTGCCGAAATCGCAGCGCTGTACAGCCGATCTATCGCGATTGTGCATTGTATTCATCCCGGATCGCGGGCTTGTTTACGCAAACACCGGATCAGACCAAGGACCCCGATAATGACCGACACCCCCGCCTACACGCCACCAAAAACCTGGACATGGGACGCCGAAAGCGGCGGACAATTTGCCAATATCAACCGTCCTATCGCGGGGCCTACCCACGACAAGGATCTGCCGGTTGGTGAACACCCCTTGCAGCTTTATTCGCTGGCCACACCCAACGGGGTCAAGGTCACGGTCATGCTGGAAGAACTGCTTGAGGCCGGGCATGACGCCGAATACGACGCTTGGCTGATCAATATTCAGGAAAGCGACCAGTTCGGCAGCGGCTTTGTCGACATCAACCCCAATTCCAAAATCCCCGCCCTGATGGATCGCGACACCGGCACGCGCGTGTTCGAAAGCGGGGCAATCCTGCTATATCTGGCCGAAAAATTCGGGGCGTTGCTGCCCAAGGACGCCAAGAACCGGACAGAGGTACTAAACTGGCTCTTCTGGCTGCAAGGCTCCGCGCCTTATCTTGGCGGCGGCTTTGGCCATTTTTACGCCTACGCCCCGGAAAAGTTCGAATACCCGATCAATCGCTTCGCGATGGAAGCAAAGCGCCAGCTTGATGTGTTGGACCGCAACCTTGCCGACCGGGCGTTCCTTGCAGGCGATGAATACTCGATTGCCGATATCGCGACCGCACCTTGGTACGGGGCGCTGGTCAAAGGGCTGGTTTATGACGCCGCCGAATTCCTTGACACGGGATCATATAAGAACGTGAACCGCTGGACGGACACGATTTTTGCACGTCCCGCCTTCCAGCGCGGCAAGATGGTGAACCGGGCCTGGGGCGAAGACAGCCAGCAACTGCGCGAACGCCATGCGGCATCGGATTTCGACACCAACACATGGGACAAGATCAAACCGGCAGACGAATAAGACTTGACCGAAATGCAATCACCGCTCACGATCACGCAGTCGTGAGCGGTTTGACCCGCGCGATTCCCTGAAATGGAATGAAAGGCCGGGTTTGAAGACGGGATTTTTGCGGACAGAGCGGGCAACACTGGTCCTGATCATCGCCTGCTACGGGCTGTGGACCGGCGCGGGGCTTTTATGGACAACCGCATTTTGGCTGCCCGGATTGCTTGCCCTGCCCATATTGGCCGCTTTTCACACCTCGCTGCAACACGAAGCCATCCATGATCACCCCACACGGTCACGCCTTGTGAACGAGGCTTTGGTCAGCCTGCCCCTGGCCTTCGTCTTTCCCTTTCGGCGCTACCGCGACCTGCATCTGCAACATCACCGCGACGAACATCTGACTGACCCGTTCGAAGATCCTGAAAGCTATTTCTGGTGCGAAAACGACGTCCGGCAGATGAATGACTTTCAGCGGCATATCTTTGCGCTCAACAACACGTTTGTCGGGCGGCTGCTGATCGGGCCGCTGCTGACGATGATCGGTTTTGCACGAACAGAATGGCAGCGGTTGCGTGACGGACAGCCGGGGATCAGGGCAGCATGGGGGCTGCACGCTGCCGGGCTGGTGGTTCTGGCCGGCATTCTGACGCAAATCTTTCAGATGCCGCTGTGGGTCTACTTCCTTTGTGTGGTCTACCCCGCCCTTTCGCTGACCGCGATGCGTGCCTATGCCGAACATCAGGCGGCTGAGAATGTCGGCGCGCGTTCTGCCATTGTTGAGGCGCACCCGGCACTTGCCCTGCTCTACCTCAACAATAACCTGCATATCGTTCACCATGCCAACCCACGCACCCCTTGGTATGACCTGCCCGCACTTTATGCGGAGCGGCGGCAACAATTCCTGTCTGCGAATGAACACACGTTGTTTCTGGGCTATCGCGATATCGCCAAACGGTTCGCATTTGCGGTGAAACAACCCGTGCAGCATCCGTTCATCGGGCAGTCAGAGACGTCCAATGACAGTGGCAACTGACACGATCGCAAGGTCACAAATGGTGACGGCTTTACACCCCGGACGTCGCCGGTGGTGCCTGACGCGAAGGTCAACATGATACAACGATAGGCGGTTTTTCGCATAAAATTTGTCTAAAATTAGACCAATATTCATGCGACCGGAAAGACGATTCGGCTGGATTTTTTCCTGATAAATGATTGACCTAGCGTTAAAATCAAAAACCAGATCGTCCAATTCTGACACATTTGACCGAGTAACGGCCCCGTGATCGGCAATATTCCGCCTATTCTGGCTGCTCCAAATCAAGACGCTTGATCGAACGATATTCGGCGCTGCCTAGTGTGGGTCTGTTCCACGTTAGCGAGTTTGCGTGTGTCCCGACTGCGGTACCCACACCACTCTTATTGTCAGAAGCTGGGGCCCTTCTGACAGGACTTGGGGACGAACATGAATCTTTCAGAACTGATGCTTGCACTGACAAGCGATCCAGAACAAATGACGCGCAACATCCTGCGGATCGTTCACTTCATCGGCTTGGCGCTTGGGTTGGGCGCGGCCATGTTGCTGGACCTGATGATCCTGCAATATCTCCCGGGGCGGGTCATTACCAAACAGAATTTCGATTTCATCAGCTTCTGCTCCGACATCGTGGCAGCAGGACTGCGGCTGTTATGGATCACCGGGCTTGGTTTTCTGCTGTTCTATTGGACTTACGAGCCGGTCAATCTGACCAATGACAAGATTTGGGCGAAGATGGCGATCGTTGTGATCCTGACAACCAATGGCTACTTCATCCATCGAACTGTCCTGCCCTTCCTGAAGGGACAGATGGGCAAAACGATGCTGCAGGGGACAACGCGCAAACAACAGCATCTTTTGGTCAGCGCGGGGATCATCTCCTGCGTGTCATGGTTCGGGCCACTCTTCATTGCCAACATGCCGCAGTTGAACTTCGACGTACCGATGCTGCAAATCCTCGGGGTTTATGCGCTGGTTCTTGCAACGGTATTTACGGTGGTGCATCTGGTGCTGCACACATCCGCAAATCAGGCAGAGCGTGACCAGGGCGCCTATCAGATAAACTGACGGCGGCATGTGGAATGACGGCACATATCCGTCATTCCACCCCCAGATTGACGCCAATTAGCCTTGGTCAAGTTTCGTCAAACAAGCATCACCCGAAATAAAGTTGCGATTTTCTGCCGTATAGCGACATTTTCTCCACCTTGTGGTGTTGACCCCCCTGCAGACGCAGATTAAGTTCGCGCTACGCAAAGGAACCCCGATGAATAACGTCGTACTAATCGTAGGAAAACAGCGCATGGGCCGGTAACGGTGAAACCATAACGATCCCATGCGCCCCCGACATCCTCGGGGGTTTTTTTGTGACTGAACGAAAACACTGACGCGAAGGACGCGAGAAAAATGACAAAAGCCATGACGGGCGCAAAAATGGTCGTACAAGCTCTGATAGATCAGGGCGTGGACGTCGTCTTTGGTTACCCCGGTGGCGCCGTCCTACCGATCTATGACGAGATCTTTCAGCAAAACCACATCCAGCACGTATTGGTGCGCCATGAACAAGGTGCCGTTCACGCAGCCGAAGGGTATGCGCGGGCGACCGGCAAACCGGGCGTTGCACTGGTCACATCTGGACCCGGCGCCACGAACGCGGTGACCGGTCTGACCGATGCGCTGATGGACTCAATTCCGATCATCGTGCTGACCGGTCAGGTCCCTACCTTCATGATCGGCTCTGACGCGTTTCAAGAGGCCGACACCGTCGGCATCACCCGCCCCTGCACCAAACATAACTGGCTGGTGAAAGAGACGGATAAACTGGCCTCTGTCATGCACGAGGCATTCCACATCGCCACATCCGGCCGCCCCGGCCCGGTTGTCATCGACATCCCCAAGGATGTGCAATTCGCCACCGGCAAATATACCGAGGCGCGGCAGGTCGAAACCCATTACGCCCCGCAGGTCAAAGGCGACATGGAGATGATCACCGAACTGGCCAAAGCAATGGAAACGGCCAAGCGGCCGGTTTTCTACACAGGCGGCGGCGTGATCAATTCCGGTCCGGCGGCCAGCCAATTGCTGCGCGAACTGGTGGCGGCGACCGGCTTTCCGATCACCTCCACCCTGATGGGGCTGGGCAGCTATCCGGCCTCTGGCGACAACTGGATCGGCATGCTGGGAATGCATGGGCTGTACGAGGCCAACATGGCCATGCATGACTGCGACCTGATGATCAATATCGGCGCGCGGTTCGACGACCGGATCACCGGACGGCTGGACGCGTTCAGCCCCGGTTCCACCAAGGCACATATCGACATCGACGCCTCATCGATAAACAAGGTGATCAAGGTCGACATCCCGATCCTGGGCGATTGCGCCCATGTGTTAGAGGATTTGCTGAACGTCTGGAAATCCCGCGGCCGCAAGACTGATAAGGAAAATGTCACCAAATGGTGGCACCAGATCAATGAATGGAAAAAGGTCGATTGCCTGAAGTTCAAGCAGGAAGGCAAAGTTATCAAACCGCAATACGCACTGGCGCGGTTGGAGGAACTGACCAAAAAACATGATCGCTACATCTGTACCGAGGTTGGCCAGCATCAGATGTGGGCGGCGCAATATCTGGGGTTCGAGGACCCGAACCGCTGGATGACTTCCGGCGGGCTGGGCACCATGGGCTACGGCTTCCCCGCTTCGATCGGTGTGCAGATGGGCCATCCGGACGCGCTTGTGATCAACGTCGCGGGCGAGGCATCATGGCTGATGAACATGCAGGAACTGGGCACGGCGATGCAATACCGGCTGCCGGTCAAGCAGTTCATCCTGAACAATGAACGGCTGGGCATGGTGCGGCAATGGCAGGAGTTGCTGCATGGCGAACGCTATTCCAGCAGTTGGTCGGAAAGCCTGCCTGATTTCGTGAAACTGGCCGAGGCGTTCGGCGCCAAGGGCATCCAATGCCACGACCCCGACAGCCTTGATGACGCGATCATGGAAATGATCAATCATGACGGCCCGGTCCTGTTCGATTGTCTGGTCGAAAAGCACGAAAACTGTTTCCCCATGATCCCATCGGGCAAGCCGCATAACGAAATGCTGCTTGGCGAAAACGCGGACGTTGCCAATGCGATCAAATCCGACGGGGCGGTGATGGTCTAATCGTAAGTTTACAATCGCAACAGACCATCCTTTTGGGGTCCGACGTCTTGCCGACACAAATCTGACCAATGACTTATGGAAGTGTCATGCTATCCCGCGCATTGAATATCGGTCTGGTCATACCCTGCAGCACCATCCTGTCTGGTGGTGCAGGGCAAATTGCACGCCGTCAGAAAATCGGGGAGACGCAATGATCAAATTTAGCGACGGGCGTCGCCTCTGCCTACGGTTGGCGTGGCTGAATGTGGTGGCTGGCCTCCTACTTTTAGCAGCATTCGCGACCAACGGCATTGATCGCCCCGCAACAGGCGACTGTACGAAAAAGGTTATTGATTTCCACGTCTTCTGGGCCGCCGGAGGTTTCGGGATTCAGGGCACGCCCTTGCTTGCCTTTGATCAGGATGCGCTGCGTGCAGCCTATGGTAGCTGTTCAACGAAATGGCTGCCTTGGGTACATCCTGCACCCGCCATGCTCCTTCTCGCGCCGTTTGCTATGTTGCCATTCCTTCCAGCATGGGGGCTATTCAACGCCCTCTCACTCACAGCACTGGCCGCAGCACTGCACAACTTCACCGGACACCGCAACGGAATGTTTGTCGCCACCCTGCTCGCCCCCGCAATGCTGCCCGCGCTTATGGCAGGGCAATTTAGCTTGCTGTGGATTGCTGGTCTGCTTGGCGCAATCGCAGCACTCCGGGCAGATCGACCGATACTCGCGGGCCTGTTGATTGGTTGCCTGACCATCAAGCCCACACTTGGTTTACTGATCCCCGCGGCACTGGTTGCGATTTGGGCATTCCGCACCATCATTGTCGCCGCCCTGACATCCATAACGATCCACACAGGTGCAATTGTATACTATGGGACGGATTACTGGTCTACTTGGCGCGACGTCTCAGCCTATCACGCCATCGGCAACATAAATCAACTAGGCAACCTCGATAAGATGACCAGCATTTCCGCTGCCCTGTCGCGTCTGGGGATTGAGCCTCAAACGGGCGTTGCCTTGAATCTTGGGCTTGCTTTGGTGCTGGCGGTAGTGGTTTTTGTCGTCTGGCGCAAATATACGGTTCACTCCGACATTGCTGCAGGCGTTCTGTTTGCGGCCATCCCCGTCGCAACACCCTATCTTTGGTATTACGATGCCGCATTCCTGGCTATCGCCGCGATGTTTCTGCTAAAGGCCAGAAAAAATACCATTGGGCCAATGTTCTGCATCGCTGTAATTGTCGCGTGGCTCGGACCCGGACTTTCTGTCTGGTACGCCGCGACCATCGGCGATGGCACACTTCTTCCCCCCGTATTTTTCATCCCGCCTGTGCTGCTTATGACCCTTGGTTTATGCCTCGCTCTGACGGCCAGCGAAACACCGCAACAAGAAACCTGAAAGGACGCCGACCATGTCACCGCTCAAAATCAAAAAAGGCGCCACCAGCCATTCCGCCTATGAACTCCGGCCCACATTTTCAGACAAGGAAGAACAGCACACGCTGGCCGTTCTGGTCGAAAACGAACCTGGCGTTCTGGCCCGCGTCATCGGGCTTTTCTCAGGTCGCGGCTACAACATCGACAGTTTGACAGTGGCCGAGGTGGATCATCTTGGCCACCGGTCACGGATCACAATCGTCACAACGGGCACGCCGCAAATCATCAACCAGATCAAGGCGCAGCTGGGCCGGATCGTCGACGTGCATAAGGTGAATGACCTGACCGTCGAAGGGCCATCAGTGGAACGCGAACTGGCCCTGTTTAAGGTTGTCGGCACCGGTGATCACCGGATCGAAGCGATCCGGCTGGCCGATATTTTTAGGGCAAATGTGGTCGATAGCACATTGGAATCATTTGTTTTTGAAATTACGGGCACGTCCGAGAAAATCGATGCCTTCGCCGAACTCATGCAGCCCTTGGGGCTTGAAGAAATTGCGCGGACCGGTGTGGCGGCACTGTCACGCGGATCAGAAACCTGACGGAAAGACGCCCGCCCCGGGGGGAGGTTCCGGGCGGGCGCCTGATTTGCAGCCCCTCACGTCCGATTGGGGCGCGACGCGAGGGGCCTTGGCATATCTGACAGAGGCTGTCAGTTAGCCATCAGTTGCCGGCAGCAGGCCAGCTTCTGTAGCAACAGTAATTTCGTCGACATCCAAGAGGCCATCGCCTGTGCTGTCGAGCGCTGTGAAATCGTCTTCAGTCATGTCAGGCATAACGGCCTGCAGTTCAGGAAAGCTGTACATCCCATCGCCATTCACATCGATCGCGGCGTCCTGTGCAAAAGCTGGAGCAGCCAGCGCAGTCACAACAGCAAGGGGTGTCAGCAGCTTCATGGTACGGGTCATTTTCGTTCTCCTTTTGGGACATGTAAGAAGGTCTTTTGCCTTCACGAATAGAAATGGCGATGTCTGACCCAGTTTACCATGGGCCTGACCGAAAACCTGTAAAGACGGCGCAGCGCTGCCAAAAACTGAAACAATCATGCGCAAAACAGCGCCTACGTTTCGAATTTTGCGACAACAAGCAAGGATTTACCGATGTAACGTCATGTTTCCGGCGACCAACGGCCTTCACTACCTTACCGCGTCAAATTCGGTTCATCGGCCCTTGAAACGCGGCGGTGCACGTCCACCCCCTTGCCCCGGCCCCACGCGCAGGACAATGTAGGATGAGCAAGCGCAGAGGCATAACAATGGCAGTACGGAAAATCATTATCGACACCGATCCGGGGCAAGATGACGCCGTCGCCATCCTGCTCGCACTGGCGTCCCCCGAAGATATCGATCTTTTGGGAATTACGGCGGTCGCGGGGAACGTCCCCCTCGCCTTAACGGCCAAGAATGCGCGGATCGTGTGCGAACTGGCCAAACGTCCCGATGTCAAAGTTTTTGCGGGCTGTGATGCGCCGCTCACCCGCAAACTGGTCACGGCCGAACATGTGCATGGCAAAACCGGGCTGGACGGCCCGCAGCTTGACGATCCGCAGATGCCCTTGCAGGATCAGCACGGCGTGGACTTCATTATCGAAACCCTGCGCGCAGAACCATCCGGCACTGTCACCCTTTGCCCTATTGGCCCGCTGACCAATATCGCCACCGCCTTTCAACGCGCGCCCGATATCATCCCGCGCATTCAGGAAATCGTTCTGATGGGCGGCGCTTACTTCGAGGTTGGCAACATCACCCCCACCGCCGAATTCAACATCTATGTCGATCCAGAGGCGGCCAAGATCGTCTTTGGTGCAGGCGCACCATTGACGGTCATGCCACTGGATGTGACGCATAAGGCATTGACCACAAAGCCACGGATTGATGCGTTCCGCTCAATGCATACCAAAGTGGGCGATATGGTCGCCGCCTGGACCGATTTCTTCGAACGGTTCGACATGGAAAAATACGGCTCCGAAGGCGCACCGCTGCATGACCCCTGCACAATCGCGTACCTGATCGAACCGCAACTGTTCGACGGGCGGCAGATCAATGTCGAAATTGAAACCTCTTCCGAACTGACCCTTGGCATGACGGTCGCCGACTGGTGGCGCATCACCGACAGGCCCAAGAACGCGATGTTCATGAAAGACATCGACGCATCCGGCTTTTACGCGCTGCTGGCGGCACGACTGGCGCGGTTATGAAGATCCCTTTTGATAACAGCTACGCCACCCTGCCCCCCAGGATGTTCACTGCGATGACGCCCGCGCCTGTGGCCCAGCCGCAGATCATCACCACCAACGCGGGCTTGGCTGCCGCGCTTGGCATCGACGGCATCGACACGGCAGAGGCCACCCAAATCTTTGCAGGAAACAGCGTGCCTGACGGGGCCGCGCCCTTGGCGCAGGCCTATGCTGGCCACCAGTTCGGCAACTGGAACCCGCAACTGGGCGATGGGCGGGCGATCCTGCTGGGCGAGGTGATTGGCACCAACGGTATCCGCCGCGACATCCAGCTCAAGGGCTCCGGCCCAACCCCTTATTCACGCGGCGGTGACGGGCGGGCCTGGATCGGCCCGGTCATGCGCGAATATCTGGTGAGCGAGGCGATGCATGCGATGGGCGTGCCCACAACCCGCGCACTGGCCGCCGTCACAACCGGCGAAAATGTATATCGCGAAGAAATCCTGCCCGGTGCCATCATCACCCGCGTGGCCCAATCCCATATCCGGGTCGGCACGTTCCAGTTCTTTGCGGCGAGGGGCGACATGCAGGCCTTGCAAGCGCTGACAGATCACGTCATCGCCCGGCATTATCCAGATGCGACCGGCCCTGCCGAACTGCTGGATGCGGTCATCGCCAATTACGCCAAACTCATCGCAAAATGGATGTCGCTCGGCTTTATCCACGGGGTGATGAACACCGACAACGTGTCGATTGCGGGCGAAACAATTGATTACGGGCCTTGCGCGTTCATGGATGCATTCCACCCCGACACCGTGTTCAGCGCCATCGACCAATATGGGCGTTACGCTTATTCCAACCAACCGGGGATCGGGGCCTGGAATATGGCACAATTTGCGACCGCACTGATCCCGCTGATGCCCGACCGAGATGCCGCAATCGACGATTTCACCGCCGCCGTACATCGGTTTCCGCCGCTCTACGAACAAGCGTGGCTTGCGAATTTCGGTGCAAAACTCGGGCTTGCGACACCTACCGATGACGACCAGAAACTGGTCACTGATCTGCTCGACCTGATGACAAAGGACGGGGCCGATTTCACCAACACATTCGCCGCTCTGGGTCAGCACAACGCACGCGACCAGTTCATCAACCGCGACGCATTTGATGCATGGCAGGCCCGTTGGCAGGCGCGGGGTCCTGATGCGGCATTGATGACCGCATCCAACCCCAAGATCATCCCCCGCAATCATCGGGTGGAAGAAGCGATCAGCGCGGGCCGCAACGGCGATCTGGCCGCGTTTCATAACCTGCTGGCGGCGGTCACACAGCCCTACGCGCCATTGACCGACGCAACAGCAGCCTATGCCCGCCCCCCGACAGAGGACGAAAAAGTCACCCGGACATTCTGCGGGACCTGACGGGCCGGTTGATCAGGAACAACCCAACCGCCACCAAAACCAGCGCGCCAATCAGGTCCGCGCCCACGTCTTCGCCCAACAGTAACCAGCCCATGCCAACCGCCAGAACCGGCGTCAGAAAGCTGAACGATGCGACACCAGAGGCCGGATAAATCGACAACAGCCAAAGCCAGAATATGAACCCGGCACTGACCACAACAACGATCT
Source organism: uncultured Paracoccaceae bacterium (assembly GCA_947495295.1). Classification (GTDB taxonomy): domain Bacteria; phylum Pseudomonadota; class Alphaproteobacteria; order Rhodobacterales; family Rhodobacteraceae; genus Yoonia. The sequence continues at coordinate 135,407 of CANLYJ010000003.1, forward strand.
GAAAGATCAGGCCAGCCATATGGATCGGCGCAAAGTCCCGAATGAACGGGCCGAAAAACAAGGCGGCCAGCAACAGGATCGGGGCCGAAACGGCCACCTGCCAGAATAGCTGGATTTCCGGGCGAACCCGCGCCAGTGGCGACGCTTTAGCCAGCAGCGCCGTAATCGCCCAGCCCCAGGCGGCGGCCAATGCAGCCAGATCGCCCCACAGGTTCCCAGCCCCTTCATCGCGGCGCAAAATGGCAAAGCACACACCGGCAAAGGCCAGCGCCAGTCCCACCGCCTTTGCCCCCGTCATCCGATCATCCGGGATCACAAAATGGGATAGCAGCGCCAGCCAAACGGGCATTGAATAAAAGATCACCGCCGACCGACCGACGGTTGTCAGATCAAGCGCGATAAACATGCACAAAAACTCAAAGGCAAATGTCAGGCCAACCGCCCAACCTGCCCATCTTGTGCCCTTCTCAAACCGTAGCGGAATACCGCGCCAGCGCATCCACAACCAGATACAAATAACGGCCCCGGCAGACCGCGCTCCGGCAAAGAAAACCGGCTGCAAGCCTTCGTTGGTGACCTTGATGACAACCTGATTAAAGGCCAGCAAAAGAGCAAAGCCGGTCAGCGCCGTGGCACCAAATAAATCAATCTGCGTCTTGCGTTCCATCGGCGCACAAGATGCGCGCGCGCCAGCACTGTCAAGCAGGCATCAACCGCCCAGCATCCACTGCCCGTCAGGCCAGAACGCATGGAAGGCAAAGGCAAACATGATGTCATGTGCAAGGTCTGCGCCCGCCGCATCCTTCACCCTGACATTGCCCACCTCTTTGCCTGCACCAATCTGGCGCGTATCCAGCGCGGACGCCTGACCTTCATCCCATGTCAGCGTCACGCCCGCCTCTGTAATCGCGCCCGTTTCTGCCAACCGGGTTAGCGGCCATGCCTTGTCACCGACGCGGACAACACGGACCAGCGGCGGGATATCATGTGGCGGCATCTCACCTGAATAAAGGAACGGGCGGGCCGAACTGTCATAACTGGTATAGGGGTTCGAGCCATAGCTGCGCGGAAAGCCTGGCTCAGCCATGACCACCCCATCAGGGTTGCGGGTGGCAAAACTTTCCCAGCTTTCCATCCATGTGGGCAATGTGGCCAGTTCTGTGCCGGTCAAAGCGCCCACAATCGCCTGACCAACAGCCTGCTGCCACCAGCTTTCGGTTTCGCGGTCATACATGACCATATCGGAATTGCGCAGCTTGCCTGACACGCCAAAGGACAAGACACCGGCATCCGTGCGCCGATCAAAGGTAATGCCCGAATTGCACAAAGGGCAAAAGGTGACGGCGACCGGAATGCCCGCCACCTCATCATTCACGATCTCATGCCATGTCAGATAGCGGATCGGATAGGCGCGCGGGGCCGCCCCCTCAATCTCCACCGTGATCACAGGTTCGCGCGGGGTCAGCCCGGACTTTTCCGCCACAGATACAAATGCAGGATTATCAAGCGCGGGAATACCATCCTTGGGCGGCCCGCCGGACAGGATTTCAACCCAGCTTTCGACGCTGGTCTGTTCAAAATCGGTATTGGGCCACTCAGACCGCCAGAACTCGGGGCTGGCGATGGCGGTGCTGGCAGCAACGCAAAAGGTGGCAATCAGGGGGATCAGGCGCATGGGTCTCTCCGACAATTTAAGCCAGAGTGGCCGAAGCCCCGCGTTGCGAAAAGCCCCCTCGCAGCAAAGTGAGGGGGCTTGATCAGATCATTTACTCGGTGACGCGCACGGCCTGCATCACATCAGGCTGGCCGATGACCGACCCGTTTGCACCGGTGCCACGCTTGATCGCATCAACAATATCCATGCCCTCAGTCACTTCACCCACAACGGTATATTGGCCGTTCAGGAAATAGCCCGGCTCAAACATGATAAAGAACTGGGAGTTGGCCGAATTGGGGTTCTGTGCGCGGGCCATGCCGATGACACCACGCTCAAACGGTTTGTCCGAAAACTCGGCCGGAATGTCGGGGAATTCAGACCCACCCGTACCGGCACGCGACAGATCATTGCCCAGAATGCCGTTTTGCACGTCACCTGTCTGGGCCATGAACCCGTCAATCACCCGGTGAAACACCACGCCGTCATAGCTGCCAGCGGCGGCTATGGCGGTGATTTGCTCAACATGTTTGGGGGCAACATCCTCGAACAGGTCAATCACAATCGTCCCATTTGCTTCGCCCGCGATATCAATCTCCAGGCCATTGCCAAAGGCTGGGGCGGCCATGATAGCCAGAACAGCGGCGAGCTTATACATCTGCGGCCACCTTGACGCTGATCATCCGGTCAGGGTTCATCGGGGGTTCGCCACGCATGATCGCATCAACATGTTCCATGCCCGATGTGACCTGACCATAGACAGTATACTGACCATTCAGGAAATCATTATCGCTGAAATTGATGAAAAACTGGCTGTTGGCGGAATTGGGGTTCTGCGACCGGGCGGCACCCAGCGATCCACGGGCATGGGGGATCTTGGAAAACTCAGCGGGCAGATCAGGCATGTCAGAACCGCCCGTCCCCGCACGACCAATGTTGAAATCCTTTTCCATATTGCCGTTGGCCACATCGCCCGTCTGGGCCATGAACCCGTCAATCACCCGGTGAAAACACACATTATCATAGGCACCGGCGCGGGCCAGTTCCTTCATGCGCGCACAATGCGCGGGGGCCACGTCCGGCAGCAATTCGATTGTCACATCGCCACCCTTCAGGGTCATGATGATTGTGTTTTCAGGGTCTTTGATATCGGCCATAATTTGGGTTCCTTCAGGCTTTGCTTTGCCCTCTGACATAGGACCCATGGGCGCGAATGCCAAGCCGGTCAGGTTGACGGCAGCGTTCCCTTGCCGCAATGAAGCGGCGATCAAAACCCGAAAGGAACGGCAGATGGCTTGGAAAACACTGGACGACATGGATTTTGCAGGCAAACGGGCGCTCGTGCGGGTGGATATCAACGTGCCGGTCGAAAACGGCGCGGTCACGGATGCCACGCGGATTGAGCGGATCGTACCGACGGTCATGGATATTCAGGACAAAGGCGGCAAGGTGATCCTGATGGCGCATTTCGGGCGACCCAAAGGCAAGGTCGTGCCAGAGATGTCACTGGAAATTATCGCACCCGCCGTGGCGGATGTGCTGGGCCTGCCAGTGACCTGGGCCAATAGCGATTATGCCGATGCGGTATCGGAAATGCAGGATGATGAGGTCCTCTTGCTCGAAAATCTGCGCTTCAACCCGGGCGAAGAAAAGAATGACGAAGGCTTCGCCAAACGGCTTGCCTCGCTCGGCGATATCTATGTCAACGACGCCTTCTCTGCCGCTCACCGCGCCCATGCCAGCACAGAGGCGTTGGCTCATCTGCTGCCCGCCTGCGCCGGACGGCTGATGGCCGAAGAACTTGGCGCATTGGAAAAGGCGCTTGGCACACCTGAACGGCCCGTTGTCGCCGTGGTCGGCGGGGCGAAGGTATCCACCAAGCTGGACCTGCTGGGCAATCTGGTTGGTAAGGTCGATCACCTCGTGATCGGCGGCGGCATGGCCAACACCTTTCTGGCCGCGCAAGGGTTCGATGTGGGCAAATCGCTTTGCGAACATGATCTGGCCGACACCGCCCGCAACATTCTGGGCAAAGCAGAGAAAGCGGGATGCGAAATCGTCCTGCCGCGCGATATCGTCGTGGCGCGCGAATTTGCAGCCGGGGCGGATAATGAAACCGTCGCACACGACGCCTGCCCTGCTGACGCGATGATCCTTGATGCCGGTCCCGCCACTGTCGCTTATATCAGTGACGTGTTGGATAATGCCAGAACCCTCGTCTGGAACGGCCCGCTGGGGGCATTCGAAATCGCACCGTTTGACGCGGCCACCAACGCAGCCGCAGCAAGGGCGGCCAGCCTGTCAAAGGCGGGTAAGCTGATATCGGTCGCTGGCGGCGGTGACACGGTGGCGGCGCTCAACCAGGCAGGCGCGGCGGATGATTTCACCTATATCTCCACCGCTGGTGGGGCCTTTTTGGAATGGATGGAGGGCAAAACCCTGCCTGGGGTCGCCGCGCTAGGGTAAGCAACCATCAAAAATCAGCGCATGGCACTTGATTTCTGAACATCGTTCAAATATATGAACGATGTTCAAGAGGAGATTGCCATGAAACATCTTGCTACCCTGTCCGCCTGCTCAGCCATCGCGCTGACCGCGTTTGCACCCGCCACTGCACAAGACCGCGACCCACAAGCCACCTTGGGTGAATTCTTCACCCCCGACCGGATCGCAATGGCGCTGGCCAATACGGCGATTTCGGGCATCCGCACCCGGATGGAATTGCAATATGATCATCTGTCCGCTGACCCGATGCGCGGGGTCGTGTCAATCTCGGGCATCGTCGCGCGGCCTCTGCTGCCTTATGATCAGGCGCGGCAATGCGAAATAACCATCGAACGGGCCACGCTCAGCAGTGATCTGGCGCATCCGTTCCAAACGGCGGCAGAGCTGAACCTGAACCTGATCGGGGCACGCGCCAATCTGGCTTGCGTGGAACGCGATATCGCACTGGCATTGCGCACGGCAGGCTACAAGGACCTGCCACTGGACCAGTTTAAAATGCGGGCCAGCTACGCCTACACCACCGGGGAAACCGCCGTGGACAGTACCATCGCGATCAACGGCTTCGGGGTGCTGGACTATTCGGCCAGCGGGACCATCCTGCCGCGTTTGGGCGAATTCGGCTACCCTGATGACCCGGCAATCCGGGTGACACGGGCCGTTGCGACGTTGAAAGATGACGGCGGTTGGGATGCAATTTCGCAAGTCCTGCCAGAAAACCTGCGCGACCCGGTGACCATCCGCGAACTCGGCACCGAATTCGTCTCGCAAGCGCTGTCAGAAGGCGGGTTGCGGCCCCTTGGCGCAGTAGAACGGCAATTCATTGGTGATCTGATGACCGAGGTCGAAGATTTCGTCGCCGATCCGGGCGAAATCACTGTGCAGGCCAACCTGCCCCGCGGTGGCATCGTCGTCGAACCCGAAATGTATGCAGCCCCTCAGAACCTGATCGCGGCGCTTGGGCTAGAGGCGCGCAGCACGCCAATCGCGCGGACGCAGATCCTCAGCATCGCGGATCTGGCCGCGTTGCAAACGCCAGATGACCTGTCAGCTGATGAACGGATCGCCTTTGCGACCGCGCTCTTGGATGGGGCTGGTGTGCCACGCGGGGCCGCTTTGGTCCCCGACCTGTTGGTGCCCCTTCTGGGTAATGCAGACAATGCAGGGCCTGCGGCGGCGCTCCTTGCACAGGCCACACAGGAAACTGATGCCTTTACGGCTTACGGCTATGGCCTGATCGCTGCGGCCAACGATATGTCGGGGGCGGCCGCACAGCTTGACCGGCTAGAGGCGCGCATGACCACACAAGCCGTACTCGCCGCGCAAGAATCCTATCTTGTGGCCAGCGCGGCCCCTGCCCCGGTTGATCAGGTCACAGGCAATGACCCGCGTGATCTGCGGCGGCTGGCGCTGGCGCATTTCAGCGGCGCGGGGGCAGTCCGGTCATATGCTCGGGCCTATTACTTCGCACTTCTGGCAGAGGCCGCTGGCGACATCGCCGCAACCTCCCTGCGCGAAGAGATTGAGGCACGCTTCGGCGCACGCGGGCCAGAGGTTGCAGAGGTCTGGCAAAACACTGCCGCCGAAATGCAGGCCCTCGCGATCACCGATTGGATCGAAGCCGATCTGCCAGCACGATATGTAACCAGTGATTGATCAATAGTATTGGCCCCGGGCGGTGCTTTAAACGCCGCCCGGGACCGAATAGGTGCCATACGCATTGCCGACGTCTGGCCGACGCTTTGCCGACCGGGGATTTGCCAGCAAATAAAGGCGTTAACCATCGATTCGGCCAAAAATGACAAACAGCACCGTGCGGTACGGTCATGCAACACCCGGCGGTCTGAAAAATTCCGCACAGCCTGTTAGCGCCACCACAATTGCCACAGCCAAACCCGTCGCTTAGAACCACCACCATGCGGGCAAACGCCCGAAAACACGGTCATTTTGGTTAAGGTGGATTTCATGTCAAATCAGGAACAAGCAGCACAAGTGCGCGACGGCAACGGATTTATTGCAGCGCTCGATCAAAGTGGCGGCTCAACCCCCAAGGCGCTTGCCGCTTACGGCGTGTCTTCGGATGCCTACAACAATGATGACGAAATGTTCGACCTGATCCACGACATGCGCAGCCGGATCGTCAACGCCCCCGCCTTCACCGGGGACAAGATCGTTGGCGCGATCCTCTTTGAAATGACGATGGATCGCAACATCAATGGAAAGCCCAGCCCCTTGTTTTTATGGGAAAATCGGCGGGTTGTGCCCTTCCTCAAAATCGACAAGGGACTGATGGACGAAGAAGATGGCGTGCAGTTGATGAAGCCGATGGACCACCTTGACCGGCTTCTGCCCCATGCCGTCAAAAAGGGTATTTTCGGGACCAAGATGCGCTCTGTGATCAACGCAGCCTCTGCCACCGGGATCGCCGCAAACGTCGCCCAGCAGTTCGAGATCGGCAAGCAGGTGATCCGCCACGGGCTGGTGCCGATCCTGGAACCGGAAATTAACATTCAGATGACAGATAAGGCTCAGGCCGAAGAAATCCTGCGCGACGCTGTCCTGGCTGAACTGAACAAACTTGGCCCGAACGAAGTCATCATGTTGAAACTGACCCTGCCCGAGCAGCCAAATATTTACCAACCGCTGATTGACCACCCCAACGTGATGCGCGTGGTGGCCCTCTCTGGCGGCTACACACGGCAAGAGGCGAACGCACGACTGGCCCAAAACAAAGGGATCATCGCCAGCTTTTCGCGCGCCCTGACGGAAGGATTATCCGCCGATCAAAGTGACGCGGAGTTCAATGCCACGCTTGGCACCACAATCAACGACGTCTTCGCGGCCTCGGTCGCGGGATAAGCCCGCAAACAAACGCATTTTAGGGATTCACAAACCGAATCGTTTATGCGATTCTCCTTGAAAGCTGCGCATCAGACGCGGCATTCGAGGCAAGCAAATGTTAAAACGCAACCGCCCACCCCTGGGTGCCGTATTCTATTTCTTCGGCGCGCTGATGCTGGGGCTCTATTTCACCTTTGCCGCTGTGCAAGGGGATTATGGCCTGTTCAAACGGATCGAGATCGAGGCCGAAGGTCGCGCGCTTACCACCGAACTGGCCGCCTTGGAGGCCGAAGTGGCGCGGATGGAAAACCTGACCAGCCGGCTGTCGGACAATTTCCTTGATCTTGACCTGCTGGATGAACAGGCACGCGATGTGCTGGGCCTCATCCGCGCCGATGAAATCGTTATCCGCTAGACGCAATGCGGCTATGCGGGCACCGGGTGACGGCACGTCACTTTGACTCTCGCAATTCACCGATGCATGCTTTATGGAATAGTTTAATGCTAAACTATTTTGTCCAAGCGCCGGAGGATAGCACATGCCGCCTAAAAAGAAGGCCGCCGCGAAACCCAATGTTTCTGCCGAAGAACTACTAGGTCACTACCGAGAAATGCTGTTGATCCGGCGGTTTGAAGAAAAGGCAGGTCAACTTTACGGCATGGGCCTGATCGGCGGTTTCTGTCACCTCTATATCGGACAAGAAGCTGTCGTTGTGGGGCTTGAGGCCGCTGCAGAAGAAGGCGACAAGCGCGTCACATCCTACCGCGATCACGGCCATATGCTGGCCTGTGGCATGGACCCAAAGGGCATCATGGCAGAGCTGACAGGCCGCGAGGGCGGCTTTTCCAAGGGCAAGGGCGGCTCCATGCACATGTTCTCGAAAGAGAAGCATTTCTATGGCGGCCACGGTATTGTTGCGGCCCAGGTGCCGCTAGGTGCTGGACTGGCCTTTGCTGATAAATACAAGGGCAATGGCCGGGTGACTTTCACCTATTTCGGCGACGGGGCTGCCAATCAGGGCCAGGTCTATGAAACCTACAATATGGCCGAACTTTGGGACCTGCCGGTCGTTTTTGTCATTGAAAACAATCAGTACGCCATGGGTACATCCGTCAAACGCTCCACCAAGTCCCCATCGCTTTGGGAACGCGGTGCGGCATACGGCATCCCCGGAGAGGAAGTGGATGGCATGAATGTGCTGGCCGTGAAAGAGGCCGGCGAGCGCGCCGTCGCCCACTGCCGCGCGGGCAAAGGCCCCTATATCCTCGAAGTCAAAACCTACCGCTATCGCGGCCACTCGATGTCGGACCCGGCGAAATACCGGACCCGCGAAGAAGTTCAGAAGATGCGCGACGAGCGTGACCCGATCGAACAGGTCCGCGAGATGTTGCTGACCGGCAAACACGCCTCAGAAGACGATCTGAAAGCCATCGACAAGGAAATCAAAGGCATCGTCAACGAGGCCGCCGAATTCTCCAAGGAAAGCCCGGAGCCCGCGTTGGAAGAGCTTTGGACAGATATCTACGCAGAAGTGGAGGCGTAAACCATGGCAACTGAAATCCTGATGCCCGCCCTGTCGCCTACCATGGAAGAAGGCACATTGGCCAAATGGCTCGTCAAGGAAGGCGACACCGTGTCCTCTGGCGATATCATGGCCGAGATCGAAACCGACAAGGCCACGATGGAATTCGAAGCCGTCGACGAAGGCATTGTTGGCAAAATTGTCGTGCAAGAAGGCACCGAAGGCGTGAAGGTGAATGATGTGATCGCCATTCTGGTCGAAGAAGGCGAAGAGGTCCCCGATCAAGTCGGGGACGGTGGCAGTACGACAACACCCGCCCCGGCCCCCGAGCCGGGGCCTCAAGCTGCACCCGCCAGCGCAGCGGCGCCCGCTGCTCCCGCCCCCGACGCGACGCCGGATTGGGATGCGGACGTGGAACTGAAATCCACCACCGTGCGCGAAGCCCTGCGCGATGCCATGGCCGAAGAAATGCGCCGCGACGAAGACGTCTTCCTGATGGGCGAAGAGGTCGCCGAATATCAAGGTGCCTATAAGATCAGCCAAGGCCTGCTGGATGAATTCGGGGCCAAGCGCGTGATCGACACGCCGATCACCGAACATGGTTTCGCCGGGATCGGCACCGGGGCCGCCTTTGGCGGGCTGAAGCCAATTGTGGAGTTCATGACATTCAACTTTGCCATGCAGGCCATTGATCATATTATCAACTCTGCAGCCAAGACACTTTACATGTCCGGCGGTCAGATGGGCGCACCCATGGTCTTTCGTGGCCCCAATGGTGCAGCCGCCCGCGTTGGCGCACAGCACTCTCAGGACTACGCAGCCTGGTATATGCAGATCCCCGGTCTGAAAGTGGTGATGCCCTATTCGGCGGCTGATGCAAAAGGTTTGATGAAAACCGCAATTCGCGACCCCAACCCGGTGATCTTCCTGGAAAACGAAATCCTCTATGGCAAATCCTTTGATGTGCCCGTGATGGATGATTTCACCATTCCGTTTGGGAAGGCCAAGATTGAACGGCCGGGCGATGACGTCACCATCGTCAGCTTTGGAATTGGCATGACATATGCGCTGGCAGCCGCTGAAAAGCTGGCCGAGGACGGCATCAATGCAGAAGTCATCAACCTGCGGACACTGCGCCCAATGGATACGGATACGATCCTGGCCTCGGTGCGCAAGACCAACCGCTGCGTCACCGTCGAAGAAGGCTGGCCGCAAGGCAGTGTCGGCAACTACATCAGTTCGGTGATCATGCAACAGGCGTTTGACTATCTCGACGCGCCGGTGATCAATTGCACGGGTAAGGATGTACCAATGCCTTATGCCGCCAACCTTGAAAAACACGCGCTGGTGACGACCGATGAAGTGGTCGATGCCTGCAAGCAAGTGACCTACCGGTAAGGAGACGACGCGATGCCAACAGAAATCCTGATGCCGGCCCTGTCCCCCACCATGGAGGAAGGCACATTGGCCAAATGGCTGGTCAAAGAAGGCGACACGGTCGCATCCGGCGATGTTATGGCCGAGATCGAGACCGACAAGGCGACGATGGAGTTCGAAGCCGTCGATGAAGGAACCATCGGAAAAATCGTTGTTCCTGAAGGCACCGAAGGGGTGAAGGTCAACGACGTGATTGCGGTCTTGTTGGAAGATGGCGAAAGCGCGGATGATATCACGACATCAGCCGCACCCGCCCCGGCGGCGCAGCCGACGGCGGCTGCGGAGGCGGCTCCCGCAGGGGGCCCCGACAAGGCCGGCTCCGGTGCGGCCCCTGCCCCTGCCTCCCCAATCAAAGATGGCAACCGCATCTTTGCCACCCCGCTCGCGCGGCGTATCGCGCAGGATAAGGGGCTCGATCTGTCACAGATCAACGGCTCCGGCCCGCATGGTCGTATCATCAAGGCAGATGTTGAAAACGCCCAGCCGAGCGCGAAACCCGCCAAAACAGACACCCCCGCGAAGGCCGAGGCCCCCGCCGCGATGGCGACCGGGCCTGCCACGGATGTGGTTCTCAAGACATATGAGGGCCGACCATTCGAAGAGGTCAAGCTTGACGGCATGCGCAAGACGATTGCCGCACGCCTGACAGAGGCGAAACAATCCGTCCCGCATTTCTACCTGCGGCGTGACATCAACCTTGATGCATTGTTGAAATTCCGCGGCCAGTTAAACAAGCAACTTGAAGAGCGCGGCATAAAGCTTTCGGTCAATGACTTCATCATCAAAGCCTGCGCTCTCGCCCTGCAAGAGGTGCCAGAAGCCAACGCCGTCTGGGCTGGCGACCGGACGCTACAGTTCGAAAAGTCGGACGTCGCCGTTGCTGTGGCGATCGAGGGCGGACTGTTTACACCCGTCCTGAAGGACGCGGATATGAAATCGCTGTCTACATTGTCGGCCGAGATGAAAGATCTTGCCGGTCGCGCGCGCGAACGCAAGCTCGCCCCGCATGAATATCAAGGCGGCAGCTTTGCAATCTCAAACCTCGGCATGTTCGGCATCGACAATTTCGACGCCATCATCAACCCGCCCCATGCTGCCATTCTGGCGGTCGGTGCTGGGGTGAAAAAGCCGATCGTTGGGACCGATGGCGAACTGGCAGTCGGCACGGTTATGTCTGTGACATTGTCGGTCGATCACCGGGTCATTGACGGCGCATTGGGTGCAAACCTGCTACAGGCGATCAAGAATAATCTCGAAAACCCGATGACCATGCTCGCTTAAGCACTTGAAAACGCGCGGCTTAATAGCCCCGCGTTTTCACTCTCAGACCAATATTGATATTCCTGCAATCAGAGTTGCAGCGTCGCTTTAGTCGACAGTTCCCAAAATCTGATCCATTGTCATGGATGGTTGCGAACACCCCGCCTCGCCTACGATCTTTGCGGGCACGCCTGCGACAGTCTTCATCGGCGGCACTTCCGCCAACACAACAGACCCAGCTGCAATCCGGCTGCAATGGCCGACTGTGATATTGCCCAGCACCTTTGCACCCGCACCGATCAACACGCCATTGCCGATCTTTGGATGGCGATCATCGTCTTCCTTACCGGTGCCACCCAAGGTGACCGAGTGCAGCATCGATACATTGTCCCCCACGATAGCCGTTTCTCCGATCACAATGGAATGGGCGTGGTCTATCATGATGCCTTGCCCGATCTGGGCGGCCGGATGAATATCAACGCCGAAAATCTCGCTCACTCTCATTTGAACAAAATAAGCAAGATCGCGGCGATCACTCTGCCAGAGCCAATGGCCAAGCCGATAAGCTTGAATAGCTTGAAAACCCTTGAAAAACAGCAGCGGCTGCACGAAACGATGGCAGGCGGGATCGCGATCAAATATCGCCACGAGATCTGCGCGAGCCGCCGCCGTCAGTTCTGGCGCCGCCAGATATGCGGCATCTGCAATTTCGCGCAAAATCTGCTCGGACATCTCGGGCGACGCAAGCTTCATCGACATCCGGTAGGCCAATGCCCCTTCAAACGTCGCGTGATGCAGCACGCCGGCATGAATAAGCCCGCCCATCAACGGCTCTGCCGCGATTGCGCTTTCCGCTTCTTCGCAAATGCGATGCCAAACCGGATCAATCTCTGTCAGGGACGGTTTTGCATGTGCCATGGCTGTCATCCTTCATCTGGAACTTGTTATGTAGTCCAGACAAGTGGGGTTCGCCAACAACAAACATGTGATGGATGATATCAAGCGGTGTGATCGTGTCGTGTTGCGATAACTTGATCAATAACGATCTTCAGACATTTCAGGTATTCGCTGTGGCATTGGCCGGGCCTTACAGATTTGTCATACCGCGCTGTGGCAGACAGCAATGTGCCGACCCCGAATGTGGGATGTGGCTGTCCGATGTGTTTGCGATATCTGTCCGCGGTTCCCGCGTCTTCACACAAGTCCCGCGCCAGGTGCACCCTGTGCAATGGATCGGCGCATAACAAGACGCGCGCAGCCATATCAAGATCGGCAAGTTGGATCGGACGCATCTGTGAAGGTTACGCTTGGACGTCTAGGGCGCTGAATAGCCCCGGACCATAACGGGCCGAAATCTGTGCAACCTCAATACGATAAGGCAATGCGCCAACTTCCGCTGCGGCATCTGCCGCAGGGTAAAGCCAATCAGCCCGGGTCACCGTGACTTCACGACGCAGTTCACCATCGTGTATCACGCGTATCAGATAGGCCTCATTTTCTTCGCCAAGTGGAATATCTGGTCCACTCCAAAGATCCCCATCAATGCGGCTGCACCTGATCCAGGAGACGGCAAGCCCAGACGTCGCTTCCACAGCCCGTAAATGCGCAACCGGGTAAGGGCGCAAACCGTTGCCCTGAAATGCATGCGTTTCGTATTTGTAGCTTGGTGCATCCATAGCCGCAGTTGCCGGGCCATAACGGAAATGGCGGGTGATACCTCGCGCAGAGGTTGCCAGGCCGATTTGGGACGGCGTACCGTCCAGGATCACAATTCGGGACCCTGTCGGCCAGACATCCGGTATCAGTCCTCTTGTCCCCAACTGGCCCCGCAGCAACCCATCAAGCGTAAAACGGTTACTGCCAGACGGGATAGCATCACGAAATTGGACAATCTCCCACCGATCAGGCGACCCATCGCCAATCGCAAGGACATTGCTGCCGCCAAGCAGCGCCTCTGTCGTTGCGGAACTCAAGTCACCGCTGATCAGTTCAATTTCGAACCCGGACTGCCGGTCCCAGATGCCCGATGGTCCCGACAATAGGGGCGAACGGGCCAATCCAATTTGAGAGGCATCGTTGATCAGCTCTTGCAACGCATAGCCACTGTCCTGTGCCGCACTGTATAGGGCAACCGTACCGGGCCAAGGCGAACTGCTGGTCGCAACATGTGGCGCGGTTTCCATCTCATCACCAGTCAAAAGCGGTAGATCCATGAACAGCATCTCAACCGGGACAGGGCCGGCAAATGGCTGCAACACCACATCTTCGTCCAATGTGGTCTGTTGCAGGTAAGTCTCCGCATTGATCCGGGTCGCCTCGGCCAGACGCAATCCCGCCTCTTCAATCCTGTCAATGCGGTAGACACCTTCATGGGCATCCGTTTCGATGGAGACAACATCGCCAGGGCCGACACCGATCTGCGATGGCGGCAACGCGAAACTGGCGGTATCGCGGGCGACCCGCGCCTCTTCGATCCAGCGGGACACCGTTTGCCGACCTTCGTTACGCGTCAGCGCAAGTGGGGCTTCTGAACGGTTCGTTGCAAAACTAGCCTCATCAGGGTGGACAATCTCTGACGCCGCAGGTGAGAAATCACCATCAGCCGTCAGATAGCTCAGTTGAACGCGCCCCGCAATTTCCGCCGCTGGCGCCCGTGTCAACGCAATTGACCGATCCTGTTCACGATCAATGGCCAAGCTGTCATCCGCAATCACATGGTCAATCGCCCCGTCCCGGTTTTTGAAAATTAGCAGCCCGTCACGCTCGACTGCCTCAAAACCATAGGTCATCATCAATGGCTGTAATGCCGCACGGGCTGAACCGGCATCCGGCACGATGTAGCCACGCACAATACCGTAAAGGCGCGAGACATCAAATTGGGTAACACCTGATCGAGTGCAGATCTCTGCCACAACAGAGGCTAGCGACCTGTTGGTCGCCCGCCCGTTCAACCAATGCCCACGCGCGTAGTTTTCACCATCAGACCACAGGCCACGATTGCCAGGAAAGAATGGGTATGGTCGCGCATCCCATGCCCAAACGTGCATACGATCGGTCGCAACCATGCGTCCGCTATATTCAGTTGAGATTGGATTATTCGCGGCATCGGCAAAATATTCTGACATCGCACGCAAATATTGCATCTGGATAAAATCATCACGATTGCCATTTGAGTAGTGCGGGGTTTGCGACTCTGACGACTTTGGGTCAATAAATTTATTGGGCTGATTGGTGCCTTTGTCGAGAGCGGAACAACCAAACTCCGTAAACCAAATCGGCTTGCTTTGCGGTTGCCAATCTGTTGGCGCGGTTTGCCGAACACCATTGATGCGGTTGTGATGTTGGTTGCCCCACCAACCTTCGAAATCCTTGTAACGCCACACCCACGGCTCGCCCTCGCCATCCGTGATCGGAGTGCGGCGCTGCGCATCGCGCGCCTCCGGCGTTGCATAATACCAGTCGTACCCTTCACCGCCTGCGATATTCGATTTCAGATAGTCCAGATCATAGATCGAACCGGCAGCGTTATCGGCATGATCATCGCCATCACGCCAGTCCGACAGGGGCATGTAATTATCGACACCAATGAAGTCGATATTCGGGTCCGCCCATAGAGGATCAAGGTGAAACAGTTTATCACCTGTGCCTACTGGCTGATACCCATGATACTCGGACCAATCGGCAGCGTAGCTGATCTTGCAGTCCGGCCCCAAGATACCGCGCACCTCCGCGGCTAGTACCCGCAGCGCATCAACGGCAGGAAAGCTGTTCGCGGGGCCCCTGATTTGGGTCAAGCCACGCATTTCTGATCCGATACAGAACGCTGAAACGCCGCCCGCCGCCGCACATAGATACGCGTAATGCAGAATGAACCGGCGATAACCCCATTCATTGGGGCCAGCATAATTAACTCTCTCCCCAACGACAGTGAAATCAGCGACCGAGGCCCCGCCCATAAATGCGTCAACCTCATCTACCGCCGCCTGCGTGCCATCCGGTGTCCCAGTGATCGTCGGAGCCAATGACGTCGTGATCCGCCCCCGCCAAGGCAGGGCCGCCTGCCCCACATCACCCGTCCAGGGATCGGTCAAAGTGTTCCCTGACAACTGATCCATCAGGATGAAAGGATAAAACACAGGCTCCAGCCCGCGCGCGCGCATATTTTGGACAGCCTGGACAACCGATGTATCAGTGGGCGTCCCACCATAAACCGGCGCCCCATCTTTGAAAGGCACGCGCGCAGCAGTGGAGCGAACGTCACCCGAGACGCGCCATGGCATGGCAATCGCGTCGGCGCTGCTTTGTTCGACCTTCGGACGAACTGAACAAGCGCCACAGCGCAAGTCATCCCCGAACCACGACACAACCATGACCACCGATTTGCAGGCAGGCAGCTCTTCCTCCAACGTATCCATTGATATCTGGAAATCGGTCCCACCCATTGGCGAGTTGGAGTTGATCGCCAACTGCTGGCCATATCCAGCGGACAGGTAGACCGGCGTTGTGGCAAGCGAATACTCACCCGTGCCGGGGATCAAGGCGACACCCGTCACTTTGTCATGCAAGTCCTGTTGATCGGTGGGCGCATCCGCGTCGGCAGGTCGGCTCACTTCAAAACTGAATTGCGGGATACGATTGCCGAACTGGCCAAGCGGTAGGTCCTCGAAAACGACATATGCCGTGCCACGATACGCCGGCGCATCGTCAGCCCCTTCAACCGCAGCAATCTTTGGATCAGGTAGCTGGTCATCCGTTCCATGATAAACGCGCATATTCAGATCGCTGCGGGCCAGCTCGACCCCATCAGCCCAGATACGGCCAACGCGGGAAATCGCTCCATCGCACAGGCCAATCGCCATACTCACGGAATAGGAATATGTGGTGACTTCCGGCTCTGGCGGACGTGACCCCTTCCCACCACTGCCACCGGTCGTCTTTTTCCGTTCCTTGAAATGACTGGCCCAGATCACCTGCCCGGCAATGCGCATCCGCCCATAGAGCTGTTGGATATCCGTTCCTTCGCTAGCGCCGGTCAGGCGAAAGCGGTCAACGCGACCTGTCTCAACCGCCTCACTGCCGCCGCCCAACAACTGCTGGTCGATCCTGCGACCGATGACGGCACCTGCGGCGCGTCCGATGGTTGCCATCGACAGGCCAAGTACCGATCCACCGATGGATCCGCCAACAGCCATGCCTGCAACAGAAAGTGCGATTGTCGCCATAAGACCTATCCTTGTGAAACTGAGAAACGGGCAGCGATACGGCGACGCCAAGGTGCCGAAAGCGGGCTTTCGATCACCCCGTGGCCGGTATAGGCGTGAATGAACTGGGGATAGGGCGCGGACCTCGAAAACAAGCCCAGATGTTTGGCAACCGCCCCATCACGCATACGAAACAACAGAATTTCACCCGGCATGAAGGGGCCATCCTTCACCAACTTCATATGACGGCTGGCGGCGGCAAACAGCAGTTCCTCTCCTTGCGGTTCGGCCCAGTCCGCCGTGTAGCTGGGAACCACCTCTGGTTCATCGCCATGGACTTCACGCCAGACTCCGCGGATCAATCCCAAGCAATCGCAGCCAGTCCCCTTGGCCGTCGCCTGGTGCATGTAAGGTGTTCCGATCCATGCTCTTGCCGCCTGTGCCATTGCGATTGTCATCGGCTGCGGCTCCCACCAGAGGTATTTCCGTTCGATCTGGGTACGCTCGCCAGCCAATCGTCTCCAGGTATGTCAGGAAATCCCCGAAAGTTGATGAAATTGGCAAACTTTTCACGGCATGTCGCAGCGCGCTTGTCGCAGCCGGCCGTTAACCGGACCAGATCGCCGGGCTTTGCCATCGCGCGGATCGGCTGCCACAACGTTATGACCCTATTCCCGTCAACGGTCTGATCCAGCTTGATAACCTCACGCAGCCCGACCGCATCACCTGAAACGACCTCCAATGCACCCGCTTCAAACCACTGCTCGGCAAAACCAGAAACCGTATCAAACCGAAACACATGCGCATCCTGAGTGGCCGCAATTGTGAGAGTGACGGAAAATGCGGGATCAGAAAGATCAAAACCGCAGCGGGTATCGCCCAAAACCGCGTTGCAATCGCGCAGGTAGGATCGCCCTTGCGGTTGGTTCAGCGTATCAGTCAACCCGCGCAATTCCGCCTGAAAGCCACCGGATGCGCGGGTTATCTCACCAATTGTGCCGACAAATCGGACCTGCCTTGCATCAGGATCATCCCATTGCACCATCCAAATGGTTACCTGCGCCCCGTCGTACCGGCCTGCATCAATGTCGGCTTCGCTGATGGCGTCTGACTGCAGAACGCCCAGCGCCTCGGTGTTGTTGACAGACAAGCCCGTGGTGCTGGCCAGCGCACGCGCGGACAAACCGCATTCTGGAACATAATTGACCCCATCAAAGCGGATCAATTGGTCGTGATCCGTGAACCCCAATGTCAGACCATCGCGACGTGTCAGCGCCCAGCAATAGCAGGTATGCGTTGCACCTGCCGCCAGATGTGCATGCAAACTGGCGACACTCATACGCGGATCTCCACAATTGGGACATTGGGGGCTTCGCCTGCCTGAAAACTGGAAAGCGATGTCATGACGGCATCGGTGTCAAAGCGAACGGGCACGTCAAATTCAAATCCGGCACGTATTTCAGCGCCTTGATCGGGGGGATGAGGAAACGTAATTTCACCGGTGTCGGTATCAACGTCAAAATCGACACCATCTTGCAGCGCGTCACCACCGACGGCCACACGCACCGTCCCCAAGACTGGTTTTGAAATCGGTCGGGCATAGGTTGTCGGACCAGAACGATAGGTCTTGGTCAGTCGAAAACGCGCGGTGGTCTCATCCCCCACCGCAATCAACTGATCCAGCGCATCTATCTCGTCGGATGGCGGGCAGGATTTGTAGTCACTCCAATCCTTCCAACGAAAGCCGATCAACTGGCCCTGGCGGGCCTCAAAAAAAGCGATCAGCGCCTCGACATCATCCAGCGATCGCAATCCAAACCCGGCATCATAGCGACGACGCGAATGCGCCCAGGGCGTGTTGCGCTCTTCAAACCCGTTGGCCAGTGTAATGATATCTGTCCGGCGTTCTGGACCGCCCACTGAACCAAAGCTTAGTGATGCCGGAAATCTCACCTCATGAAATGCCATCTGTCGTCTCCCTACCGGTTGCGCTGACCGCGACCCAAAGCGCGGGACATCTGTGTGGCGATCTGGCCTTGGCTGCGTTGAAAGCTTTGTGCATCTGGCGTGCTGATGTTCATGTTGACGGTCACAGCACCGCCACCTTGCGTCCGCACGCCCAATCGACCGTCAGCGCCACGGCTAAGCGGCATGATTGCCTCTGGCCCCGCCTCACCCATCAGCCCAGTACCGCCCTGCATGGGAAAGCTCGTTGGACTGCTCACGACCCCGCCCTTCGCAAATGGCATAACGCGGCCTTGTGAAAACGGAGCACCATCTGCAAAGGGCATCATACCTGACACGGCTGCGTTCAGCCCATCCGCCAACACGCCACCAAAGTGGTCCGTGATGGGGCGGGTGGCAGAAGAATAGACAGTGTTGATCATCGCATTGGCCACGGTGCCCAGCGCATCGGACAGTTTCATGCCATCCAGCGCCAGACCGTCGAAAGCACGGCGTAAACCACCGACAAAGCCGCGCTCCAGATTGCCTAGATCACGCGTTGTATCGCTCAAGGTGGATTGTACGCCTCGTAATTGATCATCAAAGGCAGCGGTCATTGCGGCAGTGTCACCCAAACTGCGCTCCAACGCGCTGACATCGCTTTCCAGCGCATCTAACCTATCAATCTCATCCATCACTCATGTCCTTTGCATCATCGGGAAAGGCCTGCTGCAACGCGTCCAGCCTTTCCCTATCCATGGGCGCAACAGCATGTGTTGTGCCAAGCATCAGTTGCAATTCAGCCGGGGTCATCGCCCAAAAATCGCGTGGGGTCAGGCGCAAACCGTGCAGGCCTGCACGCATCAGGCCGGGCCAATCAAGCGCGGTCATGACGGCGGGGTAAAGGCGCGGGTCAACAGGATTGCAGCAACCTTAGCTGCACCTACCGGACCGCCCTCAATCTCTGCCGTGATCAGATCCGATGCACCGCCACGCCAACCACCACCACGTAAACCCGCAACAATGACGGCCATCACGTCGCGACCCGAAAAAGCGCCGCTTTCAAACCGGCGAATTAGATCAATCAACGATTCCGCATCCAATGCCGCTTCCAGTTCCGCCAAAGCGCCCAGCGTCAGTTTGCAATCATGGGTAACCCCATCAATCACAATAGCGACCTCTCCCGCCCAGGGGTTTGGCATCAGATTAGGGCCGTAAAGGTCAGCGCACCGGCCGAAGCGAGCGACAACTCGTAAGTCGCCTCACCATTATGCGCCCCCGCATATTCGACCGAGGTGATCTGAAAAGGCCCTTCGACCGTGCCGAAATCGGGAATAACCACCTGAAAATCCGGCGTCTCACCATCAAAAAAGATTTGGCGGGCTCGTTCATCAGTATCTGCATCCTTGAACACACCGGAACCAGAGATGGAGGCGGTCTTTACCCCGGCGCCACCCAGCAGCTGACGCCAGCCGCCTTCGCTTTCCAAGCTGGTGACATCCACACTTTCAGCATTGAAACTGATCCGTGTTGCACGCAACCCTGCTGCCGTTTCAAATGATCCATCCCCTGTCATATCGATCTTCACAAGCAGGTCTTTTCCGTTCTGGGCCACCATTGGCGCACTCCTTCAGTTGTCTGGGTTACGTGTCATCCGCCACGCGGGCACGAAAAATAAGGTTGATCTGGCGGACATCACCCGTGCCAACACGGGCGGCCTTCGCCTTATAAAAATTCAGCGACACCAATGCGCCACGGCTCAGGGTAAGATCGGCATCGACCAGCGCGTCCGACACTGCTGCGGCAACGACCTTTGCAGATGCGAACCCCGCGCTTTCGGTCACAACCGTCACAGTGAACTCGTGTAAAGCACCGCCTGCGGTTTTGTCAGACGCATCGCGCACATTCTCGGGGCCCAACACAACATATAGCGGCGGTAAGGATCCTGACGGCAGCGCATCAAATATCGACGTTCCAACAAGGTTGGTCATGCCAACATCCGCTGACAGATGTTGATAAACCGCCGTCTGCAATGCAGCGGAAACACCATAGCTCATGACGCAACCTCCTCTTCGACGAAACACACCAGAAACTGCGCATTGGCATCTTTCTCTGCGACAGCATTGATTTGAAAGACCCGATTGCCATCGCGGAACCGTTGACCCGGCTTGGGGCGTGACGGAGCACCGTAAGGGGCAGCACGGACAGTGATACTGTAAGGTACGCGCGACACAGTTGTGGCAGAGGCGGCAACCTCCCTGCCCGACCTTGCTTTAATCTCGGCCCACAGCACCCCAAGGGATTGCCAGTCATCTGTATAGCCACCGGCTCCGTCGGCCACGCGCAACGGTGCCTCCAAAACCAGCGAATGATTTAGACGGGGCGTGGTCATACCCTGCCCCCCATGAACAAACGAACCGTACGGTAGCGTTCGATCAGCGAAGACACACCAAAGGGCATCGGTGGCGTGCCTTGGGTCGTGTCATGGCGGTATTCATAAAAATGCGCAGCCAACATCATGACCGCTTGGGCAAGATCAGCAGGCAGATCGCCCCATTCGGGCCCAAACCCGGCCAGCATACCAATCCGCACTGAACCGTTAACCGGAACACTGGGCAAGCTCGCGGTCGTGGCATTCAGGCTGGGTCGTTGATTATCGGGCTCCAGCATCCAGGCGTCACCATCGGCGAACGTCTCATCACCGCCCATATCAATCAGCATCAAGGCGGTGATCGCGTTGACTGGCGCCACAGGAAGCGGCTGACGTTGCTCGCTGCGCCAAGCGGTTAAGGTCCAGCTGAACTCACGTTCGATCAGTATTTTCCCGGTCCGGGCCTCAATTGCGGCCAAACTGGCACGCAGGTAACCTTCCAGAACCGTATCTTGCAGTCCATCATCGGCGAAACCCGAACCAAGGCGCAAATGGTCTTTAAATTGTGCGACCGGCAGGGCCGCTTGCGGCACGGTGGTCTCTTCGACTAACATCATGAAACTACTCCGAAAATCACTGATGGCCCATCAGGGTCTGGGACCCGGACGCACGCACACCCCCCGCATTGCTCGGACGGAAGGGAGCAGCTAGACAATGCGGGGATTGCCTCGCGCGCGTCCGGGGTTGAGCCGCCGGTTAAGGCGGCTCCCTTCACAACCAGTGTTAGCTGGTCGCAAACTTGAGCAGCTTAATCGCGGCAAAGTCACTGACGGCTCCGCCCACACGCTTGGTGGCGTAAAACAGGACATGCGGCTTGGCTGAGAATGGGTCGCGCAGAACCCGCAGATCAGGGCGCTCGGCAACGGTGTAACCAGCGCTGAAATCACCAAACGCGATACCCATCGCATCATCGGCAATATCGGGCATATCTTCGGCAATCAGAACACGGTAACCCATCAACCGGGCGGGCTCGCCCACCGCAAGGCCATCGACCCAAACAAAACGGCCGTCGGCGTCCTTCAGCTTGCGCACATGACCAGCGGTACGTGAATTCATCACAAAGGTGCCGTTTGCGCGGTATTCAGCGCCCAACGCATAGACAAGATCCACAATGGCGTCCGCACGGGTAATGCCACCAGCTGTGCCAGAGGGAACATAGCCAAGGCTGCCCCATGCCCAGCTATCATCAGCAACAGACGGATAGGTCAAAAGACCCGTTGGCTTGTCGACACCATCACCGTTGATAAATGCGTCAGCCTCGGACCGGGCGAACTTGTCCGCAATGCGGCCCGCCAGCCAGCCTTCAATATCAAAGGCGCTGTCATCCAGCAGACGCTGAGACGCTTTAGGAAGCGCAGACAGTTCATGAAGCGGAATCGAGATACGCTCGATCTGTGGTGTATCAGTTTCAGTGATTGTGCTCGTCTCGGTGGCCCAGCCAGCGCCCAGCTCGGAATGATCAACCAAAACGTCATAGGACGTGGCGTCGACATTCACCACATTGGAAACCGAACGGATCGATGCCGTTGAACTCAGCGTACTCTGAATGGTCTCAGCGGTCTGCGGGTCCACCAGATAGCCGCCATCAGCCGCGATATTCGTGGCAAGGGCCTTCCCTTCCATCTCAAGCCCACGCAGGGCGTCATCATCGCCCGACCGCAAATAGGCCGCAAATGCCTTCTGGTGTGGCGCATCCTCTGCAGCAGCGGCCGCCAGCGCAGGGCGGGCATTCATCATCGTCTTTCGGTCCAGCTTGTTCATCCGGTCATCCTGTTTTTGAAGTTTGGCATTCACGCCGTGGGAAAAGTCTTTGAAATCGCTCACGAACCCGGCAATTGCCGCATTCAAAGCCTGGGCAGGAGACACATCTTCCCCGACCCGAGAATTGCTCTCAGTTGTCGTCATCAATCAGTCCTTTGATCGTGGCGGGGGTTAGTCCCGTGCCATCAAACGGCGCGCACCTTCAAATGCAGCAGCCAGGTCACGCATCGTGGTATCCGCTGGGTCATCCCCCTTGGCATCCACACGCGCATCAGGAAGCATGGGGAACGTGACCAAAGACACCTCCCACAGTTCCAGCTCAGACAACAGGCGTCCGCCCTTGCCATTCTTTTGGGCCTTCACAGTGCGATAGCCGATGGATAAACCATCAATCGCCCCAGCCCCAATCAGCGATGCAGCCTCACGACCCTTTGCAACGTCAGTCAGCAAACGGCCCTTCACCCACAATCCGCGATCATCTTCGCGAACCTCGTCCCAAACGCCAATCGGCTGGGCCGGATCATGCTGCCATAACATCTTGATGGACCGGTTCTGCGACAAAGACGCGGCATAGGCACCTTTCTCTACAGTATCGCCACCCTGGTCCGATTTCCCGAAAAGAGAGGCATAGCCACTGATGATCGTACCATCAGTGACGGTCACCTCAGCGCCAAGGGCACAAAATTTGCGTTCCAAACTCATAGGGGTCTCCCGCTCAGCACTTTGACAATTTCGAAAACCAGCAACCCGGCGCAGCCACAGACAATCAGCCAGATTTGCCATTCCAGACGCGACACCATGAATTCGATGCGGCCTAAGCGAACATCAACCTGCGCGAACCAGAAATCCGATACCGGTGGTTGGGTGGGCTGCCGCGGGTGGCCCTGAATATCTACAACTTTATTATCCATCGCCAACCTCCAGCGCCGGCAAGCCAAGCATCGACCGCTTTTCAGCATCCGTCAGAAAACTGGCATCCGATATCCGACGCCATTGGGCATCACGTTCAACAGACAAGGCAGGGATCTGATCCAGATCAGGATGCAACACGACACGCTCATCGGCGTAATCTGATAGCCAGTTGGCAATGGACGTGACAACACGGGCCGCCAATGGCAGCACGGTCAGACGATAGAACGCGCGGTTCGCCTCTTGATAATTGGCATAGGTGGCATCCCCGGGAATTCCCAACAACATCGGTGGCACACCAAAGGCTACAGATATTTCACGGGCGGCGGCCTCTTTGGTTTTCTGGAATTCCATATCGGATGGGGAAAAGCCCATCGGCTTCCAGTCCAGACCGCCCTCCAGCAGCATCGGGCGGCCCGCATTACGTGCGCCCTGGTGCTGGGTTTCCATTTCTCCCAGCAAACGATCATATTGATCAGCACTCAACGACGATTGGCCATCCGCACCACGGTAGACAATCGCACCCGACGGACGGGCCGCATTGTCCAGCAGGGCCTTCGACCAGCGGGACGCGGCATTATGCACATCAATAGCTGATGCAGCCGCCTGCAAGGGCGAAAACCCATAATGATCATCCTGCGGGTGGAAGCTTTTGATATGACAAATCGGGCTGCGATCTTCAGCGACAGCAAAGTGATGTTTGCGACCGGATACATGATACTCGTAACCCACCGGCCAACCGTCAGCACCGGGAACAACCTGCATCCGATCAGACCGTAACACATGCATTTCGATGGGCAGGCCGTCATCGGCAACGGCCTCCAGATAACCATTGCCCGTCAGCAGGACTTGACCAAACAAGGCTTCCAGCAATTCGGCACGGCCCTGCCCCGCGTTGGGACGGGCCAATAAGGACAAAACCGGATGCGTGTCATAACGACGTTCGGCATTCTGCAAGACAATCGGCAATGCAGCAGCGGCTTCGGCAATCAGCTTGACCGCACGAAAGCCGATCGGGTTTCCGGTGAACCCTGTCCGGGTCAGCGAAACGACATCACGCGGGGACCAGGCCACGCGACCAGCACCGGACATCGCCATCACACGCCCCGTCGCCGAGGCTTTCACCTCAACTTCGGACACATCCGGCTTCGCACGGTTTAAAAAATCAAACATCCAAAACTCCTTGGTGCCAGTCGCTTGGGCCAGTCGGTCATGACCGTCTGCGAACCACGAAAAACAATTTGCATCCAATTGATTACGAAGCCGGGACACCACCGTGCGGTACCCCACGCAACACTAGCTCAGCCCACGTATCTGGGGGTTTTGCCACGTTTTTGCGGGATCAATCATCAAATCCTGCAACGCCCAGACCAGTGCATCCACCCGGTCAGGTGACCCTGACCCCGCGAATCCCTTGGTCGTCATCTGGCACATCTGGTCCTCAAGCGCGCCCAGACCGCGCATGTGCCCGATACGGCCCTGCTCATACAGTGCGGCCACGGGTTCTGCGCGGGCCGACTTGCCTTTTGATGCATGAACCGAACGATAAGGTACCAACGGGTCCACTTGCCGGATCACAGCCTCAACCATGTCACCACCTTGATTCACCTCCGCCACAAGCCGGTCCGCAGCATGTCGGCGCATGGCCTTGATCGCCGCTGTCGCCCAGTCCAGCGGGCGGGCCGCAGGGATAGACGCATCCTCCAGCACATAGGCGCGCCATGTATGCACCGGCCCATCCATCACCGCGCCGACCACCGCAATACCGCATTCGTCAGAACCGGCATGCGCCGTCCCCGGCGGATCAATAGCGACCACAACGCGATCCAATGTCGGATGCGCGGTCGTCTGACAATCAGCCAATTGTGCGGGTGACCAAAGGGCACCATCAATTTCAGTCAGCATTGCACCATCTATTTCCTGACGGCCCAACGATGTGCCACCATAGCGGGCTTCGATCTCAGCCAGAAAACCGGGGGCCAGATTGGCTCGGTTCGCCTGGGTTGGCGCATGGGTCATCACCGTTGTATCAGCGGCCACCAGATCGCGCAGAACCGCGACACGCCTCGGGGTGGTAGTGATACAAGCACGCGGGTTCTGGCCCAGCCGCAAACAAAACTGCACCATATCCCACGTATCCCGGCCGTTACGCCATTTGGCCAACTCGTCCGCCCAGACCGCATCAAATTGCGGACCACGCAAGGTCTCGGGCTCGTGGGCTGAAAACAACTGCGCGGTCGCACCATTCGGCCAGACCAGCAGACGACGACCCGACACCCATTCAGGACGTCGATCTGGCGGGCTTATCGCCATGATGCCACTTTCGCCAAAGACCATAACCTCCCTCGCCTGTTCGATCGTTTCAGCAACAAAGCCAACGCGACGCGCTTCGCCCCGCGCACCGGGCGTCGGGCCCTCGATCATGGAACGAACCCACTCGGCCCCGGCCCGCGTCTTGCCAGCACCGCGACCACCCAGAATGACCCAGTTGCGCCAGTCACCTTCCGGCGGCAACTGATGTGGCATGGCCCAGAAATCAAACAGATGCGGCAGCGCCACAAGCTGGGCAGCACTCAGCCCCGTCAGAAACTGGGTCTGACGCGATTGCTGCGCGGAGGCGATCAAGTTGGCTCCCGATTTCAGCGCGCAGCGCGTCGAGGTCGATCTCTTGGCCCGCGATGGATTTTCCGGATTGGGCATCATGTGCCTCCTCTGCCGCCAGAACACTCAGATGGGCGGTGTGCAATTCATTCAACTTGGCGATAATGGCGGTCTGATACCTAAGGTCATCTGCACCAAGGTCGTCAATCATCTGTTCCAACTTGTGGCGGACGACGCCAAAAAGTCGGGTAATTTCAGCAATGCGCGCCTGCGCGTCGCATTGGTCCTGCAATCTGCGTTCGTTCAATTCAGTCATGATTAATCGGACCTGTAAGGAAACTTCCGTTACAGTCGAGCGGCAAAGCCCAATAAAACTTGGTTCAAGCTCGCCTTCTAGCACGCTCAGAATAGGTTTCAGGGCGTGTATAAGTCAATCAATCTGGGGTTGCGCACCGTACGGTGCAGTTAAGATTTCACTAATCTTAACAGATCGTTACCCGTCACTCCCGCTGGCGCGCTCTGCCTCAATCTCGCGCCAGCGGGCGACATTGCGGTTGTGATCATCCAGATTGGTGGCAAAGGCATGGCCACCCGATCCATCAGCCACGAAAAAGATGTATTCGGTGCTGTCAGGGTCAAGTGCGGCCTCAATACTGGCGCGGCCTGGATTGGCAATCGGCGTGGGTGGCAGCCCATCAATCACATAGGTGTTCCACGGAGTTTCAGCACGTAGCTCACTTTGCCGCAAGCCACGACCCAGAACGCCTTCGCCCCGCGTGATACCGTAGATAACGGTTGGATCAGTCTGCAGCTTCATACCGCGGTTCAAACGGTTTACAAAGACGCTGGCCACCTGCCGGCGTTCATCCGCAACACCAGTCTCTTTTTCAATGATGCTGGCCAGCACCATTGCCTCTTCTGGTGTCTGCAACGGCAATCCGTCCACGCGCTCGGCCCAGGCCTCTGCCAGAATTTGCGTCTGGGTTGACGCCATCTGCGCCAAAACAGATGAGACTGGCTGTCCCTCGGTCAGGTCATAGCTTTGCGGGGCCAGGCTACCCTCGGCTGGCACTTCGGTGACATCAGATTGCAACAAATCCAATTCGCCCAGCGAATAGGCAATCTGCCAACTGGTCACCCCTTCAGCAACGACCACCTGATAAGTTGTATCAGTCGCCTGACGCACTTCTGTGTATTCGGCAGGCACCTCGGCATCTTCAGTATTAAAACTGACAATTTCGACGAAACGGTTCGAAGTTGGATCCAACTCGCGGACGTCAACCAGTGTACGGTTGACGCCAATCCGATAGATGACCTCTGTCCCGCAAGTGTTACGGCCGCCACGCGTCACAATATCGACAATCTCTTGCATCGATGCGCCTTCTGGCACCCGAAAACTACCAGCCTTCAACTCGCCCGACTTTTCCGAATAATCAGCGCCCATGCGGAAAATCGTGGGTGAACTAACCGCTTCCTTCTCAACCAACTGGTCGGCAACGCTGCGCATGTTTGAACCGGGCGATACCTGCAAACAGATCGCCTGCGCCAACGGCCCGTCCTGGCGGTATTGGTTGGTACCCCATGTCACAACGCCAACAAGCAGAAACAGCGCAACAATCAGAAATGTCAGTGCGTTAGCAGCGATATGGCGCCACATCAGCTGACTTTCCCAAAGATGACACTTGCATTTGTACCGCCAAAGCCAAAGGAGTTCGACAAGGCAATGTCGATTTTTGTTTCATGCTTGGCATTGGCACATAGATGAACCGGCGTATTCGCCGCCCCCTCAGCCGGGTTATCCAGATTGATGGTCGGCGGGGCCACCTGGTCGCGAATTGCCAGAATCGAAAACACAGCCTCAATCGCACCAGCCGCACCAAGCAAATGGCCGGTCGCCGATTTGGTCGAGGACATCGTCAAACCTGATGCCGCATCCCCCATCAACCGCTCAACAGCGCCAAGTTCAATTGTATCAGCCATGGTTGATGTCCCGTGCGCATTCACGTAATCAATCTGGCTAGGCTCAATACCCGCGTTGCGACAGGCCGCGCGCATGGCGCGTTCGGCACCTTCATGATCGGGCGGCGGGGCTGTAATGTGATGCGCATCACCGCTCAGCCCATAGCCCAGTATTTCGGCATATATTTTTGCGCCACGGGCCTTGGCATGCTCATATTCTTCCAAAACGACCACACCGGCACCTTCGCCCATGACAAAACCATCACGGTCATTGTCCCAAGGACGGCTGGCCTTGGTCGGGTCATCATTGTACTTCGTGCTCAAGGCCTTACAGGCATTGAAGCCAGCAATGCCAAGCTCGCAGATGGCAGCCTCCGCACCGCCCGCAATCATAACCTCAGCATCGCCATGCTGGATAAGGCGGGACGCGTCACCAATCGCATGCGCACCTGTCGAACAGGCGGTCACAACAGCATGGTTCGGGCCACGGAACCCGTATTTGATCGATACCTGACCGGAAATCAGATTGATCAACGCGCCCGGCACAAAAAACGGCGACACGCGACGCGGGCCCTTTTCAGCCATCATGTTAGCCGTGTTGGCAATGGAATTCAGGCCGCCAATGCCCGATCCAATCATGACGCCGGTACGCTCCAAATCTTCACGATCCTCAGGAGTCCAACCGGCATCCTTGATCGCCTGCTCAGCAGCAGCCAATCCAAACAGGATAAAGGTATCGACCTTCCGCTGCTCTTTTGGCTCCAGATAATCATCGGCATTGAATGTACCGTCAGTTCCGTCGCCCAGCGGAACCTCGCAGGCATATTGGGTCGTAACACGTTCGGGGTCAAAGGTCTGGATGCGACCAGCCCCAGACTGACCATCAAGGATCCGCTTCCAGGAAGCTTCCACACCGTTTGCAAGTGGGGTCACCAGACCCAAGCCTGTAACTACTACGCGACGCATATTCTGCCCTCACCTTTTTGGCGTATTTCCGACCCCTGATACCCTAGCCCGGACCATAGGGGCAAGAGCGTAGGACGGCTTCCCTCTCTCGTAGGCAAGATCACCTGCACACCCCGGCAGCAAACGGCGAAACGCAAGGAAATCGAGGTGTTTCATACGCTTTCACGTCAGCTTAACCCCAGCCTGTTAAGTGAATTGTCTTACTGAACAGGTAGAAGACGTGAACGCCAATCTTTCGACGCTTTGCCTAATCGCGCTGCTCTGGCTTGGGGCAAGCCCGGCCATGGCCAATTGCAGGGTGCTCGACCTTGTCGACCGGATTCACACATTGCAAATGCGGCTAATCATCAGCCCCGACACACCATCGTTCCAATCGGATATCCGCTTGATACGGCGCTACGCAGGGATGCTGGACGACGATATGCTTCTTGACGCAGTGGACGCATTTGGCTTTTCACGGCAAGGCATGACGACGATGCGGTATTCTGCCTATGTGCAGGATTTGCTCAATCAAACCAGCATTGACGATATCGAAACAGCGCGGCGGCACTATCAGGATCCAAGCGTGTTGAATAATATCGAAAGCATGACCGGCTATCTGGATAATTTGCGCTGCACTGCGGTCGAAATCGCCAACACGCCAATGCCAGAACCATCAGTCGAGGATTTTGGACAGGGACTGCGCGATTCGATCCGTGAAAAACTGGACTGGCGAATTGCATTGATAGGGATTGGGCTGATCACAGGGGTCATTCTATTGGGCCGCATTCGGTCATACCCGCAGCCACGCGACTGGCCCTCACAAGATGTCGACTGACTGCGGCACTCATATCGCCCAAAAAGAAACGGCGCCCCAAAACAGTTGGGACGCCGCGATAAAGGTCGATACGGTTTTTACTGTGCACCGTTGATGAATTTAACCGCGTCACCAAAAGTCTGGATCGTCTCGGCCGCATCATCAGGGATTTCGATCCCGAATTCCTCTTCAAATGCCATAACCAGCTCGACTGTGTCCAAGCTGTCAGCACCCAGATCATCGATGAAAGACGCAGCTTCCGTAACCTTGTCTTCTTCAACACCAAGATGTTCTACAACGATCTTGCGCACCCGGTCTGCAACGTCGCTCATGTCAATTCCTCATGTCTTTCTGGGCCTATGCCCGTTCTACTGTGGGTGTTTCACCCGTCGTTCGTGCCCCGTCCATTCAGGGGCGTTACCAATCTGCGCAGCAAACATCTGACGTGACGTCACATGCACCTTTCGGCAAATCTGCGAGGCCTATAGCAGAGAATTCGGCTCAGGCAAACGATTTCGCACCGCTCGTCAGAACATGGCCATGCCACCATTCACATGCAAGGTGGTACCGGTAACATAAGCCGCTTCGGGGCTGGAAAGGTACAAAACCGCCGCTGCAATCTCCTCTGCATCACCCATCCGACCGGCAGGTACTTGCGACAGGATACCGGATTTCTGCTCATCGTTCAGCTTATCAGTCATCGCCGTTGTGATGAAACCCGGCGCAACGCAATTGACCGTAATGCCCCGACTGGCGACCTCATAGGCAATGGATTTGGACATGCCCACCATCCCAGCCTTTGAAGCCGCGTAATTCGCCTGCCCCGGATTGCCTGTCGCACCAACAACGGATGATATATTGACGATGCGACCCCAACGGGCTTTCATCATGCCGCGAATAACGCCTTTGCACAGGCGCATCGTCGAGGTCAGATTGACCTCTAGCACCGATGACCATTCCTCGTCAGACATCCGCATAAAGATATTGTCGCGGGTGATGCCGGCATTATTGACCAGCACATCAACCGATCCCATGGCATCCGCAGCCTGCTTTGGCAGAGCATTCACAGCCTCCGCATCACTCAGATTGCAAGGCACGACATGTGCGCGGCCACCCAGCTCAACGGCCAGTGCCTGCAACGGATCAACCCGTGTGCCCGACAACGCAACAGTCGCACCTGCCGCATGCAGGCTTTTGGCAATCGCAGCACCAATACCGCCAGAGGCACCAGTGACGAGAGCATTCTTACCTTCCAAATCAAACATCTATCGACCTTTCCTTAACCCTTGACCGCAGCAACGGCAGCCGCGACATCATCAGGTGTTCCAACATTCCGCGTGACAACCGCACGATCAATCCGTTTGACCATGCCCGACAATGCCTTCCCGGCACCAATCTCATAGATTTCGGTCACGCCTTGCGCCGCCATATAGGCCACGCTTTCGCGCCAACGCACGGACCCCGTGATCTGTTGGATCAACAGCGTTCTGATCTCATCGGGATCCTGAACAGCCGCCGCACGAACATTGGCGACTAAAGGGGCGGCAGGTGCGGAAATCTGAACATCGGCCAGCGCCTCTGCCATGACATCGGCAGCCGGTGCCATCAACGCACAATGAAACGGTGCGCTGACGGGCAGCAACAAGGCACGCTTGGCCCCCTTCTCTTTTGCAATCTCGACCGCACGTTCCACCGCAGCCTTGTGGCCTGACACCACTACTTGCGCCGGATCATTGTCATTGGCGGCCTGACAAATCTCACCTTGGGCCGCCTCCTGGGCCACCCCCTCGACCGTCGCGAAATCCAGGCCTAGCAAGGCGGCCATCGCACCAACGCCAATCGGCACCGCCTCTTGCATGGCCGTGCCGCGCGCGCGCAGCAATTTCGCGGCGTCAGTTACAGTCAACGCGCCAGCGGCGGCCAGCGCCGAATACTCGCCCAGTGAATGCCCAGCCACAAACGACGCTGCACTGATGTCTACGCCCTCGGCTTCCAACGCGCGCATTACGGCCATCGACATCGCCATTAACGCGGGCTGGGCGTTGCGAGTCAGGGTCAGATCCTCAATTGTACCGTCCCAAATCAACCCGGACAGATCTTCACCAAGGGCCTCATCGACCTCGTCAAACACGGCTTTGGCGGCTGGATAGGCCTCTGCCAATGCCTTGCCCATCCCAATTGCCTGCGCACCCTGGCCCGGAAAAACGAATGCCCGCATCGGCCCCTCCCTTTGAATTGCTTTTGTTCCTCTTGGCTTAACCCGACCGCGCGCGCCATACAAGCAGCCGGTCGTT
Organism: uncultured Paracoccaceae bacterium; assembly: GCA_947495295.1. Taxonomy (GTDB): domain Bacteria; phylum Pseudomonadota; class Alphaproteobacteria; order Rhodobacterales; family Rhodobacteraceae; genus Yoonia. The sequence goes on from CANLYJ010000003.1 coordinate 167,486, forward strand.
CCGCGTTTTTGCACAGGACCATTGCGCCCCGCGCTATGGTCTCCAGCGATCACCCGATGTTAGCCTGCGCCAAACCAACGCCGGAGCGCCAAATGACAATCGTCAACACCACCACCAAATACGGAACGGTCACCAAGACCTTTCATTGGCTCACTGCCCTGCTGATCCTGACGGTGGCTCCGCTTGGGGCTATTGCAAATCGGCTGCCCTACGAAACCAATGAACAGTTGGCATTCAAAGCGCAGCTCTTTTCATATCACAAAACACTGGGGGTCCTGATCTTCCTTGTGGCAACCGCAAGGGTTTTTTGGACAGTGACACAAACCAAACCGGGCAACCTGCACCCAGATCGCAAGGGCGAGGCGTTTCTGGCAGAGCTGGTCCACTGGCTGCTCTACATCTCGCTCATCGCCGTCCCACTCACTGGCTGGATTCACCATGCCGCCACAACCGGTTTTGCTCCGGTGCTCCTACCAATCGGGCAAGACCTACCCTTGGTGCCCAAAGACGAAGGCATGTCAGAACTCTTTGCGTCCCTGCACTGGATCTGGAGCAAGATCATGATCGGCGCGATCCTGCTGCATATCGTGGGCGCGCTGAAGCACCAGTTTGTCGATAAAGACAGCACATTGGGGCGGATGTGGTTCGGCAAAGGGACAGCACCTGATGTCTCTGCACATAGGCCAGATCGCATCGCACCGGTTGCTGCTGTTGCGATTTATTTGCTGGCAACTGGTGCGGGGGCGGCAACTGGCATGTTCAGTCACGAACAAACAGGGCCAGCCAACGCAGCCTTGGCAGAGGTGGCGTCAGATTGGGTTGTGCAGGATGGGACGATCCAGATTACAGTGACGCAGCTTGGTAGCCTGGTCACGGGCAGTTTCGATGACTGGACCGCCGCTATCAGTTTTGATCCAGACGCCGACGGCACAAAGGGATCGGTAGCAACAACAATCGCAATCGCATCGCTGACACTCGGGTCGGTCACCGAACAAGCGATGGGTCAGGATTTTTTTGATGCTGAAACCCATCCGACGGCAGAATTCAATGCCCAGATAAACGAGGGTGAGACAGGACTTGTCGCTGATGGCACACTTGCGATCAAGGGAAGCAGCATTCCTGTCAGCCTGCCGTTCACACTGGAGATTGTCGAAAACACGGCCCGGATGATGGGGCAGCTCACCCTTGATCGGCGCGACTTTAACATCGGGCAAAGCATGGGCGATGAAACCAATCTCGGCTTCACGGTTGAGGTTGCAGTGAACCTGACGGCAACGCAAGACAGCCAATAAGAGAAGCCGCGCCGACAATCCGGCGCGGCCTTCTTTGCAAAGGTCTGCGGGTGCTATTCCGCTGCGACCGCTTCAACAGAAATCTGAACCGGAATTTCTTCGGGAATAAACGGTGCGAACATACCCAGATTATAATCTGACCGGTTCAGCGTCACACTTGCATCCAGGCCCATCGCCTTTTTGCCTTGGTGTGGCGGGAACGGATATTCATCTGTCTGTTGGTTCAGCTTTGCGTCCAGAACAATCGACTGGGTCACGCCGTTCAGCGTCAGATCGCCGGTGATGTTGGCAGTGTCGTCGCCCGTTACTTCGATTCCGGTCGAGACGAAGGTGACATCGGGAAACTCATCAAGTTTGAAGAAGTCGCCAGACTGAAGAAAATGCCCGGTCCGGTCGTCAAAACCAGTGATCATCGTTTCTGCAGGGAATGTCACCGACACGCTAGAGGCGGCAGGATCTTCCGCGTCGAACATTATGTCGCCAGTGAAGCCGGAAAACATGCCGTAGGTCGTCGAAAACCCCGCATGGTCGTATGTAAATACGATCTGGCTGTGACCCGGCTCAAGAACAAAAGCTTCAGAAGCGGCAACTGATGTTGACAGTGTCGCGGCAAGTAAGGCTGTGGAAAGAAGGTGTTTCATCGATTTCTCCAAGGGTGAACGTGTAATCCTTAGAGATAGCGCTGGCCGCTCCAATGCAATTCTGCAAAATTAAACAAAATGTGTTCGGCGGTTCACTGCTCACGTTTCGGGAGTCAATGAAAACCTAGGCCGCGGCGCTGTTCAGGGTTTCCGGCACAACCATCAAATCATGACCCAAACGATCACGCAGGCCCAGCAGTTGCGCCTCTGTTCCTTCGGCAACTGGCACGGTCTGCACCGTGTTGCGATACCGCAGAACAAGGTTCGATTTGCCTGTTTCTTCGTTGTAGTCAAGGAACACGCCGCCAATTGTATCAAAACCATAGCATGCCACGGTGGTGGGTTTCCCCGCCCGGTTGCAGATCACCTCGCGAATTTCGCCAACGCTGTTATCGACGTGAATCTCGCCTCTGGTGCCACGGCTGGCAAACCACAAAAGATAGATCGCGACAGACGCAAACAGCGTCGCAGCACCAATACGGACGGCGCCAACATTGCCGTCAAACATCATTGCGGGCACCAACAGAATACCAAAGCCGGCGGTCAGAAAACAGGCCCCGAAAAAGAACGCAACCACCTGGGACAGGACCACGCTCAAGGACGGGCCACGGCCCGAGCGCACGATGTAGCCCCAATAGGTATCTTCCACCTCAAACGAAGATGGACGCGCCAGACGTTGTTGTTTTGCCTGCACATTCACATTTGCATTGGCCATCCCAGCCGCTCCTTGCCGTTTTTTGACACCTACTTGATGCGTTTCAAACACGGCTATAAATGGGCAACTTAAAGGCTTGGTTAAGAAATTGGCGATTGTTACCGCAAGGTCACGATTGCAAGGGTTGCATCACAACAAACCCACTGTATAAGGCCACATCCTTTTGCAAGTTGTATGAACTGCGCAGCCTCTCGTGGATGGGACGCAGAAGGTCAAACAGCCCATCCTTTGAAATGCGCCGAGAAACGAACTGGAGTACGCATGCCGCTATACGAGCATGTCATGATTGCGCGTCAGGACCTGTCCAACACGCAAGCTGAAAGCCTCATCGAACATTTCGGAACCGTTCTTGCTGACAATGGCGGCAAGATGCTGGAAAACGAATATTGGGGCGTCAAGACGATGGCCTACAAGATCAACAAAAACCGCAAAGGGCACTACGCCCTGCTGCGCACTGACGCGCCTGCCCCTGCTGTGCAGGAAATGGAACGTCTGATGCGCCTGCATGAGGACGTGATGCGCGTGCTGACCATCAAGGTCGACGCACATCAGGAAGGCCCCTCTATTCAAATGCAAAAGCGTGAAGACCGCGACAGCCGTCGCGAGCGTCGTTGATCAAAGGAAAGGACCTAAATCATGGCAACTAAACCATTTTTCCGCCGTCGTAAGTCCGATCCGTTTGAGGGTGATAACGCCCCCAAGATCGACTACAAGGACACGAAACTGCTGCAGCGCTATATCTCAGAGCGCGGCAAGATCGTGCCTGCCCGTATCACCGCTGTCGGTGCCAAGAACCAGCGTAAATTGGCCCAGGCCATCAAACGCGCACGGTTCCTCGCCCTGCTGCCCTACGCTGTAAAGTAAGGAGAAACCGCAATGGAAATCATCCTTCTCGAACGTGTGGCCAAACTGGGCCAGATGGGTGAAGTCGTGAACGTCAAGGAAGGCTACGCACGTAACTTCCTGCTGCCGCAAGGCAAGGCGCTGCGCGTCAACGCATCCAACATGGCGCGGTTTGAGGCTGAAAAAGCCCAGATGGAAGCCCGCAACCTGGAAAGCAAGAAAGAAGCAGAATCACTGGCTGAAAAGCTGGATGGTCAGAAGTTTGTCATCATCCGTTCTGCTTCTGATGCCGGTTCGCTTTATGGTTCTGTCACCACGCGTGACGCGGCCGATGCGGCGACCGACAACGGTTACAGCGTTGATAAGAAACAGATTGTGCTGACCGGCCCGATCAAGGAACTGGGTCTGCATGACGTGCTGATCAACCTGCACCCAGAGGTCGAAGCCACAATCACACTGAACGTTGCCCGTTCTGTTGAAGAGGCTGAATTGCAGGCCTCTGGCAAGTCGATCCAGGAACTGGCTGCTGAAGAAGAAGCTGCTGCTGAATTCGAAATTCAGGAACTGTTCGACGATATCGGTGCTGCTGCATCTGAGGATGACGAGCTGGCAGAATCTGCTGGTGTTCAAACCGAAGAAGACGCACCTGCCGAGGATAGCGAAGAGGACTAATCCTCTGTCACAAAACGATTAAATCAGGCCGCCCGTCGTGGGCGGCCTTTTTTGTTTTCGCCAGGCCCCCATGTGATTGCGACGAAATGTGCCGATCGTCAGTGACACACCCTTGTTACCTGCGACCAGCAGTTGTCTACTGAAACCATATCAAACAATCTGGGGGTTCTTCATGTCACTACGTCTAAACCGTCGTCACTTTATCGCAGGGTCTGCCGGGCTTGTTGCGATGCATCCGTTTTCGGTCAACGCAGCCACAGGTCAGGCGCATCTGCGGCTGATGGAAACCACCGACCTGCATGTCCATGTTTTTCCTTATGATTATTACGCCGACCGGCAAGTCGATACAGTTGGCCTAAGCCGTACCGCCAGCATTATCGAAGGGGTGCGGGCGGAGTCCACAAACTCCATGCTGTTGGACAATGGCGACTTCTTGCAAGGCAATCCGATGGGCGATTACATCGCCTATGAACGCGGCATGAAGGAAGGCGACATGCATCCTGTCATCACCGCGATGAATGCGCTGGGTTTTGATGCGTCCACCCTAGGGAATCACGAGTTCAACTACGGTGTTTCCTTCCTGATGAAATCGGTGGCCGGTGCCGCCTTCCCCGTGGTTTCTGCCAATGTTGTCAAAGAGATGGGCGCGTCACCAACCACTGACACAACACTGGTGCCGCCTTATGCCATCATTGATCGCGAGATTACCGATGGCGATGGCAATACCCATCCGATCAAGATCGGGTTGATCGGCTTTGTCCCGCCGCAGATCATGAACTGGGATCGCAAGCATCTGGAAGGCAATGTGCAGGCCCGCGATATCGTGGAAAGCGCCCGTGCTTACGTGCCGCAGATGAAGGAACAAGGTGCTGATATCATTGTCGCTTTGGCGCATTCGGGTATTGGCGCTGCGGACCACGAGGACGGGATGGAAAACGCAGCAATCCCGCTCGCCGCGGTGGACGGCATCGATGCGATCATGACCGGGCACAGCCATCTGGTATTCCCATCATCAAACTATGACGACTGGGCGGGTGTTGATGTGGCCGCTGGCACGATTGGCGGCAAGCCGGGTGTGATGGGCGGTTTCTGGGGCTCGCATATGGGTCTGGTCGATCTGTTGTTGGAGCGTGATGGCGACGGCTGGCGCATCCTGTCACATACGTCAGAGGCCCGCCCGATTTCCCGCCGTGAGGAAGACCGCAGCATCACCGCCTTGGTTGATGACTATCAGCCGGTGCTTGATTCCATTCAGGATATCCATGAAGAAACATTGACTTACGTGCGCACGGCTGTTGGCAAGACCGCCGCCCCGCTGCATTCCTATTTTGCCTTGGTGGCTGATGATCCTTCTGTCCAGATCGTATCCAATGCGCAGACCTGGTATATTAAGGAACAGTTAACGGGCACTGCGTACGAAGGCCTGCCGATCCTGTCGGCGGCGGCCCCGTTCAAGGCGGGTGGTCGTGGCGGGCCGGAATATTTCACCGATGTGCCGGTGGGTGATGTCGCGATCAAGAACGTGGCGGATCTGTATCTATACCCCAACACTGTACGGGCGGTTAAGGTCACGGGCGCGCAGGTGAAGGACTGGCTGGAACGCAGTGCGGGCATGTTCAATCAGGTGGAGGCCGGGGCGACGGATGCCGTTCTGCTGAACCCTGAATTCCCCAGCTATAATTTCGATGTGATTGATGGGGTAACCTATCAGATTGATCTGACCCAGCCGTCGAAATTCGACCGTGAAGGGGCGGTGATCAATCCGGATACGAACCGGATTTTTGACTTGCAGTTTGATGGACAACCAATTGATCCTGATCAGGAATTCATCATTGCCACAAACAACTACCGCGCCTCTGGCGGGGGTAGCTTCCCCGGCACCGGTGACACGATCATCTTTGAAGGCCCCGACACGAACCGCGATGTGATCGTCCGCTATATCGTCGATCAGGGCACGGTTGATCCCAAGGCTGATGCGAATTGGTCATTCAAGCCAATGCCCGGCACGTCGCTGATGTTTGAAACCGGTCCAGCTGGTGCCGCCTATGCTGATAGCGTGGCAGGGATGAAGATTGCGCCTGCGGGCACATCTGACAGCGGTTTTGCCCTGTTCCGGATCGAAATGTAACCCATGCTGATGCCGGGGCGCACCGCGCCCCGGCATCATCGGTTAACGCCGGTCTTTGGCGATTTTGACCTGTCGGCAACGCGTCGGCCATACGTCGGCAAAACGTCGGACCCCACCGCACGGTCCCCCTGGGTTAACGCCCCGTGCGGGGCAAAGGTGAAGATGGGTTAACCATTGTCCGGCTCATTCGCTGCGTTCTCTTTGATCGTAAATGACCCTGCAACTTACGGCGTCGCGCTGCAGCATGATGTCCTCGGCCCATGGGTGCGCGCCTGCCTGATGGTTTTGCAACATCCGCGCGGTATATTGCTGTGCGATGGCGTCCATGCCGTCGAACGCTTCATCAAGCGCTTGATCATAGGGCACGTCCTGAAACCCTGCAGCGATGACCGCGTCTGCATTGACGAAATAGCGGATCATCGCATCCTGGACTGCGAATTGGGTTTCGGTGAATGCGTCCTGCCCGGCGATTTTCACCTCACTGAGGTAGTACGCCCCGCAACGCCGCAGCAAGTAACTTTGGTCGAACCCCTGCGCCATCATCATTTCTGTGAGGTCGGTCAGCGCAGGTAACCCTTGCGGTTCCTCAACCACAACCCTGATCGCGGCCTCTAGCGGGGTTTGTTTATCTTGCGCCCGTGTCTTGTCGAGGAAGACAAATCCAACGTCATATTCCCCCGCCAAGGGCACCCTTGCGCTGACGGTAAACCGGTCGCGGAAGTAATCAGCCTGCAGCGGGTCCTGCAACCGTCTGACGCCTTTGAACGTGTGAACGTTATCGACCTGATAGATGACGTTGCCGTCCAGATCGCGAATGATGATCGCAAGTTCCATTTCCTGTGGGTTATCGGGCTGGCCCGGATTATGCTTTCCCACATTCGCAAGATAGATCACTGCGTCGATCTGTTCACCGATGACATAGGTGCTGCTGTCGCGCTTGCCCCATCCCCCGCGTTCATTGCGCGGTGCTTGCTTATCAATTACGTAAGCCTCGATCAGGCGGAGCGGATCCATGGCAGCTTGCGCGGCTTCAATTGACAGGTTGCGTTCGGTCATTGTTATCTCGCTTCCTTCGATCTCAATGATTTGGGCCGCTATGGGCGATGCGAAAATACCGGCCAAGGCCGCGGCCGTGCATAGGCTGGTTGTTGAAAATCTGGACATGTCATTTCCCCACGAAAGACTGATTTCTGATGGTTTTCAGTATTGAACAATGTTCACATACTATGGACAACATGCTAAGTCAACGTTTCTGAACGTCGTTCAATTATTGAGAAAGGCCGCCGTGACCAGAGCCCTGATGCACATTTAGGCCGCGTCAGGCGACCTGCGCGACTGACATCTTGTTGCCTTGATACAGTTCGCGCACGATGCGTTGCCGCAATGCCTGCCGAAACAGAACGCCCACGTAATGCGCGTTGCCCCACGCGACCGTCCCGACATGCCATTCGCCGAGGATAAGGATATCGACGGCCACCCCGATCTGGATCGACTTTTCGGCATTGTGGCGCAGTTTGACGCCCATGCCGCTGACATCAAGGACGACGCCATCGCGGTCCTGCCCGGCAATACGGAACCTGGTCGCATAGTGGCAATCAAAGCGCCGCGCCCGACGCCGGCGGCGTTTCATCCATGTCTGGATCAGAAATGCCGCAACACCGGCACCAACAATCGCCAACACCCCGGATATCGCCCCACTTGGCGTTGCGAGGTAGCGTTTAACGCCGTCAAAGGGCGTTTCTTCGTCGGTTTCCTTTTCCGCAAGGTTTGCAACCTCTTGCGGATTATCGGGCGGTAGCATGCTGACCGCGCCCTGCCCCGGTCTGGCATTGGCACCGCGTGGAATGCAGCCGAGGCTGTAAAGATATTGCCCGGTCAGCCGCAAATTGCTGCGCACATCCACCTGTTGAAAGTGGAACGGTAGCGCCGCCAGGCCCATGCTTTCATAGACGCTTAACAAGCGGTTTGTATTGTCGACGAAATCTATGAACACCGCATCCGCCCCGTCAGCCGGATGCATAGCCGCGATTTCGGCCAGATCGTCAGCCTGCAGATGCGGTATCTGTCCGGCGATGAACCGCAGCGCATTTTCCGCCAGTCGATCATCTGGCCGTTTCGCCAGATCAAGCTGCAACAGATGGACCTGACTGAGCGCGCGCGCCATCAGACATTCAGCCTGCACGCCCGCTGGCGCACAAAGCATGATCATCATTATCACGCCATAGATCCGGCCCATCGTCATCTTTCCTGCCCAATGCAGGGCCGTGATAACGCACGCGCCTTAAATCGGGCTTAAGACAGGCAAACCCCTGCAGCCAAAAAAAAGGCACCCAACCGGGTGCCTTTCAATCGCGTCGCGATATGTGAAGCTTATTCTTCTTCGAGCTTTTCAACAGCCTTTTGTAGGTCGTCCTTGCTGACTTCCTTATCCTTCACAGCGGCCTGTTCAAAGATGTGGTCGACAACCTTGTCTTCGAACAATGGCGCCTGCAATTGCTGGCGGAACTGCGCGTTTTGCTGCACGAATTCAAAGAACTGGCGTTCCTGACCGGGGTACTGACGCGCCTGGTTCATGATCGCCTGCGTCATTTCCTGATCGGTGACTTTGACCTCGGCCTTCTGGCCGATATCAGCCAACAGCAGGCCCAGTTTCACCCGGCGTTCAGCCAGTTTGGTGTGCTCTTTGGTTGGCTCGATCTCGGGATGGTCATGGCCTTCGACATCGGGGTTTTCTTCGTGCCACAACTGATGCGCGATCTGGCCTGCTTCGGCCTCGACCAATGATACTGGCAGGTCAAACTTAACCTTCTTGTCCAGCGCATCAAGCAGCCCGCGTTTGGCAACGGCGCGTGACGCCCCGGTGTATTCGGCTTCCAGACGTTCGGTGATCTGCGCCTTGAGCGCATCAAGATCGTCTGCGCCGAATTTCTTGGCCAGCTCATCATCAAGCTTTGGCTTCTTGGGGCCCTTCACCTCTTTGATAGTGCAGCTGAACACAGCTTTCTTACCGGCCAGATTTTCGGCCTGATAATCCTCTGGGAAGGTGACTTCGATGTCTTTTTCATCGCCTGCCTTCACTTTCAACAGCCCGTCTTCGAAGCCGGGTATGAAAGAGTTAGAGCCGATCACGAGGGGGTAATCCTCGGCAGCGCCGCCTTCGAAGGCTTCACCATCAACCTTGCCCACGAAATCCAGAACGACCTGATCGTCTTTCTTGGCCTGGGTTTTCTTGGTCTCATAAGTGACCGCCTGGGGGCTTTCGGCCAGGTTATCGAGCGCCTCTTTAACGGAGTCGTCATCGGCTTTCACGACCATGCGTTCCAGCTTGATCTTGGCGAAATCAACATCATCGATCTCTGGCAGCTTTTCATAGGCGACTTCGACATTGACGTCGTCGCCCTCTTTCCAGTCCTCGTTGGTCATCTTCATTTCGGGCTGGGCCGCGGGACGGTCGCCGCTGTCTTCAAGATGTTTGGTCAGGGCGCCATCAATGCTTTCCTGCATCGATTCGCCCATCAGCCGCTGGCCAAACTGCTTGCGCAGCAGGGCCATGGGCACCTTGCCTTTGCGAAAACCCTTCATTTCCACGGTCGGCTGCGCCTCTTTCAGCTTTTCCTCGACTTTCGCGTCAAGCTCGGCTGCGGTGACCGTGATCGCGTAACCGCGCTTGAGGCCTTCATTCAGGGTCTCGGTAACCTGCATCTATGTTCCGTCCTTTTCGTTTTTGGTGCGGGTGAAGGGACTTGAACCCCCACGCCTTGCGGCGCCAGAACCTAAATCTGGTGCGTCTACCAATTCCGCCACACCCGCATGATCAATAAGGGGCAGGCCTGCGCCTGCCCCATGGTTGCGCGCCTTCTAGCAAAGGTCGGCAAGGGATGCGAGAGGAAATCATCACGAAATGAGCATGAAATAAGCCGCTCGTTAACGTTTTCTCGCCATGATTGGCGACGCATATAGGATCACTGCTGCTGCCGGGAATATGAATATGCGTTTGACTGCCCAAAACAAGACCGCACCGTTTGAGGTGATCGCCACCTCTGATACGGGGATTTGTGCGGGAACCTTGATCATGACGCTGGATGGCGAAATGCCGGTTGAACAGCTGTCACCCGGTGACCGCATTGTCACCCGCGATGGCGGCGTCTCTGTTTTGACGGCTGTGACCGCCCGCAAGGCCAAGGTCCGCCCGGTGGTCATCAAAGGTGGATCGCTGGGCCATACACGGCCTGAACTGGACATGACAGTCACCCCTTCAACCCGCATCCATATTCGCGACTGGCGCGCATCCGTGCTGTTTGGTGCCAAAAGCGCCGATGTCGAAGCCCATCGTTTGGCTGACGGTGAATTCGTGGCCCAACAGAAGTGGCAGTTGATGCAGGTGTTTGATCTGCAATTCGCCGATGATCACATCATTTATGCCAATGGTGTGGAAATCGTGGTGCAGGCGGCCTAAAGCCCCAGCGCCCGGAACACCTTTGGCAGTTCCTCTGGCAAATCCTCTGCAATCAATCCCGGCCCGAAGCTGAGCGCGCATTCTGTATGCAGCCACGCCCCCGTTTCCGCCGCCTGCATCGGGGCAAACCCGCGCGCAAGCAGGCCCGTAATGAAACCTGCCAGCACATCACCGGAACCTGCGGTGGCCAGCCAAGGGGCCGAGCGTTCGTAGAGTGAAGCGTTGATACTGCACCGCCCGGATGGGTCGGCGATCACGGTATCCGGCCCTTTGAAAAGGACGATGCAGCCTGCCTGTTTGGCCGCGTCTCGCGTTGCGTCGACCTTCGAATAGGCCGGGCCTTTCGTGGCGGGCGCATCCATTTTTGCAGCGATATCAGGAAAAAGGCGCGCAAATTCCCCTGCATGCGGTGTGAGGATGCAGTTTTTGTGGAGTTTGGCGAAAAGCGTTTCGTCTTGGGCTAGCAATGTCAGCGCATCAGCATCCAACACAAGACGCCGTCCCGGGCTTGATCCGGGACCTCCAACAGACGGCCGAGGCGGAGGTCCCGGGTCAAGCCCGGGACGGGTGGCGTTCAACGCAACATCAAGCAAATGCGCCTCCCGTTCGCCCAACCCAAGGCCCGGCCCGATGCAAAGCGCGTTGATGCGCTTGTCTTGCAGCGTTTCAGACAGTTGATCGGCATCCTTGATGCTGCACAGCATGATCGCATTGAGTTGTGATGCGTTCTCGATCAGCGCGGCAGGTGGCGCACCGACCGTCACAGCCCCTGCCCCAATACGGATGGCTCCGCGCGCGGTAAGGCGCGCCGCACCCCCTTTGCCGACGCCGCCGGAGAGGATAAGTGCGTGGCCGTGGGAGTATTTGTGCAGCGATTTCGGGTAAGGGTCGCTACTCGTTTGATCCTTTCCAAGGTAATTTCCCTGGGAATAGGCGCTATTGCTGTGACGCCTGACAGGTGTTTCAGCAAGGTGAGTGTTAGAGGGAATTGGACTGTGAAGACCAATGTCGCAGACATGAACCTTGCTACGCAATGCAGTTGCTTCATCAAGGTAAAGGCCGATCTTGGCGCGATGAAATGTAACAACCAGATGCGGTGGTGCGACGGCGCCAAGTAACCTTCCGCTGTCGGAACATATGCCGGTCGGCAAATCGACAGACACGATCCGAGGAACATCCGGTTGTAAAATGCACAGATCGCCATCCGCATGCATGCCAAACAGCCCTTCGGCCAAATCTCCGACAATTGGTCGAGTCAGGCCGGTCCCGAAAATGGCATCGATAACGACGTCAGACTGCCAATAGACCTGATTTAGGTTGAAATCGTTCCATGTCTGAAAGGTATCGCGTTCTGTCCACCGCTCAAAATTCACTTTCGCATCCGGCGGTAGCTTCGCGACATCCCCATAAAGAAACACCTCGACATTCCACCCGGCCTCTTTCAGCAGCCGCGCGACGACGAAGCCGTCACCGCCGTTGTTGCCCGGTCCGCAGAGGACGACGGCACGGTAGGGCTCAACCACCCCACCCAACTCCGGCCATTCCCCGAAAATCGCCTCTGCCACCCCGCGCCCGGCGCGCTCCATCAGCTCCAGTCCGGTGACCTCACCGCTGTCGATTGCGGCCTGTTCGATGGCGCGCATTTGGGCAGCGGTCAGCAGTTCGGTCATGGTTTCAGCACCTCAGGTTTTCAAATTGCCCGATCAAAGGGCAAGTTGCACAAAATTTAGGCAAACGTTACGCTTTCCCCTGACTGGCATGCCGATAGGTTCGGCCACGAATTGTTCCTTTGCAAGAGAAATGGTCTGACCACCAATGAAACACATAAGGGGAGTCGCGGGCGCATGAAGAAAATCGAAGCGATCATCAAACCATTCAAACTTGATGAGGTGAAAGAGGCGCTCCAAGACGTTGGCGTGCAGGGTCTTTCGGTCGTTGAGGTCAAGGGCTTTGGCCGCCAAAAGGGCCATACAGAGCTTTATCGTGGCGCTGAATATGTCGTCGATTTCCTTCCCAAAGTGAAGATCGAGGTCGTGCTGGCCGATGATCAGGTTGATGGTGCCATTGATGCGATCATTGGTGCTGCAAAGACAGACAAGATCGGCGACGGCAAAATCTTTGTCTCGTCCATCGAACAGGCGATCCGCATTCGCACCGGGGAGACCGGCGACGACGCGCTTTGATCCAAAGACACCCGCTCCGGGCTTGACCCGGGGCCTCATGGCAAAGGTCCCGGGTCAAGCCCGGGACGCCAAGAACAAACACTGACACGCTAGGAAAGGTAACCCCTGATGGACAACAAAGCTGTTCTGAAACTGATCAAGGACGAAGAAGTCGATTATGTCGACATCCGTTTCACTGATCCCCGCGGCAAGCTGCAGCACGTGACTGTTGTTGCTGATCTGGTCGATGAGGATTTCCTTGAAGAGGGCTTCATGTTTGATGGCTCTTCCATCGCTGGTTGGAAATCCATTGATCAGTCCGACATGAAACTGATGCCACAGGCCGAAAGCGCCTATCTGGATCCGTTTTATGCCGAAAAGACGATCTGCATTCACTGCAATATTGTCGAGCCTGACACGATGGAAGCTTACGACCGCGATCCGCGCGGCACTGCTGTGAAGGCTGAACAGTATCTGATCTCTTCCGGCATTGGCGATACCGCCTATTTTGGTCCTGAGGCTGAATTCTTTGTCTTTGACGACGTCCGTTTCAGCGTGTCGATGAACAAGGTCGCCTATGAGGTTGATGCGATCGACGGCGCCTGGAACACCGACACCGAATACGAGATGGGCAATACCGGCCATCGCCCCGGCGTCAAAGGTGGTTATTTTCCCGTGAACCCCATCGATGATGCGCAGGAAATGCGTTCTGAAATGCTGTCGACGATGAAACGTATGGGCATGAAGGTTGACAAGCACCACCACGAGGTTGCGTCTTGTCAGCACGAGCTTGGCCTGATCTTTGGCACGCTGACCCATCAGGCGGATGAGCTGCAGAAATACAAATACGTGATCCACAACGTCGCCCAGGCCTATGGCAAATCGGCGACATTCATGCCCAAGCCCATTGCGGGCGATAACGGCACCGGCATGCATGTGAACATGTCGATCTGGAAAGATGGCAAGCCCCTGTTCGCGGGCGACAAATATGCTGATCTGTCGCAAGAGGCCCTGTACTTCATCGGTGGTATCCTCAAGCACGCCAAGGCGCTGAACGCCATCACGAACCCATCGACAAACAGCTACAAGCGTTTGATCCCGGGTTTCGAAGCCCCCGTGCTGCGCGCCTACTCCGCCCGCAACCGGTCCGGCTGTGTGCGTATCCCATGGGCTGAAAGCCCCAAGGCCAAGCGTGTCGAGGCCCGTTTCCCCGATCCTGCTGCCAACCCTTATCTGTGCTTTGCGGCCTTGATGATGGCTGGTCTTGACGGGATCAAGAACAAGATCGATCCTGGTCCGTCATCCGACAAGGACCTCTATGATCTGCCACCAGAAGAGCTGGCCGCGATCCCAACCGTTTGCGGTTCCTTGCGCGAAGCATTGGAAGCACTGGAAGCCGACCACGACTTCCTGTTGGCCGGCGATGTGTTCACCAAGGACCAGCTGGAAGGCTACATGGAGCTGAAATGGGAAGAGGTATACGCTTACGAGCACACCCCACACCCGATGGAATACAAGCTTTACTATAGCTGCTGATTGATCACGCCAAATATTCTCTGTGCCGGGCATCCCATTGGTTGCCCGGCATTTTTGAAGATCGCAAGACCGTACCCCCCCGGCTTCGATCAGATTTTCAGCTTTTCATGCACAGTTTGGCAATCTTTTCCGCCTACCCTAAAGGTCAGGCTCTGAATCCGTTGATCGGGTACAGCATTTCATTTAAAGGAAACAAAATGGTATTGGTTGGCAAGGAAAGCGTGCATCAATGAAAAACTATATCCTACGTTCTGGTTTTGTCGTGGCCATCGCTGCGCTGGCAGCTTGTGAAGGGCGCACCGGTGACAGCAATCAGATCACGGATGGCGGTATTGATGGTGGAACGCTGGCTGATGGTCGGGCCAATATCTGGGTGTCTCCGGATGGCTGCCAGTATTGGTATATTGACGATGGCATCGAAGGTTACATGGCGGCCCGCCTGAACCGTGATGGCACACCGCGCTGTACAACCCCAGAAGATACAAGGACGGCCGTGCTGACCAAGGATGGCTCCAGCATCCTTATGGAGCCTGAGCCGCGCCCATAAGCGACATTCGCTGAACGTTGCCCGGTTCGGCCCGCAATTCGCCATCATTTTGCCGGTCGGATCAGATACGCCTGCCCTATGTCGAAATATCATCCGCTCGATGTCCGCTATAAAGGGCCTTCCACTGCATATCGCGGCTCTGCCCATCGCAGGCAGGAGGCGATCACGGAAGATGTGCTGCCCCCTGCAGATCGGCCTGCCCCTGCGCCGTCACCCTGGGGCAACCGGCCAGCACCGAATCCTATGCCGCAGCCGCGCTCGGCTGGGGTTTCGCGCAACCTGTGGCCTGTTCTGACAATCCCGTTCAACGCGCTCAGACGTATTTTGCGGGTGGCGTTTTATGTGCAGCTTTTGTTGGGTCTGCTTGTGTATCTCGTACTGATAAATGGCTTCCTTTGATTAGGTGCCACACGCTGATCAGTTCGGTCATGGCGTTTCGAATTTAGCGCGGACATCGCCGATCACCGTTCGCGTTCGACCAAAGGGAGAGGCCGCGCGCACGTGATTCAGTTTTACAAGAAACGCTTTAATCGGGAATGCGGTGTGAGCTTTTTGTGAAATGCGTCAGACGCGCCCCCTCAAAATGTCGATTTCGGACAATAAATTGCGCTGATCCCTCTGCATCATCGGGGGCAAGTGAAGGATCTGCCCGATGAATACCCACTATCGCGATACCCGCAAGATTGATCCAAGCCGGGGCAGCACCCTTGGCGATGGCACCCCAAACGATCAGGACCGGATGGAGATTGGTCCAACGCAGCTTGCCTTTGCTGAATGGGAACAGGCCGGTCTGCAACTACCGCATTTGCCGGATATGCGCGCCTGGCGTCATAAACGCCTGACCGACGCCGTGGTTACCCGCGATTATGGTGGTATTTTGATGTTTGACCCGCTCAACATCCGCTACGCCACCGACAGTACAAATATGCAGTTGTGGAATACCCATAACCCGTTTCGGGCCTGTTTGGTCTGTGCCGATGGCTACATGGTCGTCTGGGATTACAAGAACGCTATGTTCTTAAGCCGATTCAACCCGCTTGTCGCTGAACAGCGCACTGGTGCCGACCTGTTCTATTTTGATCGTGGTGATCAGTTGGGGATTGCCGCCAGTCGATTTTCGGCGGAAGTGCGTGACCTGATCGCCACCCATGGCGGGGCCAATATGCGCCTTGGTGTAGACAAACCCATGTTGCACGGGCTGCGCGCGCTGGAGGCCGCTGGATTTGAGGTTTTCCCTGGCGAAGAACTGACCGAGAAAGCGCGCAGCATCAAAGGCCCGGATGAAATTCTGGCGATGCGTTGCGCCAGCCATGCGTGCGAAGCCGCCTGTTACGCGATGGAGGACGCGGCACGCGCCGGCGTGCCCGGCGGCAATATGTCTGAAGATGACATCTGGGCTGTTTTACATGCCGAAAATGTCCGCCGTGGCGGTGAGTGGATCGAAACCCGGTTGCTGTCATCCGGCCCCCGCACGAACCCGTGGTTTCAGGAATGTGGCGGTCGAATCGTCCAGAATAATGAGATCGTGGCCTTTGATACCGATCTGGTCGGGGCCTACGGCATCTGCGTGGATATCAGCCGCACATGGTGGATCGGCGACCAGAAACCCCGCTCGGATATGGTTGAGGCGATGCAGGTGGGCGTGGAGCATATTGAACAAAATATGCAAATGCTGAAACCCGGCGTGTCGTTCAACGACCTGACCCACAACACACATGTCTTGCCCGATAAATACCAGAAGCTGAAATATGGCTGCCTGATGCATGGCGTGGGCCTTTGTGATGAATGGCCGCTGATCGCCTATCCCGACAAATGGGTCGAAGGCGCGTTTGACTATGAATTGCAGCCGGGCATGACCTTATGTGTCGAGGCGTTGATAAGTCCCGAGGGCGGCGACTTTTCGATCAAGCTGGAGGATCAAGTGCTGATCACCGAGGACGGCTTTGAAAATCTGACCAGATACCCGCATGACCCGGCATTGATGGGGACGTAAGAAGGGGTATCGCGTTTGAAACGCTTGTTCACTGCCCCTCCCTTCGGTCGAACGCGCGAAGCGATGACGGCTGTTTCAATATAAAGTCGAAACGCGTCAAACCCATCTTACCGGGTCAAATGAACACGAGCGAGGATGCCCCGATGGTCCGACCCAAGCAAAGGTCTGCGTTCCACGCGTCCGCCGCCCGGCGCATGTACATGATCCAACAAGAGCGGCACGCCGCGCAGGTTGAAAGTCGGCCGTAGCGGGCGCGCGACCTGCGCACCCGCCGCCTGCCCCAACCGTTGCACGCTATTGGCCCATGGGAAAATGTTGAAATCCCCCGCCAGCACAATGGGCCCAGCCAGCCCGTCAATTAGCTCCTGCGCCGCATCCGCGGCACGTGCATTGCCATAGGGGAACGGCCAGGGCAGATGCACGGACCCAACCCAGATATCCTGCCCATCCTTGTGAATGCGGACAGCGCCCACCGCCCGCCGATCAGTGCAACGCGCTTCCGTCACCGGATGGCGGGATAGCACGGCCACAGCACTCCACCCTGAAAACCGGCAAAGATGCTGGTGCGGAAAATTCGGCTTAAGCTGCGCCATCAGGTCTTCGTTGCCGCGCGACACCTCTTGCAAGGTCACCACATCGGCCCCGCTGTTGCGGATATCATCGGCCAGCGCAGGCAACTCCGGGTTATAGTACCAGATATTTTTGGAATAGACCGTCAGCTTGTCGCCATCCTTGCCGCCAAAGAAAAGCGGCACCGTCGTCAGCAAGGCCGCAGCCGCCGTCAGGCCCAGCCCAACCCGCCAGCGCCGCGACATCGGCAGCAGCATGCAAAGCAGGCATAAGCCGCCCAACACGACGCGGAACAGTGAAAGCGTATCGGCAACCGGGTGTGCCCAGCCTGCAAAGCCTGCCCAGACGCTTAGGCACAAACAGCCCAGCAGTAAAAACAATCCAAACCTTGCCAGTTTCATCATGGTAACATCTCTCACCTTGCCGCGATTGCCTGCAAATTGCGTTGTATGAAATGCAACCCATTGTCATGTCTTGCGCAGTTTTTACGCAGAACAGCAGAAAAGGTGATGCAGATGCCAACCGAGAAACTGACCTTTACCGGCCATGCCGGCGATACGCTGGCGGCCCGGCTGGATATGCCCAATGGCCCGCATCTGGCCACGGCGATTTTCGCCCACTGCTTTACCTGTTCCAAGGATATCACCGCCGCCCGCCGGATTGCCGCCCGCCTGTCATCGATGGGCATTGCTGTGCTGCGCTTTGATTTTACAGGCCTTGGTCATTCAGAGGGCGAGTTTGAGAATACGAGCTTTTCCTCCAACGTTGATGACTTGATCGCCGCATGTGAGGCCCTGGATGCCCGTGGCATGTCACCATCGCTGATCATCGGGCATTCATTGGGTGGTGCGGCCGTGTTGAAAGCCGCGCCGATGATGGACAGCATCAAGGCTGTCGTGACCATCGGCGCCCCGTTTGACCCCGGCCATGTCACTCACAACTTTGCGCAAGCCATCCCCGAAATTGTGGATAAAGGCGTGGCAGAGGTGAGCCTGGATGGTCGCCCCTTCCGCATTGGCAAGGGTTTTATCGACGACGTATCCGAGGCCGCCTTGAAAACCTCAATTGCCAAGCTGAATGCCGCCCTGCTGGTCCTGCACGCCCCGCGTGATGCGACGGTCGGTGTTGAAAACGCCTCGGACATCTTTTTAGCGGCCAAACATCCCAAAAGCTTTGTCACACTGGATGATGCTGACCATCTGGTTACCCGTCCCGCAGATGCGGAATACGCGGCTGACGTGATTGCGGCCTGGTCCAAGCGTTATCTGAAGCTGGAAGAGCCGGCCAAACCTGCCGCCGCCCCCGAAGGCGTGATGCGCGTGACAGAGGCTGATGCAAACGGGTTCCTGCAGGATGTGCAATCGGGCCCACATCACGTGCTGGCCGATGAACCGGTGAAATTTGGCGGCACCAACAAGGGGCTGACCCCTTACGGCTTCATCTCGGCCGGGCTGGGTGCCTGTACCTCAATGACGATCCGCATGTATGCCCGCCGCAAGGGCTGGCCCTTGCAGGGGGTCAGCGTTGATATCATGCATGCCAAGGAACATGCCGCTGATGCGGCCGATCCGGGTGCAAAGGTCGACCGCTTTGAACGGGTGATCCATCTGACTGGCGATCTGTCAGATGATCAACGTGCGCGGTTGCTGGAGATTGCCGATAAATGTCCGGTCCATAAAACACTGGAGCGGAGTTCAGAGGTCAGCACCCGGCTGGCGTGACACTCGGTTTTTGACGGGTTTTGCGCCAGAATGGCGGCCAGCGGCAAGGAGCCCTGCCATGGCGCCGCTTCGCTATATCGTTGATGATGTCGACACGTCTGTTGCGCTTGATACAGAACATCTTGGTTTTGAACTGATCGAGCAATGCAGCCCGGCGGTTGATCAGATGCGCACGACCGGCATGTCTTTGCGGGCGCGGGGCGGGCAGCAGATCTTATGCGCCGATCCATCTGGAAATGTGGTCGCGTTGTTTCTACCGGCATGAAAAAAGGCGCTGCGGTGACGCAGCGCCTTTGTTGGTTTTGTTCCTGGATGGATCTACTGACGTGCATCGCCGATCAGCTTCCACAGCGCGGGGACCAGCAGTGCCGCCAGACCCAGCTTCAGTGCATCACCGATCAGGAAAGGTGTGATGCCCCAGGCCAGTGTCTGTTCCCAGCCGGATGCGAACTGATGCAACCAGAGCAGACCTGGAATGTAGATCAGCGCGTTACCGACAAACATCGCCAACGCCATCAGGATCACGTTGCGGTCCCAGCCCTTGCGCGCCGCAATGCCAAGCGCCAAGGCGGCCAGCACGTAGCCGACCAGATAGCCACCCGTACCGCCCATCATATAGACAAGCCCTGCTTTTTCAGCAGAAGACCCAGCAAAGACGTCAAATCCCATGGCACCGATGGCCAGATAGCCAAGGATCGTGATCGCACCCAACCGCGCACCGTAAGCGGCCCCAATGGTCAAGACACCAAAAGTCGTAAGGGTGATCGGCACAGGGTTGCCCGGGATAAAGACCTGGATTTTTGCAGTGATTGCGAGGGCGGCGATGCCAAGGATCACCATGATTGCCTGCTTCATCCGCAAGGCGGCCCCTTCGGAGGGCCCGAAAGTTTCGGTCAAAACGCGGTCGTTGAGTGCGAGGGCCATGTGACGCTCTCCCCTATTTATTGATGTGGTTGCGCTTTTATTGCCCTATGCTGCGGCGCGGCGCAAGCAGGATGGCGCTAACGGTCCCGCATGTAAGATGGGTTTTAACCCATCCTACCGGTCATAAACAGAAACAGAGGTGTAATCCTTGCGTGGTCCAGTGACCCGCCAGATCGCGCGCCAGCGCGGCCAGTCGGTAAAATCATACGCGACCTGATAATGATCATCACCGCAAGGATGATCGGTGCCATCGACCTGACCCTGCGGGACAAAGCCATGAAAGGCGGCTCCATCAGCAAAGCGCACATCCACCATATCTGACCGAAAATGCCATTGATAATGGCGATTTGCCGTCAGGGTCGGTCCGTCGCCAAACCTGATCTGGCCTTCTTCGGCATAGTCCAATTGCTGCGGCCCAACTTGCGCGAAACGTGCTGTTCCCACGAAAGTCCCCACTGTCCCGCCGAAACGGTCATCAATCTGCCGCGAAAGACGCCACACCCCCCGAAAATCATTGGCACCTAACATGGTCTCATGCGCTTCATGTCATCTCTCCCTTGAGGGTTCGGGCCGGCCCGCTTATGACGCGAGGGTAAATCGCTGCCCACCCCAGATAAAGGTGCCAATCCATGATCCCTCGCTATTCTCGCCCGGAAATGACTGCCATTTGGGAGCCAGCCACCAAGTTCCGCATCTGGTACGAGATCGAGGCCCATGCCTGCGACGCCCAAGCCGCGATTGGCGTGATCCCAAAAGAGAATGCCGCAGCCGTCTGGAAGGCCAAGGATGTCGCATTTGATGTCGCCCGCATTGATGAGATCGAGGCCGTCACCAAACATGACGTCATCGCCTTTCTGACCCATCTCGCCGAACATATCGGGTCGGAAGATGCCCGTTTTGTGCATCAGGGCATGACATCATCCGATGTGCTGGACACCACATTGAATGTGCAACTGGTCCGCGCCGCCGACATCCTGATCGCAGGTATGGATCGGGTGTTGGCCGCGCTGAAAACCCGGGCCCATGAACACAAGATGGATGTGCGCATCGGACGCAGCCATGGCATCCACGCCGAACCCACAACAATGGGCCTGACATTCGCCCGGTTCTATGCCGAGATGGACCGCGGGCGCACCCGTCTGATCGCCGCACGTGCCGAAATTGCCACTGGCGCCATTTCCGGCGCCGTTGGGACCTTTGCCAATATTGATCCATCGGTCGAAGAACATGTTTGCGCTCAATTGGGCCTGACACCTGAACCCATCAGCACGCAGGTCATCCCCCGCGACCGCCATGCGATGTTCTTTGCCACGCTTGGCGTCATCGCCAGCAGCATCGAAAACATCGCCACCGAAATCCGGCATATGCAGCGGACCGAAGTGCTGGAAGCGGAAGAGTTCTTTTCCAAGGGCCAAAAAGGCAGCTCTGCCATGCCCCATAAACGCAACCCGGTTCTGACCGAAAACCTGACGGGGCTGGCCCGACTGGTGCGCATGTCCGTTGTACCCGCAATGGAGAATGTCACCCTTTGGCACGAGCGTGACATCAGTCATTCATCCGTCGAACGCGCGATCGGACCCGATACAACTGTGACGCTTGATTTTGCACTGAACCGGCTGGCAGGTGTGATCGAAAAGCTGGTGATCTACCCCGACAACATGCTGGCCAATATGAATAAATTCCGTGGCCTGGTGATGTCGCAGCGTGTTTTGCTGGCGTTGACGCAAGCTGGCGTCAGCCGCGAAGATGCCTATCGTCTGGTGCAGCGCAACGCGATGAAGGTTTGGGAAAAAGGGGCGGATTTCAAAACCGAATTGCTGGGCGACGCGGAGGTGACTGCGGCCCTGTCACCGGCGGAGATCGAAGAGAAATTTGATCTTGGGTATCACACGAAACATGTTGATACGATTTTCGCCCGCGTCTTTGGCGAAAGCTGAAAATGAATGTGACCGGCCGTATGTCCCACCCCGGCCGGTCACGTTGTTTTCATCAGATAACCGACGGCGCATGCACAGCTTGCGGCTGTGACATATGTGTCGCCTGTGGCAGGCGGCTTACTTTTTCAGATAGCTGTGCGGAGCGGTCGATACGCTCTGCCGGCATGCTCATTGCGACATAGCGGCGTCCGTCATGACAGTTGGTGTAAGGCGCGCCAATATAAGCAGCCTTGTAGCCGATCTTGCGTAATGCACGTACAAGCGAAGGACGGCTGAGCGCCATCATTTCCGTCGCGCCCTGCCCGCGTGCCTCATCCACCAGACCATCAACGATCAAAGCGAGGCATTCTGCCCTGTCGGATGCATCCACCTCATCCGCGATCACAACGCGCGTGCATTCCCAAACACTTGGCGTCACTGCAATCTTTGGTACGATATCAGCAGGGATACCGATGATTTTTCCTGCAACCGCGTCCCGCAGCATATAGGTGTGTGATCCCCACTTCACGTCGGTGGCCATGGCCCGCCCGCCGCCAATAACCTGTCCGTCACGCAAGACGAGTGAATAGCGCGCCTTGGGATTATCATATTGATCCATTTCAACGTCGTCATCATGTGGAATGTCCCAGCCAAGCTGATCCACAAAGAAGCGCTTGCGCAACCGTAAGAAATCGTAGAAGGCAGAGCCGTATTGATGTAGCTGTGCCATGTTGAACGTAATGTTTTCCATGTTGTCTTTCTCTCTGCTAACGGACGGTTGGCGAGTGACACCAATGCCCTTTGTCATTGTAATTACTACAACAACGGCAAGTTAGCGCGAATTGTTCCGAAATGAGAGAAAAATTAGTTGACGTAGCGAAAAGCGTTAAAAAATGGTTTCAAAACAAGGGTGAAATTTAGATCAGGCCATATTGGCTGGCTAACGTAGCCGCCTGGGTGCCTGTTTTGGCACCCAATTTGAGCTTGGCGTTCTTTAGTCTTTGCTTCACGGCCCCTTCGCTCACGCTCAACTCATGGGCGATTTCCTTGAGCCGCTTGCCGTCCTTGACCATCCCCAGCGCTTCCAGCTCTGCCCGAGTCAGATTGGTCGGTGGTGCTGTCTCATTATGTCGTCTGGTCAGGAATGCCCGCAAAAGTTTCACTTCAAGGTCGGTATATTCACGGTCGGACCGGGTGAATGATCCAAAAGAACGCTGACCATCCTGCCCTGAATCGAAGACCGAAACCGTCACCCCGAACCGCATTCCAAACGTCTGCGCCTGTGCGATGACCCGCTTGGGGTCATCAAGCGGGATCTCGCTCCACCGGCAAGTCCCGACATTTCCGTATGCCCATCTAACGACCGGGTCAAACAGCATAAATCGCTGTTTGGTGTAGTGATCAACCCACTCGGGTGGCAGCTCATTGATCTCTTCCATCGGGAAAGCGAACCCAATTCGCAATGCTATGTAATGTCCGGAGGGTGCGAGTTGCAAAATCTCCTCTGGACCTATGAGAGCCATCATTCATTCACCTCGAGGCTTCCAAATTCACAAAAGCCTTGTTGCTAGCGCAGTGTTATCCTTAGAATAGGGATACACAATGCCCGTTTGAGATTATTTCGAGGTTAGCGTGGTTGGCAACCGGAAAGCGAGTTACGTTATGTCACAAACACAAGTTGAGATCAGCTCGATCCTGGAAGAGCTCGGAAAGCTCACGCCGCGTGGCTACGTTTTGGGGATGCATCAGCAGTACACAACGACGAAGTTCATGTTTCAGACCTACCAGCGGACCTGGTTGGACTACTACTCGCAGAATGGTCTGGTGATGTCGGACCCGACAGTTGCCTGGTGTTTCGAAAATACCGGGACGTTGCGCTGGTCCGATCTGGAGGATCCTGCTGGTGTGATGAATGCGGCGGCCGAACATGGCATGCCCTATGGTGCAATCTACGCCACGGTTGCTGGCGGCAGTCGCAGTATGGCGGGTTTCGCCCGTGATGATCGCGAATTCACCGATGCAGAGATCACGCAGATGCAAGAGTTGGTCGATATCCTTCATGAGGCAACCGCCGATAAGGCGAAACTGCCCCCGGAAACCATCGAACAGCTTAAAAAAATGTCGATTATGGTCACCCATCCGGGCAGTTAAGCCCCTTTTCTAACCATTCGTTTACTCCCTTTGACGTATCTGTGTCTGATGAACTTTCAGGCCGATACACTTTCTGCTGGCGCACTTACCCGCCGCCGCAAGGCTGCGATGATTGTGCAGATGCTGATTGGTGATGGTGGCACGTTGTCGCTGTCGCAATTGCCTGAGTCTTTGCAGGAAACACTCACCGGTGAACTCGGGGCGATCCGCCGGGTCGACCGCGAAACCGTCGCGGCGGTTGCAGAAGAGTTCGTCAACGAACTGGAATCTGTTGGGCTGACCGCGCCCGGAACCCGCGACGGGGCGATCCTTGCGATCGCTGATCATTTGAGCCCGCCTTTGGCCAAACGGTTGACCGCACAAACCGCGTTAATCCGCAATGGGGACCACTGGCCGGCGGTCGTCGATCTTTCAATTGACCGAATCGTCGACATCATGACCCAGGAAAGTATTGAGGTCTGCGCAGTCGCCCTGTCGAAGCTTCCTGTCGCTAAAGCCGCAGAAGTGTTGCAAAAAACACCCGGCGAAAGGGCGCGCAGGATCACGTTTGCTATGTCCCAGACCGCAGATATTAGCCCAGACGCGGTCCGGCGAATCGGTGCATCGCTTGCCCAGGATTATGTCCGCGCCGCCGACATCGCATTTGAGAAGGCACCCGTACAACGGCTAGGTGCGATCCTCAATTCGACCGTCACCGACACCAGAGAGGCGGTTCTGGAAGGGTTGGGCGCCACCGACCCGGCCTTTGCCAGCGATGTCCGCAAAGCGATCTTTACATTCAAGGACATTGCCACACGCATCAAACCAACGGATATTCCCAACTGCATTCGGTCGGTTGATGCCGAAGATCTGACCACCGCACTGGCGGCCGCACTGGCTGGCGAAGACCCGTTCGTCGAATCGGCCGAATTCATCCTGTCCAATGTGTCACAGCGGATGGCCGGCCAGATGCGCGAAGATGCCGAAGAGCGCGGCAAAGTCAAAAAGGCCGATGCAGAGGCTGCGATGTCCAAGGTCACAACCGCGATCCGCGAAATGAGCGATAGCGGTGTCATCACCCTGATTGACCCTGATGAGGCCGAAGACGAGGAATGACGCATGGACAGGGCCGATTAATCTGATCTAACCTTGCCTCATGACACATTCACCAAATGGCTATGATGGCAGGCGTTGGCACGATATGGGCGGCGATGCAGCCGGGCCGATCCCGACAGAACAACATGACTTTTCCCTTTGGGAAAAACGTGTCGATGCCCTGATGGTCATCGCCTCGTCCAAGGGGCATTTCACCGTTGATGGCTTGCGCCGGGTCTTGGAAGACATGAGCCCGCAAAGCTTTGAAACCATGACATATTATGAACGCTGGATTGCATCTGTAAACCAGAACCTGATCGAAAGCGGTGTTTACACCACGGCAGAATTGGCAGCGCGGATGTCCGACGTCGCGGCGCGCGGTGCGACCTATGGCGAGGCAAGCCATGAGTGATCGGCGCTATATGCGCGTGGCCACCCATATGCCCCCCGGGCATGTCCGTACACCGGCCTATCTGCGTGGCAAGGTGGGGTGGGTTGAACGCACGCTGGGTCCGTTTCCGAATCCCGAAGAACTCGCCTATGGTGTGACGGCTGCGAAGCTACGCCTGATGCGGGTTCGCTTTACCATGGCAGAGGTCTGGGGCCCGGATGCCGAGCATCCTGATGACACGATTGATGCCGAGATTTACGCACATTGGCTTTCACCCACGGATGCGCCCCATGCCACATGATCACCACGACCATTTGTCACCCTCTGGTCATCCTTATCGCCCGGATGATGATCACCCGCTGACCTATTGGCAGCAAATGGAAATCGCGATCCGCGAAATTCTAATCGAAAAGGGTGTCACCACCGCAGCCGAGATCAACGCCCAGATTGACGCGATGGATGCGCGTAGCCCCGCAAACGGCGCCGCTGTTGTGGCCCGCGCCTGGACCGAACCCGCATTTCGCGACGATCTGCTGCGCGATGCCAGTGCAGCCAGCGCATCAATGGGGTTTGATATCGGCCCGATGAAGCTGATCGCGGTGGAAAACACAGCTGACGTGCATAATGTCATCGTTTGTACATTGTGTTCCTGCTATCCGCGCAACCTGCTTGGCCTGCCGCCTGACTGGTACAAATCCCGCGCCTATCGGTCGCGTACCGTGAAGGAACCGCGCAAGGTTCTTGCTGAATTTGGCGTGGACCTGCCGGATCACGTTACAGTCCGGGTACATGATAGTACCGCCGATATGCGGTATATCGTGGTGCCGGCCCGCCCCGACGGTACCGATGGCTGGTCAGCCGATCAGCTTGCCGCATTAGTGACGCGTGACAGTATGATCGGAACCGGCCTGCCAAAAGACCCCGGAGCGATTGCCCAGACGCCGCGATAGCGCTAGGCACGTCGCAGCAAATGGCTGACAGTGTTGACACCCCGCCCCCGCATGGCACCAAAACAGATTGGCTGGCTGATCGGGCTTTGCGCGGTCTGATCGGTACTGTTTTGCGGATGCCCTATGAAACCCGGGTGCCGATGATGGGGTCGGCCCTGCGCCGCGCCATTGGCCCCCTGGTCGGCTATCGCCAACGCGCGGAACAGAACCTGAAACTGATTTATCCTGACATGTCTGATGAAGACCGTTTGGAGATAGCCAAAGGTTGTTGCGACAACTTCGGACGCACCCTGATTGAGAATTATGCCTGGCAGGAATTTGGTGAACGGCTGGCAGATTCGCATCCCACTGGTGCGGGGCTGGACCCGCTGGCCGATGCAGCAGCAGAGGGGCGACCGGTGATTTTTGTGACCGCGCATTTCGGCAATCATGAGGCCCCACGGCAGGTCCTGTCTGCCATGGGCCATGTGATTGGTGGGCTATACCGACCGATGCAAAACGCCTATTTTAATGCCCATTATGCGAAAACCATGACTTCCTGGGGTGGCCCGGTTTTCGAACAGGGCCGCCGGGGCACGATGGGGTTTGCGCGGCATCTGAGATCGGGCGGTATGGGCACCCTGCTGTTTGATGTGGCCGCCAAAGGCGTCAAAATCCCGTTTCTGGGCCGCCCTGCATCCACGGCAACCTCTGCGGCTGATATTGCGCTAAAGCTCGACGCGCTTGTGATCCCTTATTTCGGGATCAGGCAAGCGGACGGCATGTCATTTGCTGTTGAGGTTGAGGCACCGATTACACCCGACACGCCCAAAGCCATGATGACGGAAATGACAAAGCGGCTAGAGGCGCGTGTCATACGCCACCCTGAACAATGGTTCTGGATTCACCGACGCTGGAAAAAGCGCAAAAGCGGTTAGCGCAGTTCAGCCGCGCCGACGATGGGCCCGTTTCTGGCCTGCTGTATGATCACAACAACCGGGTCATCGCCCGCAGCCTCTGCCCGGATGTTCAGCGCCGCTGTCCCGTCCCAACGCCCGATCACGTCCCAACTATGCACGATATGCGCATAGTTCAGTTGCCGACCGGCATTTTCACCACGCCGAATATCGACCGCCTGCTCGGGCGTGTAACGCACCAGTTGCACGACGTAATCGCCATTCCGGCCCGCATCTGCACCAATCTCGACATGACCACCATCGCGGGTCACTGACAGATCAATCCGCGATCCTGCGTTGCGCTGTGCCTCGATCGCGCCCATGACCTGCGTCGGGCGTGACCCGATCACATGGGCCTGTCCGTTGATTACCATTTGTGGCGTATAGACGGTGGTCGCCGCAGCAGCGGCAGCATAGGCGTGTTGGCGCGCGGTGAATTGCGGTTGGGCAAAGCTGTCTTTCCAACCGATGTAATCCCAGTAGTCGACATGCAACGCCAGCGCGATCACATCGTCCCGTTTCGCCAGATCATGCAGGAAGGCATCGGCAGGTGGACAGCTTGAGCAGCCTTGCGATGTATAAAGTTCAACCACCACTGGGCTATCGGCAGCAGCTTGGGTCGTTGCAAAAAGGCCCGTAAAAGCCAGAGCAGTCAGAAATTGGCGCATGTGGTGTCCCGGTATTCGTGTTACCTTAACGTCTAGTCAGGTTCCTTTGAAATGGCTAATCAACGAATTGCGAGATTGCCGTCAACACTGTTACAACAATCACCTCGCCTATTTGTGTGCAATGGTATACAGTTCACACTTGATTGCCCGCCCGCCATGGGGCACAAGCCCCCCAGAACCTATCCAGCCTTAGCCACGAAAGGGAATCGCCCATGACGATCACTGTCGGCAAAGATACTGCCCAAACCCGGAAAACACTGTCTGTCGGCGACCAGTCCGTCGCCTATTATTCGATCCCGGCGGCACAGGCCGCTGGCCTTGGGGATTTCACAAAGCTGCCCGCCGCGTTGAAGGTGGTTTTGGAAAACCTGCTGCGTTTTGAAGATGATGGATTTTCGGTGTCGGTTGACGATATCAAAGCGTTTGGTGAATGGGCCAAGAATGGCGGCAAAAACCCGCGCGAGATTGCATACCGCCCTGCCCGCGTGTTGATGCAGGATTTCACCGGTGTCCCTGCTGTTGTTGATTTGGCAGCAATGCGTGACGGCATTGTTGCCCTTGGTGGTGACGCCCAGCAGATCAACCCGCTGAACCCGGTTGATCTGGTCATTGACCACTCTGTCATGATTGATGAGTTCGGCAACCCCCGCGCGTTTCAGATGAATGTCGACCGCGAATATGAACGCAATATGGAACGTTACCAGTTCCTGAAATGGGGTCAGGGCGCGTTCAATAACTTCCGCGTTGTGCCCCCCGGCACCGGCATCTGCCACCAGGTGAACCTGGAATATCTGGCCCAGACCGTCTGGACCGATAAGGACCAAAATGGCGAGGAAGTCGCCTACCCCGACACCCTCGTCGGCACCGACAGCCACACCACCATGGTCAACGGCCTCGCCGTTCTTGGCTGGGGCGTTGGCGGGATCGAGGCAGAAGCCGCAATGCTGGGTCAGCCAGTGTCGATGCTGATCCCCGAAGTTGTCGGGTTTGAGCTGACCGGTGAGATGATGGAAGGCACGACAGGCACCGACCTTGTGCTGAAAGTGGTTGAGATGCTGCGCGAACTGGGCGTTGTCGGCAAATTCGTTGAATTCTATGGCGAAGGGCTGGACCGTCTGCCGCTGGCCGACCGTGCGACCATCGCCAATATGGCCCCTGAATATGGCGCGACATGCGGCTTCTTCCCCATCGACGGCGAAACCCTGCGCTACCTGCGCAATACGGGCCGTGATGAGGACCGGATTGCGCTGGTCGAAGCCTATGCCAAGGAAAACGGTTTCTGGCGCGATGCGGATTATGCACCCGTCTATACGGACACGCTGCATCTGGATATGGGCACCATCGTGCCTGCAATCTCCGGCCCCAAGCGTCCGCAGGATTACGTCGCGTTGACCGATGCCAAATCGGCCTTTGCGAATGAGATGGAAAAGACCTTCAAGCGCCCGATGGGCAAAGAAGTGACCGTCGCAGGCGAAGATTACACGATGGAGAGCGGCAAGGTCGTGATCGCCTCGATCACATCCTGCACCAACACATCGAACCCTTATGTGATGATCGGCGCTGGTCTGGTCGCGCGCAAAGCGGCCGCCTTGGGCCTCGACCGCAAACCATGGGTCAAGACATCGCTCGCCCCTGGATCGCAGGTGGTTTCGGAGTATTTGGAAGCCGCCGGCCTGCAAGACGACCTCGACAAGATCGGGTTCAACCTTGTCGGCTATGGCTGCACGACCTGCATCGGCAACTCTGGCCCGATCCAGAAAGAATTGTCCGACGCAATTGCAGAGGGCGATCTGGTCGCGACATCAGTTCTGTCCGGCAACCGGAACTTTGAAGGTCGGATTTCGCCTGACGTGCGCGCCAACTACCTCGCCTCGCCCCCGTTGGTCGTGGCCTATGCGCTGGCAGGCACAATGGATATCGACCTCAGTACCGAACCGCTGGGGCAGGATCAGGACGGCAATGATGTGTTCCTGAAAGACATCTGGCCCACAAGCGCCGAAATCAACGCACTGGTCGAAAAAACCGTGACCCGCGAGGCGTTCATCAGCAAATATGCCGACGTCTTCAAAGGCGACGAAAAGTGGCAGGCGGTCGAGACGTCGACAGGCGAGACCTATGACTGGCCACCAACCTCCACTTACGTCCAGAACCCGCCCTATTTCCAAGGCATGTCCAAGGAACCGGGCGAGATCAAGGATGTGGTCAACGCCAAGGTCCTCGCCGTTCTGGGCGACATGGTCACCACCGACCACATCAGCCCTGCCGGATCGTTCAAGGACACGACGCCCGCTGGCCAATACCTGATCGAACGGCAGGTGCCTGTGCGCGAGTTCAACAGCTACGGCTCCCGCCGCGGCAACCACGAGGTCATGATGCGCGGCACATTCGCCAATATCCGCATCAAGAACGAGATGCTGGACGGGGTTGAAGGCGGCTACACCAAAGGGCCCGATGGCGATCAAACCTCGATCTTCGAGGCCGCAATGGCGCATCAGGCTGAAGGTACACCGCTGGTGGTCTTTGGCGGTGAACAGTATGGTGCCGGGTCATCGCGCGACTGGGCAGCCAAGGGTACTTCCCTGCTGGGTGTGAAGGCGGTCATCGCCGAAAACTTCGAACGCATCCACCGCTCCAACCTTGTCGGGATGGGCGTGGTGCCATTTGAGTTCACTGGTGGCGACACCCGCAAATCACTCGGCCTGACAGGCGAAGAGACAGTCACCATCGCTGGTCTGGGCGATGTGAAACCCCTGCAAGAGGTGACGGCGAACGTCACCTTCGCAGATGGGTCGACCAAGGACATCACGCTAAAATGCCGGATCGATACGGCGGTCGAGATCGACTACATCAAGTCGGGCGGCGTGCTGCACTATGTGCTGCAGAACTTGGCGAAGGCGGCTTGATTTAGGATGAGCCCCGGCGGATCTGCCGGGGCCCTACCCAACAGAGCGCATGCTCTCCGAGCTATGCAGATTTCCATCCAATTCACGCAAATACAAGTGTGGACTTAGGTGTCAAAACCGGGTCCTGTCTTGTTTTTGCTACGCGAGGCAACGCTCAGCCTCCACCGTGTATCAGATCAATAATTGTGTGCAATAGTATACAACAGTTCCTTGATTTGCTTATTGGAAAGAGGCAAGTCTAGAAGGCACAAAGTTAACTAAAATTTGCAGCAACAACGCCGGTTTCCGGTGAAGGAGGAAGGTATGTCTTTTGGCCAAACAGAAGTTATCGTCGGACTATTGGTTGCCGGTTCAGTCGTCGTGCTAAACCTTCTCAAGTCTTGGAAGCTATGGCGAGACATATTCAAAGAAGATCTGGCTGATGACGAATGACTTCCGAAAGAAAACTGTTCAAGCGCGACTTACGATGTCGCTCTACTCCACCGCTTTCGCCAGTTCCGGCAAAAACCGTTGTTCGTAATCCGACCCAACCAGCGGCCCGACATAACGGAACAGCACAGTTCCGTCCCCATCGACGATGAACGTCTCAGGTGGCGCGGTCACGCCCCAGTCGATGGCCACCCTGCCCCTTAAATCAAATCCGGTGGCAAAGAACGGGTCGTCATAATCGGCCAGATAGCTGGACGCCTGATCCTGCGTGTCCCGGAAATTAATACCTGCAACCCGGTGGCCCTGCGCCTCAAGATCCAACAAGTTGGGATGTTCCGCTCGGCATGGCGGGCACCAACTGGCCCAGAAATTCACGATGGTGATGTCGCCCGACCGCAAATCGTCATCCGTCAGTTGCGCCGTCCCCTGCACGGCCTCCACCGGCACAGGTGGCGCCGGTTGGCCCACGAAAGTCGACGGCAGTTCATCCGGGTTGTCCCGCATCATGCCAGCCACGAACAAGCCCGCCATGGCCGCAAAGATCGCAGGCGGCAGGATAACCAAAGGGGAAACCTTAGCCATTGTTTTCAACCTTCGCCAATTGCGCCTTGATCCGCCGCGACCGCCTTACGCTGAACAGAACGATCGCACCCAGCAGGAAGAGGCTGACACCGTAGGCGGCCAGCACCTCAACCGCATATTTTCCCAGATCAGGCACGTTGCGCCCTCGCTTGCAGCGCCCGCATCCGGCGGGCACGAATTTCGGTACGAGTCCGCATCAGAACCAGCGCGATAAAGAGGAGGACGAAACCCGCAATACAGACCAGCAGCGGAATCCAGAATACATCTGCCACGTTTTCTTCCTTGTCCAGCGACAGTGACGCGCCTTGATGCAGCCCTTGGTTCCAGAAGTTCACCGCATAGCGTGACAGGATCGCAAAGACCGATCCGACCATGCAGAGCACGCTTGTCAGGTCAGCTGCGGTATCGGGGTCCTCAATCGCTTCCCACAAGGCGATGTAGCCCAGATAAAACAGAAACAGGATCAGGAATGATGTCAGCCGCGGGTCCCAGGCCCAATACGTCCCCCACATCGGCTGTCCCCAGATGCCCCCGGTGAACAGAGCGATCAGCGTCATCACCAGCCCAACAGGTGCGGCGGCCCGGGCAGCCAGCGCTGAGACATGGTGCCGCCGTACCACCCAGATCAGCGAGGCTGCCAGCATCATGATCCACGCGTTGATCGCCATCAGGGCCGCAGGCACATGCAGATAGATGATCTTGACCGTTGATCCCTGCCGGAAATCATCAGGCGTAAAAAAGAACCCCCAGATCAATCCAACGGCAAGGCACAACGCGGCAAGCCAGAACGCCGCACGCATAACTGGCGCGGTCCAGCCCATGAATTTCGTTGGATTTGCATATTCCCAGATCGACATTGTGCTTATCTATCCCGCCGGTTCACCGCCCTCAATCCCTGATCACCGCAGATTGATGCGTAAGACAGCCGCAGTGGCAAAGGGCAGCAAGGCAAATGTACCGGCTGTGATCCCACCAAGCAGCATCAATGCGCCGGTTGGGTCCAGACCATCTGCCCCTCGCCGCACTGCCTCTGCCCCGAAGATCAGGGTTGGGACATAAAGCGGCAGGACGAGCAGCGACAACAGCAGCCCGCCGCGCCGCAAACCGACCGTTAATGCGGCCCCGAACGTGCCGATCATCGACAATGCCGGCGTGCCCAAAAGCAGTGAAAGCAGCAGATATAGATACGCCTCTGGCGCGAGGCTGAGCAGGAACCCAAGGACCGGTGCCGCGATGGTCAATGGCAGACCGGTCGTGATCCAATGGGCCGTCGCCTTGATCAGTGCCACCCCTTCCATGGGCAAGGGCGATGTGGCCAGCAACACGAGCGACCCATCCTCGAAATCAAGCGCGAATATCCGGTCCAGCGACAGGAGGGCGGCCAGAAGAGACGCGACCCAAAGGATGCCTGGCGCGATCCGGCTGAGCAGCTCGGTTTCCGGCCCGACCCCAAAGGGCACCAGCACCACAACGATCAGAAAGAAAGCAAGCCCAAGCCCAAAGCCCCCCCCGGCCCTGACCGCCAGCCGCAAATCGCGTCTGAGCAGCGCGATCACAAGAACGCCTCATCACTGCCGCCGCCGGCATCCAATGCCGCCTTGAACGGGGTCAGGTCCAGTTCGGGGGCCGCAAGCCCAAGGTCGATATGGGTGGCGATGACCGCACAGCCGCCATGGGCCAGATGCTGGTCGCGCAACCAATCAGCAAAGCGTTTCACCGAGAACCCGTCAAGCGACACGGTGGGTTCATCCAGAAACAACACCTTGCGCCCGATTACGCCGAGGCGGGCCAAACCGAGCCGCCGTTTTTGCCCGGCAGATAATGTGCCACCCGTACGGTCGCGCAGGTCGGACAGATCGAATGTCGAAAGCACGGTTTCCAGCCCGGCGTTGCTGTCAGACCGTGGGTTCGCTGCCCCATGCACATCAGCCCAGAATGCCAGGTTTTCCGTCACCGTCAGCGCCGCCTTGATGCCATCGGCATGGCTGGCATAGGCGCCTTCATCCTCGGGGTATTCCACAGCCCCATCCAGGCTGGGTTGCAAACCCGCCAAGGTCCGCAACAGGGTCGTCTTGCCGATCCCGTTGGCACCGCGCAGGATCAACACCTCGCCCGCTGGAACCGTGAAACTGACATTGCTGAGGACAGGCAAACCACCCCGCGCGCATGTCAGGCCGGTCACCCGCAGCATGCTAGACCGGGATCAGGGCCACGGCCACGCGCCGCCCCTCGGACAATAACACGTTATAGGTACGGCAAGCGGCGGGGGACGCCATCGGTTCGACGCCAACGCCAGCATTATCAAAGACGTCGCGAAATGCGGCAGGCAGATGCGCGATTTCAGCACCGGTGCCGATGAAGACCACGTCGATTTTATCGGCCTGCGCCAGGATCGTTTCGGTATCGGCAAAACCGCCCCAGGTTTTCACCCCAGTTGGAAAAACCGCAATCGGCCCGTCAATCCGCGTACCGCCCACCCGAAAAAAACCGGGGCCATAGCCGTCGATTGGCACGCTGTCATCATAGTCAATCTCGTTCAGGCGCATGGTTTGCCCCTTCAGGTGTCGATATGGCCGTAGCGGGTGCCCGCAGATGGGTCTTTCTTCGACCAGTCGCGCTTGACGCCCAGGACCAGCAGGATTGCAGAGGCCACGAAGATCGAACTATAGGTCCCGATCAGCACACCCCAGATCATCGCAAAGACAAAGCCCCGGATCACATCGCCACCCAACACGAAAAGTGACACCAAAGCCAGTAATGTGGTGACAGATGTCATGATGGTGCGCGACAGGGTTTCGTTGATGGACAGGTTCAGCACCTCTTTGAGGTCCATTTTCTTGTATTTGCGCAGGTTCTCGCGGACCCGGTCAAACACGATCACCGTGTCGTTGATCGAGTAACCGACGATGGTCAGCAAGGCCGCGATAATGGCCAGATCGAACTTTATCTGCAGTTCGGAGAAGATACCGATGGTCAGGATCACGTCATGGGTTAGGGCCAGCACCGCGCCCACGGCAAACTGCCATTCGAAACGCAGCCAGATATAGGCAAGGATGGCCAATACTGCCAATGCGACGGCGATGGCGGCGGTCTGGATCAACTCGCCCGAGACTTTTGGGCCGACAGATTCCACGGATGGGAAGGAAATCGCTTCATATGAAATCCCTACCGAAGAATTGGGGACCGCGCCGTTCACGCCATCACCAAAGGCAATCACAGTTTCCCGTTCCATCCCGTGGTCTAAAACGTAGCGTTGGCGACCCTCAGCCTCCGCCAGTTCAAAGGATATCCCAAGACGATCGGCGGTCGCTTCGGCGCGTGATTGCACGGTTTCGTTTTTTGGGGCATCGACAAATACTCTACTATCCAACATAGCGGCGAGAGCAAACTGCACGGCCTGAATTGTGTCAGACGCAATCCGTTCGTCGCCTTCCTGGGCTTGGATACGAACCATTGCGACATGTTGATTTTCGTCGAAATTGGGATCAAAAACTTCGGTGATGGACACGTCGCCCAGCTCCAGCGGTTCCAATGCGGCGCGATAGGCGGCCACATCAACGGGCTGTTCGGATTGGGTCCGGATGCTTGTGCCACCCTGAAAATCGATGCCGAAATTCAGCCCTTGGATCAGGAATGACCCGAAGGCGATGACCATCATCACCAGCGAAATGCCCAGCCATAGGCGTGCGCGTTGGAAAAAGTCGATCTTGGTGCCTTGGCGAACCAGTCTCAGGCGCATGTCAAACCTCGATTGTCTTGGGACGGGCGCGCGCAAACCAGATCGCGATCAGCGAGCGGGTTACGAAAATCGCGGTGAACACGGATGTGGCGATACCAAAGATCAGGGTCACCGCAAAGCCGCTGACCGGGCCGGACCCGGCGAAAAACAGGATCAGCGCGGTGATGAAGGTCGTGATATTGGCATCGATGATGGAAGACAGCGCCTTTTCATAGCCCAACTCAATCGCGCGGGCGGGTCCTTTGGCGGTTTTCAGCTCTTCCCGGATGCGTTCAAAGACGATCACATTGGCGTCCACCGCCATGCCGATGGTCAGCACAATCCCGGCAATTCCGGGTAGGGTCAGCGTGGCGCCCACGGCACTCAGCAGACCAAAGATCATCCCGACATTCAGGATCAGGGCGATGTTGGCAAATAGACCGAACAGACCGTAGCTTAGGAACATGTAGATCAGAATGGCGATGCCCGCGACGATACAAGCGATCTTGCCCGCATCAATGCTGTCTTGCCCCAGTTCGGGGCCGATTGTGCGTTCTTCAAGGAAGGTCAGTTCTGCTGGAAGCGCACCGGATCGCAGCAGAACGGCCAGATTTGTCGCCTCTTCCACTGTGAAGTTACCGGTGATGATACCGGACCCGCCGGGGATATGGCTTTGGATAGTGGGGGCCGAAATGATTTCGCTGTCCAGCACAATGGCAAAAGGCGAGCCAATGTTTTCAAGCGTGTAGTCGCCAAATTTCCGTGCGGCCGTGGTGTTGAACCGGAAGGCCACGGCAGGACGCCCGTTCTGGTCAAAATCCAGCTGCGCATTTTCAAGATCTTCACCTGTCACCACCGGACGGCGCTCGACGATCAGGAAAGAGCCCGGATTATCGACGGATGGATAGATAATATTGCCACTGCCGGGCGATTGGTCTGCATCGGCTGCCGATCCGACAACCGGATTGAAGGTCAGTTGTGCGGTTGTACCCAGAAGTGCGATAATCTCATCTGCGGAACCGACGCCGGGGACCTGGACCAGAATCCGCTCTGCCCCTTGCCGTTGGATCGTGGGTTCTCGCGTGCCGACCTCATCAATCCGGCGCCGGATGATTTCGAGCGATTGTGCCATGGTGCGTTCATTCATGGCCAGCATTTCGGCTTCGCTGATTGTGATGGTCAGGATTGGCCCATCGATCCGCACGTCAATATTGCTGGCAGCCGCCCCTGTGAATGTCGTGACCGGGCGGCCAAGTCCGCGCACAAGTTCCAGTGCCCTTGCAGCCCCCGTGGTTTGTGAAATCCGCACACGCAATTCGGTATCGGGACCGTCCTCGCGGGTCACAAAACCCACTGTGTCCCGTTCCGCCGCCAAGACATCGCGCACCTGTGGCCAGAGCCCTTCCAAGGTAGACGCATGCACGTCCTCGACCTGCACCTCGACCAGCAAATGTGCGCCGCCGCGCAGATCGAGCCCCAGATTAACCAGGCTGGACGGCAGAAATTCAGGCCAGCCTGCTGCCATCTCTTCCACTTCGATGGGGGTGGCGCCTGCGGCAAGCAGGGCTTCGGGATTGGAAAGCGCGTCGTTATGCGCCTCTACCCGGCCATAGAACCCGTTGGGCATCGCAAGTGTCAGGCCGACGATGACCGTCAACCAGATCATCAACTGCTTGGCGAAAGAGATATTGAGCATCAGTTTAGGATTTCGCCGGTTCGGTCTTGTTCATGACAGTGGTGATCGTGGCTTTGACCACACGGACATTTACACCTTTGGCGATTTCAACTTCGACTTCGTTGCTGTCATCTTTGACCTTGACGATCTTGCCGATCACGCCGCCTTGGGTGACAACCTGGTCACCACGGCGCAGACCGGCCAGCAGAGCCTGGTGTTCTTTGAGTTTCTTTTGTTGCGGGCGTATCAGAAGGAAATACATGATCGCAAAGATCACGAGTAGCAAAATCAGGTCGGCAGGTCTCATTCTCTATCCCTTGTCGGTCAGCGGCAGCGCAAAGTCGCGGCACATTATTGTCCGGTCAACCAGATGGCAACACGGTTTGGCCTGATATGGGGGGGGAAGAGACGGAAAGCAAGCGCTGACGAGGTTCAGGCAGATGCCGCGGAAATTCCAATCCGGCGGGCTGGAGTTTTATGGTTTTCGCTGTGGCGGACACAGGAACACTGAAAGGCCGCAATGCGGCCTGTTCTCAGATCTGCGGTGTATTGCTAGAAAACGAACGAAATCGACAACATACCAACCCGTTGCCCTTCGACCTGGCCTTCGAATTCCTCTGAAAACCATGCTTGCCCGAAAAAGATGTCGCCCATCGCACCATTGAACTGTATGCCTGCCCGCGCCCTGCTGCGTTCGGGCAGCAAAACAGCGCTGCTTTCGTCGGCAATCAAATAGGACGATTCGACCCTGCTGGTGTCCCAACCGGCAACAAAACTGATCCCTTCGGCCTGATCCGCATGCGGCGATGTCAGCCGCCCGGTGGTGACGTCGCGTGCCCAGATGGTTTGCGACGCGATATCGCCGATCAGGATATCTGCACCAACGGTGCCAACCTGTTCAGCGCCACCCGACAAAACGACAAAGGGCCGGATCGCCGCGTTTTCGCCAAGCGGCAATTGATAGGCGATTTCGGTGGAAAATCCGAATGCAACCTCACTATCCGCGACCTCTTGGTTTTCACCACC
This sequence comes from uncultured Paracoccaceae bacterium, assembly GCA_947495295.1. Classification (GTDB taxonomy): domain Bacteria; phylum Pseudomonadota; class Alphaproteobacteria; order Rhodobacterales; family Rhodobacteraceae; genus Yoonia. The sequence continues at coordinate 206,104 of CANLYJ010000003.1, forward strand.
CAGTTCGAAACTGTTTTCCAGATCGAGACCGGCATGCGCCGCCGCCTGCAAATCCGCCAATGGCGTTTCGCTGCCAATGCTAAGCACTTCGACCCCCGCGCTGGTCTGAAAACCACCAAACTGATTATGTCCAAAAATGCCGATGCCAATGGCCGTCACATATGGCCTGTCGACATTGGGCTGTTTGGCGCGGGTCCAGGGCGATACAATCTCTGCCCTGGCCCGCACTTCCAGCCGGTCGGCCAAACCGCCCTGCCCCAGCCCATAGAAAAGCGACCCCTGATAAGATGCGCTGCGCCACCGATCATGGCCATCACCGATAAAATCGTTGGAAAAACTGCTGGCGTAGCCTTCAAAGCTGCCGAAGGACAGGTTTTGTGCCGCCAAAGGATTTGCCAGAAATAACAAGGCAATCGTTACGTTTGACATGTGGCCATGCGGCAATTGTTTTTTAAACACCTAACGCTCCTTCTGGTCGCTGAGCGCGGTTTTAGGCAGCAGGCGTTTACAAATGGTTTGAATTAGAACAAAATGTGAACTTTATTTTGACCTGGTTCACATAATTGCTTTTTTCTTCCACCACAGCAGCTTTCACATCGCGAACGCAGATTGCAGTTCACTAAGCCCGCGCAATCGGGCATATGAACGCCACCTGAAACACCAAAAGGACCGGACCCATGCATGATATCCGCACCATCCGCGACAACCCTGCTGCTTTTGATGCAGCCCTGTCTCGCCGTGGGATTGATGCAATGTCGTCCGAGATTCTGGCCCTGGATGAGGCGAGACGCGCCAAGATTCTGGCCGCCGAAACGGCCCAGGCCGAGGCAAACAAAGCCGCCAAGGAAGTTGGTGCTGCCAAAGGCCGCAGTGATGAGGCCGAATTTGAACGGTTGCGCGGGCTGGTTGCCGAAAAAAAGGCCCAGATCGCCGCCCTGAACGAAGAGGCCAAAGGTGAAGATGCCCGGTTGACCGATCTGCTGATGGGTATCCCCAACCTGCCCGCTGATGATGTCCCCGCGGGCAATGATGAAGACGACAATGTCGAAATTCATCGTTATGGCAGCGTGCCTAATTTCAGCTTTGATCCGCTGGAGCATTACGACATCCCCGGCATTCGTCCGGGCATGGATTTCGAAACGGCAGCCAAGTTATCGGGCAGCCGCTTTGTCCTGTTATCTGGCGCTGTTGCGCGCCTGCACCGCGCATTGGCGCAATTCATGCTTGATCTGCATGTCGAAGAACACGGGCTGACCGAGACCATTACCCCGGTGCTGGTCCGCGAGGAAATGATGTATGGCACCGGGCAACTGCCGAAATTCGGTGAAGACAGCTATCAGACCACCAATGGCTGGTGGCTGATCCCGACGGCCGAGGTCACGCTGACCAATATCGTCAACGGCCTGACGATCGAGGAAAGCTATCTACCCCGCCGTTATGTCGCTCATACCCAGTGTTTCCGGTCTGAGGCCGGATCTGCCGGACGGGATACATCCGGCATGCTGCGTCAACACCAGTTTGAAAAGGTCGAGATGGTCAGCATCACCGCGCCAGAACATAGCGATGCCGAACATCAGCGCATGACCAAATGCGCCGAGGCGGTGCTGGAAAAGCTGGAAATACCCTATCGCACAGTCATCCTGTGTACCGGCGATCTGGGCGCGGGCATGCGCAAGACCCATGATATTGAAGTCTGGCTGCCCGGGCAGAAAACCTATCGCGAAATCGCATCTGTGTCCGTTGCAGGCGATTATCAGGCGCGCCGTATGAACGCGCGTTACAAACCCGCTGAAGGTGGAAAGCCGCAATTTGTGCATACGCTCAACGGATCCGGGTTGGCCGTTGGCCGTGCCTTGATTGCGGTCGTTGAAAACGGTCAGCAAGAAGATGGATCGGTCAATCTGCCCGCTGTCCTGCATTCTTACCTGCGGGGCAAGACGCGGATTACGGCTGAAGGATCTTTGGCCTAGTTTCGGCCAGCGGGGCATCGCGCGGCGGCTCCCAATGGCGGGGTCGCAGCGTTGATCCGACCTCATGGGTGGGGCCGCCATCCTGGGCAACCAGCAAATCGCGGATCGCCGCCGTCGCGCTTGCCGGTTTGCCCCGCAGGTCATCAAGAACAAAATTCAGCGTTTCCGGGTCATAGTTTGGATCGCCCACCACTCGGTCGAAGGCCGCAACGGAAAGGTTTTCAACCTCTTTGGGGCCGCTGCGCGACGCCTTGATCGTGTTCAATAGCAGACCGGACACGCCCACCGGACCAAACTTATTATCAAGATCATCGATCGCGGGGGCAAATCGCTGGGCGACATGATCAAATTCAGTCCATGACAGGTTCAAACCGGCCTGCTGGGCACCTTGTGCTATCCAGTGCAGTGCTACAGATGACAGACCCACCCGCGCCCCGCCGCCCCCGACCGAACCATGATTGCCCGGAAACCATTGCTGCGAAAATGGCGGTACTTTGGGGTTGCCTGCCCTGGCATTCAGATCGTCGATATTGTCCCATGGCGAAGATGGAAAGGTGATCCGCCGTTCATCAATCGCAATCGCATGGCGTGCTGCAATGACGGACGAGCTCAACTGTGCATCATGGAACGTGTATTTGTCGTTGAAACGTGCGGCCATCGGCAAGAAGGCGGGAATGCCCAAGGCTTTGACTGTATCCCAGATGCCCAGATAAGCCAGTGTCAGACGGATCGCCCGGGTATCCCCGCGATCAATCCGCCATTTAAATTCCTTGGCGCTGGTGGCGGTATCCGGGGCAAATTCTTCGCGGAATGCGTAGCTCGAAGGATCTTCGGGATGGGTTGATTTGTCACGGCTGATGTAACGGGCCATGGCCTCTGGGATGCGGCCAATATGGCGCCGGGGCGGGATGCCGCAACACCGGATCAGCCCGGCCAGTGATCGCGCAGCAAAACCGCCACGCGAGAAACCAAAGATGTAGATTTCGTCGCCCGGTTCATAGGCAAAGATCAGATTGCGATAGGTGTCTTCGATGATATCGGTCAGGCCCCAGCCAAGCGCGCCACCAAAGACACGATCCATCCGCCGCCCCAACCAGTTGTTGCCGCGTCCCGACCCCACGCCGGGCGAATAGATCACCTGTTGTACATTCCCATCGCCATCATGGGCGTAAACACAGCGTGACAGCCGGACTACATTCGTTGGGTTTTCAGCATCTGGCCGGTTCCAGGTGCCGTCGATAAATATGGCAATACGCTTCATCCCAAACCCCAAAATTCAATAGCTTATGCTGCACCATCACCTTGGTTGCGACAAGTCAGCAAATCCACACTATCGCATTTGATGTGGAACCGGTTGGCATTCGTCATAGTTCGTCTGTCATGACATACATCAAAGCCATCCTGACCGCCTTGTTCACCGTCACATTCGTGACCTCGCCTTTGCTGACCGATCCGTTCAGCGGCTTCCGGGCTGATCAGCTGCCCATTCCGCAGATCGCACCCCCGGTTCAGCCAGCCGGGTATGCATTTGCGATCTGGGGGTTGATCTATGCCTGGCTTGTGATCTCGGCGGGTTTTGGGCTGTGGAAACGTGCGGGGGATCGTGCCTGGGATCGTGCCCGCCCGGCCTTAATCATCAGCCTTTTGGTGGGGACGCCATGGCTGGCGGTGGCCAATAGCAGCGCGGTCTGGGCCACCATCCTGATCTTTGTGATGGCGATTGGCGCGATTGTTGCGCTGTTTCAGGCACCGCGCGGCGATTACTGGTTCTTTGCCGTACCGGTCGGCATCTATGCCGGGTGGCTGACGGCGGCCTCTTTCGTGTCGTTGGGTAGTACAGCGGCGGGATATGGCGTGCTGACCGATGCGATGGGCTGGGCATATCTGGGGATTATCGGGGCCCTTGTCGCGGCAAGCGTCATCACCTACCGGACCGGCTCAGCGCCTTATGGGGTGACCGTAATATGGGCCTTGGTCGCCATCATCGTGGCCAACGGCACTGAAAATATGATGATTTCAGCTATTGCCGCAGCCGGTGCTGCCCTGTTGCTGGGTTTGATCGCCCAACAACGCGCTAGCGGTCGGACGGCCCTTTCTTGAGGTGCTTTGACAGCCGCGAAGGTTGTGACGACTTTTTGTCCTTGTAAGGGTTCTTGTCGCCCTGATCGCGCAGAAACAGCCGGATCGGCGTACCGGGCATGTCAAAATCGACCCGCAAACCATTCATAAGATAGCGTTTATAGCTTTCCGGGACCAGGTCGGGATGTGATGTCATCACCACAAAAGCAGGCGGGCGTGTCTTGACCTGCGTCATGTAGCGCATCTTGATCCGTTTGCCCTGTGGTGCGGGCGGCGGGTGCTGTTCCAGCATCCCGGTCAACCAACGGTTCAACTGCGCGGTGGTCACGCGCCGGTTCCAGACCTCATGCGCGCGCATGATCGCCTGCTGTAATCTGTCCAGCCCTTTGCCAGTCTTGGCTGACACGGTGACCAGCGGTGCGCCTTTCAACTGCGGCAGCAACCGTTCAAAGGATTGCCGCAGGTCTTTCAGCTTTTCCTGCTTGGCGTCTTCGGTATCCCATTTATTGACGGCGACAACCACGGCCCGCCCTTCACGTTCTGCAAGGTCAGCGATGCGCAGGTCCTGTTGTTCAAACGGGATTTCAACATCGAGCAGGACAACAACCACTTCGGCAAACTTGACCGCCCGCAGCCCATCAGACACTGAAAGCTTTTCAAGCTTTTCCTGAACCTTGGCCCTTTTGCGCATCCCCGCAGTGTCAAAGATGCGCATCGGCACGCCATCCCAATCCTGCTGGACGGAAATCGCGTCACGGGTGATTCCCGCCTCTGGCCCGGTCAGCAGGCGCTCTTCACCGATGATCTTGTTGATCAGGGTGGATTTGCCCGCATTGGGGCGTCCAACTACCGCGATCTGCAGCGGCTTGGCCCGCGTTGGAACCCGGGCCGCATCTTCGTCATCGTCGCCGACATCCACATCAACTTCTGGGGCATCGGCGGCGGCGCGTTCCTCGGTTTCTTCGGCGATGGGGCGCAGCATATCCATCAACTCGCCCATGCCTTCGCCATGTTCGGCCGACATGCGGATCGGTTCGCCCAGACCAAGACTGTAAGCCTCAAGGATCGACGCATCAGCCGCTTTGCCTTCGCCCTTATTAGCCGCAAGGATCACATTGGCGTTCTTCTTGCGCAAGATATCGGCAAAAACCTCATCCGCTGGAAGTACCCCTGCCCGCGCGTCGATCATGAACAGACAGACATCGGCCATTTCAACCGCGCGTTCCGTCAGGCGGCGCATCCGGCCTTGCAGGCTGTCATCTGTGGCCTCTTCCAAACCGGCGCTGTCGATCACGGTAAAGCGCAGGTCGGCGATACGTCCTTCGCCTTCGCGCAGATCGCGGGTCACCCCCGGCTGGTCATCGACCAAAGCCAGCTTTTTGCCAACCAAACGGTTGAACAGTGTGGATTTGCCCACATTGGGACGCCCCACAATTGCAAGGGTAAAGCTCATCTTACGGCTCCTGACGCGTTAGACCTGCGCCGATACACCAAGAATGGATCAACGAAAAGCGTGCAATTGCCCGGCTTTGCTGACGACATACAAGGTCTGCCCGGCCACAACCGGATGCGAAGCCGCGCCACCCGCAATTTCGACGGTGCCAACCAGTGCGCCAGAGCGCGGGTCATATTGCCGGATCAGCCCGTCAGAAGAGGACACAATCAACCGTCCACCCGCCAGAACCGGACCATAATGCCCAACGACCCGTTTTTGCCGGGAACTGCGCCCTTCCACGAGACCGGGCAGCGGAATCCGCCAGACCGGCTGACCTGTGTTTGCCTCAAGCCGGACCAGCTCGTTGATGTCGTTGATCAGAAAGACCGCATCGCCCACCGGCCAAACCGGGCTGATCGCCCCCTCGGCAGCTGTCCAGATACGATCGCCATTGGCGGCTTCAAGCGCGACAACCCGGCCACCAAAATTGCCAACATAAACTCGGTTTCCAGTGATAACCGGATCGCTTGCAATATCTGTCACCAATGATGCGGCCCGCCCAAGGCGGTCACCGGTCACCGATGTCGCCCAGCGCCGCAGCCCGCCTTGCGGGAATGTGCCAACCACCTCGCCCGAAGGAAACGGAAACACGGCGATATCGCCATTAACAGCCGGTGCCGCACCGCTGGCGAAATTGGCGGTCGATGGGTTGCTGGTTGTTTGCCATTGGATCCGCCCGGTGGCGGTATCAAGCACAAGCGCCACGCTGTTGCGTGCAACAACATAGACCAGATTGCCATTGATCGTCGGTGGCGACATCGCAGGCGCATCCAGATCCTGCACCCAACGGACTGTCCCAGACGCGGCATCAAGGGCGCTGATTTCGCCAAAGCCGGTCGTAACATAAACCTGCCCACCAGCCACGGAGATCCCGCCGCCAGACGCATCGGTCGGGTTGTCCCGCCCGGGCGTCAGATTGCGCGACCACAGCGTCTGGCCCGCGGTTGATGTTGCGGTGACTGTCGCGCGCGCATCAAGCGTATAGATCACCCCACCAGCGACAACCGGATCAGCGGTGATCCGCGCCCTACGGCTGTCACCCTGACCGATTGAAACAGCAAAAACCTCTGTCAGGTTATTGCCCAATGCGGGGTGGGTAATCAGGTGATCCGCGCCACCATTGCGATGGGTCCAGTCGGCATTGGCCCGTGCCGCAGGCAGGTTGACCCCGCGCGCCTCGTTCACAAAGACAGGGGTGTCGCGCAGGGCGAAACGTTCACCCGGCAGGATTACGTCTTCTTCCCCACAAGCCGCCAAAAGGGCGAGGGCGAGGCTTGCGCCAAGAATTTTTGTGCCAGTCACGTCCGGTCCAATCGCATGTTACTCTGTCTCGGGCTCTGGGATCGGTTCGCCCAGCGCCACCATCAGTGTTTGTGCCCGGTCTCGCAAGCCCCGGCTGACGGCGGCATCTTCAACAATATTTTGCAATGTTGTAACAGCCGCATCGCGATCACCGTCGCCCAGTTTGACATAGGCGATCTGTTCCAATGCCAGCAGTCGAAATGGCTGCCCCGGCTGGGACAGTTGTTCCAGCGCCAGCATCCGGGCAGCTGCATCATCCGACGGCAGCATGGCCGATTTGAACGCCGCCAGATCGCGATATTCCGCCGGCACATCCTGATTTGTCGCAAGTGCGGCCAGTGTCGCCGCAGCGGCATCAATCTGCCCAGCTTCCTGCTGGGTGGCCGCCGTCAAAAGGGCGGTCACAGCCGCAGCTGGCCCGTCCGTCCCGATCTGCGTGATGGCTGCGGCACGCGCCGCCATGTCATCCTGATTAAGCGCTTCTAGCAGCGCGTCACCTGTGGCTTCGGCAGCCGCGCGGGTTTGCGCATTGCGGTATTCGTTCCAGGCCGCCCCGCCGACGATCAGCAGGACCAAAGCCACCGCAATCCAGCCATAGCGGCGCAGATAGCCATATAGCTTGTCGCGCCGGACTTCTTCTGCGACTTCATCAATAAAGCTGTCAGTATTGCTCAATGCGGCCCCCTATGATCGCAGGATGCGTCATGCTGTTTTGGCGTACATATCTTGAAGCTTGCGGTGTCGACAAGGGCAGACTGCAAACCCGGATGTCAGCATGATGCGGCAACGCAGAAAAGTGACCTTGCGTGAGGCGCAGAAGACTGTATAAGTGAACTGAATGGTTTAGTTTGAAAAGTGATCCGCCTGCGCGATCACACCGTAACAAGTCACGTCCAGATATATGGCATTACACACCTGTAATGTACCCAAGAGGCCGCGCTATGAAAATCATACCGATCATTACCGCAATCATCGTATCCGCCGTTCTGTTTCTATATGTGTTTGAACGCGACACGTTGATCGGTTTCGCAAAATCGGCTGATGCTGACAGTGCCGCGCCCACAGACACAGTAGAAGCCACCGCCGATGCACCCGAAGTGACTGCCGATACCGCATCGGGCGTCGCAGTCGTTGCCATCCGGTCTGTGGCGCAAACGATTGACAGCGCGGTCATCCTGCGTGGCCGGACCGAAGCTGCGCGTCAGGTCACTGTGGCTTCAGAAACCTCCGGCCTCGTCATCTCTGAACCCCTGCGCAAAGGCGCCTTTATCAATGCAGGCGAAGAGCTTTGCACGCTGGATCCGGGCACGCGGGCTGCTTCACTCGCTGAAGCACGGGCCCGCCTGACCGAAGCCGAAGGGCGCGTTCCTGAAGCCCAGGCCTCGGTTGCGGAAGCTGTGGCCCGGGTGCGTGAGGCCGAAATCAACCTCAATGCCGCACAGCAGCTTTCCCAGGATGGTTTCGCGTCTGAAACCCGCCTTGTCAGCGCGCAGGCGGCCATGGATGCTGCAAATGCAGGTGTCCAAAGGGCCAATTCAGGCGTCGCATCCGCACAGGCCGGGATCGAGGCTGCGGCGGCCGCTGTCGCCTCTGCAGAGCGCGAAATTGAACGCCTGACTATCACCGCCCCCTTCTCTGGCTTATTGGAGACAGATACCGCAGAATTGGGATCGCTGATGCAGCCGGGCACGCCTTGTGCGACGATCATACAACTTGATCCGATCAAGCTGGTCGGCTTTGTACCCGAGGCAGATGTCAGCAAGGTTGATGTCGGCGCGATTGCCGGTGCCCGTCTGACCACGGGTGAAGAGGTGCAAGGCCGGGTGACGTTTGTGTCCCGCAGTGCCGATGAAACAACACGCACCTTCCGGGTCGAGGCAGAGGTTGCCAATGACGATCTGGCAATCAGCGATGGCCGCACGGTGGAAATGCTGGTGGCCGCCGAAGGGCGTACCGCCCACCTGATCGCCCAATCCTCGCTGACGCTGGATGACGAAGGTGTGCTGGGCGTCCGCACGATTGACACCGACAACATCGCAAGCTTCCTGCCCGTCACCTTGTTGCGCGACACAGCCGAGGGCGTTTGGGTGACCGATCTGCCCGATGAGGTTGATATCATCACAGTTGGACAGGAATTCGTGACTGATGGCGTCCGCGTCACACCGACATTTGCGGAGGCAAAAGGATGACTGGATTAGTCGATTGGGCCGCCTCGCGCGCCCGGATGGTCATGGCTTTCATTGCACTGTCCATCCTTGCCGGCGGCATGGCCTATGTCGGGCTGCCAAAGGAAGGCGAGCCCGATATCGAAATCCCCGCAATCTTCGTCTCGGTCCCCTTTCCCGGCATTTCCGCCGCTGATAGCGAAACCTTGCTTGTCAAGCCGATGGAAACCGAACTGTCCGATCTGGATGGCTTGAAAACCATGTCCGGAACAGCCGCCGAAGGCTATGCCGGTGTCGCGCTGGAATTCGAATTCGGCTGGGACAAGACCAAAATTCTGGCCGATATCCGGTCAGCGATGAATAATGCGGAGGCGCAGTTTCCAAACGGCGCTGATCAGTATTCGATCAACGAGATCAACTTTTCCGAATTCCCCATCATCATCGTGAACCTGACCGGGCAACTGCCCGAACGCACCCTGATCCGGGTGGCCAAGGATTTGCAGGATCGCATCGAGGGGCTGGATGCGGTGCTGGAAGCCGGTTTGGCCGGCACCCGCGATGAAATGCTGGAAGTCGTGATCGACCCGTTGCGGCTAGAGGCGTATAACGTCACGGCAGGCGAATTGATCGGTGTCGTGACGAACAACAACCTGCTGATTGCCGCTGGTGAGGTGGAAACAGATCAGGGAACATTTGCGGTCAAGATCCCATCTTCGTTCAACGAAGCGCAGGATGTTTATGACCTGCCGGTCAAGACCAATGGCGACCGGGTCATCACGCTTGGTGATCTGGCAACCATTCGCCTGACATTCGAAGATCGGGCAGGTACGGCCCGGTTTAACGGGGTCAACACGGTGGCCTTGCAGGTGGTCAAACGCAAAGGTTTCAACCTGATCGACACAAGTGCGCTGATCCGCGACGTAGTGGAAGAAGAGCGCGCAGGATGGTCCCCCGAGTTGCAGGCCGCCATTGAAGTTGGCACATCCAATGACCAATCGCGCAACGTGGCGTCCATGGTCAGCCAATTGGAAGGCTCTGTGCTGACGGCGATCGCGCTGGTGATGATCGTCGTGCTCGCCGCCCTTGGCACCCGCCCTGCCCTGTTGGTGGGTTTTGCGATCCCGACATCATTCCTTTTGTGTTTTGCCCTGCTCGCCGTGATGGAGATTACGATTTCCAACATCGTTATGTTCGGCTTGATTCTGGCCGTTGGTATGCTTGTCGATGGGGCGATTGTCGTCGTTGAATATGCCGACAAACGTATTCGCGAAGGCACGGGGCCAATGCACGCCTATGTCGAGGCGGCACAACGCATGTTCTGGCCCATCATCTCGTCCACCGCGACGACGCTATGCGCGTTTTTGCCGATGCTGTTCTGGCCGGGTATTCCAGGGCAATTCATGGGAATGCTGCCCGTCACACTGATCTTTGTGCTTTGCGCCTCACTGGTTGTGGCCCTGATCTATCTGCTTGTTATGGGTGGGGTCACCGGCCGGATGAGCCGCTTGTTTGGCAATGCTTCTGCCGTGCTGCGCGCGCGGCTGCCATGGGTCATTCGTGCGGGTTTGCTGGTCCCTGCGGTTATGGTTGTCTTCACCGGTGCGATGCTGACGCTGAACCCCGCTTACCTGTCAGGTGAGGCGGTGCAGACCGATGGGTTGATGTCATCGCTGCCGGGCATGTTCCTGTTCTTGGCTGGTGCATTCATGCTGTCCATCGTCATGGGGTCGGTCCGGCTGAACCGCGAGGCAAAGCGGATCAAGGCGGGCTATCGCAGATCGCCATTCGGGCGGTTGATGCATTTCATCGTCGGCAACCCGATTATGCCGCTGGTCGCTGTCGGTGGTGTGATCTTTACCGTCATTTCGGTCTTTGGCTATTACGGGGCCAACAATAACGGGGTCGAATTCTTTGTTGAATCAGAGCCCGAGCAGGCGATTGTCTATGTGCAAGCACGGGGCAACCTGAGTCTGATGGAAAAAGATGAACTGCTTAGACAGGCCGAAGAAAAGGCGCTGGCGCAGCCCGGCATCGAAAGCGTGTTTTCCTTTGCGGGCAGTGGCGGGCTTGATTCCAACACCGGCGGTGCCGAAGGCCCAGCCGATGCTGTTGGCCAGATTCAGTTGGAACTGATCCCATGGGAAGAACGGCCAACCGTGTCGCAGCGCTCGCGATTGCTCGGGTTCATTCCTTGGACCAGCACGCAAGTTGATCCCGCCTTTGATGGTGATCAGGTGATCGCGGACCTGGAGGCTGATCTGGCCACGATCCCGGGCATCCGGTTCGAAATTCTGAACCTGTCCCGCGGCCCAGCCTCTGCCAAACCTGTGCATCTGCGCCTGAAAAGCGACAATTGGGAAGAGCTGCGGGCCGCCACCAGCCTGGCACGCGCGCAGTTTGACCAGACCCCGGGTCTGATCACGATCGAGGATTCGCTGCCCCTGCCCGGTATCGACTGGCAGATTGACGTAGATGTGGAAAAAGCTGGCCGTTACGGCGCGGATGTCGCCAGCGTGGGTGCCATGGTGCAGATGGTCACGCGGGGTATCCTGCTGGACACCATGCGCGTCGACAGTTCCGACGAAGAGATTGAAATTCGCGTGCGCCTGCCAGAACAGGACCGCGTGCTGTCGACCCTTGATAGCCTGCGAGTGCGGACAAATCAGGGGCTGATCCCGCTGTCCAACTTTATCACCCGCACCCCGGTTGAAAAACTGGCGCAGATCGACCGCGTTGATCAAAAACGCTATTTCGATGTGAAGGCAGGTGTAGCCAACGGGTTGGTAAGCCTGGTCGCGGATGAACAAATCATCGCCACAGCCCTTGTCACGGATGAGACCGCCAGCGGGATCGGCAAATATGATGTCGTTAACCTGCAGGGTGATACGACCATGGCGTCACTTGTCGCTGCAATTGACGATGGCAAAGTGACCGAGGCGCTGATCAACCCCAATGAGCGGATCACGCTGCTGACCGAGTGGCTTGAAACATCGCCCTTTGCCAATTCCATCAGTTGGGAATGGACCGGCGATCAGGAAGATCAGGCCGAATCCGGTGCCTTCCTGCAGGTTGCTTTCTCAGGTGCGCTGGGGCTGATGTTCATCATCCTGCTGGCACAGTTCAACAGCTTCTATAATGCGGTTCTGGTGCTGCTGGCCGTCGTCATGTCCACTGCCGGGTCACTGGTGGGGATGCTGGTCATGGATCAGCCGTTTTCGATCATCATGACCGGAACGGGGATTGTCGCCTTGGCGGGAATTGTGGTGAACAATAATATCATCCTGATCGACACCTATCAGGAATACAGCCAATACATGCCTCGGACAGAGGCGATCACGCGCACCGCCGAAGATCGGATTCGTCCTGTGCTGTTGACGACAATCACAACCATGGCCGGTCTGGCCCCCATGATGTTCGGGCTAAGCCTTGATTTCATGAACGGGGGTTATTCGATCGACAGTCCCACCTCGCTTTGGTGGAAACAGCTGGCGACCGCCGTTGTCTTTGGACTTGGGATCGCGACGGTGCTGACGCTGGTCTTTACCCCGTCAATGCTGGCGGTCCGGGTCTGGATCGTAACCTATGCGCAGTGGTTCGCACAATTGCTGGCCAAGCTGTCCATGGGCCGCAGCAGCCGGGCGGCGCGCGATTGGGCGCTGTCGCGTCAGGCGCGACGCACCAACAAGCTGCCTGACTTCGTCTGGACAGAAGATGACGAGGCACTGCCACCGCTGAAACTGACCAAGCCATTGCAGGCGGCAGAGTAGATCAACCCTGAACCGCGCCCATGCTGGCGCGGTTCATCACCGTCAGGGTGCGCAATGCCAGCACCAGCGCCAACACGGCACAAAGCGCGATTGCCGCGATCATTGGCACCGCAGTGCCGTCAAAGAACAACCCGGTGGTCACAACCATCACCCCGCCTGTCACCATCTGCAACGTTCCCCCAAGCGATGAAGCAAGGCCCGCGATTTCACCGTGCGGATCAAGCGCCATCACCATCGTCGTGGGAATGATCAGGCCAAGGCAGGCGTTGGCCATGAACAGCCCCGCGATGATCACCGGCAGCGTGGCAAAGCCTGCAAGACCAATCAGCAGCAACAGGATCGAAAAGGCCGCAAACCCGATGACTGCCCAGCGGATCACCGGCAGGATACCGATACGTTCACCCAGTGGTCCGGCAACCTGAGAGGCCGCAAAAAATCCGATGGCGTTGATCGCAAAGGCGACGCTGAACCCTGTCGGGCTAAGCCCGAATTGCCCGGTATAGACGAATGATGCGCTGGCGATGAACACCATGAAGCTGGCGAAACCAAACCCGCCGATGAATGTCAGCCCCATAAAGACCGGATCGCGCATCAGCACCTTTGTCCCCCGCCAAAGGTTAGCCAGATTGACGGGAATGCGATCTGCCTTTGCCAGCGTCTCGGGCAATGCTGTTGCTGTCAGAACAAAGCTCAACGCTGCTGCCACGCATAACACCCAGAAAATCAACCGCCAGTCGCCCAGCGCGATCAAACCGCTACCGGCTAGTGGCGCAAGCATGGGTGAGACCGAAATAACCAGCATGACCATCGCCATCAGCTTGGTCGCCGCGGTGCCGGTATGCATGTCCCGGATCACTGCGCGCGGTACCACCATCAGCACGGCGCCGCCAATCCCCTGCAAAGCCCGGAACGCGACCAGCCAGCCAATTGTGGGCGCCATGGCACAGCCGACCGAGGCCGCCACAAAAATCGTGAGCCCCACATATAACGGCAGCTTGCGCCCGGACTGATCCGCCCAGGGGCCATAGACCAGTTGTGCGATACCAAAGGCCACGAAATAAGAGATCAGCGTCAACTGCACCGTCGCAACATCCGCATCCAGCCCCGCCGCAATCGCAGGCATGGCTGGCAGATACATATCAATCGCAAACGGACCGACAGCAGACAATAGCCCCAGGATAAGGGCTGCGCGAAACATAGACATCAGGGGACTCCGAACGTTGGAACGCGACAACCCTACCGAGGGCACAAGCGGTTGGCAATCAGCCTGCGCATGTCTGCTGACACCAATTGTCAGGCGACAGGCTCTTCTTCCGACTGCCGGTTCCACAGATGCGCATAGCGGCCTTCGCGGGCTAGCAAATCATCATGCTTGCCCTCTTCGACGATGACCCCGTCTTCCAACACCACGATGCGATCTGCATCCGCGATGGTGGATAGACGGTGGGCAATCGTGATGACGGTCCGCCCTTCACCCATCGCTTTCAGCTCTGCCTGAATTTCCATCTCTGTCTCGGTATCCAGCGCCGATGTCGCCTCGTCCAACAACAGAATCGGCGGGTTTTTCAGCAGTGTTCGCGCGATTCCAACCCGCTGCTTTTCACCACCTGACAGCTTCAACCCGCGTTCGCCCACCGTCGTCTGATACCCATCGGGCAAGCTGCTGATGAAATCATGGATTTTAGCGGCTTTGGCGGCGGCGATAATCTCATCCTCTGACGCGCTCGGCCGCCCATAGGCGATGTTATAATGCACCGTATCGTTGAACAGGACAGTATCCTGCGGGACCACGCCAATCTGCGCATGCAAGCTGTCTTGCGTCACATCCCGCACATCCTGACCATCGATCAGCAGCGCGCCGTCATTCACATCATAGAACCGGAACAACAGCCGCCCGATGGTGGATTTGCCCGACCCCGAAGAGCCGACAATCGCCACCGTTTGCCCCGGCGCCACATCCAGATTGATCCCCTTCAGGATCGGGCGCGCGGCGTCATAACCAAAGACAACATCGCGTAAGGCCACCTGCCCTCCATTGACCTGTAGGGCAGCAGCATCGGATTTGTCCTGCACCTCTGCCGGTTGGCCCAGCAGATCGAACATATCGCCCATATCAATCAGGGCCTGCCTGATCTCGCGATAGACCGTGCCCAGAAAATTCAGGGGCATGGTGATCTGGATCATATAGGCGTTGACCATCACAAAATCGCCCACGGTCAGATCGCCGCGCTGGACCCCAATAGCGGCCATCACCATGACGGCAACCAATCCACCGGTGATCAGAACGGATTGGCCGAAATTCAGAAAGGCCAGTGAATAATTGGTGCGGATGGCCGCGTTTTCATATTGCGCCATCGCATTGTCGTAGCGGTCGGATTCCCACTTCTCGGCCCCGAAATACTTGACCGTTTCAAAGTTCAGCAGGCTGTCGATGGCCTTCTGGTTCGCATCCGTATCCTGGTCATTCATTTCCTTGCGGATACGGACCCGCCATTCGGTCACCTTGAACGTGAACCAAACATAAAGCGCGATGGTCAGCACCACGACCGCCAAGTACCAGACATCAAACAGAAAAAACAAAATGACCGAGATCATCAGAAGTTCCAGCACCAGTGGCCCCATGCTGAACAACAGGAACCGCAGCAGAAAATCGACACCCTTGACCCCGCGTTCAATGATCCGCGACAGCCCGCCGGTTTTGCGGGTGATGTGGTAGCGCATCGAAAGGCGGTGAATATGGGTGAACGTCTCTAACGCCAATTGGCGCAAGGCGCGCTGGCCAACCTTGGTAAAGACCACGTCACGCAATTGCTGAAAACCGACGGTCATCAGTCGCGCCATGCCGTAAGCCAAAGTGAGACCAACCGCACCCAACCCCAGGAATGTCGCCGCACTGGCCCCGTCAGGTGCCAGCGCATCCACCGCCTGTTTGTAGAACAGCGGCGTCGTCACGGCGATAACTTTGGAAAAGATCAGGACCAGCAGCGCGATGACCACCCGGCGTTTGACCCATCCCTGCCCCTCTGGCCACAGATAGGGCACAACACGCTTGATCACGCCCATGCCCTGCACCTGGGCATCGTCAAGATTGGCAGCAGATTTGGGAAGGCGACGCATTGGGAACTCCGGCTAACAGCCCCCTTACCTAGGGTGCTGTCCACCGGTTGACCAGACCCGGGGTACTTATTCGGGCATTTCGGGGATGCGAAAGATCTGACCGGGATAGATCAGGTTAGGATCCTTGATCAGATCGCGATTGGCTTCGAACACCTCAACATAAAACACACCGCCGCCAAGGTTTTCCTCGGCAATTGCCCAAAGTGTGGAACCTGGCTGCACCGTCCGCACGGCCACGTCAAAACCGTCTTGTGAGGTTTCTTCGGCCAGAACAGCGGCAACATCCTCCGCCTCCTCACGCCGGAACGGGGTTTCGATCCGCGATACGACGTCGCCCGCCGCGTCCACCTCATCAATGCGCAATGTATAAAGGCCGGTATCGACGTCCGGCAGATCGATCCGCCAGTCGCCGCCAGCTTCCACCGGAGAGGTCAATACTGGTTCGTTATCCAGATAGATTTGCACAGCCCCGTCGCCTGCAGCACGGCCCGATAGCTGCACCTCGCCCTGGGGATCATAGGTGATCGCATCCAATGCCACATTCGGGCTGACGACCTGCGCTGTGGGGCTCGGGGTGGATTGAACGACGGTAATGCCATCCGCGTCCGCCTGCAGCACGGTGGGCGATTGCGGCACTGCATCCGCCACGGCGGGGTCCGGCAAGGGTAGCGTTACGCTTCCACTATCGGCGGCCAGATCCAATTCCGGCGCGGCCTCCGCCACCGGCCCATCAGGTGCCGCCGGTTCCGCCGGTTGCACAAGGGTCGGTTGCGGCGCGATGATCGGGGCCACGATAAAGCTGGTCTCGGACGCGACAGCCTCCCCGTCAGGATCGGCCAGCAGGCTCAGCTTGCGCGGCTGATCAGACAAACCTGCCATCGGAAAGGCCACGAAACTGCCCGACCCATCGGCGGTTACCCGTTCAAGTGCTGTACCGGCGAGCATGATATCAACAACCTGCCCCGGCTGGGCGCGACCAGCTACGACCATGCTACCATCGGGCTCCACCCGAAACGTATCAAAAACCGGCGGAGGCGGGGCTTTGGGTTCCGGTTCTGCGACCATTTCGGGTGCGCCCTCAACCACCGGTTCTGCTTGCGCTATGGGGGCGGGTTCGGGCGTTGGCGCCTGCCTGGGGAAAAACACGAAAACAGCTATGCCGATAGCTGCCACAACGATGGCACCAAAGGCGATGCGCCCCGCGTTTGATGTGGTCTGCTCGGTCAAGCCTGATCCCCTTGCGTCACCAATATGTAGCCGTGCCCCGGACATATGGTTGAGGCACCTTAGCAACCCCGCTATGACCGGTCAAAGCGCCTCTGTTCAGGAAATCGTTTGTTATGGTCAAAACAGCTCACTCTGTCTGTGTTTATTGCGGGTCCCGGGACGGGGACAATCCGGCCTACGCGGCGGCGGCGGCTGATACCGGGCAAATGCTGGCGACCAATGGCTGGCGGTTGGTTTACGGGGCCGGTGATGTCGGCCTGATGGGGCGCGTTGCCAATGCGGTGCAGGATGCCGGTGGTGCGACCTTTGGGGTTATCCCCACCCATCTGCTGGACTGGGAAGTGGGTAAACGCGATCTGGACAGCTTTGTCATCACCGAAACCATGCATGAGCGTAAGAAAGTCATGTTCATGAATGCCGATGCGGTTGTGGTGCTCCCCGGTGGGGCCGGATCACTGGACGAGTTTTTCGAGGCGCTGACATGGCGGCAACTGGGCCTGCATGCCAAACCGATCTATCTGCTGAATATCAACGGGTTCTGGGATCCGTTGAAGGGGTTGTTGGAACATGTCGTCGGTTCGGGCTTTGCCGGTGAAGACATCCTGTCATTTGTGACCCCCGTGCCAGATGTGCCGACGCTTCAATCAGCATTACGGGATGCGTTCAGCGCCTGATAGCGATCCAACCCGATATTCGATCCGCAGGCGATGATGCCTACATGACGCCCAGCAAGGTCATCTTTCAATGGGCCAAGGATCGCCGCCAATGATGCAGCACAGGCCGGTTCAGCCGTGATGCGCAGGTTCGATTGATAAAGTCTCATGGCGTCCAGCATGGCCGCATCACTGATCCGCACGATCCGATCCACATGCGCGCGCGCCACGGCAAAGGTTTGTGGCATAGCGAGCGGCGCGCCCAGACTATCAGCAATGGTGTTTACCCGATCCAGCGTCACTGGCGCGCCCGCCGCAAAACTGCGCGCCATGCTATCGGCCCCCTCGGGTTCAACGCCGATCACCTGCGCATCTGGATGCGATTGTTTGATCGCACAGGCCATGCCGCTGATCAGGCCACCCCCGCCGATGGGGACAACAAATGTATCAATATCAGGGGCCTGCAAATGATATTCGCGCCCACAAACGGCTGATCCAAGGATCATATGCGCCGCTTCAAACGGATGCATCAGTACCCTGCCCTGCGCCGCTGCCGCATTCATCGCGGCAAAGGCCGCCGCCATGTCATCATATAGATCAACCCTGGCACCCAATGCCTCACACCCCGCGATGCGCTCCGGGTCGGTGGCGCGGGGCATGGTGATCAGGGCGTCCACGCCAGCCTCGCGCGCGGCCCAGGCAACCGCTTGGGCATGGTTGCCCCCACTGGCGGCGACCACACCAGCGGCGCGCTGATCCGGGGTCAGCCCGCGCATGCCCAGCAAGGCACCGCGCGCCTTGAAAGACCCGGTTTGTTGAAACAGCTCAAGCTTTACCGTCACACTGGCGCAGTCAGGCAAAACCGCAGCCCAGCGCGCCGCTTTCAAAGGCAACACAGGGGTAGTGATAATCGCATCTTGCAGCACATCAGCAGCGGCAACGATTTCGGTCAGGTCGGGTCCGGTCACAGCATCTCTCACAAAAAAGGCTCGCGAGAAATCTCACGAGCCTTTGGTATTGTCTATCGCAAATGGATCAGAGGCGCGACGCCACGTTTTCCCAATTCACCAGATTATCCAGGAAATTGGTCAGGTAGGCGGGGCGCTTGTTGCGGAAATCGATGTAATAGGAGTGTTCCCACACGTCGCATCCAAGCAAAGCGGTCTGACCAAAACAAAGCGGGTTCACACCGTTTTCGGTTTTGGTCACAGCCAATGAACCATCTGCATTCTTCACAAGCCAGCACCAACCGGACCCGAACTGACCCGCACCAGCGGCAGAGAACTGCGACTTGAATTCATCAACCGAACCAAAGCTTTCGTTGATGGCGTTTTCCAGCTCTGACGGCATGGCACTATCGCCCGGGCCCATCATTTCCCAGAATTGGTTGTGGTTCCAAAGCTGGCTGATGTTGTTAAAGATACCGTTTTGGGCGACAGCATTCGCGTCATAGGTGCCCTTGATGATCTCTTCCAGCGACTTGCCTGCCCATTCAGTGCCTTCAATGGCCTTATTACCATTGGTCACATAGGCGTTGTGGTGCAGGTCGTGGTGGTATTCGAGAGTTTCAGCAGACATGCCTTTACCGGCAAGTGCGTCATGGGCGTATGGAAGGTCAGGAAGTTCAAAAGCCATATCTCATATCTTTCTGAGTTGAGGACGGTATGGATTGTTAATTGTCACGCGGCGACCGAAGGTCAACCCCGCGTCGGGATTTCTGGTATTGTTCAGCGCTTAGCGTGAAAGATGAACCCCAGAAAGTTCAACAACAACTGTGCGGCAAGTATCTGAGTGCTTTCCGTTGGATCGTAAGCGGGGGCAACCTCGACAAGATCGATCCCAACAACATTGCCACGTGCGGCCAAACCCTGCAAAATCTCTAACACGTCATAGTACAGGAACCCACCATGGCTGGGCGTCCCGGTACCCGCGGCGATGGATGGGCAGAATGCATCAATATCAATCGTGACGTAGTAACGCGCGCCCTCGGGAATGCGGGCCAGGACCGCCCTCGTGCCCAGTTTGCGCACCTGACGCACCGACAGGATGTCAGACCCGCGGGCGCGGGCATCTGCGTAGCCTTCCTTGGCCGTGGATGACACATTGCGGATGCCCAATTGGGTCATGCCGGACACGTAGTCCTTTTCGATGGCGCGGCGCATGGGATTACCGTGCCCTTCGGTCACGCCGTGCCGCACGTCAACAAAATCCAGATGCGCATCGATTTGCACGACATGAATGGGGCCATTGGTGGCACAATCATCCGCGAATGCATTGATGCAGGGGATGTTGATCGAATGATCGCCGCCGATGACCACCGGCAATGCGCCAGCGTTCAGGATTTTCCGCACCCCGTGGGCGATATTGGCATGGCTTTCGGTCGTCTTGGTATGGATGATATCGGCATCGCCCAGATCGACGATCCTGACATCGCCCGCCAGATAGGTGGCATCATCCTCATGGTCATAGGCTCCCGCATGACCAAAGCTGAACAGGGTAGACGCCTCGCGCACGGCGCGCGGGCCAAATCGGGCACCGGGGCGCCACTGGGTGCCGAAATCAAACGGCGCGCCAAGAATGGCGACATCCGCATCAATCTGATCCCAATCAGCGACATAAGGCGACTTTGCAAAGGTCGAGATGCCAACAAATGGCAGGTTCAGACGGCCAGCTTCATATCCGTGGTCGGTCATGTCTTGCCCCTTGTTTCGAACAGGAGATCAGTTCGCCGATACCTGATCATATATCCCGCCCAGATGCGCGACGAACTCCGAACAAAACGTGATAGATTGGTCGCTTGGGTCATAGAACGCATTCGGCTCGCCACAAGCATCAACCCTGACGGTGACTTCGACCGGCAGTTTGATATCGCCATTCATTGATGCGACCTCATTGGCCAGCAGCGCATTTGCGACGTCCGCACCTTCACCTTCGCCGGGTTCAAAGACCATCGGCACGCCAGCCTCCTGTGCGTCCATCTCATCAAAGATGATGCCCCAGCTATTGGCCGCTTGTTCGTATTCCTCCGGGCAGGTTTCGGCACGGTCATCGGGCAAGCCCAGATCATTTGCCAAATCGTCCCGATCATCGGGATTGGCACCATAGAATAGGCAGATATGATTGTAATACCGCTGCTCATCCGGGCCATGCAGGTCCCAATACGGCACCTCCTCCGTGCCTTCCGGATCGTTGATATAGCCAAAGGCACTGTCATAGGCGATGCTTTTTGCGGCCTCTTCGTCAAACAGCCAGCTGATCATCAGAACGGACATGACGTCGGCCGCGTCTTCCTCCTGCCCAAAGATCGGCACCTGCATGAGGTCGATAACGCCATGACCCAACTCATGGTAAAAGATGCCCAGAATATTGGCCTCGATGAACGCATCGCGGCTGGAATCCTCTTGCGCCAAACCGGGTGTTGCCAGCCCGGCAAACAGAAATGGAAACAAAGCCTTACGCAGCATGATGGCCCCCGTCAGAGTGAATCTACCCAAACACTAACGGCAGCGGCCGCACACCGAAACCCTAGGCTTTGGTAAAATACCCGACCGGCCCCTCCTTCGCGCTTTGGGCGAGTAGGCCAAAGACATATTCAGCGACCGAGCGGAAGCAAATCACTTCAAACGTGTCCTCATCGCGCATCCAGAACGCAGCGGCGGCCTGTGCCAGCCGTGTGCGCCGGAAATCGCCGGGTTTGAAGCTGTCGGGATGCAGATCGACGGGCGCAAGTTTCGCCATCACCTCACGGGCGAAGGCCCCTTCGACATGGATCAGCGCGCGCGCGTCAGACACGTTTTCGGCAAGGTAATGTTCGCCGCTAAATGCCTTGTCGATGGCATCCAGCGCCTGCGCGGCCTCTGCATAAGGTACCAATACCAGCAACTCATCAGGGGACATCCAGCACAAGCCCTTGCCGCCGGTCACATCCACCTGCCCCTGCGCAGGCACGGCAACGCCGGTCACCGATTTGCATATGTTGCGCAGTTTCTTCGATGCCAGATCGCCCCGCAGGATGATCATTCCGCGCAGGCCATCCTCGCGGATGGTCACCTCACCGGGGGCAACACGGGCCTGCACTGCGCTGATAGCATTAGACATTCTGCTTCTCCCCTTCTTTATCATAGAAAACCGGATCGACGATTTTGGTCTCCACCGTACCGCCATCAACCTTGTTAAAGCTGATCACGTCACCCATCCGGTCCGGGCCGTTATGGACCAGCCCCATGGCGATGCCACGCCCCAGA
Source organism: uncultured Paracoccaceae bacterium (assembly GCA_947495295.1). Classification (GTDB taxonomy): domain Bacteria; phylum Pseudomonadota; class Alphaproteobacteria; order Rhodobacterales; family Rhodobacteraceae; genus Yoonia. The sequence continues at coordinate 228,123 of CANLYJ010000003.1, forward strand.
TTGGCGGAGTAATAGGTAGAGGTCACACGGCCCTGGGTGTTGCGCTGCCCGTTTTCGTTCTCGCCATCAGCAATCGCATAAGCCCCATCAGGCAGCACCGACCCATCCAGCGTTTCCAGCCCCACCAGTTTCCAGCGGTTCGGATCAGCCATATGGCTGCGGGTATGGGCGCGCTTGCCCAGATAATCCTCTTTCTTCTTCGACAATGCCCACCCGAGGTTCAAATCCTGCGGGATCACCGTGCCGTCGGTTTCGTCACCGATCATGATGAAGCCCTTTTCGGCACGCAGTATATGCAGGCATTCGGTGCCATAAGGCATGATCCCAAACTCTTCACCAGCCCCCATCAGCGCATCCCAGAACGCGCCGCCCTGCCCCGCAGGTACAGCAATTTCATATGACAGCTCACCCGAGAAAGAGATGCGGAAAACCCGCGCGTCAAAATCACCGATTTTGCTATCTGCCCATTGCATGAATGGCAGCGCCTCGGCTGACACATCCATGCCGCCCAATTTTTGCAGTAGCTTGCGGGCATTGGGGCCGACAACCGCGATCTGGGCATATTGCTCGGTCACGTTGGCGACATAGACTTTCCAGTCCCACCATTCGCATTGCAGCCAGTCTTCCATATGGGCGTGGATGTTTTCCGCGCCGCCCGTGGTGGTATGGCACAGCCAGGTATCCTCCGACATGCGCACGACAACACCGTCATCAATTAGGAACCCGTTTTCCGAACACATCAGACCGTAGCGGCATTTACCGACCGGCAAGGTGGACATCATGTTGGTATACATCATGTCGAGGAACTTGCCCGCATCCGGCCCTTTGACGATCAGCTTGCCAAGGGTGGACGCATCCAGCAGGCCAAGGTTTTCGCGAGTATTCTTGACCTCGCGATTGACCGCGTCATGCACGGTTTCACCATCGCGGATATATGCATAGGGCCTGCGCCATTGGCCGACAGGTTCATTGTCAGCGCCGTTGTCATTGTGCCAATCCGACATCGGCGTCTGGCGTACAGGCTGGAACAGTGGACCGCGCGCATCGCCTGCAATCGCACCCAGCGAAATGGGCGTGTAGGGCGGGCGGAAGGTCGTTGTACCGACATCAGGAATATCGGCGTCCAGTGATTTAGAAAGGATCGCAAGACCATTGATATTGCTGAGCTTTCCCTGATCCGTTGCCATACCCAACGTCGTGTATCGCTTGGCATGTTCGACGCTTTCAAACCCTTCTTGTGCGGCCAGTTGCACATCGCTGACCTTCACATCGTTCTGGAAATCCAGCCAGGCCTTTGACCGCAGCGTCTGGCTCGCCCCTTGCGGCATCAGCCAAACCGGGGCGATTGGCCCCTCTTCGGCATCCACACCCAATGGGGCCTGCCCGCCACGCTTGGCATGACCGGCGGCCTTGGCGGCGGCACGACCAGCGGCCCAGCCGTCGCCAATGGCCTCTGCTGTGAACAGATGCCCGTTGGCAATACCTGCGGTGATGACATTCGCCTCACCCTGCGCGCCGGTAGGTGGCCGTTCGGGGTCAGGCCGGAACATGGCCTGATCGGTATCCCACATCAGTTTGCCGCCGCAATGGGACCACAGATGCACAACCGGGGACCAGCCACCCGACATCGCGACGCAGTCGCATGCGATCTCTTCCAACACAGCACCTTCGCCAGCTTGCGCACAGATGGCTACACCGGTGACCCGCTTGCCGCCCTTCACCTTGGCAATGCCTTTGCCCGCCTCAACGCGAATGCCCAAAGCACGGGCCTCATCAATTAGCGGCCCCGCAGGATCGGGACGGGCATCGATGATCGCTGGCACCTCTAGCCCTGCAGTCTTGAGCGTAACTGCCGTCCGATATGCATCGTCGTTATTGGTCACAACCACCGTGCGGTCGCCAATGGAGACACCAAAATTCACCGCATAGTCGCGCGCGGCAGCGGCGAGAAGAACACCGGGAACATCATTGCCTGCAAAAGACAGCGGGCGTTCGATGGCACCGGTAGCTGTCACAATCTGCTTGGCCCGAATACGCCACAGACGATGACGCGGGCCGTCCAGATCAGGGTCATGATCCTTCAGCCGTTCATAGGCCAGCGCATAACCGTGGTCATAGACGCCAGCTCCCATAGCCCGTAAGCGCAAATCAACATTTGGCATACTTTCAAGCGATTGCACGGTATTCTTTATCCATGCATCGGCGGGTTGCCCGTCAATTTCCGGCCCATCCACAACGGCGCGGCCACCCCAATGGGCCGTCTGTTCAACCAACAGAACCCGTGCGCCACGCTCACCGGCGGCAACGGCGGCCGCAAGCCCGGCTATGCCACCGCCAACAATCAGGACATCAACATGCACATTGAAATGTTCATACGTGTCCGCATCACGATCCTTGGGCGCTTTACCAAGCCCCGCAGACTGGCGGATGAATGGTTCATAGACATGTTTCCAGAACGGACGCGGATACATGAACATCTTGTAATAGAACCCCGCAGGCAGAAAACGCGACAGATGTTTGTTGATCGCGCCCACGTCAAATTCCAGGCTGGGCCAGTGGTTTTGCGACGTCGCTGACAGCCCCGCAAAAAGCGGGGTTGTTGTGACACGTTGGTTGGGTTCAAACGTACCGCCCTGCCCCATATTGACCAACCCGTTGGGCTCTTCGGCACCGGATGCGACAACACCACGCGGACGGTGGTACTTGAACGACCGCCCGACCAGCATCTGATCATTGGCCAGCAGGGCGGATGCCAATGTGTCACCCTCATAGCCGCGCAATTGCTTGCCGTTAAAGGTGAAATCCAGTGATTTGCTGCGATCGATCAGCTTGCCCTGATCAGCCAGACGGGTGCTCATGTAAATTCCCTCCAGACCCAGCCTGGGCGTTTGGCGCTGATGGCGTCCTTGATGTCTTGCGGCGGTTCCAATGTCTGCGCGGAATAGGTACCAAACACCTCCAGCGTGTTGGTGCAACGGGCGGCCAGAAACCACTTGCCGCATCCATAGGCATGGCGCCAGCGTTCAAAATGCACGCCCTTGGGGTTTTCGCGCATGAACAGATATTCCTCGAACGCCTCATCGCTTGATCCGGGACCATGGCGTTTCAGGTGGGCTTCACCACCGGCATGCAGGTCAGTTTCATCGGCATCGACGCCGCAACAGGGGCAATGCAGGATCAGCATGGCGAAACCTCAGTTTGGGGATTGGGGCGCAGGTCAGGATGGCGCAAAAACCGCCATGCGGACATGCAAAAGGCGAGCGCATTGCTGCGCCCGCCTCGCGGTTCAGTTCGGTGAGTGGTCTTATTCTGTTGCTGGCGCCGTTGGGACAGCAGGTGCCGTATCATCGGCAAGTGGTGCAGTTTCCGTGGTGCCGACTGCGGCAGGATCTGTTGTTGTTTCGACAGAACCACCAGCAAAAAGCGCGAAGAGCAGCACAAGAACAACGATAACGGCCGCAATGATGAAACCAATGCCGCCACTGCTGCTTGATTTCGATTGGGTGTAGTCAACCATGAGGAGTCCTCCGTTTCAGATGCAACCATAAAGCCACATGTTTGAAAAAGTGGAATATGCGCGGGATTCCCCGGTTCTTTTCGGCCATTCATGGCCAAATCCGCCGATTCGACTGGGCTAACACCCGCCGGGGTCGCAATTGTGAATACGCTTGTTACCTTACTGTTATGGAACTCTTGTTGATCATAGTTGGCGGCATCCTGACAGCGGCAATCATCTCGATGATGATTGACTGGCTGCGCGGGCATGTCGTGGATGACGACATCAACCCGTTCGACCATCATTCGTTTGATGATCGGGGCGGCGGGCATGATATTGGTCCCAAAAGCTAGGGAACCAGCCGCAGCACCTTGGCCATTGTGCAATATGCCAATCATTAATGCGCAACCCCGGCTGCAACGCTTTCGTCGATGAATTTGCCATCCCGGAACCGGAACATGCTGAATTCATCGGTCAGCGGCGATTGGCCCTTGGCCATCAGTTCGGCCATGGCCCAACCCGACCCGGGGATCGCCTTGAAACCACCCGTGCCCCAGCCAGAATTGACAAAAACGCCATCCACGGGAGTTTTCGACAGAATTGGGGATCGGTCGCCGGTCACATCCACAATGCCTCCCCATTGGCGCAGCATTTTCAGCCGCGACAACATCGGGAAGGTTTCGACCAGGGCACGTACCGTTTCCTCGACATGATGGAAGGATCCGCGTTGGGTATAGTTGTTATAGCCATCCGTACCGCCGCCGATCACCATCTCGCCCTTATCAGACTGGGACAGGTAACCGTGCACGGTATTCGCCATCACAACCACATCCATACAAGGCTTGATTGGTTCTGACACCAGCGCCTGCAAGGCCACGCTTTCAATCGGCAGCCGGAAACCGGCCATCTGCGCCAAAACACCGGAATGCCCAGCGACAACCATGCCCAGCTTATCGCAATCAATCGGGCCTTGGGATGTATCTACGCCCACAACCTTGCCCGCCTCCTGGCGGACGCCGGTGACCTCGCATTTCTGGATGATATCCATGCCCATATCCGAACAGGCACGGGCATAACCCCAGGCAACCGCATCATGGCGGGCCGTGCCGCCACGCGCCTGCCACAAACCGCCAAGGACGGGATAGCGCGGGCCGTCGATATTCATGATCGGGCACAGTTCCTTCACGCGCGCAGGTCCGATCCATTCGGTCGCCACCCCTTGCAACGCGTTTGCGTGGGCCGTCCGCTGATAGCCGCGAATTTCATGTTGTGTCTGGGCCAGCATGATCACGCCGCGCGGGCTGAACATCACGTTGTAGTTCAGATCCTGGCTGAGCGTCTCATAAAGGCTGCGGGACTTTTCATAGATCGCGGCCGACGGATCCTGCAGATAGTTGGAGCGGATAATGGTCGTGTTACGCCCGGTATTGCCACCGCCCAACCAGCCCTTTTCCAGAACCGCCACATTGGTGATCCCGAAATTCCTGCCAAGATAATAGGCAGTGGCAAGACCATGCCCACCGGCCCCCACAATGATCACATCATATTTCTTTTTCGGCGCACGCTTGGCCCAGGCCCGCTGCCAGCCTGTGTGATGGCGCATCGCCTCACGGGCAACGGCAAAGGCAGAATAACGTTTCATACGCGAATCCTTAATGGCATTAAGCGGGCTGACCATGTTTTGGACGCCTCAGCGCGAAAAAAGGATACTGCCAACGGCGTCTGCGCTTCTGTTTACGACATGTTGAACATGGGTGAAAAGACCAAGACGTCGCAGGGGCTTTCATCCGCCGGATTGCATCGTTATGTCCCCAAGGCAAATATGACGGATTTATCATGGTTTTCTGGCTTGTCTGCCTTGTCCTGACCCTTGTTGTGGCGGCCCTTGTGGTCGCACCACTTTTACGCGCACCCACCGTGGCTGCGGAAAATCCTGACGTCGCAATCTATCGCGCACAGCTGGCCGAGATTGACCGCGATGTCGCGCGGTCTGTTCTGGCCGCGGACGAGGCGGAACGGGCAAAAACCGAGGTGGCGCGCCGTCTACTGGCCGCACATAAATCCACCACGCCAGTTGGTAACAAAACACGACCAGCACTTGCGATATCGCTGTTGACGGTGGGGCTTGTCGGTCTGTTGAGTTTCGGTGTCTATTGGCAACTTGGGGCACCCGGCTATGGCGACCTGCCGCTCGAATCCCGGCTTGCTGCCAGCGCCGAAATGCGCGCGACCCGCCCCGGTCAGGCCGCATTGGAAGCCGCCACACCGACGCAGGACCCGGTTGACGTTCCAGCCGACTATCTGGAAGCCATAACGCAGTTGCGCGTCATCGCCCCGACCCGACCCGATGATCTGGAGGCATGGGAACTGCTCGCCTTTCACGAAACTGAATTGCGCAACTTTGCCGCCGCCGCCGCCGCCCAGCAAAACGTGGTGCGGATCAAGGGCGATGATGCAGATATCAACGATTTGCGCATCCAACTTGATCTGATGGTGGTGGCGACCGGTGGCTTCATCTCGCCCGAGGCCGAAGAACTTGCGCGCGAGATCCTGGAGCGTGATGAAAGAAACCTCGCCGCCCGCTATTACCTTGGCGCGATGTATGACCAGACCGACCGCCCTGATCTGGCCTTCCGGCTGTGGCGCGACGTGGTTGAAAATGGCGATGCCAGTCAGTTTCACGTCGCAAATGCCCGCGCGCTGATTTCCGATGCTGCATTTCGTGCCGGTCTGGAATACGCCCTGCCCGAAGCGCGGGGGCCATCCTTTGACGATATGCAAGCCGCGTCGGACATGTCACCGCAAGACCGACAAGCCATGATTGGCGGCATGGTTGCGGGGCTGGCTGAACGCCTGGCAACCGAAGGCGGGCCAGCGCAGGACTGGGCACGTCTGATCCGCGCCTATGGCGTGCTGGGCAATCAAGAGGCGGCACGGACGGTGTGGGAAGAAGCCCAGCAAGTCTTTGTCAGCAGCATGCGCGGGATGGAGATCCTGACCAATGCGGCACGCGATGCCGGTGTGCTGGAATGATCTGCGACACGGCAGAGGACTTTGCCGCAACCCTGCCCCCGCTTGGTGCAATCGCCGGGCTTGATCTGGGAACCAAAACCATCGGAGTGGCGGTGTCAGATAGCATGCGGACCATCGCCACCCCGGTCGAAACGATCAAGCGGCGAAAATTCGGGCTGGACGCGGCGGCTCTGTTGGAACTGACCAGCACACGTCTGGTCAACGGGATCGTTCTTGGGCTGCCAATGAATATGGACGGGTCCGAAGGGCCGCGCTGTCAGGCGACCCGTGCTTTTGCCCGCAATCTGGAAAAACTGACCCCTCTGCCAATCACGTTCTGGGACGAGCGTTTATCCACCGTCGCCGCCGAACGTGTGCTGTTAGCGGCAGATACGTCACGAAAACGTCGCGCAGAGGTCATTGATCATGTCGCGGCAGGGTATATCTTGCAGGGTATGCTGGATCGTCTGGCGCATCTGAAAGGCCAAATGTGACCAAATCCGAGAACACCAATCATATCTGGTCGCGAGCCGAGATCGAAAGCCCCTGCGTCAAGGTCTGCGTGATCCATCCCGAAAGCAGGCTTTGCACAGGTTGTTTGCGCACGATTGACGAAATCGGGGCTTGGTCGCGGATGACACCAGAGGCGCGGCAAACTGTGATGGCCGAACTGCCGTCACGATCCGGCAAAGTCACAAAACGCCGCGGTGGACGGGCCGGCCGACAGAAGTAGCACGTAAGATGGGTTTCAACCCATCCTAACGCTTAGGAAAGACAAAACAGCGATCCCGCCGGATCATGATCCACAGCGCAGTGCCGGGCTGCGGCAAAAAAACCGATGGCACGACAGCCCGCAAGATCGCCCCGTCATAATCCATCCGAAATTCAACAAGACTGGACGCGCCCATGAAACGGGCGCGCTCGACCACGCCGCGCGCGGCGGTGCCATCCTGCGGGGTCGGGTTGGGGCCGCGCCCCTGTCGGTCAAAATCGATCTTCAGGTGCTGGGGACGAATGACGATATCAACCTCAGTGCCGTCAGGCACGCCGGGGGCCAGGAACTGGCCAAAAGGCGTATCCGTCAGCGCACCTTGAACTTTACCCCGGATCACATTGATATCACTAAAAAATGCAGCCGCACGAATATCAACGGGTGCATTATAGATGTTATAGGGGGCACCTTGTTGCACAACCCGGCCATCGCGCATCAGCGCAATCTCATCGGCCATCCGCATCGCCTCGCCCGGCTCATGCGTCACCAGCAAAACGGCTGTGCCTTCCGCCTTGAGGATATCCAGTGTCTCGTCCCGGATATCATCACGCAAACGATCATCAAGGCCCGAAAACGGCTCATCCATCAGCATGATGCGGGGTTTGGGGGCCAGTGCGCGCGCGAGTGCCACGCGCTGCTGCTCGCCCCCTGACAGCTGATGCGGATAGTCATCAATGTAACGCAACATGCCGACCTTCTTCAAAAGGGCCTGCACCTGCGTGGCGCTCTCGCGACCTTTCAGCCCGAAGCCGACATTCTGGCCGACGGTCAGATGCGGAAAAAGGGCGAAATCCTGAAACATAAGCCCAATCGAACGGCCTTCGGGAGGCACGCGATAAACGGTATCGCAGACAAGTGTCCCATCAACATGGATCGTCCCGCTATCCTGCATTTCAACCCCGGCAACCAGCCGTAGGGTCGTGGACTTGCCACATCCCGAAGGTCCCAGCAGGCAGGTCACCTGCCCGGGGTTCACTGACAGGCTGATATCATCGACAACACGACGGGCGCCAAATGTCTTGACGATATCTTTAATCTCAAGGCGGGGGGGCTGCATTTACCGGGGACCGATCCCTGACTGAAACAATTAGGTATAGCGCACCTAACAACTGAGCGCAGCGGGGGCAAGGTCAGCCCAGATCAAAAGGCACCGTTCCCCTGATCTGGCCGTTGATCTGCACATGAAGCTGATGGGCACCGGGATAAAGCGCAAAAGTGGTCGCGTTATCCTTGAAGTGATGCTTCTTGGCCAACGTCACGGGCTTCCCCGCCTTGGCATCCAAGACTTTCCATTTAAACACTTTTGGGGCGTTTGATCCGTTCGCTTTGACAAAATCAATCACGTAGTCAACGATCAGCGGCGTGTCCTGCCTGGTGGTGAAATGCAGGGTGATCTCGGCCGTGCCCCCGCGGGCAATGGGGTCCGGCGTGATGCCAAGATGCGACACCGTGACGGGCGCATCACCACGGTAGCCCAGATGCGTCATGGCCCCCGGATGTCCAGCTTTGATCAAACCACGCAAAGCGTGGCGGCGCATCCAATCCAGTTCCTTGGCACCCTGCCCGCCATCTTGCCGCCAGCTTTGCAACCTGTCGATCACGGCGTCTGGATCGGCCTTGGTAATATCGTTCAGATGATTGGCCACGGACCGGGTGACAAAACGGGTCGGATCAGCCTGCAGACGGTCCAGCAAAGGCAATGTATCCGCAGATGTCAGCCCAATTTTCTGGCCCCATGGCAAGCGTGGCCGGGTGCCTTCGCTGACCAATCTGCGCACATGATAATGATCGTGGGTGACCCAGCCGCGCAGCCGTTCCAGCGTGGCGTCGGGCCAGCGGTTCAGAAACGGGCGTACCGAGTATTCCATCGAGAACCGCTGCGTGATTGCCTCCAGCAGGTCAAAACTGCGGTCAAGATGCGCCTCAAGCCCATTGTTTTCAACGAAAACGCCCAATGGGGCGTAAATGAAATGGCCGAAATCATCGTCCGACAGCGCAGGGTCAAGCGGCGGCGGCAAAGCGGCCAGTATCGCATCACCCGCCGCATCAAAATCCCGTGGCAGATACTGGGCCAGCACATCGGCAATCAGGCTGATCCGGGCCTTCAAGGCCAGCGGCCCCATCTGATCCAGAACATCCGCCACAAAAGGTGCCGCTTTGAAAATGCCGGCATCCTCAAAATGCGCACCCAGACGCCCCACCGTCACAGGATTGAACAGATCATCTTTCAGACTGAATGCTTCGGCCATCAGAACGTCGCATTGGTGGCGCCACCATCGAGCAAGATGTTCTGACCCACGATAAAACCTGCATGCTGCGAACATAAAAACGCGCACATGGCCCCGAATTCCTGCGGCGTGCCATAGCGGCGGGCCGGGATCGTCGCCTCGCGCTGTGCCTGTGCGGTCGCCATATCAATGCCCTGCGCCTTGGCCACGCCGCTATCCAGACTGGTGGCGCGATCAGTGGCATGGATGCCCGGCAACAGGTTGTTGATGATCACACCGTTCGGGGCGACCTGACGGGCAGTGCCCGCAACATAACCGGTCAACCCTGTGCGCGCGGCATTGGACAGGCCCAGTTGCGGGATCGGCGATTTGACCGAAACCGATGTGATATTGACCACCCTGCCCCAGCCGCGATCCATCATGGCAGGCATCAGCGCTTTCATCAGTGCAATCGGGGCCAGCATATTGGCGTCCAGCGCCCGAATGAAATCATCCCGATCCCAATCAGACCACATGCCCGGCGGCGGCCCACCTGCATTATTGACCAAGATATCGGCATCACCTGCCGCTGCCAGCAGGCGTGCGCGTCCGTCCTCGGTGGCGACATCTGCGGCAACAGTGGCCACATCAACACCGTAAACCTTGCGAATATGGGCGGCCGTGTCTTCCAGCGCATCGGCCCCGCGTGCGTTCAGAACCAGATCGCAACCCGCCTCGGCCAGTGCTTCCGCACACCCACGGCCCAGTCCTTTTGAAGAAGCGCAAACAACCGCACGTTTGCCTTTGATGCCAAGATCCATGGTCACATCTTCCTATCAGTTTGGTCACAATTTGGACGAACAATCCCGTTATGCCGCAGCAAAGCAGGTTCCGCCACGGTGAAATTTGCGCCTGATGTTAACTTTGGTTTTGTGGTTTTAGGGTACTAGCATGTTGATGGCGTTGGATTATCAAACATTTACAGGGTTCTGTGGCACACAGTTGCGTGTGACCGACGGTTTGGCGATGGGCGACCCGTTGGGTTGCCTGGATGATCTGGTGCTGGATGATGTCTATCAGCTGCACCATGATTGCCAATCGACGACAATTCACGCTGTTGCTGACCTCCTCAGACTGGCTGCCTGTCGGACCGCACTGACACAAGAGGCCTTGCTCACTTTCATGATGCCAACCGGACATCGCCAACAGGCGATCCTGCTATCGGCACCTGATCAAACGATCATTCTGCCTTTGGGACATATGTCTCCTTCTACGCCATACCGGTTGATTTCATGTGATGTTGCAGGGGCAAAACGGGGGTTTGACCGGGCGCGCAGCGCCACATTCACACGTGGGACCTTCATCAGAATGGCAGACGGTTCTGAACGGCCGATTGAACAGCTTCGCGCGGGTGACAAGGTACAAACCGTTGGTCACCGCACGCAGATCATTTCTGGTGTTGCCGATCATACGCATTGTCTATCCGCCCAGACGGCCGCTGTTCGGATCACCGCTGAAACTTATGGTAACCATAGCGATGTTGTTCTGCGGCCTGAACAACCCTTTTTCGTCCCATCTGGTCCAGTCAATATGACGACCATCGCGCGCGATAACGTAGACGGCGGCGATGTATCTCTCATGACCTCGGGTACCATTGCACTCGTCCAACTTTTTTTCGATACCCCATGTGTATTTTATGCCAACGGGTTGGCTGTTGAATCGCATATTGCACAGCTAACGATGGACGCGGCCAGACCCGCTGGCAAATCGTCCGAACTGGCCAGCATGCTGCAAATGCCAGCATCAGGCGGCTTGGCTGCTGCAAACAGGCAACCGAATGTTGCGGAACGCGCCAAGGGTATGGCTGCGCGAAATATCAGCGCCTCGTCCAGATAGGTATCAGCCCGGATCATTCATCGGGGATAACATCACCCTCCCCGATCAGCGTCACGACCCCATCGCTCAAAACACCATTCGCGACGATCTGTGCCTCCAGTTCTAATCCAGCAATCGCGCCTGCCGCAGCCCCCAGAAACTCACCCTCCATTGTTCCGGCCATCACATATGCCTGGCCCGGCGCGGAAAGCGTCCCTGCATAGTCAAGTGACCATGCGTTGGCGGCTGTGCCACCGATATCGCCATCCTCAATGACCAACCGTCCATCAAAATTGCGGAAATCACCATTCAGGTCGGTGCCGATGAAACGACCCATCTCTCCACTGACCTCATTTAGATCAAAATCCATCACCACCGTTGCGTCGCCAACAATCAATGCGGTTTCGGGCATCGTCTCGATCAGGATGCTGGCAGACCCATCATAAGTGGCGCGACCGTTGATAGGCATCTGCGCATCATCTGTGATCGGCATACCCATAACGCCTGCCCCCGGTTCACCCAGCACGCGCAGACGTTGTGTTTCATAGATATCGATACGTGACAGGCGCGGGTCGATCCCACCGCCGCCGCCATCGCTGCCGCCACCACTACCGCCCCCGCCGCATCCGGCCGCCATCGCTACAGCACCAAGCACCCATATCCGCATCGTAAAACCCCATTGATCCGCTTGCTGCCGAGGCTAACAGACAAAGCCCAAGGTTCAGTTAAACCGCACCCGCGCATTGCCCTTTCAGCGCTGACAGCCTAAAGGGGCGTCATGACAAATCGCCCTGAACTTCCACCTGAAATCGCCCGCCGCCGGACCTTTGCGATCATCTCGCACCCCGATGCGGGCAAGACGACGCTGACTGAAAAGTTCCTGCTTTATGGGGGTGCCATTCAGATGGCCGGACAGGTCCGTGCCAAGGGTGAGGCGCGGCGGACAAGGTCCGACTTCATGCAGATGGAAAAGGACCGCGGCATTTCGGTTTCCGCATCCGCCATGTCCTTTGACTTCGAAAAGTTCCGGTTCAATCTGGTCGACACGCCCGGCCACTCTGACTTTTCGGAAGACACCTATCGCACGCTGACGGCGGTCGATGCTGCCGTGATGGTCATCGACGGCGCCAAAGGCGTAGAAAGCCAGACCCAAAAACTGTTCGAAGTCTGCCGCCTGCGCGATCTGCCGATCCTGACCTTCTGTAACAAGATGGACCGCGAAAGCCGGGACACGTTTGAGATTATTGACGAAATTCAGGAAAACCTTGCCATAGACGTGACCCCCGCCGCCTGGCCAATTGGCGTGGGTCGTGAATTTATGGGCACTTATGACATTCTGCGCGACCGGCTGGAACTGATGGACCGTGCCGACCGGAACAAGATCGCCGAAAGCATCGAAATCAGCGGGCTGGATGACCCGAAACTGGTTGAAAACGTGCCCGCGCATCTTCTGGAAAAATTCCTGGAAGAGATTGAGATGGCCAAGGAACTGCTGCCCAAGCTGGACCATGAAAGCGTGCTGAACGGATCGATGACGCCGATCTGGTTTGGCTCTGCGATCAATTCGTTTGGGGTCAAGGAATTGATGGATGGGATCGGCACCTACGGGCCAGAACCGCAGGTGCAAACAGCGCAACCGCGCAATGTGGCGCCCGAGGAAAAGAAGGTCGCCGGTTTTGTCTTCAAGGTGCAGGCCAATATGGACCCCAAGCACCGCGACCGCGTGGCATTTTTGCGCCTCGCCTCAGGGCATTTCGAACGGGGTATGAAACTGACCCATGTGCGGTCCAAAAAACAGATGGCCGTGACCAACCCGGTCCTGTTCCTTGCCGCCGACAGGGAATTAGCCGAAGAGGCCTGGGCCGGTGATATCATCGGTATTCCGAACCATGGCCAGCTGCGCATTGGTGATACACTAACCGAGGGCGAAGCGATCCGGGTCACCGGTATCCCATCATTCGCGCCGGAACTGCTGCAAACCTGCCGGGCCGGTGATCCGATGAAGGCCAAGCATCTGGAAAAGGCCCTGATGCAATTCGCAGAGGAAGGCGCGGCCAAAGTGTTCAAACCTACTTTCGGATCGGGCTTTATCGTCGGCGTTGTTGGCGCCCTGCAATTCGAAGTGCTGGCCAGCCGAATCGAGATGGAATACGGCCTGCCCGTGCGCTTTGAGGCATCCCAATTCACCTCCGCCCGCTGGGTGCATGGCGACAAGGACGCGGTTGATGCGTTCGCCGCAGCCAACAAACAGCACATTGCCGAAGACAATGACGGCGACGTGGTCTTTCTGACCCGTCTGCAATGGGACATCGACCGGGTGGGCCGCGATTACCCGGACGTCACCCTAAGCGCGACGAAGGAAATGATGGTTTAGATTTAGGCATCCACAGTCGATCAAACACAGCCGTTGAAAATGCAGTTCTTTCGGTTGGCTTGATCCGCGCTCCGACGCCGTTAATCTCTGCCCATGCCCTTGCAAAACCGCGTTCTTCCCACCGGCGATATCGTGGCGATCCCGGATCGTGGCACGCTCACGGGCAATCGTGGCATCATTCATCGCGCGGACCAAACGCTTGGCACATCGCGCTGGTCTCACCACGCCTGGATTTGCTGCACGCTGGATTGGCAAGGGCGCAAGCGTCAGGTCATGACAGGCCGCAACTGGACCGAGCTGTTCTTTCTGGATGAGGCCGTGGCCCTTGCCGCAGGTCACCGGCCCTGCGGATACTGCAGGCGGGCCGCCTATTCCGCATTTGTCACCGCGTGGACCGATCACGTAGGCACCCGCCCGCGAGCCACTGAGATGGACAAGATGCTGCATGCCGCACGGGTGCTCCCCGGCACGCGATCCCAGAAACGGCATCAGGCCCCAGTTGATAATTTGCCCACCGGCGCGATGATACAGCATAACGGATCGGCGCATCTGGTGTTGCAGGATCAGCTGCTGCCCTTCACCCCAAACGGCTACGGCGCGGCGATCAACCAGCCACGCTCAAGCGTGGTTGCGGTTCTAACGCCTTCACCAATTATCGCAGTATTACAAATGGGTTATCGGCCACAGCTACATCACAGTGCCGTCTGATTACGGCGGTGTGACAGGGTCAGTTGTTCCGGCGATCGTACCGGTAACCACATCCCGTGGATCACCATCAACAGTCACGGTTCCACCTTCAAAGAAACCATAAAAGTACTGCGCGTCATCACCCCGTACATCAGCAGAGAATTCCGCCGCGAAAACATGCTCGGCACCGTCGGGACCGGTTAGCGTACCGGAGGTCAGACCGCCCTCTAGATTCAGGCCCAACCTGCTATCGGATCCAACCACGTAGTCGGTCTCATCAGGCAGCACCGCGCCCGAGATTGCCAGCGTTCCCGCATAAGGTTGGCTGTCAAAGGCCAGACCTTCGGATCCAATGATGTTCGTCACTTCGCCGGTCACACCACCCGCCGCAAATTCGGTGGTCACGGTCGCAAGGCCGCGCACGCCTTCCACGGAAAAACTCGATCCTGGCGCAGCCTCCCATTGCAACGCCATACCGCCCTGATAGGTCACTGCGCCGGTCGTGATATCTGCAAACGGGGTCGACTCTGCCGTCCGCGCCGCCAAAGATATCGGCGCGTAAAAACGGTTAAGGTCATCGGCTGTTACTGGACCATCACTTTCTTCGGACCCTCCGGACCCCGACGAAGAACACGCCGCCAATAAAACCAGACCTATCGCAGAATATCGCATTGCTTGTCCCTTCCCGGCTCCACCTATCGCGTGTAAGCGCAGAAAGACACACACGCAACGCGCGATCAAGACCCAGTTCTGTCAGAGGCTTGTCAGCCCTGCCTTCGCATCTGATAATCGCCGCACAAACACAGGGAAAATCGATGACAAACGACCACGAAACTTTTCCCGGCGGCACCCGCAACCTGTTGCCGCAGTACCAAAAACGGCGATCCTTGCTGACACATCATGACGGCGAAGAACTGCCTGCTCTGGATGTCGATTTCAAGATACTGGCAACACAACCCCTGCCCCCTCAGATCAACCCACGCCCCGAGGGGCTTAGCCGGGTGGCCAAGAAACGGCATATGTTGCTGGGGGAATTGCCCGGCCAGACAGAGCTTGCATTGCTGCACGGACTGCTGGTCTCGCATTTACGCAAACACACCTATCCCGACCATGCGCCGGCTCTGTTTCGGCGGCTCTGGACCGAGCAAGAAGATTGGCTGCTTGATCATCTGCCCAAACGCTGGCTGATCTCGGCCATCATCACATTCGCCGAACACGGGGAGGATGAGGCGGACCGCAAACTGGCGCAGTCCTTTAATATATTGTTTTCACTGATGAAGATTTATGAGGCCGAACGCGCTTTCTCTGGCTTACCTGCACAGAAACCATTTAAGATCGCGGACCGCAACAAGTCACCCCTGCCCATGGGGATGAAGGATTTTTCCGTGCTGCAAGGGGATCTGGAGGCGCATCTGCTGGCCCCGCTTTGGCGCGACAGCAAACATGCGCCTGCCACGGGCAGGCTTGCGCGCCACCTGCTGACCCTTCTCAATAGCGACGACGGCACTGTTTTTCGTCGTTTCGCCTTGATGCGCCAAAGCGCAAAAAACGTAAGGTAACACGGCGGCTTAGCGGCCCGCGCCTTGACCCTGAACAGCAATTCAGTTATGCGCTTGCACGGCCAGTTTTGGCTACCGATGCCCGGGGCGCTTTGGAACGTGCGTCCTTTCACCTTTGCGGACCGACCCGCAGAAACAGGACGTATATGACCAAATTTTCTGACTTGAACCTTGATGCCAAGGTTCTGAAAGCCATCGCCGAAACCGGCTATGACACCCCAACACCCATTCAGGCTGGCGCAATCGCTCCCGCGCTTGAAGGGCGCGACGTTTTGGGGATTGCCCAGACCGGGACAGGCAAGACCGCCGCTTTTACCCTGCCGATGATCACCTTGCTGGGCCGTGGCCGCGCACGGGCACGGATGCCCCGCTCGCTGGTGCTGGCACCCACGCGGGAACTGGCCGCACAGGTGGCCGAAAACTTCGACACTTACGCCAAATATACCAAACTTTCCAAGGCCTTGCTGATCGGCGGGACCAGTTTCAAGGATCAGGACAAGATCATCGACAAGGGCGTCGATGTGCTGATCGCGACGCCCGGCCGCCTGCTTGACCATCTGGAACGCGGCAAGTTGATCCTGACAGATGTGAAGGTCATGGTGGTGGATGAAGCCGACCGGATGCTTGACATGGGCTTCATTCCGGATATCGAGGAAATCTTTAAACGCACGCCCTTCACCCGCCAGACCCTGTTTTTCAGCGCCACCATGGCCCCGGAAATTGAGCGGATCACCAACACATTCCTATCCAACCCGGCCAAGATCGAAGTGGCGCGCGCGGCGACGACGAATGATAACATCAAGCAGGGTGTTGTGGTTTTCAAAGGCTCTGAGAAACGGAAAGAACCATCCGAAAAACGCGCCCTGTTACGCACCCTGATCGATGCAGAAGGCGAGGCCTGTACCAACGCGATCATCTTCTGCAACCGCAAGTCTGATGTGGATATCGTCGCGAAATCCCTGAACAAATACGGCTACAATGCCTCCCCCATCCACGGTGATCTCGACCAGTCGCACCGGACCAAGACGCTCGACAAGTTCCGCGACAATGAATTGCGGTTCCTTGTGGCGTCAGACGTGGCCGCCCGTGGTCTCGACATCCCCGCCGTGACCCATGTGTTCAATTTCGACGTGCCCAGCCATGCCGAGGATTACGTACACCGGATCGGGCGCACAGGGCGGGCGGGCCGGTCCGGCACTGCGATCATGATCTGCATTCCACGGGATGAAAAAAACCTCGAAGACGTGGAACGGCTGGTCAAGGAGACGATCCCACGGCTGGACAATCCTGTGGCGGCGCAACCGGCCAAGGAAGAGGCAAAGCCCGAAGAAAAACCCAAACGGACCCGCAATCGTCGGAAGAAAGACGAAGAGAGCGCGGCCGCCGAAGCCAAGCCAGCCGAAAAACCCGCGCAGGACGACAAGCCCAAGCGGGAAGACAAACCACGGCAGGAAAAGTCACGTGGCGGACGCGGACGCGGACGAAACGAACCCGAAGTGGTCGGCATGGGCGACGAGCCCCCTGCGTTTATCGCAATGAGCTTTGCGGAGCGGGCGAAGGTTTGAATTCGCCCAGTGCTATTTGACTAGACGAGCCCAAGCTCAGCATTAGAGACTGAATCTCCGCTGGTCCTTCGGAAATAGGGTTTTCAGCGCTTAGAAAGCACTTGCTGGAACGCTAGTATGGCGATAGTGCGATCTACAGTGTATTCAACCTGAAAGGGTGCGGCTTAGAATGCGAGACCATCAAAGCAAAAACGAGACGGTGACCGCCATAGCTTCCAACTTTGAGAGCGAGACCGCCGATTTTTCGACTCCTGCAGACGAGCAACTTACTCTGATTATAGCGCTTCGCTGCGACGATTTTGCGCAATACAAAGATCGTCTGTCCTTACGTCGAGGACTTGATTTGCGCCACGTTCACACGATCATCGTGGACGATGGCAGCCCGCGCAAGGCCGCCGAAGAGATACAACAATTCTGCGCTGACTACGACTACGAATATCACTACATAGGACAACAAGGCAGCAGGCCTTTTTCTCTATCGCGCGCACGAAATGTTGGATTGCTAAGTGCAAAAACAGAGTGGGTATGTTTTGAAGACGCCGATCTCACGTATAGGACGGAGCATTATCAACAACTCCTCGGTTTGCTCAACGGTCTCGACCAGACACCCTTCAACTTTGTGACCGTACCGGCGGTCTACATGACAGAGGAACAGTCACAAAAAATTTTCGAGCATGGAAGCGTCGATCACTTCGCCAACTCAATCATCTCTGCCGCCAACCTTTGCGACCCACGAGGCAAATCGCCCAACGATATTGTTGAGACCTTCTCGCCCGCCACATCTATTGTAGCTGTGAAAAGGCAACTGGCTTTGATTGTTGGTGGCTTCGACGAACAATTCGCCGGTTGGGGCGGCGAGGACCGCGACTTTGCATTCAGGTTGCTCCTCGCAAATGAGCAAATCGAAAAACCTAGTGAGTTTCCGATAACGAAGACCTGGAATCTCAATGACACCGCTGAATTCAAAGGCTGGCGAGCGCTTTTCAAGATGATGGGTGACTTCACAGCGCGACATGGTGTGTATGCATTTCATCTGCACCACGAGATTCTTCCTTGGAGGAGCGATCTATCGAAAGCTAACATCAATCTAGCTGCTGGTCTCGCAAAGCATTACCACAACACCACGGTATTCAGACCTTTAGCGGACGCGGAACGACCCACGACAGTGGTTCTTGGTAAGAACCCCCACATCCTGAATTCAACCATCCTGTCGCTATTGGATAACCCGGTATTCGTTGATGATGACGCTATTCTTCCACCCGAGCAGGTTTTGAAGCGCATTTTAAACTTGAATCCAGCGCGGGTCTTGATGTGGAATCCTTACGGACAAATTGTACGCAGAGAAGTGTATCAGCGACTAAAAGATGCCAATATTGAAGTCGTCGTTGGTGAACGCGGCGCATTACCCAACTCATTTTACTTTGATATAGGCGGCTTCTGTGTAGAGAGTCCGACATATAAAGAAGAAAATCTACCCAAGGTGCTGACTGAAGGCGAACTCACCGAGACCGTCCAATACGTAAGTGATATCAGATACGGTGCGAATGCGCTTGAGGCGCAGTCAAACCGCATCGGTGCGGGTTTGTTACGCTTAAAGACGAAAATACCGACTGATCGGAAGATCATTTTCTGCCCCCTTCAAGTAGAAACCGACACCACCACAACTCTTTTCTCGGAGGAAGGCCGGGAATATTCCGTGTTCCTGAGAGAGTTGGAAGCTTTGTCACTGAGACTGCCAGCAGACTGGGTGTTAGCTTACAAAAACCATCCATTGTCAAAAAGGAAAGTGACCCTGAACACCGCGATCTGCCTTGATGATTTCCACGTAAATGACGCCTTAGAAGCATCGACATGTGTCGCTCTCTTTAACAGTGGCGTGGGTGTCTTAAGTATGGCTTTCGAAAAGCCAGTGCTTCACTACGGTCCCTGTTTTTATGCACTCGAAGGCGTGAATTATCGCTTCGAGACCCCAAGCGAGGTTGTGAAACTCCTCGACAGCGGCATTGCGTTCGACAGGTCGAAGTCGCTCCGTTTTTTGCACAACCTGCGGACCAACGTCTACAGCTACGCCACCAGCGAATACGAGCAAAAGGAAACAAACCAAGGGCGTTTGGTGCCGACACTCTCAAAACTCAACTGGATCTCCATTAACCTTCCGTGGCTTGATCGGCTAGATCGCGACAGCCAAACCTTTGACTTGAAGCAATCTGTTCTTTTTGATGCATTCAGGTTCTCAGAGAATCTCAAAACAAGAAAAAAGTCACCAGTAAAGGTGAAACCACCGGTCAGAACCGACGTAGTGGAGCAAAAAATTCAAAAAGATCTGGTTCCCCGACACGTCCGTAAACTGGCAAAATTGCGCCGCAGTCCCAAGCTATTTTTCAGTGATGCGCGGCTACCCTTCATCAGGCCGCTCGCCCATCTCTTCCCGAAGTAACGGAGTTTAGCCCAACCTGCTCACAATCACCATCACCTCGGGCTTCTTGCCAATCTCGCCTTGCGCCGACTTCGCCGCGATGCTCCGCAGCTCTTTTCTAGCTTAACGCTGCTCCCCCGACTTCAACCAGATCGATCTTGGTTCGTCCGGCGCATCGGGTGTCAAAGACCCGTCTCAATCTCGCGATCTTTGGCGAATGCCCGGCAATAATCCGTCCAATCGCGGAAATCATCTGTTGCGAATACGGTGGCACCCTTGGCTTCCCACTCGCCTGTTTTGCGGTCGATCATCGCCCACATGGCGTTTTCTGCATCCGCAATCCCTTCCGCATCTGCCTGCGCAATGGCGGCCTCCGCCCAACGACGCGTCGCGAACATCAGCTTTTCCACGGCTTCGTCCGACCGGACCCATTGCGCCGCGTTCTGGTAAAGCGCCGCGCATTCCGCCATGCTCTCGCTGAACGGTTGGGCCGCAGCAGGGCTTGCAAGAAGGCTGATTAGGACGACGCTGAATAACTTCATCAAATCCTCATCACCCCAAACGCGACACAATCACTGTCACCTCAGGCTTCTTACCAATCTCGCCTTGTGCCGATTTCCGCGCGATGCCCCGTAGTTCTTTTTCCAGCTTGTCGTCGTCCCGCAGCGTCTTGGCATCGGCCCGCCCCAGGAATTGGCTGAGGTCTTCTTCGACCACTTCGACAAGGGCGGCGTTGTTTCGCCCAACCTCGGGCAGCCCGTTGATTTCCACCCAAGGCTCACCCAGCGGTTCGTCGTTCTCATCGATGATCAGCGTGACGATCATATGCCCGTTCAGCGCCATGCGGATGCGGTTACGCACCACGCCGTCCAGCGCACCGACCTGCACTGACCCATCCAGATAGGTCCGGCCCGTTTCGATATATTCGGTGACCTTGGGCTGGTTGCCGGACAGGTCGATCATCATCCCGTTAACCGCTACGATCCCCGTCAGCCCGCCTGCATTCGCCACTTTCACATGTTCGCGCAAATGCCGGTGTTCGCCATGCATGGGGATCAGGATCTGCGGTTTCACAATCTCATGTAACCGCTGCAAATCGGGCTTATTGGCATGGCCGGATACATGGTATTTGCCGCCCGCATCATCGACCACATCAACCCCCAACTCCGACAGTTGGTTCATGATCCGAATGACACCGCGTTCATTGCCGGGGATGGTTTTAGAGGAAAACAGGAACGTATCCCCTTCCTTCAGTGACAGCCCCAGATACTTGCCCTGCGCCAATTGCGCCGACGCCGCCCGCCTTTCGCCCTGCGATCCGGTGACCAGCAGCATCAGGTTTTCGCGGGGGATGTTTAGCGCGTCCTCTGGGGAGACGGTGGCCGGGAAGCCCTCCAATATCCCCTCTTCCGTCGCGGCCTCGACCATGCGCCGCATGGCACGACCCAATAAGCAGACGGATCGTCCAGCGGCCTTCGCGGCCACCGCGAGCGTCTTCAACCGTGCGATGTTCGACGCAAACGTCGTCGCCACAACCATGCCGGTCGCATCTTCCATCAATTCGGTGATCGTCGGCCCGATCGACGCCTCGGACCGGCCCGGTGCATCAGAGAACACATTGGTGCTGTCGCAGACGAGCGCCTTGACCCCGTCTTTGGAGACCTCTTCCCACAGGCCTTGGTCCCACGGGTCACCAACCACAGGCGTCTCATCGATTTTGAAATCACCCGAGTGCAGCACGCGGCCGTCGGGGCTGTCGATCAACAACCCCGCACTTTCGGGGATCGAGTGGCTGATGGGCAGGTAAGACAGTTTGAACGGGCCACAGCTGATCATATGCGGATAGGGCTCGACCACTTTCACGACGCTTTCTGGATGCCCATGTTCACCCAGCTTGCGCCGCGCGATATTGGCGGTAAAGCGGCGGGCATAGACAGGCGCGCCCAGCCGTTCCCAATAGTGCCCGATGGCACCGACGTGGTCTTCATGCGCATGGGTGATGAAGATGCCTTCAATCTGCGCCTTGCGCGCCTCAAGCCAGGCAATATCCGGCAGGATCAAGTCCACCCCCGGTGTGCCATCCATATCGGGGAAGGTCACGCCCAGATCGACCACGATCAGCCGTTCCTGCCCTTGCGGTCCATAGCCATAGACATAGGCGTTCATGCCGATCTCCCCGGCACCTCCGAGGGGTAGATAGATCAGGCGGTCACTCATGCATTGTCCTTGTTATATTGGTGGATGACGGTCAGGCCGTGCATCGTCAGATCGTCTTCAAAGGCGTCAAATAGCGCTTCGGCCTGCTGAAACAATGGGGCAAGACCGCCGGTCGAGATCACCTGCATCGGCACGCCCCGTTCACCTTTGATCCGCGCGCATATCTCACGCACAAGCCCGATGTAACCCCAAAAGACGCCCGATTGCATGCATTCGACCGTATTGGTGCCAATCACCTTTTGCGGCTTGGAAATGTCAACATGCGGCAAGGCGGCAGCGGCATTATGCAGCGCCTCCAGCGACAGGTTCACACCCGGCGCAATCACCCCGCCCACATAGGCCCCGTCACCGGCAACCACGTCAAACGTGGTCGCGGTTCCGAAATCGACCACAATCAGGTCGCCACCATGGCGGTGAAACGCGCCCGCTGTATTGACCAACCGATCTGGACCGACTTGCGTGCCTTCATCGACACGCGGGGCGGCAGGCAGCAGGCAATCAGGTTTGCCCACGACCAGCGGGCGACAGTTATAGTAACGGTCCGCAAATACGCGCAGGTTAAAGACCACGCGGGGCACAGTGGAGCTGACGATGACCTCGTCAATATGCACATCCATGTTCTGGAACCGCATCAGCGTCGACAGCCAGACATAATACTGATCCGCCGTGCGCTGCCACTCGGTGCTGGTGCGCCATGTCGCCAGAAACCGTTCACCGTCCCAGATCGAAAACACAGTATTGGTGTTGCCGCAATCAATGGCCAAAAGCATGGGGCCGCCTCCTTAGAAAAACACATCCGCCGCCGGGATCGCGCGCGGGCCGGTGCCGGTGATCAAAACAAGATTGCCGTCCTGATCGATGCTGTCGAAAATACCGGTCACATCCTCGCGGCCCGTGCGGGCGGTGATCACATCCCCCAGACGGGCGGCATTGGCCAGCCAATCGTCGCGGATGCGGGAGAAGCCGAAATGGCGCAGCTTGTCTTCTTGGGTGGCATAGGCATCCGCCAGAACGGCCAGAAAATCTTGCGGTGCGACCTCCCACCCACCGGCGGCCATCAGACTGGTTGGGGGAAAGCTGGCATCGGTGACACCTTGAGGCGTGTGGCGTAAATTGACCCCTATCCCGATCGACAGCCAATCAACAAATGGCCCCTGCCCGCTGCTTTCCAGCAGAATGCCCGCAACCTTACCGCCCGAAAGCAACACATCATTGGGCCATTTCAGTGCCAGTTTTTCGGCAGGGACATAGATCGCAAGCGCCTGATACAGCGCATTGGCCGCGAGGAAAGATCGCTTTGCCGCCTCAACAGCCGTGGCTTCGGGTTTGAAAATAAGGGTAGCGTTCAGATTTCCGGGTGGCACCACCCAAGGGCGGCCGCGACGGCCGCGCGCCGCTGTTTGACGACGCGCCATAATCCAGGTGGGCCGATCCAACAGCGGCGCGCGCCGGGCCGCCTCTGCCATGGTGCTGTCAACACTGTCGAGCACAACACGCCCATAACCTTCGGGCCAATGCCCGTGGGCGTTATCGCTATTGGACAAGCGTCGCCGCCGCAGCTGCGGCCATCGGTTCGATCCCGAACAGGTTCACCACGCCGACCACCATGATCAATGCGGACGCCATCAGGAACGTCCAAAGCACGGGGTTCATCTTGCCGTCGAGCGCTTCGCCCTCTTCGCCGAAATACATGTAGTAGACGATGCGCAGATAGTAGAAGGCACCGATGACAGACGCGATCACACCGGCCACGGCCAACCATGCCAACCCACCATCATAGGCGGCGCGCAACACATAGAATTTGCCAAAGAACCCGACCATGGGCGGCACGCCTGCGAGGCTAAACAGCAGCACCAGCATGGCCAACGCCCGCAACGGTTGCCGCTTGGAATACATCCGCAGGCTTTCGATATTTGTTACCGGACGCCCGTCCCGCTCCATCCCCAGGATGAAGGCAAAGGTCCCGATATTCATCGTCACATAGATCGCCATATAGATCAGCATCGCCTGCACGCCAAAAGCAGTGCCCGCCGCAAGGCCCATCAGGGCAAACCCCATATGCGCGATAGATGAATAGGCCATCAGGCGTTTGATATCGGTCTGTCCGATAGCGGCAATCGCACCAAGGAACATCGAAACGACAGACAGGAAGGCAACGATCTGCTGCCAATCACCAACAATCCCGCCAAATGCGTCATGCACAACCCGGGCAAACAGGCCCATGGCCGCAACCTTGGGGGCTGTGGCAAAGAATGCAGTCACTGGCGTGGGCGAGCCTTCATACACATCCGGCGTCCACATATGGAACGGGGCGGCTGATACCTTGAAGGCAAAGCCCGCCAACAGGAAGACCAGACCAAACAGCAAGCCAAGCGAGGCGCCATCAGCCGTCGCCTCGATAATGCCAGAGAATAGTGTCGTGCCTGCAAAACCATAGGTCAGCGATGCACCGTAAAGCAGCAGACCAGAGGACAGCGCGCCAAGCACAAAGTATTTCAGCCCGGCCTCGGTTGATTTCACGCTGTCACGGCGCAATGCGGCCACAACATAAAGCGACAGCGACTGCAGTTCGAGGCCCATATAAAGCGCCATCAGATCGCCCGCGCTGACCATCACCATCATGCCAACCACGGCCAATGCGACCAGCAACGGATATTCAAACCGCAGCAGGCCCCGGCGTTGCATATAGCTTTCCGACATCAGCAGCACTGCGGCGGCGGACAGCAAGATGGTGATCTTGGCAAACCGCGCAAACCCGTCATCGACGAACATACCGTCAAAGGCGATATTCGTCCCCTGCCCGTTAATGCCGACCCAGACGGCCAGCAGCACAAACAGCCCCGATGTGGCCCAGGTCAAAAGCGGGGCCATGCCGTCCTTGGTCGTATAAACGGCAGCCAACAGCGCGCCCATGGCGTAAACCGCCAGCACTATCTCGGGCATCAGGATTTGGATATCGGCAGAAATCATATGCCTGTTCCTTAATTCGAAGCAAACTGGGTGGCGGCCTCAAAGGTCGCCAGCGCCGTTTCATAGTTACCGACCAGCGCATTCACGCTTGGGCCAATGATGTCGAGCACCAAGGCAGGATAAACACCCAAAAGCAGCGTCATCGCCACCAGCGGGGCAAAGATCATCCGCTCACGCTTGGTCATGTCCGTGATGGTTTTCAGGCTTTCCTTGATCAGGTCACCCATGACAACCCGACGGTATAGCCACAGTGCATAAGCCGCCGACAGGATCACACCGGATGTGGCGACAACAGCCACCCATGTGTTGACCTGAAAGATACCGACCAGGGTCAGGAACTCACCGATAAACCCGGACGTACCCGGCAGGCCGACATTGGCCATGGTGAAGAACATGAAGATCAGCGCATAGGCCGGCATTCGGTTCACGAGGCCCCCATAGGCATCAATCTCGCGCGTGTGCATCCGGTCATAGATCACGCCGACACATAGAAACAGCGCGCCAGAGATGAAACCGTGGCTGATCATCTGGAAAATCGCGCCATCAACACCCTGCTGATTGACTGCAAAGATACCCATGGTGACGTAACCCATATGGGCGACGGATGAATAAGCGATCAGCTTTTTCATGTCTTCCTGCACCAATGCTACCAGCGAGGTATAAACAATCGCAATCGCCGACAGCCACAGCACCAGCGGCCCCATCACCTCTGACCCGACAGGGAACATCGGCAGGCTGAACCGCAGGAAACCATAGCCGCCCATCTTCAGCAGGATCGCCGCCAGCACGACGGAACCCGCCGTGGGGGCCTGCACGTGCGCATCGGGCAACCATGTATGAACCGGCCACATCGGCATCTTGACGGCAAAGCTGGCAAAGAACGCGAGCCAAAGCAGCGTCTGCATCCCACCCACAATCTGCACACCCAGAATGCTGAAATTCTCGGTCCCGAATGTATGTGTCATCAGGGTCGGAATATCGGTGGTGCCTGCATCGGCAAACATTGCGACCATGGCGACCAGCATCAGGACAGAGCCAAGGAAGGTATAAAGGAAGAACTTGAAGCTGGCATAAATCCGGTTCTTACCGCCCCAGATGCCAATGATCAGGAACATCGGGATCAGTCCCGCCTCAAAGAACAGATAGAACAGCACCAGATCAAGGGCGAGGAACACGCCCAGCATCAGCGTTTCCAGCAGCAGGAAGGCAATCATATATTCCTTGACCCGCGTACCGACATCCCAGCAGGACGCGATCACCAGCGGCATCAGGAAGGTGGTCAGCATCACAAACAGGATCGAAATACCATCAACGCCCATTTTATATTGCAGACCCAACAGCCAGTTACGGGTTTCGACCATCTGGAAGCCCGGATCGGCCGGATCGAAATTTGCCAGAATGAACAGCGACGCAATGAACGTGGTGACCGTTGTCAGCAGCGCCACCCATTTGGCATTGCGCTGCGCCGCCGCATCATCACCACGCAGGAAAAGGGCCAGAATGACCGCCCCCAAAAGTGGCAGGAAGGTCGTGAGTGAAAGGACGTTACCCATCAGTTCGCCCCCCCGGACAGCGTGACCCATGTCAGCAACACCGCAATCCCAAGCACCATCGCAAAGGCATAGCTAAAGATATAGCCCGACTGCGCGCGCCCGGCGAGCCGTGTGAAGAATGGAATGATCCCCATGGCCAAGCCGTTGATGCCTCCGTCAATTGTATTTGTGTCGCCCTGCTTCCACAGGATCCGGCCAAGGGCCACGGCAGGTTTGACAAAGACAAAGTGATAGATCTCGTCAAAGTACCATTTGTTCAGCAGGAACTGATATAGAGGCGCCTGCTGCTCGGCCAGTTTACCGGGCAGATCAGGACGGCGGATATACATCTGGTAAGCCAGCGCCAGACCGGCCAGCATGGCAAAGAACGGGGCCAGCTTGACCCAGACAGGCACCTCATGCGCGTCATTCAGTACATGATTGTCGGGGCTGTTATGAATGGCCCCTTCGCCGGGCGCACCGACCAGATTGTAATGCGCCTTGCCATGGCCACCCTCATCGGCATGGGCTGCATCATCAGCATGATCATCGCCATGGCTGTCGTCGGCAGCGTGGTCATCACCATGCTCGGACGCTTCGGCATAAGACACACCAAAGAACTTGCCGACCTTGTCATTCGATCCAAAGAAGGATCCGTACCAGACCATGCCACTGAACACCGCACCAATGGCCAGCACGTAAAGCGGAATCAGCATGGAATTGGGGCTTTCATGGGCATGTTCATGCGTATGCTTGTCCCCACGCGGCGTGCCGTAGAAGGTCATGAACATCAAACGCCAGCTATAGAAACTGGTCATCAGGGCGGCAATCACCAGCATCCAGAACGCATAGCCACCGGCAGTACCTGCATATGCACTTTCGATAATCGCATCCTTGGAAACGAACCCGGCAAAGCCTATCGGGAAACCGATATAAAGCAGCGGAATACCAACGCCGGTGATCGCAAGCGTACCAATCATCATCATCCAGAACGTCTTGGGGATCTTATGACGCAAACCGCCATAGTTGCGCATGTCCTGCTCATGGTGCATCGCGTGAATGACCGATCCCGCACCCAGGAACAGCATCGCCTTAAAGAACGCGTGGGTCAGCAGGTGGAACATGGCGACGGAATAGACACCGAGGCCAGCGGCCACGAACATATAGCCCAGCTGCGAACAGGTGGAATAGGCGATGACGCGCTTGATGTCGTTCTGCACCAGACCAACAGTGGCGGCAAAGAACGCGGTGGTTGCACCAAGGAACACAATGAAATCGGTCGCAGCAGGGGCGTATTCCATCAGCGGCGACATGCGGCAGACAAGGAAGACACCAGCGGTCACCATGGTCGCGGCGTGGATCAGGGCGGACACTGGCGTCGGGCCTTCCATCGCGTCGGGCAGCCATGTGTGCAGGAACAATTGTGCCGATTTGCCCATCGCGCCTATGAACAAAAGGAACGCGATCAGGTTCAGTGTATTCCAGTCCTTCCAAAGGAAAGTGATTGTATGGTCCTGCAAATCCGGGATCGCGGCAAAGATATCCTCAAACCGGATACTGTCTGTGACCATATAAAGGGCAAAGATACCCAAGGCGAAGCCGAAGTCGCCCACACGGTTGACGACAAACGCCTTGATCGCGGCGGCATTTGCAGACGGCTTGCGGAAGTAAAAGCCAATCAGCAGATAGGACGCAACGCCCACGCCTTCCCAGCCAAAGAACATCTGGACGAGGTTATCGGCCGTCACCAGCATCAACATGGCAAAGGTAAAGAACGACAGATAGGCAAAGAAGCGCGGGCGATAGCTTTCGTCGTCCCGGAAATTCTCATCATGGGCCATGTAACCAAAGGAATAGAGGTGGACGAGCGCCGACACCGTATTGATAACAATCAGCATGATCGCGGTCAGGCGGTCCATCCGGATCGCCCAATCGGTTGATAGTGTCCCGCTTTCGATCCAGCGCAAAATCGTGACGTTGTAACTGCCCCCCGCGTGGGCTGACGGATCAAACGTCAGAAACACAACCCAGGACAGGATCGCGGCAAGAAACAGCAGGCTGGTCGCCACCCATTGGGCGGCTTTCTCGCCAATCAGCTTCCAGCCAAACCCGCACAGGATGGCACCGACCAGCGGGGCAAATAGGATGATGGTTTCCATGGAATTCAGCCCTTCATCACGTTGACGTCTTCAACGTCGATGGTCCCGCGGTTGCGGAAGAAACAAACAAGAATGGCAAGGCCAATCGCGGCCTCTGCGGCGGCGACCGTCAGGACGAACAGGGTAAAAACCTGCCCCACCAGATCGCCCAAATAGGAGGAAAACGCGACCAGATTGATGTTCACCGCCAGCAGCATCAATTCGATGCTCATCAGCAGAATGATGACATTCTTGCGGTTCAAAAACAGGCCAAAGATGCCAATGACAAACAAAGCTGCCGCCACCGTGAGATAATGTTCAAGCCCGATCATCGGATAATCCTTCAGCCTTCATTACGAAGAAAATTTGCAAATTTTCTTCAGTCCGGAAGATTTTTCGTAACGAAAAATCTTCCATCACAAACCCTGCCCTGGTTTCACGTCACGCAATTCCATCGCCTTGGCCGGATCGCGATACATCTGCGCCAGCACGTTCTGGCGTTTGATATCCACCCGGTGGCGCAGGGTCAGCACGATCGCCCCAATCATCGCAACCAACAGGATCAGACCCGCCAGTTGGAACAACAGGATGTATTTGTCATAAATCAGCAGGCCCAGTGCTGCCGTGTTTTCCAGATCACCTTGAGGTGCTGCGATCCGCCCTTCGACCCCGTCCGAGAAACCCCAGACACCAAAGGCCAGCGCAAGCTGCATGATAATCACCACACCGATCAACAAGGCGAGCGGCATATATCTGGCCATCTCCGCCTTCAACTCGGCGAAATCGACATCCAGCATCATCACCACAAACAAAAACAGCACCGCGACCGCACCGACATAGACGATGATCAACAACATCGCGACGAACTCGGCACCCAAGGTCACGAACAGCCCGGCAGAGGACAAGAACGCCAGAATAAGCCACAGCACCGAATGTACCGGGTTGCGGCTGACAACCGTCATCAGCCCCCCGGCAACAGTCGTCACCGCGAATAGGTAGAATGTGAATGCGAAGACGGTCATGCGCTTTCGTCCTTTTCCAACACTTCATTGGCCAGCTCCATGGTCTTGGTCATGGCTGGCACGCCGCCGAACATACCCATCTGGGCGATAGTTTCGGCGATTTCCTGTTTCGTCGCCCCTGCTTCCACCAGATGGCGGACCGTCATACGGATTTGCGCCTCGGCCTGCCCGCCCAGCACGGTCAGTGCGGCAAGGGTCAGCAAAAGCCGGGTCTTGGCATCCAGCCCATCGGGGCTGATCCCCTTGCCCATGAAGGTTTCCATCATGTCCTTGGACATGGTCGGGAACAGGGCCTCAAACCCTTTGGGCGTGAACGATTCCAGCGCCGGGTTCATGGCTTTCGCCCAATCCTGGCCCATCTTCATCATCGCTTCAAAAGGGTTCTGGTCGGTCATGTATCCACTCCCATGCGCAAGGGCAGTGCCGTCACGCGGGGCAAAGCGATAGCGCCGCCCCGGGGGGGCGTGACGGCGCAGCTCGACCTAACGGCCGGGCGGTACAATGCCGCAACACGCTGAGAGAAGATGACAACGACACTCATCTGTACGGCGCATCCAGTTCAAGGTTGCGGGCGATCTCGGTTTCCCAGCGGTCACCGTTCTCCAACAGTTTCGCCTTGTCGTAATACAGCTCTTCCCGCGTTTCCGTGCTGAACTCGAAATTCGGGCCTTCGACAATCGCATCCACCGGGCAGGCCTCTTGGCAGAAACCGCAATAGATGCATTTGGTCATGTCGATGTCATAGCGGGTTGTGCGGCGGGAGCCATCGTCGCGCGGCTCCGCATCAATCGTGATGGCCTGAGCAGGGCAAACCGCCTCGCAAAGCTTACAAGCAATGCAACGCTCTTCCCCATTGGGATAACGGCGCAACGCATGCTCACCGCGAAAACGCGGGGACAGCGGCCCTTTTTCATGCGGGTAGTTCAGCGTCGCTTTGGGTGAAAAGAAATATTTCAGCCCCAGCTTGAAACCCTGAAACACATCCTGCAGCAGGAAATATTTTGCGGCGCGGTTATAGTCGATTTGGGTCATGATGCTTCCCCACATTCTTCCATCATTAGACGAATTTTTCGATTGCCAAAATCCTGATGGCTAGGGTGTCCGCCCATTGGGGCAACAAGGCGCGATTTATTGTCACAAAGAAATGTGACACTTTCGGATCGACAATTGACCTCGCCAAGCTCGCCGCAAGATATCGCACGTAGGGTATGGCCCGTCGCGTAGAATATATTGAGATCAGGGTGTTTTTCCCTAACGACATCTAGGTATCGTTCAGCGGCTTCCCGTGTAGACGAAGCCGACCAATCATCAGATGCGTGAATCAACGAGCTTTCAAGCATTGCGCCCGTTAAATACTCAACCCCAATTTCGTTGTCGGCCAACGGCATGCCTTCGTTCGCCGCCAAGTCTATCAAGACACCAAATGCACATTTATAGTCACCAGCCACCGCACATTTCTGCGCCGCCGCAACGCCATCATCCATCGGTGATGCCGTTGCGACACCGCAAAATAATAGACTGACATAGAACGTAAAGATGCCCCGCACGATCACGCCCCCACTGCCCAACGGGCCCAAAACCCGCCGAGCACTTCATATTTTGCAAGAAACGACACGATCACCACCCAGGCCAGTGACATTGGCAGGAACACTTTCCAGCCGATCCGCATCAACTGGTCATAGCGGTAACGTGGCGTGATCGCCTTCACCATGGAAAAGATGAAGAAACAGAAACCCATCTTGAGGATCATCCACAGAATGCCATCCGGCAGGCCCGGAATGGGTGACAGCCAACCGCCCAGGAACAACAGCGAAATCAGGGCGCACATCAGCACGACAGCCATCAATTCGCCAATCATGAACAGCAGGAAGGGCGTCGATGAATACTCCACCTGATAGCCCGCCACCAGCTCCGATTCCGCCTCTGGCAGGTCGAATGGGGGGCGGTTTGTTTCGGCCAAGGCGCTGACAAAGAACAGGAAAAACATCGGCAGATGCGGCAGGATATACCAGCTGAGCAGGCCCGCCCCGCGCTGTGCTTCAACAATATCTCCGAAATTCATCGACCCGGTGGAGATGATGACGCCGATGATGATCAGCCCAATGGAAACCTCATAAGAAATCATCTGCGCGGCAGAGCGCAGCGAGCCTAGAAACGGGTATTTGGAGTTTGACGCCCAGCCGCCCATGATAACGCCGTAAACCTCAAGCGAGCCGATGGCGAAGATATAAAGGATGGCCACATTGATATCGGCCAGTACCCAACCGTCGTTAAACGGGATCACCGCCCATGAAATCACCGCCAGCACAAAGGCGATCATCGGGGCGAGGAAAAACACGGCCTTATCCGCCCCGGCGGGTACAACGATTTCCTTGACGATATATTTCAGGAAATCAGCGAAGGATTGCAGCAGGCCAAAGGCACCAACCACATTCGGCCCCTTGCGCATCTGCACAGCGGCCCAGATTTTCCGGTCGGCATACATCAGAAACGCCAGCGCCACCAAAAGCGGGACAAGAACCAGCAAACATTGCGCCAGAATGACAAGAACGATGCCAAGGTTGGTGTTGGTAAAGAATTCAACCATTATCGTCGTCCTTATTCCGCCGCCATCGGCGCAGATTTGCGCGCTTTGGCATTGGCACTCAGTTCCGCCATCAGGGTCGAGGCGCGTGCGATGGGGTTCGTCAGGTAGAAATCAGTGACCGCATTCACAAAATCCGCCTTGCCGGGCTTTTTGACCGGAATTGGCTGCCATTCGTTTTCGGCTACCTCATCCACGCGGCCCAGATGCGGGTGTGCGGCCACCAGCGCCTGACGCAATTGCGCCATGCTGTCATACGCCAATGTGGCGTCCAGTTCTGCCGACAATGCCCGAAGGATCGCCCAGTTTTCCTTGGCCTCGCCGGGAGGGAAGCTGGCGCGCAGGGCAAGCTGTGGCCGCCCTTCGGTATTCACAAACAACCCGTTTTCTTCGGTATAGGCGGCGGAAGGCAGGATGATGTCGGCGCGATGCGCCCCGCGATCGCCATGTGAACCCTGATAGATCACAAAGGCACCCGGCTTCACCTCTACCTCGTCCGCGCCAAGGTTATAGATCACCTCTGCCCCGTCCAGCGCAGCCTCAAGCCCGCCTTCAGTACAGGCACCCACATCCATCGCGCCAACGCGACTGGCAGCGGTGTGCAGCACCATGAATTTCGAATTGGCGGCATCTGCCGCTTTCATCGCCTGGCTCAGCACAGCTTCACCATCAGCTTCGGTCAGGGCACCCTGACCGACAATCATAACACCAGCCACGTCCTGTTTGTCGGAATGGTCCTGCCCCGCAAGATCAACCAGCGCATCGCGACCGGCCCCAATCTGGATCACATCATAGGTCAGATCGTCATCTGTCCCGATCCGGGCCACTTTTGCGCCTTTAGACCAGGCTTTACGGACGCGGGCGTTCAGCACAGGGGCTTCCGTCCGGGGGTTCGTACCCACCATAAGGACCATCTGCGCATCATCGATATCTTCGATGCTGGCATTACCGACATAGGCCGACCGGTTCCCGATGGGCAGCTTGGCCCCATCGGTGCGGCATTCAACATGGCCGCCCTGCCCCTCAATCAACTGCTTGAGCGCGAATGCGGCTTCAACCGAGGCCAGATCACCGACCAGACCGGCAATCTTTTTGCCTTTCATCGCAGCAGCAGCAGCCGTCAGCGCCTCTGGCCAGCTCGCCTTGCGCAGTTTGCCGTTTTCGCGAATGTAAGGCGTGTCCAGACGCTGGCGGCGCAACCCATCCCAAACAAAACGTGTCTTGTCGGAAATCCATTCCTCGTTCACGCCATCATGGTTGCGGGGCAGGAAACGCATGACTTCGCGACCTTTGGTATCGACGCGAATATTGGAGCCAAGCGCATCCATCACATCAATAGATTCGGTTTTTGTCAGCTCCCACGGGCGGGCGGTGAAGGCGTATGGCTTGGACACCAGCGCGCCAACCGGGCACAGATCAATGATATTGCCCTGCATATTCGAATCGAGCGTTTCACCCAGATAGGATGTAATCTCTGCATCCTCTCCACGGCCGGTTTGCCCCATCTGGTGGATGCCCGCGACCTCGGTCGTGAAGCGCACACAACGGGTACAGGAAATGCAGCGCGTCATGTGGGTTTCGACCAGCGGGCCGAGGTCCAGATCCTCGGTCGCGCGTTTGGGTTCGCGGAAACGGCTGAAGTCAACGCCGTAAGCCATCGCCTGATCCTGCAAATCACACTCGCCGCCCTGATCGCAGATCGGGCAATCCAGCGGGTGGTTGATCAGCAGAAACTCCATGACCCCTTCACGGGCCTTTTTGACCATGGGGGAATTGGTTTTCACCACTGGCGGCTGGCCTTCAGGGCCGGGGCGCAAATCGCGCACCTGCATCGCGCAAGAGGCGGCAGGTTTCGGCGGACCGCCCACAACCTCAACCAGACACATGCGGCAATTGCCTGCGATAGAAAGCCGTTCATGATAACAGAAACGGGGGATTTCGATGCCGGCTTCTTCGCAGGCTTGTATCAGGGTCATCGCCCCGTCAACTTCGACCTCATTTCCATCAATGATGACTTTGCGCAGATCAGACATGGCGTGCCTTATATGTTCCCGATGACACAGCCATCCGCGTTGCGGCGGCTGCGCGTTGCCGCGTTCTAGCGCGACATGGGCGGCGATGCCAGTCTGATCGGCAAAAAAGACGTCAATTTATGGGGGGCTTATCATCGGCTGTTCATGCCGGTGATTGACCAGCTTTGGCCTAACGCAGCAACCAGCCAACCCTTGTGTCGCGCGCGATCTGATCACGGCCTGCGGCGCAATAGGTGGCCTCTTGTCCTTCGACGACCCCCAGCAAGGCCAGCTGCTGGCGGGCGATGGCCTCTAGCCGGCGCTGTTCGGATTTGTTGTCGATATACGCATCAATCTGTGCATCGCTGTAACCGCGCTGTTGTGCATAGCGCTTTAGCTCCTGCAAATAGGAAATACCACGAAAGGTCCGGGCGCTCAGGCTGCTGCATTTCTCAGAGATTTCATAGGCCATGCCAACCTGCACGATCCCGTCGCGCACGCGGGCCTCATCCTTCAGCGCTGATTGCGCCGTGGCAGCACCCGCAAATCCGACAATCGCGAGCATTGCAGCCGTCATACCCAATGATGCCAATTTCATCTTCGTTCTCCTGTCAGACGCAAGACATGGCTTGCTGTCGTGACACATCGTTATTTGGGTCACGTTATTCAATATCAGCCTGTGGTTATCCATCGTTCTCCGTGGTTTCTGCGGATGCGGCGGCCACTAAC
The DNA here is from genome assembly GCA_947495295.1 of uncultured Paracoccaceae bacterium. Classification (GTDB taxonomy): domain Bacteria; phylum Pseudomonadota; class Alphaproteobacteria; order Rhodobacterales; family Rhodobacteraceae; genus Yoonia. The sequence goes on from CANLYJ010000003.1 coordinate 263,290, forward strand.
CCATTGGGACCAAACGCCTCTTGGCTGTCTCCGGTGTTTTGCACCATGCGCCAGCGCACCATGCCCTCTGCCACGTCAGGGCGGTGCCCTTCTGGCACCCACCAGCAAACCAAGAAGCCACTATCGCCCGGAACGAACCATGCAGTACGCCCTGCCATGATCTTTGCATGCAGTGTTTTGGTGACAAATTGATAAAGCGGGGCGGCCCCTTGCCATACCGACAGGGTGGATGCGGTGTTGGGCCGATCCGCCAGTGGTCCGGTCGGATCCTCTTGCGCGGCTTCCATTGCTGCGTCAGGCATACGCCCGACAAAACCGGGGCTGCGCGCTGCAATCACATTGACCTGATCCAGCGCATTTTCGAACCCTGCAAGGCGCGGGTCGCCCCAGGGGTAGCGTAAGGTGCCAAAATTGAACTCTGCCAGATGCATCACTGATCCTTTATGCAGGATGGGTTAAAACCCATCTTACGTCAGCGTCGCCGCTGCCGCGTCGGGGCCACCCCGGCCAGCCCTTTCCGTATAAAGGCAAAGGTCAGGACAAGACCGATAGCGGCCAACAGCCCGGCGGCCCCATAGGCCCAGATCGGGGCAATCCCGGCCAGAACAGCCTGCATCGTGAACCAGCTGGGCAGCCCGCAGATGATGAATGTGAAAAGGGCCGCACAGAAACTCGCGGCCCCGTCCAGAACATTACGCATCGGTCAGACGCCTAGCCCGCGGGGACCAGCACCGCCGCCATCGCGCTGTTTTCCAGTGTTTCGGCATCTGCAGCCGGGCACAGATCTTCGCCTGTCGACAGATCCACGCCATGCTTGGCGTTAAAGCTGCGCTGGCTGACATCGGTTTCCAGATCAATCTGGTTGCGCAGACCCAAGGCAGACAGTGACCCGCGGCCCACCTCGTTCCGCTTTTCATTGACCAGCAGATCAACGGCTGAGTCGTAGCTGTAATGGGCGCAGTTCTGTGCCACCTGATTTGCGATTTTCAAGGTCGCGTAATATTGCGGGGTGGGCAGGTTATACAGCTTCTGCACCGCCGCATCCTCAAACGGGCGGGCGCCGCCCGGTCCGGTTGCACATGCGGCCAATGTCAAAGCCGCCCCAATCATCATTCCACGTATCATCATTCTGCTGCTATCCCTGCGACGCGTTTATCCTTGATCCGGTCCTCTATCTCGTCCCGGAAGTTCTTGACCAAACCCTGGATCGGCCATGCGGCGGCATCACCCAGCGCGCAGATCGTATGGCCTTCCACCTGTTTGGTCACATCCAGCAGCATATCAATCTCTTCGGGGCGCGCATCCCCTTTCACTAAACGGGCCATAACGCGCATCATCCAGCCGGTGCCTTCGCGGCAGGGCGTACACTGGCCGCAGCTTTCATGCTTGTAGAATTTGGACAAACGCCAGATCGCTTTGATCATGTCGGTGGACTGATCCATCACGATCACGGCGGCAGTGCCAAGGGATGATCCCTTTTCCTTTAGCGCATCAAAATCCATGATCGCATCGCGCATGTTTTCGCCGCGCACACATGGTACGGAGGAACCACCGGGGATCACAGCCTTGAGGTTATCCCATCCACCGCGAATACCGCCGCAATGTTTCTCGATAAGCTCTTCAAAGCTGATCGACATTTCTTCCTCGACCACGCAAGGGTTGTTCACATTGCCCGAGATGGCAAACAGCTTTGTGCCCGCATTATTCGGACGGCCCATACCGGCGAACCATTCGCCACCCCGGCGCAAGATGGTCGGAACAACGGCAATTGATTCCACATTGTTCACCGTGGTCGGGCAACCATAAAGGCCAGCACCCGCAGGGAATGGCGGCTTCATGCGCGGCATGCCCTTCTTGCCCTCCAGGCTTTCCAGGAGGGCAGTTTCCTCACCACAGATATAGGCGCCAGCGCCGTGGGTCAGGTAAATGTCGAAATCCCAACCGGACTTGCAGGCATCCTTACCCACCAGACCAGCGGCATAAGCCTCATCAATGGCGGCCTGCAGGGCTTCTTTCTCGCGAATATATTCGCCACGGATATAGATGTAACAGGCATGGGCATTCATCGCGAAAGACGCGATCAGGCAACCTTCCACCAGTGTGTGCGGATCATGGCGCATGATCTCGCGGTCTTTGCACGTGCCTGGCTCGGATTCGTCAGCATTGACCACCAGATAGGCCGGGCGACCATCGCTTTCCTTAGGCATGAAGGACCATTTCAGGCCGGTGGGAAAACCCGCACCGCCGCGACCACGCAGACCGGATGTCTTCATCTCGCTGATGATCCAGTCTCGGCCCTTTTTGATGATACCTGCCGTGCCATCCCAATGGCCACGCGCCTGCGCGCCCTTGAGGGTACGGTCATGCATGCCGTAAAGGTTGGTGAAAATCCGGTCCTGGTCTTTGAGCATCAGTTCTCGCCCTTGTCGTTCTGGCGCGCGCGCCAAAGTTGATATGTCCGCCACAGGCCAAACCCGAAACCGGCCATCGCTGCAAGGTCAAAAAACGCCCGCGTGCGATTGGACCAGTTATATTCGGCACCGATCAGGTTTAACAACATCCACAAAACAGCAACACCGGCAATGATCAACGCGACCCGTTGTCCTGCCTTGGCCTGTTCGGTGTCTCCGTGTTGCGCCATGGGTGCGCGACGTCTAGTAGACGTCGCCTTTCTTTACTTTGCTGGAAAACTCGGTCGCACCACCTTCCGCAAGCGTCTTGGCCTGTTCAACCCAATTGTCACGGCTGGCGCGGCCTTTGAACCCTTCCAGGTTATCATCCATCCAGGCCTGTTCGGACGGCCCCCAGGTTGATATCTGATCAAAGTGATAGATGCCCATACCGTGCAATGTCTTTTCCAGTTTCGGACCAACACCTTTGATCTGTTTCAGGTCATCAGGGCCGCCTTCACGGGCAGCGCTCAGGAATTGGGGCTTACCGTCACCTGATGCGGGGGCTGGATCGGCTTCGGCTTCTGATCCCGGGCCGTCATATTTCCATTCGCCCTTCTTTGCATCCAGTTCTTCTTCGCCGGGTAACTTTGCGGATGGCTTGACTGCGGCGGCGGCAGGCGCCGCTGGCGCTGGTTCAGACGCAGGCTCTGGTGCTGCTGCAGCTTCTTGCGGTTCCGGTGCAGGTTCAGCCGCCGGGGCGGGTGCTGCAGCTGGTGCAGGTTCGGCAGCGGGCGCTGCGGCAGCGGTCGGTGCTGGTTCTGATTGACGGGCCACGGGCCCCGACGCATGCGGCGCAGGCTCGCGCCAGCCCAACATCAAAACAATCGCTGTGATGGCGGCAACGATGCCACCAATAAACAAGGCGGCAATCCACCAATAATCATAAAGAACCAGCGCGACACCCGCGGCAATAATGCCGAACAAGGCCGCAACGGCAAAAATACCCTGACTTTTAGGTGCTGTATCTTTCATCTTATCTGATCTCCCTTGGGGCGGCCGCGAGCACGGCCTTAGCAGTATTATGCACCGCGAACAGGGTCTTTGCCCCTCACAAACCGCGACTGCGTGCCATAGGTCTAACCGAAACAACGCCCAAGCGAAAATAATTTGTGCAATTCGGGTGACTTACGATCCAATCTGTACATTTTGTGGGCGATCAAGCCCGATGGACGAGGTGCATAGAGCGGCATGGACCGGCAGGACGCGACTCTGGGCCGGTGCCTGCGATCCATGCAGATACGCGATGCGATCAATCTCATTTCTGATGATCGCACCGCGCCTTCGATTAGATTAGATTAGATTAGATTAGATTAGATTAGATTAGAGTGTCGCCGAATTGGTTTCTGGCAACCCGCCCAGCCGCCAAAGCTGACTGATAGGACGCCATCGCAGGGCGAGGCGATAGCTCTCGACCGCAAGCCAGGCCCAAACCGCTGTTGCGCTTAGCGCTGCTATCAGGGCAACCTCCGACGCGAACCAGACAGTCGCGATCAAACCCGCAATCGGCATGGCTTGCATCATATGCGTCGCAAAGAAATGGGCCGGCCGCAGGTCCCCGCGATCCAGGGACCAATCGAGACCGATGATACGGCGTTCATTGGCGGGCTTATCCCCAAAGAATGGATTTTGCCGGATGCCAAGGTGGTAGGCCGATAGAAAGGTCATCACCGTCCCAAAGATCAGCCCAAGCCCGGTGGCCCATCGCAACGCCGGTGTCATCACAGCAACTTCGTCGATCAAAACCACCGCCCCAACAAACGCCATTGGTGCCGTGACCAATGCAGCCATGATCGCCATGGTCAGCTCAAGTTTACGCATCAAGGGTGTCTTGGTATTGAAGTGAGACGGTTCGCCACGCGCCGCCTGGATACCGATAAAACCAACCTGAAAGATCAGCGCACCAACAGCAATGATTGCGATGGACGTCATGGTAACGCTCGTTTGCCAAGGTTCCGACAGCCAGGAAATGACAATGGCGTATGTTGCATAATGCATGGCCAAGGAGGATGAAAACCTGATCGGTTTCGCCCAGACACTTTCACCAAACAGGGTCCGGCCATCGAAAACCCAGGCAGCACAGCTTAACACAAACCACACCAGGCACAGCATCGCCCCCACCCACATCAATTGTACGGACAAGGTCGCGTCAGCAATAATATTCATCTTCTCTCTCCATTGTAAGTATCACTTACTTGCAATGGATGTAAGTGACACTTACAATTGGTCAAGAAAGTTTTTAGGGGTGACCGAAAATGGCACGATTGGAGCGCGGCGCATTGAGAGAGGCCTTGTTGAACGAAGTACGGGCCGTCTGCGCGGAAGACGGGGCCGAGGCCGTGTCGATCACAAAAATTGGTAAACGTCTCGGCGTCAGTTCAGGCGCCCCGTTTCGGATTTTCCCATCGCGCGAACATATTTTTGCAGCATTGATCGAGGCTGAAATGGAACGCCTCAATCAGACACTCGAAGACATCTGGGCAACGGCAGATCGTGATCCACTCGCTCGACTAAAGGCGATCTGCCAAGCCTATATTGATCATGCCTGGAAAGAACCCGCGATGTTCCGGCTGTCATTCTCGGTTTCGGCCAAAGCGATGGGTGCAATGAAACTTCAGAAACTTGGGGAGGATGTTTATGACAAAGTGCGACGCGCCGTAGCCGCGTGTTTGCCTGCAGATGCCAGCACCAACCAGATCGAAACGCGCAGCTATACCCTTTGGTCAACAATCCATGGGCATGTCATGTTGCGCATGACAGGACAGATGGATGACCAAAACATCGAAATCACAGATGCTGCGTTCGTGGATAATGCGGTGCAGAGTGTTGTAAAATCGGGCTAACTGCCAAACGAGCCGCCACGACGCAACACGGCTTGTCCCGCAAGGTCCTTACAAAACCAACAGCACTACCGCGTCTCAGCCTTCCTTGGCAAAGACTGTCGCCTGCCCGATCCAGTCATCGCGCTCAATCCGGCCTTTGAACTTCAACCGGCTATCGACCCATGCCACTTGCGCAGGCGTCCATTTCGCGATCTGGTCGAAATGCCAGAAACCCAGTTCATTCAATACGCCTTCCAGCTTCGGGCCGACACCGCTGATCTTTTTCAGATCATCTGCCCCACCTGCGCGCGGCGCGCTCAATGTCTCTGGCTGTTCTTCGGCAACCGGTGTGGGGTTGGATTTCGACACCGGCTTGGCGGCTGATTTCGCGACCGCCTGTTGTTTGGTGACACCGGTCGCATCGGCTGGCTTCTTGGCTGCCGGCTTGGGCACCGCTGCCTTGGCAGGTTTGGACTTTGGTTTGGCTTTGACCGTGCCGTCGTCGATCCATGGGGTCAGCAAAGGCACTTCGGTGCCATCAATCCGCTTGATCGTGTCACCGATATCAACCGCCGCCTGCACGCTGGCATTATATTGGGTTTTGCCGCTGTCATGGTCCTTGAGGCTGGTCAGCCCTTTCAGCGGTTCGGCGGCATAGCGGCCATTCTGTGGGCCGGGCACGGGCACTTTGCCTGCAGCCATTTCGTCAATAATTTCGGACAAACGGTCGGCGGTCAGGTCTTCGTAATAATCCTTGCCGATCTGGGCCATAGGCGCATTGGCGCAAGAGCCGAGGCATTCCACCTCTTCCCACGAAAACTTGCCATCGGCGGACAAGGCATGGGGTTGCTCGGCGATCTTGTCCTTGCAAACACCGATCAGATCCTCTGCCCCGCAAATCATGCAAGACAGCGTGCCACAAACCTGAATATGGGCAACCGCGCCCACCGGCTGCAACTGAAACATGAAATAGAATGACGCCACTTCCAGCGCACGGATAAACGCAAGGTCCAGCATCTGTGCGACATGCTCAATCGCCGGACGGCTCAGCCAGCCTTCCTGTTCCTGCGCACGCCACAAAAGCGGGATAATCGCTGATGCCTGACGGCCTTCAGGGAACTTCTTCATCTGTCCTTCGGCCCAGGCCTGATTGGCAGGGGTAAAGGCGAAACTGTCAGGCTGATCAGGATGAAGGCGGCGGAGCATGAAGAACCTCGGTTATCAATCAGGAACGGTGACGGTCCAGTCCGCCACCTGTTGCGCACCGGGTTACACAGGACAGGCTGATTTGACAACGGCCAGCACAGGCACTTTTTGCGTCGATTGCGCTGGTGCAAAGCGCAATCAGTGTATTCCGGTCAGAAAGACGCCAAATGTGGTGAGGGCAAATACGGCCGTCGGCACCACGTTTACCCCACCCGCCAATAGCAGCGCGGGCATCAGGCCCACCACCATCATGCGCAAACACCAGTATTCAACTGAAAGCCCTGGCCGCCGGGCGCAATTGATCCGCGGCCTTCCGCGCGTAGCTCCGTCAGGATACCTCCCAGATCACCTTCTGACAGGGTGGCAGCCGCCAGAATGGCGTCAGAATTGCCCGAATTGAACGTGCAGCCATTCGCCTCAACCGCTGTCACAAACCGTTCCTTTGCAGATTGCGGATTGACCACCGGGGCGGGCATCGGTTCCGGGATGGGCGCCGGTCGTGGGGCGGGCACACGGACTGGCACCGTACAGGCGGACAGGCCGACAAGGGCGGCGACGGCAACAAGGGGAAGATGACGGATCATAGCACGGGTTCCTCACAACTGGTGGTTTGGAACAAGCCTAGCTTTGCCGCACGACGATGACCAGCTTTGGTCTGCCCCGGACGAGGATTTCTGCCGATCAGAACAGTGCGCGCGCCAGATCCAGCAGGAACACTGCCGCGGCACCGGCAATCGCCGCCTTGACCAAACGGTTCCGGCCCCGCGCAACCAATGCCCCTGCAAGACCGGCCCCGGCGCCAATCAACAGAAGCCAGACGTCAAATGTGATTGTCATCTTTGTACTGCTTTCATTCCGCCGCAGGCAGCGACGCGCTGGCAAAGAGTTCGGCGAACCCATACCACAGAATTGCAACTGAAACCGCGATCCCAACGACACCGCCAAACACGATACCGGTCACGGACCGGCGAAACATGCGGGACACCGCAGCAGACACAAAAAACCCGCCGGCAATCAAGAAACCAAGCAGAATATCAGCAACGCTCATCGGCCTTGGCCACCTATTCCTGTGCCCGATGATCCAACCAGATCACCGGTCAATCTCACCAAACACCACATCCATCGTGCCGATAATCGCGGCCACGTCCGCCAGTTGATGCCCGCCCGCCACATGATCCATCGCCTGCAAGTGCAGGTATCCGGGCGCGCGGAGCTTGGCGCGGTAAGGCTGGTTCGTACCATCAGCGACCAGATAGACGCCAAATTCACCCTTGGGGGCTTCAACAGCGGCGTAAACCTCACCGGCAGGCACATGGAACCCTTCGGTGTAAAGTTTGAAATGATGGATCAGCGCTTCCATCGACGTCTTCATCTCGCCCCGTGTCGGCGGGGTCATCTTGCCGCGGGCCATCACATCACCGGGCTCATTGCGCAGCTTCTCACAAGCCTGACGAATGATATGAACCGACTGACGCATTTCCTCCATGCGACACAGATAGCGATCATAGCAATCGCCATTCTTGCCAATAGGCACCTGAAATTCGAACTCGTCATAGCATTCATAAGGCTGCGCGCGGCGCAAATCCCAGGCAAGGCCCGATCCGCGCACCATCACGCCGGAAAAACCCCATTCCTGAATGTCTTCCTCGGTAACAACGCCAATATCGCAATTGCGCTGTTTGAAAATGCGGTTCTCTGTCAGCAGCCCGTCAATATCGTCCAGCACCGCAGGGAATTCGACCGCCCATTGATCAATATCCGCGATCAGTTCAGGGGGCAGGTCCTGATGCACACCGCCGGGGCGGAAATATGCAGCGTGTAAACGGGCACCACAGGCGCGCTCGTAAAACACCATCAGCTTCTCGCGTTCCTCGAACCCCCAAAGCGGCGGGGTCAGTGCGCCCACATCCATGGCTTGCGTGGTGACATTCAACAGGTGATTCAGCACGCGACCAATCTCGGAATAAAGGACCCGGATCAGGCTGGCACGGCGGGGCACATCGGTCCCTGTCAGCTTTTCAATCGCCAGACACCAGGCATGTTCCTGATTCATCGGGGCCACGTAATCAAGACGATCAAAGTAGGGCAGGTTTTGCAGATAGGTGCGAGATTCCATCAGCTTTTCAGTGCCACGATGCAGCAGGCCGATATGCGGATCGCAGCGTTCGACAATCTCGCCATCCAGTTCCAGCACCAGACGCAGCACACCGTGGGCGGCTGGGTGCTGTGGGCCAAAGTTGATGTTGAAATTACGAATCTGCTGTTCATCCGTGGCGGCATCGGTCGAGCCGTCATCATAAGTATTCACACGGATATCGCCGTCCATCATCCTGTCATCCTCGCGCGGTTTTCCTGCCAGTTTGCGGGCAGTGGGCCAATATTGCGTGCGACCCATTCGTAATGTTCATTCAACAGTTTCAGCGCCCGTGGGCGCAGTTTTTCCAACATCACAACCTCGGGTCCTTGGTGGACCGGGGCCGTCACATCAGACGTTACAGGGCTAATACCAAGGAAATCCGCAAGATGCGAGATGCCATTCTGCCCCATGACGTTTTCTGTGAAGGCAATCATCAGACGATCTTCGGGGATCACACGGCGCAGCTTGCGGATGATGTTCGGATAATCGCCGCGTTCCAGTATATGCGTCTCCTGCCCCCGGTTCAGCATCCGGTAAAGGATGTTATTGGCCTTCTTTTCATAGACTTCATGGCTTTGGCGCTGACGACGGGCCTGCATACGGATATGCGACCAAAGCCGGTCCAGCGGATCACGGACAAGGAAAAGTACCCGTGTTTGTGGCGACAGCGCCAACATCCGGGCCAGCATTTCATCCGGCAAGGTGGCGTAATTAGGGGTGATATCGGCAAACAGCTTCACCCCCTCCACCCGGCCGGTCAGCCAATTGGCATAGGCCTGATCATCCGCCCGGTCCCCTTCGATCACCGCAATCAGGTTTTTCATATCAGAGATTCGGCGGGTCACATTCGTCACCTGCCAGCCCCGCCCCGCCTCTTCCGCCTGCGCGCGCAAATCGCGCAGCTCACGCAAACGGACCTTGAAGGCAGCGACTTGCCGGTCGCGCAGGTCCGCATCAAACGTGTCCCAATAATGGGCTTCCTTCACCGCAGGCAGCGAACATTCGGGGTGGTCGTCTAGATAGCGGTACAACCAGGACGTTCCGGCCTTGGTCGCCCCGACACAGAACAGAATAGCTGGCTCAGCCATCCCCATCCGGCGCAAACATCGCAAAAACCTCAGCCTCGGTCATTGTCTTGGTCTCAGCTGCCAATGCGTAGTTGCCGGGCTTCTTGTCGATGAACACCTGCATGCCGATCTCGAACTGTGACGGATCATCGAAGGCCTGAATAGATACATGCTGATTCTGACCGTCCTGCGTCTGCCACAACAGTGACGAACCGCATTCGCGGCAAAACAACCGCTCGCCCCATTCGGACCCCTTGTAAGATCCAACCGGGGCGCCTTCGTCAAACGCAACCGACGAACCACAATCAACCGACAGATACATACCGCCCGACCATTTGCGGCACATCCCGCAATGACAGGCCCCTGCCCCCAGACCGCCGACGGTCGGTGTCGCAGTGAAACGACAAGCCCCGCACATGCATTTGCCCGGAAGCGCTGTCATCAGCTTGCCTTCTCGTCTTTCTTCTCATCCCCCGGCAGGATGTACTCGGCACCTTCCCAGGGCGACATGAAATCAAACTGGCGGTATTCCTGCACCAGATTGACCGGCTCATAGACAACGCGCTTTTGCACCTCGTCGTACCGCACCTCAGTATAGCCGGTGGTCGGAAAATCCTTGCGCAGCGGATGGCCACGGAAACCATAATCCGTCAACAGGCGGCGCAAATCAGGATGGCCGGAAAACAGGATGCCGAACATGTCAAACACTTCACGCTCAAACCAGTTGGCGGATGGGTGGACCGACATGATCGATGGCAGCATATCCTCTTCGCGGATCTGGACGCGCAGCCGGATACGGTGGTTTTGATACATGCTCAGGAAATGATACACGACATCAAAACGCTTGGCCCGGCTCGGATAGTCGACCGCCGTGATATCAACCAGCGATGAAAACTTGCAGGTCGCATCAGTTTTCAGAAACTCGACAAAGCTGACCAATGATGAAGGGGCGACCGTGACCGTCAATTCATCATGCACAACCTCCCATGACAGGACGCAATCGGTGCGCTTGAGTTCCAGATGGGCGCCCAGTTCGTTCAATGCTTCGGTCATCTGACCCGTCTCCTGTTCAAGTCGTTTCGCCGCTACAGCGGGCGCGGGCCACAGGCTCCGCTTGGGTAATCGCCGCCTCACGATCAAAGTTGATGATCGTCGCCAACGGATCAGACCACATCAGCGTGCTGCGGACCATGCCCACCTCGGCACGCAATTCCTGGCCAACACAGTCGCATTCCGCAATTGAACCACCACTGCTAAGGCATCTGTTGACAACTGTGTTCTGATGCAGCCCAAACCCATAATAGCCCAAAAATGTGGCGATCACCATGATCGCCAGAATGAACATTGCGGCCTTCTTCGCGAGTATCACCGGACAATGGTTCCCGTCCGACGCATCTTGCGTTGCAATTGCAGGATACCATATAGCAGCGCCTCTGCGGTAGGAGGGCAGCCGGGGACGTAAACATCAACCGGCACGATGCGGTCACATCCGCGGACCACCGAATAGCTGTAATGGTAATAGCCGCCACCATTGGCGCAGGATCCCATCGAAATCACATAGCGCGGCTCTGGCATCTGATCATAAACCTTGCGCAGCGCCGGGGCCATCTTGTTGGTCAGGGTGCCGGCGACAATCATCAGATCCGACTGGCGGGGGGAGGCGCGCGGGGCCGTGCCGAACCGTTCCAGATCATAGCGGGGCATGGATGTGTGCATCATCTCAACCGCGCAGCAGGCCAGACCAAATGTCATCCAGTGCAACGACCCGGTCCGCGCCCAGTTGATCATGTCCGCCGTGGACGTGACCAGAAAACCCTTGTCCTGCAATTCACGGTTCAATTCCTGGGTTGCGACCTCTTGGTCGGGCCCAGCGTCATTCAGACCGGTTGCAATGCCCATGCAGGCTCTCCTTGTCGCGTTGGCAGGTGGCAAAGCCCCTGCATTTCGTCAGTCCCTGACCTAAGCGGCGGACCCGCCAAGGTCAAGCGCGCAACGCCATATCAAAACCATGATCAGACCACGGAATGGGCACCGAAACGCCTTTTCAGACAAAGCAATTGTTAATCCAACCGGGCTAGCGTCAGGGCATGGAAAGCGTCAGCAAAAATATGCGTCACAGGCCCGATGAAATCCAGCGGCTACCGAAACGCATTATCAAAACCGCCTTGGCCAACGGTGTGATCGGCGTCGTCGTCAGTGTGGGGCTTGCCCTATGGATGGCTGCAAGGGTCAATGATGTGGCGTCCGAACATGCGCGCAGCCTGTTTGAAACCGCGATCCAGACTGAATTGGCGGGTATCGCCTTGACGACACAGGATTACGCCTATTGGGATCTGGCCTATGCCCTTGTCGCCGCCCGCGACGACGACGGGCTTTACGACAATTTCGGCTCTGGCGCGACAGAAAGCCCCACTTTCGATTTCATCTTTCTGATCAGCGCTGAAGGGGTGCCCATCTATGGCTATGCGTCAGGGGGTGAGGCATCTGACCTTTCGGTGGTTGACCGGGCGCTGGTCCGGCAATTGCGGCCACAGCTTTTGGAACTGCCGCTTGAACCCTACAACACTCTTGCTGCCTTTACCGTGATTGACGGGCAAGTGGCCGCGTTTGCGGCGGGGCGCATTCAGCCTGATGACACTACGGGCATGACGGTGGATGACTTCCCGATGATGGTGGCGGGCAAATGGCTGTCCGAAAGCCGGATGGTCGCAATCGGGGAACAGGTCTTGCTGGCAGATGTGCATCTCCACACCGTCTACGACAAGCACAGTAGTGACCAAAACACACACGACCATGACCAAACGACATTGGACCTCACCGACATCAACGGGCAGGAAATCGGCCATGTTAGCTGGGCCCCGCCGCGCCCGGGCTCTGCGCTGCTCGCCGCAGCCCTACCCGTGGTCTTGGGGCTGTCATTCCTAACACTATGTGCAACATCCTATGTCAGCCGTGCTGCGGCCAAACAAACCGCCGCTTTCCTGCGTGAAAAGACCAAGGCACGCACCGACAAGTTGACAGGGTTGATGAACCGCGCGGGGTTGGATGAAATGGTCAATGACCGGCCCGTGACCGACGCGCTGGAACGCGGACATGTGGCCATCATCTACCTGGACCTGAACGGGTTCAAACGGCTCAACGATAAACTGGGGCATGATGCAGGCGACCTTGCCTTGCAGATATTGGCCGAACGGATCAGCGGGGCGGTGCGCGAAAATGACCATGTCGTCCGGCTGGGGGGCGATGAATTCCTGTGCTTGCTGATCGACCCCGCCCCGTGCCAGACAGCATCCTTCATGGCGAACAGGATCGCATCAGCCACGCAACCACATGTCCGCATCGGCGATGATGCACATACGGTTCGGCCATCCCTCGGCGTTGCGGTTGCAACGCCCGGCATCCCATGGAACCAGCTTCTCAAAAATGCCGACAGGGCCATGTATCGGGCCAAATCACAGGGCACCTTGGAACCCGTCTTTTATGCAGATGGAATCGTTCGGGCGCAGGTCGCCTGACGGACAGGTTGCTCCAAAGCGGCGGCAGGTTTTAGATCGAAACGTGAGCGGGCGTCAGGATCGCAATGATGCGCGTCGCATCATTCCCATTCCAACGCACCCTTTTTCCATTCATAGGCAAAGCCAATGGTCAACACAGCCAGGAAAACCATCATCGACCAGAAGCCGACCAGCGATATGTCCGCAAATGCCACCGCCCAGGGGAACAGAAACGCGACTTCCAGGTCAAAAATGATGAACAGGATCGACACCAGATAGAACCGGACGTCGAATTTCATCCGGGCATCATCAAACGCGTTGAAACCACATTCATAAGCAGACACTTTTTCCGGATCAGGGTTACGCACCGCCACAATAGCAGCCGCCAGAATCAGGATCAGGCCAAGCGCGATAGCCAGCCCAAGGAAAATCATGATCGGCAGATATTCAGACAGCATTTCGGGCAACGGGCTTTCCTTTCGACAAGGCGGCACCTACGGCGCGCCTGACTTTCGCTAACTGTTGCATAGCGCTGGCCAAACCAAGGGTCAACCAAACCCGCATCGCAGTTGCCGCTTTTTGACGGTTATTCAGCCCGGTCGGCAACCGGCTGACGTGGGGACAACACTGCGCCGGCCACGGCCAGGAAGGAAACGCCGTGCGATTGGCCATTGGCCCGGTCCAGACCACCAGCAATCAGATCGGCCGTCTCGGTCAGGTTGTCCATCTGCTGATCGGTCAGCCAGAACATGGCATACATACCCAAGGTGAAATCACCGGGCAGTTCGGTAATCTCAACCCGACAACCACCATCGATCGGTGTAAAGCGCTCAGATGTCACGGTCACCGCCCCGTTGGGCAGGACCAGCATCGTTTGCTGATCACTATCGGATTGTTCAATGACTTTCGCTGCCACCCGAACAACCATCGCCTGCGCCGGGTTTTCAGGGTCGGCGACCTGCGGGGCGATAATCGCCACATCGAAAAAGCCGTTCTTATCGGTCGTACCCGTCAGGATACGGCCCCGACGCGCATTCGGCTGCAGGGCAAATTGACGGCGCGCGACAGACGGCGAACAGGGCACATCAATGGATCCACGCAAGCGCAAGCGCAGCACAGGGCCCGCCACCATCAACAAACCAAGGCCGATCTGTAGCAGCATCATCAGCGCACCCGCCGCCAGAACGGCCAGAATTACCAGCATGATCAACGCGGCACTGACATATTCAGGCGGGGCCAGCAGGCTCAAGCCTTTGATACCCGGGGCCGCCAACGCAAGCACGGTCACAGCAATCGACAGGCTGATCGTCTCTAACGGGACATTGGGGAACAGCGCCACATGACCAGACACCAACAATGCAACTGCAATCGCAGCCATTGTTGCACGATCGGGGCTAATGAAGCCCGGATCAATCAGCGATCCCATCAACAGGATCGCAACGGGAATCGCAACAGCCAACGCCACAAGGCGACGCAAGCGACTGATACGATAGATCATTTGGTCTGGTGTCGGCCAATCAAACTGCATCCGGTACCCCTTTCATGGGCCCAGACAACTCTGAAATTCAGTCCAAAGTGAGACGGAAATCTGACGATTGCCTTATGACGCAGGGTTCCATCGCGGTTTGCGCTTTTCAAAGAAGGCTGCAATGCCTTCGCCTGCCTCCGATCCGTTCCATTGGGCAATCAATGCATCAATCGACCGGGCCACGGTCGCCTCATCAATCACCGGTCCCAGCGACCGGGCAAAAGCCTTGGCAGCGGCGACGGCACCGGGCGCGCAGGCCAGATAAGGGACGACCTCCGCCTCAACGGCGTGATCAAGATCATCCGCAGGGACCGCCTTAGCGACAATGCCAAGCGTCACCGCCTCAGCCGCATCAAACACCCGGGATGACATAAAGACACGGCGGGCATGCGCCTCGCCCAGCCGGGCCAGCACATAGGGGCCAATCGTCGCCGGGATCAGGCCCAGCTTGGTTTCGGTCAGGCCAAATTTCACATGATCGGCGGCAATGGCCACGTCACAGACGCATGCCATGCCAACGCCGCCACCAAAGGCATTGCCATGCACCCGGCCAATCACCGGCTGCGGCAATGTGTTGATCGCCCCCAGCATGCCCGCGATTGAACTGGCGGCTGCGCGTTTCATCGCCTCATCACCCGCCATCTGGTCGCGCATCCAGCCCAGATCGCCACCCGCGCAAAATGACGGGCCCTGCCCGGCCAGCACGACGACACGGATATCCTTATCGGCAGCAATCTGCCCCGCCGCATCGCGCAGATCATCAATCAACGCCTGTGACAGCGCATTATGCTTATCGGGCCGGGCCAGTGCCAATGTGGCCACACCCCGATCATCCACAGATAAATCGATCATCGCATCCCCCGCGCCATCCCGGCCGCCTTTGCAATCACATCCACATCAACACCTGTCTCAAACCCCAGGGCATGGACCAGATCCAACACCGCCTCGGTCGCGACATTCCCCGGCGCGCCGGGCGCATAAGGGCAACCACCCAATCCGCCCACCGCACTGTCAAAGGCGCGCAATCCCATCTCCAGCGACGTTTCGATATTGGCCAACGCCTGGCCGCCTGTATCATGAAAATGCCCGGCCAAGCCTGCCGCCGGGACCACCTGCAAAACGGCATCCAGCATCCGGGCCACCGTGTCCGGCGTGCCTTTGCCAATCGTGTCCCCCAATGACAATTGCATCGGGGCCAAGGCCAGCAGCATCTCAGCCGCACGCGCCACCGCATCTGGCGGCACCGGCCCATCAAACGGGCAATCCGTCACGCAAGAGACATAGCCGCGCACGCCGACCCCTGCCGCCTCTGCCGCCCGCACCACGGGGGTCAAACGGTCCACCGACTGGGCAATCGAACAATTCAAATTGCTCTGCGAAAACCCCTCTGAAGCAGAGATGAACACCGCCACCTCGTAAGTCACCCCCGGCACACGGGCTGCGACAAACCCGTCCCAGCCGCGCATATTGGGCACCAGCACAGCATAGCGGACATCCGCAACCGGGGTCAGATCGGCCAGCACGCGATCGGTGTCGGCCATCTGCGGCACCCATTTGGGGCTGACAAAACTGCCCACTTCGATATCGCGCAGGCCCGACCGGGACAGCAAATCAATCAACGCGACCTTATCGGCAACCGGGATCACCGATTTTTCATTCTGCAACCCGTCACGGGGACCGACCTCGTGAATGCGGACAAAATCGCTCACGACGGGATCTCCCAGGGGGAATAGAAATCTTTGGCATAAAGGCCGGGGCCTTCGGGCAATGCCCGGCGATAGGCGTCACGGGCCTGCAACCGGCCAAACCAGTCAAACAGTTTTGGGAACTGGTCCAGTTCTACAAAATGCCCGGCCATATAAACCGCTTGCCCAACGCCAATATCGGCAGCAGAAAACGACGACAAAAGATAGTCGCCCTGCAACCCCGCCTCAACCGTGCGCAATGTCTTGGCCAGACGCTTGGCCTCCAACTGCATGATAATGGGCGAGCGCATGTGATCTTCGCGCAAGGCAACATGCTGCTGGGTCAAGGCGGCAGTATGCTGAGAGATCGTTTCAGCGAAATGGATCCAGTTCAGAAAACCGGGACGTTCATCGTGGCCTGGGTCTCGACCCAGGGCGACCGCAGGAAAGCGCTCGCACAGATACTCGGCAATCGCCCCGCTTTCGGTCAGAACCACGTCATCAATTTCAAGGGAAGGCACCCGGCCAGTCGGGTTCAGCGACCGATAAGGCTCTTCGCGCAGCGTCTTGTCAAACGGATAGACCTGCAGTTCAAAATCAACGCCGATCTCGTAAAGCAGCCATAGGCTGCGCATGGATCGGGTCTGGTGACAGTGATGCAATCTGATCATGGGTCTTCCTCCTCCAAGGCGACCATCAACGCCCCCGCCGTGACCTGATCGCCCGCCGCCACGGCGACCGATGCAACAATACCATCACGCGGCGCGCGCAGCACATGTTCCATTTTCATGGCCTCCAGCACGGCAATCCGGTCACCTTCATTCACCGCCTGCCCGGCCTGCACGGCAACATCGCGCACCAGCCCCGGCATCGGGGCCAGCACGGTATCGCCCCCCGCCATGGCCCCGCCACGATCCAGCGGGTCAATCATATCAAATGTCAGGGTCCGGGCCCCGAAAACAGTGACACGCGCGCCATGACGCGCCGCGGGCATGCCCCAATCCGCGCCGCGATGAGTCAGTGATATCACCTGATCATCCACCGCAACATCAACGCGCCCGGCATCATGCACCGTCAACCGCGCAACATGGGGCGCGCTCTCAAAACCTAACGCAATATCGCGGGTCAATGGCGCCCAAAGGCTGAACCCCGTCAGCGGCCCATCTGCGATATCAGCCGCGACAACCGCCGCCACGGCAATATCACGCGGGGTTGGCGCATCCGCTGCACATAACGTCACCTCTTCCCGGGCGATCAATCCCGTATCCACGTCGCCCGCAACAAACCCTGCATCCCGCGACAGCTTGCGCAAGAACCCCAGATTGGTCACCGTACCAGCCACTTGCGTGGCATCCAGCGCCGATGACAGCGCCCGCAGCGCCGTGGACCTGTCCGGGCCATGTACGGTCACCTTTGCGATCATCGGGTCGTACCACGGTGAAATCTCTGACCCCGATTCAACGCCACTGTCAATGCGAGCGGTTTCGGGAAACGCCAGATGATCAATGACCCCCGTCGCAGGCAAGAACCCGGCGGGCACATCCTCGGCATAAAGTCTCGCCTCAAACGCATGGCCCCTGATCGACATGTCCGCCTGGCGCGCAGGCAACGGCTCGCCCGCCGCGACACGCAACTGCCACGCCACCAGATCGACCCCGGTAATGGCCTCGGTCACCGGATGTTCCACTTGCAACCGTGTGTTCATCTCCATGAACCAGAAACCATCCGTGCGCAGCCCATCGGACCCATCGACAATGAACTCAATCGTGCCCGCACCAGCATAGCCAATGGCCTTGGCCGCCGTGACAGCGGCCTGCCCCATGGCCTGACGGACGGCATCCGTCATCCCCGGTGCGGGGGCTTCCTCGATCACCTTCTGATGGCGGCGCTGCAACGAACAATCGCGCTCAAACAGATGCACCGCTTCCGTGCCATCGCCAAAGACCTGCACCTCAATATGGCGCGGCGAGGTGATGTATTTCTCGATCAGCACATCCGCATTGCCAAAGGCGGTGCGCGCCTCAGCCTGCGCTGATGCCAAATTTTCTGGAAAATTTGAGGGTGCTTCAACCAACCGCATGCCCTTGCCGCCACCACCGGCGACCGCCTTGATCAAGACGGGGTAACCAATCTGATCGGCCTGCTTGGCCAGAAAATCGGGATCCTGATTGTCACCATGGTAACCCGGCACCACAGGCACACCCGCCTCATGCATCAGCGCCTTGGCGGCATCTTTTAACCCCATGGCACGAATGGCCTTGGCGGACGGGCCGATAAAGACCAGACCGGCAGCCTCCACCGCCTCGACGAATTCAGGGTTCTCGGACAAAAAACCATAACCGGGATGGATCGCCTGCGCGCCGGTATCCAAGGCCGCCTGCACGATCAGATCAGCGCGCAGATAACTCTCTGCCACCGGCGCAGGGCCAAGCCGCACCGCCTCGTCCGCCTGCCGGACATGCAATGCGCCCGCATCAGCATCCGAATAAACGGCAACTGTGCGGACACCCATGGCACGGGCGGTCTGCATCACACGGCACGCAATCTCACCCCTGTTAGCGATCAGGATCTTGTCAAACATTATGTCCACTTTCCGGTCTGGCCAACGGCCCGGCCAGCGCCCGACCCTCCCCACAGGAGGGCGCTTTGCCTACGTTGAAAACAAGCGGGACGGCAGCATATGAGGCATCGTCGCGCGCTGCCACCATATCGGTACGCCCACCCAGGGACGGGCGCTGGCTTCTGTTGTGCCAAACCATCACATCCGGAACACGCCGAAACGTGTCTCCTCAATCGGGGCATTCAGCGCGGCAGACAGCGACAGTGCCAGCACCTCCCGGCTTTTGCGCGGGTCAATCACCCCGTCATCCCAAAGCCGGGCAGAGGCATAAAGCGGGTGCGACTGTTCCGCGAACATATCAATCGTTGGCTGTTTGAAGGCGGCTTCCTCGTCGGCAGACCAATCCCCGCCGCCACGCTCAATCGCGTCGCGCTTCACCGTCGCCAACACGCCTGCGGCCTGTTCGCCGCCCATGACGGAAATGCGGGAGGTCGGCCAAGACCACATGAATTCCGGGCTATAAGCCCTTCCTGACATACCATAATTCCCGGCACCAAAGGATCCACCAACAACCATGGTGATCTTGGGCACCGATGTGGTGGCCACGGCGGTCACCATCTTGGCCCCATGCCGGGCAATGCCCTCATTCTCGTATTTCTGGCCCACCATGAACCCGGTGATATTCTGCAGAAAAACCAATGGGATACGGCGCTGGCTGCACAGTTCGACAAAATGCGCCCCCTTCTGCGCACTCTCCGAGAACAGGACCCCATTATTGGCGATAATCCCACAGGGCCAGCCATCAATATGGGCAAAACCACAGACCAGCGTCTCGCCAAACCGCGCCTTGAACTCATCAAAGCGCGACCCGTCCACAACCCGCCGAATGACCTCGCGAATATCGTAAGGCGTGCGCAGATCAGCGGGGACAACGTCGAACATCGATGCCGGATCAAGCGCCGGAGGTTCAGGCGTCAACCGCTTGATATCAAATGTTTTCTCTTTGGAACATGACGCAACGGCCTGCCGGGCCAGGGCCAGTGCATGGGCGTCATCCTCCGCCAGATAATCCGCCACACCCGACAGGCGGGTATGCACATCGCCGCCGCCCAGATCCTCAGCCGAAACAACCTCACCCGTCGCCGCCTTCACCAGCGGCGGACCGGCGAGGAAAATGGTGCCTTGCTCTTTCACGATGATTGATACATCGGCCATTGCGGGCACATAGGCGCCACCGGCGGTGCAAGACCCCATCACAACGGCAATCTGCGGAATACCCTTGGCCGACATCTGCGCCTGATTATAGAAAATCCGCCCAAAATGGTCGCGATCCGGGAACACCTCATCCTGATTGGGCAGGTTCGCCCCGCCGCTATCGACCAGATAGACACATGGCAGATTGCAAGCCTCCGCAATCTCTTGGGCGCGCAGGTGTTTCTTGACGGTCATCGGGTAATAGGTGCCGCCCTTCACGGTGGCATCATTGCAGACCACCATGACCTCAACACCGTTGACCCGGCCCACGCCCGCGATGACGCCAGCACAAGGGGCAGCCCCATCATACATGCCATGGGCGGCGGTCGCCCCCACCTCCAGAAACGCAGAACCGGGGTCAAGCAACCCCGCGACCCGGTCACGGGGCAGCATCTTGCCACGGCTCAGATGACGGGCGCGAGATTTCTCGCCACCGCCCGCAGCGGCTGCAGCGGCGGCAGCGGTAATCTCGGCCAATGCGGCCTCATGGGCATCACGGGTCATGCAGAGGGTCCTTGCGGTTCGGGTAGGGATTCGCCACGCGGGCCAACAAAATAAGTAGTTGTCAGCCCGCTTTCATGGGAACAGCTGATCACCATGCGAATTGCGTCGTCCGGGTGTGGTGCAGCGGCACAATCTGTCAATGCGGCACCTTCCGGGGCGGTCGACATGTAAGCGGCAGCATAGCGATTGATGATTTCCGTCTCAGTCGGCACGATCCCGGCACGCAGGCCAAGATACAATGCCAAGGCGACCAATGCTGCGAAAGGCAAGAAGATGAAAGCGCGGGTTCCCATTGATCCATCAGTCATTACCGTACCAGCGGTTCAAGTATCGAAGCTTGTCGTGCCCCATAGCAGCTCTGCGATACTCGCATTCAGCAGGTATCATTGGGGATCCATCAAATGACTCCAACTCGCCGCCCAAACACTCCGCATAAAACGATCCTGGAATAGTTACATCCAGACCACGGGCAATGTTCTCTTCGTACATTTGAACTTCAAGAGGCTCACCCTCAATAGTCTCAGGAAGTTTTGAGAGCAGGTCGGCCGACAACGACAGATATGTATTGGTTGCATCCTCCAGACAAGAGGTCTGATCCGAAGCATATTCACAAAGCCAAAGCGGCGTTCGGGCGCAAACCGCATCGTGTCCAAGAGCCATCTTGGTTGCCTCACGCGCAACGGTGCGCGGGTCACCATCGGGTATCTGGTCGTAAAGATCAGCCACATTTGACGTGCAGTTCACAATCCACTCGCCGATAAACTCGGCTTCTTGAGCCTGCGCTGACGCAGCTAACAACAGTCCCAAAGGGTACGCCAGCCACTTCACCCCATCGCCCCCATCAACTCGCGACCCACCAGCATCCGGCGGATTTCGGACGTGCCTGCACCGATCTCCATCAGCTTGGCGTCCCGGAAGATGCGCGCCACCGGGGCGTCATTCAGGAAGCCCGCCCCGCCCATCGCCTGCACCGCCTGATGGGCCTGTTTCATCGCCTCTTCAGAGGCATAAAGACAGCAGGCCGCTGCATCCTGCCGTGTCACCGTGCCCCGGTCACAGGCACGCGCGACTTCATAAACATAGGCCCGCGCCGAATTCATCGCCGTATACATATCCGCGATCTTGCCCTGCATCAGTTGGAAATTGCCAATCGGTTCGCCAAACTGCTTGCGGGTCGAAATATAGGGCATCACCTCGTCCAGACAGGCGGCCATGATCCCAAGCCCGATGCCCGCCAGCACGACCCGTTCATAATCAAGGCCGGACATCAGCACGCGAACGCCCTTACCCTCCTCGCCCAACACGTTTTCAAACGGAACCTGCACATCGTCAAAGATCAGTTCTGCGGTGTTGGACCCACGCATCCCCAGCTTGTCGAAATGCGGGCTGGTCGAAAACCCGGTCATCTCTTTCTCGATCAAAAAAGCGGTGATCCCCTTGGACCCGGCATCCGGGTCCGTCTTGGCATAGACCACCAGCGTATCGGCGTCCGGGCCGTTGGTGATCCAGTATTTGTTGCCATTCAACCGGTAGTGATCATTACGTTTTTCTGCGCGTAGCGACATGGACACCACGTCGGATCCGGCACCGGCTTCGGACATGGCCAAAGCGCCCACATGTTCGCCCGAAATCAATCGGGGCAGGTAGTTTGCCTTTTGTTCATCATTTCCGTTCAGCTTGATCTGATTGACACACAGGTTCGAATGGGCCCCGTAGGACAATGAGACAGAGGCGCTGGCGCGCGCGATTTCTTCGATGGCGACTGTATGTGCAAGGTAGGACATGCCTGCCCCGCCATATGCCTCGTCCACCGTCACGCCCAGCAGGCCCAATTCCCCCATCTCGCGCCAAAGTGCTGCGGGAAAGGCGTTGGTCTGGTCCACCTCGGCCGCGATCGGCTTGACTCGCTCCTGCGCCCAGCCATGCACCATATCGCGCAGGGCATTCACATCCTCACCCAGATCGAATGTCATTGAGGCGTGAAACATCGGCTTGCTCCGGCATTAATTGAACACTTGTTCATTTATAGGCGCGTGAAATCAAACCTGTCGAGTCATTTCTTGGCACCTGGCTATTCGGCGGCGACCTGCCCCTGAAAGACCGCTGAGACCTCTGCCCGGATGATACGGGCGATCAGCGCACAATCATCAAGGCTAAAGGTCAGCGGGAGACGCATATCAACGATCCCGGCCAGTACTCGGTCCGATGCAGGCATCCGATCCGACGGGGCATAGCGCCAGCTGTCATAGCGCGAGGTGAAACCGCTGGGTTCTGCCCCGCCAAACCATTTCAACTCAACCCCCCGCGCCTTGCAACGGGTGATAACATCTGCCACGGCCTCTGCCGACCAATCCAGCAGCAGGAACTGAAACGATGAGGCGACGAATTCTTCCTGCACGGGGCGATTGATCAACCGCAAGCCGGGCGTGTCACGCAAACCATCGTCAACCACCCGGTACCGCGCATTCCACCGCGCTGCTTGCGCCGAAAGGCCCCGCAATTGCGGGCGCAGGATCGCCGCACGCAAATTATCCATCCGGCCCGATATATTGGGCGTTTCATATTTGATCTGCGCAAACGCCTCCGGCGGTGGGGCGGCCCGGTGCCTTTCAAACAGCATGTAACTGCCCGACAGCATGATGGCGCGGGCCATATCCGCCGCGTCATCGCAGATCAGCAACCCGCCCTCGCCGGAATTGATATGCTTATAGGTCTGCGTAGAATAACAGCCAAACCGGCCCCAGCGACCACTTGGCACCCCGTCCCAGGTCGCCCCCATCGTATGGGCGCAATCCTCGATCACGGTGACGCCGGCGGCATCACAAAGCGCCATCAACGCGCGCATGTCGCAGATGTGGCCGCGCATGTGGCTCAGCAGTAGAACCTGCGCCTGATCCAGCTTGCGCGCCAGATCATCCAGATCAATGACCAGATCCTCGGTCACGCCCACGAATACGGGCACCCCGCCGACAGCCGCAATCGCACCGGGAACCGGGGCCAACGTAAAGGCATTTGTCAGAACGCGGTCACCATGCACAACACCACAGGCGCGCAAGGCGGTGGTCATCGCATAGCCACCCGATGCAACCGCAAGGCAATAGCGCGCACCGGTGGTGGCGGCAAACTCCTCTTCCAGCAGGGCGGCTTCTGCGATCTCATCGCCGGACGTGTTGTAGCGATGCAAACGACCATGGCGCATGACGGCATTAGCCGCCGCGATCCCTTCATCGGGGATCGGCTCTTGCTGGGTGAAACTGCCTGTAAAAACTTCGGTCATGGCGCGATATTGTTCCCCCTTCACAGCGCCGTCAATGATTAGCTGATCAGCCCCGCCACAACGCCCGGAAGCTCCGCAAAATCATCAATTGTCGCTTCGGGATCAAGTGCCAGCACATCATCGCGGCCCGGGCCGAACGTGACCAGCACCGATGGCACGCCTGCATTGCGCGATGTATCGCGATCCGTGGCCGTATCGCCAACCAGCAAGGACCGGACGGGGTCACCACCCGCACGTCGCACCGCCTCGAAATGATGTTCAGGGTCCGGTTTGCGCACCGGCAACGTGTCCGCTCCAATCAGCGACCCAAACACATCGCGCACACCAAGGCTGCGCATCAGTTGCTCTGCCAGATGTTCGGGCTTGTTCGTCGCAATACCCACGGCATAGCCATCCGATTTCAACTGATCGACAGCCAACATCGCCCCGGGATAAAGGAATGTGTGTGTGTCGATATCCTGCGCATAGGCCTCCAGCAGAACGGGATATTGGCGATCCACCTCACCCGCCTCCACACCTGTCACGCGCGAAAACCCAAGGTTCAACATCGCCCGGCCACCGCGCAAGGCCGTTGCTGCATCGCGGACAGGATCCAGCAGGTCGCCCAACCCCAGCCCCCGAAAACAGGCATTCGCCGCCGCAATCAGATCGCCACTTGTATCGGCAAGCGTCCCGTCCAGATCAAAAATAACCGTGCGCATCAAATGCCTTCCAACAGATTGTATCCCCGCCATCTGTAACGCCATGTAAACTGATGTGAACCCCCCGCCCTTGTGATAATCCAAAACCGCAGTAGAAGACGGGAAAGCGAAAAAGGTTGAGGCAGCAATGGCAATCGCACTGATTATCCTGGGCGCAGGCATGGGCACCCGCATGAATTCCGATATGCCCAAGGTGCTGCACCAGATCGCAGGGGCACCCATGCTGGTGCATGCGATGAAATCCGGCGCAGCGTTGGACCCTGAACGCACGGTCATTGTGGCGGGTCACGGGGCAGAGGCGGTTGGCAAGGCTGCGAAAGCCTATGACCCCGACGCGGTGATTGCCATCCAAAGTGAGCAACTGGGCACCGGGCACGCGGTCGCACAGGCACGCGAAGCCTTGGACGGGTTCGATGGCGACGCCATCGTCCTTTATGGCGACACGCCCTTTATCCAACCAGAAACGCTGGCCGCCATGACGGCCGCACGTCTGACACATGACATCGTTGTGCTGGGGTTCGAGGCTGCTGATCCGGGCCGCTACGGGCGGCTGATCATGCAAGCCGACCAGCTTGACCGGATCGTTGAGTTCAAAGAGGCGTCAGACAAAGAACGCGCCGTAACCTTGTGTAATAGTGGTGTTGTTGCAGCAGATGCACAAACGCTCCTTGCGCTAATTGACGCGGTTGATAACGACAATGCAGCGGGCGAATACTACCTGACCGACATCGTCGGAATAGCCCGCGCCAAGGGGATGACAGCCACCGTCGTGCAATGCCCCGAAGCCGAAACAATGGGCATCAACTCCCGCGCCGAGCTGGCCGGGGCAGAGGCGGTGTTCCAGACCCGCATGCGCAACGCGGCCATGGCCGACGGGGTCACCCTGACCGCCCCCGAAACGGTATTCTTTGCCCATGATACGGTCGTGGGGCGCGACACGATCATCGAACCAAACGTGATCTTTGGTCCCGGTGCCAGCGTTGAAACCGGGGCGACAATCCGGGCGTTCAGCCATCTGGAGGGATGCCATGTCGCACGCGGCGGCATCGTCGGGCCCTATGCCCGGTTGCGCCCCGGCGCAGAACTGGCCGAGGATGTGAAAATCGGCAATTTCGTTGAAATCAAGAACGCTCAAATCGCCGAAGGGGCGAAGGTCAATCACCTGTCCTATGTGGGCGACGCTGAAATCGGCGCGCGCTCCAATATCGGGGCGGGCACGATCACTTGTAATTATGACGGGGTGTTCAAACACAAAACGACCATCGGGGCAGATACGTTTATCGGATCAAACACGATGCTGGTGGCCCCCGTGACAGTGGGCGATGCGGCGATGACAGGCAGCGGGTCGGTGATTACCAGAAACGTCCCCCCCGGAGATCTTGCCGTCGCCCGGGCGCAACAGGACAACAAACCCGGCTTTGCAGTCAGATTATTTGAAAAATTGCGCGCCAAAAAGGCGAAGGGAAACAAATAGATGTGTGGAATTGTTGGGGTTCTGGGCGATCACGAAGCAGCGCCCATTCTGGTCGAGGCGCTCAAGCGGCTCGAATATCGCGGCTATGACAGCGCCGGGATTGCCACGATCAATAACCTGAAGCTGGACCGGCGCCGCGCGGTGGGCAAGCTGGTGAACCTCAGCGATCTTCTGGTTCATGATCCCTTGCCCGGAAAAGCGGGGATCGGGCACACCCGCTGGGCGACCCATGGCGCGCCCAATGCGGGCAACGCCCACCCCCACAGGGCTGGTGGCGTGGCTGTCGTGCATAACGGGATCATCGAAAATTTCCGCGAGTTACGCGAATTTCTGGCCGCGCAAAATATCGCTTTTGAAACCGACACTGACACCGAAACCGTCGCCCTGCTCGCCAATTACTACCGCGATCAGGGGCTTAGCCCCCGTGATGCGGCTGAACAAACCATCGCCCGGCTCGACGGCGCCTATGCGTTGTGCTTTCTCTTTGACGGTGAAGATGACCTTCTGATCGCCGCCCGGAAAGGCTCCCCCCTTGCGATTGGACATGGCAAGGGCGAGATGTTTGTCGGCTCCGACGCCATCGCGCTGGCCCCGATGACCGACCAGATCACCTATCTGGAAGAAGGCGACTGGGCCGTCATCACCCGCAATTCGGTCGAAATCCGGGATAGCGCGGGCCAACTGGCCAACCGGGACCTGAAGGTCATCCAGATCGACACAGCCCAGGTCGACAAGGCCGGTTACAAACATTTCATGGCCAAGGAAATCGCTGAACAGCCCACCGTGCTGCAAGGCGCGCTCAGCCACTATATCGACCCGGACGCCACGGCGATCACCCTGCCCGAACCGGGCCTCGATTTCACCAAAATCGAGCGGCTGACCATGGTTGCCTGCGGCACGGCATTTTATGCCTGCATGGTGGCCAAATACTGGTTCGAACAACTGGCGGGGCTGCCTGTTGAAATCGACGTGGCTTCCGAATTCCGCTATCGCGAACCGCCCGTTACCCCCGGCACCGTTGCACTCTTTGTCAGCCAATCGGGCGAAACCGCCGATACGCTGGCCGCCCTGCGCTATATGGATGGCAAGGCGGACAAGATCGTATCGGTGGTCAATGTCCCCGAAAGCTCGATCGCGCGCGAAAGCGATATTGCCCTGCCAATTCTTGCAGGCACCGAAATCGGCGTCGCCTCAACCAAGGCCTTCACCTGCCAGTTGACGACACTGGCCATTCTTGCATTACAAGCCGCACACGCGCGCGGACGGATCAGCGACGCAGAACTTGCCGCAAAGCTGGCAAACCTGCGCGCATTGCCCGGCGTGCTGAACATCGCATTGGGGATCGAGGATAAATCCACCGCGATCTCGCGCAAACTGGCGGAGGCGCGCGACATCCTGTTCCTGGGGCGCGGCGCGATGTACCCGCTTGCCCATGAAGGTGCGCTTAAATTAAAAGAAATCAGCTACATACATGCCGAAGCGTATGCATCCGGTGAACTCAAGCACGGCCCCATCGCATTGGTCGACAAACATGTGCCGGTCATTGTCATGGCCCCGCGTGACGCGCTGTTTGAGAAAACCATCTCGAACATGCAAGAGGTCATGGCGCGCGGTGGCAAGGTGCTATTGATCACCGACAAAAAAGGGGCCGCCGAAGCTGGCGAAGGCGTCTGGGAAACGATCCTGATGCCAGAGATTGACCCGTTTCTGGCGCCCATCCTCTACGCCGTCCCCGCCCAATTGATCGCCTATCACACTGCTATCGCCAAAGGCACCGATGTGGATCAGCCGCGCAATCTGGCGAAATCCGTGACCGTGGAATGACGCCCGCAGCCGCAATTGCCGCCTTGCGCGCGGCAGGCGATGCCGCCAAAGCGTCCGAAATGCACCGCTATCACAAGGTGGACCGGCCCTATTACGGCGTGGCCAACCCAGATATCGACGCGCTGGTGAAGGAATGGCGAGCCTCCGTCGATCTGGACACAAGGCTGGCTCTGGCCAAAGGGCTGTGGAAAAGTAACGCACATGAGGCGCGGGTCGCGGCGGCCAAACTGCTGACCCAGGCGCGGATCAGGCCCGATGACAGCGGGGCATGGGACCTGATCGCCAGTTGGGTGCCTGATTTTGATGCATGGGCGGTGGCGGACCATGCCAGTATCGCCGGGCAGAAACGACTGGTCGCGGACCCTGCCCGGCTGGATCAGGTCGAACGCTGGACAACCTCGGATCATCTATGGACAAGGCGCGCGGCACTAGTGATGACCCTGCCATGGACCAAGCAGAACAACCCCAAACCCGGCGATCTGGATATCCGCGACCGGGTGCTGGGCTGGGCTGCATCTTATGTGACAGACCATGAATGGTTCATCCAGAAAGCTATCGGATGGTGGCTGCGCGAATTGTCAAAACATGACCCTGCGCGGGTAACTGCATTTCTGGATCAGCACGCCAGCGCCATGAAGCCCTTTGCGGTCAAGGAAGCGTCGCGGAAGCTATCGACGTAAGATGGGTTTAAACCCATCTTACTTGCTGGAAACACGCAGCTCCGCAAGGCTGGTCAGCGGCGCACCGATCAATCGCATCGCAGCAAGGCTGATCTGGCTGCCTGATCCTGCGGCCCCGCCCGATGGGCGCAACTCAATATTGATCGTCTTACCCTGATAGGTCGCGCGACCGGGGGTCAAAGCCGATACCAGCGGCGTCTTTAGCCAGATACCCGGTTCTGTCGGTGGCCCCAATGACGCAATTGTGGTGCCCAGTTCCGATGTGGTCACCGATGCGTTGATCACTTGCGCCTCTTCGCGATCCTCGGCTGTGGTTGTGTCAAACTGGTCCACGGTGGTGGCATTTGTGGGCGGCGGCGGTGGCGGTGTCGGATCAAGGGTCGGTTGCGGCACAGCCGTATCAACGGCGTCATCTTGCGGCACACCAAACGGGCCTTGAAAAGACGGGGTTGTACAGGCGGCCATGGCCAGGATCGGGATCATCAGGGAAGTCTGTTTCATAGCCATGACGTTATGTCGCTGACATGCGCGTTGCAAGCCATGGCTTGGCGCTTGCGCAACCCCCCGCCCCCGCCTAGGTTAGCTGCATGACAGCCCCATTGATCGACCCTTTCGCCCGCGCCATTGATTACCTGCGGATTTCCGTGACGGATCGCTGCGATTTTCGTTGTGTTTACTGCATGTCGGAAAACATGACCTTTCTGCCCAAGAAAGAGCTGCTGACGCTGGAAGAGCTTGATCGCATGTGTTCCGCCTTCGTCCGGCTGGGCGTGAAAAAGCTGCGGATCACCGGGGGCGAACCGCTGGTCCGCCGCGAGATCATGACCTTCTTTCGTGCCATGTCACGGCATCTGGAAACCGGCGCGCTCAAGGAATTGACGCTGACCACCAATGGCAGCCAGCTGGAAAAATACGCGGATGATCTGTTTGCGGCTGGTGTTCGGCGGGTCAATGTTTCGCTCGATACCCTGGATGACGACAAATTCGCCCGCATCACCCGCTGGGGCCGCCTGCCCCAGGTTTTGCGCGGGATTGACGCGGCACAAAAGGCCGGGCTGCGGGTCAAGATCAACACCGTCGCACTACAAGGCTTTAATGAAGACGAGCTATTCACGCTGACCGATTGGTGCGCCGACCGCGACATGGATCTGACCTTTATCGAAGTCATGCCAATGGGCGATCTGGGCAACGAGGATCGGTTGGGGCAATATTGGTCGCTCAAGGATTTGCGCGCACAGATCGAAACCCGCTCCACCCTGACCGATCTGCCTGAAAGCACCGGCGGGCCCGCGCGCTATGTCAGGGTCGAAAACACCGGGCAGAAAATTGGCTTTATTACCCCCCTCACCCATAACTTCTGCGAAAGCTGTAACCGGGTCCGGATCACCTGCACCGGCGAAATTTACACCTGTCTGGGGCAAGAAGGCCATTCCGACCTGCGCGGCCCCTTGCGCGCGTCAGAGGCCGACGATGTGCTTGAAGACGCCATCAGGGCGGCCATCGCGCTGAAACCCAAAGGGCACGACTTCGACTATTCGCGCCAGCAGATCGACGGTCAGGTCAGCCGGCACATGTCGCATACGGGTGGGTGAAACGCGGACTTTGCAGTCAGTCCAGTACGCTATTTCAAGGTCTGCTTGTCGAGTCCTGCCTCGCATAACGCAACTCAATGTTCGCAAATAAACCAAAGGCTGATTCAATGACACTCCAGCCATGCCTGCACGTTCTGAAATCGTTTGGATTTTAGATCTTCTTTGGACATCGTTACGTAGAGATTACCATTGTCACCCCAACTCCATCCAAGTGAACGATCAGTTGAAATTTGAAACAATAAAACTCTGGATGGATCATGTCTGAGTTCGGATTGGACCGGAATGAGTTGTCCTCCAATCTGATGTCGGGCTCCGCGACCTAAAGACCGCACGCTTGCTTCAATATCAACGACCCGAGCATGTCCTAGTTGGATATCGGCTAAATTGTCGCCAGTGTAGAGGTCCAAAAGGTCTTCACTGATAGCTGGTTCAATGAACCGCCCCACATGAAATTTTTGTTCAACTTTTTGCGCAAGTTTTCCATCGTGCTTCTGCCATACGAGACCTGCGACGTCCTCCCATATTCGCGTGATATCTGTCCAATCCTCAAGGGAAAGAGGACTGTCGAGATCGCGATCAAGCATACAAGCTCTTAAATCGCTGAGCTTTTGGATCATGCGAGTGCCGCTTTCTAGATACGCCTCACCAAGCTCCTTGAACTCAGCACTTAGACTTTTCTCGCCCTCTGTGCCCGGATATGACTTCATGAGATCATCGAGATAAAGAAGATCCTGTTCCATCCTCTTCACGCTTTCAGCGCGATGGTTTAACATGAATTGCTTGTGCGAAATCTGAGTATCATCAAGCGTATGCCGTTTCGCATCCAAGTCTTGAACTTCTGAAACATATAACTGTTTCCATACATCGATGTTTCTGACCAGCGCCGGACGGGCACGCTCCAGCCAGCCGGTGCGACGCTCAGCCTTCATTGCAGATTTCAATGCAACTCTTGCGGCACCCCAAGCGCTCCAATCCCCGTCAGCCAGGTTCGGGTTGGCCTTGCGACGACGTTCGAATTCTGCGTTGAAACCCTGTTGATCCGGCTCGGGAGGATCATCAAGCAAACCCGACTTCATGCCAACAAAGTCTCGTTTGAACTTTTCTGGCGTACCTACTGCATCGAGGATGCTCTCAACAACGTACAGCGCACCTCGCCACGTCAAGGGTTGCTCCAACCCAAAGTCCTGTGATGTGATCCTTCGATCTGAAACTGGGGCCCCGTAAATTTCCTCTGCACCCCGCTGGAATGGGTGCGGTTTTTTTGTCGGATCACCAATATCTTCATAGTCATGACTAATGAAATCAACAGGCCATTTGCGCCAGAGTTTTGGTACGCCCGGATGCTCTATAGTTTCCCCTCTTGGCGAGCCAATCAGCATTGCATGGCGCGATACCGGGCAATCGTCAGGAGGCTCCATTTCAGGTCCAGTTGAGTCGACCTGAACGACCTGAACCTCTTCTTTTTGAGAAATCCGATCTAGATCAAACACGTTGGCAAAAAGTAGCAACGAACCGGTACGAGGGCCAAGCCCATTCCAAAGCGCTGCGGGGAAGTCTTCGCACGCTACCTGAGCAATGAATTGAAGGGGTACACCTTTGGAATTGCGTGGCCACGGCGTTCCTGCGGGAACCTTTGGATTGCCGCCCAGCCAAGAACGGGCCTTGTCTTTGCCCAAGATTGGAACCTGCCGTTTGAGCAAGATCTCGGCATTTCGTCTAGGCTGTTTTTCCAAAACAAATTAGCGCCAAATCACATAGATATTTCTCCAAACCCGACCTTGGCCTATGGTGCGGCATTGGTCAATCCGGACTCATTCCCGCGGTAACCGACCGACAGGAATTCTCACGCCGCAGGCATCCGCTGTTCGACGATTTCAGCCCACCAGCTGCACCCAGCTGGGATCGCATCATCGTTGAAATTGTATTCCGGGTGATGGACCGACGCCGTGTCGCCATTGCCCACCAGAATATAGGCACCGGGGCGCTCTTCCAGCATGAACGCAAAATCCTCGCCCCCCATAACCAATGGCGCATCCTCACAATCGCCAGACACAGATTTTGCGACGTCAGCGGCAAAGGCTGTCTGGTCCTCGTGGTTCACCATGCAAGGATAACCGCGGTAGTAAGTGACATCGGCAGTAGCCCCAAAGGTGGCAGCGGTGCCTTCGCAGATCGCCTTCAGCCGGGTTTCGGCCAGATCACGCATTTCAGCGGACATGGTGCGCACAGTGCCTTTCAGGGCGACCCGCTGGGCGATGACATTAAACGCCTTGGAGGAGGATTCGATTGATGTGACCGACACAACAATTTGATCGACCGGGTCAGCATTACGGCTGGCGATAGATTGCAGCGCGGTCACCACATGGGCGGCGACAAGGGTCGAATCGACCGTCTGCTGCGGCTTGGCGGCATGACCGCCCTTGCCTTCAATGATGATATCAAACTGGTCGGTTGCGGCAAAAAACGCACCGGGGCGGATCGCAAAGGTGCCCGCCGGGCGACCCGGCCAATTATGCATGCCATAGACTTCCTGAATGCCGAATCGGTCCATCATGCCGTCATCGCACATTTCCTTGCCGCCACCGCCGCCTTCTTCGGCGGGCTGAAAGATGACAACAACGGTCCCATCAAAATTGCGGGTCTCCGCCAGATATTGCGCCGCCCCCAGCAACATCGCCGTATGGCCATCATGGCCACAGGCATGCATCGCCCCATCGGTTTTCGATGCATAATCCAGCCCGGTCTGTTCATGAATGGGCAAGGCATCCATATCCGCGCGCAGGCCGATCACCTTACCCGAGCCGGATGATTTCCCCTTGATCACACCAACAACGCCAGTGCGGCCAATCCCGGTGACAACCTCATCACACCCAAAGCCTTGCAGCTTTTCGGCGACGATCGCCGAGGTGCGGTGTGTTTCAAACAGAATCTCGGGGTTTTCGTGCAGATCACGGCGCCAGGCGGTGATTTCAGGCAACAATTCAGCGAAACGGTTTTTGACGGGCATGGGACACTCCTCTTGTTTCGTGGCCACTATGGATCATTCCGCCAGCATGTCCACCAGACGACTGATAAATGCCTCGCCCTGCTGGAACTGATCGACGGTGATGAATTCATTGGGTTGATGCGCCTGGGCAATGTCACCCGGGCCGCAAATGACGGCGGAATAGCCGCGTTCCTGAAACTGGCCGGCCTCTGTGCCATAGCTGACAACGCCACGGGCGTTATCGCCGGTCAACTGACGGGCCAGTGCTTCCGCCTTGCCGTCATCTTCGGGGACCAGACCGGGGACGTTGAACATGCGGTCCATACTGATCCCGGTATCGGGGTGAATGGCCTGCATCTCCGCCTCCAGTTCAACGACCTTGGCGGCGATCCGCGCCTCCCAATCCGTGATATCCTCACCGGGGACAATCCGCAGGCCCAGCACGAAATTGCAGTCCTTTGCGGTGATGTTATGGGCGGTGCCACCTGCGATCATGCCGACATGCAAGGTGGTATATGGGGGCACAAATTCAGCCGCCAGCGGGTTTGGCGTCTGGGCTGCGTTTTCTTCGTTCACCTGATTGGCCCATTCGATCAGCCGGGCCGACATCATCACCGCACTGACACCAGTATGTTGCAAGGATGAATGCACTTCGAACCCTTTGAAATGCATGTCATAGCCCACACCGCCCTTGTGGCCGGTCACGATCTTCATCATCGACGGCTCGCCCACCAGCACGGTATCAGCGCGGGGCATGCCCATCGACACCATGTGATCAATCATCGGCGGGGCGCCGGTACAGCCGATTTCTTCGTCATAGCTCAGCGCAATCTGCAACGGGCGCTTGATGCCACGCTCCAATGCGAGCGGGACCGCAGACAAGGCCAACGCATCGAACCCCTTCATATCGCAAGTGCCACGCCCATAAAGCTTGTCCCCCTTCCGGGTCACGACAAACGGGTCCGTGTCCCAGGCCTGCCCGTCAACAGGCACAACATCGGTATGACCCGATAGAACAACGCCGCCATCGACATCCGGCCCGATATGGGCATAGATCGCCGCCTTTGTGCCATCCTCATTGGGGACGCGAGTCGATGTGACGCCCAGATCATCCAGGTAAGTCTCAACAAAATCGATCAAATCCAGATTGCTGTCGCGGCTGACAGTCGGGAAGCTGATCAGGTGATCCATCAAAGCACGGGCGCTCAGCGTCATAGCTTTTCCTTTCGCATCAATTTTCCGGCAATCGTGGAACATTATTGCGCAAAGCCGGGGCAAACGCAGTGTGGCGACGATCAAGACCAACCGCAAACAGGAATCAGGTTGCGGGATTAAAAATAGATGTTACCGTCCTGCCCAATCGCCGCACAAACGCACAAAGCAGCGGCAAAAAACAAAAAACGAACCACCTGGGAGGTTCCATATGCCCGATGGGGCGCTGCCTGTTCTGGATGTCCGGGACCTCAAAACTGTATTCAAAACGCGCGCCGGTGAAGTCCACGCCGTCAATGATGTGAGCTTCGCCCTCAAGCCGGGTGAACTGCTTGGCGTTGTTGGCGAAAGCGGATCGGGAAAATCGGTGACCATGATGTCGCTCCTTGGGTTGCTGCCGTCCCCGCCTGCGGATGTCCGCGGTGGCACGGTGACCTTCGGGGGCAATGACCTGCTGAAAGTTGATGCCGAAACACTGCGCGCGGTGCGCGGCGGCAAGATCGGTTTTGTGTTTCAGGACCCGATGACGTCGCTGAACCCGGTTTTCAATGTCGGCGTGCAAATCATGGAACCGCTGCGCAAACATATGGGGCTGAACAAACGCGACGCCGCCAAACGGGCGCAGGAATTGCTTGAACTGGTAGGCATCCCCGATGCGCAGCGCCGGCTCAAGGACTACCCGCACCAGTTTTCCGGGGGCATGCGCCAGCGGGTGATGATCGCCATCGCCCTTGCCTGTGATCCGCAAGTGCTGATCGCCGATGAACCGACAACTGCGCTTGACGTGACGATCCAGGCGCAAATCCTTGAATTGATGAAGGAATTGCGCAGCAAACTGGGCATGGCCGTGATCTGGATTACCCATGACCTTGGCGTGATTGCCGGTATCGCCGACCGCGTCATGGTGATGTATGGCGGGCAAGTCGTTGAACATGCGCCTGTGAAGGAATTGTTCGGTAACCCGCAACACCCCTATACCCGCGCCTTGCTGAAAACGATCCCCACGATCCACGGCGAACGCGCCGCAAGGCTGACCATCATCGAAGGCCAGCCACCCATTATGATGAACGCCCCCTCCTCCTGCCCGTTTCGGGACCGGTGCGATGTGGCGTTTGACCGTTGCGAACGCGAAAACCCACCGCGCTATGATCTGGGCGACGGGCATGACGCGGCCTGTTTCTTTGACGCCCGCACCGGGGGGCCACGCGATGCTTGATGCCAGCAAAGACGACCAACCACTGGTCAGTGTCCGCGACCTGAAAATGCATTTCCCGATTTATGCGGGCCTCCTGCGCCGCCGCGTGGGTGAAGTAAAGGCGGTTGATGGCGTCAGCTTTGACGTCATGGAAGGCGAAACGCTTGGGCTGGTAGGCGAATCCGGTTGTGGCAAATCCACCTGCGGACGCGCCGTGCTGCGGCTTTACGATATCACGGCAGGGTCGATCACAATCGACGATCGTGAAATCGGCGACACGCCACAGGGCCAGCTGCGCGAGATGCGCCCCACCATGCAGATGGTGTTTCAGGACCCGCAAGCATCCCTGAACCCGCGCATGACGGTCGAGGCGATCATCAAGGAGCCGCTGGACGAACACACCAGCCTGACAGATGCCGAAAAGCGCGAAAAAGTGGGCGAGCTGATGGATGCCGTCGGCCTGAACCGCAAATTCGCCAAACGCTACCCCCACGCCTTTTCCGGCGGGCAGCGGCAGCGGATCGGCATTGCCCGCGCACTTGCGCTGAACCCCAAATTTATCGTTTGTGATGAACCGATTGCGGCACTGGACGTGTCCATTCAGGCGCAGGTGGTCAACCTGCTGGAAGATCTGCAGGAACAGTTCGGCCTGACCTATCTGTTCATCAGCCACGACCTATCCATGGTCCGGCATATCGCGACCCGCGTGGCGGTGATGTATCTGGGCAAAATCGTCGAACTGGCCCCGCGCGAAGCACTCTATGCCGAACCGCTGCACCCCTACACGCAAGCCCTGCTATCGGCCGTGCCCGAACCGGACCCCAGTCTGGAAGACAAGGTCGAACGGATCATCCTGCAAGGCGATGTGCCCTCCCCCTCCAATCCGCCGCAAGGATGCAATTTCTGCACCCGCTGCCCGGCGGTCATGGATATCTGCAAGGTTGAGGAGCCCGACTATCGCGAGGTCCGGCCGGGCCGGTTCACCGCCTGCCACCTTTATAGTGACAATAACGACACTGCGGGATGAACCGCAGGTCACGAGGCAAAAGAGCGAACCAATAAGGAGAGAAAGACAATGAAACTCAAATCAGCCCTGATGGGTGCCGCGGCCTGCATGGCCTGGGCCCCAATGGCCATTGCCGATGGCCATGAAGGCGAACGTGGGCGCGATGGTGAGGTCAAGATCATCTATTGGCAAGCGCCATCGATCCTGAACCCCTATCTGTCCGGCGGCACCAAGGAACTGGAAGCTGCCAGCCTGATGCTGGAACCGCTCGCACGTTACGACACAGACGGCAACCTGGTTCCCTGGTTGGCCCAAGAGGTTCCCACCGTGGCCAATGGCGGTGTTGCCGAAGACCTCAAATCCATCACCTGGAAACTGCAAGAAGGCCTGCTGTGGTCTGATGGCACACCTGTGACATCCGAAGATGTAAAATTTAGCTGGGAATACTGCACGGCTGAGGGCGGCGGTTGTGCGCAAGGGGAAAAATACCTCGACGTGGTCAGCGTGGACACACCTGATGATCTGACCGTCGTGGTCAATTTCAGCGTGGCCAAGCCGTTCCCCTATGGCCCTTTCGTTGGCGCACAGGCGCCCATCATCCAAAAGGCGCAGTTCGCCGAATGCCTCGGGCCAAAAGCCCCTGAATGCACGGATGAAAACTTTGGACCCATCGGCACCGGCCCGTTTGTGGTGACGGATTTCCGTACCAATGACGTGTTCACCGCCGTGGCGAATGAAAACTACCGCGAAGCAGGCAAACCCGCCTTTGCATCCGTAACCTTCAAAGGTGGCGGTGACGCAGCGGCGGCCGGTCGTGCGGTGCATGAAACAGGCGAATTCGACTACGCCTGGAACCTGCAACTGGCACCTGATGTGCTCTCTGGCATGGCAGAAGCTGGGATTGGTGAAAACGTCGTGGCCTTCGGGACATCTGTTGAGCGGATCATGATCAACATGACCGATCCATCCGCTGAACTGGGCGAAGAGCGCGGCACAGCCAAGCACCCGCACCCGTTCCTGACGGATAAATCCGTGCGGCAGGCACTGTCGATGGCCATCGACCGGGCATTGCTGACCGAAGTGGGCTATGGTGAGTTCGGTAAACTGACCTGCAACGTGCTGCCGGCACCTGCGATCTTCAACTCTTCGGCCAATGATGGCTGCCTTGTGCAGGATATCGAAGGTGCCAAAGGTGTCCTGGATGCAGCAGGCTGGGTGCCCGGTGGTGACGGTGTGCGCGAAAAAGACGGCGTGCGCCTATCGGTGCTCTATCAGACATCCACCAACGCTGTGCGTCAGGACTACCAAGCGCTGATCAAACAGTGGTGGGAAGAGATCGGGATCGAGGTTGAGCTGCGCAATATCGATGCGTCTGTCTTCTTTGGCTCTGATCCGGGTTCGCCCGATACGTTCCAGAAATTCTTTGCCGATATCGAGATGTATACCAACAACTTCGATGGCACGGATCCTGAATCGTATATGGCTAACTGGGTCTGCGATGATGCACCACGTCCGGAAACACAGTGGCAGGGTAACAACATGCCGCGCTTCTGCTCAGAAGAATATGACGCCCTGCGCGCCGAAATGGCGTCAACCGGCGACATCGACGAACGTGCGCGTCTGGCCAAAGCCATGAACGACATGCTGATGCAGGAATATATCATCCTGCCGCTCACCCACCGTGGCCGGAACTCGGCCCATGCCAAGACACTTGGCGGGGTTCAGCTGAACGTCTGGGATTCCGAGCTTTGGAACATCGCTGACTGGTATCGCATCGGCGAATAATCGAACGACCCCGCCCCGGGCATTGACCCGGGGCCTCGTGGCTGTCCATGAGGTCCCGGATCAAGTCCGGGACGGGCATCCTCTACTGCAAAAACCATCAACTAAGGCGTCATTATGCTGACATACACTTTCCGTCGCGTGCTGATCTCGATCCCGACGCTTTTGTTCATTGCTTTTGTGATCTTCATGCTGCTCGAACTGGCGCCCGGCGATCCGATGGCCAGCATGCCACTGACCATCCCGCCCGAAGTACGTCAGGAAATGCGGCTGGCGCTGGGACTGGGCGAACCCTGGTATGTGCGTTTCCCGCTTTGGCTGCGACAATTCTTTATTGTTGAGCCGCAATACTGGATCGACAACGCCTTCGGGACCAATTTCGCCGATGGCGCACAGCGGATCATCAGCTTTCAATCCCGCAGCCCTGTCTTTGACACCATCGCACAGCGAATGCCGCAAACGCTTTGGGTTGTGGGCATGTCCTATGTGGTTGGGGTGCTGATCGCCCTGCCTATCGGGATCATCAGCGCCTACCGGCAATATTCGGTCTTTGATCAGGCGGGCACATTCGTGTCGATGATCGGCTTTTCCGTGCCGCCGTTCTTTTCGGGCGTGCTGTTGATCGTGATCTTCTCAGTACAGCTGAAATGGCTGCCTTCGATCTATGACACGACCCATGCGGTGACTGACTGGGATAGTTTCATGTTCCAACTGCGCCAGATGATCATGCCGGTGATGGTACTGGCCTTGCAGACCACCGCCCAGGTCAGCCGCTACATGCGGGCCTCCATGCTCGACAATCTGGGGCAGGACTATGTGCGCACGGCGCGGGCAAAGGGGATGTCGGAAAGCGTTGTGGTCATGAAACATGTTGTCCGCAATTCCATGATCCCGGTTGTGACCGTCATCGCCCTTGGCATTCCATCGATCTTTGGCGGTGCAATCATCACCGAACAGATCTTCAAGGTGAACGGGCTGGGGCAATTGCTGATTATCGCGCTGCAAGGCTCTGACATTCCCATGGTGATGACCATCACCTTCCTGCTGGCCGTGCTGATTGTGATGATGAACCTGATTGCCGATATCCTCTACGGCATTCTCGACCCGAGGATCCGCTATGACTGATAACCTGCCACAGCGCCCCGCCAAACCGATCCTGAGTGCGGGCGATAATTCCGCGCCGCTGACTGTGGAAAAAACGCGTAGCCAATGGGCCGATGTCTGGGACCAGTTCAAGACCCACAAAGGTGCGGTCTTTGGTCTGTTCTTTCTGATCTTCATCACGCTCTTTGTGGCCGTCGGCCCGATCATCTGGGACGTGGACCCCGGCAAGCTGGATATCCGCAACAAGGATGTGCGCCCGATCTATATCGGACTGGTCGATAGCAATGCCAAGGTCAGCTGGGGCAACCCGATGGGCACCGACAATCTGGGCCGGGACATCATGGCCAATATCATGCAAGGCGGGCGGATATCGCTGGCGGTTGGCTGGACAGCGATGATCCTGACCCTGTTCCTTGGCACGACCATCGGCGTGTTGGCAGGCTATTTCCGGCGGTTGGACGGGATCCTGATGCGGTTCACCGATCTGGTCCTCGCCTTGCCCCTCTTGCCGCTTCTGCTGGTGATGATGCTGCTCTTCCGGGATCCGCTGCGGGCGGCATTTGGTCCTGAAAACGGCATATTCATTCTGATCGTGGTCGGGATCGGAATCACATCCTGGATGCAAACCGCACGGATCGTGCGCGGCGATGTGATGGCGCTGAAAGAACGGGAATTTGTGCTGGCGGCACGATCTATCGGGACACCCGCGCGACGGATGATCACGCGGCACCTGCTGCCCAACGTGTTGTCACCGATCATGGTATCGGCGACGCTGGGGCTGGCCACAGCGATCATCACCGAAAGTGCGCTGTCATTTCTGGGTCTCGGTTTCCCATCCGATTTCCCGACATGGGGAAAAATCCTGTTTGACAGTGTAGACCGAATGACATCCTTCCCCGAACGCGTGATCTGGCCGGGGCTGGCGATTTCACTGACGGTGCTATCGGTCAAC
The DNA here is from genome assembly GCA_947495295.1 of uncultured Paracoccaceae bacterium. Classification (GTDB taxonomy): domain Bacteria; phylum Pseudomonadota; class Alphaproteobacteria; order Rhodobacterales; family Rhodobacteraceae; genus Yoonia. Next base: position 303,782 of record CANLYJ010000003.1, read on the forward strand.
TATATCGGCGACGGGCTACGCGACGCATTGGATCCGCGCATTCGCGGCCTGTAAGCGCGGCGCCAATTTTTTTCAAAAAAATTGGGTCAGAGTTTCTGCGAAACTCTGGTCACTCCATATGTTTTCGGATGCGCTGTACCATCAGCCATACCGCAAACAGCACCAAAGGCGTTGCAACTGCGGCCATCACCACCTTGGAGATACCAAAGCTCTGTTCCAGCGGCCCGGTCAGATACAGCACCAGATTGACGGCATAGTAGCTGATCGCCACAACCGACAGCCCTTCGACTGTGCGCTGCAGACGTAGTTGCAGATCGGCGCGTTTATCCATGCTGGTCAGCAGGTCCTGATTTTGCGCTGATCGTTCCACATCCACCCTTGTCCGCAACAGATTGCCCGCGCGCAATGCCCGGTCCGACATCGCCCGCAACCGGCCTTGCGTGGATTTCACCGTCCGCATCGCCGGATCAAACCGGCGCATCATGAACTCACCAAAGGTCTGGCGCCCGCCAAACCGTTCCTCGCGCAGTATCGCGATGCGCTGGTTCACAATCGTTTCATATGCACCCGCCGCGCCAAAACGAAACTCGCTTTGCGCGATCGTATTTTCCAGCTCGGCCGAGATTTCCAGCAACTCTTGCAGGATCGCCGCCGGATCGGCCGTATCGCCACACATATCGCTTAGCAGCTTGCTGAGCGCGGCATCAGCCTTTCCCATCTGCGGGCCCAACGCCCGCGCCCGGCTCAACCCCAGCATCGACATCGCCTTATAAGTCTCGATCTCGCAAAGGCGCTGGATCACACGTCCGATGCGGCGCTTGCCCACATGCGGACGGGCAAACAGGGCAAAGCGCATATGCCCCGCCGTATCAATCCGAAAATCGCCGGCGATGACCAGATCATCCTCCAGCACACGACTGATGGCGAGGCTTTCCGGCACCAGCCAGTTCTGCACTTTTTCCGCGATACCATCATCACCTTCAGCCACCTCCACCCGGATCAGGGCCGATGTCATCCGTGTGCCCGGCGCGTTCTCCAACCAGTCTTGTGGGAACACCGCGAATGTGGCGGCGTCAAACGGGCGTTCAGCCACACCGTCCCCGAAAATGGTGTAAGTCACAAATTCCGTGTGGCTTTCCCATTTCAGTTGGTGCTTGCCGATCTCACCGAAATAGTGGGTCGCCTCGGGCGGCGGATGTTTGGCCCCGAAACGATCCAGTAAATCAATCAGATGCCTGCGATCCGCCTCGCGATCACGGCCAGCGGCATTTTCGGCAGGTTTCAGCGCCAGAAACGCGGCACGGCTGGGGGCTGACACCGACGGAAACGGCCTGGCATGCAGTTCATTTGCCATCGCATAGCGCAACGGATGGTCGGCAATCGGGGGCATGGGCGCGCACCTTTATTCGGTCAGTCTCTTCTCGCAACCTAGCGGGGATTCGCCCGCTGTAAACAAAAAAATCAAATCTTTATAATGTGTTAGCGGCGTACAACCGTATACCGGGCGGCACGCAGCCTAAAATCCAGGTAGACCCGGTCAGATATCTGAGGCACATCACCCCCATGACCCGGATCATCCTGTTCAACAAACCATTTGGGGTGCTGTCGCAATTCACCGACACGCGCAGCCCGACGACACGACCGACCCTGTCAGGTTTTATCGACATGCCCGGGGTCTATCCCGCAGGGCGGCTTGACCGGGATAGCGAAGGGCTTTTGGTGCTCACCGATGACGGCAAGTTGCAGGCCAAGATCAGCAATCCAAAACACAAGCTGACCAAAACCTATCTGGTGCAGGTCGAAGGCGACCCGCAGGATGCCGACCTTGCCCCCTTGCGCGCGGGGATCACCTTGAAAGACGGGCCAACACAGCCCGCCAAGGCGCGGCTGATCGACCCGCCTGATCTGTGGCCACGCGACCCGCCGGTACGGTTCCGCAAATCAGTGCCGGACAAATGGGTCGAAATCACGATCAGTGAAGGGCGTAACCGGCAGGTGCGGCGAATGACAGCACATATCGGGTTCCCGACCTTGCGGCTGGTTCGCTGGCGGGTGGGATCATGGACGCTGGACGGGATCAGCCCGGGCGACTGGGTACAGGCATCAGCCGCCGATACTGACCGACGATGACCCTTTATCAGCAGCGCCACCGCAGGATATCGGATCACCAACACGGCCCGCTGGCAGCCCATTGATAAAGACGGTGCTGGACCCACCTGCCAGCATCCGCGGATGCGGCGGGGCAGGACATGTCGGGCATGCATGCGGGGCGTAAGCATCGCCCTGACGGACCACGGGAAGACCATCCACAGACACATCCGGTGATGCGGCTATGCTGGGCGTCGGTGGAAAATGGCACGCATGGCCAGAACCGATATCACCAAGCCGTGTTACGGGTTTTCCTGCCATATCCTGTCCTTACATCCTTGCTATCTTATACCAACATGGCCCAATCATTCCCACAGCCACTCGTAATTTCGGGGGCTGGGCAATGGGATATGGTCCTGTATCTGACGGACTAGGTTGCCGCTTGCATCGCGGCCCAGATGGGCGGCATTCAACCCCGACCGGCCAACATTGCCTTCAACCACCTCCGTGGTGCCAAAGGACATGTAGTCATAGACGGCATTGGCGGTTGTTGCGGATCCGAACGTGTCGGTATTGCTCCAATCCACCTCATCAAGCTGGGTCATACACATGCGAATGGCACGGCCACCGGGCAACTGGGTCAAGGCGGTGCCCGTGCGAATATGGGTGGCAAGGCCAAGCACCGCGCCGCCACTATCGATCACAAAACATTCCGCATTGGGAAAGCCATCGCCGGTCATCGTTGCCTGAACATAGGCTTTACCCTCTGCCCGGTCCAACATCAGGAACAGCTGATTGGACACATCCAAATCCGGCACCACGCCGTTATACGGAATCCAGCCATCCGCGATCCGGCCTGATCCCGTGTCATTGCGTTCCTCATTCGACAGCGGACCACCGAAAAAATCATGACCCACATCGGTATCGGCGCCATAGAAGGCAAAATTCTTACCCGCGTATTTGAGAAAGATATTCGCCGTCTGATCACCGTCTTCCGTATAGGCTGTGATCGAATAAGTTTCCTCGTGGCGCGGCTTCTTTCGCGGTTGGGAATAATCGTTTTCCATGGGTGGCGCATCTGGAACGATATCACCAGACGGGTAAAGCGGGTTTACCGCCATTTCGGCCCCCTCGTTAATTACGGTATGGGCAATGGCGTTGGCGGAAGGATCAGAATCGCAAATCACTTCAACGACGTTCGCGGTTTGCAGGTTGAACCTTACAATATGATAAATCCGAGCCGTATCAGCCAATGAAAATGAAAACCCACGGTCATCACCCTCAAATCCAAGACCACCGGCGCCAAAATTGGCATCCGGGTGGAACGAGCGTGTGCAAATCGTAATGTCGCTCATTCATATTCTCCCAATGTGCCCTCAAGAATTTCTGCGTTGTTCGGGGTATAAATGATGCCACCTGCAAACGTCTGGCGCTGAGAAGTCTTGTTCATGATCCTGCCGCGCGACGCGGCCACTAAACGGCTGTTGCGTCTGTCCGCGCGTGAGCCATCTACATAAAATGTCATCGCCGTCTCCCAATGACGCCGTTGATCAGTCTGTTCGTCGTACCAAAAACCGCTTCCGACCAAGATTTGTTCTGTTGCAAGACGCGGCGGATCCTGCGCTTTGATGTCTGGAACAAAATTCACACCAAAGGTTCCATCCTCGGGGTAATAAAGCTCGATCAGTGTCACCGGGCCATAGGCTAGCGCACCAAATAAACGATCATTCTCATTCAGGGTGGCTCGCTTTTGGTTCTGTGGGTCGTCGTCAGCGATGTTTGGACCGGCCAGCGCAATCCAATCTTCCCGAGGAATTTCTATTGCACCAACGACAACGGTTCCTCCCCGGCTCAAAAGCGGCTCGCTGACATAGACGGTAAGGTGACTCTTCAACCTTGGTTCCTTTCGATCCTGTGACATTGCAACGACGCCCAAACCGAGCAACACCGCAGCAATGGCGATAAGGGCTGTCCTGCGTTTGACCTGTGGATGCATCAGTTCAGATCAATCTTGCTGGCGCTCAGCTTCATGCTGCCGCCCGCGCTTTCGTTCAGGTTCCCACCGGCGTTCACATCGACATTGCCGCCAACGCTGTGTTCCATATTGCCACCGACAGTGCCTTCGATATTGCCTGACATGGTGGTCGTCATATCCTTGCCGTTGATGATGACCGTGCCATCGGGGCGCATGATCAGTTCTGCGGCACCGCAACGCAGATGGATTTCTTCATGTGCATCCAGACGGTATTTTGCCCCAACAACCTGCGAATGGTTCTTGCCCGTTGTCTCGCGCATATTGGCTTGCACCGATTGCGCCAGGCTCGCCCCGTAAGTCAGGGTCGCCTCGCCACCGATATTTGTGTGCAGGGTCGTACCCGCTGAAAGCGCGATACCCGACGCCGCCGTCAGCGTGTAATTCCCTTTTCCCGATAGTTCAGGAAAAGACTGTTCAAAATTATAGGCGGCAACACGAATGCCTTGCGGGTTGTCTGTCAGGGGTTTGCGGACGAAACCGCCATGCGGGCCGGTGCCGACATTGACGGTCATATCCATGCCAATGTTATGGACATCGACGAACTTGACCTCGCGCAGGCTGGCGGCCCCAATCGATTCTACCTTGGTGCGGTCCACCCGGTTGGTCTGGTGGTTCAACACCTTCACGCTGTGATCCAATTGGGCATGCAAATGGATCTCCTCGCGGCCCTTCTCATCCTCAAAGCGCAGCTCGTTATAGCCTTCGCCCAGATGGGTATCGGTCCGAAACGTGGATCGGGTTTTGTGTTTGGGCAGGGCATAAGGCGCTGTGTTCTTTCCGTTATAAACACAGCCGGTCACCAATGGTTTATCGGGGTCACCTTCCAGAAACTCGACCACCACTTCCATGCCTATGCGCGGGATGACCATACCACCCCACCCCTTGGACGCCCAGTTCTGGCTGACGCGGCACCGCATCGAATAGGCCTTATTCAGGTCCCAGTGGAAATGCACCAAGATGCGACCATATTCGTCGCAATCAATCTCGCCCTCGCCCACGACGACAGCCGTTTGCGGGCCCTGCACGGCGGGCATCGGTGTCTTGCGTTCGGGGGCCAGGGGAACGGTCGTGGGTATCAGCACATATTCACCGGAATAAGCCTCGCCCGCACTATCGGTCCCACCAGACCCGTAAGCATCTGAAACATAGGAATGCCGGGCCATAAGGCACAGGTAATCGGCCCCCCGCACCCCGTTTACCTGATCACCCGTCAGGGTCAGGGTCATGCCCGCACCCAGTGATGTGCAATCACCAACCGCCCTGTGGCGGATATCCTGACCGCGCTCCTGCAGGATACGCAGGCCAACAACATCCTTGCCCTGTTCCTGATCCAGATAGTCACCCGGATAATCATAGCTTTCGATCTGGCCTTCGGCATAAGCCGCATCACCCACACGTTCGACCTCCATCGCCGCTTGCGGGGTCTTGAAATTGTAATCGGTCAGGCGCACGGCACCGGTGGTCAGGCGGCGTTCGGGATGCCATTCCCAGAACCGTTCATCACCTGATTGGCTGGCGCTATCGACAGGTTTATAGGCACGCTCACCACCGGGGATCACCGAATGATTGTCAATCGTATCGGTCAGGACCAGCGTGTGCGATCCAACCTGATGGGCAAAGTGATAGGAAATGCCGAACCGTTCCATCAACCGGGTGGCAAAGGCCAGGTCGCTTTCGCGGTATTGGACAGTATATTCCAGCGCGGGATATGTGGCCGTCAGTTTAACTTCCAGCGCCGGATCACCCAGCCCCCCATATGGGGCCAGCAATTCCTCGATGATCTGCACAACGGTCATATCGTGGAAAATACGCTGGTTGCGGCGGCGGCCCGCCAACCAGAACCAGGGGCGCAGGGTCAGCGCATATCGATTACCATTCTCGCCGACACCGGCCCATTTGGCCTCTGTGACGATCCCGTCATAGGCGCGGATGCCATCATTCTGGCTTTCAATCTCGACGCTGGCATGGGTGCCGATCAGCCCATCAAAGTCCAGATTTGGTTCCGCTGATAGCGCCTCAACCCGGTATTCAAACAGGTCGTTGACATAGTCAGCACCGTCAAAACGCAGCAGAACAAGGGTATCGGGACCCAAGACCGTTGTCAGCTTGCCCATCCGGGCGTCCTGCGTGAAGGGGGCGCTCATAACAACAATCCTTAGATGTCAAATACTTCAAAAAATATGGCACCATGATAGCCGATTGTGCAAAATGATCAATCTGCGATCCCCGGGGCGGCATTTTCTAGGCCCCAACCTCAATCGGTTCCGCCTGATCGGCAATGATCCGGTCAATCTCATCCCGGGCGTAACGGGCCAGCACCGCCTGATCATCACGCAGCTGCCCGGGTGGCAGGTCCAGATCACCCAGCACCATGATGTTTTCATCATTCACCAGATTGGCCGGCCCGGTATAGTTGAAACTGCCAAGGATCGTCAGCGCATCATCGATCACCATCAGCTTGTGATGCACCTTGCGGACCCCGGTGCCGGTCTTGTTGCGATGCAGGGTAATGCCACCATCCACCAGCGTCCCCTTGGAGGCCCATTTCTGATTGGCCTGCCTGCGATCCAGCACACCTTGGACACCCAGCCCTTTCTGGCGGGCATTGACCAGCGCATCATCAATCCCCGACGACTGGGCAAAGGTGAATACGGCGAAATCAATCCGCGTTTCCGCCTTGATCATCTGCTTGATGAATTCCATTTCCGGCGCGTGATCCGGGGCGAATAGCGGCTTGGTCCGCACGCCACTGACAAAATGGCCTTCCAACGGCTTGCGCGGCGTCTCCAGGCTGCGTTTACCGAAAACACCGCGCCGCATCTGACGAAACTCGCGGGCATATTCGCGGGCAACCTCGATATCTTCCAGAATAACCAGATGGTTCAGGTTCTTGGTCACACCCGTGGTGGTAAAATTGGTTGATCCGGTCAGCAGGGCGGATCTGTCGCGGACAATGAATTTCTGATGAAAAATCTGCGGGTTGTAATCCGCCTTGGCATCCACACCCACCCGCAGGATCAGGGTCAGCAATTCGCGGTTCAGCTCTTGCGCGCCCAGCCCGTCGCCCTCGGGCACCCGACGTTCGCGCAGGTAATCCTGCTCCAGAATAACCTGTACCCGCACGCCACGCATGCGGGCGGCAATCAGTGCTTCGGCAATGGGGCGATGGTCCAGTTCCTGCACGGACACCAGCAGTTCCTTTTGCGCCGCATCAATGAACTCAATGATCGGGGCCTCAAGGTTATCGGGCGCGCCAACCGCGTCAGGCCCCATGAACAGCGTAATCGCGCCAACGGAAACGGGCATATAAATCGCTCCATTCTGAAATATGGGGCAAGCGTGGCAGCGATCTACGATTCGAACAAGTGCGGTGCATTTACCGGCTGGCAACGCAGATGGTGCCAAATAGCCAAGCGTTAACAAGACCTATCGTCAACGCGCGAAGGGGTCCGACGCATAGCCGACGCAAGTCCGACGTGACGCCGACAGTCAAAAAATAGCGTAAGCGACTGATAACATGGTACGTTTCAGGATGTCGTAACAAACAACAAAAAACCGCCTGCGCATCACGCGGGCGGTCCGTTTACCAGCTATGAACCGGTTCAGTCGATCTTGGGCAACAGCGTATCCAGTGACGCTTTCGCATCGCCATAGAACATCCGCGTATTATCCTTAAAGAACAATGGGTTCTCGATGCCCGAATAGCCTGTGCCCTGCCCGCGCTTGGACACGAACACCTGCTTGGCCTTCCAGCATTCCAGCACCGGCATGCCAGCGATAGGGCTGTTGGGATCATCCTGTGCGGCAGGGTTCACGATGTCATTGGACCCGATGACGATGGCGACATCCGTATCAGGGAAGTCGTCATTGATCTCGTCCATCTCCATCACGATGTCATAAGGGACCTTCGCCTCGGCCAAGAGCACGTTCATATGCCCCGGCAAACGACCGGCGACGGGGTGAATGGCAAAACGGACATTCTTGCCCTTGGCGCGCAGCTTGCGGACCAGTTCGGCCACAGCTGATTGCGCCTGTGCAACGGCCATGCCGTAGCCGGGAATGATGATGACTGAATCAGCTTCATTCAAGGCTGTGGCGACACCATCAGCATCAATTGCCACCTGCTCGCCTTCCACAGCCATCTGCTCACCCGCAGGGCCGCCAAAGCCGCCCAGAATGACGCTGACAAAGGACCGGTTCATCGCCTTACACATGATGTAAGACAGGATCGCACCAGAGGAACCGACAAGCGCACCAACAACGATCAACAGGTCGTTGCCAAGGCTGAAGCCAATCGCAGCAGCAGCCCAGCCGGAATAGCTGTTCAGCATGGACACAACGACAGGCATATCCGCCCCGCCAATACCCATAATCAGGTGATAGCCGATGAACAGCGCGGCCACCGTCAGCAAGAACAATGGGAAGAACCCGCCAGAGGACAGATACCACACCAGCGACAGCACCGAAATCGCAGCGGCGGCGATGTTCAGCAGATGCCCGCCCGGCAACTTTTCCGCCGCGGACGACACGCGCCCGGCCAGCTTGCCATAAGCAATGACGGAACCGGTAAAGGTCACCGCACCAATCCAGATACCCAAGACCAGTTCGACGCGCAGGATGTTGATCTCAACACCCGTCTTCTTGGCGACAATGGCGGCGAAACCCCGGAACTGGTCAGCAACCTCTTTCGCGGCTCCGGTCAGCGTACCATAGGTTTCCTGCGGAAATGGCAGGCCCGCCTCGCCAAAGGCGGCAGCGACGCGCCCGATCTCGATATGGGCGTTCAGGCCGACGAAAACGGCGGCCAGACCAACCAGCGAATGCATGGCCGCCACCAGTTCTGGCATCTGGGTCATCTGCACCCGTTGCGCCAATTGCATGCCAATGACGGCACCGCCCGCAATCAGAATGATCGAGAATATCCAAAGCCCGGCACCGGGGCCCATCAGCGTGGCAACAACGGCCAGCGCCATACCCACGATGCCGTACCAGATCGCGCGCTTGGCGCTTTCCTGGTTCTTCAGCCCGCCCAACGCGAGGATGAAAAGAACAGCCGCAACAACATAAGCGGCAGTGGTAAATCCGAAATCCATGTGTCCTGCCCTCGCTTAAGATTTCTGGAACATGGCGAGCATCCGCCGTGTCACCATGAAGCCGCCAAAGATGTTGATACCGGCCATAAAGACCGAAAGCGCTGCCAATATCATCACCAGCCAGGACCCCGACCCGATCTGCATCAAGGCACCCAGAATGATGATCGACGAAATCGCATTGGTGACGGCCATCAACGGCGTGTGCAATGAATGGGCCACGCCCCAGATCACCTGGAACCCGATAAAGACCGACAGCACGAACACGATGAAATGCTGCATAAAGCTGGCAGGCGCGACAAGGCCAACACCCAACAGCAACACCGCACCAACGGCCAGCAATGTGACCTGATTGCGCGTCTCTTTCTTAAAGGCGGCCACTTCTTCTGCCGCTTTCTCCGCAGCGGTCAGTTCCTTGGGCGGGGCCTTCTTGGGCTGCGCCGCAATCGCCTGCACCTTGGGTGGGGGCGGCGGGAATGTGATCTCGCCCTTATGGGTGGCGGTCGCCCCCCGGATCACGTCATCCTCCATATCGTGATTAACCTGCCCATCCTTTTCAGGGGTCAGATCGGTCATCATATGACGGATATTCGTTGCATAAAGGGTCGATGATTGCGCCGCCATCCGGCTTGGGAAATCGGTGTAGCCGATGATCGTGACACCGTTTTCAGTGACGATCTTTTCATCCTTGACGGTCAGCTTGCAGTTGCCGCCACGCTCAGCGGCAAGGTCAACAATGACCGAACCGGGCTTCATGCTTTCGACCATATCCTTGGTCCAAAGCTCCGGCGCATCTCGGCCGGGGATCAACGCGGTCGTGATCACGATATCCATATCGGGCGCAATTTCGCGGAACTTGGCAAGCTGGGCTGCCGCAAATTCCGGGCTGGAAACAGCGGCATAACCCCCTGTTGCGGAACCATCCTGCTGATCTTCCTCAAAATCGAGAAAGACAAATTCAGCACCCATCGATTCAACCTGTTCGGCCACTTCGGGGCGCACGTCAAAAGCATAGGTGATCGCACCCAGCGATGTCGCCGTACCAATCGCGGCAAGACCGGCAACACCCGCACCGACCACCAGCACCTTGGCCGGGGGCACCTTACCAGCGGCGGTCACCTGCCCGGTAAAAAAGCGGCCAAAGTTGTTGCCCGCTTCGATTACGGCGCGATAACCGGCGATATTTGCCATGGATGACAGGGCATCCATTTTCTGGGCGCGGGAAATACGGGGCACCATATCCATGGCGATGACGGTAGCACCAGTATCATTAGCGGCATTCATCAAGGCTTCGTTCTGGCCGGGATAAAAGAATGAAATCAGGGTCTGGCCTTCGCGCAGCAGCTTGACCTCTGCGTCTTCGGGCGGGCGGACCTTGGCCACGATATCAGCCGCCGCGAACAAGGCAGCCGCATCTGCGACCACCTCGGCGCCTGCATCGGTATATGTCTGGTCGGAAAAACCCGCCTTCGCGCCCGCACCGGTTTCGATCAGACAATCAAACCCAAGCTTTTGCAGGTCCTTGACAGAGGCCGGGGTCATCGCAACCCGATCTTCGCCTTCAAATATCTCTTTTGGTGTGCCGATTTTCACGGACCATCCCCCATATTTGCTCATGCATCCTCGGCTGGATTATAGGGCGGAATAATATTTCACAAGGGATGAGGTGCGGCGTTCTTTTATATCAAGGGCAAAAAGAACACTGTTAGCGCTAGTTTACAGCCAGCGGCGCGTCTTTTCGCAATAGCGCGCAAATTCAGCACGAAATTTCCGGCGCAGCCCGTCCTCCTCGGGCAGGATAAAGCGCTGCGTGATCGTGAACATGAACAACGGCACCAGAATCAGGGCAATCGGCGCGTCCCAGCGCAGGGCGAGCCCGGCAAGGATCAGCGCATCACCCAGATAGATCGGATTACGGCTGCGTTTGAAAACACCTGTCGTGACCAGATGGCTGGCCTCCTGATGCGGAATGACCGTGGTCTGCCTTTTGCGCATCTCGGCCATGGCAAGCAATATCAGGACGATGCCAGCCCCAACCAAAAGCCCGCCAAGAAGGTCAGTCAAAGGGCCACCCATCCGCAGCCACAAAGGCTGCACATCCGCGACGACCCATGTCATCACAAGCGCCATCAAAAGCCAGACGGGCGGGATATCAAACCATTTCATCATCTACCGCAATACTGGAGGACGCGAGCGCAGGGAAGGTCTGTAAAGAGCCGATGACTGCTATGAGCCCAAACTGCGTGATGCTGCGCTTTGCACGAATGACCGCTTTGGTAACTAGAAGAATTAGTCAGCAGCAGAATCCTGCACCATGAAACTTTGTGAATATTTGATCGAAAAGTTGACAGCTTCTTCGTAGGTCGAGCCGCGCGTAGCGGTGAACAATTGTCCGCCCGACGGGTGGAGCGGACGCAGCATGATGTCTTGGCCAGTGTTTGGGGACAAAAAGTGGCTACCGACGGACTTGCCCGGTCGCCAATTCACTTTCTGCAAAGTCTCAAGGGCAATTCGATTAACCATACAGTCTACGAACTCCTCTCCGTCGTCGTTGAAGCCAAACGGTAGATCCTTCGGTTGCTCTCGATAGAATGTATCTAGTTCTACCGAAAACTCGGCCCAACCAGGACATTCGCTTGAACTGAACGCGGAATAATAGTTGCAGCGTGGCGACCAGACCGGATGCTCGCTTTGGTTTAACAGAAAAACATCAAAATCTCGCTGTCCCATCACAAACCTTGGATGACTCGTGTCTACGCTGAAAAACATTGCCCAGCCTTCTGCGGGGATCGAACGATCCACTAGAACGGCAAGCCACATCTGACTGAGTTTATCCCAGTTGACCCCCCACCTCGTGCCTCTAGGAATGGGCGCGGACATCATTTCCTGTTCCTCAAGGCTCGCCGAAACGAAAAGATCTTGTGTCATGATGTCTAACCCAGTTCGCTTCTGACGCCAGACATAAACCATTAATGTGAAAGCGGACACTCAAATTCCACTTTTGAATAGCAACTTTGTCCGCAGACCGGACCCCTCGCGCAGAACTCCGCACATTTGCTTGGCTAGATATTGCGCCACGGGACAATCAGTTCAGTTTCATGAAACCCGTCTGAGAGGGTTAGAGGTCTGCCCCTCCAGCACCAATCATTTGCCGACGTCAGGTCAGGATGTCACGCCCCTTGCCGATCCAGCGCGCACCTGTAGCATCACGAGGGAATGGAGGGCTGATCATGGAACATGCAGGCAAACACGCGCTCGTCACCGGCGGGGGCACAGGCATTGGCAAAGGCATCGCAATCGCACTGGCACAGGCCGGGGCGGAGGTCACGATCACCGGCAGGCGCGCCGACAAGCTTGATGAGGTCGCGGCAGAAAACCCGCGCCTGCACCCGCTGGTGATGGATGTGGATGATGAAGCGTCCGTGCGCGACGGAATCGCCGCCGCTGCCAAGGCGCGCGGGCCGGTGCAGATCTGCATCGCCAATGCAGGCATCGCCGAAGGCAAACCCTTTGCCCAGACAACGCTCGCCGATTGGCGCCGCACCATGACCACCAATCTTGATGGTGTGTTCCTGACCATGCAGGCCGCACTTGAGACATTAGGCGCCGATGATGCAGGGCGGATGATCGTGATCAGTTCCATCGCGGGCGTGCGGGGCCTGAAAAACGCGATCCCCTACACGGCCAGCAAACATGGGGTGATCGGGCTGATTCATGGGCTATCGGAAGAATACATGAAACGCCCCATCACCTTTAACGCGCTTTGCCCGGGCTATGTGGACACCGCCATCGTGCGCAACCAACTGCCCGGCCTGATGAAACGATTCGGCGTGGACGAGGCCGGGGCGATTGCAGCCATCGCGCAAGGCAACCGCAGCGGGGTCTTGCTGGACGTGGATGAGACAACATCGGCGCTGATGTGGCTCTGCTCTGACGGGGCGCGCAGCATCAACGGGCAGACGATTGAGATTTCGGGCGGGCAGGTCTAGGCGCTACCCCTTAGTCAGATAAGACGTGTCGCCCGCCGATTCCGGCTTGTTCTGGCCATGGATTTCAACATTCAGCGCGGCCCCTAACAGGATCAGATAGGCGCTGACATATAGCCACAGCAGCAAGCCGATCACGGCCCCGATGGACCCGTAAACCTCGTTGTAACTGGCAAAGTTGCTCAGGTAATAGGACAGGCCCACTGACGCGGCGACCCACAGGATCACCACCACAAACGCGCCCACGGTGAACCAACGACCGCGCCCACCAATCCGGGCGGGGCCAAAGCGGTAAAGCAGGTTCAGCGCCAGGATCAGAACGCCAAGGGCAATCAACCAGCGGGCCCCTTCCAGCAACCAGGCAGTCTGGCCTTGCAGCAACCAATCGGTCGCGGTGATCGTTGAAATCAGGGTAAAGGCGATCGGCAGGACCACAACCATCAACACCGCAACAATCGCCATTGAAACAAGGGCGATGGTCAGTAAAAAAGCGACAAAAAGCTGAATGATCCCATTGCGCTGCCGATGCCCGGCAATTGCATTCAACCCGCCGATCAGGGCGGCAACCCCAGCCCTGCATGACCAAAGCGCCAGTGCAATGGATACAACCGTGGCCCAGCCCAGCGCCTCGGACGGGGCATTGACCAGACCATTGACCTGACTGGACAGCAAATCATAGGCACCCGCGGGAATGATGCCTTCCATCAGCGTCAATTGGTCTGCGATGACAACCGGATCGGCCACCAGACCGAAAATCGCGATCACGGCCGCAATGCCCGGAAAAATCCCGAACATCCCAAAAAACGCGACACCTGCGGCGATCAGGCCAAGGTGCTTTTCGCTGGCGGTCGTCCAGACGGCCATCAAGATGCGCCATACTCTCAGGGCCATTGCCATACCGTCCCTCACCTTTACCGCATCACGTTAAGGCCCAAAAATAGGGCATATCCACCAGTTTGCCACATTGCGCAGCGATCAAAGTCACACCTATGGGCAAGAATCCCGTCGCAGTCAAAAAATCGCTCGCCCGGGCCGGGACTTCGCGCTAGCCTGCTACAAAACAGGGCAAAGCCCGAATAAGGCAGGCAAAACTTTGAATACGCTCACACTTCACGTCAATGCGTTGGCGGAACATCTTTTTGCGTCCGAACACGGGCGCAAGCTGGTCGCAGTGACCGGCGCACCGGGGTCGGGCAAATCCACGCTGGCCACCGAACTGGCGCGCAGGCTCAATCTGGGCAAAAGACCGTCTGTTGTGGTGCCGATGGACGGGTTTCATCTGGATAATCGGGTGTTGGAAGAGCGCGGCTTGCAAGCACGCAAGGGTGCACCAGAAACCTTTGATGGCCCTGGATTTATCCGCCTGATTAAGGCGTTGAAAACCGGTGATGAAGTTTTTGCCCCAATCTTTGACCGCACCCGCGACATCGCCATCGCCGGTGCCGTGGCCGTCCCGCCAGAGGTAGAGATCGTGATCGTCGAAGGCAACTACCTGATGTTTAATGAGGCGCCGTGGTCTGAACTGGCCGCCCTTTGGGATGTCAGCGCGCGGCTGGATGTACCGATGCCAGAATTGCGCGCACGGCTGATCCATCGCTGGCTATCACTGAACTATTCGCGCGCTGTGGCGACCCGCCGGGCCGAAGGCAACGACATCCCCAATGCGCAGCGCGTGGTCGATCAGGCACTGGAATGTGATTTCACATTTGACGGACAACCGCATCCGGCCCCGAACCTGCCCGCATAGACGACCCGTCCCGGGCCTGACCCGGGACCTCTTGGTCAGCCAATGGTGGAGGTCCCGGGTCAAGCCCGGGACGGGGTCATGGTCTGATCAGGAACAGCGTGATGACCGGGAACATCAGCAGGATGATCACCCGCAGAATATCAGAGCCGACAAAAAACAGGACCGCCTTGTAAGTCGCCGCCATCGGCGTGTCCTTGTCCATATTGTTGATGATAAACAGGTTCATCCCCACCGGCGGCGTGATCAACCCGACCTCCACCACAATCAGCACCAGAATACCAAACCAGATCGCCACCTCTTCGGTGCTCATCCCGAAATCAAGGGTTGAGACGACAGGCCAAAAGATCGGGATCGTCAGCAGGATCATCGACAGACTGTCCATCAAACAGCCCAGCACCAGATAGAATACCAGGATCAGGATCATCACTGTCCACGGGCTGAACCCCTGCCCTGTCACCCAGCCCGACAATTCCTGCGGCACCTGTGTCAACGCCAGAAACCCGTTATAGAACCCCGCCCCCAGCACGATAAAGAAAATCATGCCGGTGCCAGTGGCCGTTTGCAGAATACTGTCGCGGAACACCGCCCAGTTCAGCGAGCCCGAGAATAGCGCGATCAGCCCGGTCCCCATCGCGCCCACTGCGGCGCCTTCGGTTGGTGTGAACCAGCCGTTATAGATCCCCCCCACAACCACCGCGAAAACGATCAGCACGGGCCAGACCGCCACCAGTGCCTTGGCGCGGGCGGCATAAGGCAGGCGCGGATGGGTGCCCGCCTGATCAGGATACAGCCGGACATAAACGGCAATCGTCAGCATGTAACCCAGCGCTGCCAGAATACCGGGGATAAAGGCTGCGGCAAATAGTTTGGCGATGTTCTGTTCGGTCAGAATGGCATAGATGACAAGGATGACGGAGGGCGGGATCAGAATGCCCAGCGTGCCCCCTGCGGCCAGCGTAGCAGTCGAAAACCCGCCGGAATAGCCATATTTCTTCAGCTCTGGCAGGGCCACCCGGCTCATCGTCGCGGCGGTGGCCAATGATGACCCGCAAATCGCCCCAAACCCCGCACACGCACCCACCGCTGCCATGGCCATGCCGCCCTTGCGATGGCCCAGCCATGCCTCTGCCGCCTTGAACAAGGCGCGCGACATGCCCGACAGGGTGGCAAACTGGCCCATCAGCAAAAACATCGGAATGATCGACAGGTTATAGCTGGAAAAGGTGGAATAGACCTCTGACTTCAACTTGGCCATGAAAACGATTGTGCCATCGGTGACCAGAAAAATGCCGCCAATGCCGCAAATCAGCATCGCCAACCCAATGGGCGCGCGCAGAAAGATCAGCAGCAACAGGAACGGAAAGGACAGATATCCAAGGGCCAGATCTGTCATCCCTGACGCACCCCTGTCAGGCGCATCACAGCACAGTAAAAGCTGACGACACTGGCCGTGATCGCGGCCACGAGGCTGGCGGCATAGGCCCACCAGACCGGGAACTGGATCAGATATGTCGTCTCACGATAGCGGATCTTGTCCTGCATCCCCTCGAACAGCCGCCAGGTGATCAGAATGATGGCCATCGCCATCACCACGCTCCAGAACATGGCAAGGGCGTTATTGACGCGCGGCCCCAGACCACCGGTAAAGATATCAACGGTTGCATGCGCGCCGTTCAACTGGGTCAGCGGCAAGAAGGCAAAAATGGCAAATGCAATGCCAGCCTCGACCAGTTCAAAGTCACCGGTCACCGGGCCGACGCCCTGTTCCAGCAACCAGGGGCCTAGCGGACCCAGATATCCGGCATGGGACAGGTCATTAGCCTCGCGGCCCGATACGCTGACGCAGACCACAACCACCAGCAGGCACAGAACGATACCTCCAAGCAGCGCCATGAAGCGCGCCATAAACGTGACTAAGGCATGCAGCAAATCGTGTCTCCGGACGTAATGCGACCCCCGAAATCAATGACGGGGGTCGCGAAAGGTTTAGTTGCCTGCCGAATGCTTGGCAATCAATGCGGTTGCGGCCTCGTAAAGCCCGGTGCCATCGATCCCGGCGGCGTCAGCCTCAGTAATCCAGTTATCGATTGTGGGCTGTGCGGCCTCTTTCCATGCAGCAACCTGTTCATCGCTCAGCGTGATGATGTTGTTGCCCGCACCCACGGCCAGTTCGCGACCGGGCGCGTCATATTCCTGCATCGTGCGGCCGGCAAAGGCGGAAAACTCCAGCCCGGAATTGGCATCAATCACCGCCTTCAGGTCATCGGGCAGCCCGTCATAAGCCGCGTTGTTCATCGCAAAGATGAAGGCCGTTGTATAAAGCGCCTCGCCAGGAAATTCGGTATGATTGCCCACCAGTTCCTGTACTTTCAGCGCGGGCACGACCTCCCACGGGATCACCGCGCCATCGATCACACCTTTTGACAGCGATTCAGGCACTGCGGGCACGGGCATGCCAACCGATGTGGCCCCCAGCCCGGTGAACAGGGTTGTGGTGGTGCGCGTCGGCGCACGCAGTTTCAAACCATTCAGATCGGCCACATCCGTGATCGGACGGCTTGTATGCATCACCCCGGGGCCGTGGACCCAAAGACCAAGCGGTTTGAAGGCGGCAAACTCTGTCTCCATCATCCGTTCTTCGGCCAATTCCCAATAGGCGCGGCTCGTCGCCTCTGCATCGGGCGAGATGAAAGGCAGTTCAAACACCTCAACCTGCGGGAAACGGCCCGGCGTGTAACCGGCCACGGTCCAGATGATATCGGCCACACCATCAATCGCCTGATCGATCAATTCCGGTGGCCGCCCGCCAAGCTGCATGGATGGAAAGCGGTCAATCTTGATCCGGCCATCGCTATCGGCCTCGACCTTATCGGCCCAGACATCAAGGATGTGGGCGGGCACATTGGCCTGCGCTGGCAGGAATTGATGCAGGCGCAGCGTGACCTCTTGGGCAACGGCACCAGTGCCCAGCAAGGCGGCTGTCATCAGCCCAAGCATTGTGCGGCGTGTGGTTGTCATGGTGATCCTCCCTTGATCATATCTGGGGGGAGTTTGAGACTAAGCACCAACAAGACGCAAGTCGGATTTGATCAGACGATACGGGTGCGCACCGGATCAAGATCGCCGATTGTACCATACAGCACGTCACCGCGGGTCACTGGTCCGACCCCCGCCGGGGTGCCTGTCATGATCAGATCACCGGGCTGCAGCGTGTAAAGCGTCGACAGATCAGCAATGATTTCGCGCACCGACCAGACCATATCTGACAGCAACGCGTTCTGCACCACCAGATCATTCACCTGTAGCTGGATCTTCTGCACGGCCCACGCGGTGACCTCCTCTTTGCGGGTGATCGGCGCGATGATAGCAGCGTTTTCAAAATCCTTGCCGGTGTCCCATGGCCTGCGCTTTTCCTTGGCAGCGGCTTGCAGGTCGCGGCGGGTCATGTCCAGCCCGCAGGCAAAGCCGAACACTGCATCCATGGCGTCAGCTTGCGCAACGTCACGGGCCTCTGCTCCAATGGCGACAACCAGCTCCATTTCATGATGCAGATCGGCGGTGCGGGGCGGATAAGGCATGTCTTGCCCCGACATCAAAACCGCGTGTGCGGATTTGGTGAAATAGAACGGCGCCTCGCGATCCACCTTATGGCCCATCTCGGCGGCATGGGCGGCATAGTTCCTGCCAACACAGAAAATCCGGGCCACCGGGAACCCGGGCAAGCCGTTGACAGGGATGATCGGGGTCGGGGGCTGTGGGAAAAGCGTGTCGGTCATGCAGCAGGCCTTATGGATTGCGTTGAAGGGCGGCGGCCCATGGCCTATCTATGGCCTCAAGCGGATATACCGCGCATCATCAAAAGGGCAAACCCTGCCATTGCAACACGCATTACCACCGCTGGATGATCTGGTCGCCTGCCCGCAATGCGACACACTGCATCATGCAGGCAACTTGCCCGACAATGCACGGGCGCATTGTCAGCGCTGCGGCATCGTGCTGATGACATCACAGCCTGCGGCCATGGCACGCATCCTCAGCCTTGCGCTGACGGCATTCATCATGATGATCGCCGCGGTCAGTTTCCCTTTTCTGACGCTGGATGCAGGCGGGCTGCATAATGCAACATCAGTGATCGACGCGGTGCTGGCATTCAATGAAGGGCTGGCAATTCCGCTGGCGATTGCTGTGGCGTTCTTCATCATGGTGATCCCGCTGATCCGGCTGGCGGCGCTGATCTATGCGCTGGGGCCACTGGTGCGCGAGGCACCGGCACGGCCCGGTGCACGCAAGGCGTTCGGGCTGGCCGAACGGTTGCGGCCATGGAGCATGGCGGAGATATTCATCGTGGGCGTGACTGTCGCCCTGATCAAGGTGGCAGGGCTTGCTGCTGTGACCATCGGGCCTGCTTTCTGGGCTTTCGCGGGTGTTGTGATTATCACAGTGCTCAAGGATCAATTGATTTGCAGGTATTCGATTTGGGAAGCACTGGAACAGTCAGCGGCCTGATCACCGCGCGCGAGGCCGGACTGGTCGCTTGCCAGCGCTGCGGGCAGGTCCATCGGCAGGATGCTTCATATTGCAAGCGCTGCGACGGGGCATTGCAAAGCCGCGACACCGAAAGCCTGCAAAAGGTCTGGGCGTGGCTGATTGCGGGCATGATCGCCTATATCCCGGCCAATGTGTATCCGATGCTGCTGACCTCCACGCTGGTCGAACGCAGCGAAAGCACAATCATCGGTGGTGTGTGGGAACTGATCCATCACGGCTCTATCGGGATCGCGATCATTGTCTTTGTGGCCTCTGTGATGATCCCGATGGGGAAATTCGTCGCAATCATCTATCTGGCGGTCACCGTGCAGCAACGGTCGGGCGCACATCAACATGGGCGGCACAAGGCCTATGAAATCGTTGAATTCATTGGGCGCTGGTCGATGATCGATGTGTTTGTCGTTGCAATCCTGTCGGCACTAGTGCAACTCAACACTATTGCCACGATTAACCCCGGCATTGCTGCCGTCAGCTTTGCCCTTTCGGTGATATTCACGATGCTGTCGGCGCAAAGCTTTGACGCACGTTTGATCTGGGACGCTGACAGGACCGCAGGATGACCAACACAGAACCGACAGGCCCGGCAAGGCTGGATGTGCGCCCGGTAAAGCGACCGGTCTGGAAACGGCTGTCGCTGGTTTGGCTTGTGCCCCTGATCGCACTTGGCGCGTCACTTTACGCTGCATGGCAAAGCTATCAGGATCAGGGCACACTGATCACCATCAGTTTTGAAAATGCCGCCGGGATCACTGCAGGTGAAACCGCCATTAAATACCGCGACGTCACCGTGGGCGAGGTCGAGGATGTCGATTTCACCTTTGGCCTAACCGATGTACTTGTTCATGCACGGATCGACAAAACCGTCGCCCCCTATCTGGATGATGACGCACAATTCTGGGTCGTGCGTCCCGATGTGTCCGTGCGCGGGATTACCGGGCTCGATACCGTTCTGTCCGGCGTCTATATCGAAGGCAACTGGGACACCGACGCCGATGTGGCGCAATTTGAATTTGTTGGCATGGAACAGCCCGCACTGACGCGGGCAGGCCAGCGCGGCACACAAATCGTGCTGCGCGCAAATGACGGCAGCGCCTTATCCGAAGGTGCGCCAGTGCTGCACAAGGGCATTCAGGTGGGCTATCTGGAAACGCCAGAACTATCTTCAGATGGCAGGCAGGTCGTCGTCACCGCCTTTATCGAAAGCCCCTATGACCGGCGCGTTACGTCAAGCACGCGGTTTTGGGACACATCCGGTTTCAGCGTGTCGTTTGGGACCGGCGGCGTCTCGCTGGATGTAAACTCGCTCGCCTCGCTGATTGAAGGCGGTGTTGCGTTCGACACCATCGTTTCCGGCGGCAACCCTGTGCGCGACGGGCAGATGTTCGACATCTTTGACGAAGAACAAGCCGCCCGCGACAGCCTATTTATCGATCCCAACGCCGCTGTTCTGGAAATGGCCGTTCTTTTCGAACAATCGGTCAGCGGCCTGTCCGAAGGGGCCGAGGTCCGGTTTCAGGGTATTCGGATCGGTGAGGTCAGCGACCTGAGCGCGATTGTCGTCGGCGAAGGTGAAAGCGCCGAAGTCCGATTGCAGGCGGTTTTGGCCATTGAGCCATCGCGGTTAGGGATGAGCGTTGATGCCACCCCCGATGCAGCGCTTGCCCTGATCTCTGATTTTGTGGCGCGGGGGCTGCGGGCGCGGATGGTAACCGGCAATATCCTGTCGGGCGCGCTGCTTGTCGAGTTGGTGCAGATTGACGATGCCCTGCCCGCAATCGTGACGCTGACATCCGGCCAGTACCCAGTGATCCCGACGACGGGGTCCGAGATTTCGGACGTTGCAGCCACCGCCGAAGGCGTGCTGGCGCGGATCAATGCGCTACCGGTCGAGGATCTGATGGACGGGGCCATCGATATGATGGACAGCATCGAAAGACTGGCCAATGATGAATACACGCGTGCGGCACCGGCTGCCCTGGTTGAGTTGCTGGACGAGACGCGAACGCTGGTTGCCTCCGAAGACACACAAGCCATTCCGGGCGATCTGCGCACTGTCATCCGCGATCTGGATGCGATCGTCGCGAGCGCCCAAGACGCGGACCTGATCGGTGATCTGGACAGCGTGCTGGAAACCGCAAACGCCGCAGTCGCCAATCTGGATGCTGCCACCGAAAACCTGCCCGAGATCATCGCACAGGTTGAGACGCTGACAGCCAAGGCCAATGCGCTGGCGTTGGAAGGATTGATTGCAACAGCAAATGATACACTCGCGGGCATCGACGACCTTGTCAGCAGCGAAGATGCAGCCGCCCTGCCCGGCACGCTGAATAGCGCATTGGATGAGATGCGCGGCTTTCTGGCCGAAGTACGCGAAGGCGGTGCGATTGAAAACGTAAACGCCGCGTTGGAGGCTGCAAATCAAGCCGCACAAGCGATTGAAACATCCGTCAGCACCCTGCCGGAACTTTCCGCCCGCGCCAGCAGGCTCGTCGCCCAGACCGAGGCGGTGGTCAACACCTATAGCGAACGCTCGCGCTTCGGGACCGAAACGCTGCAAACCCTGCGTGACATCCAGACAGCGGCTGATGCCGTCTCTGCGCTTGCCCGGACGATCCAGCGCAACCCCAATTCACTGCTGACAGGACGGTAACGCCATGTTCAAACACCTGATTTTCTGCGCCTTTGCTGGTCTGGCCGCCTGTTCTGCACCGCTGGAACGACTGGCAATGGCCCCGACGCAATCATCGCTGGAACTGCGGCCACTGGTCAGCAGCGTGATGGTGCGCGAAGTGACCCTGCCCACCTATGCCGCGGTCGAAGAGATCGCGTTCGAAGGACCAAACGGTCTTATTTCCAGCAATGACGACGTGCTATGGGCCGATGATCCGGCCCGATCCATTACCATCGCGATCATTCGTGACCTTTCCGATATCCTGAACACGGATGTCGGGCCGGATCCGTGGCCCTTTGTCGAATTGCCTGACGTCGCGGTAGACGTCCAGATCGGGCGTATCCTGGCCCGCGCGGATGGGACGTTTCAGTTGACCGGGCAGTTCTTTGTCGGTGGCGATGGCATCGATTTCCGCAACAGCGCCAATGCGTTTGATATCAGCACCCCCATGCCTGATCAAAGCCTGTCAAGTATCGCCAACGCACAGGCCGCCGCAGTACTGGAACTGACAGAAGCGATTGCCAAGACGCTCGGGCGTTAAAACGGCGCAGAGATTGGGGCGGCTGACCGCACGGATCAGTCTGGCGTCCGGGTCAGGACATTTTCCAGGTCAGCGTCTTCATAAGGTTTTGTCAGCACCGGAACATCGGCAAATTTTTTCGGCATATCCCGTGCTTCACCGTATCCGCTGGCAAAGACGAAAGGGATTTGCATTTGTGACAGTTGATCAGCCACCGGAAAAACCATTTCCGTCCCCAGATTGATATCAAGAAGTGCAAAATCAAAACGGGCCTTCTTAAGCTCAGCCAAGGCAGTGGTGACACTAGGAACAATCTGCGTCTCGGCCACGCCCAAACGTTCCAAATGCAATTCGACATCCATGCCGATGATGATGTTATCCTCAACAATCAGAACACGGGTCGGGATAGCCCCTTGCGTCTCGCCCTCGGGCAATGTGTCAGCAGCCGGGCTTTCCGCAACCGCAATGATGCTGTGTATGACCTTGGGCGGCAGCACGAACCGAGCCTCGACCCCTGTCAGCACAAACCGAAGCTCGGCTTCGCCGCCCAATTCAAAAGGAATGGATCGTTCGACAATCGTCGTTCCGAAACCACGACGATTGGGTGCATTCACCGCCGGACCACCGCTTTCGGTCCAGGACAGTACAAGGGCACCGTCATCGCTCGCTGCAATGTCGATATTCACACTGCCATGCTCGGATTTCAGCGCGCCGTATTTGACCGAATTGGTGAACATCTCATGCAAGACCAAAGCGACAGTGGTGTAGGTCTCCGAAAAAAGCAGGGCGTCCGGGCCTACGACATTCAAACGCGATATCTTGCCGTCCAGATAGGCAGCCGCCTCGGTTGCGATCAACTGGCGCAAAGATGCAGGCTGCCAGTTTGACCCGGTGATCTGATCATGGGCCAAAGCAAGGGCATGGATACGGCCGCCCAGTGTTTTTGTGAATGAGGCGACACTGTCATGGCTTTCGGCACTTTGCTGCATGACCGCCTTGATCAGGTTCAGGATGTTATGCACACGGTGATTTAACTCCGCGATCAGCAGTTCTTGTTGTTCCTGCGCGCGTGCGTGGTCGCGCAGGCGCACATCCGCCATCCGCAAGACAACTTCCATCAGCGTCACCCGCAATGTCTCCGCCGCGCTGATCTGGGCTGTGGTCCATTCCTCACAATGACCGCTCACCGTCTCTTGCCAGGCTGCAAAGCTTTTGCGCGGGGTCAGTCGGGGACCAAACGGCCCATGGGTCATTTCCTTTTCGGGCTTGCCCGCCCAACGGATTGATTTGGCAATCTCGCGGCGGAAAAGAACGATGAAATCGCGCTGTTTGCGTGACACCGGCAACACCAACAGCCCCGCAGCCCGGTCCGCAAAATCTGACACATCCGGGAAACTCTGGTTCAGGCTTTGGGCGGCAAAAATCTGGCCCGGCGCGACGGTGTTCAGAAACCCGACCAAGCCGCGAAACTCCTCTTCATTCGGGGTGCTGCCCACAGCGGTATAGGTGCCGTCAATCCAGCCCACTGCCCCGTCATGCGGGATCACATCCGCGATCATGGCGACAATTGCGCCAAAGTTGTTCGCGACCGACGTATCCTCTGCCAGTTGCACCATGATCTGATCATGCAACGTCTGACTGCGCAGGAACCCGATCTTCTCTTGCGCCGAAATCACCTGATCCAGACGGTATGAGAATAGCAAACCAAACAGTTCCAGCGCCGTGCGCAACGGATAGGATGGCAGCTTTGCGCTGTTGTGATGACAGGCGAACAGGCCCCACAGTTTACCATTGCGTATGATCGACAGGGTCAACGTCGCGCCAACCCGCATGTTGCGCAAATATTCCATGTGAATGGGCGAATGGGCGCGGGTGACGCTCATCGTCAGATCAAGCGGTTCTTCATCTGGACCGTCAGCAGACACCAGTGCGCTGCCCTCGTCGGATGTGTCATACATGACGCGCAATTGGTTGCGCAGAAAAAGCGCGCGGGCTTGTTTGGGAATATCGGTCGCAGGATAGGTCAGGCCCAGAAAACTGTCCGCGTCGGCATCGCGCGCTTCAGCAATAACGGTGCCGCTGTCATCACTATTGAACCGGTAAACCTTCACCCGGTTCATCTGCGTCAGCGCCTTGATCTGGCGCACGGCCATATCGCACAATGCCGCGACAGTATCGCACCCATCCAACCGATCAATCATCGGGCGGATATAGGCGGTCAGATCGTCGCTTTGTTCGGGGTCGCTGCGTTCAAATTCGATGATCACATTTTCACCCGACCGGTGAAACGCGACATCACATAAGGGGCCCTCTTTGGTCACTTGCAACGAAAACAAACGATCAATCACACCAATGGCCGCAATGATCGTCAACCGGGCACGTATCTTTTCGATAACCTCTTCCTGCAGCACGTCCGCCAACGGGCGCCCGATCAACGCCCCGGCTGCACCACCCAACACATCCACGACGTTTTCAGAGGCATGATTGATAACCCAGTTCGATGTCACGGATATCAGGGCACCGAAATTCTGAACGCGCCCGATGATGTGGATCGGCTCGCGATCACAATTGTTCAGGTCAACCGGTTCGATACCGGCGTCGGTATCAAGCTGCGGCATGTGCAGGTTTCTGTTTTTGGGCCTGTTCCAGGCAATCACGGAAAAGACCAAAGACCCGGTCCGCATCCGGGCCAAGCTGCGGCAACAATTGTTCCGGCACCGTGATCGTGTCAAACGCGCGCATCAACCGGTGCCATGCCTGTTTCAGGCCATCACTGGCCAGGTAGGCGCCCGCCGACAGAACCGCCCGATCCGTCGATCTGGCCCAGCGGCGGTGCAAGACATGTTTGCCAAAATGCGACCCTGCTACAACATAGGCAACGGCCAGCGGATGAATGTTGCAGCGCGGTTCCAACCTGACAGGTAACATTGGCTTAACACCTATCTGTGCAAGATCGGCCGATAGATCAGCCAATGCGTTATGGATTGGCGCATACATCCAGTGGCGCGCAGGCAGGGTTTCCAACAGCACGGCATAAGCCGCGTGATGAGTGCGCAAAAACACGGCATAGTCGCCCAGATCCGTCAGGATCAGCATGCTCATCCGCTGATCCAACTGATCATGGGTCGCAGACGTCCACTGCTTGAGCTGTAGCCGCATCAAGTATTCTCCTTGGTGCCTTGTTCCATGTCGGCGGTGTGTCTTGGCGTCCAAACGCCGTAATGAAGGTGAAACATAATCATCGTCGGCAAGCAATCTACGCGCGATTAAAATCTTTCGCATACAACCAAAAATAGGCCGTTCAAAGGTCTGACGAGAGTCTGAAGAAGTGGTTAACAAAGTGTTAATTTCTTGTGCTGCTCAGGTAAACACAACCCATGCGGGAATAACTGAGAAGACGACATGCGGAACGCCGGGCTGCGCGGTCTCTCCTCGGTCACATCTACGCTGGAATTACAGGATAAAGTCGTCCGCAGTCAGACTTGTCAGCCCCAGCACTGCAATCTCCATATCGGCCAGACCATCGCCATTGCGATCAATCTGGACAATCGTGTCAGCGCCGGAATCCGCAAACCGAAGTTCACCCGCAGTGTTGGTAAAACCGGTGGTGATCACTGTGAACGCCTGATCCCCTGCATCAACCAGATCAGCATCAATGCCGCTGACATCAATAACATCCGCGCCAGACACAAAATCAAGGATAGTGTCGCGGCTGCCAGCACCCGCCCAGCTATCGCTGAGGAAGTTAAAGACAAAGCGGTCATTGTCAGCACCACCTGTCAACTGATCCGCCCCCATACCGCCAAGCAGCACATCAGCCCCTGAACCGCCGTCCAGCGTGTCGGCACCCCGACCGCCATTCAGGACGTCATTGGCAGCAGCACCCTGCAACAGGTCATTACCACCACCGCCATTCAACGTATCGCGCCCGGTGCCCCCGATCAGGGTATCCGCACCACTGCCGCCGTTCAGCACATTGGTGCCGCTGTCGCCAACAAGCGTATCAGCGCCCGCATCGCCGGACAGTTGATCATTGCCTGAACCCGCGCTCAGATCGTCATCGCCCGTGCCGCCGCGCAGCGTGTCGCGGTCAGCACCGCCGTTCAGGTCATCGGCCCCGGCACCGCCCAGCAAAAAATCATTCCCAGCATTGCCGCTAAGGCTGTTATTGGCGGCGTTGCCAATCATCCGATCATCACCCGACCCGCCAACACCGTTTTCGATCACAACGCCATTCGCGATGGTGAAGCCGCCCTTGATGCCTGACGCGACAGACACAAAACCGCCACCACCGGGATTATAGTCCAGCGTCGCGGCCCGCAGGTCAATCACCGCATCCCGGCTGCCGCTATATTGCATGGTGTCGTTACCACCGGCATCCCAAATCGCCTGCCATCCGGCACCATCAGAATTGCTGTTATCCAGCATGTAGGTGTTACCGCCCGTATTATGACTCATATTTGCGCCATACATCTGTTGCAGCAACGCGATATCGAATGCCATGGGCCCGAATTCAAACCCGAAATTATCGCTGTTTGATCGGATGCGATTGTAACCGCCATTGTAAGACATCGCAGTCCAGATGCCTTGGTTCAATTCACTGCGGCCATAGCTAAAGAATGGTTCCGTAACACCGGACAATATCCGGTCTCCATCATGCGGATGATCTAGCCCAAGCCCATGCAGGAATTCATGCACCATCGTCGTAAAGCCCAGACCGCCCGCTCGAAGCCCATCAGACGTCCAGCCATACCCGTCGGAGTTGAAGACGCCAACATTTGTGCGTCCGAATATCTCATAAAAGTATCCAAGGCTGTTGGGCCCATCAAATGAACGTGTGTTCAAAACAAGCTGAAAGTCAGCGTTGGGATCGTTTGTAACCTCAAACGTCAGATTGGTGACGGCAGCGATCGTGGCGAATGCCGCCTCCGCGCGCGCGCGTTCAAAAGCTGACCAGCCGTCAGAGACTTCGTAAAAACCGTTTTTGGCAGGCGTCTGACCAGCTCCAACAAAATGCACGGTCACGACGCCGTCGGCGTCAAAACGCTGCGTACCTGAAACCAAAGAATCAACAGGGCTACTATCAGGAATGGTCGGCATCGGAAAATGTCCTGCTTAAAGGGCGTACTCGTTCTATTCATGCCAAATACCGTTCACCTGACAAGGTCAACGCTTGGCGATTTATTTGGCTAAAAACTACTTAACTGTGGCAAAAATCAGGACAACGCTGACGGCATCTTTCAACCTGTTGATTTTTGTCGCTATAGTCGCCTCAAAACGTGCCAAACAATGCCGGCCCAACGACAGGACACATTCATGACCAACCGTTCAACCAAGCCCCTGATGCTGATCACTGCCATAAGCCTGGCGGCCTGTGGCGGCAGCGGCGGTGACCGCACAACCAACAACCCGGCCCGGCCTGTTCCGGGGACAAATGGGCTTGATTACGGCTTTCCGGGTCAGCAGATCAGTGATGCGGAAGGCAATGAAGTCACCCAGAATGCCGCCGGTTTCGAAGGCACAACCGCGTCCATAGCACCCAATAGCATCACATTGGCCAACGGGTTTACCAGCAACAGCACAAATACCGGCAGCGGCACGGTACAGATTTTCGGCCAGACGGTGACCATCACAAACGGTGTCGGCACGCTGGCGAATGGACAAACCGTCAATATCAATTTCGACCCGTCACGCTCTGGCACATATGCGGGCGCGGTCGAGGCGGTGTCTTACGGCTCCGCCCAACCCGGCATCCTATCCCCACAGGACGGTGAAACGCATGCGGTTTTCGGGTTTGAAACCAATCCAACGACAATCGCTGGCTTTGACGCCGTGACCGGCAATGTCACCTATCAGGGTGGCTTTCAGGCGTCCGGTCTGGTGCGCGACAATGGCGGAGCGCAGATTGGCGCCAATGATGGCACCGAAATGGAAGGAACCGTGGAAATCACGGCCAATTTCCTTTCGGACACGGCCAGTGGCACGCTTGACGGGACCTACAACACAGGCGCTGGCGACATCGATGTCGATCTGACCATGACCAATGCCGCGATCACCGGCAACGGGTTCGCCGGAACCTTGACCTGCACAGGACCATGCAGCGGCACATCCAACCTTGACGCGACATTCTACGGACCAAATGCGGATGAACTTGGCGGGGTACTTGCGCTGGATGTGACCCAAGATTCGAATGGTGAACAGTATGACGGGGTCGGCACTTTCATCATCACGCGCCAGTAGGATGGTTTGACATTCGCACCACTAATCAACGCCTTACGTCGCAGTCTTGGTCCAAAAATTGGGATGGTGGCGGAGGCTCAGGGATTCGAACCCTGGGAGGACTTTCACCCTCGTCGGTTTTCAAGACCGGTGCATTCGACCACTCTGCCAAACCTCCGTGCGGGACCGTTTAGCGCCCAATTTATGATTCGGAAAGTGCGATTGGTCCTGACCCGCGAACGGCACCCGGAATCACGGCATCAACGCCTTGTCAGCAACAATGGGGAAATCCGCCGACAAAATGGCGCAAAGCCTTCCAAAACAGCATTTCCAACGCTATCGTTGCTGAAAAATCAGGGTGCGCAGGCAATCGATCGGAAGAACAAGATGTTTTCGTTTGATATGCGCGTGTCACGGCAGCAGGCAAAAGGGCGGCAGACCCTGTCAAATCGGGGCGGAACGAAGGGGCAAAACATGACGGGCATCACAATACGACAATCCAGACTTCAGCGGGCATCACTATGCGTGATTGCTGCATTCGGTTTGGCGGCATGCGACGAAAATGGGGGGGTTGCGTTTCCCGGCGGTGCAAGCAGCAGCGCGCAAACCTCCATCGGCGTGCCGTTGCAAACCACCACAACGGAAAAAGACGTGGAACGGCCCGATATTTTCGAGGTGAATGATCGGGGCCTTTGGGACGGACGACCATCGCTTGGCGGTGCTTGGGTGGCACACCCGGATGTGAAAGAGCCCGAACGCGCACTGATCCGCAACACTGCCACCGGTGAAACTGTTGTCGGCGCCCTGTTCCGGCGGGAACGCGAAAATCCCGGCCCATTGCTGCAAATCTCATCTGATGTGGCCGAAGAACTGGGCGTTCTGCCCGGCGCACCAACCGAGCTATATGTCGTGGCACTGCGCCGCCAAGAGGTCACAGAGGCCGTGGAAGGCGAAGAGCCAGTCGAAGCTAACCCTGTTGTCGCTGATCTGGCAAACCCGGTGAATGTTGAAGCCACGCCGCTGGAACCGGCAGCCGCCACTGCTGGTGCCACAGCAGAAACCGCAGGCAATGCGGCCGAAACCGCCGTTGCGGTGGCCCTGCCCGCGGCCACGGCTGTTGCCGCCGCCGCGACCCCTGACACGGATGACACCGATGATGACATCGTTGAAGTGAACCTGCCCCCGGCAGAACCCACAGTGCAAGCCGATCAGCCAGAGGCGGCACCGGTTGCCGCCGTCGTTGCATTGCCCGCCGCCACAACAGGCCCACGCTTTCAAATCGGGGTGTTCAGCGTTGAACCCAACGCCGAAAACGCCGGGGCCCTGCTGCGCAACGCGGGTATTCCCACATCGGTCGTGGCCCAGGATGCCGGTGGGCGGGTCGTTTGGCTGGTGGTATCATCACCCGCCGAAGACGATGCAAACGCTGACGCCACATTGGCCCGGATCAAAGAGGCCGGCTTTGTCGACGCCGTCCTGATCGAGGCTGATAGCTGACCCCACATAGGAGCATAGACAATGCAATTCTCCGCTCTGCGCCTTGGCGTGACCGCCCTGATTTTCAGCGCTTCGGCAAGCTTTGCCCAAACTTTTGATACACGGGCACAAGCGGCTTATGTGTTTGACCAGACGACAGGCACCGTTCTGCTGGAAAAAGACGAAGACACGCCCCTGCCCCCGGCGTCGATGTCCAAGCTGATGACGATCTATATGGCGTTTGAAGCTGTGGCCAAGGGACGGCTGGAAATTGATGAGCTGCTACCGGTCTCGACAGAGGCGGCAGCCTATGGCGGGTCATCGATGTTTCTGGACACCACCGACCGGGTCAGCGTCGAAGACTTGCTGCGCGGTGTCATCGTGCTGTCTGGCAATGACGCCAGCGCCGTTCTGGCAGAGGCACTATCACCTGACGGCACAGAAGCCGGGTTCGCCCGGATGATGACAGAACGCGCCCGGCAAATGGGCATGATGAATTCGACCTTCGCCAATTCCAACGGCTGGCCTGCCGCCGGGCATCGCATGTCGATGGAAGACCTTGGTATTCTGGCCAACCGGATCATCACCGACTATCCCACATTCTATCCGCTATTCGCCGAAATCGAATTTGCCTTTGACGGGCGGGTCCCGTCGAATTCGCGCAACCGCAATCCACTGCTGAACCTTGGCATCGGGGCGGATGGGCTGAAAACCGGTCACACCCAAGAAGCAGGCTATGGGCTGGTCGGATCCGCCAAACAAGGTGACCGCCGCGTGATCTTTGTGATCACCGGCCTTGATAGTCAGGTTGCCCGCGCCGAAGAAGCCGAAAAAATCGTCAACTGGGCGTTCAGGCAATTCGCGCAAAAGGAAGTTGCCCGCGAAGGCACACGTATCGCAGAGGCTGACATCTGGATGGGCGGTGTCCCCACAGTGGGCCTGACCGTGTCAGAGGACCTGTCACTGCTGGTGCCAATCCTGAATCAGGGCACGCTGGATGCGGAAGTCGTCTATGACGGCCCGATTGAGGCACCCGTCAGCGCCGGCGATGAGCTTGCCGAACTGGTGATCACCCTGGACGGCTTGCCGGAAAAACGCATCCCCCTGGTGGCAGAGGCTGATGTGGCGCGCGGCGGCTTTACCACCCGGCTGCGCACGGCCGCCACAGTTCTGTGGGACAAATTCGGCCCCGGCACGGGCGACGCGGTGCCAGAAGAGGCATGACAAGACCCCGTTTCATTACGTTTGAAGGTATCGACGGTTCCGGCAAATCCACCCAATCCCGACGTTTTGCTGACCACCTGCGCGCGCAAGGTCAGGATGTTGTCCTGACCCGTGAACCGGGCGGCAGCCCGGGGGCGGAGGAAATTCGGCAACTGGTGTTGACCGGCGATCCCGACCGCTGGTCCGCCGAAACCGAAATCCTGCTTTTTACCGCATCACGGCGGGACCATCTGGAAAAGACCATCGAACCGGCTCTGGCTTCAGGGCAAACCGTGATCTCTGACCGGTTTGCCGACAGCACGCGGGTCTATCAGGGGGCCACTCGCGGTGATCTGCGCAATATGGTGGACCAGTTGCATACGCTCATGATCGGGCGCGAACCCGACCTGACTTTCATCATTGATATGGATCCGGCCACCGCCCTTGAACGTGGGCTTGCGCGTAAATCCGGCGAGGACCGGTTCGAGGATTTCGGCCTGTCATTTCAGGAAACCCTGCGCCACGGCTTTCTTGCCCTTGCCCATGCCCATCCCGAACGCTGCGTGCTGATCGATGGCAACCGGACTGCGGATCAGATCGCCTCTGAAATTGCGGCCCACGCATGAGCGACGAGACAATCCCCGAACCGGACCGGGTCGAAGGGGCACCGCATCCGCGCGAAACAGCCCAGCTTTTCGGACAGGCCCGCGCAGAACGGGACTTTCTGGATGCCCATGCCGCAGGCCGGTTGCATTCCGGCTGGTTGATCACCGGGCCGCGCGGCGTGGGCAAGGCGGCCCTGGCCTGGAAAATTGCAACCTTCCTATTGGCAGATGCAGAGGCCGGGCTGTTTGGTGATCCGACCTTGCATGTCGATCCCGACCATCCTGATGCACGGCTGATCCAGTCGGGCGCGCACCCAAGGCTGGCACTGATCCGGCGGCCATGGGACGACAAGACCAAGAAACTGCGCGCCGAAATCACCGTGGATGCCGTGCGCAGCCTGAAGACGTTTTTCCAGATGTCAGCGGCGGACGGCGGACGCCGCGTGGTGATCGTGGATGCGGCGGATGAACTGAACCGCAACGCGGCCAACGCAATCCTGAAGGAACTGGAAGAGCCACCCGAGAACTGCACCATCCTGCTCATCGCGCATCAGCCATCGCGCCTGTTGCCGACGATCCGGTCCCGCTGCCGGGAGTTGCGTTGCAGCACATTGTCGCCAGACAATCTGCAACAGGCGCTGGCACAGGCCGGGCATGACATTGAAAACAGCGAAAGTCTTGCCACCTTGGCAGGCGGCTCTGCTGGCGATGCGATCCGGCTTTTGAACCATGACGGGCTGCCGCTTTACGCCGAACTGGTCAATCTCCTAGGCGGCCTGCCCCGGATCGACCGGCAACAAGCGCTCAAACTCGCAGAAAGCTGTGCCGGACGTGGTGCCGATATCCGCTTTGGCCTGACACTGGACCTGCTGGATATGTTCCTGTCACGCGCCGCACGGGCCGGGCTGATGGGTGAACCCAATGCCCAAGGCGCCCCGGGCGAGGCACGATTGCTGGCCCGCTTGGCCCCTGATGATCGGGCGGCGCGGGGCTGGGCGCAACTGCAACAGGACCTGTCAAACCGGTCACGCCACGGGCGGGCGGTGAACCTTGACCCTGCCGCGCTGATCCTTGATATGATCTTCAAGATAGAAGAGACGGCGCAAGGTGTCGCCGCAGCGTAGAGGCGTCATGACCGAAGCAAAAATCGTCGACAGCCATTGCCATCTCGACTTCCCCGATTTCGACGATGAACGCCCCGCCATCATCCAGCGTGCGCTGGATGCAGGGGTCGAACGGATGGTCACGATCTGCACCAAGTTACGGCTGGAACCGCAGGTGCGCGCCATCGCCGAGGCCCACAAGCCCGTGTTTTATGCCGCTGGCACGCACCCGATGAGCGCGGCAGACGAACCTCTGGCCAGCACGGACGAACTGATCGCCCTGTCCCAACATCCCAAATTCGTCGGGATCGGTGAAACCGGGCTGGATTATCATTACACATCCGACAGCGCGGAAGTGCAGCAAAAATCGCTGCGCATCCACATCGCGGCCGCCCGCGAGACCAAGCTGCCCCTGATCATCCATGCCCGTGCTGCCGATGATGATATGGCGCAAATCCTGACCGAAGAATATGCCAACGGGGCCTATACTTGCGTCATGCATTGTTTTTCCAGCGGTGCGGCATTGGCACGGAAAGCCCTTGATCTGGGCTTCTACCTGTCCATGTCCGGCATCGCCGCCTTCCCCAAATCACAGGAATTGCGGGACATCTTTGCCGCCGCCCCCGTGGACCGGATTCTTGTCGAAACCGACAGCCCCTATCTTGCGCCCCATCCGCACCGGGGCAAGCGCAACGAACCGGCCTATACGGCACATACGGCCAAGGTCGGGGCAGAGGTTTTTGGCATGTCCTACGCAGACTTCGCCACCCAAACCACTGCCAATTTCGACCGGCTGTTCTGGAAGGCCAGCGCATGAGCGATACGCTCAGCTTCACGATCCTTGGTTGCGGATCCTCCGGCGGGGTGCCCCGTCTGGGCGGGCTATGGGGGGCTTGCGATCCGACCAATCCCAAAAACCACAGGCGGCGCTGTTCGCTATTGATCACGCGGACGCGCGGGGATGACATCACACGGGTTCTGATTGATACAGCACCCGATTTGCGTAGCCAGTTGCTGGATGCTGATGTGGGCACACTTGACGCCGTGGTCTACACCCACGGCCATGCCGATCATGTGCATGGAATCGATGATCTGCGGATGATCGTTTTTAACATGCGGACGCGATTGCAAGTCTGGGCCGATGGGGGCACCACCAATGACCTGCTGAACCGGTTCGGCTACGCATTCGTACAGCCCAAAGGGTCACCTTACCCGCCCATTTGCGAATTGAACGAAATCGACGGGGATATCTGTATCGACGGCCCCGGCGGGCAGATCACGCTAACCCCGTTCGAGGTTGAACATGGCAGCATCACCGCCTTGGGGTTCCGGGCGGACGATGTGGCCTATCTGCCTGATGTGTCGGCCATCCCGGCGACATCATGGGACAAGCTGCAAGGTCTTGATTGCTGGATCGTTGATGCGCTGCGGCGTGACCCGCACCCCACCCATTCGCATCTGGCCAACACATTGGACTGGATCGCAAAGGTCACCCCAAAACAGGCCGTGCTGACCAATATGCACAACGATCTGGACTATGAAACTGTGGCGCAGGAAACGCCCGATCACATCCAGCCAGCCTTTGACGGCATGACCATCAGCTTTCCTGCGCGCTAGGGCAGATGTCGGCGCTTATCGACATTATCCTGCCCGTCTTTCTGGTCATCGGCTTTGGCTATCTGGCTGTCTGGAAGGGCTATTTCAACGATGCCAGCGTTGACGGGCTGATGAAGTTCACCCAAGGCTTCGCCATTCCCTGCCTGCTGTTTCGGGCGATTTCGACACTGGACCTGAACCAGAATTTCGACCTCGCCCTGCTGGGCAGTTTCTATACAGGCGCATTCGTTGGTTTTCTGGCGGGCATGACTGGCGCGCGCTACATCTTTGGGCGCGGTTGGGAAGACAGTGTTGCCATCGGGTTCTGCTGCCTATTCTCAAACTCGCTGCTGCTTGGGCTGCCAATCACCGAACGGGCCTATGGGGCTGACGCGCTTGAGGCGAATTACGCGATCATCGCCATCCATTCGCCGTTTTGCTATGCAGTCGGGATCACCGCGATGGAGATTGCGCGCAATCGCGGCTGTAGCCTTGCCCGATTGCCCGGCAAGGTCCTGAATGCGATGTTCCGCAACGCGCTGATTGTGGGGATCACGCTGGGCTTTATCGTGAATTTCACTGGGCTCGCCCTGCCCGGCGTCCTGACGGATGCGCTTGATCTGATGATCCGGGCAGCCTTGCCCGCCGCGCTTTTTGGGCTTGGCGGGGTGCTTTATCGATATAGGCCAGAGGGCGACATGCGCACCATCTTGTTTGTCGTGGGTGTTTCATTGATCCTGCACCCGGTCATCGTCTGGATGTTGGCGCATGCAAATAGCCTTGGCACTGATGGGATCAGGTCAGCGATGCTGACGGCAGCTATGGCACCGGGGATCAATGCTTATGTGTTTGCCAATATGTATGGGACCGCCCGGCGGGTCGCTGCTTCTGCCGTGCTGATGGGGACGGCCTTGTCGATCTTGACAGTCTGGTGCTGGCTTGCGGTTCTGCCGTAAAGGAAACCGCATGCACCCCGTTTTCAGGCCATCAAATATTGAACTGTTTTTCCGGCGCAATATCGCCAGAAAAACCTTGCGTGATGTCTATAACAGACGACGGTTCGGAACCGATGGCCCGCTCTCTGACGAGGCCTTGTTTATCGATCCTTGCGCCGTGAAATGGCAATTCAAGCCGGGCCGCAAAAACGGGGCCCCGCGCTATTCCCAAATCCATAGCGGGCTTGTGGTTGGGGGTGACTGGGATCTCAGCGTCAGCGATATCACAAAATCGCGTAAGTTCATCGCCTGTCACGCGCATTTTGTTGATGGCCAGACGTGGAAAGACACCGGCATCTACGATCACATGATGACGCAGATCGGCAAGTATGGGTCGTTTGATGCCTGCTACACGATGGATGATGTCATCGTCCGCTACGCAGCAATCGACCGGCTTTATGATGATATGTCAACGCGGGACCGCATGATGCTGCGACGCGAATTACCGGAATTCTATCGGCGCGAATCCGGCGGTATTCTTGGCCATATCAACCGGCACGGAGAGGTCATTCGCTATGCTAATGGCAACCACCGCTTTCTTGTCGCCCGCATATTGAAATACCGCGAGGTTCCAATCCATGTCGGTGCTGTCCATCTGGATGCGGTGACCAGCGGTGCTTTTGCAGCCTTGCGTCAGTCCATCTACGATTAAGACCGCAGACGCTAAATCACAACACCACCGCCTGCCCTGTCGCCGCTGATTGCTGGGCGGCAATCCCGATGGCCACGGCGCGTTTGCCGTCATCCACGCTCACCTCAACAGCGCCTTCACCGCGAATGACCGCATTGAACCTTTGATGCTGGTAATAGGTCGATCCGTTGTGATCGCCTGCCTCAAGCAAAGCCGGATCAACCGGAATTTCAGCGACAATTGGCCCTTTGGGCGCACGCGGGCTGATGATCAGCTGCGGGACTGGCGGCGCGCCCAGCAGCTTGGGCCAGAACCGGCCCGGACCGGGGACCAATGCCTCGATCTTGCCTTTGGGGCCAACGGCACTGATCTCTTCCTGCCATTTCGACCCTTCGGCGAACATGCAAAGCTCCAGCATCGCGCGCGCGCCTCTGGCAAAGTCGATAATGACATAGCCGTTATCCCAGATATCCGGGGCCACCCCATCATAGCGTTCATCAATATGGTTCAGTGACTGGCCGGCACTGGCCATGACCCGCACCGGCTCATCCTGCAAAATAACCCGCATCAGATCAAAGAAATGACAGCATTTTTCGACCAGGGTGCCACCGGTCTTGGCATTAAACCGGTTCCAATCGCCGATTTTGGGCAGAAACGGAAACCGATGTTCGCGGATGGTCAGCATCTTGATGCCACCGGTCGTCTGTTCGGCCTGCGCGATCAGGGCGGCCACAGGGGGCATATAACGATACTCCATCGCCACCCAAACCGGGTGCGGATAATCCTTGAACAATGCATCGACCGCCCCCGCATCCGCCGGATCGGTGAACAGCGGCTTTTCACACAAGATCGGTAAAGGCCGGGTCGCCACAATCTGGCGCAACTGCGGCACATGCAGGTAATTCGGGCTGACGATGACAATGGCATCCAGCGCCTCAAACGCCAGCAGTTCTTCTAATGTCGCAGCCACATGCGCATCCTCTGCCAGTGTCGCAGCAGAGGTGGCTAGGTCCGCAACCGGGTCATAGACAACCGATACGCGGCCTTGCGGTAACAGATTGATATTCTGGATATGTTCGCGGCCCATCATCCCGCAGCCGATGATGCCATATCTTACCTGATCCAAAACCTTATCCCTTACCCATGCGCGACACATAGCGCGCCTTTTGATGATCAAACCATGTCCGCGAAAATTCGACGGCCTGCCCGGTCGCAGTCCAGCTCAACCGCTCAATAAAACCGGCGGGCGTGCCCGGTTCCAGATGGAATGGCGCTGGCGCCCAGGGCGGGATAGCCCCGACCCCGATCCGATCTTCGACCGTGGCAATCACAACGCCAAGCGCATCCCGGTAATATTGGTAGAGCGAGTCCGAGACGTCATCCGCCCCGAACTGCGCGCATAGATCACCATCCAGCCAAATCTCTTCAACGGCGATCAGATCGCCATCAAGTGACCGTAAACGGCGAATGCGGTGGCCATCATCGGCAGTGCCAAATGTGGGTAGATCAGCGGGTTTATCCAACCGGTCCACAGCGATCACAGCCGCCGTCGGCAGTCCACCACCACGGATTTTTTCCAGCCGAAACAGCGAATAGATCGACGTCACATCGGCCTTCTGCCGCACGTAATTGCCAGAACCCTGGACCCGCTCCAGCAGCCCCTTTCCTTCCAGTTCTGCAAGGGCCTTGCGCAACGTCCCAACCGCAATGCCCAGTTCCACTGCCATCTCGCGTTCTGGCGGCAATCTGGCACCGTCAACCAGATGGCCCGCGGCAATTTCGCGGATCAGCATTTCACTGATTTGAATATATCTCGGCAGTGCTGTTGCAGCCCGCATTTCAACGACGCCTCCCCGCATCGCAAATTGATACACCATTGTTACGCACAATCCAAAGTGCTAGGCAAGAAGGGGAAGAGGATTCTTTTGAGGAAAATGCATGGAACAGGTTGTCCCGGTTACCAGCGCCGATCTTGATGCGGCAGAGGTATCTTGGTTCTCCGCGCTCTGCTCTGACGACTACCAGTTCCTGGGGGTGCCGGATGGGGATTTGCGCAGCTCATGGGAGCATTGCCGCGACATCGCCCTGACGGCAGAAAAACAGGGGTTCCGCAACATCCTCGCCCCGTCATCCTATCAGGTTGGGCAGGATACGCTGTCATTCGTGGCAGGCATGGCGCCGCTGACCGAAAAGATCAATTTCCTCGCGGCCATCCGCTGTGGCGAGGTGCAGCCGATCATGCTGGCACGCACCATCGCCACGCTGGACCATATGCTCAAAGGACGGCTGACGCTGAATGTGATCAGTTCCGATTTCCCCGGCGAAGTGGCCGAAAGCGCATATCGCTACAAACGCAGCCACGAAGTTGTTGAAATCCTGCGCAAATGCTGGACCCAGGATGAAGTCAGCTATGATGGCGATATCTATCAGATCTCCAATCTAACCACCGATCCGGCCAGACCCTACCAACAAAACGGCGGGCCGCTGCTTTATTTCGGGGGCTACTCGCCTGCCGCGCTGGAACTGTGCGGGGCGCAATGTGATGTCTACCTGATGTGGCCGGAAACACAGGATCAGTTGGCGCAGCGGATGAAGGATGTGCACGCACGGGCGGCCGCCCATGGGCGCACGCTTGATTACGGTCTGCGGGTCCACATGATCGTGCGCGACACCGAAGCCGAAGCCAAGGAATATGCCGATTACATCGCCAGCAAGCTGGATGATGAATATGGCAAGCTGATCCGGGACCGGGCGCATGACAGCATCTCGCTTGGTGTCGCCCATCAGGCGCGGGCGCGCGAACTGGCGGATAAATATGGCTATACCGAACCGGGGCTTTGGACTGGCGTGGGCCGGGCACGGTCCGGCTGCGGGGCCGCTTTGGTCGGATCAACCGACCAAATTCTGACAAAGATTGAAGCTTACAAGAAAATGGGCATTCGCGCGTTCATCTTTTCGGGGTATCCACATATTGACGAGGCCGAACATTTCGGCGCGCGGGTGATGCCCGAACTCAAAACATGCTCCCTGCCACATGCCTACGGCCGGGTGCCTGATGAAACACCAGCGACCCCCTTGGGGACAGGAGAACGCCGCTAATGGACCGCGTGACGATCACCGATGATCTTTCTTTCAGCCGCATCGTTTACGGCATGTGGCGGCTGGCAGAGGCCGACGATACATCGCCCGCCCATGTGCAGGCCAAGATCGAGGCGTGCCTGGAACAAGGCATCACCACAATGGATCAGGCCGATATCTATGGCGGATATGAGGCCGAAGAGGTGCTTGGCAATGCGCTCAAGGCGGCCCCCGCGCTCAAGGACCAGATCGAAATTGTCACCAAATGCGATATCGTGGCCCCCGCCGGGCGCTACAGCGACGCACCAGTGAAATACTATGATACCAGCAGCAGCCATATCACCGCATCTGTCGATCACTCATTGCGGCTGATGAATGTGGACAAGATCGACACGCTGCTGATCCACCGCCCAGACCCGATGATGGACCATCACGAAACGGGTGCCGCCCTTGATGCGGTCGTGGCCAGCGGCAAGGTGCGCAGCATCGGGGTGTCAAACTTCAAACTGCATGACTGGACGCTGTTGCAATCAGCCATGAAAACACCGTTGATCACCAACCAGATCGAACTGTCGCTGACGGCGCATCAGGGCTTTACCAATGGCGACGTGGCCTTTTTGCAGGAACGGAACGTGCCGATCATGGCATGGTCACCGCTCGGGGGCGGGACGCTTGTAACCGGTGAAGGCGATGGCGCGCTGCGCACAGCAATGACGAAGGTGGCGCAGGCCAATGGCACCGATATCGGGGCTGTTGCAGTGGCCTGGCTTCTGGCGCATCCTGCCAATATCGTTCCCGTGATGGGCACAAATAATTTAAATAGAATCAAATCGCTATCAGATGCTTTAAAAGTAGAAATGGACCGACAGACCTGGTTCTCTCTCTACACAGCCGCCCTTGGGCAAGAGGTTCCATAATGGACGCAGGCACCATCGCCACATTCGATCCCAGCACCGACGCAGACAGTTTTCGCGGCGCGCTTGGCACATTCGTAACCGGCGTGACGGTTGTGACAACGGACAGTCCCGAAGGACCGGTTGCCATTGTCGCCAACAGCTTTGCGTCCGTCTCGCTCGATCCACCACTGGTGCTTTGGTCGCCTGCAAAAGCCTCCAAACGGTTCGAACATTTCGCAGGCTCGCGACGGTTTGCGATCCATGTGCTCGCCGCAAGCCAGCGCGATATCTGCGCGGCGATTGTTAAATCCAAAACCGCAATCAACGAGGTGCCGACGCATCTATCCCATTGCGGCATGCCGATCATCGAGGGGGCGCTCGCCACGTTCGAATGCAATCTGGAAACCACCCACGATGCCGGCGATCATGTGATCGTCGTGGGCCGGGTCACCAAAGCACATCACCAGGACGGCGATCCGCTCGTCTTCCATGCTGGCAAATACGGAGCCTTCAAGGAACACTAACCATCATTTTGCCCCAAATACTCTGGGGGAGCCGCGCAAGCGGCGGGGGCGAAGCCCCAAACAAAACAAGGGCATAAGCCCGAGACATACACAGGGGAGGAGCCGATGTCGGTCCTGTTTGGCCTGCTTTGGCCACTAGAACGGTTCAATACCGCGGTGCTTGCCATTGGCAAAGCCATCGCGATTGCCGCACTTGCGATCATGGTGTGTCTGATCCTGGGGCAAGTCTTCTTCCGATATGTGCTGAACGATGCGCCCAACTGGACAGAGGAAGCCGCCCGTTTCGGCATGCTTTGGATGACCGGATTGATGGCACCGCTTGCCTACCGGATGGGCGGCTTTGTGGCGATTGACATGCTCGAACGCGCCCTGCCCCGCGCCATCGCCGCGATCCTGTCACTGATCCTGATGGCGATCACACTCTGGGTCCTGCTGATCGCGTGGGAACGCGGGCTGAACAACCATATCGACACATTATCGGGCAAGGGTTGCTCGGCCACCCTGCGCTGGCCCTTCGGGATCGAGATTGGCAAATGCGGCGAAAAATTTCAGAACCGGTTCCAATACGCCTCGCTTTGGGTTGGGGTGAACCTGCTGATCCTGGTGAATATCGAACTGATCATCCGGCAGATCATTACGCTGGCCGGACAGGGCGACAGGCTGACCAGACTTTCCAATGATGACATGGCGGGGGCTGACTGATGCTACTTTGGTTTCTTCCCCTCTTCCTGATCCTGATCATGGTTGGGCTGCCGGTGGTCTTTGCCCTGCTGGCATCCCCCATCGCATTGATCATGCTCGAAGGCGATCAGCGCAATGTCGTCGCGGGCCTTTATCGCAACCTTTACAACGGGATGGACAGCTTCCCGCTGATGGCCCTGCCTTTCTTTATGCTGGCGGGCGAGATTATGAACCGCGGCGGGATCACCGTGCGGCTGGTCGAATTCAGTCAAGCCTTCATGGGGCATCTGCGCGGCGGGTTGGCCCATGTGAACATCCTGTCATCGATCCTTTTCGCAGGCCTCTCCGGCTCTGCGGTGGCCGATACCTCTGCGCTCGGTTCCACCCTGATCCCGGCAATGGAAAAGAACGGCTATTCCCGGAAATTCGCGGCGGCCATCACAGCGGCCTCTTCCGTCATCGGCCCGATCATCCCACCATCGGGGATCATGATCATTTATGCCTATGTGATGGGCGAAAGCGTCGCGGCACTGTTCCTCGCAGGCATCGTGCCGGGCATTCTGGTTGGGGTTGGCCTGATGGTCATGGTCCGGCTGCTGGCTGACCGGTACGACCTGCCCAAGGCAGAGCGTATCGTCACCAAAAACCAGACCATCACCCCGCTGGAATCCATCGTCAGCTGGGCGCTGGTGCGGATAAACATCGCCGGGCTGCTTTATGCATTTTCCGGGATCATCACCCGGTTCATCCCGCAAGAGGTGAACGGCTGGCTAATTTTCCTGATCGCCCTGCCCATCGCGCACGCCATCGCGCAGGCGACGAAGGTGCGGGTCAGTCATGATTTCCGCATCGTGTGCAAAAAGGCCATCGCGCCCTTGCAAACACCTATCATCATTCTGGGTGGTATCCTTGTCGGGGTCTTCACCCCGACCGAGGCGTCAGCCGTGGCCGTGGCCTACGCGCTGATCGTCAGCTTCTTTGTGCTGCGGTCGATGAAATCGCGCGACCTGCTGGATGTGCTGGCGCGCTCTGCCCTGTCGACCTCGGCGGTCTTGCTGCTGGTGGGGGCGGCTGTGTCGTTCAAAACGGTGGTGTCGCTGTCTTATGCGCCGCAGATCATGTCAGAATACATCCTGTCATTGTCCGAAAACCCGCTGATCCTGCTGTTCCTGATCAATATCCTGTTGTTCATCGTGGGCATGTTTTTGGACGCGGGACCGGCGATTATCATTCTGGGGCCGATCCTCGGGCCGATCTTCATTGATCTCGGGGTCCACCCCGTCCACTTCGCGATCATCATGTCCGTGAACCTGACCGTGGGGCTGGCAACGCCGCCCATGGGGCTGGTGTTATTCGTGGCCAGTACGGTTTCCGGTGAAAAGGTGGAAACTATCGCCAAGGCCATCCTGCCATTTCTGGCGGTCGAAATCCTTGTCATATTCCTGATCACCTATGTCCCGGCCATATCAATGACCGTGCCATATCTGACCGGCTTTCTGGGTTGCGGCCCGGATGTCGGATTCATGGCTTGCATAAACCCACCACCGGGGGGCTAACATCCCCAAAACAGCATCCATAGGGAGGACCAAATGCTGAACAAAATCACGAAACTGGCCGCCGCGGCCGCGTTCCTGGCGGCACCGCTTGCCGCCTATGCCGACGGGCATCAGGAATTCACAATCCGCGCCACGGCCAACTCCAACGAAAATGACGAAGACTATGACGGTCTGGTCGTCTTCAAGAACTATGTCGAAGCCGCCTCCAACGGGCGCATCGGGGTGGAACTTTTCATCGGTACGCAGCTTTGCGCGACCGGTGCGGAATGCCTTGAAGGCGTCGCCGAAGGCTCAATTGACGTCTATATTTCCACCTCCGGCGGGGCGGCTGGCATTTTCCCTTATGTGCAGGTGCTTGACCTGCCCTACCTGATGGCCAATGACCGTGTGGCAGAGGCGGTGCTGACCGGCGATTTCACCCGCACGATGCGCGACATGGCCCTGGAAACATCCGACGGGGCGATCCGCCTGATGACCATCGGCAATACAGGCGGCTGGCGCAACTTTGCCAACACGCAACGGCGTGTGGCGATGCCATCCGACATGGAAGGTCTGAAAATCCGTACTGTTGTGGCCGACCTGCCGCAGGAACTGGTGCGCGCGCTGGGTGCGTCGCCCACGCCAATCCCATGGCCTGAACTTTTCACATCATTCCAGACCGGCGTTGTCGAAGGCTCCAAAAACGGCATCACCGACATCATGGGCATGAAATTCCCCGATGCGGGCCTGCAATATGTGACACTTGACGGGCATGCTTACATGGGTGCGCTCTGGTGGATGTCGAATGAAAACTTCATGGCCATGCCAGAAGACCTGCGCCGCGTTGTCGTTGACGGGTTCAGCCAGTTGCAGCAGGCGACCTTTGCTTCACCCAAGCGGAAATCCATCGAAGCCTATGAAGCCTTCGTGGCCGGTGGCGGTGATCTTTACGTACCAAC
Organism: uncultured Paracoccaceae bacterium; assembly: GCA_947495295.1. Lineage (GTDB taxonomy): Bacteria > Pseudomonadota > Alphaproteobacteria > Rhodobacterales > Rhodobacteraceae > Yoonia. The sequence continues at coordinate 347,968 of CANLYJ010000003.1, forward strand.
ACCCGAAGAAAAGGCAGCATTCGCCGAAGCAGCCGCCCCCGTGCAGGACTGGTTCCGCGCCAATGTCGACGGCGGTGACCAAATCCTCGACGCGCTGATCGCAGCCGTGGCAGAGGCAGAGGCAGAGCTGAACGCTGCTTACGAAAGCGATCTGAACTAAGCTTAACTGCTTGGACAATGAGGGGCCGTCCGCAACGGGCGGCCCTTTCTTATTGTGATGATTTGGAAATATCACGGGCCTTTCGTTGCGCCTCAAATCTTTCCCAGACGTCCATCCGTCCCCTTTGCCGCGCATCAGCCAACCACAGCTTATTGCGGGCATCCTCCGGTTCTAAATGACTGTAGATAGCGCCCGAGAATTTGGGCCAATCAAGCGCCAAACCCAGCTTCACCATTTCCGCCGATAGATCGCTGCCGTCCGAAAGATAGCAGCGCGCAACCAGGCGACCGTGATTGTCAGTCTCGGCCGAAACCGCCATAACTTCTTGACCTTTGCACAATCCATGCAGCGCCCATTTCGCCCGCTTTCCAAAGGGGTGTGCAAATTCTGGGGCGTCAACACCAAATAAACGAATTTCGCGCCCCTTGATACGCAGACCATCACCATCGGTGACATAGGCCAAACCCAAGAGGACTGTCTCTTGGTATGGTTGGTCCGTGTGCGAAGCAGACGGTCTTTCGTCACTTGCGTTTTCGACCTTAACCCGGCGGGCCGGGCTGCTCGGCCGCTGGCTTCCTGATCTTGGCGTTCGGGCGGGCCGTCTGCGACGTCGCCTTCCCCAGCGCAAGTACACAACAACAGATAGCCCGATAAGAAACAGTAAACCTTCCAATGCAACCTCAAGAACCCAAAGAACATGTGGCTGCGACGATACACACCATTAGGTTGTATTCAACAACGAATATAGAACCATACAAAACAAGGGCTCAACCGGTCGCAGGTCGCACAATAACACAACGAGGGCATCGCCCGGCCTGGAGGGCGTTCATGACTTGCGGCTCTTTCACATCCTCGCCCCGAATCCAGGGCTTCGTATCTCGGAACATCGCCCTCCTGGTGGAGGTCGGGCGATGCCCGGCGTTGCCGCCGGGCGGAACATGGCGCAATCCCATTATCGAAACGGATACATCCACACTCGGTAATCATCCACCAGCGTCTCCGCCAGGGCCCGTTCTTCTGCGGTCAGCTTCGGTGTCAATTCTTCCAGCGAATCCGGGGCATCCACATCCCCGCCTATTGCTGACAGGGCATACCACAGATAGGCTCTGACAAGGTCCGGTTCGGGGATACCCCGGCCCACCTCATAGTACCAACCCAAGCCCGATTGCGCCCCCGGATGCCCTTTCAACGACGCCCGCAGATACCAGTCAAACGCCCGGATATCATCACGGTCGACGCCAAGGCCCAGCGCGTACATCACACCAATCAGTTCTTCCGCCTCTGCATTACCAGAGCGGGCAAACACCTCCAGCATTTCGTGGGCCTGTTCAAATTCGCCCGCCTCCATCAGGTCGCGCGCGGTTTCCATATCCGCCGCCGCCATCTGGGCCAAAAAACACAAAAGAAATGCTATCTTGCGCATGCGCTGATCCTGTTTGCCGCGCCCGTGGCGGCGCAGATTACGGCAGACGATTACATCCAGACCGACCCGTTGCAAGCGCAGCTTGGGCAGCTTCTGTTCTACGACAAAATCCTGTCGGGCAACCGCAATATCAGCTGCGGCACCTGCCACCATCACGACCATGCGGGCGGCGACGGGCTGTCGCTGGGGATCGGCGAAGGCGGGGTTGGGGTCGGGCCGGAGCGGACCGGCGGCACCGGCGCCGACATGATCCGCAAGCGGATCCCGCGCAACGCCCCTGCCCTGTGGAACCTCGGCCACCGCGACAGGCGGGTGCTGTTCCATGACGGACGGCTCAGCATCTCTGATATCTACGGCAACGGCTTCGACAGCCCGGCAGAGGAATGGTTGCCCAAGGGGCTCGATAACCTGTTGGCCGCACAGGCGCTGTTTCCGATGACGTCGCAGTTTGAGATGGCGGGCAATCCCGGCGAAAACGAAGTGACAGGGGCTGTCCATGAACGGATCGACTATGGCTGGCCGATCATTGCCAAACGGGTGCGCACGATCCCCGCATATGGGGCGATGTTCGTCGATGCCTTCCCCCATATCGACCGCCCCGAAGACGTAACCATTGTCGAGATCGGGAATGCGCTTGGCGCCTTCATCGCCTCAGAATGGATCAGCCATGACAGCCCCTACGACAAATGGCTGACCGGCACGCCTTTGCCAGAACAGGCAGAAGTCGGGCGCGCGCTGTTCTTCGATGTCGGCTGCGCGCAATGTCATGCCGGACCCCTGTTCACCGATCAGGAATTCCATGCGCTTGGCCTGCCCGCCTTTGGCCCGGGACGTACGCGGCAATGGGACCCGATCCCACGGGATGTGGGGCGGATGGGCGAAACCAACCTGATCGAAGACGCCTATCGTTTCCGGACACCGTCCTTACGCAATGTCGCACTGACGGCACCTTACGGGCATAACGGGGCCTATCCGACATTACGGGCCATGATCCGGCATCACAGCGACCCAACCAACGCGCGCGCCAAATGGCAACTGACAGATGCCAACCTGCCCGCCGCGCCATGGATCGCGGCGGTCGACGGGGCGATCCTGCAAGACCGGGCAGAGATGGCGCGCCAGGCCGCCAAACGGGACATCAACCTGCCACCGCTTTCGGATCAGGACATCAACGACCTGATCGCCTTCCTTGAGGCACTGACAGGCGAAACAGTCGACACACGGCCGTTGGGACGCCCTAACAGCGTGCCAAGCGGGCTACCTGTCGACTAAAGCTCTGCAGAGCAGCAAAATTCAGATGATTGGTGCGGTCGGGGGGACTCGAACCCCCACGAGTGTTACCTCACAGCGACCTCAACGCTGCGCGTCTACCAATTCCGCCACGACCGCAAGTCCAAAGGCTGGTAAGCCCGCATCTCATAGACGAGGGCGTTTGCGATGCCAAGAGGGGAAATCGCATACTTGGCATTGCGCCCCGGGCGGCGTAACCAACCTGTTATGGTAGAATGGATCATTACTGACGGGCTGACCGATTACGCGGATGCGCTGGCCTTTATGGAACAGCGGGTGACGGACATCACGGCGGGCCACGCTGATGAGGCGATCTGGCTGCTGGAACACCCGCCGCTTTATACCGCTGGGACATCAGCCAAGCCCGATGACCTGATCGATCCAAACCGGTTTCCCGTTTATCAAGCACGGCGGGGCGGCGAATACACCTATCACGGGCCGGGGCAGCGGGTGATTTACGTTATGCTTGATGTTGGGAAACGCGGGCGTGACGTGCGCAAATTCGTGCAAGACCTCGAAAACTGGGTGATCGCCGCGCTTGAGACCTTCAACATCAAAGGCGAAATCCGGCAAGGCCGTGTCGGCGTCTGGGTGCAGCGGCCTGAAAAACCAGCCCAACCGGACGGATCACCTGCCGAAGACAAAATCGCCGCCATCGGCATCCGGCTACGCAAATGGGTGTCGTTCCACGGAATATCGATCAACGTGGACCCCGACCTGAGCCATTTCGAAGGGATCGTGCCCTGCGGGATCAACGATCACGGGGTGACCAGCCTTGTTGATCTGGGGCTGCCGGTGACCATGGATGATCTGGATGTGGCGCTGCAACAAACGTTTGAAACCACGATGCAGAGCGCATAAGCTTACCAACCCGCCATGCCACAGAGACAGAAACTTGCATCAATCGCACAACCTATGGATACTTCCCTTATTATTCCAAATCGATTGACCTGCCCGTGCTTGAACAGCTTGCTGCCTTTACCGAATGGCCCTACCTGATCTGGGCCGCCGCTGCCGCGACCAGTTTTTATGGTACGACCATCTGGGCCGTGTCGCATATACACCCCGACAAAAAGGCGCATCTGTCGCTTTGGCTGCAAGGCGACTACAACAGCACGTGGACCACCCACTTTTGCGCGATGTTCGATCAGTTATTCGGGGCCAAACACCTCGGGTGGCGTTGTTTCATACGATCCGCCATCGCCTCTTTTATCGCAGTGTTCGCGCTGTGGCTACTGTTAGACCAAATTCTCGGCCTGATCAGCCTGCGCGCCGACACCGGGCTTAGCCTGACGCAGGCGCTACTGCTCGGGGCAGCGATCAACATCATCCCCGACTACATATCGCTCTTTGAAACACGATGGCTGCTGCAGCAGTTTGAACGGGTACGGCATCCGTTGGGGCAAATGGTGGTACTGTTGCTAGATGCGGTAGCGACCGGGTTGATCATCTATGGTGGCATCACCGCCTATCTGTGGTTGACAGGGCAGACCCCGATCACTTTCATTGAAACGATCGCGTTGTTTTCCATCTACGCCGTGTTTTTCTATTCCACATTCCTGACCAGTTTTTGGGCATGGGCCTATTGCATCTCATCTTGGATTGCGCGGTTATCCGGAAGGCTGCGCGGCTGGCTGGACATGCAAGACCGACCCGGACGCAGCCTAGCCCTGATTGGCGGGGCGCTTGTGCTTATGGGTGGGGTCGCGCTGAAACCTGCGCTGACCATGGACGAAGACGGCCGGATCGCCTTCGATAACTTCCTGTGTGACACATTCCCGGGATCGGCCTGCACACATGTTGCCCGGCTGACCGTCGACGAAGAAGAAAAGCTCGTGTTACTTGGTAGAGCCTGTTTTGGGGGGGGCACGGAGGAGTGCTTTGATGTGGCGCACTCCGTGTCTGACGTCAGGCCGGAGGAAGCGGTCGGGCTCTATGAAAAAGCCTGCCAGGCTTCCGACACAAAGAGTTGTGTCAATCTTGGGGTACTCTACGAGCAAGGTCTTGGTGTTGGACAAGACTACCAGAAGGCATTTGAATTTTATACGCGGGGCTGCGACGGTGGGTTCGCAATTAGCTGTTCCAACCTCGCGTCGCTTTACAAGCGAGGATTAGGTACCCATCAAGACTACGCAAAGTCCCTGGACCTCAATCGACGAACCTGCGACGATGGAGACGCGCTTTCCTGCGCGCTGCTTGGTGAACATTACGACAACGGCTGGGGTGTAGCTGCCGACTTAAAAATCGCCTTGGACCTCTACGGCAAGGCCTGTCTTGGTAGAATCCCATCAGGCTGCGCAGCACTCGGACACTTACACCTCAAAGTTGATGCAAACTCGCCGAATTATGGGCTCGCTAGGGAAGCTTTCTATTCTGCGTGTATCTACGGTAGTGCGCACGGCTGTAGTCAGGTTGGTGCAATGTTCGAAGAGGGCCTACCCGTCGTACAAGATTACGCAAGAGCCCGGGACTTCTATCGGCAAGGTTGCGAGGGGGGTGACACACACGGATGCACCGGTCTCGGTTTTCTATTCCAAGAAGGGCTGGGCGGCGCCCGGGATTACGTCGGTGCCGGAAATCTATATGCGGAAGGCTGTGATCGCGAAGACGCATTGGCTTGCTCCCGCCTTGGCTTTTTTCACTTTGCGGGCATTGGTGTCCCCCAAAACTATGCCGTCGCACATGCCCTTTATCTTCAAGGCTGCGACGGCGGGAGCGCTCTTGGTTGTTCCGATTTAGGCACGATCTATCAAAATGGTTTGGGCGTCGAAGCATCCCTCGACCAAGCGCGAGTGTTTTACGGGCAAGCCTGCGAATTGGGTGACGAATGGGCCTGTGAAAAGCTGGCTGATGATGATCTGATCACTTCGGACTGATCCCAAATTGTCCTGCCAGACCTCCGATGCAGAAATCACGCGCTTACATATGAATTTCCCCTGCGCCAATATTACCCAGCGCCAATATCGCATCCATTATTGCTCCTTTCAGTTCAAGCGATTAGAACCGACGCCAAATGGGGGCGTCCGTGACTCGGTGCCCTGCTAAGAATGTAGCCAATACGAGGAGTGCCATAATGGCAGACGCAGCCATCCACGGCGACGCACACGAAGACGACCGGAGCTTCTTTACCCGGTGGTTCATGTCCACAAACCACAAAGATATTGGTATCTTATACCTTTGGACGGCTGGTGTGCTGGGCTTCGTTTCGGTCGCTTTCACCGTCTATATGCGGCTGGAACTGATGCATCCGGGTGTGCAATACATGTGTGCCGAAGGGTTCATGGCCGATCCATGCACGCCAAATGGGCACCTTTGGAACGTATTGATCACGTATCATGGCGTGTTGATGATGTTCTTTGTGGTCATCCCGGCGCTGTTTGGTGGCTTTGGCAACTACTTCATGCCGCTGCAAATCGGCGCGCCTGACATGGCATTCCCGCGGCTGAACAACCTCAGCTACTGGATGTTCGTGGCTGGTGCATCGCTTGGGGTCGCCTCGATGCTGGCCCCGGGCGGGAACGGGCAACTTGGGTCCGGGGTTGGCTGGGTACTTTATCCGCCGCTGTCCACGTCAGAGGGCGGGATGTCCATGGATCTTGCGATTTTTGCGGTCCACCTCTCTGGGGCGTCATCAATCCTTGGTGCGATCAACATGATCACCACCTTCCTGAACATGCGCGCGCCGGGCATGACGCTGCACAAGGTGCCGCTCTTTGCATGGTCGATCTTTGTGACCGCGTGGTTGATCCTTCTGGCGCTGCCTGTGCTGGCCGGTGCGATCACCATGTTGCTGACCGACCGGAACTTCGGCACGACCTTCTTCCAACCAGAAGGCGGCGGTGACCCGATCCTGTATCAGCACATCCTGTGGTTCTTTGGCCATCCGGAAGTCTATATCATCATCATCCCCGGCTTTGGGATCATCAGCCATGTGATTGCCACGTTCAGCCGCAAGCCCGTCTTTGGCTACCTGCCCATGGTCTATGCGATGGTCGCCATCGGCGTTCTGGGCTTCGTCGTCTGGGCGCACCACATGTACACTGTGGGCATGTCCCTGACACAGCAGTCCTATTTCATGCTGGCGACAATGGTCATCGCGGTGCCGACAGGGGTCAAAATCTTCAGTTGGATCGCAACCATGTGGGGCGGTTCGGTTGAGTTCAAAACCCCCATGCTCTGGGCGTTCGGCTTCCTGTTCCTGTTCACCGTGGGTGGGGTAACGGGCATCGTACTATCACAGGCTGGTGTCGACCGGGTCTATCATGACACCTACTATGTGGTTGCCCACTTCCACTATGTGATGTCGCTCGGCGCCGTCTTTGCGATCTTCGCAGGCATCTATTTCTACCTGCCCAAAATGTCAGGCCGGATGTACCCTGAATGGGCGGGCAAGCTGCATTTCTGGGCGATGTTCATCGGGGCCAACCTGACATTCTTCCCCCAGCACTTCCTGGGTCGTCAGGGGATGCCACGGCGTTACATCGACTATCCAGAGGCGTTTGCGACATGGAACTATGTATCGTCCTGGGGGGCTTTCCTGTCCTTCGCATCGTTCCTGTTCTTCATCGGGGTGCTGTTTTACACATTGCTGAAAGGCACGAAGGTAAAAGAAAACAACCCGTGGAACGAATATGCCGACACGCTGGAATGGACTCTGCCCTGCCCACCGCCCGAACATACGTTCGAGACGCTGCCAAAGCAGGAAGACTGGGACAAGCAACCAGCGCACTAGGCAATACGCCTGAACTATTCCAAAGGGCCCCCGGTATCACGGGGGCCTTTTGCGTTTCGGCGGCAAGGTTGTGCGATGACCTGCAACGCGTTAATATAACCATATGGTTATTGATTCGAAAGAACTGGATCTGGTCTTTGGCGCGCTGTCTGATGCCACGCGGCGGGGCATTCTGGCGCAACTGGCCGATGGGGAAAGCAATGTCTCGGACCTTGCCGCCCCCTATCAGATGTCACAGCCCGCAATCTCCAAACACCTGCGGGTATTGGAAGGGGCTGGCCTGATTGAACGGGCAAAGACCGGGCGGGAAACCCGGGTCCGGGTCAAGCCCGACACAGCCCGGCAGGCCGCTGGCTGGATCACCCATTACGCCCGGTTCTGGCAGCAGCATTTCGATGCGGTTGACCAGATCCTGCAACAACAAAGGAAGCTGCAAAATGAAGACTGAAACATCGTTTGAAAACGGCACTCTGACCCTGACACGGATCTACGATATGCCCCGCGAAACGGTCTTTGCCGCCTGGACAGAGGCGAGCCAGACAAAGGAATGGTGGGGCTGCGGGGACACGACCCATGTCAGCTCTGACATCGAACCAAAGGTCGGGGGCAAATACATCCACGCGATGACAATCAAGAATGTCGGCGTCCATCCAATCAACGGGATGCTGACGGCGTTCGACCCGCCCGCACGACTGGCGTATCAAATGCCCAGCATGGCCGAAGGGGAACAGATGCAGGTTGATGTGACCTTCACCGAAACCGACGGGGCGACAAAAGTCCAACTGACCCAATCCGTGATCCCGGCGGGCTATGACACGATCATCGAAAACGGCTGGACGGCATCTTTCGAACGGCTGGCGCGTTATTTCAAAGGTGAGCGGCGCGCTGCTTAAAACATCGTATCATCGCCACGGCACAGTGGGACGTAAAGACGGGCACGTTATCGCCCGGCGATGATCCGGCCCGATAGACCCACAAACGGCGGGGGTTCACCTCATCAAAGGCATATGGATTATCAGCGTCAAACGTATTGGCACCGATGGCAAACGCCGTTGACGGGTCAAGCTTCACGAATGCCCCTGCCCTGGTCTGGCGTAGACTTTCACCATCCACCACGACAGGCCCACCAGGGGTTGCCTAGGGTCAGGATCCATTAATTCCGCTCCGCTGGCGCCAAAACCGCAAAATATCAGGGGTTTGAGGCATGCAGCGAATAACGGGTTATTCGCAAATGGCTCACGCCGCTGAGATGAAGCGGTTTTGACGTCCGCAGGATTTTCCGGATTTTCCGCGTGAGCTGCGTTGCAACTGCTTGAAATTCAACCAGATTTCCTGCGCAGATGCGCCTTGTCACACGAAAAATCTGTCAAACCAGCGGAGCGGAATTAATGGGTCCTGACCCTAAGCAGCGACCAGCGCAGCACTTGCCAGTTTTCGGATCATGGTCACCCTTTCCGTCACACGCTGGATCAGGCATGGCGCAATTGGATGACGGCTCAACCCGATGCCGGTTTCTCTGGTGCCTTGTCCCGAGGGCTTTGATCCCCTTTGACGCCTGTAATCAGACGCGCGCCCTTGGCATAGGTCAAGTAAGACCAGAACCAGCTTAGGGCGACAACAATCGGCTGGCGCACGCCGATCAGGAAATAGATATGCGCCACACCCCATAACCACCAGGCCACGAAACCTGACAGGCGAACGCGCCCGAAATCGATCACAGCGGCATGGCGCCCAATCGTCGCCAGATTGCCCGCATGGCGATATTTGAACGACCGATCTGTTGGCGTCCCGGCGACCCGATCCGCGATCACCCTGGCCACAAACGCCCCTTCCTGTTTCGCTGCAGGCGCAATCCCCGGCACATCCATCCCGTCCTTCCATGGCACCTTGGCCGCATCACCAATGACAAAGACGGCATCATGCCCGGGAACGGAAAGGTCATCCGCCACAATGACCCGGCCACTGCGATCAGTCTCGACGCCCAACCACTGATCCAGATGTTTGACGGCCACCCCTGCCCCCCAAATCACCGTGGCAGCAGGCAGGAAACCGTTTGTAGATGTGACACCGTCAGCATTGATATCCTGCACTTGCACACCCGACCAAACCTCTACACCCAGCTTTTCAAGCGAGGCGCGGGCCTTGGCTGACAGCGCGGGCGGAAACGGGGCCAGCACCCTATCACCGGCCTCAATCAGGATCACCCGTGCATCGGTTGATGTGATGCGGCGGAAATCGCGTGCCAGGGTGAAATGGGCCAATTCCGCAATGGCACCGGCCATCTCAACCCCCGTCGGGCCGCCGCCCACGACGACAAAGGTCAATTCGCGGGCCTGCGCATCCGGGCTCTTGGCCAGTTCGGCCCGCTCAAACGCCATCAAGATGCGGCGGCGTATCTCGGTCGCATCCACAAGGCGCTTTAGCCCCGGGGCATGCGCCTCCCAATGGTCATTGCCGAAATAGGAATGATGCGCACCGGTCGCGACAACCAGATAGTCATAATCAATTGGCCCTGCGGCACATTCGACCCGCCTGGCGGCCAGATCGATCCCCTGCACTTCTGACAAGGTCACGGCGACATTGGCCTGTCGCGAAAAAATTGCCCGGATCGGCCATGCGATATCCGCAGGTGACAGATCAGCGGTTGCCAACCTGATAAAGCAGCGGTTGAAACAGATGATAGTTCCGCCTGTCGACAATCTCGATATCAACAGGGGCACGCTTCAACGCTTTCGCCGCAGACAAGCCACCAAAACCAGCACCAATAATCACAACCTTGGGGCGGTCATCCATCGATATCACCTTTCCTGCCAAACACGGGTATCTGTCCTCCAGATCATCCTCAATTGCCCCAGTTTCAAGATCCGCGACAGCACTACGCATTTGCCCACAGCACGGGATCGGATACACCCATGCCATGCCCTATGAATGGACCCCCGCACCACCGCATGACGACCCCGACTGGCGGCTCAGCCTCTGGCCATACCGGTCACTGCTGCGCAAGGACTTCGTGCTGTTTATCGGGGCAACGGCACTGATCGTCACCCTGCCCCTGATCACCGTGCTTGGGACAGCGATCCTTTGGGGGCTTTTGCCGTTCTTTCTGCTGATGCTCTGGGGCTTATGGACCGCGCTGAATATCAGCTACAAACGGGGCGAGGTTCTCGAAGAACTCAGCGTCGATGACACCACCGCGCATCTGACGCGGCACAACCCCAAAGGCGACGTGCAGGAATGGGAGGCGAACCGCTATTGGGTGACTGTCCATCTGCATCCCAAAGGGGGGCCTGTCGAAAACTATCTCACCCTGCGCGGCGGCGACCGCGAAGTTGAAATCGGGGCGTTTCTGGACGCGTCCGAACGGTTGGCGCTTTATGATGACCTCAAGCGGGCGCTGCGCGGGTAGTCACGACAGATCAGCAACGTAAGATGGGTCTTGACCCATCCCCCGCCGCATTAACCTTTCGCAATAGAAAACGCGGCGCCCGTTGGGGTCCGACGCTTTGCCGACGTGTCGCCGACGCTTTGCCGACAGGCATTTTTAGGATAAATCGGCGTTAACCCAGACGCCCCCTGACCATCGGCCCGGCCTTGCCGAAATCCATCCGGCCCGTGAATTTGCCCTTCAGAACCGCCATGACCTTGCCCATGTCGCGGATGCTTGTCGCACCCACTTCAGCGATGGCCTCAGTGACGGCAGCCTCGGCTTCTTCTTCGGTCAATTGTTTGGGCAGAAACTCCTCTATCACCTTGATTTCAGACAGTTCCTTTTCCGCCAACTCCAGACGGCCGCCCTCTTCATAGGCACGCGCGCTTTCCTGACGCTGCTTGACCATCCGTCCCAGGATCGCCAGCACATCATCATTGGAAACGCCGCCCTCTTCATCAGCAGAACCGCGCAGCGCAATATCCTTGTCCTTGATCGCGGCATTGATCAGCCGCAATGTGGATAGACGATCAGCCTCTTTCGACTTCATCGCATCCTTCAGGGCCGTATTGACCCGGTCTCGCATGTCCATGAAAACTCCCGTTCATGACCGTAAAACGAACCGGCACCCTAGCGCGGTTGGACAAGGCTGACAAGGCGGGCTTGCGCCACGTCAGCCCTTGTTTCTAAGGCGACAATCCGGCCTTGACCCTCAGGGCGCGCACCCGTAAACCCGGCCCAATTTGGCTGCAGGGGATGGATGATCATGGCACAGGGCAAACCGCAGAAACCCACCGCATGTCTGGCACTTGCAGATGGCACCGTGTTTTACGGCATCGGGTTCGGATCCACGGGCGAAACCGTGGCAGAGCTGTGTTTTAACACCGCCATGACCGGTTATCAGGAAATCATGACCGACCCATCCTATGCCGGACAGGTCGTCACATTCACTTTTCCCCATATCGGCAATACCGGGGTGAACCCCGAGGATGACGAAACAGCTGATCCCGTTGCGGCGGGGATGGTGGTGAAATGGGATCCCACGCAAGCCTCCAACTGGCGCGCCACGGCAGAGCTGACAGATTGGCTGGCCGGTCGGAACCGGATCGGCATGGGCGGCGTTGATACCCGACGGCTGACCCGGGCCATCCGGCAACAGGGTGCGCCGCATGTGGCCTTGGCCCATGACCTCGACGGTAATTTTGATATTGAGGCGCTGGTCGCAAAAGCCCGCGCATTTCAAGGACTTGAAGGGCTTGATCTTGCCAAGGATGTGACCTGCGCACAGTCTTATACATGGCATGAAATGCGGTGGGCCTGGCCCGAAGGGTACCGCCAGCAAACCAACGCCGAACATAAAGTCGTGGCCATCGACTATGGCGCGAAGCGCAACATCCTGCGCTGTCTGGCAAGTGCTGGTTGCGATGTGACCGTCCTGCCCGCCACCGCCACCGCAGAGGATGTGCTGGCACTGAAGCCTGATGGTGTTTTCCTGTCCAATGGGCCCGGCGATCCGGCGGCAACAGGTGCCTATGCGGTGCCAATGATCAAGGCCGTGCTTGAAACGCAAATCCCGGTCTTTGGGATTTGCCTTGGACACCAGATGCTTGCCCTCGCGCTTGGGGCCAAAACGATCAAGATGAATCACGGCCATCACGGTGCGAACCACCCCGTTAAGGATATGGAAACCGGGAAGGTAGAGATTACCTCCATGAATCACGGCTTCACCGTCGACAGTCAGACATTGCCGGACGGTGTGATCGAAACCCATGTGTCACTTTTTGACGGCAGTAATTGCGGTATCCGCGTCGCAGATCGGCCTGTCTTTAGTGTCCAATACCACCCCGAGGCCAGCCCTGGCCCGCAAGACAGTTACTACCTGTTTGAACGGTTTGTACACGCTATGAGCGAACGGCTTGCAACCTCTAGTTGAGAATCATTCTTAACTGATCATTAACCCTGTTACGACATGCTCATTCAGGGGCGTGTCGAGGGTGCGATGTTTCATTTTAGCCAACATAAACAAGGCGAAGATTTCGAAAAAGCGCCGAGCGCGCCGCAAGATCTGCTGAGCCGCCAGTTGATGAAACGTTCCCTGATTTCCTATGACGATGCCAGCATCGCAGAGGCGACAGCGATGCAGCGCGGATCGCGGCTGGCCGACATCTATGTGCGCAGCTACGGCGTATCACAGTTATCGATTGCGGATATCTTTGCCACTGGTGCAGGCGCGCAGCTGATCAACCCTATTGAAGACGCACCAGAACGTGATCTGCTCGTGGCATATGGCCCTGAACGCTGCCTGCGACACGCTTTGTTGCCGTGGCGGGAAATTGGCGGAACAACCATTATCCTGACGGCACAGCCTGATCTGTTCGAAAACCACCGCATTGAATTAACGTCGATCTTTGGCCCCGTCCGCATGGCCGTCACGACAGAGGATCAGTTGGCACGCACCATCAGTTTCATGTTCGGGCGCAAAATGGCAGGCCAGGCTGAAACACGGGTCAGGCAGGCAGAAAGCTGTCGACACTGGAATGCATCACATGCGGGCTGGGCCGGGTTTGCAGCCGTCGCAATCGGGGGCATCACGGCATATCTGACACCGCAAGCATTCTTCGCCGTGCTGACAGGCTGGGCCATTCTGGTTCTGCTGCTGAACACGGCATTACGGGCCACAGCCGCGATCACCAATTGGCGCAAACCGCCAAAACCCAAAAAGGCCGTGATCCTGTCGCGCCTGCCGGTCATCACAATGCTGGTGCCACTTTACAACGAAACGGCCATCGCAGAACATCTGCTGACCCGGCTCAAGGCGCTGGATTACCCGCGCGAACTATTGGATGTTTGCCTGATCCTCGAGGCCGACGACGTTACCACGCGCACTACATTGGGGCGCACGATCCTACCCACCTGGATGCGCCCGATCGTGGTGCCCACCGGCACGATCAAAACCAAGCCGCGCGCCATGAACTACGCGCTGGAATTTGCCCGTGGCAGTATTATCGGCATCTGGGATGCCGAAGATGCGCCCGCCCCCGACCAGCTGCGGGTGATCGCGAACGGCTTTGCCAATTGCAGCCCTAAAACTGTTTGTTTACAGGGTGTTCTGGACTATTATAACGTGAGCGCAAACTGGCTGACCCGGTGTTTCACCATCGAATATGCAGGCTGGTTCCGGGTCATTCTGCCGGGCTTTCAAACACTTGGTCTGGTCATCCCTTTGGGTGGCACAACGCTATTTTTTCGGCGTGATGCGTTGGAAACATTGGGCGGATGGGATGCGCATAATGTAACCGAGGATGCTGATCTGGGCGTGCGCCTGGCGCGCTATGGCTACCGTACCGAACTGATCAATACCGTGACCGAGGAAGAGGCGAACGGACGCGCCTGGACATGGGTCAAACAGCGGTCCCGCTGGCTCAAAGGGTATGCCATCACCTATGGGGTCCATATGCGCGACCCTGTCCAGCTTTGGCGTGATCTGGGGCCGAAACGATTTTTTGGGTTGCAACTGCTATTCCTTGGCACCTTGTCGCAATTTGCGCTTGCGCCGGTCCTTTGGACATTCTGGCTGCTCCCCTTCGGCATCGATCACCCGCTTAGCGGGCTGATCGCGCCCTGGGCCTTCTGGTTGCTCGCTGGGCTGTTTGTCACATCGGAACTTGTCGGGTTTGCGGTCGCCGCAGCCGGGGTTCGCAAGGCAGGCAAATCATGGCTGATCAAATGGGCCGTGACCCTGCAGTTCTACTTCCCGCTTGCAGCAGTGGCGGCTTATAAAGGGCTGGTCGAACTGGCGTGGAAACCGTTCTACTGGGACAAGACCGCGCACGGGGTTTTGTTGCCAGAGGAATGGCAGAACCGGGTTACTCCGCCGCCTCTACCGCCTGCGCATCCAGTTTCAACCGGGTAACAAAAGCCTTGGATATATGTTCGCGCAAGGCCTGATCAGCTGCATCACCATCACCCACCTCAATCGCTTCAACGATCCTGGCATGTTCCTCCAAAGTGCCTTCGGTCCGACCTTCCGCAGCAAGCGATGTTGTTGCCAGCAAGGCCATTGACCGATGCACAAGGTCAAGCTGCTGCACCAGAAAACGGTTATGCGACGCAAGGTGAATTTGCTTGTGAAACCGGCGGTTCGCACGGCTTAACGCCTGCGGATCGCCGACCAGTTTCTTGTCTTCTTCCAGCATATCGCGCAGCACCTTCACCTCTTCGGGGGCGGCATGACGGGCGGCCAGCCTTGCCGCCAGCCCTTCCAATTCACTGCGAACGACATAAAGTTCCGACAATTGCGAATGATCCAGCGATGCCACGATCAATGACCGGCCATCGCGGGTCAACAATGACTGGGTTTCAAGGCGTTGCAGCGCCTCGCGAATTGGGGTGCGGGACACGCCAAACCGATCCGCCAACTCGCTTTCCACCAGACGGTCGCCGGGCTTGTAGACATGGCTGTCAATCGCTTCAAGGATCAGGACATAAGCGTCCTTTTGGGATGTGCGCGGGTCATGCATCGGCAAGGAACCTTTCCTAATGTCCCAGACCATACGCCCGCCCCGCATCGGCAATCAAGTCAAAGCGATTGCGCGTCCACACGCACAGCCCTAGAAAGCCGCCATGGTTGCCAGATATTTCACACATGTCGACACATGGGTTTTTGACCTCGACAACACGCTTTACCCGCCATCAGCGGACCTGTTTGGCCGGATGGATACGCGTTTCGCCACCTATGTGACGCGGCTGACCGGGCTTGACCGGGATCGCGCGCTGAAACTTTGCGCCGAATACTGGGATCACTATGGATCCACACTTGTCGGTCTGATCGAACATCACGATGTGGACCCGCATCATTTTCTGGCGGATGTGCATGATATCGACATCTCGCATCTGGAAGAAGACCCGCAGCTGATTGCAGCAATCCGTGCCCTGCCGGGGCGCCGAATTGTTTACACCAACGGGTCGGAAAATCACGCCAAACGGGTCCTGGCAGCACGCGGCCTGACACGCGTCTTTGATGCGGCCTACGGCGTGGAACAGGCTGATTTCAAACCAAAACCCACCCATGATGCCTTCGCCACCGTCTTTGCCAAGGACGGGGTGATCACCCAAAAAGGCGCCATGTTCGAAGACGAGGCCCGCAACCTTGCTGTGCCACATGCGATGGGTATGCGGACGGTACATGTGCATGCAGTCCGGGATGCAGCGGACCATATCCACCATCACACCGATGACTTGTCCGGCTTCTTGTCGCAGTTGGTCCGGTGACCCTTTCCGTGCCAAGTCTGACACCTTATGTCGACTTCATGAAACGCAAAACTACTGACATATGTATCGCAGGCGGCGGGGTGGCCGGATTGACCGCAGCTGCCGCCTTTGGCACCGCCGGGTTCGATGTAACTATTGTTGACCCGGCGCCGCCAATTACCAGCCGTGATGCGGACGGTTCAGACCTGCGCACAACCGCATTCCTGCAACCTGCCCAGCGATTTCTTGAGGCGGCAGGCCTTTGGGAAAGGCTCGCCCCGCATGCGGCCCCATTACAGATCATGCGGATCGTCGATGCCGCCGCATCGCCGCCTGTGACGCATGATTTTGATGCCGCCGATATCTCTGACAAACCTTTTGGCTGGAACCTACCCAACTGGTTGCTCCGCCGGGAAATGGTGGCGCGGTTGCAAGAATTGCCGAATGTGGATTTCTGGCCCGGCACAGGATTTGCCCGCATGTTGGCTCGCACGGATCAGGCAATCGTGACACTATCCGATGGCAACCAATTGGCCGCCAAACTGGTAATTGGCGCAGACGGGCGCGCATCAGAGGTTAGGCAAGCCGCAGATATCGGCGTCAAAACAATGCGCTACGGGCAAAGAGCGCTGACCTTTGCGGTGACGCATGACGCACCACATGACAACATATCGACGGAAATCCACCAGTCGGGCGGCCCGTTCACGCTTGTCCCACTGCCCGATCATGACGGCAAACCCTGTTCGGCTGTGGTCTGGATGGATCATGGCGCAGAGGTGCAGCGATTGGCCGATCTGCCAACCGACGAGTTTGAGGCGGCAGCCAATCACCGCTCCGCGTTTCTTTTTGGCCCACTGAAACTGGTCACACGCCGCACAAGCTGGCCGATTATCAGCCAGATTGCCGATCATCTGACGGGCCCCCGTACCGCACTGGTCGCCGAAGCCGCCCATGTGATGCCACCTATCGGCGCACAGGGGTTGAATATGTCACTGAAAGATCTGGCCAGTTTGTTGGATCTTGCGCAAACCAATCCGACAGAGCTTGGCGGACAGCGGATGCTGGATCGTTATACGCGCGAGCGCCATCCCGACATCACGCTACGCGTTGCAGGCATTGATGCGCTGAACCGCGCATCCATTGCAGGCAGCCCCATGGCACAGGATTTGCGGGCCAAAGGTATTCAGACGCTATACAGCATTGCGCCCGTCCGGCGCACATTGATGGAATTGGGGCTTGGCGCGCGCTAAAGCACGCGATCCAAAACCGGCACCAACCGACCCAATGTCCCATCCACATCATAAAGCTTGTCGAGGCCAAAAAGCCCCAACCGGAAGGTCCGAAAATCGTCAGGTTCATCGCATTGCAACGGCACGCCCGCCGCAATCTGCATTCCTTCGGCCGCGAATTTTGATCCGTTCTGCACATCGGGATCATCGGTATAGCTAACCACCACGCCCGGTGCCCCGAAACCAGGAGCCGCCACAGACCGGATACCTTTATCAGCCAACAGTTTACGGACCGCATTGCCCAAAGCCCATTGCGCATCTTTCAGCTTTTCAAACCCAAATTCGCGGGTTTCCACCATTGTGTCCCGAAAGGCGCGCAACCCGTCCGTGGGCATCGTCGCGTGATAAGCATGACCACCGTTTTCATAGGCTTGCATGATGCTGTGCCATTTCTTCAAATCGACGGCAAATGAATTGGACGCCGTATCTGCCATCCGGTCCACGGCACGCTGCGACATCATCACCAGCCCGGCAGAGGGCGTAGCCGACCAGCCCTTTTGGGGCGCCGAAATCAATACGTCCACGCCGGTCGCCTTCATATCAACCCAGACACAACCTGACGCAATGCAATCCAGCACCATCAATGCGCCAACCTCATGGGCGGCGGCGGCAAGCGCTTTCAGATAGTCGTCCGGCAAAATGATCCCGGCAGAGGTTTCGACATGTGGGGCAAAGACGACATCGGGTTTTGCCTCTTTGATCGCGGCCACGACATCCTCAATCGGGGCGGGGGCGAATGGCGCACGCGTGTCATTGCCCGACTGCCGGGCTTTCATCACAGTTGTCTGGGCGGTGAAATCCCCTGCTTCGAAAATCTGGCTCCACCGGTAGGAAAACCAGCCATTGCGGACGACAAATGCATGCGCCGCATTGCCAAACTGGCGTGCAACAGCCTCCATCCCATAGGTGCCACCACCCGGCACCAACGCCACATGATCCGCATTATAGACATCTTTCAACATGCCCGAGATATCGGTCATGACCGCCTGAAACGCTTTTGACATATGGTTCAGGGAACGATCGGTAAAGACGACCGAAAATTCCAACAGCCCGTCAGGGTCTACTTGATTTGTTGCGCCGTCCATCATTGCCTCATCTGATTGCGTTGATGGTTATGGCTAGTCCGCAAGCTGGCCGAAGGCAAAGCCTATTTCGGTATACCGCGCCGGTGTCAGGCTGCGGGGGCGTGGCGTTGCGGTGCGGCTTCAGGCGCAAAAACCGTACGGTTCCGCCCCCCTGATTTCGCCCGATAAAGCGCCTCATCAGCCCGTTGAATTGCATCATCCACGTCATTCAAACGGTCTTTCAATGACCCCCCAATTGATACCGTGACCGAGATCACGTGATGCTGAAAGCTGACAGGATCCGCCGCGACCGCCTCGCGCATCCGCTCGGCGACCTCGACGCCGCTGGCCCGATCCTGATCATAAAGAAATACGATAAATTCTTCGCCGCCAAAGCGACAAACGATGTCCTCTGCCCGGATCATGTTCTTGATCAAGGTCGCAACATGGCGGATGACGGCATCACCCGAGAAATGGCCATAGGTGTCATTGATCGATTTGAACTTGTCGATATCGATCATCAGCGAAACGCCATAGGCGTCGGGTGCCGCATTCATCTGCGCAAAGAAGTAATCGCGCGTCGCCACATTCGTCAGCCGATCCCGGTTCACCAGCGCACTTAGTTCATCCGTAAGTAACTGGTTCTTACGAATAACCTCTCCTACGGCCCAGGCGGTGGGAAGCGAGATTGCAGAGACAATAATTTCCTTCTTGCCGCGTGCCGTTGTCGCAAATTCCTCTGGATAAAGGAAATATTCCAACCCTGTCGCCATCCCGATCGCAAACACGGTGATGGCAATACAAAAGACGCCAATGGATAGCCGGTTCGTCAGGCGCAATGTCTTGGTTCCCTTGCAGATGCATCAGGCGCAAGTTAGCCACCGCAGCTTACAATCCAGTTAAATCGGTCCGGGCCTGCGTTCTTCCGACAATAGCACATTCGCCTCGACGTCCCCGACCCCCGGCAAGGTCATAATCCGCCGCCGCAGAACCCGTTCGAAATCCGCCAGATCGCGCGCCACAACCCGCAGCCGATAATCATACAGGCCCAACACATGATCCACGGTCTGCACTTCGGGGATTGCCCCGATGGCCCGTTCGAAATCCTCCAGACTGACCCGCCCCTTTGTCGCCAGTTTCACGCCAAGAAACACGGTCACGCCAAAGCCGACTTTCTCCGCATTCAGGCGTATCTGCCGCCCAGCCAGAACGCCCGCATCCTGCAAACGGCGAATGCGACGCCATGTTGCCGGTTGGCTTAGCCCCAGTTTCGCAGATAGTTGCGTCGTCGGCTGTGCGGCATCGCGCTGCAATGCGCGCAATATACGGCGATCCAGATCGTCCAGCATCATAACGGCAGCGCCATGTTGGTTTTGACATTAGATACGTCCATCAACGCCTCAATATCCGCGATATGTGGCAAGGTCAGAATCTGCGCACGGTAAAGGCGCTGATAATCCGCCAAGTCCCGCGCGATCAGTGACAGGCGCACATCGACACGCCCCAGAAACGTCTGAATTTCCAACACTTCGGGCACCTCACGTGCGGCGGCCAGAAACTCATCAAAGGCGCGGGTGATCGTCTTATCAAGCGTGATACGCAGCGATACATGCACGGCATAGCCAAGCGCGCGCCAATCGATCATCGCGTGCTGACCGGTGATCACATCATCCGCTTTCATCCGGTCCACCCGCCTGGCAGCGCGGGGGGGCGTCAAACCAACCAACCCCGCCAGATCCGGAATCGTCAGATCGGGTGCAGCCTGTAGTTGGCGCAAAATCCGGCGGTCAATATCATCAAGCATAAATTTATCAGTAATGGCATAGACAACGAATAACAATTATCATTTTGGCAAAAATACTCACAGATCCACCCTCTGCAACACATATCAATCTCGCTACAAGATTACCAACGCAAATCAAAGGAAAAGGACCGCCACCATGCGCGTTTACTATGATCGCGATTGCGATGTGAACCTGATCAAGGATAAGAAAGTCGCCATTCTGGGCTATGGCAGCCAAGGCCATGCCCATGCGCTGAACCTGCGCGATAGCGGTGCCAAAAACCTCGTCGTCGCCCTGCGCGAAGGCTCCCCTTCCGCTGCAAAAGCCGAAGGCGAAGGCCTGAAAGTCATGGGCATCGCAGAGGCCGCAGCCTGGTGCGACGTCATCATGTTCACCATGCCCGATGAATTGCAGGCCGAAACCTACAAGAAATACGTACATGACAACCTCAAGGAAGGGTCCGCCATCGCCTTTGCACATGGGCTGAACGTACATTTCGGCCTGATCGAACCAAAACCTGGCGTTGATGTGATCATGATGGCACCCAAGGGGCCTGGCCACACGGTACGCGGCGAATACACCAAAGGCGGCGGCGTGCCGTGCCTTGTGGCCGTAGACACCGACGCTTCCGGCAAGGCCCTCGAAATCGGTCTTTCCTACTGCTCTGCTATCGGCGGCGGACGTTCCGGGATTATCGAAACCAATTTCCGTCAGGAGTGCGAAACCGACCTCTTTGGCGAACAGGCCGTACTTTGCGGCGGGATCGTCGAACTGATCCGCATGGGCTTTGAAACACTGGTCGAGGCCGGCTACGAACCTGAAATGGCCTATTTCGAATGTCTGCACGAAACCAAGCTGATCGTGGACTTGATTTATGAAGGCGGGATCGCCAACATGAACTACTCGATCTCGAATACGGCCGAATACGGCGAATATGTCAGCGGCCCACGCATCCTGCCTTATGAGCAGACCAAGAAAGCGATGAAGGACGTGCTGACCGACATCCAGACCGGTAAATTCGTGCGTGACTTCATGCAAGAAAACGCGGTCGGACAGCCGTATTTCAAGGCAACGCGGCGCATCAATGATGAGCACCAGATCGAACAGGTTGGTGAGAAACTGCGCGCCATGATGCCTTGGATTTCCGAAGGCAAAATGGTCGATAAGGCCAAAAACTGATCAGCATCGTAAGATGGGTCTTGACCCATCCACCCCAAGGGCACCCGTTGCAGGGTGCCCTTTCGCTTCAGAACCGCAAGATGCTGCTAAAGAAGCCCGTTCAGATAGGCCATTTCAGCGTATTCACCATCGGTCGTGTACCCCTCATCCAGCGCGCGTATCAAAAGCCGGATCAGTGACGCGTCGGCACTGGCTAATTGCCGCATCACGGCATCATGCCTGCGGCGCATCTTCTCAACATAATAATGCGCGACATCATCACTGTCGGACCAATGCGCATCCATCAAGCGTTCAAATATGCCCTTGATCCGTGGCGGGTTGTTCCCGATCTGCACGCAGTAATCGGCAAGCCCCTCTTCATCCATATTGGCGGTCATGCCCCAGCCACCGAACCGAAAACGATTGACGGTGAATTCCGCGTCATGCGCCAGATACAACAGAAAACCGTGCCCGGCGACAAATCCAACCTTGTCGAACTCAAGCCCGGCATTCAAATCAAGCCAGGTCACCGGATCAAAGGTGAATGCCCGCTGTTCATGGCGCAAACCTGATGGCCAATACCGGCAGGGTGATCCGAAACTGTTGACATGCAGCCCGCTGATCGCATTCTCACCCAGTGCAAGCGCCACAGCCGTCAACGCATTCGACGTCACCAGATTACCTTGCGAATGGCAAAAAATGCGGGTTGCACGCATCCGGTTCTCGGGCGTGCTCGTCAGCAGGTTGTACAGCGAATGCGTCGCAGGATTATCCGCAATCAACCCGCCCACAAAATCAATCTTGGTCAGTCCGGGACGCGCCTGACGGGCCACCAGATAGGCCGCGTCCAGGGCCAGTTTCCAGGTCTGAAAACTGCCTGATTGGGCGCTGACAAGCACCGCCTTATCCGTCAGGCACTGGCCGATATCGCCCCAAAACCCATCAGAACGGTTAAACACCCCGATGACCGGGCAGCCCTGCAACAACGAAAGCGCGCGCGCGCTGGTTGCGTGATCCGATCCCGAATTTGCCATGCCATTGACGAAAATGACCCGCTTGCCCCCATCATACCAGGACCGGCCCTCCGCCTCGGGCGAGACAAAAAGGTTGATTTCGCCGTCACGACGCGGATCTTGCCCGCCTTGGCCGATATGTACATTTGGCATGAATTTGTCCTTCACAAGTCTTCCGCCTCATGAATACAAATCGACGCGGCAAATACCACGAAAATCGGTCAGAAATTCAACCTGCGGATGTCACGTGAAAGCTCGTGAAAAGGCCTCTGACCCCCTAGACGTGAACAACAACGCCCGGCTGTCCCTGTCGCGCCGGACCCAATCCAGTGTCTCCATCCGCGCCAGCATTGCCCGACCCAGCGATCCTGCCAGATGGGTCCGGCGTTCGCTCCAATCCAGACAAGACCGGCAAAGCGGTGCGCGCGCCATCGACAACCCATCCAGATCAACGCCGAAATCGCAGACAAATCCCTTACCCGCTTCGGTCAGGCCCAATGCCTCTCCCTCTTGCCAGATCAGACCACGTTGCAAGAGGCTGCCGAACATCTGCACGCCCATCTGCCCGGCAAGATGATTGTAGCACACGCGCGCCTGCCGCATGGCCGCATCCTTTGGCCCGATCCGCGTCCGCAAGGCACCCTGCCCTGCCGCAAGACCCATCAGCGCCTCTAGCGTCGTGGCCACATCCGCGTGGGCCAGCGCAAAATACTTGTGTCGTCCTTGCTTGCGCACCTGCACCAGATCGCCATCACGCAACCTGGCCAGATGGCCGCTGGCAGTTTGCAAGGTTACCCCGGCCTCTCCGGCCAATTCGGTTGCGGTCAATGCCTTCCCGCTCATCAATGCGGTCAGCATGTTGGCGCGCGCAGGCTCACCGATCAAGGCAGCGATGCGGGCAATATCGGGGCCTTCCTTCATAGTTCGACCTTAGCCGAAGCATTGGCGTCAATCAATGCGCTAAGACAGATCAACAAAATCAAGGAGCGTCACATGCTGACCTGTATCATCCAATACCAGATTGACCCGACCAAGAAGGCACAATTCGAAACCTACGCCCGCAACTGGGGGCAGGCGATCCCGCGCAACGGGGCGGAGTTGATCGGCTACTACACGCCGCATGAGGGTTCATCGACGCTCGCTTACGGGATCTACAACATCCCGTCGCTCGCGGCCTATGAAACCTATCGCACCCAGCTCGCCGACGACCCCCTGGGACAGGAAAACTATGCATTCGCCCAGCGCGAAAAATTCATTCTGCGCGAAGACCGAACCTTTCTGCGGCTGGCCTCCGCCCCACATGGATGCGGTTGAGGGGTTGTGCCCGCTGCATGATCCCGCCACAGAAGAAGCCGAGGCAAGGCAGACAAAAATGACAACACCCCCTACCGTTTCCAACTGGATATCCATTCTGATCCTCGGACTGATCTGGGGGGCGACTTTTATGGTCGTGGCCATCGCCTTGGAAGGTTACGGGCCTTTGACGGTCGCCTGCGCGCGTACAACGCTGGGCGCGGTTGCTTTGCTGGCTTTGATGCGCCTTCTGCGACGCCCGATGCCGGAATTCACGCCACAGATGCGTTGGTATCTGATCACTATCGGGGTGCTGAACACCGTGATCCCCTTTGCGCTGCTTAGCTGGGGCCAACAATATGTACCCTCAGCCTTTGCCGGGATTTCCATGGCCGCTTTGCCACTATTTGTCCTGCCATTGGCGCATATCTTCACAGATGAAAAACTGAACCTACGCAATGCTTTAGGTGTCAGCGTGGGGTTCGTTGGCGCGGTTGTCCTGATTGGCCCCGGCATCTTGCAGATCGGTACGGGGTTGGAACCTTTGGGCCAGTTGGCTTGTATCGCGGCGGCGTTTTCCTATGCGGTGTCAGGCATCATGACCCGCCGCTGCCCGCCAATTGACCCGATCACCATGGCGGCCCTGTTGCTTTGTGTTGGCGCGGTCGCCCTGATCCCCGCAATGCTGATTTTTGAAGGCGTCCCAAAGGTCAGCGACCCACGGTCCACGATTGCAATCATTGCACTTGGGCTGTTGCCAACCGCACTCGCCGCCCTGATCAGGGTGGCCACCATTCGCACAGCAGGGGCGGTATTTCTGACACTCGTGAACTATCAGGTCCCGTTATGGTCCATGCTGTTTGGGGTCTGGATCCTGAACGAGGTGCTGCCAATACGGTTTTTTGCAGCCCTCGGATTAATCCTTTTGGGCTTAGCAATCAGTCAGGGCGGTGGTTTGCGGCGGATGGTGCTGCGCTAAACGGCGGCCTCAACCTCTGCCACGATCCCATCGACAACTTGTGCCAGCAACCCGTCATCCTCGCATTCGGCCATGACACGGATCAGCGGTTCGGTCCCCGATTTACGGATCAGCAAGCGGCCCTTGCCGACCAACTTCGCCTCTGCATCAGCGATGGACGCCTTGACCCCAACTGCGCCCAGTGGGTCCTGCCCTGCTGCATAACGCACGTTCTTGAGCATCTGCGGCACGGTATCAAAGCTTTGCGTCAAGTCGCTTGCGGCCTGACCAGTTTCAATCATCGCCGCCAAGAACTGCAACCCGGCCAATAGCCCATCGCCGGTTGTGGCATAATCGGTCATCACGATATGGCCCGACTGTTCGCCACCGAGGTTCCAGCCGTTTGCGCGCATCGCCTCAACCACATAGCGGTCACCGACTGCCGTGCGTTCCAGCCGCAAACCGCGTCCGTCAAGATAGCGTTCCAGCCCGAGGTTGGACATGACGGTTGCCACCAACGTGCCGCCGTTCAGCCGTTCCTGATCAGCCCAGCGCCCCGCCATCAGGGCCATCAGCTGGTCACCATCCGCCACCTGCCCTTTTTCATCCAGGATCATCACACGGTCCGCATCACCATCAAGGCAGATACCAACATCGGCGCCTTCGCGCAGGATCGTCTCAGACGCGCTGGCCGTGCTGGTCGATCCGCAGCCTTCGTTGATATTCATGCCGTTGGGACTGACCCCAACAGGAATGACCGTGGCCCCCAATTCCCACAACACCTCAGGTGCCACGCGATGCGCAGCCCCGTTGGCGCAATCAATAACCACTTTCAGCCCATCAAGGCGCATACCCGCCGGAAAGGTGGATTTGATCCGTTCGGCATAGCGGAAACGCCCGTCATCGACCCGTTTCGCCCGACCGATGTTATGGGCCTGCGCAGGTTCAATATCGCTGGCGATCAGGGCCTCAATCTCGGCCTCTGCCTCATCTGACAGTTTAAAACCGTCGGGGCCAAAGAATTTGATACCGTTATCATGATGCGGGTTATGGCTGGCGGAAATCATGATGCCCATGTCAGCGCGCATGGATGTGGTCAGCAGACCGACCGCAGGGGTCGGTACAGGGCCAAGAAGCAGCACATTCATGCCAGTACTTGTCAGCCCCGCCGTCAGGGCGTTTTCGAACATGTAACCAGATAGGCGCGTATCCTTGCCGATCACGACCCGATGCCCGTTTGACCCATCATTGCGGAAAAACCGGCCCGCCGCCGCGCCGATTTTCAACGCCATGTCGGCGGTCATCGGATAGGCATTCGCCTTGCCACGCACCCCGTCAGTGCCAAAAAGTTTTCGTGTCATCCTTGCGCTGCTCCGTTGATTGCCAATTCCAGATCAAACGCCTGGTTGGTTTCAAACGTATCGTGAACCCGCAGGATTTGCACCCCCTGTCGCAGCCCGTGCAAGGCGACGGCAACGGACCCCGCCACCCGATCAGCGGCGGATTGCCCACCGCCGAGGCTGCCGATAAACCGCTTGCGCGATGCACCCAGCAGGATCGGACAACCCAGACTGTGAAACAACGACAGCCCGCGAAGAAGCGAAAGGTTGTGTTCAATCGTTTTGCCGAATCCAATACCCGGATCAACGATGATCTGCTCTGGGGCAATACCCGCTGCCTTGGCCACTGCGATCCGCGCGGCCAGAAAATCATAGACATCCAGCAGCACATCATCATAGCGCGGGTCGGCCTGCATGGTTTTGGGGCTGCCTTGCGCATGCATCAGGCAAACCGGCAATTCAGCGCTGGCCGCAACCCCGGCGAGCGCCGGGTCATAGGTGAAAGCCGCCACATCATTGATCATCGATGCACCAGCAGTGATGGCCGCGCGCGCCACCACTGCCTTGCGTGTATCGATTGATATCGGGACCTCACTTTTCTCTCGAATTGCTGCGATCACTGGTGCGGTCCGGTTAACCTCATCTTCAATCAGTACCTCAGCCGCACCCGGACGCGTGCTTTCGCCGCCAATATCGATAATCGCCGCGCCATCGCTGACCATCTGCAACGCATGCGTGAAAGCCCGGTCCGCTTGGTTGAACTTGCCCCCGTCCGAAAAGCTGTCAGGCGTCACATTCAGAATGCCCATGATCCGCGGGCGATCCATCTCAAGGGCAGCGATGGATGCGCGCGGGGTTGTAAGCTGCGCGAGCGCTTCGTCGGGGATGTCCTGCGCTGCGACGATCACCGGCGCGGCGTCACGACGATGCACCGCGACCTGCACAAACCAGCACCAGCCACCTCCCAGTGATAGCGCGTCCGCAGGACGATCCATGCCCATCTGCACCAATGGACGGTAATAGGCTGTCATCAAATCGTCTCAGTCTTGATGTCGATCCGGCGTACGGGCACAGTCGCATCCGGGGCGTCTCCGCCGATGACCAGCAGTTCCTTTGCCTCCATCTCGGCTGCAAACCAGGCGACAAGAGCCGCCGTATCACCCGGACTGGCAGAGGGACCATCAACCGCATCAAGAACGATTTTCGATGGGGCCCAGATGCAGGTTTGGCCATTCTTCATGGCCCAATCCAATTCGGTACGGGTGCCAACAACCTTGGCGCGGCGGTCGCGGGCGGCCAGACACCAGGCATTCTGTTCAATCGCTAACAGATCGATCCGACGCTGGGCCAACGCATGTCCGGCTTGCGGCGGGGTTACATCGCCCGCGTCAACGCATATGATCAGCGGGGCGTCCATATCGATCAGTTGATCGAGCCATCCG
The DNA here is from genome assembly GCA_947495295.1 of uncultured Paracoccaceae bacterium. GTDB lineage: Bacteria > Pseudomonadota > Alphaproteobacteria > Rhodobacterales > Rhodobacteraceae > Yoonia. The sequence goes on from CANLYJ010000003.1 coordinate 375,591, forward strand.
GTCAGATAAGGGGCTGCCACTGCATCATGCGGCAGATAAACAATACGCGGATGTGGCGCCTCGACATGGTCTTGGCCAGCCAGATCAACGCCATCACGTGACCTGACAATCTCGACCCCCAATGCAAAGGGACCACGGTCCAGCTTTTCGATGCGAACAAAGACACGCTCTGCCTGTGGCTCCAGCAGGATACGTTCCGCGACCCGGGCAGCAAGAGTTTCCAGCAGATTAAGGCGCTCGGCCTCAAGCTCAATCCCAATCGCCTCGGTCACCTTGTCATAAGACAGGATCCGGTCGACATCGTCTTCGATCGGGCCGGTGAGAGGCAATACCTCAACGACCACGTTGAACCGCACCCGCTGCAATGTGCCGCGCTCTTGCTGAAACGCGCCAATCTCAACCTCAACGGTATAGTCACGCAGTGAAATACGATCACATGGCGTCTGGCTGCTGGCCTCTGCCCGTTCACTGGGATGGGCAAAAGCAAGGCGAATATCGTCAGTCATCATCTGGGTCCGCAGGTGAACATCATCCCTGTTCGATACAAGCCCCGCAATTGTGGGGCAAGCGTCACAGGCGACGTTCAGCCTGCAAACACCGACGTTAGTTTGACGCGGTCCGTGTCGGTTTACGGTAAAAGTAGTGCGACCCGATGGACGTTGTGCGCGGATAGACGCGCGCCCATGACGGGTTCACAGCCTTTGTATGGTAATGCGTCGCACCACTGGTCAACACACGCGGTGCGCCATCAATCAGCATCCGCGCAACTTTGCCCACACGTTCCCATGCACGCGGCTCGCCAATCGTCTCGGCCAACCCATCACATGTATAGGTGAACTGGCACGCATATTTGCGACCGGTACCCTGATTGATCACGCTGCAAAGCGTATCGGGAAAGATATTGCTATCGACCCGGTTCATGATGACCTCGCCGACGGCAAACATGCCTTCGACGCTTTCACCACGCGCTTCGAAATACAGCGCCTCTGACAAACACTGCCATTGGTCACCGCCATCGGCCGCCGGTTGCGCCGCAAGAAAGGCACGGTCGTAACGGATGCCCGCCTTGGTCGAAACACCACGCTCATCCGCCGGTGGCAGACTGGTCAACGCGGCCAGACGATTGTCAGGGACAACCGCAAGCGCCTGACGTTCTTGCCCCAACAGGGCACCCAACCGGCTGGTCAATACTTCATCCGCTGCGGCAGCAGCAGGCACAAAAAATGAGAGAAGCGCCACAAAGAATGTGGCGCGCAACGCCTTCAAAATCATCATCACTATTCCCACCCAGGAAACAACACGGCAAAGCCCCGCGCTAGCGGTCGTGTCTTTAAGGGAAAGTGACGCTTTCGTCTAGCCCTGGGCCCGGACTGTCCACGAACCGGCGGGTTATGCTGCAATGCAGCATCGCATTGTCGCCTGTCACAGCGCAGTTTGCCGCAAAAATGTCACAGCTTGGCGCGTTGCCTAGCTATTCACCGAATCGCGCAGTGCCAATTGGGCGGCAGTGAGTCGGGCGACAGGCACCCGAAATGGCGAACAGGACACATAATCAAACCCGTGCAGCCGCGAAAACGCGATGGCCGATCTTGTGCCCGCATGTTCACCACAGACCGACAGGATCACATCCTTGCGGCCAAGCCGGCCCCTTTCAGCACCCAGCGCGATCAATTCGCCCACACCTTCAACATCCAGTGTATGAAACGGATCCTCTGCATAGACGCCCTGTTGCACATAGGCCGACATAAAGCGGCTGGCATCATCACGCGACAGACCATAGGTCATCTGGGTCAGGTCATTGGTCCCGAATGACAGGAAGGCCGCATGCTCTGCAATATCCTGCGCCCGCAACGCAGCCCGGGGGGTCTCGACCATTACGCCAAGCCGATAGTCAAACTCAGTCCGGGTTTTCGTCATCACCGCAGTGGCCACAGCATCGATCCGGGCCTTGACGAGTTCAACCTCGCGCATCGCACTGACCAGCGGGATCATGATTTCAACGGTCACATCCGTGCCAGTGGCACGCACGGCCGCGGCCGCCTCAAAAATGGCATTGGCCTGCATGTCATAGATTTCCGGGATCGCGATACCAAGGCGCACCCCGCGCATCCCCAGCATGGGGTTGTATTCCTTCATCGCATCCACACGCTCTGTCACCTCTGACAAGGGCAAGGCGGTTTGTTCGGCAAGATCACGCAGCCCGGCCTTATCAACGGGCAGGAATTCATGCAGCGGCGGATCAAACAGGCGGACGCAGACATTGCGGCCTTCCATGATCTTGATCAGCGCCTGAAAGTCGGCGCGTTGCATCGGCAACAGACGGTCCAGAACAGCGCGACGGTCTTCACCCTCTTCGGCAAAGATCATCTCGCGCATGACACGCAGGCGTTCGCCTTCAAAGAACATATGTTCCGTGCGGCACAGGCCAATGCCTTCGGCGGCAAAGTTGCGGGCGGTCTGCGCATCGGCAGGGGTGTCGGCATTTGCGCGCACGCCGATATCGCGAAACTCATCCGCCCATTGCAACAAGGTCTGGAATGCCCCGTCCAACGCGGCCTCCAGCATCGGGGGTTCACCGGCCAGGATCTGGCCGGTAGTGCCATCCACTGTGATCATATCACCGGCGGCAAAGACACGGCCATCCGGGCCCGAAAACCGGCGGCCCTTACGATCAATATTCAGGTCAGAGGCCCCAACAACACAAGGCACACCCAGACCGCGACCAATCACGGCGGCATGGCTTGTGACGCCGCCCCGCATGGTCAGGACCGCCTGCGCGGCATGCATGCCACGGATATCCTCTGGCGTGGTTTCACGGCGCACCAGAACGCATGCCTCGCCACGGGCCGCACTCGCCTGCGCTTCATTCGCGGTCATGACGATGCGGCCTGTTGCGGCACCGGGGCTGGCGGGGATGCCGGACACTATCAGGTCACGCTTGGCCCTTGGGTCGATCTGACGGTGCAGCAATTCCGACAGGGCGGCGGGCTCGACGCGCAAAACAGCCTCTTCGCGCGGGATGACGCCATCCTCGGCCAAGGCCACGGCGATGCGGACGGATGCGCGGGATGACCGCTGGATCGGGACCGCATCCAGAATATGCAGACCGCCGTTTTCGATGGTAAATTCCACCTGCATCTCCTCGCGCAGGCGGATGCGGCATTTCTCGCCGCAATCAATCAATTCGGCAAAGGCATCGGGGCAGCGTTCTTCCAATGATGCACCGCGCGGATCGCGGGTCAGGAACAATGATCCATCTGCACCGCTCAGCGCCTCGCGCCCCTGGCTTTGGCCCAGGTAGCGGCCTGTGACTTGCGGCGCGCCAGTTGTGCTGTCGACATACTGGATCACGCCAGAGCCGCTTTCGCCCTCGCCCACACCCAGCGCCATGGCCTGCACGACAAGGCCCAACCCGGCATCCGCTGGCGCACCTTTGGCCTGCCGCAGCAGGCGGGCGGTGGTGCCATCCCATGCCCGTGCCATCGACCGCAAGACACCGGCCAGTTGCACCGCCGGATCCTGGGGAAACGGCTCATCCGTCTCAGCCTCGTAAGTATCCAGCATGGTTTTCAGGCTCAGCGCATCAGGCACATCGGGCAGATGAAATTCATCAGGATCGAGCCGAGCCACATGGATCGCGTAAGACTGCACAAAACGCAGGTAAAGTGCGGTCGCCGACCAGTCGCCAATTGTCTTGACCATCTCGGCATGGCGGGCATCGTTCATCCCGATATTCAGGATCGCGCCCGGGCCGCCCCAATCCTGATCCTGACTGGACGGACGTACCGACAAGAGCGGCAATTCACCAAAAGGCGCCAACAGCGCATCCATATCCGGCATGTTGCCCAGGGCCACATCGTGAACCGCGTCAAAGGACAGCGCCATTGTCTTTGGCACTGGAAAGCCGAGCCGGACCAGCCGTTGCAGGCATTTCGCACGCCGCCCATGCACGGCGGCGTGCATCGCAGCCGTGGGGGTAATCAGCGTCAGAGCCTGATATGTTGTTTGTTGCTGCACTGCGGCACCATCCATGACGTGGGTGCAGCATAGGCGATAAATCCTTTACAGGAACAAAAATCTTAACAGTTTTACGACGAACCCTCGATTTTCGTCAGATCAGCGACGCTCATGCAAATTTTTCTGATACGTGACAACAGGTTAAGCCTGTTGCGGCGCACCACCTGGCTTTCGGCGTTCACTTGCACATCGGTGAAAAATTGGTCAATCGGGCCGCGAAGTGCCGCCATAGCAGTCATCGCCGTGCTGAAATCTTCGGCTTCCATCGCCGGTCCGATCTTTGCATCCGCAGCATCAAGTGCTGCGAAAAGCGCCTTTTCGGCGGGTTCCTCGGCGTATTTCAGGTCGGCTCCATAGGAATACTCCACCCCATCCTTTTCCTCGGCCTGGGTCAGGATATTGTTGGCGCGCTTGAACCCTTGAATGAGGTTCTCGCCGTCATCAGTGGCGAGCGTTTCGGCCAAGGCCTCGGCCCGTTTGACCAGCAAAGTCAGATCATCATTCCCCGGCATCGCGATACAAGCGTCGATGATGTCATGGCGGATGCCTTTGTCCTTGAGAAAGACTTTGAGGCGGTCGTGGAAGAAGGAGAGGAGATTGAGCAGCCTTGAAAACCCAATCTGAACCTCATCTTCATCAGGTTCTTGATGTGGATTGAACCATTTTCTCAGCCTGTCATGAAATACCGAGTCCAAGCCCGTGTGTATGTCTGCCGCTTCGGCCGCCTTGACGGCTTCTTCGAAACGGCCGACCTTCTTCATTGTCGCCGCCTTCCGAGTAACTTCCACGTAATGCTTGAGTAGTAAAGGACCCACATTGATCCGGGCAGCGCTTTCCAAAACCAGCCGAATAGCCCCCAACGCCGCCCGCCGCAGCGCGAACGGGTCTTTGCTTCCGGTCGGTTTCTCATCAATCGCCCAGAACCCGGTCAGCGTGTCGATCTTGTCGGCCAGCGCCACGGCGACGGAGACCGGCGCGGTTGGCACATCATCGGATGGCCCCAGCGGAGAGTAATGCTCTTCACAAGCCGCAGCCACCTCCGCAGGTAGCCCGGCGGCTTCCGCATAATACCGCCCCATCAGCCCCTGCAATTCGGGGAATTCATAGACCATCTCAGACGACAGATCAGCCTTGGCCACCTTCGCCGCCTGCGCCGCCAGATCAGGATCAGCCCCGACGCTCGGCGCAATTTCCCGCGCCAGCGCGGCAATCCGTTCAATCCGATCCTTCTGCGACCCCAACTTGTTGTGGAACGTCACATTCCCAAGGCTGTCCAACCACGGGTCCATCCCGGCCTTCGCAACCCGCAGATCATTTTCCCAAAAGAACTTCGCATCCGCCAGCCGGGCAGACAGCACCTTTTGATTGCCCGCCAGAATGGTCGCGCCATTGTCGGCGGTTTCCATATTGGCCACGGTGACAAAACGTTCGATCCGGCCCGTCTTGGGGTTTTTGACGGAAAAGAATTTCTGATGCTCTTTCATGGATGTCTGCAACACCTCGGGCGGCAGGCCCAGAAAGGCGTCATCAATCCGGCCCAGCAGGACAACCGGCCATTCGACCAGCCCCGCCACCTCTGCCAGCAACCCGCGATCCTCGACAACCTCCAACCCGGCGGCAAAGGCCTGATTGGTGGCATCGTGCCAGATCATCTCCGCCCGTTCATCAGCGCGCAGTACCACATAGGCACGCTTTAGCTTCGCCTCGTAATCATCGAAAGATAAAACCGAAATCGCGCCTTTGGCCATGAAGCGATGACCTTGGGTCGTGTTGCCCGACGTGATCCCGTCAATATCCAGCGGCACCACCTCTGCCCCGCCTTCATCACACAGGATACACAAGATGGAATGCAGCGGGCGCACCCATTTCAGTGTGCCAGTCCCCCAGCGCATGGATTTGGGCCATGGGAAATTGCTGATCGTCGCCTCAAGCACCTCGGCGATGATCTCCGCCGCCTTGCGCCCCGGCTTTTCGATCACCGCAAAGTAAACTTGGCCCTTTTTGTCATCGCGGATTTCGAGGTCCTCACGGGCCAAACCTGCACCACGCAGGAACCCCTCAATCGCTTTGTCCGGCGCACCCACCTTTGGCCCGCGCCGTTCCTCACGCACGGCTTTGCTTTCACTTGTCAGCCCCTCAACCGACAGGGTCAGCCGCCGCGGTGTGGCAAAGGCAGCGACCCCGGCATAGGTCAGCCCCGCCTCGACCAGCCCATCGGTGATCAGCTTTTGCAAATCCTCGGATGCGCGTTTTTGCATGCGCGCGGGAATTTCCTCGGAAAAGAGTTCAATCAGAAGATCGGGCATTATTCAGCGCTTTCAGGTTTCGGCGGGCAGCCGTCGGGGACAGGGTTGCCATCAAAAACAACCTCGCCGCATTCATTGATCTGGTGCCAGGCATAGGCCCGGCCATCGGGATAAACGGCAACGATCCGGTCGATCCCATATTCGATGTTTTCGACGCCAAGAAAGGCAATTGCATCGGTGGACAGGTCCGCGCCGATCTGTTCGGCGTCAAAGCAATCAAACCAGCCGGGGGCGACGCGCGGCTCGGCATTGTCGTAAATCACGTAAGTCTCGGTCAGCATCGCCTGGCTCAGCGGGACGGTGAAACAGGCGCGGTAGCGCAGCGGGCTGCTATCGGCGTCAATCGCCTGGAAACTGTCATAGATCACGTCCTCCGGCGCGCCGGTGACCACGGATGTCAGACGCACATCCGCTGCCTCTGCCTGCACCGGTGTGTAATAGGCGTAAACCTGTTGGTAATAGAGCAAGATGCCCGCGATCAAAGCCAGCACGACGATCCCCACAATTGCAAAACGTGCCATCAGGCGGCCTGCCCCCCGGCCTCTGTCTGCACAAAGGCATCGGCACACATCTTGGCCAGCGCCCGCACGCGCCCGATATAGGCCTGCCGTTCAGTGACCGAAATCACCCCGCGCGCGTCCAGCAGGTTGAACACATGCGACGCCTTGATGCATTGGTCATAGGCCGGGTGGGCCATGATGATTTTCATGTCCTTCTTGGGATCGTCCGCTGGCATGTCCAGAATGCGCTGGCACTCAGCCTCTGCATCCTTGAAATGCTGTAGCAACACATCCGTATCAGCCACATCGAAATTCCAGCGGGCATATTCCTGTTCGGTCTGCTTGAAGACATCGCCATAGGTCAGCGGGATCGGCGATTGCGGGTCGTTGAAGGGCATGTCCATCACATGATCGACCCCCAGAATGTAGATCGCCAACCTTTCCAGACCATAAGTCAGCTCACCCGAGACGGGCTTGCAATCATGGCCACCGACCTGCTGGAAATAGGTGAACTGGCTGACTTCCATCCCGTCGCACCAGACCTCCCAGCCCAGCCCCCAGGCGCCCAGGGTTGGGCTTTCCCAGTCATCCTCGACAAAGCGGATGTCATGCATGGATGCATCGATGCCAATCGCCTCAAGCGACCCCAGATAGATATCCTGCAGATCAGACGGCGACGGTTTGATGATCACCTGATACTGGTAGTAATGCTGCAACCGGTTCGGGTTTTCCCCATAACGGCCATCGGTCGGGCGGCGCGATGGCTGCACATAGGCTGCGGCCCAAGGCTTTGACCCAAGCGAACGCAGGGTTGTGGCCGGATGGAACGTGCCCGCGCCCACTTCCATATCATAGGGCTGCAAAATGGCGCAGCCGCGCCCGGCCCAGTAGTTCTGAAGCCGCAGGATGATCTCCTGAAAACTGCGTGGTTTTTCCGCCATGTTAACCCTCGTCTGCAATTACGCGTTCAATAGGGTGATGGGCCGCAAGGGTCAATTGGGCAACGGGTTGCGACTAATTCGCCGATTTGCAAAAATTCTAAGCGGCTTGCACTTGCGTCTTTTGCTTTGGCGGGCCAGTCAATGACAACCATGCGGGACGGCATTTTGGGGCGCGAATGATCAGAATACTTGCGATAATCCTTTGGACAATTGGATTGGCATTGCCCGCCGCAGCGCAGGACCGATTCTGGGTGCAGATCGAGGCGCGCCAGACCCTGACCGGGGCACAGGACCGCGCCCGGGAATATGCCCGCCGTCTGGATGACGTCGCTGGTTTTTATCTTGGCGATGGGTTTTACGGAATTTTTGTCGGGCCTTTCGACCAGTTTGGTGCCGAAAACGCGCTGGACCGCTTGTTACGGCGTGGTGCCATCCCATCCGACAGTTTTGTGAAAGATGGCGAGTTCTTCAAACAGCAGTTCTGGCCAATCGGTGGCACGGTCACCGCACCCAGCGCACCCGCGAACCCGCGATCATCGACCCCGACAACTGCCGATGCAGCCATTCCCGACGACCCGGTCGACGCCCCTGACGAAACCCCACAGGAAGCCCGCGCGTCAGAAGCGCTTTTGACCCGGGATGAGAAGAAAGATCTGCAAATCGCCCTTCGCTGGGCGGGGTTCTATAATGCGGCGATTGATGGCTCTTACGGACGCGGCACCCGGGCGGCGATGCAAGCCTGGCAAGAGGCTAATAATCAGGAACCCACTGGCATTCTGACGACAAAGCAGCGCGTCATGTTGTTTGAGCAGTATAACAGCGTGCTGGAAGGTCTGGATATGCGGCTGGTGCGCGATGATGCGTCGGGTATCCGGATGAAAGTGCCGACAGGCGTCGTCACCTTTACCGAATATAAACCGCCTTTCGTTCGTTTTGACGCCAGCGGCGACATCCCCGAAGCGCAGGTTTTATTCATCTCGCAACAAGGGGATGAAGGCCGGTTGGTCGGGCTTTATGAGGTGTTCCAGATCCTTGATATCGTCCCGCCCGAGGGCACGCGCAATCTGGCGCGCAACGGCTTTGTTATCGAAGGGGTCGGTGACGGCATCCATTCCTACACCAACGTGTCATTGCAAAATGGTGCCATCAAAGGGTTCTCTTTGGTGTGGCCACAGGGTGATGATGCGCGCCGGTTGCGGATCATCGAGGAAATGAACAAGAGCTTTGAGCGGCTTGATGGCGTGCTTGACCCCGATATCGCCCCCCCGGGCGAGGATCAGGCGATTGATATGGTTGCAGGGCTTGCCGTGCGGCAACCGCAAATGTCGCGATCCGGCTTTTATGTCTCTGCCGATGGTACGGTCCTCACGACGGCTGAGGCTGTCCAGAACTGTCAGCGGATCACCTATGATCGCGAAGATGATGCAGAGGTGATTTTTACCGACAATGATCTTGGCATCGCCCTGTTGCGTCCGCGCGACAATCTGGTGCCGATCAATGTGGCCGAGTTCCTGACGGCCGTTCCCCGGCTGCAAGACCAGATTGCCGTCGCAGGCTACCCGTTCAATGGGGTGCTCAGCGCGCCAACCCTGACCTTTGGCCAAATCGTCGACATCCGTGGGTTAAACGGCGATGACCGGATCAAGCGGCTGTCCATCCTGCCCCAGCCGGGCGACACCGGTGGCCCCGTCTTTGACGATAGCGGGGCCGTGATCGGGATGCTGTTGCCACGGGCCGATGGCGATACCCAGGTTTTGCCTGCAGAGGTGAATTTCTCGCTCGACGCCCAGCGGATTGTTGATGTGCTGGCAAGTCAGGGCGTTGCCGCAACCACACGCGAACCTGCGGGCCCAATTTCACCGGTTGAGCTGACACGGCGTGCCGCAGACATCACTGTTCTGGTCAGCTGCTGGTAAGCGCGATATCCGATTTGACGTGAATGATCGTTGGCCCCTTTGCGGCCAGCGCATCCTTGATCGCCTGCTGAAATGACGCCAGATCAGTGGGGCGGACAGCGCCTGCCCCGTAAGCCTCTGCCAGTTTGCAGAAATCCGGGTTGCGCTGGATCACGGCATTCGGGGCGATCTGGGCGCGGACCATGCTATCCTCAATCTCGCCCAGCTTGCCATTATCCCAGATGATGATGGGCAGGGTCAGTTCCAACTCCACAGCGACGGCCAATTCCTGCACGGTGTACTGGAAGCCATAGTCACCCAGAATGGCGATGACTGGCTTGTCACCAACCCCGATCTTGCCACCTATGGCCGCTGGCAGCGCGTAGCCCAAAGTGCCAAAGCCAGATGGATGATGCCACAGCTTCGGGCACGACAGCGGATAGATCTCATTCGCCGCATAAGCAAACTGCGTCATGTCAGAGAATATGCGCGTATCTTGAGGTAATGCCTCTTTCAATGCATCAGCGACAGCCAGTATTCCCGGACGATCCGCCTCAATCTGATTGCGCCAGTTGCTGCGACGTTTTGTTATGTCATCAACTGACCAATCCGTTGGGCTTGTCGAAGCTTTAAGCTTGTCATTCACAGCACGGAAGAAAGCGCCACAATCGACCCGCGTGCAATCATGATGTCCCGCCTGAATGGTCAGTAATTCAGGGTCAATATTGATGGTATGCGTGTCACAGTCATAACCCGCCTCGTCCCGCCACAGGTCGACCTCCGACATATCGGTTCCCGCAAGAACCACATAATCGGCCTCTTTGAACACATCCGCACTATCCGGGCGGGCCAGTGAGGGCCCAAAATGGAGCGGGTTATCATCGACGATGCCACGCCCCGCATATGTTGTGAAAGACGCGGCAGGCACTTTCTTCAGGATTTCGCGGATCGCAAATGTAGCACCAGTCGCGCCTCCGCCAAAAACAAAGAGCGGCTTACGCGCTGATGTCAGTTTTTCGATAAATCGGTTAACATCTTCTTGCTTGGGTGGCCGCAGGTCGTAGCACCCAATCGGTCCACGCGTTTGACGCTTGTCCGCCACGGCCTCTAATTGCGCAATTGGGACAGAGATATGTTTCGGGCGAGCGCGCGAAATCTGAAATTCGGTGAAGGCCCGATCAATCAACCCGTAGGCCGCCCCCGCCGTTCGCGCCGTTTCGGACCAGTCACACACGGTTCGTGCCGCCCCCTCCTGATCTTTCATCTGGTGCAACTGCCCGCGCTTGGCCGCCGTTTCATCCAGACAAGATGAGATCACCAGCATCGGCACACTATCGGAATAGGCCTGCCCCATCGGCGTCATGATGTTGCACAGGCCCGGCCCGGTGATCACGTAAGCCACCCCCGGATTGCCCGTGGCCCGGGCATAGCCATCGGCCATGAACCCCGCCCCCTGTTCGTGGCGCGCCAGCACGTGGCGCAGCCCGGCCTCTTCGATGCCGCGATACATCTCCTGATTATGGACACCCGGAATGCCAAAGATCACGTCGACACCGCGATCCTTCAACATGTGCGAAATTTGGGCACCAAGCGGGCGTTCAGTCATCAGGTTCTCCAGAATTTGACGGATAGGATGGTCAGCACCACCATGATTTCCAACCGACCAACAAGCATCGCGATGGCAAGGATCAGTTTGGCGGCGTCGTTGATATTGGCGTAATTGCCAGCGGGTCCAATCTCCAGCCCCAGACCGGGGCCGATATTGCCCAAGGCGGCGGCGGCACCTGACACGGAGGTCATGAAATCAAGGCCGGTCATGCCCAGCAGGACAGATGTAGTGCCCAGCGACAGCACAAAAGCGACCAGAAATGCCATGACCGAATTCAAGACATCCTCGCTGATCGGGCGGCCATCATAGCGCGGCGTGAAAATCCCGTGCGGCGAATGGATCTGTCGGATCTGGCTTTTGACCGAGGCAAAGAGCAGCTGATACCGGAACACCTTGACCGAGCAGGATGTGGACCCCGCACAGCCCCCGATCAACCCGATAAAGAAGAACATCGCGACCGGGAACGTCCCCCAGCCCATGTAATCGGCGCTGGCATACCCCGTCCCTGTCATGATCGAAGTGACGTTGAACAATGCGTCGCGCAGCGCCCCTTCGCTGATAAACCCGGCCCGCCCCCAAAGCCAGGACGCGACCAGCAAGACGCAAAGCGCAAGTGTCGATAAAAACGCCCTGATCTGCCTGTCATGCAACAGTGGCTGCGCCGTGCCTGCCAGCAATTGAACGAACCGCACAAAGGGCAAGGCGGCCAGGATCATGAACACAATGGCCACGTAATGAACCCCTGCCCCGAAGGCCCCGAACGAATTGTCATAGTTCGCCATGCCCCCGGTCGACACGGTTGTCATCGCATGCACAATCGCGTCAAACCCGCCCATACCGGTGGCGGTGTATGCCAAGGTGCAAACCACTGTCAGCGCGACATAAATACCAGAAATCTGTGTCGCAATCTCACCCGCGCGGGGCAGGATTTTACCCCCTGTTTCGAACCCTTCAGAGCGGAAGATCTGCATCCCCCCGACCCGCAATTCCGGCAGGAACACCATGGCCACAACGATGATGCCAACACCGCCCAACCATTGCAGCGTACCGCGCCATAGCTTTAGCCCATCAGGCAGGCTGTCTAACTGCCCAAATGCGGTCGCCCCCGTGGTTGTCAGCCCTGACATCGCTTCAAAAAATGCATCGATAAAGCTGGCCTCTGTCGCGCCCAGCACAAAGGGGATCGCCCCAAAGACCGGCAGCGTCAGCCAGACCAGCGATGTCAGCAAAAAGGTCTGCCGCAAGCTCAGCCCCGCTGTGACCCCGTTGGAACAGGCGATCGACATCAGCCCGCCAACAAAGACGGTGATCACCGCACTTTCAAAAAAGACAAACCAATGCCCGTTGCCCGCCAGAAGGTCAGCGACCATTGGCCCCAGCATGGTCAGGCCAAGCGACGCCACAAGCAGACCAATCACATATCCCACAGGGTGCAAATCAAGCATGCCGCAGCGTTGGCCTGCCCGTTCGCCAGTGTCAAGAACCGCCGGGTGGCTTGATGCCATACCGGCCACGGCGTTAGGGTGACCCGGACCCTTGCCGGAACACGTCCAACCATGTCGCGTCCCTATTGTGATTTTCCTGCCAAAGCCTTCTGGCGCAGTGGCACCTTGCCCGATGACGATGGGACGATTGCCGGTCTTTATATGCCGAAATTTGCGATTGATGCCGACACCGGTATTGCCACCGCCGGAAGCTGTTTTGCCCAGCATATCGGGGCCGCGCTGCGGCGTGCGGATTGCATGATCGTTGACACCGAACCACCCTTGCGCCGCATGCCTGAAACGGTTGCCCGTCATTATGGATACGGCATCTACAGCGCGCGTTACGGCAATATCTACACGCCGCGTCAGCTGGTGGAACTGCTGCAAGAGGTGCAGGCTCCCGACCCCGACCCGCAACTGGTCTGGGAACATGGTGGGCAGTATTTTGATGCGCTGCGCCCGGCCGTCGAACCCGGCGGCCTTGCCACGGTGCAAGAGGTGCTGGATCATCGTCGCTTTCACCTGATGCGCGTGTCGCAACTGTTTGAACAGACTGATATATTTATCTTCACCCTTGGCCTGACAGAAGCATGGATCGACCTGCAAACAGGTCGCACCCTACCGGTTTGTCCGGGTGTGATAGCGGGGCAGTTCGACCCTGATCGTCACAAGTTGCAACAGTTCAGCTTTGCCGAAATCATGGATGATCTGGCCCAAATCTCCGCGGTTTTGCAGCAATTTCAGCCGGATATGAAATTACTTCTGACGGTCTCCCCCGTGCCTTTGACCGCGACGGCGACAGGTCAACATGTGCTGGCTGCAACCACCGAGGCGAAATCCACGTTGCGGGCAGCGGCGGGTGCATATGTGCAAGGCAATGCTGACGCGGATTACTTCCCTGCTTATGAAATTGTCACCTCTGCTGTGGCGGGTGGCCCTTGGTTTGCCAAGGATCAGCGCAACGTTGCATCCGAAGGTGTGGCGCGTGTGATGCAGACCTTTTTCGCAGCACATGGGCTGGATATGGCTGGGGCCGAGGCGCCGCCTGATACGCCTGAAGAGGACCTGCATTGCGAGGAGGCCATGTTGCAGGTTTTCGCACCGTGATCCGCCTTTGTATCTTTGGCACATCGCATCTGGCCGCAGTTTGGAGTGCTTGTCGTGCAGAGCCTGCGGCGTGGCCTGATCTGGACATCACATTTGTTGGTGCAACGGGTCAGCGGCTGTTGGAGCATCGCATGGAAGGCAGCGTGATGGTGCCGAGCTCTGCCGATTTACGACACAATATGCAGCATATGACGGGCGCTGATACACTTGATCTGGACCAGTTTGATGCATTTGTCATCAGTGGTGGCGACATCGGCCATCACATGATCGGTTATGTTTATGGGCAGGTGCGTTGGGTTGGTTTGCCGTCAATGGCGGATCATGATTTTGCAAAACCCGTCCGTTGGGCGCTGCTGTCAGAGCCGGCGGTGGATGCGGTTTTATCCCATCGGATCAGCCATAGCGTGGCTGGCCAGTTAGGCGATGCCTTGCGCAACCAAAGCGACAAACCGATCCTTGTTGCGACGGCACCCCGCCCATCCGAGGCGCTTATGCCATTGAAAGAACACAAGCTTCTGGCACAGAAACGCGCGATCAAGCAGGGCGACGGGGCGGTGCTGTCGGATAAGTATGCAACGCTGGCAAAGGCCTGTTTCGACGACAGGAATATCCGGTATCTTGACCAACCGGGCTTTACAATCAAAAGCCATCTGCTGACCCGCGCGCTCTATATGGACGGCGCGATCAGGCTGTCGGTGCAGGGCGACATACCGCAGCCGGACGCCGATATCATGCATGGTAACCTGTCTTACGGGGCCGCCGTGTTGGACCAGATCAGCGCCGCTTTGACCGGTGCAAACGGGTAGCCCGCGCAACGTTCGGTGGTCGGGCCGGGGCTGCGCAACACCGATGCCCGCGCAAATCTTACGAATCATCGTTAATGCAGGGGTTTTGGCCGAAAAAGCCGGTCTGCAAAGCGTCGGCCAGACGTCGGCAAAGCGTCGGACCCCAAATCGGCAAATCCGCTGATTAACCCTGCGTGCGGTCAAAACGTGAATGCGGCGTTAAGGTATGTCGTTGGACACGGTCGCCAGACGCCCCTACCCTTTTATCGGCGAAGCGGCGGAGGGTGGAACAGATGGCGGTCTGGGGTTTAACGGAAAGCTATGCCACAAGCGCGGGACAGGTTGCCGCCGGGCGTGCCGGTGCCGGCCCGAACCTTGTTCTGGCGCATGGCTGGCCATGGTCGTCCTTTTCATGGCATCGGATCATTCCCCGGCTTGCTGAAAACTTCACCGTTCACTGGTATGATATGCCCGGTTACGGCCAGTCGGAAAAACGGGCCGAACAGCGCACATCCCTTGATGTGCAAGGCCGCGTCTTTGGAGAGATGATGGCCCATTGGGGTCTGGAACGGCCGACCGTCATTGCGCATGATTTTGGTGGCGCGACCACGTTGCGCGCGCATCTTTTGCATGGCTGCGCGTTTGAACGCTATGTCCTGATGAATGTTGTTGCCATGCGTCCATGGGGATCGGCATTCTTTGACCATGTGGGGCGACATGTTACGGCCTTTCAGGGGCTGCCGCCGCATATTCACGCGGCGATTGTAAAAGCCTATATCCAAGGCGCGCTTGTCTCGGACCTTTCTGATGATGATTTTTCGCAATTGGCAGCCCCCTGGCTGACTGCCGAGGGCGCGTTGAGCTTTTACCGCCAGTTTGCGCAGGCTGATGAAGTTTATACAGCCGAGGTCGAACCGATGTTTGGCGATATCCGTTGCCCTGTGAAAATCATCTGGGGTGCCGATGATCCGTGGATACCGATTGCGCGCGGTCGCGCGCTGGGACGTTTGATCGGGCAGGATCGGTTTGAGGTATTGCCCGGGATTGGTCATCTGCCGCAATTGGAAGCACCGGATCAGGTGCTGAAAGCGCTTAGCGATTTTATCTGATTGTCCCGCGAACCCTTATTTGTGCTGCCCATACTTCTGGTCAGCGCAAAAATCTGCCAAGCTGACAATACGACATGTGTGGTGGAGGTGACGAGTGATGCTGGATGACGCTTATGGGAACCGGATTTCCACCAGGAACCCGGATGCGCGCGATCACTATGACGCAGGGGTGCAGATATTCCTTGGGGCCGATTACGGTGCGACCGATGCCTTTACCGCGGCGGTGAGTGCTGATCCTGATTTCGCATTGGGCCATGCGGCATTGGCCCGGTCATTGATGATGGCCGGACGTATGCCCGACGCAAAAACCGCCCTTGCCCGCGCGCAGGAACTGGCCCCCGCTGCCGATGACCGGGAACGCGCCCATATCGGTGCATTTGCATTCTTGCTGGACGGCAAGCCGGTTGTCGCACGCGATGCGATCAAGTCCCATATGCGCGACCACCCCCGCGATGCGATGGCGGCCCAGCTTTGCACCAATGTGTTTGGGTTGATCGGCTTTTCGGGCGAGGTCGGTCGCGAGGCAGAGCTGCTTGCCTATACCGAGGCATTGCTGCCGCATTACGAGGGCGATTGGTGGATGATGTCGATGCATGCGCTGTCACTGTGCGAAACCGGGCAGATTGCGGCGTCAAAGGCGTTGATGGATAAATCATTGGCACTCAACCCCCGCAACGCGAATGGTGCCCATTTCCGCGCTCATGCCCAATATGAGGCAGGTGATATTGCCGCAGGCCGCCGTTACCTGAACGATTGGATGGATGGCTATGACAAGCGCGCAGTTCTGCATGGCCACATGAGCTGGCACGTTGCCCTTTGGGCCTTGCATGACGGCGATGAGCAGGCGATGTGGGCCGCTGTGGATGCGGGCGTTGCGCCGGGCACATCTGATAGTCTGCCGATCAATGTGCTGACCGATACAGCCGCCATTCTTTACCGCGCCCAGATTGCCGGTCTGACGGTTGCCCCGGCCCGCTGGAAAGAACTGAGCGATTATGCCGCCCGGTTTTTCCCGCAAACCGGTCAAAGCTTTGCCGATATGCATGCAGCGTTAAGCCACGCGATGGCGGGCGATGGCGACCGGCTTGCCCATATTGCCGAGACCGCCAAAGGCTTTGCCGGTGATCTGGTCCGCCCCGTGGCAAAGGCCTGGGGTGCAATTGCGCGGGAGGATTGGGGTGCTGCGTTGGACGAGCTGGGCCACGTGATGGCCACGACCGAACGTCTGGGCGGCAGCCGCGCACAGCGCGATCTGATTGAACTGGCTTATGTCAATGTGCTGATGAAACTTGGGCTGGCGCAAGAGGCCCGCCGGACATTGACGCTGCGCCGCCCGGTACTGAATGCCGCAGCGCCGGTGCAGGGTTTTCACTAGGCGGCTTTGCCGTTGAGCGCCTTTGCATTTGCGCATACACCATGCCCAACCATTTTGAGGGAGACGAAAATGTCCGCTGATCCGACCTACGGTTTTGACACGTTGCAAATTCACGCAGGCGCCCGCCCTGACCCGGCCACCGGTGCCCGGCAGGTGCCGATTTATCAGACCACGGCCTATGTGTTCCGCGATGCCGATCACGCCGCTGCCTTGTTCAATTTGCAAGAGGTCGGATATATTTATTCCCGCCTGACGAACCCCACCGTGGCCGCCTTGCAGGAACGCGTTGCCACATTGGAAGGTGGTGCTGGTGCTGTGTGCTGTTCATCAGGTCACGCCGCGCAGCTGATGGCGCTGTTTCCACTGATGGCGCCGGGGATGAATGTCGTTGCTTCCAGCCGTTTGTATGGCGGCACGGTCACCCAGTTTTCCCAGACGATCAAACGCTTTGGCTGGTCGGCCACATTTGTTGATTTTGATGATCATGATGCCGTGAAGGCCGCGATTGACGACAATACCCGTGCCGTGTTCTGCGAGGCGATTGCCAATCCGGGTGGCCATATCACCGATCTGGATGCAATCTCGGCCATTTCGGATGAAGCCGGTATTCCACTGATTGTCGATAATACATCCGCCACCCCTTATCTGTGCCGCCCGATTGAACATGGCGCCACATTGGTGGTCCATTCCACAACCAAATATCTGACCGGCAATGGCACCGTCACGGGCGGTTGTGTGGTGGATAGCGGCAAGTTTGACTGGGCTGCGAATGACAAATTCCCCAGCCTCAGCGAACCTGAGCCTGCTTATCACGGGTTGAAATTTGCAGAGACCTTTGGCCCGCTGGCCTTTACCTTTCACGGGATTGCCATTGGTCTGCGCGATCTGGGTATGACGATGAACCCGCAGGCTGCCCATTATACGTTGATGGGGATTGAGACGCTGTCCCTGCGCATGGATCGCCATGTCGAGAACGCGATGAAAGTCGCCAAATGGCTGGAGGATGATCCGCGCACCGATTACGTGACCTATGCGGGGTTGGAGAGTTCGCCTTATTCCAAGCTGGTGCCGAAGATCTGCCCCAAGGGGGCCGGCGCCTTGTTCACGGTCGCCGTGAAGGGCGGCTATGATGCTTGTGTGAAGCTGGTTGATAGCCTTGAGATTTTCAGCCATGTCGCCAATCTGGGCGATACCCGCAGCCTGATCATCCATTCCGCCAGCACCACCCACCGCCAGTTGACCGCCGAACAGCAAGATGCTGCGGGTGCGGGCCCCGGTATTGTGCGTCTGTCCATCGGGATCGAGGATGCCGATGATCTGATTGCCGATCTGGATCAGGCCCTGGCAAAGGCCACCGCCTAGCGCGTGTATTGCGCCAGCCCAGCGCCGATGTCGGGTTGCAGCCCGCCCCGCCCACTTGGCGTGGGCGGGTTTCTGCTGTAACATTAACTATTGATGGCTAAACGCGTTTTGCCATTGCTTACAATTTGATAGATGCCGCGCATGACCACGAATTTCGCATTGTCGCTCTCGTTCGAAGGTATTCAGCTGTTGCACCGTGTGACAGGTGGCTGGCGCCTTGTCGGCGAGGCGGATGTGCAGGCGGATGATCTGGATGCGGTTCTGGCCGATCTGCGCAAGAAGGCACTGGCGCTGGAGCCCGGCGGGCTGCGCACAAAGCTGGTTATCCCGCTGGATCAGATCAAATATATGGCGCTGGATACCACCCAGACCACGGATGAAGATATTCATCACGCGGTTGATGGGGCGACCCCCTATAATCTGGATGAGCTGGTCATTGATTGCGAACGCCGGGGCGGCCGTACCCATATCGCCGCCGTTGCCCGTGAAACCCTGCAAGAGGCTGAAAGCTTTGCCCGCGCCCATAAATTCAACCCGGTCTGTTTTGTGGCGATCCCCGATCCGTTCACATTCCAAAGTGAGGTGTTTTTCGGCCCCACGGCAACGATGACCGATGTATTGGGCATGGGTGCCACGGTCGAGCGTGACATCCTGCCCATCATGATTGTCGGCACGCGGGTCCGGTCCCGCCTGCTGATCTTTGATATCCCCGAAGACGAACTGCCACAAACCGAAGAACCCGATCTGGCAACCCTGCTTGCCCCGCATAGTGATCCGCCCCCGGTGGCAGAGGTTACCGAACCCGAAGAAACGGCGCCGGACGTGGCTGAGGTTGAGGTTGAGGTTGAGGTTGAGAAGGCGGAAGAGCCTGTTCTGGCTGAGGTCACGGACGATGATGCGGATGAACCTGCCACCGAGGAGGTTGCACCGGAACCGGTGACCGAAGACGCGGTTTTGCCTGAAACGCCGTTGCCGGAAGAAGTGGAAGAGGTGCCGGACGAAGAACCGGTCGCGGCACCGGCTGATGTTGCCGAAGGAGAGGACGCTGTCGCGGAAACGGTATCTGACGACACGCCACCCCAAGAACCTGTTTCGGCTGAGGCCGCAGACGATGCTGCTGATACACCTACGGCGCCTGATGTCGCGGAAAATGAGCCGGAGATGGCGGCGGATGCGGCCCCTGAACCACAGCCGGAACCTGTCAGCGCCCCAGCGCCTGTTGCCGTTGCACCCGCGTTGCGCATGCCGACCTTTTCGATTCCGGTAGATCGGATCATTGGTGAATATCACACGGCTCGTCCGAAATATAAGCGCCGTGCCCGCCGTCGGGTTGTCGGCACGCTGACGCAGGTTGCGCCTGCCCCTGATGGCATGGCAAAAATTGCGGCGGCGGCGTCTGGCCCTGTTGCCCCCGTGGCACCAGTCCGCAATCGCCCTGCTGCCGCTGCGAAACCGGCCGTGTCGCGCAAGGTTCTGGTCGGCACCGCGATTGCGGCCAGCTTTGCCCTTGCCGGTCTGCTGGCCTGGATGCAGTTCGGCGCGGATGGACCTGCCGGGCCAGAGGATATACCCGGTGATCCCGCTGCACAGGCTGCCCCGGCTGATGCTGCCACCCTGCCCCAAGATGATGCTGCCGGTCCGGCGCTTGCACTGCTGGAGCCGCGCCCAGAACCGACCCCATCCACATCTGATCTGGTCCTTGATTTGCCAACGCTGCTGCCCGCGGCGCCTGCAGACCGCGATGCCCCGGCCCTTGTCGCCGGTGCGCCTGATGCGGTGTTGCCAGAGGTGACCCCGATGCCAGCGGCGCCAACGCAGGACGTGGCCCAGGCAGAGCCTGGCGTGCCGGTTTTGCGTGGCCGTGTGCTGAGCCCCGATGAAGCCGCCCAGATATATGCTGCGACCGGTGTCTGGCAACGCGCCCCGCGTATCGTCGACATACCTGAAGCAACCTTGCCCAACGGCATTGTATTGCCGGAAGCCGCCACCGCCCCAGCCAAGGTGGCGCAGCCGATTGTGCCCGATGCAGAGGTGCTGGAACCGGAACTGACCTTTGTGGCCCCCGCCGATCCGCCACCGCCCGACGTCCAGTTCGAGATTGCCGATGATGGGTTTGTCGCAGCGACGCCGGAAGGTGCGGTCACCCCCGAAGGTGCCGTGGTCTTTGCCGGATTGCCCGATCTGACGGTCCGCACCCGCCCGACATTGACGGCAGAAGATCTGGATCGCATGTCGGTCCTTGCCCCTGCACCCGAGGGCGTTGTGATCATCGCAGGTCCACCGCCCACGACCCCGCCGCTGCGCCCCGCAAACGCGGCTTTGCCGGAAGTGGCTGTGCAGACGGCACCGGACGACGCCACACCCGGCGCGGTATCACTTGCCGGACTGACCCCGGAGGCCGATGGTGCAGCCGTGACAGAAGAAGCGTCCGCAGGGGCCACCACATTGGCTGGTCTGCGCCCGCGCCCACGGCCATCAGCACTCGCCAGCCCGCCTGCTGATTTGCCCAGCAATCCCGACATCACATCGGTGATCGCAGGTATTGCAGAGGAAGAGGCCAACGCGCCCTTTATTGATATGACACCCCGGGCCGTTGGCGCATCGCGCAGGCCTGAAACCCGCCCGCGCAACTTTGCCACTGTGGTCGCAAATGCCCGGCAACGGCTGGAACGTCAGCAGCCACAACAGCAGACGGCTGCAGCCCCGGCCCCACGGCAACCTGCCGCCGCCGCCGCGCCGGCCCCCCGCAATACCGGCCCGACGCCCGGCGGTGTCGCCCGGGCCGCCACCCAGGACGACGCCATCCGCCTGCGGGATATTAACCTGATCGGGGTTTATGGCCGCCCCAATGACCGGCGCGCCCTGGTCCGTTTGTCCAATGGCAGCTATGTCCGGGTCGAGATTGGCAGTTCGCTGGATGGTGGTCAGGTGACAGCCATCGGCGACAATGCGTTGAACTATGTCAAACGTGGCCGCACCTATGCGTTGCAGGTGCCCAACAGCTAAGCCCAACATGTCGGATGTGCGCCATAGCGCATGTTGACGTGACGCGTCCCGGGCTTGACCCGGGACCTCGACGTCAGGTTCGGTTGGAGGTCCCGGGTCAAGCCCGGGACAGTGTCATTCTACGCCCGCGCTCTAGCCAGCTTCCAGCACGCCGCGCTCGATCTGATCGGCCTCGATGCTTTCGAACAGCGCCTTGAAGTTGCCTTCACCGAACCCGTCATCGCCTTTGCGCTGGATGAACTCAAAGAAGATCGGCCCGATGACCGTCTTGGAGAAGATTTGCAGCAGGATGCGGGTTTCGCCGCCATCAACCACACCTTCGCCATCGATCAGGATGCCGTGCTTTTCCATCCGGTCGCGCGGTTCGTCATGGCCCACCACCCGTTCATGGCTGAGGTCATAATAGGTGCTGGGTGGTTTGGGCATGAATTTGATACCGCGTTCGGCGATCTCGTCTGTCGCCTCGTAAAGGTCATGCGCGCCAACGGCGATGTGTTGGATGCCTTCGCCCTTGTAGCGTTTGAGGTATTCGACGATCTGCCCGGTTTCGCCCCGGTCTTCGTTGATCGGGATGCGAATCCGCCCGCAAGGCGATGTCAGCGCGCGCGACAACAGGCCGGTGAACTTGCCCTCGATATCAAAGAACCGGATTTCCTTGAAATTGAAGAGATCGCCATAGAACTTGAACCAGACATCCATATTTCCCTTGTGGACGTTATGGGTCAGGTGATCGAGGTAGTGAAAGCCGACGCCGATAGGGTGCGCCTTGGCGACCCAGTCAAATGCGTCATTATAGGGGTTCGCCTCGTAATACTGGTCAATGAAATAGATCAGGCTGCCGCCGATCCCGACGATGGCAGGCACATCCATGGTTTTGCCGTCCCCTTCGTAAGGGGTCGCGCCATTCTTGACCGCGTGATCAAACGCATGTCGCGCATCCACCACCCGCCAGCCCATGGATGGGGCGCAGGGCCCGTGTTCTTCGACAAACGTCCGTGCGTGGCTGTTTGGGTCATTGTTAATGATGTAGGTAATGTCACCCTGCTGCCAAAGCTCGATATCCTTGGTTTTATGCGTGGCGGTGTGGGTGTAGCCCATCTTGCTGAACAGGTCGCGCAGTGTCTGCGGCTCTGGATGGGCGAATTCGACAAATTCGAACCCATCTGTGCCTGCCGGATTGTCTGCGCTGATCGTGGCCTTGGGGGCGTCGTGCGGGAAAGGTCCCATGGTGAAGTCTCCTTTGTTCGGCGTTTGACGCGATGATAGCGCAGGATGCTTGAGTATTTTTGGCAAAATGATAATGGTTGGAACGAATTTGCGCGCGGTTTGTGCGTGATTATGGACCTAGACGCGGAAGATGCGCATGATGCTTGACCCGACTGACGAAAAACTGCTGGCCGCCTTGCAGCGCGACGCGACCCAGACTGCGCAGGAACTGGGCGAGCGCTTGAACATGTCCACCTCGCAAGCGGGCCGCCGCCGTCAGCGGTTGGAGGCGGAGGGCTATATCGCCGGTTATCGCGCTTATCTGTCACCCGATAAGCTGGGCCTGTCGGTTGAGGCGTTTATCCAGATCGTGATGGCCACCCATACCGAACAAAATGCCCGTGATTTTGTTCGTTTGACCCAGACCTGTGCTGAGGTGGTTGGCGCATGGACCCTGACTGGTGAGGCGGATTATCTGCTGCGGATTTACTGCACCGATCTGACCGCGCTGAACAATCTGGTACAGCAGGTTCTGCTGCCCCATCCCGCCGTCAGCCGCGTGCAAAGTCAGATCGTGATGGAACGTGTCAAATCAGACGCCCCGCTGCCGATTTAGCTGCGGTCGCGTAAATATGCGGCCCGGATCGCAACCAGCAGCATCACCCCACCGCCGCAAATAAACGCAGCCCCAATGGAATAAGTCGCTGCGATGGCCGCCCCGATGAAGGGCGCCGTCAGAAGGGCGATAGTGTTGAGCGCCTCGCTGAGTGCTGTGACCCGCCCGATCCGTGCGCTGCTGACATTGTTCTGGATCACCGTGCGGAAGGGTACAACCGTCATGGCGGTACAGAACCCAAGCAGCCCGAACAGCCCGATAAAAACGATATGGCCCAGCGGTTTGCCCGTCACCTCAAACAAGCCGATGCCGATGATAATCACAGCCGCAATCCCAGAGCCGATGGCGACAAGCACGAAGGGCCGCCTATCTGCCTGCCCCGTCCCGAGGGCCAGCGCCCCCAGCACGCCCCCCGCCCCGACAGCGGCCAGTGATAGCCCAAGGATGGTTTCGGTATAGCCCAGATCACGGGTCATGGGCGCGATAAGCGTGTCGTAAAAGAACATCGCAAAATAGCCCGCACCCATCATCACAAGTGCTGATCGCAGGATCGGCGTTTTGCGCACCACATCAATGCCAGCCACCAGGTTTTGTCGGATGCCCATCGCGTCTTCGGCGTCCGCCGCGGGGCGGTTGATGACCGGCAATCGCCACAGCAGAACAGCCGCAAGCACAGAGATCAGTGCATTGATGGCAAAGATGTTTTGCGGGTTGAACCAGATCAGCAACCCACCCCCTAGGGCTGGTGCCACGATCTTGGACGCCTGATTGATCGCATGGCTGATGCCGTTGATCCGGGTGCGGTCATCCGCATCTGTCAGCGCCTGAATGGCGGTCTGTTTGGCGGGGGTGTAGAATGTATCAACACCGGACCGTAGGGCCACGACAAGCAGCAAGACCTGCCAGTTAGGCGCAAGGACAAGCGCCGCCGTGGCGATGGCCCGTCCAATATTGCTGAGGATCAGGATCTGTCTGATGCCCGATTGATCGACCACAACCCCGGCAACAGGCCCGATGATCAGATAGGGCAACCCCATGCTGACGGCGAGCAGCGCAAAGACGAAAGGATCGACTGTCCAGACATAAGCAAGCAATGCACCAATGGCGACGAAATCCAGCCAATCGGCAAAGTCGGCCGGAACCTGCGCGATCAGCAATTGGCGTAGCGTGGCAGAGATGGGCGGTTTGGACATGGGGGCAACTTAGACCATCAATTTGTTGAAGGCCCGGCAGAAAAGCCCGAATGCGCCCTTTTAAATCATCCTTGGCAGAGTAGACTGCATTAGCAGCGCAGCCCATCGCAAATCCCGAGTAACCATCAATGGAATCTTTCCTTTTTCAGGCCACGATCTATCTCGGCGCTGCGGTGATCGCCGTGCCGCTGGCCGCTCGATTGGGGCTTGGGTCTGTTTTGGGCTATCTGCTGGCCGGGATCGTCATTGGTCCGGTGACCGGATTGGTCGGGACAGAGGCCAAAGACCTGCAGCATTTCGCCGAATTTGGTGTGGTGGTGATGCTGTTCCTGATCGGGTTGGAGTTGGAACCGCGCACCTTGTGGGACATGCGCCACAGATTGGTGGGCCTTGGCGGGTTGCAGGTGACCGTCACCACCGTCGCGATTATGGGCGGGGCGATGGCGATGGGTTACGTCTGGTCAGTCGCGCTGGCCATTGGCATGATTTTTGCTTTATCTTCGACCGCTATCGTATTGCAAACACTTGATGAAAAGGGATTGATGCAGACCGGTGGCGGGCGCGCGACCTTTTCTGTTCTGCTGACACAGGATATTGCGGTGATCCCGATGCTGGCGATCCTGCCGCTTTTGGCTGTGCCTGCAATCCTGACCATGAACCCTGACGGGTCGTTGCAGCGCGCCACCGCGCATACCGATGATCACGCCATGATGAGCCTTGTGGCGGACCTGCCCGGTTGGGGCGTTACGCTGGTCACGTTGGGTGCTGTGGCTGCGGTGATCCTGGCCGGTGTCTTTCTGACCCGCCCGGTGTTTCGCTATATCCATCACGCCCGGCTGCGCGAGATGTATACCGCGCTTGCCCTGCTGATTGTCGTATCCATCGCCGTGCTGATGGGCATGGTTGGCCTGTCGCCTGCCCTGGGCACGTTTCTGGCCGGTGTGGTTCTGGCGAACTCGGAATTCCGGCATGAGTTGGAAAGCGATCTGGCCCCGTTCAAGGGTCTGTTGCTGGGGCTGTTTTTCATCACCGTGGGCGCGGGTATCAACTTTACCCTGCTGTTTGACAAACCGGGTTACATCATGCTGATGGCGGCCAGTGTCATGCTGATCAAGGGGGCGATCCTTTACGTCCTGTCCTTGATTTTCAAGGTACGCGGCAAGGATCGGTGGTTGTTCACGCTGGGGCTGGCGCAGGCGGGTGAGTTTGGCTTTGTCCTTGTGTCATTCTCTCTTCAACAAGGCGTTCTAAGCGCGGGCCTGGCCAATCAGATCCTGTTGATTGTCGCCATGTCGATGCTGATTACCCCGCTTTTATTCATTGTCTACGAGCTGGTCAGCCGTCGCATGACCGATCACGAACATGTCGAAGATGATGAGGTCGATGAGCAAGGCACCGTTATTATTGCGGGCATTGGCCGGTTTGGACAGATCGTGAACCGGCTGGTGCAAAGTGCCGGGTTTTCGACCGTTATCATCGACAGCAACCTGACCGCCGTGCAGACCATGCGCAAATTCGGGTTTCGCGGGTTTTTCGGCGATCCGACCCGGCCCGACCTGCTGAATGCCGCCGGGCTGGAGGATGCCAAGGTTCTTGTTGTGGCAATCGATAACAAGGCGTCGGCTGTGAAACTGGTCGCCTATGCCCGCAAGGCCCGGCCCGATCTGCATATTGTCGCCCGCGCCCGGGACCGGGTCCATGTGTACGAGCTTTATGCGGCTGGCGCCAACGATATCACCCGCGAGATGTTTGACAGTTCATTGCGCGCAGGCCGCTATGCGTTGGAAAATCTGGGGTTGAACGGCTTCGAGGCGGCAGAGGCCGAGCAGACATTCTATCAGCATGACCGCAAGGCGCTGCGCGAACTGGCAGAGCTGTGGCGTCCGGGCGTACCGGTGTCCGAGGTTCCCGAATATGTCAAACGTGCCAAGGAGTTGGACAATGATCTTGAAACCGCATTGGCGACCCGTCAGCAGGCCAATGAAAGCCAGACAAAATGACACAATCGGACGTTGTGACCGGCCCTGATGGCTGACATCAGGTTCCGGTCCGGTCGACCGGTTTTTTGACGTATTATACCGATTTTATCTGTCGGCTATCGTTTGGGGTCAGGCCCCCGGGGCCGCCCAGTTTATGCCGAGCCGCGGCAGCGGTGGGAAGGGAGTTGTTGACGCGCATGTCAGGCCTTCGAACCCGCCAGCGTCGTCGGGCGGCACGGTCTCTTGCCTGAGTGCGCCGACATGTTGAAGCTCAAGCATGGTGTAACTGCGCCGGTACACCCATGTGCGGTTCACGATTGCGGTCAGGGTGTCATTCGGCGGGTCATCTTTGGTGAATCCATAGAAATGAAGTGTAAAACCGTAAGAAGGCAGCGGCTGGACTGAAAGTTTTCGCATGCCCCACCCCAGCAGTGTCGGCTCTACCGCATCGATATCGGCCGTTCGCAGCGTCACCAGGTTCAGACTTGCGCCTCCGCCCAGCAGGTTTGGGTCCCCCGCTATGTTGCGTCGTTCGCCCCTGAACGCATGGTCAATGAGTTCGATCGCGAAGCCTTCTGGGTCGCTGAAATGGGCGAGATATCCGACATCCTCGAATTGGCGGGGATCAGAGCATGTGACACCAGCTTTGCGAAGTTGCGTGCAGGCCAGTTCAATATTGGGCACAGATATGGCGATCTTCCAATACAGGTCGCTGGCATGTGGCGTGTAGGGCGTTTGTGCAAGTACAAATCGCAGCGCAACTTGTTTTTCATGATAGCCGACACATCCCGCGCCGCGGTCGCGCATGCCCAAAACGTCGCAGTAGAACCGTTTTTGCCCCGCGGGGTCAGAGACGCGCAATGTGAGCAGTTTTAGCATTGTCATCGGCCCTTCCGGTCTGTCACGACGTTGCCAACGGTTTGGGTCAGCGTTCATAAATTGGCATGCCGTTCGTTGACACGCAGCACGCGGAGAACGGCGCCTTCGGGCGGAGGTCCCGGATCATGTCCGGGACGGGTGAAGCGGCATTCGTTCAGGCGTCGCTGACCCCGGCTTCTGCGAACGTGGCCATGCCGGAATGGCAGGCGATGGCCCCTTGCAGCACGCCGATGGCCAATGCGGCCCCTGACCCTTCGCCCAGCCGTAACCCGAGCTTCAAAAGCGGTTCTTTATCCAGCGCGTCCAGCAGTTTGTGATGCGCGCCTTCGGCGCTAAGATGTCCCGCAACCGTGTGATCCAGCGCCCCGTCTTGCGCCGCCGCCAGCGTGGCGGCGGCGGCAGTGCAGATGAACCCGTCCAGGATCACCGGAATGCGATGCGCCCTTGCGGCGGCGATCGCCCCGGCCATGGCGGCCAGTTCCCGCCCGCCCAAACGGCGCAGCACCTCTAACCCATCATCATGGCGATGCAGGCTAATGGCCTTGGCCACCACATCGGTTTTGCGCGTCAGGCCAGCGTCATCAACCCCGGTGCCGCGCCCTGTCCAGTCACTGGCCTGCCCGCCAAACAAGGCCATGGCAATGGCCGCCGCCGATGTCGTGTTGCCGATCCCCATTTCGCCGGTGACCAGCAGGTCGGCATCCGGGTCGACCGCGTTCCAGCCCGTTTGCAGGGCGCTGATCACGTCCGCCTCTGTCATCGCCGGTGCGCGTGTGAAATCGGCGGTTGGTGTGTCAAGAGCCAAGGCATGGACATCCATTTTCGCGCCAAACGCTTTTGACAGCTGATTAATTGCCGCCCCACCATGCTCGAAGTTCGCGACCATCTGGGCTGTCACCTCTGCCGGAAAGGCAGACACGCCTTGCGCACAGACCCCGTGATTGCCTGCAAAGATAATCACCTGCGGTGCTGCAATCGTGGGGCGCGGGTTGCCCCGCCAGCTCGCATACCAGATCGCCAGATCCTCCAGCCGTCCCAACGCGCCGGGCGGTTTGGTCAACTGCCCGTTCCGGTCCTGCGCCCCGGCAAGCGCTGCGGCGTCTGGCCCGGATGCTTTGGCAAGTGTGGCGCGGAATTCGGGCAGGGTCGTGAAAGGTGCGGGCATCAGGTCCTCGTTGCAGAAAGCTTTGCACCTGTCTAACGATCAAGGAACGGATGAAAAGACCACAAAGGACCTCACATTGCCCAACAGCGACACGCCCCCCCTGATCAAGCTGCAAGACATCCCCGCCGCGTTGGGGTTGCTGAGCCGCCTGCCGGTGCCGGTGGATGTTGAACAGGCCACGGCACGCGGGGCGGCGGCGGCCTGGGCCTATCCGGTGGCGGGGTTGGTTATTGGCGCGGTTGCGGCCTTGTTGGCAAGTGTCGCGCTTTGGCTGGGCCTGCCTGCGGCGGTCGCGGCGGCGCTGACCCTGACCACGCTGGTGATTATCACCGGGGCCATGCATGAGGACGGGCTGGCAGACAGTGCCGACGGTTTGTGGGGCGGCTGGGACGCCGCACAGCGCTTGGGCATCATGAAGGACAGCCATATTGGCGTTTATGGTGTTGCCGCATTGGTGCTGGCGTTCCTGCTGCGCTGGAGCGCGATCACCACTTTGGTTGTCGCTGGGTTGCATTGGGCGGGGTTGATTACAGCAGCCATGTTGAGCCGTGCTTGCGTGACCGGGTTGATGGCGGCCCTGCCCCATGCCCGCCCGGACGGGTTGAGCCAATCGGTCGGACGCCCATCCGCCGGGGCGGCGGGTGTTGCCGCGCTCATCGCGCTGGTCGCGGCTTTCCTGTTTTGGGGCTGGTGGGGGTTGTTGTTGGCCGTGATTGCAGAGGCTGCGGTGTTGGCCTGTATGGGCATCGCCCGGGCCAAGATCGGTGGTCAGACCGGCGACATTCTGGGGGCCACCCAGCAAGTGACAGAGATTGCCGTGCTGTTGGGAATGCTTGTGATTATCAGCAGTTGAGCGCGGTGGCGAAGGATGACCGCCCTTCATGCGGGCCGACAGCCTGCGCCTCTAGCACACCATCGACCAGCCGGACAGCCACGACCCGTGACCAGTCAGCGGTTGCCGTGATCATTTCCGGCCCGTTGCCGCAATCGCGGATACCACCCGCGATGTCCCGTTCCCCGATCCGGTGATTGGTCAGGCCGGAGGCGGCGGCGATTTCGGTCAACGCCCCGTCCCTGAACCGCCAGACCCGTAAGGTCTTGGCCAGATGGGGCCGGTCGATATAGGCGATTTCGATATGACCATCGCCATCCAGATCGGCGGCACCAATGGGGGCCAGCCAACGATTTGTCCGCCCGATATGCGGGGTGGCCGCGATTTTGCCGCTCTCATTATAGATCGCCAGTTGGGCGCCGGTTGCGACCTGCGTTTCCACCACGATAACCTCTGGCGCGCCATCACCATCAAGATCAGCCAGCCGTGGCGCGACATCTTCAAAGACGCGGTCAAACGGCAAGCGAATCTCGTATTGCTTTTGGCGGCTGACGGCATCCTGCTTGATCGCACCAGGATCGGTGCCATCGGTCGTGATATGCAACTCTGACCATTCAATGGCATCCCCGAGGATGCCATGCGCATAGCGCTCTGTTGGACCGGCATATTCAGCCGACAGGATCGTTTCGGCGGAAACCGGTCCGGTCAAAACGGCCAGAAGAGCCGCCAATGCCCGCATCAGATCTGCTTTTCAGGCATCTGCACCCGCAAACCGTCCAGATCATCGGTCACCTTCAACTGGCAGGTCAGGCGGGATTTTGTCGTGTCGGGTTCATAGGCGAAATCCAACATGTCTTCTTCCATCGGATCCTTGGCGGGTAGCTTTTCGACCCAGGCATCATCGACATAGACATGGCAGGTCGAACAGGCACATGCGCCGCCGCAATCCGCCTCGATCCCCGGAATACCGTTGTCGCGGGCCCCTTCCATCACGGTCAGCCCATTGGCGACCTCAACCACATGCTCTTTGCCCCCAAATTCGACATACGTAATCTTGGCCATCGCGCCTTGTTCCTTGCTATTGGACGATCTGTTCAGATGGTTAGTAAATGACGCGCCCGCGCAGGGCCAGTCAAAATGAAACAGGCCGCAAATGCGGCCTGTTTGGTTGCCGGTTTGCTGGCTGGCGTTACTCTTCTTCCAGCACCAGCGCCACAAAGCGCGGGTCGCCGCCCCGCCGAACGAGCAGCAGGATCGACTTGCGCCCAGCCTCGGTGGCGGCTTCGATCTGGGCCTCCAAATCGCCAGCATTTGTGATCGCGTTCCGGTTCGCCTCTGTGATCACGTCACCTTCGAGCAGCCCCTTGGACGCCGCTTCTGAATCGGGGTTGATGCCGGTGATCACAAGCCCCTCTTCCAGATCGAGGCCGAACTGCTCTGTCAACTCATCGGTGATTTCTGACAGGGTCAGGCCCAATATCTCGGCTTCTGAACTGCTTTCTTCCTGTTCGGTTGATGCGGGGAATGCCACGGCCTCGGAGGTTTCACGACGGCCCAGGATCACGGTCAGCGATTCTGTGTCACCTTCGCGCAGCACCTCAACCGGGACTTCTTTGCCGACGGGCGAGTTGCCGACAATCCGCACCAATTCGCGGGTGTCTTCGATTTCGATCCCATCAAAGATGGTGATGACATCGCCAGACAACATGCCCGCATCTTCGGCAGGGCCAGCAGGTACATCGGTGACCAACGCGCCGCGTGCCATATCAAGCCCGTCGATTGCGTCCACCATATCGGGCGTCACATCCTGGATGCGCACGCCAAGCCAGCCGCGCCGGGTTTCGCCAAATTCAATCAGCTGGTCGACCACATTGGTCACGACGGCAGACGACATTGCAAAGCCGATCCCGATAGAGCCGCCATTGGGCGATAGGATCGCTGTGTTCACGCCGATCACCTTGCCATCCATGTTGAAGAGCGGACCGCCGGAGTTGCCGCGGTTGATCGCCGCGTCTGTCTGAATGTAGTCGTCATAAGTGCCCGACAGCGCCCGGTTGCGTGCCGAAACGATACCGGCAGAAACAGAGAAGCCCTGCCCCAGCGGGTTACCCATTGCCATGACCCAGTCGCCAACACGGCTGCCCGGGCCGTTACTGTCGCCAAATTCGACGAATGGCAGATCATCAGCTTCGACCTTGAGCACGGCGATATCCGTGTTGGGATCCGTGCCGATCAGTTCGGCGGGCAGTTCTTCGCCCGAGAAGAACTCGATCAGGATTTCGTCGGCACCTTCGATGACGTGGTTATTGGTGACGATGAACCCGTCATTTGAGATGACGAAACCCGAGCCAAGCGCAGAGGAACGCCGGGCGCCATCACCGGGGCCGCGATCCAGATCGTTGAAGAAATCCTCGAAAGGTGATCCTTCGGGCACGATCCCTTGCGGGCCGGTCCGCCCGGCAATGGTTGTGCTGGTCGTGATGTTGACCACGGATGGGCTGATCTGTTCGGCCAGATCGGCGAATGTCGCAGGTCTGGCTTGCGCATCTGATGCCGTGGCTTGCGCCAGCACTAGGGCCAGCGCAAGTGTCATGGCGGCAAACAGCGCCATCATCACGCGGCGCGCGTGGCCCTGTTCTTGTTGGATTGCAATTGCCTTGGCTTTCACGGGCAAGTCTCCTTGGTTGTTCTTTGCAGGGCCGCCAAATACGAGCCCCGTTCAATATCTGATCTTCTACTTAGGGCGCAAAATGTGCAACGCAAACATCGCTCACCCATGCTCAAGCCGACGTGAACATCTACAATGGGGCTGAGGGCGGGCAAATATAGTCTCTGAAACGAAAAAAGGCTGACCGTTTGGCCAGCCTTTTTGTTTTGTGTTGTGAATGGTTTACTGGCTTGCAGCAGACCCTTGGTCAGACTTCAGGTAGTTGAAGAATTCGCTGTCTGGCGACAGGACCATGGTCGAGTTACCCGGAGTCAGCGACCGCTGATAGGCTGTCATCGACCGGTAGA
Source organism: uncultured Paracoccaceae bacterium (assembly GCA_947495295.1). Taxonomy (GTDB): domain Bacteria; phylum Pseudomonadota; class Alphaproteobacteria; order Rhodobacterales; family Rhodobacteraceae; genus Yoonia. The sequence continues at coordinate 407,972 of CANLYJ010000003.1, forward strand.
ATTCGAAGAATTCCGGGTCTGCGCCGAAAGCATCAGCGAAAATCGCGTTCCGCCGTGCATCCGCCTCACCCTGGATGATCTGGGATTGCCGTTCGGCATCCGACACCAATTCGATCACAGTCCGGTCGGCCTGCGCCCTGATCCGCTGGGCGGCTTCTTCACCGCGCGCCTTTTCATCCGCCGCTTCACGGTCACGTTCGGCTTTCATCCGTTCGTAGGTCGCGTTGAGGTTTTCGGTCGGCAGATCGGTGCGTTTCAGGCGCACATCGATGACCTGCAGGCCCAGCGCATTGGCTTCGGCGATGGCCGAGTTCCGGATCCGCAGCATCAGTGCGGCACGATCCACTGACAGGATGTCGTTGGACGACACGGAACCCAGCACCTCGCGGGTTTCGGCCCGCAGGATGGAATCAAGCCTGCGCGCGGCAGCCTCTTCCCCACCTGCACCAACGGCACGGCGGAACTGTTCCACATCAGTGATCCGGTAACGCGCGAAAGCGTCAACGACCAGACGCCGATCATCGGATGGTGTCACCTCTAGCGGTTCCAGATCGCGGCTGAGGATACGGTCGTCATAGCGCACGACCTCCTGAATCAGTGGCAATTTGAAACCAAGGCCGGGCTGTTCCTGCACTTTCACAATCTGGCCAAATTGCAGGACAAGCGCCTTTTCACGTTCGTCGACGATGAAGACCGAGGACAAGGCGCCGATGACGACCACCGCAAGGGCGGGTAGAAGAAATGCTGACTTCTTCATTAGTTTGTCCCTCCGGTTGTCGGTACATTGCGCCGCAGATCATTCAGCGGCAGGTATGGCACGACCCCTTGGCCGCCGCCCTGTCCTTCGTCAAGCAAGATGATATCCACCCCACCAAGGACGCTTTCCATGGTTTCCAGATAGAGACGTTTGCGGGTCACCTCTGGCGCGTTTTGGTATTCGGTCAAAACAGCGCTGAACCGGCTCGCCTCACCCTCGGCCTGGTTGACGACCTGGGCGCGATAGCCTTCGGCTTCTTCCAGAATCTGGGCGGCGTTACCGCGTGCTTCGGCCACAACCCGGTTGGCATAGGCGTCGGCCACGTTCTGCACCCGGTCACGTTCCTGTTCAGCATCCTGCACAAGGCGGAAGCTTTCGATAACTGGGTCAGGCGGGTCGGCCTTGTCAAAGTTCACACGGATGATGTTCACCCCACTATCATAGCTGTCCAGCGTAGACTGGATCAGGGTGCGCAGGTTATCGGCAATCGCCCCACGATCCCTGTTCAGGATCGGCGCCAGTTCGGACTGGGCGATGATTTCGCGCATCGCCGATTCTGCCACCGCTTCGATCGTTTGTGGCGGGTTGGCCAGATTGAACAGGTATTTCTGCGGGTCGGTGATGTTCCAGACCACTTGGAAATCGATATCGACGATGTTTTCATCACCGGTCAGCATCAGGCCGGCATCCATACCTGCCCGGCTGGTGCCGATATCAATATTGCGTTCCGAGGTCACGGCGATCACTTCGCGGGTGACAATCGGCCAGGGGGCAAAGTTCAGACCCGGCCCGCCGGTCTGGCTATAACGCCCCAGCAGCAGTTCGACTGACTGTTCTTCGGGTTTGACCGTGTAGAATGAGGCAAAAAGCCAGAGCCCCACCGCGCCCAGAATACCCAGCCCGATGGTCCCGCGTGTCAGCTGCGGCCCACCGCCGCCGCCACCGCGCCCCCGGTTGCTGCCGCCATCGCCGCCGCCGCCCATCAGGACACGCAACTGTTCGCGCCCCTTGTTTACCAGATCGTCAATTTCGGGAATGTTGGGACCTTCATTGCCGGGCTTGCGCCCGCCATTGCCACGGTCATCATCACCGCCACCTGATCCTTTGTTACCGCCGCCGCCCCAAGGGCCACCCGTATTTCCTGACATTGTGTTCCTGTGCTTCCTTTATTCGGGACCCAGACGTGTTGGGCCGTCCTTTTGCCATGTGTGGCCTTGAGATGCAAAATCAAGCGGTCCGCATCGGTTCCTTCATGGTCACCAGTTCTTCGGCCATTGTCGGATGAACCGCCACTGTCCGGTCGAAATCCTCTTTTGTTGCGCCCATCTTGACCGCAATCCCGGCCAGCTGGATCATCTCGCCCGCGTGATCCGCGACGATATGACATCCCAACACTTTGCGGGTGGCGACGCTGACAACCAGTTTCATCAGGACCCGGTCGCTGCGCCCGGCAAACGCGTGGTTCATCGGTTTGAAAGAGGTGCAGTAGATTTCCACCGGCTCAATCTCGCGCGCCTGTTCCTCGGTCAGCCCCACGGTGCCCAGTTCGGGCTGTGTGAACACGGCAGAGGGGATCAGTTCGTGATCAACCGGTGTCGGGTTGCCCTTGAACACCGTTTCGACAAAGGCCATGCCTTCGCGGATTGCCACGGGCGTCAGTTGCACCCGGTTGGTCACGTCGCCGATGGCATAGATTGATGGCACCTTGGTCTGGCTGTAGTCATCAACCATAATCTGCCCCTGTCGGCCAAGTTCGACGCCAGCTTCTTCCAACCCCATTCCGTCCGTATTGGGCGCGCGACCGGTGGCAAACATCACCTGATCATAGACTTTTTCTGTCCCGTTCGTGGCTTTGACCCAGATGCCGTGACCTGCCGCCTTACCTTCAATCGCGGCTGGTTTGCCGTCTTCCATTGGCACGGCTTCACTTTCGCCCGCGATATCGGCAGCGGTTGCAGCGCGCATTTCCACGATATTGGTGCCAAGATGCAGATCGATACCCTTTTCGCGCATTCCTTCGGCCACAAGCCCGCGTGCTTCGTCATCAAAACCGCGCAGGATTTGCGCGCCGCGATAGAATTGCGTCACCGCAACCCCAAGCCCGTTCAGGATGCCCGCAAATTCCGATGCGATATAGCCGCCCCCGATGATCAGGATAGATTTGGGCATCTTATCCAGCAAGAAAATGTCGTTGGATGTGATCCCGTGTTCCGACCCCGGCATGTCCGGCACCACAGGCCGCCCGCCAGTTGCCACAAGGATATGTTTGGCGGTGATGTCGCGCCCATCGGCGGTGGTCACGGTATGCGGATCCTTGACCGTTGCCCGTGTGTCGAAAATCCTGACATCGGACCCGTCCAGCAATTTGCGGTAAATCCCTTCAAGCCGGTCAAGCTCGGCATGCAGTTTGGTTCGGAAACGCGACCAATCGAAGGGCCCATCGGTCATTTCCCACCCATAGGCACGGGCGTCTTCGAACATTTCGGAGTAACCCGACGCAAAGACCATCAGTTTCTTGGGCACGCAGCCCCGGATCACGCAGGTCCCGCCCATCCGGTATTCTTCGGCCAGTGCCACCTTGGCCCCGGTTGCCGCGGCAACCCGCGCGGCCCGGACCCCGCCAGAGCCGCCACCGATCACAAAAAGATCATAGTCGAATGTCATTTGCCTGTTCCGTTCTTTCTGGGGTCAGTCGTTCATATCTGCAAAAATATTGGTGTCATCCAGCACGTTGAAATGGATTTCGGCACCGTCGTTTTCGGCACTGTCGCGCACAGTCACCTTGCCATCGCCATGGCCCACGATCACCACATCGCAGATATCAAGGAAAAGCCCGTTTTCAACGACACCCGGGATCTGGTTGAGAATCAAGCTTAACTGCCGCGCATTCCCGATCCGTTTGAGGTGCAGATCAAGGATGAAATTGCCCTCATCGGTCACGAACGGGTCACCGCCCACCATGCGTTGGGTCACGCTGCGCCCCAGCACATCCTGCGAAATCAGCGTTTCCTCGATCAGGGCCTGCGTGGTGCGCATCCCAAATGGGATAACCTCGATTGGCAAGGGAAATGCGCCCAGCGTGTCCACCTTTTTGGACGCATCGGCGATCACGATCATCCGGTCGCTGGCGGTTGCCACGACTTTTTCCTGCAGATGGGCACCGCCGCCGCCTTTGATCAGGTTCAGCTCGCCATCATATTCGTCCGCCCCGTCGATCGTGACGTCCAGCCAGCGGGCCTCGTCCAATGTGATCACCTCGATCCCGACATCGCGGGCCAGTTGCCCGGTTCGGCTGGAGGTCGGTACGCCTTTGATCTTCAGGCCTTCGTCGCGCACCATCTCGCCCAGGCATTGCACCAGCCAGGCGGCAGTTGATCCGGTTCCAAGCCCGACCTTCATGCCGGATTTGACGTATTCTGTGGCTTGCTTGGCGGCAACAAACTTTGCCTTATCAATAGGTGACAATTCACTGGTCATGGGGCAGCTCCAAAAAATCCTAGTGCCTTATAGGCAAGATGGGGACGAGGTGCGAGACCTCAAATGCCTGTCACACGTGCCTCACGCCACTGTGTCCATTGTTGTACGCCTCTCCGTCTTTTTGAACGCAAGCGTCGTATTTGGGCGGACGGGTTTTTCGGGATCGGGTAGCGTCGCGCCATGACAAAGGACCTATGCCTGCATTATGCCCCTGACAACGCATCGCTTTGCGTGCGTTTGGCGTTGGAAGAACTGGGACTGGATTATCGGACCAAGCTGGTGGATCGCAGGGCAAAGGCACAGAAATCGTCCGCATTTCTGGCGATGAACCCCAATGGTCTGATCCCTGTGCTGGAAACGCCTGACGGCCCGATGTTTGAAACCGGGGCGATCCTGATCTGGCTGGCTGACCGCTATGACGGGTTGATGCCCGTCCCCGACGCGCCGGGCCGCGCCCATGCTGTGCAATGGCTGTTCTGGCTGGCCAATACCCTGCATCCCACGGCCCGTATGCTGTTTTATCCCGATCATTATGGCGATGGCCCGGCAGAGGTGCTGCGCCAGTTCACCCGCCGCCGCCTTATGACCCAGTTGGATTTGCTGGAACGCGCTGAACATGCCGATTGGATTGATGCCGATGCGCCCAGCGCGCAGGCCTGCTATCTTGCACCGCTTTTGCGTTGGTTCGCGCTTTATGGTGGGCCGACCGATTGGTTTGACCTGTCCCGCTGGCCGCGCTTGCATTCCTTTGTCATGCGTGTTGAACAACGTCATGCTGTTCACCGCGCCGCACGTGCAGAAGGTCTGGGCCACACCCCGTTTTCTGACCCGCACCCATGTCATCCGCCCGAAGGAAGTGCCGTCTGATGTATTTATCCGTCTTTGATATGTTCAAGGTGGGGGTTGGCCCGTCATCATCCCATACAATTGGCCCGATGGTCGCGGCGGCCCGGTTTCTGGACCATCTGCGCGCACAGCCATTCGGCGTGGCCGGTTTGCGCGCTTCCTTGCACGGCAGCCTTGCCTTTACCGGCGTTGGCCATGCCACGGATCGCGCTGTCATTCTGGGCCTCGCAGGGTTTCGTGCCGATGATTATGACGCGGCCAAGGCCGAGGCTGAACTGGCCCGGATCACGGATGAACAGACCGTATCGCCCAAAGATCTGGGCACCCTGTCCTTTCACCCCAAGGATGATCTGATCTTTGACTACGGCCCCGCCCTGCCCGGCCATGCCAATGGGATGATTTTGCAGGGGATTGATGCCCAAGGCGATGTGATCACCCAAGTGACCTATTATTCCGTGGGCGGTGGTTTTGTGCTGACGGATGCGGAGCTGAAGGCAGGCAAGGATACCGATACCGGCCCGCCGGTCCCGTTCCCGTTCCATACCGCCCAGGAAATGCTGGATATGGCGGCCATGTCAGGCCGCAGCATCGCCCAGATGAAACGCGCCAATGAACTGTCGCGGATGCCCGATGCCGATCTTGACCGTGGTCTTGCCCGGATCTGGGAGGTGATGAATGCCTGTATCGACCGGGGACTGACATCCGATGGCACCCTGCCCGGCGGTCTGAATGTCCGGCGCCGGGCCAAGGGTATCCATGATGCGCTGATGGCTGAACGCGGTATGAACCTTACCGCGCCCCATACGATCAATGATTACATGTCGACCTATGCCATGGCCGTGAACGAAGAAAACGCAGCCGGTGGTCAGGTTGTTACCGCCCCGACAAACGGGGCGGCGGGGGTTGTGCCGGCCACAATCCGCTATTGGCTGGATCATGTGCCGGGCGCTGCGGCGTCCAAGGTGCCAGAATTTCTGCTGACAGCGGCTGCGATCGGTGGCCTGATCAAATTCAACGCCTCAATCTCGGGGGCTGAATGCGGATGTCAGGCCGAGGTTGGTAGCGCCTCTGCCATGGCCGCTGGCGGGCTGGCGGCTGTGCTGGGCGGGACACCCGAACAGATCGAAAATGCAGCCGAGATTGCATTGGAGCATCATCTGGGCATGACCTGCGATCCGGTCAAAGGGCTGGTGCAGGTTCCTTGCATTGAACGTAACGGGTTGGGGGCCATCAAGGCGGTTTCCGCGGCGTCGCTTGCCCTGCGCGGCGATGGGCAGCATCTGGTGTCACTGGACGTGGCGATCGAGACGATGCGCCAGACCGGTGCGGATATGAGCGAGAAATACAAGGAAACAGCGCTGGGTGGGTTGGCAGTAAACGTACCCAATTGTTAAGGGCTGAAAGTCGCCCCAAACCGCGACGAAAAAATCTGCGGCGCAGATTTTTTGGATGTCTCCTGGGGGCTGCTGTCATTTATTGTCGTGGCGCCGAAAAATCTGTGCCACAGATTTTTCTTATGTCCCACCAGGATTGCGACAGGTATGTTGTGCCGCGTCATATTGTGACAAGAAAACCTGCCCCGTCATGTCTTGCAAGAAATGCTGTGATTTCAGGCGGTCCATGACAGGGCCTTTGACCTCTGACAGATGCAGTTTCACATCCATCTCGCGCAGCCGTTCATTGATCGTTTCAAGCGATTCCAACGCGCTAAAATCGATCTCGTTAATGGCGGAGCATTGCAGGATGACGTGGCGCACCTGCTTGTCCCCGGTCACCCGGCGCTGAATCTTATCCTCCAGAAACCGTGCATTGGCGAAATAGAGGCTTTCATCAACGCGCAGTGTCACCACACCGGGATCGGTGATCACGTCATGGCGCAGAATATTGCGGAAATGTTCGGTACCCGGGACCCGCCCCACTTCGGCGATATGCGGTTTGGAGGATTTGTACAGATGCAGCAGGATCGACAAGCCAACCCCGGCTGAAACCCCCGCCTCGACCCCGACGGCGAGCGTGATGATGATGGTGGCAAAGACCGCAGCAAAATCGGCCTTGGAATAGGCCCAGCTGCGTTTGAGGATCGAAAAATCAACAAGGCTGAGCACGGCCACGATGATCGTTGCGGCCAGCGTGGCCTTGGGCAAAAAGTAGATCAGCGGGGTCAGGGCCAGCGCTGCAATCGCAAGACCGATTGCGGTGAATGCGCCCGCCGCTGGTGTTTCGGCGCCTGCGTCGAAATTCACCACGGATCGCGAAAAACCGCCGGTTACCGGAAACCCACCTGTCAGCGACGCCCCGATATTGGCCGCCCCCAACCCGATCAATTCCTGATCGGGGTCAATGCGCTGCCGTTTCTTGGCCGCCAGCGTCTGTGCAACAGAAATCGATTCCACAAAACCGATGATGGAAATCAGGAAAGCCGGTAGTAGTAACTGCCCCAGAAGTGTGGGCGAGAAAGAAGGCAGTGTGAAAGGCGGCAGGCTTTGTGGCACATCACCCACGATCCGCACGCCGTGATCAGCCAGCCCGAGGCCCCAGACAGCTAGCGTGGTTGCGACCACCACCAGAACCGGTCCGGTCTTGACCAATACGCCAGTCAGTCCGGCGCCCAGCCCCGCGCGCCGCAACAGCGGTTTCAGGCCCTGACGTACCCAGAACAGAAACGCCGTCGCGCCAATGCCGATGATGGCGGTGATCCCGTTGGTTTGCGGGGCATGTTCGGCCAGTGAGACCACCAGTTCCAGCAGGTTATGTCCATGCGCATCGATCCCCAGGACATGTTTCAACTGGCTAGCAGCGATGATGAGACCGGAGGCTGTGATGAAACCCGCAATTACCGGATGCGACAGGAAATTGGCAACAAACCCCAGCCGGAACAGCCCCATGGCCAACAGCATCACGCCGGACAGCCCTGCAAGCGACAGGGCCGCAACCGCATAGCCCATCGTCCCTTGTTCCACGATATTGCTGAGTGCTGCCGCCGTCATCAGTGACACCACCGCCACCGGCCCCACCGCCAGAGCCCGGCTGGTGCCAAAGACCGTATATAAAAGGATCGGCAGAATAGATGCGTATAGCCCCGCCTCTGCCGGAAGCCCCGCCAGCAGCGCATAGGCCAGCGATTGCGGGATCAGCATGATCGTGACGATCAATGCGGCCATCAGATCGTTAGAAAGGGTCTTGCGCGTGTAGCTGCGCCCCCAATCAAGGATGGGGAGGTATCGGGTCAGCATGATTGGGTTTCCAGCATTAAACAGACCGCCCCGCCTGTTCGCACGCGGGGCGGTCGAGGCATTACTCGGCGGCGATCTTTTCCGGCTTGGCCATCCATTCACGTCCTTTGAGCATGCCTTTCCAGTAAACGGGGGGCAGCATCTTTTCCTTGAGGAACCATGCCGCGCGTGTTGGTTTTGTCCCGTCGATCAGGAATTTGGGGAAGCTGGGCAAAAGTGTTCCGCCATAGCCAAACTCCGCCAATACGATCTTGCCACGTTCCACCGTCAGCGGGCAGGACCCGTAGCCGTTATATTGCGCGCTGGGGGATCTGCCGCGCATATCTGCGATGATGTTTTCGGCGACAATTGGGGCCTGGATTCGGGCCGCCGCCGCCGTTTTTGCGTTGGGCGCATTCATTACATCGCCCAGCGACCAGATATTGTCATAGGTTTTGTGGCGCAACGTCGCCTGATCCACATCGATCCAGCCTGCCGCATCGGCCAGTGGCGACACCCGGATGAAATCGGGCGCTGTCTGCGGCGGGCAGACATGCATCATGTCGAATTCCATCTCGACCCGCGTGACTTGGGTGTCCGGTTTGGCCACGTCGAACCACGCCTTCTTGGCTGGGCCATCCACAGCGACAAGATTGTGAAAGAAATTCAGCGTGGCATCGTATTTCTGGACGTATTCCATCAGCGCTGGCACGTAATCCTTTACCCCGAACAGCACACCGCCCGCATTGTTGAAATGGATGTCGATGTCTTTCAACACACCCCGCCGGTGCCAGGCATCGCCGGACAGATACATCGCCTTTTGCGGCGCGCCCGCGCATTTGATCGGCATAGGCGGTTGGGTGAAAATCGCCCGCCCCGCATGCATGCCCTTGACCAATTCCCAGGTGTAGGGCGCAAGATCATAGCGGTAGTTGGAGGTCACCCCGTTCTGGCCCAGCGTTTCAACCAGCCCGTCCACCTTGTGCCAGTCCAGTTTCAGCCCCGGGCACACGATCAGGCGGTCGTATTTTACCACGCGGCAGCCATCAAGGATCACCGCATTGTCACCCGGTTCAAAGGCCGCAACAGCCGCCTTGATCCAATGCACCCCCTTGGGGATCAGTGACCCCATGGTGCGCGAGGTTTGTTCCGGTTCAAAAATACCGCCGCCAACCATCGTCCAGCCGGGTTGGTAGTAATGCACATCGGCGGGGTCGATGATTGCAATCTCAAGCCCAGGTTTGCGCGCCTTGAGGCTGGCGGCTGCGGCGATCCCGCCTGCCCCGGCCCCGATGATGACCACTTCGAAACTTGCGTCGCCTGTATCGGTGGGTGTCTTGCCGCCATTGACGATCCGGCGCACCACCCCGCCCATATCATACCCGGCTGCCTTCGTTGCGGCGAGGATATCCGCCGTGCTGCGCTGTCCCGCCTGCGCCAATGACCACAGCGTGGCGGACCGTGTGCCGGTCCGGCAATAGGCCAGCACCGGACCGGGCAATGCGGTCAAAGCTGCGTCAAAGGCTGCCGCGTCGTCATCCGTTACCTTGCCCGAGACGATGGGCAGGTAGTTGGCGGCGATCCCGGCTTTCTTGGCGGCTTTGGCGATCTCTTCAAAGCTGGGTTGATCTGCGCCTTCGCCGTCAGGCCGGTTGCAGATGATGGCCCGATAGCCCGCATCCTTGATCGCCCGCATATCGGCGGTTGTGACCTGCGGGCTAACAGACAAGCCCGCAGTGAGTGTCTTGATTTCCATTTTTTCTTCTCCTCCCGGTTAAATGCCGTTCACCGGGACTTTGAGCATGGGATTGCCATCATCATCGGTGGGGATTTCGCCTGCGCGCATGTTCACCTGAAGCGATGGCAGGATCAGTTTGGGCATATCAAGCTGCGCGTCGCGTTCAGTGCGGAACCTGATGAATTCGTCGCGGGTTTTGCCGCCGCCGACATGGATATTATCGGCCTTTTGTTCGGCAACTGTTGTTTCCCACTGAATGGCGCGCCCATTTGGCCCGTAATCATGGCACATGAACAGCCGCGTTTCATCCGGCAAGGCGAGCACCTTTTGAATACTGTCGTAAAGTTCGCCCGCATCACCGCCGGGAAAATCGGCGCGGGCCGATCCGCCATCAGGCATGAAAAGCGTATCACCGGCAAAGGCGGCATCACCCATCACATGCACCATGCAGGCGGGCGTGTGGCCCGGCGTATACATCGCAAAACCCTGCATGCCGCCCACCATGTAGGTATCACCATCCTTGAACAGCGCATCGAATTGTGACCCGTCGCGCTGGAACTCGGTGCCTTCGTTGAAGACTTTGCCAAACGTGTCCTGTACGATCATGATCTTTTCGCCCACGCCAATTTTGCCGCCCAGTTTTTCCTGAATATAGGGGGCGGCACTCAGGTGGTCGGCATGGACATGGGTTTCGATGATCCAATCAAGCGTCAGGCCCCGTTTCTTGATTTCCATAATCAGGGCGTCGGCGTGATCATAGGTGATCCGCCCTGCGGCATAGTCGATATCCATAACGCTATCGATGATGGCGCAATGTTCGCTATCAGGGTCCTTGACGATATAGGTGATCGTATTCGTCGCCTCATCAAAATGGGCCGAGACATCGGGTTTGACGGACAGGTTTACGGGGTATGACATTTGTTTATTCCTCAGATTCAGACGGTTTCAGTCAGGTCGTCGGATGACCTGAGCTGGTCCGACGCGGTATTCAGCTGCGACAGGTGCGCAGGCCAAAGATCCGGTAAAGCGGGCAGAACTTCATCGCAGACGTGCCGACCATGATCAGCCCGGCAATGACCGAGACGATGGTGGCGGCGCTGCTTTCGAATAATGCCAGCCCACTGATGAATGGCGCCCCAAGCAGAACGACGCCCAAGATCAGGCGGAATATGCGGTCAACTGAACCTAGATTCGCGGTCATTTGCAGTCTCCTTTATAAAGCTATATTTTGAATAGCGCTTTTGGAGGCTGGGCTTCAGTGACATTGTCACCAAAGCGCGCGAGTTTTCAGAATATCGCTGCAAACCGCGACAATACTACGGATTGCAGATGCTTGCGGTTGGGCACAAACTTGGCCAAGAGGTGGATATGCACGGTTTTTGGATAGCTTTGCGATGAACATGATGCTGCAGACGGGTCGGATGGCGCTGCGCCGGTTGGTGCTGCCGCTACTGTGCCTGCCGTTCCTGCTGGCGCAGTTGGTCGCGCCGGGCACCATGGCAGTTGGCGGACCTGATGGCCTGCGCATGGTGCTGTGTTCCGGCGATGGTCTGATGACCGTGGTTCTGACAGATACCGGCGATATCGTACCCGTCGATGACGCCGACGATGGCCATGGCGCATCTGGTGCCACCTGTCCCTGGTCGCTCGCCTTTGACAAATCGGCGATGGCTGCACCACTGCATGTTGCCCAAACGATCGCGGCCCCCGTCCGGCATGGGCTGTCATGGGATCATCATCCGCACCCCCCGATCATTGCCCGACAGAACCCACCTGTCCGCGCGCCCCCTTTTACGGTCTGATCTTTGCGCGATTCACGGCCCCGCCATAATCGCGGGTGCCATTGTGTTCGTTCGGATTACCCGAACCTGATTAAGAGACTGTAATAAAATGAAAAACCTGATGAAATTCGCTGCCCTTCTGATGTTCCTGGGCGCGCCTGCCATGGCAGATGACAAGATGTCGATGATGCAGGAGGTGACCGTTGGCCCCCTGACGCTAAGCGATGGTTTTGCCCATGCAACCTTGCCCAACCAGCCTGTCGCGGGTGGTTTTGTGACGATCACAAATACTGGCGAGGCCGCTGATACGCTGATCGCCGTCCAATCCGATCTTGCCGGTGTCATGCAAATCCACGAAATGGCGATGCAGGACGACACCATGGTCATGCGTGAACTGGACGGCGGCCTGATCGTGCCCGCAGGCGAAACTGTGACGCTGGAACCGGGCGGTCTGCACCTGATGTTCATGCAGCTGAACGGGCCGCTGATTGATGGTGAAGACGTCACCGTGACCGTCACATTCCAAGATGCGGGCGATGTTGAACTGACCCTGCCTGTGCGCAAGAAAATGCATGGCGGGCACGGCATGTCGCATGACGGGGATAGCTGATGCCCGGATTGCTTCGCATCATTATTCCGGCGGGGGCTCTTGTCGCCTCTGCCGTTTTGGTCTGGCTGGCCTGGCTGCAACCTTATCTTGCTGAGCAGGACGTCCTGAAACTGGGGCATGGGGACTATTCCCTTATCGGCACTGACGGCCAGCCCTTTACCGCGGCACGTTTGCAAGGCGCGCCCTCTGCGGTCTTTTTCGGCTTTACCCATTGTCCAGAGGTTTGCCCGACGACATTGGGCGATATCGCGGTCTGGCAGGATGAATTGGGGGATGCGGCAAGCGATTTGCGCGTCTTCTTCGTCACCGTCGACCCTGAACGCGATACCACTGAGATGCTGGGTGATTATGTCGGATGGGTGCCCGGTGTGGTCGGCGTGACCGGCGACGCGGCCGAAATTCGTGCTGCTGAAAAGGCGTTCCGCATCTATTCGCGCAAGATCCCACTATCGGATGGTGAATACACGATGGATCATTCCGCGCTGGTTTTGCTGTTTGATGATAATGGACGCTTTGTCGAACCGATCGGCTATCAGGAAGATCTGGACCGGGCGCTGGCCAAGCTGCGGCGCTTGTTGAGTTAGTGCGTTGCAAGGGCCGCGAGTGCTGCGCGGTCCTTGAACGTGACCTGTCCGCGTGACTGGGCAATCCAACCGCGCCGCTGAAACTCCTGTAACTGGCGCGAGATCACTTCTCTTGCCGTGCCAAGTTCAACAGATAGTTTCTGATGGGTCGTGGCGATCCTGTCGCCATCGCCCGCGAGTTGGATCAGCCGGTCCGCCAGCCGCACATCAAGACGCTGAAACGCGACCTCATCAATCATCAAGAACAGATCGGTGATCCGCTTGGAAAAGGCCGCAAAGACGAAATCCCGGAACGGTTTCGACTGGGCCACCAGATCGTCAAAAACGATCCGTGGCACGGCGACCGCTGTCACATCTGTTTCTGCAATCCCTTCGGCGGCGTAGTCTTCGTAGGCCAGCAGGCAGGCCGTGGTCAGCACGCAGCTTTGCCCCGCTTCGATCCGATAAAGCACAATTTCATGCCCGGTTTCAGACACTTGCTGCACCCGGACTGTCCCATCAAGCAGAAACAACATGTTTTCCGGCGAATGGCCGGGACCAAAAACCATCGTGCCCTGCGGCACTTTGACGATTTCGCTGCGCGAGCTCAGCAACTGCTTTGTTGGCAGATCAAGACGTGACAATCCGGGGAACCGTTCGACCCAGTCGGTTATGTCCTTCATTTCGCGGCAGGCTCCAATCTTGGCACCTCAAGCGGTGCGATACGATCCATCAGTTGGCCCTTGTTTGCCGCGATATCCGCAATCGTGAGGTCATCCAGAACGGCCATAAACGCGGCTGTCGCCTCTTGCATCTTTTTGGACAAGATACAGATGCCCATCAGCGGGCAGGTGTTCTTTTCAGGGTTGAAGCATTCGACAATATCCAGCGGCCCTTCGGTGATACGCACAACATCCCCGACAATGATTTGTGCCGAAGACCGGGCAAGCCGAAAGCCACCATTGCGCCCGCGCACAGTTTCCAAATAGCCCGCCTTGCCCAACTCGTGGACGACTTTGGTGATATGCGGGCGCGACAAGTTGTGGATTTTGGCCACATCATCGATCCGCACAAGGTCCGGGGCTTTCAATGCCGCCAATTGCAAGGATCGCAATGCGTAATTGCTATAGCTTGTCAGTTTCATATCTCAATCCAGCTAGAACATATAAAAGGTATATTTTAGATGGCTCTTTTGCAAGCGATATCCGACCACAGGCCCGCGATGTCGCGGCTGAACAACTGACGACACAGACAAGGTGGTTCACATGTCTTTGGAAGCTTCGAAGCTGAAATTGTGAAGCGTTCTGAACGAAAGAATTAAGGTCAGGAGCAACAGGAACGAAACGGGCGGGCGCCTTTGTCATGCGCACCGCCCACGTTACTCACTATTGCGGCAAACCAGTAACTCAACACACCGCCGCTACACTCACGGCCCTTTTTTGCTTTGATAATGTGCCCAAAACTGGGCAGTCGAGACTGGCCTTTTGTGCAGGTTCGGCACAATCAGGCCAGATTTGAAGCCACTTGGTTGGGGTGACCGGTTCACCGGCCAAACTGTTGTTTTTCCTCTAGCGCACCGCGGATTTTTATCTGCTTTGTTCTGCTGAACGGCGCCTGAACAAAAGACTATCGATTGGTTCACGTCACCATCGCACCACCTGCGCCGTGCAACACGGCGGGTTTTTGTCAGGCGTGCGAAGCGGGCGCACGCCTGAACTGCCGTCAGACCGATGGCATCTGATAGCTGCCTTGATCGGGTTCTGCGACTTTTTCCATCACGTTGATGCTGACATGCGGCCAGCGGATCAGCCCGTCCTGCCCGTCACGTCGCGGAAAGAAATCAAGCATCACTGTCTGGGTATACATCAGGATCAGTTTTTCCTGCCCGTCCACCTCTGTCTCGACGATCCAGAAGGTCGATTCCATATCCGTTGCATTCGCCTGTTTGACGATAAAGGGGATATTGGCAATCCGCGCATCCTGTATCCCTGTGGTGACATGCAGCACGGTTGTCCGCTTGATCGTGCCGGGCAGTGGGAATTTCAGCAGGTCATTCGGGGATACCGGGTTGAACCCGGGGAACCCAGGCACGGTAACATCGCCTTTGAACGGGTTGTCGTTAAAATGCTTGTAGGGCGACAGATAGAAGCTGTCCAAGTCATCGGGCACCCCAATGGGCATGCCGCTGATATCAGGCACGACGGGCGCGCTGTCGGTGATCTTGCTTTCGCCCATGGCAAGGGCGCTATCGCCATGCGGGATTGTGCCCAGCCGCGCGATATCGAGGTTATCGGTCCGCCGGTTGAGCATATGCAGCCACAGCCCCGGTTCGTGATGGATCGCCAGATTGGGCGCGCCGGCCAGATCGGTGGCCGGGAAATCCGCCGCCTTTTTCTGCACAATCCCCTGTTCATAATCCAATGTGACGACAAACTGGTCCGTATTGTCGGTTGGGTCACCCACTTCGATCCCGCGATTGGGCACGCCCTTGTCCACAAGCGAGAATTTCAGCTTTTCATTATACTGATTGACCAGCACCCGGTAATTGATCGGGTGCCCTTCCTGGGCGAATGGCAGGGCGATCATGTTCCAGCCGCGCCCGTCGAAATCGCCTGTATTTTCCCATGTCCCGGGCAGCAGCTTCAGCGGGCCAAGATCGTCGTCACCGGGTGTGGCGACTTCGATATAGCGGCCCTGTTTCTTGAGGCTTTCAACGCGATCTTGCGTAACCATAACAAATTTCCTTTTTAAATTAATGCCTTATCCTTGATTCAAATGCAGTACCTTCAATAGACGCAAAAGGGGCCGAAAATACATGCACCTGATCCGTGCGGCAAACATATCATAAAATGCCTGTTTTTTCATCATTGTTTCCAAAATCGCACCAAGTACCCGCACCCACAGCAAGCCATTGTTGACCAATCTGCGCTCCGATAGGGTCTGGTCATGTCCACTGATCGTCCCTTTCTTGGCGTGCTTCTGATGCTCGCCTTTTGTGTGTTGGCCCCATTGGGGGACAGTATCGCAAAACTGCTGGGCGGGGCCGTCGCGTTGGGGGTATTGCTGCTGGTCCGCTTTGGCGTGCAATGGATCATCCTGCTGCCGCTTGTGATCATCGGCAAGCAAGGTCTGGGGCTGCCGCAAGGCGTTCTGTTCTGGACGCTGGTGCGCACGTTCCTGCATGTTCTCGGCATTGGTTTGATGTTCACCGCCTTGCGCTATCTGCCGTTGGCAGACGCGCTGGCCATCGCTTTTGTGATGCCTTTCATCATGTTGCTTCTGGGCCATTTCATCATGGGTGAAGAGGTGGGAATGCAGCGGATGATGGCCTGTCTGGTCGGCTTTATCGGCACGCTTTTGGTGATCCAGCCGAACTTTGTCGCAGTGGGCTACCCTGCCCTTTTACCGCTTGGCGTCGCTGTGGTGTTTGCCCTGTTCATGATGGTCACCCGCAAGATTGCGCGGGCCGTTGACCCAATCAAATTGCAGGCGATCAGCGGGATCCAGGCGACGGTGGTGTTAATGCCCGTGATCTTTCTGATACCAACCGAACCGGGTCATCTGAGTGTGACGCCCGGAACCATCTGGCTGTTGCTGGCGCTTGGGTTGATTGGCACCGCCGCGCATCTGTTCATGACATGGAGCTTGCGTTTTGCCCCCGCATCCACCCTTGCGCCGATGCAATATCTTGAAATCCCGTTTGGCACCGCCATCGGCTGGGTGATCTTTTCCGACCTGCCCAATGGGCTCGCCGCCATCGGGATCTGCATCACCATCGGTGCCGGTCTTTATATCATCATGCGGGAACGACAGCTTTCAAGGCAGCCGCAAGATGCGCCCGTGGCAGAGTGATCAGCACTGGCCCCTGCGCGTCAATATCAACCACATCAGCCGCAACCGCATTGGACGGGCTGACAAACCCGCCCGGATGCATTTGAACATCCGCAAAGGGCCAAACAACACCCGTCAGGCTGACCCGGGCAGCATCAAGTGGCATCAGTGAAATCCGCGTGCCAAGCGGCAACTGTAGTGTCGTTTGCCCCTGTGCCGCCAGAAAACTGACATCATCCGCATCCGCCAATATCACCTGTCTGTCAGGATACCGCACCAGCACGTTCAACACGGCCAGAACGTGATCCATCCGCCCACCGGTAAAGCCCAATGCAATGATCGCGCGCGCGCGCAGTTGGGTCATCGCCTTTTCGAAATCAGTCGTGGACTGATCGGAAATATGGCAAAGACGGTCGGCAAATGTGGCACGGGCGTGATCGGACAATGAATCAAGGTCGCCGATCACTGCATCAGGCATTTTTTCCGCCCTTAAAAGGTGATCAGCACCGCCATCAACGGCTATGTATCTGTCAACAAAAGAAGAAATCGCAGCCACCTCTTGCGGATGAATGCTTGCACCGCCGACCAATCCGACTATATCGTGTATCGAAACAATTCCGGCGATTGCCACTTTATTTACCTCTATTCACAAACATTCCCTAAAACGGTCACAAAATGATCCCGAATGCACCGTCATGCTGTTCTGAGTTAAGAATGAATGTCTGTCCAGCAAACTGCTGCCAATAGATGAAAGAGCGGAACAATATGGGCGAAAGTAACAAGGTGTTGAGTGTGTCATACGGTACGTTTTCGTGCCGCCTTGAGGGGTTTGACGACTCTGTCGAGACGATGAAGGCCGTTGTGTCATATTTTCACGAATTGGCAGGCCATGACCGCTTTATGGATATGGACCCACAGGCACCTGATGTCGACGCTTTGGCAGAGTTGACACAGCAGGAGGATGCCGCACCTGTTGAGGTGACAACCGTGGCAGGCGCCGTCAGCCTGCGCATGCCCAAACCTGATGTTGAACAAGATGAGGCACAGGGGATCACGAACCTGCGGCAGGCGCTTGCGACACCCGCACCAGAAGATTTTGCAGAAGATGATGATGGCACCGTGTCAGAAGATGATCTGGCGGCGGACGAAATCATCGAAGACGATGCTGACGAAGACCTGACTGTCGCCGAAGATGAAGATGATGCAGAACCAGAAGTGCAAGAAGACGCGCCGCACGAACTGATGGCTGATGACGGCGACGATGCAGATGTTGATGAGGTTGCCGAAGAAGCATTCGCGGAGGCCGCTGAGGCCGATTTCGCATCGGAAGAAGTTGCGGCGGACGAAGCTGATGACACCGCAGATGCGGAACCGCTGATCGCCGAAGAGGACGACGACGCAGAGGTCGAGGCCGTTGAGAGCCCGGAACCTGTCGAGGACGCGCCATCGCAGGACGAAACCCCGTTTTACGACCCGGCATCCGCACGTGATGCATCCGAAGATAGTGACAGTGTCAGCGCCAAGCTGGAGCGTATTCGCGCCTTGGTGGGACGGGTCCCCCCAGCCAACCGTGGCGCACCGCCGGCGCAGCCTGAAACAGCCGCCCCAACCGGCAGCGTTGCAGATCGGCTGTCAGCACTGGCAGGCAAATCAGACGCCGAAGAGCCGCGCGCTGAAGATATCGTCGACGGTTTTGACTTCAAGAATGAAGACGCTGCACCACTTGTTCTGTCCGGTGACGATGCGTCGGATGACGATGATGACACGGTCGCGGACCACGATCCTGAGGTCGCAGCAGAAGATGACAGCGACGGCCCAGCAGATGTCGAGAACAATGATGACACCGCTGCTGAAGATGGTGCAGACGAGGCGGACGAAGAAGAAAACGAACTGGCGATGCGCCGCCTGAACCAATCCAAACGCGCTAATCTGCCTGAGAATGACGATGATGCGATGTCGCGGATCATGTCGCAGGCCGATCAACGCCTGAGCGAGCCAGAGGGCAGACGCCATCGGGACGCCTTTGCCCAACTCAAAGCCGCCGTCGCCGCGACCGAGGCCGCGCGCCAATTGGGTGATCGCGAAGAAGACGCCGACCCACGGGACGCGTTCCGCGAGGATCTGGACGAAGCCGTCCGCGAGGATGATGACAGTGCCGAACAACCCGTTGGCTCCCCGCTGAAACTGGTGGCCGAGCAACGGATCGAGGATACACCGGCCAATCCGGCAGATCGCCTGCGCCAGATCGCATCAGTCAAGGAAGGCGGCGACGCCCCATCCGCAGGCTTTGCCGAGTTCGCCGAAGAACAGGGCGCCACGGAACTGGGCGATTTGCTCGAAGCTGCCGCCGCCTATATCGCCTTTGTTGAAGGTGATGATGATTTCTCGCGACCACAGGTCATGAAGAAAGTGCAACTGGCATCATCCGACACATTCAGCCGCGAAGATGGGCTGCGTTCCTTCGGGCGGCTGCTGCGCCAAAGCCGGATTATCAAACTCAATAACGGGCGTTTCCAGGTCTCGGAAGACACCAGGTTCCGCCCTGCCGATAAGGCCGCACAAGGCTAACCATCGAGCAAGTGAAGACGACAAAAAGGCGGGGTAGCTCCCCGCCTTTTTGATGTCTGCCGGGTCCAGCACGACAACCCGGTAAAGCGCCAGACAAAACATGGCATGCGGGCCACCGGCCCGCTCAATTTGGTCAGGGCTTGTCGTCCGGGTCGGGTTGCCCGATCCCTTTGAAAATCCATTTCAACGGTAGCGCCCAACCGATCCCAAGGGCCACATAGATGGCAAGTTCGATCACCAATGGAAATCGCGACGCCTCGCTCATCACCGTGACGGCCAGCACGATATAGGCGGGCAACCCCACCACCAGCACAAAAAGCGCCAGACGTTTGCGTGCTTTATAGCCCATGACGTGCCTTAATCAGCGAATGGATCGGTGACCAGAATGGTATCTTCCCGTTCCGGTGATGTGGAAACTAGGGCAACGGGGCAATCGATCAACTCTTCGATCCGGCGCACATATTTGATCGCCTGGGCTGGCAGGTCAGCCCAACTGCGTGCGCCCTCGGTGGATTCGGACCAGCCTGCAATCTCTTCGTAGATTGGCGTGCAGCGGGCCTGCTGATCTGCCGCGATAGGCAGATAATCCAGCGCCGCGCCATCCAACTCGTAACCGACGCAGATTTTCAGCGTCTCGAAGCCGTCCAGCACATCCAGTTTGGTCAGGGAGATGCCGGTCACACCGGATGTCGCACAGGTCTGGCGCACAAGTGCCGCATCAAACCAACCACAGCGGCGTTGGCGCCCGGTGACTGTGCCAAACTCATGACCGCGTTCACCCAGCCGCTGACCATCGGCATCATCCAGCTCGGTCGGGAACGGCCCCTCGCCCACCCGGGTTGTGTAGGCTTTCACAATGCCCAGCACATAATCAATCGACGTTGGGCCAATCCCCACACCGGTCGATGCCTGCCCCGCAATGACATTAGAGGAGGTCACGAAAGGATAGGTCCCAAAATCAATATCCAGAAGCGCGCCTTGCGCCCCTTCAAACAGGATACGTTTGCCCGCTTTGCGTTTCTCGTTCAGCACCTTCCAGACGGGTGCGGCATATGGCAGAATTTCTTGGGCAATCTCGCGCAATTGCGCCAGCAGCGCATCGCGGTCCACAGGTTCAATACCCAGACCTTTGCGCAGCGGATCATGGTGTTGCAATGCGCGGTCCACCCGCGCCTCCAGCGTCGCAGGATCAGCCAGATCGGCGACCCGCACAGAGCGGCGGCCAACCTTATCCTCATAAGCGGGCCCAATACCCCGGCCGGTCGTACCGATCTTGGTGCCACGCGATGCGGCCTCTTCGCGGGCGCGGTCAAGTTCGCCGTGGATGGGCAGGATCAGCGGTGTATTTTCCGCAATCATCAGCGTGTCAGGCGTGATTTCCACCCCGTCCTGACGGATGCGGGCGATTTCCTCGGTCAGGTGCCAGGGGTCAAGTACGACGCCATTGCCGATGACAGAAAGCTTGCCACCGCGCACCACGCCGGACGGCAAAGCGTTCAGCTTATAGACCTTGCCATCGATAACCAGCGTATGGCCCGCGTTATGGCCGCCCTGAAAACGGGCGATCACATCGGCCCGCTCTGACAGCCAATCAACGATCTTACCCTTGCCTTCGTCACCCCATTGGGCGCCAACGACCACCACATTTGCCATATGATCCGTCCTTTCGATCTCCGACGTGGCGTATAGCGCCGCGGGCTTGGGTGGGAAACCGCAAAATTCAGCCGCCCGGGCTGGACAGCCAAGAGCCACACCGCCATTGTCCGCCCCGAACAAAAGAAGTGAGAATTGTCATGGGTTTCGTTATCCGCTGGATCTTTGCCTTTGTCCTGTTGGCCGCCACCTATAATCCGACCGATTGGAACTTTGTACGCTGGAGCATGGCGCATTATGAAACCAGCCTGTCGCTGACGGTTCTGTTCGGGCTGATCCTGTTTGTCGGCTACATCATCTATCTGCGGGCGACATTGCGATCGATTGGTGTCTTTGGGATGCTCTTGATCCTTGCGATTGTCGGCACGCTGATCTGGGTGCTGTTTGATCAAGGGCTGATCAATCTTGATAACCCCACGGTGAATACCTGGATCGCTATCGTGACGCTTTCACTTGTTCTGGCGGTCGGCCTGTCCTGGTCCATCGTGCGCCGCAAGCTGTCTGGTCAGGCCGATATGGATGACGTCGACGAATAAGGGGCTTTCAGGGGTTGCGGGACCGGTCAGCAGCTTTTAGATACCGCTTGTTCGCGAACGCCCTGAAAGGCACGACATGGAAAACGTCATCCTCATCATCCATCTGATCCTGGCATTGAGCCTGATCGGCACCGTGCTGTTGCAGCGGTCCGAAGGTGGCGGTCTGGGGATCGGCGGCGGTGGCGGCGGTGCCGGCACATCGGGCGGACGCCCGCCCGCCAGCGCGATTGCAAAATTCACATGGATGCTGGCAGTGGCATTTATCTGCACGTCGATTGCGCTGACACTAATTGCCGCAGAAAAGTCTGCAGGCGGGTCGGTCGTTGATCGTTTGGGCATTGAACAGGGTGCAGATGATGCAGACCTGCCTGATCTGGGCGACAGCCTGTTGCCCCCCACCGCAGATGATGCGCCCTTGGTGCCATCAGGCGATTAAACCACAACTGGTTGCAGGATGGCGACGTTCTGCAACATGATGTTGCGTCACCGGTTGCGCTTTTCACCCGAATCCGGTATTAGTCAAATCCCGTGATGATGCGAATTTCCGGGTTCGCTTTCCCACAGATTTTGGATGTTTTCACGGGGGTTCCCAGCCAATGGCGCGATTCATTTTCATTACCGGCGGCGTTGTGTCTTCGCTTGGCAAAGGGCTGGCATCGGCCGCCTTGGGATCGCTTTTGCAGGCGCGGGGCTTTTCCGTTCGGCTGCGCAAGCTGGACCCATACCTGAACGTTGACCCCGGCACGATGTCCCCGTTTGAACATGGCGAAGTGTTCGTGACGGATGATGGTGCCGAAACCGATCTGGACCTTGGCCATTATGAACGTTTCACGGGTGTCCCTGCCCGCAAGACGGATTCGGTCAGTTCCGGGCGCATCTATTCCAACGTGTTGGAAAAGGAGCGGCGCGGCGACTATCTGGGCAAGACCATTCAGGTCGTCCCCCATGTCACCAACGAGATCAAGGAATTCATCAGCATCGGCGAAGATGAAGTTGATTTCATGCTTTGCGAAATCGGCGGGACCGTGGGTGATATCGAAGGCCTGCCGTTCTTTGAGGCGATCCGCCAGTTCAGCCACGACAAGCCGCGCGGTCAGTGCATTTTCATGCATCTGACGCTGCTGCCTTATCTGGCCGCCTCGGGTGAGTTAAAGACCAAGCCTACCCAACACTCTGTCAAGGAATTGCAATCCATCGGGATTGCGCCGGACGTGCTGGTCTGCCGCTCTGAACAGCCGATCCCAGAAAAAGAACGCGAAAAAATTGCGCTGTTTTGTAATGTCCGCAAGGAATGCGTGGTTGCGGCCTATGATCTGAAATCAATCTACGAGGCGCCGCTGGCCTATCACAAACAGGGCCTGGATCAGGCGGTGCTGGACGCGTTTGATATATCGCCCGCGCCTGCCCCGAAACTGGATGTCTGGCACGATGTTTATGACCGCATCCATAACCCCGAAGGCAAGGTGAAGGTCGCCATCGTTGGCAAGTACACCCAGCTTGAAGATGCCTATAAATCAATTGCAGAGGCGCTGACCCATGGCGGTATGGCCAACCGGGTGAAGGTGAAAATCGAATGGGTCGATGCCGAACTCTTCGACCGCGAGGATGCCGCACCCTATCTGGAAGGGTTTCATGCGATCCTTGTGCCCGGCGGTTTTGGCGAACGCGGGACTGAGGGCAAAATAAAGGCAGCCCAGTTCGCCCGCGAAAAGAAAATCCCCTATCTGGGCATCTGCCTTGGCATGCAGATGGCCGTGATCGAGGCGGCGCGGAACGTCGCCGGCATGGACAAGGCCGGGTCAGAGGAGTTTGACCATGAGGCTGGGAAAAAGCGTTTTGAACCGGTGGTTTATCACCTAAAGGAATGGGTGCAGGGCAATCATAAAGTCGCCCGCAAGGCTGATGACGACAAGGGCGGCACGATGCGTCTGGGCGCCTATAACGCGACCCTGACCGAAGGGTCGAAAGTGGCGCAGGTCTACGGCGACACCGCCATCGAGGAACGGCACCGCCACCGGTATGAGGTGGATGTGAAATACCGCGAGACACTAGAGAAGGCTGGCTTGCAGTTTTCCGGCATGTCCCCCGATGGCAAACTGCCCGAAATCGTCGAATGGAAAGATCACCCGTGGTTCATCGGCGTGCAGTTCCACCCGGAGCTGAAATCAAAACCTTTTGCGCCGCATCCGCTATTCGCTGATTTTGTGCGGGCGGCGGTTGATACATCGCGGCTGGTCTGAACCTGACCGCACCTTGCGTTCGGCTGATCTGCACCCCACCTTGTAAGTCATTGCTTCCCAGGATGAATGGCAGCCCAATGACCGACGACGAAAAGCGCAAAGGCAAGTTCAGGAAGATCATACTGGCCTATCCCGTTGCGTTGGTTCTGATCGGATTGATCCTGAACCTACTGATCCTGGGGGTGCAGCCTGCGGTTGTCGCCCTGCCCTCTGTCCCGATCATGGTCGGGCTGGTGACAAGTGCTGTGCTGCTCGTGATCAATCACACCTGGCTGATGACAAGTACCGAACTGACCCGGCTCAAATACAACATGCACGCGACACCTGAGGAATGGCAGGCCAGCGGGCGGGTGCCATCGGATGCGTCAGAGCTGGGTTTGCGCGAGCTGAACCGGCATCACAATGCACATGGCAACGCGACCGAAAACGTCGTGTATTTCGTGTTTTTGGCAATGCTGGTCAGCTTGGTTTCGCCCGAACCACTGACAGCGCAGGTCTGGATGATCGGTTTTGCGGCAGGCCGGTTGGGGCATATGCTGTCATATCTGACGGGCCGCGACGGTGCGCGTGGCATATGCATGAGCATCAGTCTGGCGTCGCTATATGGGTTGGCCAGCTATCTTATTATCAGCTTGATTATCTGACGATCTGGCGTCGTTCAGAACCCGAACGTCACCTTCCGGGTCAGAACGATACTGCCTGACAACTGGTCTTCGGTTTGGGTGATCGGGCTGTCGGCGGCATCGTCGCGCAGCTGATCGTACTGGATCGTACCGACCAGCCCCCAATCATCGTTGAACTGATAGGTCGCTTCAGCCTTGACCCCTTGCCGCAGGATGCCGCCATTTGCGTCAAAGGCGTCAAAACCACTGGCGGCGCTTTCAGCATCGCTCACCCCGAAATAGGTCTGGGCATAGTCATCGCTGCCCCAGAAAATCCGCGGTCCGGCCCGCAAGGTCAGCTGTTCGCTTGGCCGGTAAATCACATCACCCCCAAGCTCGCCCACCAGCGACTCGTGGCCGATCACCCCGTAACGTAGATTGGCGAACAGGTCATAGGATGGCTGGCGAAATCGCAGCCCGCCGCCCAGTTCCAGCGATGGGTCGATATCTTCCAGACCTTCCAATTCGGAATAGTCATCCGCATCGCGCGGCCCGACGAATCCGACCGACCCGCCAAAACCAAAGCCGGTACTATTGGCACCGCCATAGCTTTGACCGCCAAATTGCAGCTGCTCCAGCTGGAATTTACCGGTTGGGGTGATCTTGCTATCTTCCGCACCGAAATATTCCGGTCCGACCTTCGGCCCAACGCCCAGCCGAAACGTGATCCCGTCCCCGGTTTCTTGCGCCATGGCTGGCGATGCCGCCGCAATGGCTGCTATCAGGCTGAGTTTCCGCAAGCGCACGACCGGTTCCCTTCGTCTTATCCACAAAGATAGCGTGCTGGCCTTCAACAACAACCCCCTTGGCCCGCAATCGCTTTATCGTTACCCCGGCCACACAGCCCCCAGCAAAGGACACATAAATGCTGTCATATCAGCACAGCTATCACGCCGGAAACCTGGCAGATGTGCATAAGCACAGCATCCTCGCCTGGGTCCTTGCCTATATGACGGCCAAGGACAAACCGCTGTCATATCTGGAAACCCATGCAGGCCGGGGCCTTTATGATTTAACGGATGCTGCCGCACAAAAAACAGGTGAGGCCGAGAAGGGCATCGCCATCGCCACCGACTGGTTTGCTGCTGATCACCCTTACGCGCAGGTGCTGGCGCGCATCCGCGACAAACATGGCAACCACGCCTATCCCGGTTCGCCCCTGATCGCGGCAGAGCTGTTGCGCCCGATGGATGATATCCATCTATCCGAATTGCATCCGCAGGAATTTGCGGCCCTCAAGGCCAATATGGCCCCCTATGGCAGTATCTGCCGTCAAAAGGATGGTTGGGAGATGGCCCAATCGCTGTGCCCACCACAGCCGCGCCGTGGCCTGATGCTGATCGATCCGTCCTATGAGGTAAAAACCGACTATCAGACCATTCCGACCAACATGGCCAAGCTGCACCGCAAATGGGGTGTTGGCGTTCTGATGCTGTGGTATCCGATCCTGACCAGTGGTGCCCATGTGCCCATGGTCGGTGCATTGCGCAGCGCCATTCCTGACAGCATCGTGCATGAGGTCAGCTTTCCTCCCGCCCGTCCCGGACATGGGATGATCGGGTCGGGGATGTTCATCGTACACCCGCCCTATGGTTTTGACGCAGAGGGCGCGCGTCTGACCAGGCTCTTTCACAATGCGGCCTAGACACCTATGTTGACGGAATGTTTGCAGATCTTCTTCGGCGTCTGACCGCCCCCGAACCCCAAAAGCTTCCTGATCCGGATGCACGGCTGGCGCTTGGCGCGTTGATGGTGCGCATCGCGCGGTCCGATGGTGACTATGCGCCGGTCGAGATCGCCAAGATCGATCAGGCGCTGATGGCACGCTATGGCATTGGCCCCGCGCAAGCCGCCCAATTGCGCGCGGATTGCGAGGCGTTGGAGGCCGAAGCCCCCGACACTGTCCGCTTTACCCGTGCGATCAAGGACGCGGTTGGTCACGAGGACCGGCTGTCGGTTGTGGCTGACATGTGGTCCGTGGTGATGGCCGACGGGGTCCGGGACGAGGCAGAGGATAGCCTGATGCGCATGGTTGTATCCTTGCTGGGCATTACTGATCAGGAAAGCCATGCCGCCCGGCTGCGGATCACCAACGGGTCGTAAGACCGAAAAGCGCATCATCTGCTTGACGCTTGGTCACCAAAAAGCGACACGTTGCAAATGGCGCAGAAATAGGCACTACTGCGCGACGGAATGAAAAGAAGCTGCCACACGTGACTGACGCCACCCCTGTTATCGAAATTCGTGATCTGCATAAATCCTATGGTGCGCTTGAAGTGCTCAAAGGGGTGGATATCACTGCGCCCGCTGGTCATGTCGTGTCGTTGATCGGGTCGTCGGGCTCTGGCAAATCGACCCTTCTGCGCTGCGCCAACCTGTTGGAAGACAGCCAACAGGGCGATGTCATCTTTTGCGGTGAACATGTGATCTGGAAAGGGAACGGCCCAAGCCGCCACCCCGGCGACCATGCCCAGATGATCCGCATTCGCACCAATTTGTCGATGGTGTTTCAGCAATTCAACCTGTGGGCCCATATGACCATCCTGCAAAATGTGATGGAGGCGCCGGTGACCGTGTTAAATCGCGACCGGGTTGAGGTTGAGGCGGCCGCCCGCAAATATCTGGCCAAGGTGGGGATCGGCGACAAATGCGATGTCTACCCTGCCCAGCTATCGGGTGGTCAACAGCAACGCGCGGCCATCGCCCGTGCCCTTTGCATGGAACCCAAGGCCCTGTTGTTTGACGAACCGACCAGCGCGCTGGACCCGGAACTGGAACAGGAAGTTGTCAAAGTTATCAAAGACCTGGCTGCTGAGGGTCGCACAATGATCATCGTGACCCATGACATGCGTCTGGCAGCGGATGTCAGCGACCATGTTGTGTTCCTGCATGAAGGCAAGATCGCCGAAGAAGGGCCGCCCGCGGCGCTGTTCGGTAGTCCAAAGACCGACCGGTTGCGCGGATTTCTATCCGCTACCGTGTCATAAAAATCATCAAACTGGGAGAAACCTGATGAAAAACCTGATCCTGAGTACTGCCGCTTTGGCCCTATTGGGCAGCATGGCAATGGCCGATGGCCATTCTGTTGTTCGTCTGGGCACCGAAGGCGCCTACCCTCCGTATAACTTCATCAATGACGCTGGCGAAGTTGACGGATTTGAGCGTGAATTGGGTGATGAGGTTTGCGCACGCGCCGAACTGACCTGTGAATGGGTGACAAATGAATGGGACAGCATCATCCCGAACCTTGTGTCTGGTAACTATGATGCGATTGTCGCAGGCATGTCCGTGACGGACGAGCGCAAAGAAGTCATTGATTTTTCAGAGCAATATACCCTGCCTGACCCGTCGGCCTTCCTTGGGCTGGGCGAGGTTGATCTGTCTGGCGCTGTGATCGCAGCCCAGGCCAGCACCATTCAGGCCAGCCATGTGGCCAGCATGGAAGGTGCAACATTGCTTGAATTCGCAACACCCGACGAAACCATCGCGGCTGTCAAGAATGGCGAAGCGGATGCCGTTCTGGCTGACAAAGCATTCTTGCTGCCCGTTGCAGAAGCTGACGCAGACCTGTCGATCATCGGTGATGACGTCCTGATCGGCGGCGGCATCGGCATGGGTGTGCGTCAAAGCGATACTGAGTTGCGCGACAAATTCAGCGCCGCAATCGCATCAATGAAAGAAGACGGCTCGCTTAATGCGCTGATCACCAAGTGGTTGCCTGATTCCGAAACATTCTAAGACAATCGCCAAGGGTGCGTTCGCGTGCCCTTGGCCCCTCACCTTTGGTGACATCTCATTTTTAGCTACTGCACTGATCCCGCCACCCTTGAAAGATTTCAATGGCTTAGCTGCTACCTGACGACGGGTAAGCATATGTCGATCTATTATGCGGTCGGTACTGTTCTGCTGCTTTTGGCAATCACCGCACCGGTGGCACTTGCCTTTGGGTTTGGCGGTGCGTCGGCGGCGCGCAGCCATATCGCCCCGCTGCGCTGGTTTGGCAAAACCTATATCGCCATCGTGCGCGGCATCCCTGACATTGCCTTTTTCCTGTTCTTTGTCATCGCTTTGGATCAGGCGTTTGAATATATCCGCCACCGCATCAAATGCCCTGACTGGGAAGAACCAGTGCGGCAGGGCAATGATTTTGTGGTCTGTACCGCGGCCAAGCTGCCATTGGGTAACGCCCCGCAATGGGTACATGAAACCTATGGTTTCTTTCTGGCCGTCCTGACATTCGCCATCGTTTTCGGGGCCTTTGCCGCCAATGTGTTGTTCGGGGCCATGCGCGCCGTCCCCAAAGGCCAGTTGGAAACGGCAGAGGCTTACGGCATGTCCCGTCGCCAGACATTCTGGCGGGTACTGGTGCCGCAAATGTGGGTCTATGCCCTGCCCGGCCTGTCAAACCTGTGGATGGTGCTGATCAAGGCCACGCCATTGCTGTTCCTTCTTGGTGTCGAAGATATCGTTTATTGGGCCCGCGAATTGGGTGGGGCCAAGCAACCGCAATTCACCGATTACCCGCATCCTGACTGGCGGATGTGGTATTTTCTGGCGTTGCTGATCTTCTATCTGCTGTTCACCAAAGTGTCCGAAGTGGTGCTGGACCGGATCATGGCGCGCCTGACCCACGGGCAGGCAACGGCAGCGGGCGAAGCACAGCGAAAGGCCGCAGCATGAAGGTGACAACTGTTAGAGGTCCCGGATCAAGTCCGGGACGGCGCGGCGCGCTTGACCCCGTCCCGGACTTGATCCGGGACCTCAACCTGGACCCACGCCAATGAGCTGCTGGGAAACCATCGCCGATTACGGCCTGCGCAGCATCGGCATTGGCGAACGCCTGTTGCCACGCAACGACTTTACGCTTTGCCAGCAATTCACCCTGATCGGCTCTGGCATGATCTGGAATATCTATTTCGGTGTGCTGGCGCTCTGCTCGGGCTTTTTTCTTGCGACAGCGGTGGCAATGGGCAAAGCCGCGCGTCATCCCTTGATCCGCAAACCATCTGAATGGTTTATCTTCATCTTTCGCGGCTCGCCGCTCTTCATTCAGTTCTTCTTTGCATACTTCCTGTTTCTGAACCTCAAAAGCATCTATCCGGTTTTCAGCCCGCTCACCTCGGCTGTTGCCGGAGCGCTGGTTGTGTTGTTCCTGAACACCGCCGCCTATTCGGGCGAAATTTTCTACGGCGCGCTGAAATCCATCCCCAAGGGGGATATCGAGGCCGCAGATGCTTATGGCCTGTCCGGTTGGGCGCGCTTTCGTCGGGTGATCTGGCCCACCATGCTGCGGCTGGCCTGGCCCGCGTACACAAACGAAGCTATTTTCCTTTTCCACGCTACAACGCTGGTGTTTTTCGCAGGCTTTCCGATCACTCGACAAAGCGGTGATGCGCTTTATTACGCCAACTATTTTGCCGACAAGACCTTCAACCCCTTTGTGCCTTATCCGATACTGGCGGGATATTTCATCCTGCTGACACTTGTGGTGATCGGACTGTTTGGCCTGATCAACACAAGGCTGAACAGGCACTTGCCGCAGGAAAAACGCAAGCGCCTGCGCGTGCGCCCGCAGATTATTCGCTGACTTTGCCCACCGCTTGCGCAGGTGCAGCAATAGGGCTAGCGTTTGCCTATATCCGACATAGAAACGGCCCGGCAAATTGCACCATATTTCACCACAAAAAGCGCTGGCATGAGCTGGGTTGATACGATCCCCGAAGCCGCCCAAACCTATCTGTCCGCCAACCGGCTGGACGAGGTGGAATGCGTCATCGCCGACCTGCCCGGCATCGCAAGGGGCAAGGCCGTGCCTGCCAGCAAATGGGAAAAGCAGGGGCATTTTTACCTGCCCAACTCCATCTTCTTTCAAACGATTACCGGCGACTGGGGCGAGGCTGCGGGCCCCGAAGGCTTTGTCGAACCGGACATGGTGCTGAAACCCGATATGGCCACCGCCACCGCCGCCCCTTGGGCCGCTGATGGCACGTTGCAGGTGATCCATGATGCGTTTGACCAAAAAGGCGCGCCCATCCCCTTTGCCCCGCGCAATGTGTTGCGCCGGGTGGTCGAACTGTACCAGGCCGAAGGCTGGACCCCCGTGGTCGCCCCGGAGATGGAATTTTATCTGGTTGCGCGCAATATCGACCCCGCCAAACCGATCGAGCCAATGATGGGACGCACGGGGCGACCCGCCGCAGGACGGCAGGCCTATTCGATGACGGCGGTTGATGATTACGGCCCGGTGATCGACGATATCTATGAATTCGCCGAGGTGCAGGGGTTTGAAATTGACGGCATCACCCAGGAAGGCGGCGCTGGCCAGCTAGAGATCAATCTGCGCCACGGCAACCCGGTCAAGCTCGCCGATGAAGTATTCTATTTCAAACGCTTGATCCGCGAAGCTGCGCTGAAACATGATTGTTTCGCAACCTTCATGGCCAAACCGATCGAGGGCGAGCCGGGATCGGCGATGCATGTGCATCATTCGGTGCTGGACGCCAAAGGGCACAATATTTTTGCCGGTCCGCAAGGTGGTGAAACCGATGCGTTCTTTCATTTCATCGGCGGCCTGCAGGAACATATGCCCAGCGTCATCGCGATGATCGCACCATATGTGAACAGTTACCGCCGCTATGTCCGCCACCATGCGGCCCCGATCAACCTTGAATGGGGCCGCGACAACCGGACAACGGGTATCCGCATCCCGATATCCGACCCAGCTGCCCGGCGGGTCGAAA
Organism: uncultured Paracoccaceae bacterium; assembly: GCA_947495295.1. GTDB lineage: Bacteria > Pseudomonadota > Alphaproteobacteria > Rhodobacterales > Rhodobacteraceae > Yoonia. Next base: position 439,186 of record CANLYJ010000003.1, read on the forward strand.
ACCGGCTGGCGGGGATGGATGCCAACCCTTACCTGACAATCGCCGCCTCACTGGCGTGCGGCTATCTTGGCATGAAGAACGAGGTCCGGCCTGACAAACGCTGGCAAGGCGATGCTTACGAGGCCGAGGACGAAATCCCCCAGGGCCTGTTCACCGCCCTTGATCTGTTTGACGAGGCCAAGGATCTGCACGATGTGCTTGGCCCTGACTTTGCGCGGGTCTATTCCATCGTCAAACGCGCTGAATATAGTGAGTTCCTGCAAGTGATCAGCCCGTGGGAACGCGAACATCTGTTGTTGAACGTATGATCTGGCACCTCATCATCATCATTCTGCTGACGCTGCTGACACAAATCGGTGGGCTGGCATGGCTGCTTGCCTTGCTCACCCGTTTTGTCGGGCGTTTCTGGGTGATGTTTGCCGCGTTTTACCTGACCCTGACGGTGGCGGCGCATTACACGGCCCCCATGATGGGCCGGGTGGCCCTGCCCTGCGTGGATGCCGGCCCATCGCAGGTCGCCGTTCTCAACCCGTTATTCTGCCTGATGAACCGGCAATATGTCGTGCCCGAGATGAAAGATCATGCCGATGCATTGGCGTCACATATGCATGACGCCTATCCCGGCACCCGTACAAGGGCGCTCGATGCCGGATTTCCGTTCCTTGATGGGTTTCCGCTCTTGCCGCATCTGTCCCATGATGATGGGCAGAAACTGGATTTCGCGTTGTTTTACACCGATGAGGCGGGCGAATACCAACTGGGCCGCGCCCGGTCTGTGATTGGCTATTGGGGTTTTGAAGAACCACAACCCGGCGCGCCGCTCCCTTGCGGGAATGAGACAGGGTTGAGCCTGCGTTGGGACCTTGAATGGCTGCAACCCTATTTGCGCGACTGGTCACTGGATCAGGATCGCAGTGGAGAGGCCTTGCGCTGGCTGGCCAACCATCCCACCGGCACCGACTACCGTATATTTGTAGAGCCGCATCTGGCGCTGCGGCTGAATGCGTCAGGTCCGACGATAGGGTTTCAAGGCTGCAAGGCCGCCCGCCATGATGACCATATTCACCTGCAATTCACGCCGTAGCCAATAGAACCGCCTGTCCCGGACGTGATCCGGGACCTCGTAGCCGGTTCAGGTGGAGGTCCCGGATCAAGTCCGGGACGGGGTCACACCTGCGGCGAAAACCGCAATACACCCGCAAATTCCGGTGCTGCCGGGTCGTCGCTGGGATGCACCACACCATTATGCACCAACACCTCGGCGAAATCGAACGGGCTAACCCCATCCAGACAGGCCACATTGACCCCAAACTCGTTGGGGTTGGATCGCCGTTGATGATGCGTGTAGATGCCGCATTTGCTGCAGAAATAATGCTTCGCCGTTTTGGTGTTGAATTGATACAGCGTCAGCGCATCCTGCCCCGCCAGAAACCGTATCCCATCCAGATCAGCGGACACAGCGATGGCGCCGCGCATGCCGCAATAGCTGCAACTGCACCGGCGTGCTGACTGCAATCCGCCTTTGATTGTCACTTCGAATTGCACTGTTCCGCAGTGACATGCCGCGGCCACTGGATCGGCAATGTGTTTTGGGGCTGTCATTTGCGGCCTACCTTTGTTGATATGCCCTTTGACACTATTGCTTTTGGATCCACAGATGAACCCGCTTTATCGCAATGACCGCCCCGGCCAACTTCCCAAAAGCTGGTACGTGGCCAGCACCGATATCCCGGCAGAGCGCCCCGCTCTTTATGGCCAGACCCAAGCAGATGTCTGCATTGTTGGGGCCGGTTTCACCGGCCTTTCGGCGGCCTTGCAACTGGCCCGCAAGGGTCTGGATGTGGTGGTGCTTGATGCCCATCGCGTTGGGTTCGGCGCATCCGGGCGCAATGGCGGACAGGTGGGCAGCGGTTTCAATATGGATCAATCCGCGCTGGAAAAGCGTTGTGGTGCGGGCAATGCCCGTCTGCTGTGGGATTTAGCCGAAGAGGCGAAAAACGATATCAGGCAGAACTGCACCGATATCGCCCCGGACGCCCGATACATGCCCGGGGTCGCGCATGGTTGTTATGCACCGCGCGAGGCACAGGAATATGCGCGCTACGCCGCCTATCTGGCCGAGAATTACGATTATGATCAGATCGCGGTTCTGGACCGCGATGCCATGGTCGACCTAGTCAAATCAACGCTTTATCAAGGTGGCATTCTGGATATGGGTGCCGGGCATATCCACCCTTTGCGATACGTGTTCGGATTGGCCGAGGCCGTGCAAAAGGCGGGCGCACGCATCTTTGATCGGTCCGAAGTGCATCATATCGCACAAGGTGACCCGGCAGAGCTGCGCACCAATAACGGCAGGGTCAGGGCGCGGCATGTGATCCTGGCGGGCAACGGGTATTTGCCCAATATCGAACGAAAAGTGGCCGCTAAGGTGATGCCAATCAACAGTTTCATCTGCGCCACTGAACCTTTGGGGGACCGGGCAGCGACGGTATTGGCCCGCGATATTGCGGTGGCCGACGACAAGTTCGTGGTGAATTATTATCGCATGTCAGAAGATCAGCGCTTCCTGTTTGGCGGGCGCGAAAGCTATGCGATTGGGTTTCCGGCTGATATTAGCACCGCCCTTGTGGCCCGGATGACAAAGCTGTTTCCGCAGCTTGAAGGGGTCAGGATCGATTATGTCTGGGGCGGGTCGTTGGGCATCACCATGCCACGGCTGCCTGCAATTCAACGCATCGCGCCCAATGTGATTTCGGCCGGTGGGTTTTCTGGGCATGGGGTCGCGCTGTCCGGGCTGGCAGGCAAGGTCATGGCAGAGGCGATTGCCGGACAGGCCGACCGGTTCGATACCTTGGCAGCACTGAACGTGCCCAACTTCCCCGGCGGCACCGCCTTTCGCGCGCCATTACTGGCCTTGGCAATGACCTGGTACAGCTTGCGCGACCGGCTTGGGATATGACCCTGAATAGGCCCGAACACGCCCCACTCTGGACACAATAACCCAATAATTCGCAGATTAATTCGCATTCAGACAGGCCCGCCCGATGACATCCGCATTGCTTGACCATCCCAAATCACAGACCGGTTTCTTTCATAAAACAGAGTATCTGTTCATGGGCCTGATCGTGTTTGTCGTGGCCGCGAATATCTGGGTGGATGTGCGCGGGCCGCAGCAGGTGGCGTGGGGCAGTTTTGCCGTACCCGCCATTGGGGCCAGTGGTTTGGCGTTGATCGGAGCATATTACCGCCACGCCTACAAAAACGTGGCATGGCTGGGCAAGGCGGCCCTCGCGATCGCGCTTGCATCATTAATAGGAATGCTGTTGGGATTGCTGTTTCACCAGCATATGCCCCGCCCCGAACCGGTTCTGACCGATGCCTTGCTGGCGATGGATACGTGGTTCGGGTTTCATTGGCCTGGTATGGTGGATTGGGTTGCAGGTGTGCCCTATCTGGGAACGTTCCTGCGCTATGTTTACCTGTCTTCGCTTTATCAGATCATCATCCTGATCGGCACGCTCGCGTGGTTGCAGCGTGACCGCGATGTTGATGCGTTGATCCTGACAAACGGCTTGGGTCTGATGTTGGTTTTTGTCGTCTGGCAAACCTTTCCCAATATCAGTCAATCTAGCTATCTGCCGATCCCGCATGAAACCGCATTGGCCACTGACCTGGTCACCCACAGCACTTATGGCCAGATGATCCTGGATTACGCCCAGAACGGGTTACCCGTTGTGTCGCGCGACAAGATGTTGGGCGCGGTTGCATTCCCATCTTATCACATGGTGATGTGCGCGCTGGTTGTGGCCTTCGCCTGGCGAACGGTACTGTTCTGGCCGATCCTGATCATCAACATCATCATGATCCCGGCAATCCTGCTACACGGCGCCCATCATATTGCGGATATTCTTGGCGGCATTGCCGTGATGTGTGCGGCGATGATCCCAGCCTATATGATCAGCAATTACTTTCATAAGGACGGCTAGCGCGCGGCGACATTTTCAGCCGCAACTTGCAGGTCATGCACCAGTGTCGCGGCCATTGACCGCATCGCCATAACCTCAAACGCCTGCGCACCGACCCGGGTAATCCCTACCGACATGTGACCCAGCATCGTGCGCGCGGTATGCCCGCCCTTGAATGTGCTGGCGCGCAGATCAATGGGCACAAGCCGGGCCAGAACATCCTCCACCCCGGCCCCTTCAATCCGCAGAATGGCCCACGCATCCGATTGATCAGTCACTGCCGCCAACCCGTCTAGCGACACATCCGCGGCCACCAACCACATGCGTTGCCCCGCCCATATGACCCGGGCGCGGCGATTGCTGACGGCCCGCCCCGGGGCCGATAGCCCCAGACCGATCTGGTCTTTCAACGCGGCAGATGTGGGTTTGGCCTGCCCGGCAAACGGGGCGACGGACATGACCCGATCCAGCAGAACTTCGCTCATTGTGATGGTCCCAACCGTGCGCGGCAAAAGATCGGTACAGGGGGATCGGGGTAGCAGCTTAACCACGCGCGCGCCCTCCTTCAGGATCAAAGAAAACCGGATCACACACCTCGACCATCGCCTCGATCTGGCGCAGATGATCAACCATGCGAACCACCTCACCATGGCGGGCGCTGCCGCGCTTCAGAAAGCCAAGCGCAAGCCCGGTTTGCAGTGTCGGCGAATAGGCAACGGATGTGGTGTAGCCCTGGCCATTTACCCGCTCTGGGGCCGCGTCTTGTGCAAACAGATGTGCTCCGGCGGTCAGTTGTTTGACGGCACCCACCGCCTTTAACCCGACCAGCTGTTCACGATCATCATCGATCAGGCCGGGCCGGGCAGCGGCGGTCTGGCCGATGCAGTCTTTCTTGCGGCTGATCATCCGGTCCATGCCGATGTCAAAGGCCGTTGTCCGGCCATGGATTTCAGCATGGGTGATGAACCCTTTTTCGATGCGCAGCACATTCAGCGCCTCCATCCCATAGGCCCCGCCACCATAGCTTTCTGCCTGCGCGGTCAGCAGACGAAACAGGCTGTCGCCATAGCGGGCAGGTACGGCCAGTTCATAAGCGTGTTCGCCCGAGAAAGAGATGCGGAACAACCGCCCCTGCACCCCGGCCACATCAACCGCACCGCAGGCCATGAACGGCCAATCCGCATCGACAATCTGATCATCCAAGACGCTGTTGAGCAAATCGCGACTGCGCGGCCCGGCCACCGCAAATTGCGCCCATTGTTCGGTAACCGACATGATCCGCGCATTCAGATCAGGGCGCAGGACCTGCAAGGTGAATTCCAGATGGCGCATGACCTGACCTGCCGCAGCTGTGGTCGTGGTCATCACATAATGCTGTTCACCCAGCCGTGCGGTGGTCCCGTCATCCATGACATGGCCATCCTCGCGCAGCATCAGCCCATAGCGGGTGCGCCCAACCTTCAGCGTGGAAAACGTATTGGTGTAGACAAAATCAAGCAGGGCTGCGGCACCCGGCCCCTGAATGTCGATCTTCCCCAATGTGGACACATCGCAAACGCCTACGGCATTGCGTACATATCTCACCTCGCGGTCACAGGATTGCCGCCAATGGGTTTCACCCTGTTGCGGGAAATAGCTGGGGCGATACCACAGCCCGGCCTCGATCATCGGGGCGCCGCGCGCAACGCTGGCGCGGTGCGATGTGGTCAGGCGTTCGGGCGCAAAGCCTTTGCCCTGACTGCCCGCCCCCATTGCCGCGATGGCTACGGGTACAAATGGCGGGCGAAAGGTTGTTGTGCCGGTTTCGGGAATGCCCCGCCCGGTGGCGTCAGCCAGCACGGCAAGGGCCACCACATTCGATGATTTGCCCTGATCGGGTGCCATGCCTTGGGTGGTGTAACGCTTCATATGCTCGACCGAGCGAAAATTCTCCTGCGCGGCCAGCTTGATATCTTTGACATGCACATCATTCTGGAAATCGATCCATTTGCGCCCCTGCCCCGGCACCGCCCAAAGCGGGCTGATCCGATACGCGCTGTCATCAGCCGCAGGCACCGTCACCTTGGGTTTCAACCCAAGGCCCGTTGCAACCTCTGCCGCCACTTCGGCCCCTTCTTTCAGACAGGCCGCCGTGCTGAACGCCCCATTACATGCCCCCGCCGTGACCATTCCCGGAACATTGCCAGGGGTTGGCACAAAGCTTGCGATATCCGCCTGCCAGATCGGCCGTCCATTCATATGGCAGGTCAGATGAACCGTCGGGTTCCACCCGCCAGACATCGCCAAGCAATCGGTGCGAATGTCGCGCGTGCCACCCGCATGGGATATCGTAATACGCTCCAGCGCGTGCCGCCCCTTGGTCGCAACCACCTGCGCGCCAGTATAGACCGGAAAATCACCATCGACCTGCACATCATCGCGGCAATCGATCAAGGCCGCCACCTTGACCCCGGCAGCCACCAGGTCGCGGGCAGTGCGATGTGCATCATCATTATTGCCAAAAATCGTCATCGCCTTACCCGGCGCGACATTCCAACGATTGACATAAGACCGCACCGCACTGGCCATCATGATCCCGGGCCGGTCATTATTGGGAAAGGCGATGGGACGTTCCAATGCGCCAGCACATAGGATCGACCGTTTGGCCACGATCCGCCAGAAACATTCCAATGGTTTACCGGCGCGACGCGGGCCCGCGATCCGTTCCAATGCACCATATGTGCCCTGATCATGGGCGCCGGTCACGGTGGTACGGGTCATCAGGCGGACATTGTCCATGGCAGACAGCGCTGCAATGGTCTCAGCAGCCCAGTCCGGGCCCGGCTGGCCGTCAACATCCTCAACCTCGCGCAGCAAACGGCCCCCCATGGCGGTATCTTCGTCCGCCAGGATCACATCCGCACCGGCGCGCCCTGCCGTCAGTGCGGCCATCAAACCGGCAGGACCCGCGCCGATGATCAGGACATCACAAAAGGCAAATGCCTTTTCATAGCGATCTTCATTGGCTTTCCCGCTCAAACCACCCAAGCCAGCGGCTCGGCGGATCACTGGTTCATACAGCTTTTCCCAAAACGGCTTGGGCCACATGAAAGTCTTGTAATAAAACCCCGCGCCAAGGAAGGGCGACATCAGATCATTTACCGCCATCGCATCATGCTTCAGGCTGGGCCAGGCGTTTTGGCTAAACACCTCCAACCCCTCGGACACTTCCAACACCGTTGCGCGCACATTTGGGTCCGCCTGCGGACCGCGCCCAACTGTGACCAGCGCATTCTGTTCCTCTGACCCGGCGGACATGATCCCGCGCGGGCGGTGGTACTTAAACGAACGGGCAACCAAACGGACCCCCGCGGCCAAAAGCGCGGCCGCAACAGGCTCCCCCGGCACACCGCGATAGCGCTGCCCATCAAAGGTGAAACTGACAGTGTTTTGCGGGTCTTGCAGCCTCATCGTTTCACCGTCGCGGCCAAGTGGGTATCATCAATGGCATGGGTCACAGTATTGCGGCTGACCACAATCCACGCGCCGCAACCGGCCTCGTGAAACCACAAATCCCGGGTGTCACCAGCCGGGTTGTCACGATTATGCAGATAATCATCCCAGGCATGAGGTCCCGCATCAGGTGCGGGACGGGTCAGCGCCAAAGCATCGCCTTGATAATAAAATTCGCGCCGGTCACGCTCACCACAATTCGGACAGGTGATCCTCACGTCCAGACCTCATCATCATTTTGCCAAAAATACTCAAAAAACATCAGGTACCGCCTAATGCAAGTTGTGTTGAGAGCCGGTGCCCTCTTCATCCATCAGCCCCACACCATCGCGGAACCGGTCCAAACGGAACCCTGCGGCAGGTTCGTGATGTCGTCCCGTCGCCATCAAATGCGCAAAGCTGAACCCCGATCCCGGCACCGCCTTGAAGCCGCCATAACACCAGCCGCAATCGAGAAAGAGCCCCTCGGTCCCGGTCTTGTCAATAATCGGCGACCCGTCAGGGGTCATATCCATGATCCCGCCCCATGACCGCAGCACGCGGGCCTTACCGATCATCGGCATCAGGGTCATAGCCGCGTCCATCACATGTTCCTTCATCGGCAGGTTCCCACGGGCCGCGTAAGAGCTGTAAAAATCCAGATCGCCGCCAAAAACCAGCCCGCCCTTGTCAGACTGGCTGATATAAAAATGGCCCATGCCAAAACTGACCACATGATCGATGACGGGTTTCAACCCTTCGGTCACGAAGGCCTGCAAGACATGGCTTTCAATCGGCAGGCGCATACCCGCCATCTGGGCCACCTGCCCCGACCGACCGGCAACGACGATCCCCACTTTCCTGGCCTTGATCGCCCCGCGCGTGGTCTGCACGCCTTTGACAACACCACCTTCGATATCGATGCCAGTGACCTCGCAATTTTGGATGATATCCACACCGCGCTGATCCGCCCCCCGCGCATAACCCCAGGCGACTGCATCATGACGTGCGGTGCCACCGCGTGGATGATAAAGCCCGCCATAGATCGGGAAACGTCCATTCTCAAAATCAAGATACGGCAAGATTTTCCGGACGCCATCGGTATCGAGCAGGATCGCATCATCGCCTTGATTAATCATCGCATTGCCCCGCCGGGCAAAGGCATCACGCTGCCCATCTGAATGGAACAGATTGATCAGCCCGCGCTGCGAATGCATGACGTTGTAGTTCAGATCCTGCTCCATCCCCTCCCACAGCTTCAAGGAATGCGAATAGAATTCGGAGTTGCCGGGCAGGAAGTAATTGGCGCGCACAATCGTGGTGTTTCGTCCAACATTGCCGCCACCGATATAGCCCTTTTCCAGAACGGCGACATTGGTCAGCCCGTGTTCCTTGGCAAGGTAATAGGCGGTGGCCAACCCATGTCCACCACCGCCGATGATCACCGCGTCATATTCCGGCTTGGGATCAGGGTCGCGCCAGGCGGGTTTCCAGCCCTTCTGGCCAAAAAACCCTTCTTTCATCACCCGAAAACCGGAATATCGCATGTGATCACCCTTTTTACCGGGTCACTTTAGCACCCCATGCGCTGACCGACAGCCCGTTTACGGCACATCGTGTCGCTGATCGTCCTAGCCACCGAAACGCGGATCACGCAACCCGGGGCGATCATCCGTTAGGGATAAAATGCGGCCCCATGATCGTGGCTTCCAGCGACCGCCGGGGGGCCACGAAGGGCCGCCGCCCTTGCAACAACGTCACGGCATAAAGCGCCCGAGACACCCGTTTATTGCCGTCACTGTAAGCCTGTGCGCGGACATGCGCACCAAATAGGAAACAGGCCAGATCGTCCCATTCTGCAGTGCCTTGCCAGCCCGGCGTTCCATCATCGGGCGGCACGGCAAACCCCTGCGACAAAATCTCGACCCCGTCCTGCAAGGCCCGGCCGCCGCCGGTGCTGCAATATCCGGTGTTGATGTGATGCCGGCGATGCGCGGGCACGGTATTTGGATCGACCAGATTGGCATGCAAGTAATCAGCCGTCGCCATGTCTTTCACATCCAGGTTCTGGACGGCGTGATTAAGCGTCTGACGAATGTTGTGCTCAACTGTTTGATCAGGATTGTTGCGATTCGGGCTGTAGGTCCATTTGATCGCCTTCTCCAAATCGCTATCTGTCGCCACTGCACCATAGTCAGCCGGTGCCACCTGTTCGGCCGCCAGTCTGGTATGCAAAACCCCCTCTGACGCCAGCCGCCAAAGCTCTGAAATCTCGTTACGCACCGCCAGGAATACATTGCGTTCATTCGTCAACATTTCACGATAGAAACGAAGTTCGCTTTCCGCGCCAGCGTGTTCGCTAAGGTTGATGTGCAAACCAGGCGCTGTCGGGTGGTGCAGGCCGTGGCCCACGCTGCGCTGGATGTAATGATCATAGCTGGCAATGACTTCGTTGATGTGATTGCCGATAAACTGCCGAAGTTGCTGGTATTCGCGCATGCGATGAAGTTGGCGCAACGCCTCGGCTTGATCGATTTGAATGTAGTGGTGTCTGACCTCGATGCGCATACGGCGCTTGAAAATAGAAAAAGTCATTGGACCGCCTTCCCAACCAAGCGAAAGACAAAGCTGTAGCGGCGCGCAAAACGCGTTTTTGAAAATATAGACATGAATGAATGGGCCTCCGAAAATTGCGCCCCCGGGCGCATGCATTGACTGAAATCGAAGAAGCAGAAGCTTCACATCAGTTACGCACATGCCCCGGGGTTTATTCCGCAATGATCGAAAAAACAGTCAGCGCGACGTCTGGAATGCATGCGGGTGTCTTCAACAAAAGACCGGAAGCTTTGTTTCGATACTCGCGTTTCTGAGCGATACATGCGGGCGATGTCAGGCCCTATTTGCACAGACCACAAGCAGCTTTCGACGCAACCAACCTTTCGGCGCGGGGCTTTGCTGCCATTGACCAAACCGGCAAACAAATGGAACCGGCCTGCCCAAAGACAGGCCAGCATCAGCCCCTAAAAAGTTAGCTTAAGGACTTCCAAAAGACGATCTTGTCATCTCCAGCCGCCCAAAAATCCCTGATACGGGCTTCCTCGACATAGCCGTTCTTGCGGTAGAACGCGCGCGTCTGTACGAACGCGTCCGCTCCTGATGTGTCGGCTATCAGGATGCGCTGGCCGCGTTTTTTGAGCACGGCCTCTAGGTGCTTAATGATAGCACCCCCGCAACCACCGCCCTGCTCTGATGGCAAGACTGCGACGGCAAGCATGTTCCATGCACCTTCTGCAAGCTCCTCTGGAACTGCGTAGCAGAAACCTACCGCCTTACCGTTTGCTTCGCATGTCAGCCAGATATCAGCGCTTTCATCGTTAGCTAGAAAACCGCTCACCATATCAGGCAGCATTTCACTTGGGAAAAGTTCCGTGCCGTTAAGCACTTCCTGCAAGGCGGCGATATCGTCTTGCTTTGTTGGTCGTATTTTCATTGGTCTTTTGTCTTTCTTCATGTCGCCACACAAGCCAAACCGCCTGACGTGACGGGCGCAAAACCCGGACCTCTGTCATCAATTCCAATAATGGTTTGAGTATCTACGAGCCGTGCAAAAACGGAAGACTGACACATTGTGCGCAGTCTTTGTTTGGTTTGGTCGTCCTGCCGTTCAGGACTTAGCGGTTTCCCGCAATCGTAAACATAAAATCTCCATCGCCCGACTGTTTGCCAAGCGTGTGATACGGGTATCAATGCCATCGCTTGGGATCAAGGCTTTGGAGGTTTGGGCTCTTTCATGATTTTCAAACCGCGCCGCGCGCGTATCGCAAGGGCTGCCTTTCAAAACTTTGGATCAGTCTTGCGGCGTGAATATCAGACAGATTTGACCGTCACGCCGCAAGTTGAAAATGCCAGCTACAGTCTCAAAGCCCCTTTGCCCGATAGCTGTCAGCGACTTTGCGGATCGACACCAGATAGGCAGCGGTCCGCAGATCCTTGACATCGTCGCGGCTGTGCCAAACCTCGCGCATCGCCTGATAGGCCGCGCGCATCGTGTCATCAAGACCGGACCGGACCAGTTCCAGCTCCCCCGCGCCTTTCAGATACTTATCCTTGAAGCCGGGGCTTAATTCCCAGCCAAGCCCCTTGTCGGATGACAGTCGCTCCAATTCGTCGATCACCAGTTGGTGGCGGCTTTCCTCGGCCCGACGCTGCATCCGGCCAAAGCGGATATGGGACAGGTTCTTGACCCATTCGAAGTAAGACACCGTCACACCGCCCGCATTGGCATACATGTCCGGGATGATTACGCATCCTTTGTCGCGCAAGATATCATCAGCGCCCGCAGTCACAGGACCGTTCGCCGCCTCGATGATCAGCGGCGCCTTGATCCGGTCTGCATTGCTCAGGTTGATGACCCCTTCCAGGGCCGCCGGGATCAGGATATCGCATTCCGCCTCAAGCAATGTGGACCCTTCGGCATGATGGGCCGCATCAGGGTAGCCCGTAATCCCGCCATGTTTCACGATCCAGGCGCGGACAGCGTCCACATCGATGCCCGCCTCGTTATGCAATGCGCCATCACGCTCAATAATCCCGGTGATCAATGCGCCGTCTTCCTCGGACAGGAATTTTGCAGCGTGATAGCCCACATTGCCCAAACCCTGGACGATCACGCGCTTGCCCTTCAGGCCGCCTGACAGTTTGGCAGCTTTCACATCCTCCGGATAGCGAAAGAACTCCTGCAAGGCATATTGCACGCCACGCCCCGTTGCCTCGACCCGGCCCGCGATACCGCCGGCATTGGGCGGCTTACCAGTGACACAGGCGGCACCATTGATATCGGTGGTCTGCATCCGCTTGTACTGATCGGCCATCCACGCCATCTCGCGCTCGCCAGTGCCCATGTCGGGGGCGGGCACGTTTTGGGCCGGGTTGATCAGATCGCGCTTGATTAATTCATAGGCGAAACGGCGGGTGATCTGTTCCAGCTCGTGTTCGTCCCATTCGCGCGGATCGATACAAAGACCACCTTTTGATCCACCAAAGGGGGCTTCAACCAAAGCGCATTTATAGGTCATGAGTGCGGCAAGCGCCTCAACCTCGTCCTGATTGACCGCGAGCGCATAGCGAATACCACCTTTGACCGGTTCCATATGTTCCGAATGGACAGAACGATACCCGGTAAATGTGTGGATCGCGCCCCGCAAACGCACGCCAAAGCGCACAGTATAGGTTGCGTTGCAGACCCTGATCTTCTCCTCCAGACCCGGGCTCAGATCCATCAACGCCACTGCCCGATTGAACATCATGTCGACGGATTCCCGAAAGCTCGGCTCCTTGATATTGTCATGCGCTGTCATGTCGATTCCTTCCTGTTGCGGCTTTTCTGACCATTGGTTTTTGTGTCCTTTAATGCACCCTAAACCCGATTCGGGTAAAAACGCCCTAAAACTAGGCGAAATTCATAAAAAGGTCAGTTTTCCTGTGGCTTTAGCCGTTTGTCGTCAATGCGCTTAGCCTAGTTTGTTTCGGAAGAAAGAACAGTAGCTTTGTTGTTAGGGAAATGTGCAGCATTATACTAAAAACGTGCCTGAAACGCTGCTCCTCTGCCCCATTTTCGCCACAGCAAGCTGTTTTATCTTCCCAGTGGGGATGTCCGTATGCGAAGTTGTGCGGCAAAGCTTTATGAATACGGATGGCCATCGGAGATGCTGCCTATGTCTAAGAAGAAGTCTTTCGTTCGGCGCGTGATCAATGATCACGCTGCAATGCGTGCCGCATATCTACGGAAATTCGGACGTGATGAAGACGGTAGCATCATCGTACTGACGCTGCTCCTGCTCATTATCATGCTGGTGCTGGGTGGTATGGCGGTTGACTTCATGCGCTTTGAATCCCGGCGTGTCCTGCTGCAAAGCGTTTCTGACAGGGCTGTTCTGGCTGCGGCCAAACTTGACCAGTCGCTCGACTCCAAAGAGGTCGTTGTCGATTACTTCCGCAAATCCGGGTTTGAAAGCACCATCGTCGGGACACCAACTGTCAGTGAACTTAACGGGCGACGTTCCGTTTCAGTGAACGCAGGGCTGGATGTCAGCACATTCTACCTCCGTTATATCGGTATTGATCAGTTGCGCGCACCGGCCAGTTCCGCCGCTGTCGAAGGCGTCGGGAGCGTCGAAATCTCTCTCGTTCTTGATATCTCCGGTTCGATGGAAACATCATTTAATGTCACGCCAGACACCAGTAGTCCGGCGATCTGTGCTGATTTGATTGACAATACGGCGTCATCCAAGACACAAATCCAGGCGCTGCGCGAAGGTGCCGCATGTTTTGTGCGGCAGGTGATCAGCGAAGACACCGCAGGTCAGGTGACAATGTCGTTGGTCCCATACTCGGAACACGTCAATGTCGGACCCGCGATCTTCAATCAGCTTAACGTAAGCAACTCTAGCGGTGGCAGCATTGATCCAATCGAGGTCGATGCGACAACCGGTGAACTCACAACGACCGGCGGGAATCAGGCGACATGCGTCGAAATCCCTGACGCTGCCTACGGTACAACGGATTTCGATGACAGCGCGACCTATGAACAGGTTGAATCAATGCAGCGGAACACTTGGGGCCGCGGCGGATTTACCAATAACGGCATTGATGTGCCAAGCACCCGCGACTGGCGCCAGTGGGATCTCGATCAGCCTCTTTGCCCTGACGAGGTTTTCGAACGGATTATCCCCGTCAGTGACAATGAAGATGCCCTGGAAGATGCGATTTTGGATCTGGAGCCGCGCGGCGGCACCTCGATATTCCTTGGGCTCAAATGGGGTGTGACCCTGCTTGATCCATCTTTCGCCGACACTTTGGACGACATCTCGAATACTGGCGTTCTGCCGGGTGGTGCGCCACTTGGCGCATATACGGACAACAGACCCGTCGCTTACCCAGAGGACGACCCGACCGTGAACAGCGCAAAATACATCGTGTTGATGACGGACGGAAAAAATAGCGACAGTTCTCGTGTGAACAGCGATGTTTATCGCGATTATGACAACACTGCGTTGTTCAATGAGTACAATATCCAGTTCATGAAGAACTGCGCTAACGGCTACATGACAGCCGGTAACGGTGCCAGCGCAGAAGCAATTGACATCTGCACCGACTTGAAAACCAATAGAGATCTGGATGCCACTTTCGCCTACCGATCAGGTGAGAACTGGCGGGACTTCAACAACCGCATCTTCAGTGATACGCCAAAATATACCGCCGAACAGGGTAACACGCTGCTGCAGAACCTGTGTACCGCCGCAAAAAACCGAAACATGATCATCTTTACGATTGCGTTGAACGCAGATAGCGACGGCGAAACCGAGATGAAGAATTGCGCATCCCGTGTTGATAGCGAGCTCTACTATTTTGAAGCGACTGGCAACAATCTGTCGGGCATCTTCACAGCGATCGCGAACCAGATCACAGCGCTGAGGTTGAACCTATGATGCGCGTCGGGCAGAAAGTCGTGCGGGGTGTGCGCCATTTTCTGTGTTGCGAAGATGGGGTGGCCTCCATTCAATTTTTGCTCGCGTTTCCGGTTTTCGCGCTGTTCTTCGGCATGATCTTTGAAAACGGTATGATTTCGGTACGCCATGTGATGCTGGAGCGTGGGTTGGACATTGCCGTGCGTGATGTCCGCGTTGGCCGGATGCCGGAACCTACACCTGCATTGCTGCGCGAACGCATCTGTGATGCGGCGGACATCATCCCGGATTGCGAAAACCAGCTTCAGTTGGAGATGGTGACCTTGGATTTGCGCGCATGGGCAGGTGTCCCCACCGACGTACAATGTATCGACCGAAGTGTGACCGAACGCCCGATCACGAATTTCGTTCCCGGTGGCAATAATCAACTTGTCTTCTTGCGGGCTTGCGCACGCTTTGATCCGTTTTTGCCAATGACCGGCATCGGCTATGCTTTTGAAAGTAGCGATGATGCGGCTGCGGGCGGTTCATATGCGCTGATGGCGACGTCGTCCTACGTTGTGGAACCCTTCAGAAGAGAAGATGATGAATAAAACAATCAAATTCCTGAGAAATTTCCAAAACGACGAAAGCGGCAATGCCGCCTTTGAGTTGCTGTTTTGCGTACCAATTATGGTTTGGGCACTGCTGTCGACAATGGTGTATTTCGACGCTTTCCATGACGAGGCGATCAGCACACGCGCTGGCCTGACCATTGCCGATATGCTCAGCCGTGAGACGGCAAATATCACGCCGGAATACATGGCAAACCTCGGCGACCTGCTTCAGTCGCTCACTGAAACAGAAGATAATCCCGAACTCCGCGTTACGGTCTTTGAATGTTTCAAGGCGAACCCGGAAGATGATTGCCGCCACGACCTCATTTGGTCGGAAAACGTTGGGATGGGTAGCAACAATACCAATGCCACGCTTGCGGAGTTGGCAAACAGACTGCCTATGATGGCAAATAACGACAAAGCGATCCTGGTTGAAACCGAAACAGACTATAACGCAGAATACACCGTTTCAATTTCACCTTTTATCGTGCCAAATCTGACCGGCGTGACATTCAGCTCTTTTACGGTGATCAGCCCGCGTTATGAATCCAGCGTTTGCTGGGAAGTCAGCCCAAGCGACTCGCTTTGCGATGTCGACGATCTCTGATCGACTGCGCATAATCTCCATCGCCGCCTGATCCTTTGCACGACCGGTTAACCGGGCCGTTCACTGATCCGAAATGCGATCTGTTCGGCCATGAACTTCGCCTGCCCTGCTGATGTAACACCACCGACGCCAACGCGCCGCCCAAGGCGCCACCATAGTCCGGGCGCCCAGGCCCTTGGTTGCCCCCCACTCAGAACAAGCGTGAAGCCGTTTGATGGTTTAAACGCGAATGCACCGCGATCAACCAACTGAATATCCTCCATCCGGGCCAACACATGCCCGTTCGTGTCGCGGATTTCTGTTTCGGTCAGCTCAATCTCGTGCTGGGTCGCGCGGCGCAACCGTTCGGCCATCAGGATCGACAGGACGCCAAAACCAATCATTGCGACCACCCAAAATAAGGCCGGGGGACGGACAAGCGGCAGGTAGATCAGGATCGCCCCCAACCCAAACAGGATAGCGTAGCCAAAGATCCGGCGCCCGGGTGAGGCCGCGACCCGCGCATAAACCCCGTTTTCATCTGCGGTAAACATACCCGCCTCTCCTTTGTGTTGCGCGTCGTTAGACCGCGACGGCCTTGCGCACCAGATCCCAATAGATCGCTTCGATCCGGTCCATGGCCAGCCGCCCATCCTCGCGATACCAGTGGCTCAGCCCGGTCAAGGTAGCGATCAGCGCCATTGTGGCAACCCGGGTATCGGGGACGGCGAAAACACCTTCGACCTCACCATCATGCAAAATCGCCTCCAGCGCATCTTCGTATGACCGGCGCATGGCCTCGATGGCGGCAAAATTCTGTGGCGACAGGTTGCGCAGCTCCATGTAAGAGACAAAAACCTGATCTGAACGGGGCAGATGAAACCGGATGTGAAAGCGTGTGAACGCCTCTAGCCGGGCCATCGCATCGCCTTGAATGTCTGCCGCATCCAACGCAGCAAGCAGATCCGCCATATGCGCCTGCATCAGATCAAATAGAAGGCTTTGTTTATCCGACGTATAGTTATAAAGCGCGCCAGCCTGCACCCCCACCTCTGCCGCGATCTGGCGCATCGACACAGCCGCGTAACCATGACGCGCGATCAGCCGCAAGGCAGTGTCCTGCACCCGTGGGCCGGTAATATCGGAATGAGAGCCTTGCTTGCGTGCCATGTTGACCATTTAACTGAACAGGCGTTCATTTGAAAAGCCCTCATGCATGGCTTGCCGGTGCAGATGCGCTACATATATAGCTACGCCATGCGTTTATCACTGCCCCTTCTTGTCTGCTTGTGCGCCTGCGCACCATTTCCGCAACTGGACGGAACAATCAGTGAAAGCGCACGCAATGCACCCTACCCTGCCCTGTCCCCCCTGCCCGGGAAACCTGGCATTACTGATCCAGCGGCGGCGGATGCCGACATGGCAGCGCGGATCGCCGCCTTACAGGCCCGGGCCGAACGGTTACGCCAATTCGACATCGGCGCGTTGCAGTAGCAGCGCCTATTCGCTATGCCCCTGTCAACCAAAGCAATCGACGGATACCCGCAAAAATGACCCAACCGCTGCGCCTTGGAATTGCAGGACTTGGCACCGTGGGTGTCGGCATTGTCCGTATCGTACAGAAACACGGCGCATTGCTTGCAACGCGCGCTGGCCGACCCATCGTCATCACCGCCGTTTCAGCACGATCAAAGACCAAGAACCGGGATGTCGACCTGTCTGATTACGCATGGGTCGATGACCCCGTAGCGCTCGCCAAACGCGACGATATCGATGTCTTTGTCGAGGTGATGGGCGGTTCCGAAGGTCCCGCCAAAGACGCGACCGAAGCTGCAATTGCCAGCGGTAAGGACGTCGTGACAGCCAATAAGGCCCTGCTGGCGCTGCATGGGCAAGCACTGGCCGAGGCGGCAGAGGCCGCCGGGCAAGTGATCCGGTTTGAAGCCGCCGTCGCAGGCGGCATCCCTGTCGTGAAATCTCTGACCGAAGGGCTGGCAGGTAACGAAATCAGCCGCGTCATGGGGGTCATGAATGGCAGCTGCAATTACATCCTGACCCGAATGGAAGATGCCGGGCTCAGCTACGAAGCAGTTTTTGATGAGGCCAATCAGCTTGGCTACCTGGAGGCCGATCCAGAACTGGATGTCGGCGGCATTGATGCGGCCCATAAACTTGCACTGTTGTCATCCATCGCCTTTGGCACGCAGGTCGATTTTGACGCGGTTGAACTAGAAGGGATCGGTGCGGTCACGATCGAGGATATTCGCCAGGCCGCCGATATGGGCTATAAAATCAAACTGTTAGGGGTCGCCCAACTGACCGGGCGTGGGCTGGAACAACGCATGTCGCCCTGTCTGGTGCCCGAAACATCACCGCTTGGACAGTTGCAGGGTGGCACAAATATGGTGCTGCTTGAAGGCGACGCCGTCAGCCAGATCGTATTGCGTGGTCCGGGCGCAGGCGAAGGCCCGACCGCCAGTGCGGTGATGGGCGATGTGATGGATGTGGCCCGTGGCATGCGCATCTCAACCTTTGGACAGCCTGCGAAAAGCCTGCGCAAGGCCCGCGCCGCCCGGGCCGCCGTCCCGGCCCCCTATTACTTGCGGATGCAATTGCTGGATAAGCCCGGTGCGCTGGCCAAAATCGCGCATGCTTTGGGCGAGGCCGGGATCTCTATCGACCGGATGCGCCAATATGGGCATGATGACACCGCCGCACCGGTGTTGATCGTCACGCATAAGACCACCCGCACCGCGTTGGATGAGGCATTGGCGGACTTCAAATCAACGGGTGTCGTCACCGGCGACCCTGTGGCGATCCGTATCGAAGCTGTCTGATTTCGGGGCCTTGCAGCCGCAACCTTTAGCGCAAACAGTCTTGCCGTGGCACGCCAGAAAGGCTTTAGCTGCGGTAATTTATTGAAGGACCATCGTTATGCCGAACACACCTGATTTCAACGACCGTACCCTGTCACTCGGCCTGGCCCGCGTCTCTGAGGCTGCTGCTATCGCCTGCGCATCGCTGATCGGGCGCGGCGATGAAAAGGCCGCTGATCAGGCCGCTGTCGATGCGATGCGCACGGAACTCAACAAGCTGGATATCGCTGGCGTCGTGGTCATCGGTGAGGGCGAGCGTGACGAAGCGCCGATGCTGTTCATCGGTGAAGAGGTTGGCACAGGCGAAGGTCCCGGCGTTGATATCGCGCTCGACCCGCTGGAAGGGACCACGCTCACCGCCAAGGATATGCCGAACGCGCTGGCCGTGATTGCAATGGGTCCGCGCGGGTCAATGCTGCACGCGCCTGATGTTTATATGGACAAGCTGGCCATCGGCCCCGGCTTTCGGCCGGGGGTCGTGACGCTTGATATGTCGCCCGAAGAACGCGTATCCGCGCTTGCCGCCGCCAAAGGCTGTTCAACCAAGGACATCACCGTCTGCGTGCTTGAACGGCCACGGCATCAGGATGTGATCGCCGAATTGCGCAGCACGGGCGCCGCGATCCGCCTGATCACCGATGGCGACGTGGCCGGGGTGATGCATTGCGCCGAACCCGATCTGACAGGGATCGACATGTATATGGGGTCAGGCGGCGCCCCCGAAGGCGTGCTGGCTGCGGCCGCGCTGAAATGCATGGGCGGGCAGATTTTTGGCAGGCTCCTGTTTCGCAATGATGACGAACGGGCGCGCGCGAAAAAGGCGGGGATCACCAATTTCGACCGGGTCTATACCCGCGATGACATGGTGACCAATGATGTGATCTTTGCGGCAACTGGGGTGACCGATGGCAGCCTTGTGCCCGGCATCAAACGCGAGGTCGGTTTTGTCACAGCCGAGACGATCTTGATGCGTTCAAAGACCGGATCAGTCCGGCGCATGATCTATCGTAACCCCACTGGCTAATCAGGCGTGTCGCGCATATTGTAGGCGGCGATGAACGCCCCACAAGATAAACTCGCTTTTCTGAATGTCGCCGCCTCGCTGAATGGGCGGCGCTGGATCGGTCCGTCCGCAGAGGAGGACCGCCAGTCAGAGGCGATGGCCCAGGCCACCGCCCTGCCGGCACCCTTGTGTCGAACGCTGGTCCGTCGCGGGGTCGCGGCACCGGATGCGGCGGCCTACCTAGCGCCCACCTTGCGCGAATTGATGCCTGACCCGCATCAGATGCGCGATATGGAAAAAGCCGCAGCACGGTTTCGGCAGGCTGTCAAAAGCGGCCAAAAGATCGCGATATTTGCCGATTATGACGTCGATGGCGGGGCCTCTGCCGCCTTGCTATTAACATGGCTGCGGTCCTGCGGGCAGCAGGCAACACTTTATATCCCCGACCGGATCGATGAAGGCTATGGGCCCAATGATGCGGCTATGGCCGCCTTGGCAGGTGATCACGACCTGATCATATGTGTCGATTGCGGGACCTTATCACATGGCCCGATTGCCGCTGCCGCTGGGGCCGATGTGATCGTGCTTGACCACCATCTTGGGGCCGAAACCCTGCCGCCCGCCCACGCGGTCGTGAACCCCAACCGGCAGGATGAAACGGGTGATCTGGGGCATCTATGCGCTGCTGCCGTCGTCTTTATGATGCTTGTCGAAGTGAACCGGCAGATGCGGACCAATGGCGAAACAGGGCCGGACCTGATGGCGATGCTGGATTTGGTCGCATTGGCCACAGTCGCCGATGTGGCCCCGCTGACCGGGGTAAACCGGGCCTTCGTGCGTCAGGGGCTGACCGTGATGGCACGGCGGCAACGGATCGGCCTGACGGCCTTGGCCGATGTGGCGGGCCTGGATCAGGCGCCCAGCAGCTATCACCTGGGGTTTCTACTGGGACCACGGGTTAATGCAGGCGGTCGGATTGGCAAGGCCGATCTGGGCGCGCGGCTGCTTGCCACCGATGACCGGAACGAGGCGCAGGCCTTGGCCGAACGGCTGGACCAGTTGAACACCGAACGGCGCGAGGTCGAGGCGCAGGTGCGCGATCAGGCGCTGGAACAGGCCGAGGCACGCGGCACCGACGGCCCGCTGGTCTGGGCCGCAGGCGAAGGTTGGCACCCCGGCGTCGTGGGCATCGTGGCGGCGCGTTTGAAAGAGGCGACAAACCGGCCCGCCATCGTGATCGGGTTGGATGGGGATATCGGCAAGGGGTCCGGCCGATCCGTCAGCGGCATCGACCTTGGGGCCGCGATCCAACGCACAGCCGCCGAAGAACTGCTAATCAAAGGCGGCGGGCACAAAATGGCAGCCGGGCTGACCGTCGCGCGCGACCAGTTGGAACCGGCAATGAACCGTCTGTCAGAGCTTCTGGCCAAACAGGGCGCGGCAGAAATTGGACCCGCCGATCTGCGGCTCGACAGTCTGCTGATGCCTGGGGCCGCGACACTGGACCTGATCAATCAGATCGAAAATGCAGGGCCCTTTGGGGCCGGGGCCCCCGCCCCGCGCTTTGCCTTCCCCGATTGCCAAATCCATTTTGCAAAACAGGTTGGTGCCAACCATCTGAAAATCAGCTTCGGCGACGGGATCGGGCCACGAATCGATGCCATTAGCTTCGGCGCGATGGACGGGCCGATGGGCCCCGCATTGCTTGACCATAACGGCGCACGCTTCCATCTGGCAGGGCGTCTGGAAGTCAACACGTGGCAAGGGCGGCAATCGGTGCAACTGCGTCTGGAAGACGCCGCAGCGGCACATTAATAATCCCGACAAAAACCGCAAAAACCCTCTTGCGCGATGCGCGCGCATTCCCTAAAAGCGGCGCACCAACTGCGGTCCCTTCGTCTATCGGTTAGGACGCCAGGTTTTCAACCTGGAAAGAGGGGTTCGATTCCCCTAGGGACTGCCATTGGTAAAACTCCCCAGATATCAGCGCATTGTGGTCTCATGTACCGTTTGTCGGTCGAAACGCATTTAAAAATGGCCGCCCCGCAGGAGGGCGACCAATGCATCAGGTGGCAATCAAATCGGCAGAGCGCCTATTTCAACGAGGCCATAAATGCGTCCACATCGTTCAGCGACATGAATTCAACCTCTTCGGTGCCCGCGTCAGAGAATGACCAGATCACAGCTGGGGCGGACACATCACCGTTTGCATCAAAGCGCACATTACCCGTCGCCCCTTGGAACATCACATTGCCCCCTGACGCCAGAACTTCTTTGGCAGCAGTGAACCCGGCTGTATCGGCGCTGACCGGCGTGCCGTCAGGGTCGGTGACCCGTGCAATGGCTGCGGCGACATCCGCGCCGGATGCATCCTTGCCCGCAGCTTCCATCGCCAGCAGAACGATCATCGCCGCATCATAGCTGTTGGCCAGACCTGGACCGTTCGGCTCTGACGCGAAACGTTCCTGATAGGCGGCGCGAAACGCATCAGCGCTTTCTGATCTGGGCGAGGCGGTATCAGTACCCAATGCCGACCCCAGATATTGCAGGCCCACATTATCGCGGAACTCATCCGATTTCAGCGAATTGGCCAGGATCATGTTCTGCGTGCCGCCCAGCGACAGCCATTCACGCACCGCCGCCGTACCCTCGGCCGGGTATAGCGCAAGGTAGATCGCATCAGGTTGGCTTGTTACGGCTTCTGTCACTTCGGCACGGTAACTGGGCTGGCCATCATTGATGGCGACCGATGCGGTCACTTCTACCCCCACAGCCGCGAAATCAGCGGCGATCAGGCGGGCCATGTCCTGCCCCCAGTCGTCGTTTTTGTACAGAACGGCAACCGATTTGTAGCCTTGATCAGCCGCCACCTTGGCCCCGACCGCCGATTGCACGCCCGTGGTCGCGAATGTCCGATACCACAGACCGCCGGTCTTGCCTTCGGTGGCAAGCCCCGTGAACGCGGTGGATGATGAACAGCACGACATTTGCAACACGCCGCTTGGCACCGTGACAGAGGTCAGGATCGGCATCGATACGCCAGAGGATACAGCCCCCAGCAGCACATTCACCCCTTCCAGATCGACCAGCGCTTTGGCAGCATCAACGCCAACCTTGGGATCAACTTGGGTATCACGCAGCACCATCTCAATCTCGCAACCCGCAGCACCGCCAGCGGCATTGACCTGATCAACAGCGAATTGCGCAGTTTCCGCAATCGGGCGCCCCCAATCCACGGATGTCGGCAGCACCGCCCCGATCTTGGTGGTGCAATCCTGCGCCTGGGCGGCACCAGCCAACACGCTCATTCCAAAGGCCAACGCGGCGGTTGCCCCCATGGTTTTGACAATAGACATATTTACTCTCCCTGTTGCATTTGTTGGGGTTTTCCCCTTTGTGATACGACAAGCCGTTCCGGCAGAAATCCCTGCGGGCGCCACATCAGCATGCCGACGATGACCGACCCGATCAGTATGAATTGAACCGAGCCAGTGTAAAGCTGCACATCAACCGGCGCAAATCGCGACAGGGCCCAGCCCGACAGGGTCCATGCCCCCCAGATCAGAAACGCCCCAAAAATCGCGCCCCGATTATTGCCTGCACCACCCACAATCAGCATTGCCCAGATTTGGAAGGTCAGGGTCGGCAACACGTCCTGCGGGCTGACAAAGGCGTAGAAAGTACCATAAAGGCCGCCCGCCAGCCCCAGAATCACCGACCCTGTGACAAAGGCCATCAACCTGATCCGGGCGGGGTTCTTGCCCAGCGACCGGGCGGCCTCTTCATCTTCCCGTATTGCGCGCAGCAGCCTGCCAAAAGGCGATGCGACAAGCCGCTCCAAAAACATGTAAGTGGCAATCAGGATCAGCAGGACAACCACAAAAAAGAACAGGTTATAGATAAACCCATCGCCCAACGCGGCGCGCAGGGGCCGTTCAAACCCGCGCACGCCCTTGGCACCGCCTGCCAGCCATTCGGCATTGCGCATCAGGTTTTCAAACGCCACCGCCACACCAAAGGTTGCAATCGCCAGATAGTCGTGCCGCAGCCGTAGGGTCAGCAGACCCACAATCCAGGCCATCAACCCGGCCGCAGCCATCCCCCCAAGCAAAGCCAGCGGATAGAACAGGCCAAAGCCCCCCAGATGCCCCGCCTGCGCGGTGCCGCCAAGGATCAGCGTGCCATAAGCCCCGGCCCCGAAAAACGCGACAACACCGCCGTTAAACAGGCCCGTATTGCCCCATTGCAGGTTCAGCCCAAGCACCGCAATCGCAAGAATCGACGCGGTCGTAGCAAAGAAAACCAGATATGAAAACACGCCAATCATGCCCGCGCCTCACCAAACAATCCATGTGGGCGGATCATCAGAACGACGAGGATCAGCAGAAATGGCACCGACGGGGTGTAGCCCGATGGCAGGATGACAAGCGATATATTCGCCGCGATCCCAACGATAAATCCACCCAGCACCGCGCCGTATACACTGCCAATGCCACCCACGATGGTGGCGGCAAAAATCGGCAAGACCAGATCACGCCCCATCACCGGGATCAGCTGATGGCTGATACCATAAAACACCCCCGCCACCGCCGCCAGACCACCGCCAATCAACCAGACCGCCATTATCGTGCGTTGCAGGTTGACGCCATTGACCTGCGCCAATGACGGGTTTTCGGCAACAGCACGCAAGGAATAACCAAAGGTCGTCCGCGACAGGATCAGGTGCAGGATGAACATCAACGCCAAGGCTGCAATCAGCACGAATATCTGATCCGGCTTGACCAATATCAACGGATCCCGGCTCAGGATCACCGCAAAGGCGATATCGCGGGAATAAAGCGCGGGGCTTAACCCAAAGATCAGGCCAATCACATTGCGGATGATCAGGGCCATGCCGAAACTGGCAAAGACCATCGACAACTCCTGCCCTTTTTCGCGCACCCGTTTGAACACCAACCGGTCGATCAACAAGGCCGACAGCCCCGTCAGCACCATGGAAATCAGGATCGCGATGATCAGGCTGCCGGTCAGCGACAAGGGCGCAAGCTTGACCGCCAGAAACGGGGCCAAGCCCGACACCAGCGCATCGCAGACCAATGCGACATAAGCGCCGAGCGATAACAACTCGGCATGCGAAAAATTGGCAAAGCGCAGGATATGCATGACCAGCGTCAGCCCAATCGCCCCCAGTGACAGGTATGACCCGGTCAACACGCCATCCAGCAGATGTTGGATCATGTTGCCCCCACCCGCCGATTGCCCAGATAAATCTCGCCCACGACCTTATTGTCGCGCAAATCTGCGGCCGGGCCATCGATCTGATTACGCCCTTCAGCCAAGATGTAGCAATGATCGGCCAGCCGCAGCGCCTGATTGACGTTCTGTTCCACCAGCAGGATCGACACCCCCTGCCCGGTCAGCATGCGCGCATGTTCCAACACCTCTTGCGCAGCCTTTGGCGACAGGCCCGCCGATGGTTCATCCATCAGGATCAACTGGGGTGCGGTGGCCAACGCCATCGCGATGGCCAGAAACTGACGTTGGCCGCCTGACAATGCACCCGCCTTGTCGCGCTGTTTGGCGGCAAGGGCCGGAAACTGATCAAACACGCCCGCCAACCGTGCCGGGGCGTCCACACCGGCACGGCGCAAAGCAAGATCAAGGTTCTGGCGGATCGTCAGACTGCGAAAGATGTTATCGGTCTGCGGAACATAGGCGATACCATGAGCGGTCAACTGATCGGTGCGTAGCCCGGTGATATCAGACCCCTGAAACGTGATCTGGCCCGCGCTGACAGGCAGCAACCCGGCAATCGCCTTGATCAGGGTGGATTTGCCCGCCCCGTTCGGGCCGATAATCAAGGTGATCTGCGCAGGCGGGACCGCCAGCGACACATCCCGCAAAATCGGCAAATCCGGGACATAGCCAGCGGTTACGCCATGCGCCTGCAAGATCGGGTCAGCCATCCGCCACCGCCCCCAGATAGGCATCCAGCAAAGTCGGATTGGCCAGCGCCTGCGCACTGGTGCCTTCAAAAATCACGCGCCCCTCGGCCAAGGCGATCACCGGGTCGCAATGCTGCATGACAAAATCCATGTCATGTTCGATGATCACAAATGTCGTGCCTTGCCGGTTCAATTCCGCGATCTTGCCGATCAGCGTGGCGGTCAGCACCGGGTTCACCCCCGCCGCTGGTTCATCCAGCAAGATCAGTTGCGGATCGCCCATCAAAACGCGGGCCAGTTCCAGCAATTTCATCTGCCCGCCGGAAATCTGACTCGCGGGATGATCGGCCAGCGCACCCAAGGTCACGAAATCCAGCACGTCCAGTGCCTTGTTGCGGATGCGGTTTTCCTCGGCCTGCATCCGGCCACGAAACAGGAACGGCCCGGCAATCGTCTCGCCGACCTGCCCCATCGGGGCCAGCATCACGTTTTCCAGCACACTCATCCGGGCGAAAGGGCGTGGGATCTGAAATGTCCGCCCCAATCCACGCGCAAACAGCTTGTTGGGCGCCAAGCCGGTGATGTCCTGCCCATCCAGCTGCACCGTACCCGCATCGGGTTTCAACGCCCCGGTCAACAGGTTGAAAAGCGTCGATTTGCCCGCCCCATTGGGGCCAATCAGCCCGGTCATCGACCCGCGCTGCACCGCCAGCGACACATCATCAACCGCTTTGAAATTGCCAAAGCTGCGGCACAGGTCCTGGGTCACAAGGATCGGGTCAGCCACTGCCCAGAACCTTGTCATCCGGGCGGGTATTCAGATTGTATTTCATAATCCGGCCATGGCGGCCGTCCCGGTCACGCTCCAACGCAAAGACACTACCCTGCGGCCCTGGCGCGCGATCCAACAACGCGCCGATGGCACCGTGATCGGCATCATCAAGCGTGACGTCAAACACCTCGACGGTTTGCGGCAAATGCCTCGCATAACGCGCGCCGACAATGGCTGCGGCAACCTGCGGTCGGTTCAGCACCCAGCGGGTTGCAACTGTGGATAGCGACACACCATGTCTGTCGCCGATGGATTTCAATAGCTGCAACAGCTCTTGAAACACGGCCCACGACCCAAATTCATCGATGATCAGCCGATATTTGATCAGGCTGCGATTTTCAAAATCAAAGCCGGGATCAGGCTGGTCCAACCAACGTTCGGTCAGGAAACCACCCGCCAGGGTGCCATAGCACAGCAATTGGATATCGCGGCCAGCAGCCCAATCGGTCAGGCCATCTTCAGGCCGGCGGTCCAGAAGGGAATACTGCACCTGCGTGGACACAACATCAAACCCCGCATCCAGAAAGGGCTGCGTTTCGGCGACATCCCAGTTGGTCACACCCAGATGCGCAATCTTGCCTTTTTGCTGACAGGTCTTCAGGGCATCCAGCCCCATCAACGGGTCACCCAACGACAAATCCCACCAAAAGAACTGGACCAGATGCAACTGTTCCACCTGCAACCGCTGCAAGGACCGATCAATAATCGCCTCAACATCGGCGGGGCGGATATTGTCCAACAGACCCAGATCGGGCACCAGCTTGGTATGCACCCGGACCTGATCTGCCACCGCCGCCCCGCGACGGCGGCGCAGATCACCGATGAAATCGCCAATCATCTGCTCAACGCCAACATAGATATCGGCGCAATCAAATGTGGTGATACCAGCGTCCAGAAACGCTTCCATATCGCGCACCGCGTCGGACCGATCCACCGGGCCGTGATCGCCAGCTAGTTGCCAGCCTCCCTTGATCACGCGCGAGATGTCATAGCCGGGGCGCAGCTTCGCGGTCTCAACGCTCATGCATCATCCGCCTGCCAATAGGGGGTGCCACGGGTCTCTGGCTGGCCAGTCGTGGCCGCATGTGTGAACCAGCGCTTTTCCAACCGGGTGATGCGAAACCGGCCACCACAATGGGGATCGGGGCACGCCACCTCTGCGTCCGTGCTGACCCAGTCATTGGGGTCGGTCATCCGCTGTTTCACGGGCAATAGCGGGATCAGCGCGGCAAGCGCATACATCGACACGCGGGTGCCAGGGTCAAAAACCAGTGTCTCACCCTCCACCCGAAAACGTTCACCTGCGACATGACGGCAAACGGGCGTGCGGCCATCCAGCACGGTTTCCACCTTCAGATCATAAAGCCAGAATCCAGCATCCTCAGCATCCTCTTGCATCCTCTTGCATCCCCTGTCCTTTCCGCTGGACTGCCGCCAACGCTTCGTCTTATCTGGTTGAGGTTATCGATTATCGCTCAAGCCTCAAGGGCGATTTGGCGCAAGGCAACCAGAGCAGGAAACACCATGAACAGCCTCAACCGTCCAGATCGCCTCGCTTTGTCGGAAAACCTCAATATTTCGCGCGTTCTTACCGGACTGTGGCAGGTCGCCGATATCGAGAAGGACGGGGCCACCATCAACCCCGACACCGGTGCGGATTGGCTGGCCGATTACGCGGCCAAGGGGTTCGACACATTCGACATGGCCGACCATTACGGCAGCGCCGAGATCATCGCCGGAACACTGTTGGCACGCGCGGGCGACCCGCGCCCGCTGGCATTCACCAAATGGTGCCCGGCCCCGGGGCCAATGACCCCGGATGTGGTGCGCGCCGGGGTCGAGGACAGGTTGCGACGCTTGAATGTGGATCGTGTCGATCTGCTGCAATTTCACTGGTGGAGCTTCCTGCATCCCGCATGGCTTGATGCCCTGCATGAACTGACGCGGCTGCGGGCCGAAGGGCTGATTGCCGAAATCGGGGTCACCAATTTTGACGCAGCGCATCTGCAAATAGCGCTCAGCGATGGCATCCCGCTCCTGACCAATCAGGTGTCGTTTTCACTGGTGGACCGACGGGCGGCCAAGCAACTCGCCAATCTGTGCAAACAAAGCAATGTCAAATTGCTGGCTTACGGGACGCTTTGCGGTGGGTTCCTGTCAGAACGTTGGCTGGGGCAACCCGAACCACAGGGCATTCCCGACTGGTCCAAGATGAAATACAAACGTTTCATCGACATCACCGGCGGGTGGGACAGGTTTCAGGGGATCCTGTCCGCCGCCCATGACATCGCCCAAAAACACGATGTCTCTATCGCCAATGTCGCCACACGCTGGGTGCTGGAACATGACCACGTCGCAGGCGTCATCGTCGGCGCACGACTGGGCGAACGGGTACATGCAGATGACAATCTGCGGCTGTTTTCCTTCAGCCTCGACAACGATGACAAGGCAGCTTTGAACGCCGCCTTCAACAATACTGCTGAGGTCCCCGGCGATTGTGGCGATGAATACCGGCAACCGCCTTTCTTGACGGCATCGGGCGACCTCAGCGACCATCTCGACACGATGCCGCTCGCGCATGAAGCGTCAGCAATCGCACATCGCGATAACGGACGGCAGGTTCTGAGCGGATCGAAATGGGAAGACATCGCCGGATATGCCCGCGCGCAACAGATCGGCGACCGCATTCTTGTATCGGGCACGACAGCCACCGCCGGGACCGACCGGATCGTGGCCGCACAGGATGCGGGCGCGCAGACGACCTTTATCATCGACAAGATACTGGCAGCCCTTGCCGCCCTTGATGCCTCTGCCAAAGATGTGGTGCGCACGCGGATCTACATCGTGAACGAAGCCGATGTCGAAGCCGTATCAAAGGCACATGGGCGCATCTTTGGCGACATCAAACCAGCCAACACGCTGGTTGTTGTGGCGGGGTTAATTGGCGGCTACCGGGTCGAGATCGAGGCCGAGGCGATCCGCTAAATCGCGACCAGCGCACCGCGCCCCTGGATCACCCTGCGGGCGACATTGCTGGCGGCGTGGATGGCCTGCTCAATCCCTGCACCACCAAAATGGGCGGTCAGAAATCCGGCATTAAAACTGTCTCCGGCTGCCGTTGTATCGACAACGTCACTCACCACCGCCGGTTCGGTCAAGCCGCGCGCGCCATCGTGTTGATAATGGATCAGGCCGGGGCCGTTCTTGACCACAACCGTGGCAGCGCCCAACGCGACATAGCGGTCACGGGTCGCCAAGGCGTCCTTGTCACCAAAATGCCGGGCCTCGTCATCATGCGACGGCAGCACAATATGACTGACCGTTGCCGCCTTGGTGACCCATGCGCACATCTGATCGGTACTGTCCCACAAACCCGGACGCAGATTGCTGTCAAAGACGATCGTCTTGCCCCGGGTGCGGGCGCGCGCCAGCGCATCCAGCAACTTGTCCCTGCCCGCACGCTCTTGCACAGCCAGGGTGATCCCGGAAAAATAAATGACATCTGCGGCAGCAAATGCACGCAATAGAAATGGACCATCCTGTGCCAGCAACCGTGCCGCAGATTGGCTGCGCCAATATGAAAAATGCCGCTCGCCATTGTTAAGCGCGATCAGGTAAAGGCCAAGCGTCCGGTCATCAATCCGGCGCACAAAATCGGTGCCAATACCAGCGTCAGACAGAAAATCGACCATCTGGTCGGACACCGGATCGCTGCCAACGGCCGTGGCATATTGCACTGCCCAATCGGGGGCCAGCCGTTGGGCATACCAGGCCGTGTTCAGCGTATCTCCCGCAAATGACATGGCATATTGGCCGGATCTGCCCTGTGGCGCCATTTCGACCATGCATTCCCCGACCGAAACAAAGCGCGTCATATGTGGCTGATCCTTTCCCAACTTACCCAAGGGTCAAGCTGCCATGGCAGGGCGGGAACTGCCAGACCGGGAAGAGAGATTTATGCCGCATGCCTGCTTTGCGTCATCAAAACGCACGCTAAGTCATCATCGCGTGCAAAAACACGCGAAGACGTTAGACATTTCACATTTGCCCGCGCCACCAGCCGGGTTACGGTAAGCAAAGACCGCAACAAAGGAAAACCGCATGTCCCTGAAATATCTGCACACCATGGTCCGGGTCAAAGACCTCGACAAATCGCTGGCCTTTTATGAACTTTTGGGCCTGAAAGAAACAAAGCGTTTCGAAAACGAAGGCGGACGGTTCACCCTTGTTTTCATGGCGCCCCCGGGACAAGAGGAATGTCCAGTCGAACTGACCTATAACTGGGATGGCGACGATGCATTGCCATCGGACAGTCGGCATTTCGGGCATCTGGCCTACCGGGTCGCCAATATCTACGACACCTGCCAGCACCTGATGGATAATGGCGTGACGATCAACCGCCCGCCACGCGACGGGCATATGGCCTTCGTGCGGTCGCCCGACAATATCTCGATCGAGCTTTTGCAGGAAGGCGACGACCTGCCAGCGGCCGAACCTTGGGCCAGCATGGAAAACACCGGTCATTGGTAAAGACCGGATCACTGATTGGGGCCAGCCTGTTGGGTGGTCCTGCGGATGCGTGTCGCCTTGCACTTGTTCTGGCCATAGATGTGTCATCTTCGGTCGACGCAACCGAGGATACATTGCAACGTCAAGGGCTCGCCGCCGCGCTGATCGCACCGGATGTGCAGGCGGCCTTTTTCATCAGCCCTGATCCGGTCGCCATCCTGGTTTTTGAATGGAGCGGGCGCTATAATCAGGCCGACCTGACCGATTGGCGATTGATCGAAACGCCCGCCGATCTGAACGCGCTGGCGGGCACAATCGCAGGCAGTCGTCGCAGTCACAACGATTTCCCCACCGCCATGGGCTACGCGCTTGGCCATGCCGCGACGCAGCTTGCGCGGGCGCCCGATTGCACCACACAGACCATCGATATTTCTGGCGATGGCGAAAATAATGACGGGTTCGGGCCAGAACAGGCTTATGCCGCCTTTCCAATGGATGCGGTGACGGTGAACGGGCTGGTGATCAACGCGGGCGAATTCGAAGCCGAAACGCAGCTGATCTCGTTTTACCGCGACCACGTGATCAAGGGGCCCGGTGCGTTTCTCGAAATCGCCAATGGTTTTCTGGATTTCGAGGACGCGATGCGGCGCAAACTGATCCGCGAGTTGTCAGCCATGATTCTGGGCCAGACACCACAAACGGCGTCACCAAAAGGATGATCCGCTGGGTTCTGCCATTGCTTTTACTGCCATTTGGGGCTGACGCGGCCTGCCGACAGGCGCTGGCGCTGGGGCTTGATGTGTCAGGTTCGGTGGATGCCGCCGAATACCGGCTGCAACTTGACGGGCTGGCGACCGCACTCGACAGTCCCGCAGTGCGCGAAGTGCTTTTCGCACAACCCGCCGCCCCGATCCGGGTCACCGTCTATGAATGGAGCGGGCCGGAAGATCAGACAATTATCCTGCCGTGGACTGAAATGACCGATGCGGATGTGCTGCAATCTGCAATGGCCGTGCTGCTGCGCCATCAAAGGGGTGAGGCCGCGCCGACAACCGCCATCGGGTCGGCGATGCTTGCCGGTTTCACGCTGCTGGGCGAACAAGCCGAGTGCTGGAAACGCACGCTTGATCTGTCCGGTGACGGTCCGGCCAATACCGGCCCAAGGCCAAAGGATATCAGCGAGGCGATGCGCCCCACCGGTGTTGTCGTCAACGGGCTGGTCATTGGATCCGGCGATCAGCGCGGCGATGACGCTCGCATCGCCGAGATCAAGGAGCTTTCCGCCTATTACCGCAGCTATGTTATCCTTGGCCCAGACGCCTTTGTTGAATCGGCACTGGGTTTTAATGATTACGCCGCTGCGATGGAACGCAAGTTACTGCGCGAATTGCAAAGCCTCGCCATCGGGACTGGCCCGACGCAAGGCCAACCGCCCGACATCACAGCCCGCCAATATCAATAGATATAGCGGATCTGTTCGGTCCAGTAGCGTTCCACCCGGCGCAAGGAAGATGTGATATCCTCAATCCCTTCCTGATCCAGCACGCCGCGATCTACCAAACCACTTGCGTGTTTGGCGAAAAGCTCTTCCACCACCTTTTGCACATCGCGACCCTTTTCGGTCAGGCGGACGCGGACCGACCGACGGTCAATTTCACTACGCTGGTGATGCATATAGCCCGCTTCGACCAGTTTCTTCAGGTTATAGGACACGTTCGAACCCTGGTAATAGCCACGCGATTTCAATTCGCCGGCCGTGACTTCATTGTCGCCGACATTGAACAGCAACAGGGCCTGAACCGCATTGATCTCCAACACGCCAAGCCGCTCGAACTCGTCCTTGATGACGTCCAGCAACAGGCGATGCAGCCGTTCAACAAGGGTCAGGGAATCAAGATACGACGCCATAAAGGTCGCATTACGTGCCGATGCAACACCGTCCTCAACCGGGCCGGGCATGCTCTCATGAATACTCATTTCATCACTCCGTCTTCTGCTCGCAAGACTGGATAAGACGAAACAAACAAGATTTAGTTAAATGCTAAAATTGAAACCATTTCCGCTGATTTCAGGCAGGGCGGGTGACCCCATGCGCCTCTGCCGCGATACGCCCGATCAACGGTGCATAGACATCCGGCACAGCAAACTGACCACCGACCCAGCCATAGATATCATGATCATTCTCGGCCAGCAGCTGATCATACAGCGCCAGTTCCGCATCCGACATATCCGCCAGATGACGCCCGGCAAAGGCGGACAGGATCAGGTCCATCTCTTTAATCCCGCGCCGCATCGACCGCATGTGCAGTCGTTTGACCATCGCTGCGCGGGGCTCTGTCATGCCTGTTCCTTGATGGCGGTGCGCAGGCGTTTTTCCAGATGGCCCAGACGTTCAGTTGACCCCAGCATCTGGGTACGCAGCATGCGCATTTCGGCCAGCAAATCGGTCAGATCCGATGACAGGGTCACAACATCCTCTGGTGCATCCGGCCCTTCACCCTGCCCGGTCAAAAGCCAGCTAAGCGATACACCCAAGATCCCCGAAAGCATCTGCAACCGGTTCGCGCGTGGTTCTTTCAGATCATTTTCCCAACCGGCAATCACCGCCGTCTTGACCCCGATCTTCGCGGCCAACGCGGCCTGTGTCAGCCCGGCGGCATCACGCGCACCGGCCAACCGGTCGCCGAATGTTGCTGCGTCTTCGCTGTACCAACCTGCATCATCTGTCATTCGTGCCACCCTTGCGTTTCATTGCTCGTGCGTCCTATGTCACGATCAGTGCAATATTACCACCGGATGCAACCATGACCTTCCTTTCCGCGACACTCGACCGCGTCAAACCGTCCCCCACAATCGCCGTCACCACCAAAGCGGCGGAATTGAAAGCAGCCGGGCGCGATGTCATCGGCCTTGGCGCGGGCGAGCCGGATTTTGACACTCCACAGAACATCAAGGACGCCGCCGTGGCGGCCATCGCGGATGGCAAAACCAAATACACCGCCGTAGACGGTATCCCGGAATTGAAAGAGGCGATCTGCGCCAAGTTCAAACGCGACAACGCACTGGATTATGCGCCATCCCAAATCACCGTAGGCACGGGTGGTAAACAAGTCCTTTACAACGCCTTCATGGCGACCCTGAACCCCGGCGATGAGGTGATCATCCCTGCCCCCTATTGGGTCAGCTATCCCGATATGGTGCTGCTGGCAGGCGGCACACCGGTCACGGTCGAAGCCACGCTAGAGGCGAATTTCAAGATCACCGCCGCACAGCTAGAGGCCGCAATCACCCCCAAAACCAAATGGTTCCTGTTCAACTCGCCATCCAACCCCACCGGGGCGGGCTATTCATGGTCGGAACTGAAAGAACTGACCGATGTGTTGATGCGTCATCCCCATGTCTGGGTGATGACCGATGACATGTATGAACATCTGGCTTATGGGAATTTCAAATTCTGCACCCCTGCACAGGTCGAGCCGGGGCTTTATGACCGGACATTGACAGTCAACGGCGTCTCCAAGGCCTATGCAATGACCGGCTGGCGGATCGGCTATGCCGGCGGGCCGGATCACCTGATCAAGGCGATGCGTAAGGTGCAGTCGCAATCGACATCCAACCCCTGTTCCGTCAGCCAGTTCGCCGCGGTCGAGGCGCTGAACGGGACGCAGGATTTCCTGTCACCCAACAACGCCCTGTTCGAACGGCGGCGTGATCTGGTTGTTGAAATGCTCAACAAGGCACCGGGAATTGTCTGCCCAAAGCCGGAAGGGGCGTTTTACGTCTACCCCTCCGTTGCGGGCTGCATCGGAAAGACTTCTGAAGCAGGTACGCTGATCGAAAATGATGAGGTTTTTGCAACGGCCCTGCTGGAAGAAACCGGCGTCGCCGTGGTCTTTGGGGCCGCCTTTGGCCTCAGCCCCAATTTCCGGGTCAGCTATGCGACGTCTGATGAGGCGCTGAAGGAAGCCTGCAATCGGATCATCCGGTTTTGTGAGGGGCTTGAATAATCCACGACGGTTCGTCTTGACCAGACCGGGCCCTCGGCCCGGGCCGCGCCCGACCCTCCCCCCGGGAGGGCGCATTTCATGCACCCTGCGCTGCCGCGCGCTACGGCCTCAATCGCTCCACTGGAGCGATTGCAAGACGGCCTTCGCCCCAGGGTCGGGCGCCGCCCTCAGTGCTGCCCCCCTGTAAAAGATGACGCCAGCTCCGGATGCCCATAAGCCTCCGGATAAGACATCGGATAAAACGGGCCAAGCGGCACGACGTTATTCCAGGACCGGCCAAAATACCCCTGCCTGCAATGGGTCAGTGAATTACTCTCGGTCACACCAGGCAACGCATAGACCCGGCAGAGCCAACACCACAGATGCGGAAAATCCAAAATGCGGGCACCATTCAGCTTCATCCGCACGTAATAAACCGGGTCATGGCGATACAGGGTCGGGAACAGGCGCAGGTCAGCCTCGGTAAAGCGATCACCGGTCAGGAACGGGCGACCATCAGCGGCCAACCGGGCCTCTAACGCCCGCAACGTTTCAAAATAAGCCTCAAAAGCCGCCGCATAAACGGCCTGATCCGATGAAAACCCGGCCTTATAGGCCCCGTTATTGATCCCGACATAAACCTGCTCATTCAGCGCATCGATCTCTGCCGACAAATCGGCAGGATAAAGATCAGGACGCGCATCAGCCGCACCCAACGCCCCCGCCTGCGCATTCAACATGCGGACAATCTCGGCGCTTTCATTATTCACAATGCGCTTGGCCTGCTTGTCATACAGGATCGGGACAGAGGCCTCAGCCGATCCTTCCGCCTCATAAACCTGCCGGACCAGCCGAAACCCCTGCCCCGTTGCCGTCTCAGCCGTGCATTCCGGCAATGTCGTCCCCGTCAGCGACGCAACCCGCGACGGATTGAACTCCCACAGATTGGGCGCAACAGGATCATCCTCATTGGTGCGACCGGGAAAGGCCACGTCCATCGTGATACTGTCCTGCAAGCCCAGCACATTGCGGGCCAGCGTGACCCGGTGACACCATGGGCAGTTCAGCGCGACAAACAGATGATAGCGACCCGGCTCTGCGGGAAAATCAGGATGCGCCCCCAACACAGCACGAAACTGGCTGACACCCCGCACGAACTCGCCCTTGGCGCGTCGTGCGGCAATGTCTTTCTGGGATTCCTCAACAGATTTGGTCACGGGGCGCGTTCCTTCTTATCCGCGCAGACGATGATGCAGAATGATCGGAACCGCCAGTTCTTCTTCATCCGACAGATGGCGCTCCAGAAACGCCTCAATCGTTTCGGCGACACCGTGCAGCTTGCCCGCCTCTTCGCGGGCGGCTTTTTCATCAAGCTGCACCAGTTTGATCGCCCGATTGGCAGTACGGGTAAAACTGTCCAGCACAACATCCAAAGCGGCGTGATCCTTCTCCAAAATCTCCAGCCCCGCATCAAAACGCGGATCAGCGGCAGACAGTTCGGGAAAATAAGAATGATCCTCCCACCCGTGATGGCCATGCAGATTCCCGACAAGCGCATTGCCGCGATAGCTCAACCGCCCAGCATAATCCTGCGGATCCTTATCACCATTCAGATAGCTTTCGGTATCCTTGCGAACGGCAGCGCTGAGCTGTCGGAACATGCGATGGGCACCCAACCAATGGCGGGTTTTCTCGCGAAAGCCGGGATGCGCATCCCATGCATCACGTGGGTATTCACGCAACAAGGTCTGCATGTCACTGGGCATATCTTCGGTGCGGATATCAAACTGATCAAACATGATATTTCCTTTCCACCCTGAATTGGGGGCAGATCGGCGGGTTTGGCACCGGGGAAATGGCATGGCAGCCATGCGTGTAACGGGTAGCATCCGGCGCAGCCCATTTGGGCGAAATACGCGGTCGTGCTACCATCAGGCAGCACCAAGGGGGGAAGATGCGATGCAAACCACGATCCTTGTCGGCACGACCAAAGGGGCATTTCTGATCAACGGACAGAACGGGCGCGACGACTGGAAAGTCTCTGGCCCGCATTGTGAGGGATGGTCGATCAATCACGTCATCGGGGACGGGCAAAACATCTGGGCCGGTGGCGGCGATGACTGGCACGGGGCCGGAATCTGGCATTCCGGCGACGGGGGGCAGACATGGGCGGTCACCAAACTGACCAAAGGCATGGTCGATGACTGGGCGGCCAACGATGCCGATTTCGCGCAATCCATCGGCTGGACGGATGCGCCCCTGCCCTTTGGCGATACATTCGCACAAATCTGGTCGCTGGGTCATGTGCATGGCACGCTTTATGCCGGGACCAAACCGGCAGCACTTCTGGCCAGCCATGACATGGGCAAGACGTGGGAAAAGCTGGACGGGCTAACCAACCACCCTTCTGCGGACAGTTGGAACCCCGGGGCGGCGGGGCTTGTGCTGCACACAATCGTCGGCGATCCCGCCAACCCGGATAAACTCTGGATCGGGATTTCGGCGGCGGGCATCTTTGCGACCGAGGATGGTGGCAAGACATGGGAACGGCGCAACCGGCTGTCCAATGCCGAAAACTGCGGGGAGCACGACCACCCCGCGGCCCCGGCCAACGGGGAAACCGGACATTGCGTGCATAACATGATGCGGGCACCGGGGGATGAGGACCGGCTTTACCAACAAAACCACCACGGGGTCTGGCGATCCGCCGATGGGGGGCGATCATGGGATGATATCACCGACGGGCTGCCATCAACCTTTGGCTTCCCGATCCGGGTGCATCCACACAATCCCGATACGATCTGGACGATCCCCCTGAACGGGGACAGTGCCGGACGCTACCCACCCGACGCAGCGGCGGCTGTGTGGCGATCAGGTGACGCAGGCCAAACCTGGCAGGCACAACGGAACGGACTGCCACAGAACAGTTGCTATTTCACCGTGCTGCGGCAGGCGATGGCCGGGGACACCCAGGACCCTGCGGGGATCTACTTTGGCACCAATAGCGGATCGGTTTTTGCCAGCGCGGATGAAGGCACGAACTGGGACGAGATTGCGCGGCACCTGCCCACGATCCTCGCCGTTGAGGTGTTGGAAAACCCAAGCCACAGCGGATAGCGTCAGAAAATAAATGCGTCGGCGTCTGTGGCAGTGGTTTTGTCATCCGGCGCAACAGGCGACAACAACAGGTAAGGGATCGCCGCATCCCGGACATCCCAATTGATCCGTGCCTGCGGGGCGCTGGTTTGGACATATCCGGACGTCACCAGCGAACGCGCAAAAGAAATACGAACAGGTTCTGCCATCGGGACGAGACTCCATTAAGTGAGTGATTGGCCCAGAGATACCGCCCAAAACCCAATAGAACAGGGGCAATGCGGAATCCCGGGTTTCACGCAAGAACACGCTCAGCCATATCCCGCCGGGCCATCGCAAACCCTATCAAAGGCGCAAAGAACCGCTCAGGAATCAAGCACAACGGGCGTTGTTCTGCCCATCCGGCACAAATCGCAGATGCGCACCGCCTCGGTCACACCCATCAAGGCCAATTGGCGGAATGTGGGCAATTCAAACGGATCAGCGGCTGTGTAATCGACGCCGTAGCCAAGGTCTTCGAATGACGCGATAGACATCCGGCTCAGCGGGCGATCAGCGCCAGACAGAAAGCCGGTCAGCAGCTCATCACCAAAGATCAGCTCGCGCCAATGGGCCTCGCGCGTCCCGGCCCCGCCGGTATTGGCAATAGGCACAAAGCGACCGCCATCAGGATCCAGCAAAGCGTATTCGCGTGCTGCGGCGGGCCCGGTAAATCGGGGGTCGGCACTGCCTGATCCGACAATCAGGGTCTGACGTGGCCAAAGCGTGCCAAAGCCCAGCACATGCGCCATTTCATGCAGGATCACGTCGGCAAAGCCTCCCTGCGCCTCCAGCCGCTCCACATCCGCAGTATCAAACTGCATGATGCCCTTGGCGGGCAAACCGGTGCTTCCTAGCAGGATCGAAGGGCCCGCCTGCCCCAGCACACCCTCTGGTCCATCAATCGACGTGATCGATACATCGATCTGCACACCGCGCAACGTCTCGCCCTCAACGACAACCGGGTCAAAGCCGGTATCAATCACCCGGTCCCATCGGGCCGCCGCGCGTTCAAACACCGCACGGCGGCTGGCCGACATGTTTCCGGCAAAGACAAGGGTGATCATCGGCTCGCTCCGCATGGCAAAGGGTCTGATCATATAAAAAGCCCAAGCAGGCCGTCTTGGCCAGCCCAAGGCGGGCGGTGTCGGCGAAAAGCGGCGCGATGTTGAATGTCAGATGATTTGACCTTCACCACATCAACTGACCCAAACGGATACACCGACCTTCGATCAGATCGCAGCGAATGCTGACTTCGAGCCCAAAATACCTAATGCTGCGATCCGCACCAAGGTCCGCTTCTTCAAAGCGAGTACCGGAAACTTACAACCATCGTTTAATCCACTGTCTTGCGCATCGATCATATCAAACAACCTTCACATTTCCTGACTAAAAAAGTAGGGTAAATGTAAGACCGGTACAATTGGTCTGTATTTTGTGAGATTCGAAGTGAAACATGCCAAGACAGACATAGAATCTTTTGCCAGTCGAACCGGAACGGTAACTGCGCCGCGCCTACGCGCTGATAGTCTTTGCGTCGGTTATGCAGGAACGAAAATTGTTCATGACGTCGATCTGGAGGCAAATCCGGGTGAAGTGACTATTCTCGTCGGACCAAACGGGTGTGGCAAATCGACATTGCTGAAAGCGATGGCGCGTGTCCTCAAACCAATGTCGGGTGCAGCGTTGCTGGATGGGCAGAGTGTTCATGCTATGCCGACACGCGATCTTGCCCGGCAGCTTGCGCTTTTACCGCAGGGGCCTGTGGCACCCGAAGGTCTGACGGTGCATGAACTTGTTAGTCAGGGACGTTTTCCGCACCAAAGCCTGACGCGGCAATGGTCAGCCGACGACAGCCGCGCGGTGACTGGTGCAATGCAGGCCGCCGATATCATCGATTTTTCGGACCGCCGTGTTGACAGTCTGTCCGGCGGTCAACGCCAGCGCTGCTGGATCGCAATGGTTTTGGCGCAGGAAACTGACGTTATCCTGCTGGATGAGCCGACGACGTTTCTTGACCTCAAGGTACAAGTTGATGTGATGACTTTGCTCCGCAAAATCGCTCGTCAAAAAGGCCGGACCCTGCTTGTCGTGCTGCATGAATTGAATATCGCCGCGATGTTTGCAGATCGAATTGTGATTATGCGGGACGGACGGTTGATCGCTCAAGGTGCGCCGGAGCGGGTGATTACGACTGAGAACCTTGCCGCCGGTTTCGGCCTGCAGGCCAGCGTCATCAAAGACCCCGTGACGGGCCGACCCGTATGCCTTCCCGACATTACAGAGCCCGCATCATGACAAAAGCAGGGTGGTTCAGTTTGCCGGTTCTTCTAGGTGGGCTTGTGCTAGCTTTTGGCTGGCATATTGCTGTCGGCGCAAAGACGGTACCCCTACACGTCGTGCTTGAGGCGCTTGTTGCCTATGATCAAAGCAATTTTGACCATGTTGTGGTGACCGATTTGCGCCTGCCACGGGCCGTTTACGCCGTGCTGGTTGGGGCAGCACTTGCGGTCGCGGGTGCCTTGATGCAGGGCGTTACGCGCAATCCACTGGCAGAACCCGGTGTTCTGGGCCTGTTGACCGGTGCATCATTTGTCGTCGTCATGGCGGTGGGCTATTTCCGTTTGGTTGATCCAGCGTTCATTCCGTTGCTCGCCGCTTTGGGCGCGACGGTAACGGCCGCATTGGTCTGGGGGATTGCTGCAGCGGCCCCGGGCGGATCAACACCGCTGACACTTGTCCTTGCGGGTGCGGCCATCACGGGTTTCCTTGCGGCATTCATTTCATTGGCGCATTTGCTGGATCAGGAAAGCTTTGACCGCTTGCGCGTCTGGCTGACCGGCACCTTGGCCGGACGATCCACGGATGTGTTGATCTGGGCCTTGCCTTGGCTGATTGGCGGGTTGGTGTTGGCGCTGCTGCTGGCCCCGCAAGTAACCGCTTTGGCGATGGGGGATGAAACGGCCGTCGGTCTAGGTGTCGATGTCGTACGCGTCAAACTGCTGGCGATGCTTTCGGTCATCGCGCTGACTGCGGCGGCGGTGGCTATCGCTGGCCCGATGGCTTTTGTCGGCCTGGTGATCCCGCATGTCGCGCGCATCCTGGTCGGGGCGGACTACCGCGCGATTGTGCCGGTCTCGGCGGTCCTTGGGGCCGTCTATCTGTTGGTCGTTGATATCGCCGCCCGCATGGTCCTTGCCCCGATTGAAGTGTCGACCGGGATTGTCACCGCGCTTCTGGGTGCGCCGTTCTTCGTATGGCTTGTGAGGGCAAGACTGTGAGCGTGTTGGTCCTGAGCCCTTGGAATGGGCGCATCTCCCTGCGACTGCATTGCCATGCGTTGGTTGTCGCCGCACTCTTGCTGGTCGCGTTGATCGGTGTGAGTGTCGCAAGCCTGATGAGCGGAAGTTATCCGCTCAGCCTGCGTGGGGTCTGGAACACGCTTGCGGGCAATCCACCCGAAGAGATCGCCCGGACAGTGGTATGGGAATTCCGTTTTCCGCGCACGGTCGTGTCCGCCATCGCCGGGGCGCTGTTTGGGCTGTCCGGCGCGATCCTGCAATATGTCACCCGCAACCCTTTGGCCGACCCGTCGCTTGTCGGCGTCAGCCAAGGGGCAGGTCTTGCCGTTGTATCCGCAATCGTTCTGTTTCCTGAAATGAACCTGTTCTGGCGTCCGCTGCTGGCTTTCGCTGGCGCGCTTGCCGTTGCCGCCCTGATCCAGAGCATAGCGATGCAACGCACCGGTGGTGCGACAATGCGGTTCATCCTCACGGGCATTGGCGTTGCCGCGTTTATCGCTGCGATCACCAATGCCATGCTGACTTATGGCGATATCGATCAGGCTCAGGCGGCTTTGGGCTGGTTGGCAGGTTCGATCCATGCCGTTGGTTGGCCCGAGGTCTGGAGCCTGACACTGTGCCTCGCCATTCTGGTGCCGGCTCTGATCTGGTCAGCGCGCTATCTGTCGGCGCTGCGGTTGGGGCCCGAAGTGTCAATCGGGCTGGGGGTGCCAATCAGGTCGGCGCGGATCGGAATGATTACGCTTTCGGTGGCGCTTGCGGCATTTGCGGTCGCGGCTGTTGGGCCACTTGGCTTCGTCGGCCTCGTCGCCCCGCACCTTGCGCGCCGCCTCGCGCATTCCGGCGTCGGCCAACACCTGTTGCTGACCGCATTGACCGGCGCGTTGATGGTTGGCTTGGCCGACTTTGTCGGGCGCATCGCCTTTGCCCCCGTCCAAATACCTGCGGGTATCCTGACCGCCATCCTCGGTGTGCCCGTTTTTCTGTTGTTGATCCTGAAGACCCAATCAACCCGCCAGCTCTAGGCGCCACGCGCCAAGCCAGCTCATATCCTGTAGCCTATCGAAAGGAGACGTCCATGCGACGTATCAGTCTTGCTGTTCTGGCCATCTGTGCCGCAACCCCATCCCTTGCCTTAGAATGCGGTGACGGAATGCGGGCATTTACCCATACGACGGGCGAAACCTGTATTCCCGAAAACCTACAACGCATTGTCTCTCTCGGATCCAAGAATGTCACCGTGCCATTGATTGAACTTGGCCACACGCCCGTCGGAAGCCAGGGATCACTACGTGAAGATGGGACAGCAACCATCCGGGCCTCTGCCGTTTCAACAGGTGTCAAGTTCGACAATTCCGACATCACTTTTGTCGGAGACTATCCGGTTGATCTTGAGCTGGTTGCAGCACTCGAACCTGACTTGATCATCTGGCCCGATTGGCAGGACGAGGTGAACATGGATCAGCTGACCCTGATTGCCCCAACGATTGCCTATGCGACCGACGCGACGGTACATGACGCGCAAGCATTCTATGCGCGTTTACTGGGCGCGGAGGATGAGTTGGCCCGCGCGAAGGCACGCTATGATGCCCAGATCGCGCAACTGGCGGCCCTGGTTCCGGCAGGCACCACCGTGAGTGTCATCCATGGCGGGGACGGCGGTTTCTGGACAAGCTATCCTTACGGCAATCTCACCCTGATCCTTGAAGATGCCGGTTTCGAAGTGGTCGATATTCAGGCGTCGATCGTACCCGGTGAATACCCCACCTTTTCGGCAGAGCGGCTACAAGAGTTCGATGCCGACTGGGTATTTACGACCTATCGCACAGACCGGGGACAAACACCGGCAGATGCGACCGCAGCCATGGAAAACGCCTTTCCGGGGTATTGTGACGTTTTGACGGCCTGCGCTGCAGGACGTTTCATTGCCCTGCCGCGCGAGGAAGTCTCAACCCCGTCTTATGACGCTGTCGGCGCGGCAATCTTTGCGCTGACTACGCATATGTCCAACCCTTTCACGCAACCGACAAACTAGGAGCCATTCGGCAATGTTTTTTCATTTGCGAAATGCCCTGACAATGCTGGCCATGCTTATATGCACCTGCGCCGCTGCGCTTGCTCAGGAATTCCCTCTTACTGTTGAAACACGGTTTGGCCCCGCCGTGATCGCCGAGCGACCTGGCCGGGTTGCGACGCTTGATTTCAACGGTGCGGACGACCTGCTCGCACTTGGTATTCAACCGGTCGCAATCCGATACTGGTATGGCGACTACGAACAAACCGTCTGGCCCTGGGCGGCAGAGCTTTTGACGAGTGACCCGCTGGTGATACAGCGCGAGATCGACCTTGAGGCATTGGCCGCGACAAACCCGGATGTCATCCTCGCCATGTGGTCCGGCATTGATGCGGACATGCATGCAAAACTTTCGCAAATTGCACCTGTCGTGGCCGTGCCCGATGGTGTGGGCGATTATGAAATGCCATGGGACGCCCGCGCGCGCCTTGCCGGGCTGGCCACCGGTCGCCTGGATGAGGCAGAGCTTGCCATTGGAGCGCTCAATGCGCGATTCGATAGTTTGCAAGCGGCCAATCGGAACTGGCGGGGACGCACAGCAAGCGTGGCTTATCTTTGGGACGGGCGACTTGGCGTTTATGGCAGCGGCGATGTGCGGTCGCAAATTCTTGCCAATCTGGGCTTGGTGACACCTGCTGCGGTCGATGCCCTCGTGCCCGAAGACGGTTTTGCTGTTGATATCAGCGGCGAAAGCCTGCCCGTGATCGATGCTGACGTCATCCTGTGGTTCGCC
This sequence comes from uncultured Paracoccaceae bacterium, assembly GCA_947495295.1. GTDB lineage: Bacteria > Pseudomonadota > Alphaproteobacteria > Rhodobacterales > Rhodobacteraceae > Yoonia. The sequence goes on from CANLYJ010000003.1 coordinate 483,668, forward strand.
ACGCAAGAGGATTTTGGCCCGGTCCTTGCGCTGCCTGGGCGCAATGTCCTGCAAGGTCGTGAGGTCTTTGTCGATGACCTTCTGACTGGCGCGTTCAGCCATGCTTCACTCCTCAGCTTGCCTTACGTGCTCGACCGCCTTGAACCCGCCCTGAACGCGGCATTTGCCGACCGCGAGACACCCGTTGATTTGACCGAAGGAAACAACCAATGACCCGACAATTAATCTTTGCGGTATGCGCCATGACAATCTTGGCCACACCCGGTTTCGCTTTGACCTGCGACACCGGTTTTCGCGCCTTCACCCATGATGCTGGTGAAACCTGCATTCCAGAGATGCCAGAACGTATTGCCAGCCTGCGTGATGACAGCGTTACAACCCCCTTGATGGATATGGGCGCATCCGTTTTTGCCACCATCACCCGCGAGGCTGATGGCGATGGTCCACGCTGGGTCCGCGGCGCCGTCGATATCTTCGGACAGGACGCCGTAGATGCCGCCGGGCTGATTGACCTTGGCGGACACAATCCACCCGATGTCGAAGCGGTCGCAGCGGCTGAACCGGACTTGATCATCTTGCGGGCCTATCAAATTGATGCATTGGAACAGTTGCAGGCGATTGCGCCTGCGGTTGTGATACCAGATGACATGCCGTTCCTTGATCACATGGCATGGCTGGCGGACGCCGCTGGAATCGAAACGACGTTTGACACCGAACTTGCATCCTACTACGCCCGCATCGCGACCGCCAAAGAGCGGATCGGGGCACCCGAGGATATTGTAATATCCCGCTTTGACATGTGGGAAGACGGCCTGTGGTATTACCCCAACTGGGGGGCCATTGATCAGGTCATCAACGATATCGGGTTTGCCAAGCCCACGATTCAGGCCGAGGAAACCGAAGGCTTTAATGGCCTGAGCATCGAACGCATTCAGGAATTCGACGGCGACATCATGTTGGCCAGTATCGCGCCGCGTTGGGGCCAGACTGTACCGATGCTGACCGCACAATGGGACGGGATCGCACCGTTCTGGCGTGACCTGGACGGTGTCAGCACCGGCAATCTCTTTTGGTATGAACGTGATGTGATGGTGGGCTACACCTTCACATCGCTGCACCGGTCCATCGACTTGCTCACAACCGTGACCGCAGGCCGCAATATCAACTGATCCCAATATCGCAAGCCACGCCAGTATCCGGCCAGCCAGCACGCACCATGAAAAATGGAGTTTGCTATGACATTGAAAAAGACCCTCTCAATCATGTTCGCCATGTTGGCGACACCGCTCTTTGCCCTTGACTGCGACAAAGGTTTGCGCCCCTTCATCCACGCGGCTGGCGAAACCTGTATCCCGGTCGATCCACAGCGGATCGTCACGCTGCAAGACCAGAACGGGCTGTTGCCCCTGATGGAATTGGGTGTGACGCCCGTCGCATCTTCGGGTCACGTCAACAGCGCAGGTGCGCAGATTTTCCGCAGGATGGAGGGGTATGATATCTCTGGCGTGACCTGGATCGGATCCTACAGCAGCCCGCCTGATGTCGAGGCAATCGCCTCTATGCAACCCGACCTGATTGTTGCGTCCCCGTGGCCGCCGGAAGCACCAGACCTCCTCAAAAGCGTCGCACCGGTTGTTGTCATCGACATGTTCAACCAGCCGCTTGAAGATGCGCTGTTTCAGTTCGCCGATGTGGTCAACCGCACGGATCGAGCGACAGAACTGCAGGCCCAGATGCGGGACCGGGCCGCCCAAGTACGTTCGGAGCTTGGTGATTTGATGGACACGACAACCCTGTCGGCTGTCACCCGCGAACATGAGGGCGACGGGTTCTATGGCATTGAACCAACACAAGCCTTCGGCGCGATCCGCCGCGCGCTCGATCCTACCATGACCCCTCCCGAGGCGGACTGGAGCACGGATCGGGTCAACAAAAGCCTAGAGGTCATCGGGGACCATGCCGCCGATGTGATGATGTTTCTGACCTTTGACGCAGACGAAGGTGGCGCATCGGCAGAGTTCGATGACTTCATGTCCGAACCCGTCGTGCAGGCGCTGCCTGTCGCGCAGGCGCGGCAAATCTATGTCCTTGACGGATCGCAGATGGTCGGATCCGCCTGGGGCAAGATCGTCAACGGGATGGAGCAGATCAGCGCCGTGTTGCTGGATGATAGCATCAACCGCGATCTGGTGATCGAATGATCCATATGCGCCAAACATGGCAGGACCACGCTATTGCCCTGCCACGGCTGGACGACGATTTTTCACCGATCGTAGGGCTGGAGAGAGACGCGGATGCGGTGTCCCTTGAAGCTGTGCCGGTGCCGACGCTTAGGCGGTGGATGGCGGATGCCGCAATTGACGTAGACGGGCCGGACACAAAGTTATGTGCCGCCTACCTGATGGGTGATCTGAGTTTTGCGGTGGTCCAGACCTTTGCCGCCTTGGCCTTGCGCGGGCACTGGGTTGTTGGGGCGAGTACGGATGCGATGCATGTCTGTCCGCGTTTCGTGCAGTGGACGGAGGATGGCGAAAACGGCGTTTCCCAAGCGTTTGACCTGACCTTGACGCCCGACGCGCTTGTGTTTGCACCGTCACCGTCACCGTCACCGTCACCGTCACCGTCACCGTCACCGTCGCCCCATGCCTTTGCAAAGACGGTAGTGGGACTTTTCCGCCCGTTGGTCGGGGATATGACACACCTGAGCAAGCTGAGCAGCACAGCCTTTCACAGGTTGATCGGGGACAGCATCGCCTATGCATTTCTGGCCCACGGTCGCGCGCTGGACCGTGAACAAGAGGGGATGGATACCGCAATGTACATCCTTCGGAAATCAGGCACGAAACAAGCCAATCGCAAGGTCCGTTATGACCACATCACCTTACCCGAAGCGCCGGAGATCGGCCAATGGCTGCGGGTGCGTGGAGGGTGCTGCCGTGCCTACACCCGTCCCGGCAAGCCCGACTATTGCACCACCTGCGTTTTGCGTGACGACGAAAGCCGCGCAGAACTCTTCCGTAATTATCTGCGACGCACCTGCCTGCGTGCGGACATCGAAACCTCGTGAAAAGGAACTGGAACCATGAGACTTATCGCTTTTCTTACCGCAATTCTCTTTGCAACGGCAGCCGGTGCACAAGACGTGCGCACGATCACCGATGCGTCCGGAACGGACGTCGAAATTCCGGTCCGGCCCGAACGCATCATCGGCATGCACGATCAGTCGATCACACTGACACTGATTGAGCTTGGCGCACCTGTCGTTGGTTCCATGGGCCGCATGACAGACGATGGAACGCTTTACATGCGCGCGGTTGACTTGTTCTACGGTCTGGATTTCGAAAACTCTGGCATTTCGTTCGTCGGGCAGTGGAATGCATGGGATTATGAAACCATCGCCAGTCTTGCACCCGATATGATCCTTGAAAGGGAGGATGCGGACGCCAATCATATTGAAAAGTTGCGCACGGCCGGACCTGTCGTTCTGATCCCGCGATCAAATGAGAAATTTGTCAGCACCCGCGCCATCGCGGATGCGGCTGGTGTTATGGACAGGTTCGACTTTGAACTGGCGCGCTATAACGCCTTGATCGAAGATGCGCGTCGTTGGGTGCCGCAATTGCAAGGCGCAAGTTATGCCAAAATTCAGGGTTGGGACGGCAGCCTTGAGATCTACGCAGGGTACGGCGGCATAACACAGGTTCTGGAAGACCTTGGCATGGTGCGGACGGATTTTGCGCAGGCGATGTCGAATCGGGGCGTGATCTGGGGAGAAACGGTCAGCGCCGAGACGATGCCAGAGCATAACGCTGACTATCTCTTTGATACCTTCACCGTCGCCTATGGCGATACTGCGGCCAGCCCTTTCGAACGATTGAACGACGTCCTGCCTGGCTGGTGCGACATCCTCACAGCCTGCGCCGAGGGACGCTACATCGTCCTGCCGCGCGAGCATTCAACGGGTACGAATTTCGGATCGCTGGAGCGGCAGGTCTATTATGTAGTGACCCATGTCGGAGGCAGGCCAAGCATTGCTGCAGTAAACTGACTAGTGTGAAAATGCGGTCGTTCGATTTCTTTGCACGAACGATCGCTTGGTCCCGCACTGCCGTTGTCCAACCACCTTGCGGCTAAGGTCTCGAAAGAGCCCTAAGTTACCGTGTTTCGGCATAACAGCGAATGGCTTGTGTGGATGGCTCCTGCATAGCAAGTCCTTTTTGGTCTGATTTGTGCATTTGTCAGAAGCAGTC
>CANLYJ010000004.1 GCA_947495295.1 uncultured Paracoccaceae bacterium
CTTGGTGGCTACGATGAACAACAAACCCTCTCTTAGCAAATACCGCTATTTGGACCCATAGGCGCTGACGTCAGACAACAGCGACCTCACACCTTACGAATACATCTGCAAAATCTGGACTTCTCAGCCAGATCGATTCATCTTAAATCCGATCCACCAGATGCCGGGACCGAACACGACCTCAATGTCAAGAATTCAGGGTACAAGTTGGTGGCAGTCCCGGCTTCTCCGATCAAAATTGGGCTGGTAAGCGCTGACACTAAAGAGTTGCAGGATACCTTTTGCATAAAGGGGCAAACGCTGTCCAAAAACACTCGATCTATACAGATCGACCACTTGGATTGAGCGGCGAGAGTCAGTACCATTGACAGGCAAGAACCAGACATCGACACTAGCATAATAGTTGAAATCCGCGGCGAAAAAATGCAACCGTCGACAGCGTCTCCGGCCATTTCAAACCTGGGGCAGGGTCCCTGCCAAATGCTCAAACCGCTTTTGACAACCTTCCCAACGGTACCTTCCACCCGAATTTTCAGGGATATGTTCCATATGACCGGTAGCTCAATAATTCTTGTTCTTTATCCATGGTTTGAAGAACATGGGCCGCAAATGATTCATCCTGATGATCTGAGTAGTTTTAGAAAACTCCAGCCCTACGGTTTGGTGTTTGAGCAGGTAACCGTTGATCGCGACTTTCACACACTGTCCTATGGCTCCACACACTATCGCGTAAAACCTGACCTGATTAAGCCGATTTTACCGCGTCCTGATAAGGTGTTTGAACTTGGTGATTTGGTCGATATCCTTGGAGTTGACCACGTAGGTACCGTAATTCTTCGGTCGTGGCATCACACCAAGCGCCGCATTTTCTATAATTTGAGAATAAACGACAAAACAAGCGGTAAACGGTATTGGGCCGAGGACTTAGCTCCTTTACGAACAGAGACCTAAGTAATCTATATGTCGATGAACATTTTTGTTAGCTGGAATGCAGAAACGAAAGAATCCAGAGGCGTTTACGCAGGCTCGCCTTCAATGCTTAGCTTGGTTTATCCTGTGGCAGATATCATTGAGGCCGAGTACCCGCGGATTTTCGAGAAATCTTACCATAGTGTTGAAGCAGGTATGGTTTACTTCGATGATTTGACACCTGATGAGTTCAAGATTGTCTATGAATTGACCTACAAACAGTATGAGCGGTTTCTAGAAGATCACCCAACAGAAGCAAATCGACGTTGGTCTGGTGCCAAAGGCGAAAATTGGGCGGAATTCATGAAGCCTATGAATGAGGACGATCGCTTGAGGTAAGCTCTTGACGTCTTTCTCGCAGAACGGTGTTCCAAGACCATCCTTTAAGAACTTTGAGGTTCGCGATGATCGGCAATGGTCTCGTTGAACAGCATCAGTTGATCAGCCTAAGGGCATGAACCGCTGCTGTATTTTGAACGTCCGTTTAATTATGAGCGCATCGGCGACATGGGCTGCATCGCGACCACAGACATGCCCCTTGGGCGAAGCAATGCTGCATCAACAAGACCGGAAAATTCAAATTCGGTTTTGTCCCGCGTCTCGTTGGTTCGATCGGCTCGCGGCGAAAGTGCAGTCTCGGTTCACGTAAAATCATCACCTGCGAATGACCGGATTGGCGACCGGCGCCGCGACGCAACAACCAGCATGCCGCAACCGCGAAGGGATGCTGCGTCGGCAAAGCTACGAAATGCAAGATCGGCTTTGTCTGGATAGTGTTGAAAAAGTCCGTTGATTGGACGACCTGACGCTGATTCACTCGTTTTGAGAGTGGAGGATTTAGCGATGATGGGACCGAGGCAGGTGGCGCAAGGTGCGCTGTTTTACGAGTTCTCGATTGAAGAGTTTGTGCCTGGCGACCATCCGTTGCGCGGCATAGATCTCTTTCTTGACCTGTCTGACGTTCGACCGCTTTTGGCACCATCCTACAGTTCTCGTGGTCGCCCTTCGATCGACCCCGAGCTGATGATCAGAATGCTGCTTTTGGGATATTGCCAAGGCATTCGATCCGAGCGCCGCTTGTCCGAAGAGGTGCATGTCAATCTTACCTACAGGTGGTTTTGCAGGCTCGACCTGACTGAACCTGTGCCTGACCATTCGACCTTTTCGAAAAACCGGCACGGTCTTTTCCGGGAGAGCGGCTTGTTCCGCCACCTGTTTGAAACGGTGCTACAGCGATGCATCGATGAGGGCTTAGTTGGCGGTGAGAGCTTTGGCGTCGATGCCAGCTTGATCCCTGCCAATGCGAACCAGACGCGCGGCATTGATAGCAAGGAGGGTCTGCCACCCGATCTGACTACGCGCGGCGTTGAGGAATATCTCGAAACGCTGGATGGTGAGTTCATGAACGCCATGTGTTCGAGCGAATGAACGAACGCTTTTGGCGCGTCCACCAAAGTCGTTCCCAAATACATCTCGCCTGTCGATCCTGCGGCATGCTGGACGGGGGCAGACGGTGGAGCAGTCTTCTTCGCTTATTCCACCAACTATATGGTGGATTTGGACAATGCAGTGATCGTTGACGTTGAGCCGTCGGTTCCGATCCGAACTGCAGAGGCCTTTGCCGCGCGAAAGATGATTGATCGGATTGCTGAACGGTTTGGCATGACGCCGGACAAGCTGGTCGGCAATACGGGCTACGGATCAGCAGAGATGTTGGGCTGGCTGGTGGAAGAGCGCGGCATCGCTCCACACATCCCGGTCTGGGACAAATCGAAACGGACGGACGGCACGTTCTCGCGCGAAGACTTCGTCTACGACCCCACGACCGACAGCTACACATGCCCCGGCAATAAAGAGCTGAGAACATATCGGCGGAACTTCTCCACGCCGCGCAAGCCGAACGGCGGCAAAGACGGCTTCATCAGATACCGCGCCTCCAAACATGACTGCGACGCTTGCCCGCTAAAGCCGCAATGCTGCCCAGGGGACCCTGGCAGACGCGTGATGCGATCCGTTCACGAAGCTGCGCGTGACATCGCCCGGAACATCCGCAAGACCGATGCCTACATGACTTCGTTCATCCAAAGGCGAAAGGTCGAGATGCTCTTCACACATCTGAAGCGATACATCGGCGTGCCGATGATGCGACTTCGAGGACCCAAAGGCGCTTACGAACAGTTCCAACTCGCAGCTACCGCCCAGAACCTCAGGAAGCTCGCAAAACTGGTCCCACAACCAGAACCAACAGCTTGAGAGGAAGATGTCGGCAGCTTTTGTCGCCACCCGCGGGACCCTCAAACACCGACTTCTTCAACACTATCTCCGCAATCCGGACATTCGAGCGGGGCGTCATCCCACAATTTACGATCCCCGCAACAGCCCCACGATGTCGTAGGTCTTTTGCAGGATCGGGTCGGCGATGGCCCGTGCCCGTTCGGATCCGTCGGCAAGGATGCGATCGATTTCGGCCGGGTCGCCCATCAGCCGCGCCATTTCGTCTGAGATGGGGGCCAGTTTGGCGACGGCTAGATCGGCAAGGGCGGGTTTGAATGTCCCCCAGCCTGCGCCGGGATATTCCGCGATAACCGCTTCGGGCGTTGTGTCGTTCAGGGCTGCGTAGATTTCGACCAGATTGCGCGCCTCTGGCCGGTCAGCCAGCCCTTCGATGGTTTCGGGAAGCGGCTCTGGATCGGTTTTGGCCTTTTTGAACTTCTTGACGATGGTGTCCGCATCATCGGTCATGTTGATCCGTTCCATGTCGCTTTCGCCGGATTTCGACATCTTCTTGGTGCCGTCACGCAGGTTCATCACCCGTGTGGCTGGCCCGTCGATGATCGGTTCGGTGACGGGGAAGAAATCCACGCCGAAATCATGGTTGAACTTGTTTGCGATGTCGCGGGTCAGTTCGACATGCTGTTTCTGATCCTCACCCACTGGGACGTGGGTGGCGTGATAAAGCAGGATGTCGGCCGCCATCAGCGACGGGTAGGCATAAAGCCCGAGCGAGACTTTTTCCGCGTTTGACCCGGCCTTGTCCTTGAACTGCGTCATCCGGTTCATCCAGCCGACGCGGGCGACACAATTGAAGATCCAGCCAAGCTCTGCATGCGCCGCGACCTGCGATTGGTTGAACAGAATGGATTTGGTCGGATCGAGACCCGCTGCAAGGTAACCGGCGGCGACCTCGCGGGTGCCATTGGCCAGCTCCTTGGGGTCCTGCCAGACGGTGATCGCGTGCAGATCAACGACGCAATAGACGGTTTCCATCTGCCCCTGCATGCCCACGAACCGCTTGATCGCGCCCAGATAATTGCCAAGCTGTAGGCCGCCAGAGGGTTTGATCCCTGAAAAGACGCGGGGGGTGAATGTCGTGTCGGGCATATTTTTTTCCGGGGCTGGATTTCAGGGCAGGCGTCGCATACCCATGCCAGACAGGCCCGTCAACTTCAACAGCCCGCAAAGGTGCGCCGATGAAACCCGAAAGCCCGGTCAATGTGATCCCGCCGATTGTCATTCTGCTGACCCTGGTGATCGTGGGGATCGAACTGGTTTTGCAACTGGCCAATCAGGGGATTGTTGGGGGGCCGCAAGGTGTTGGCTGGCGGTTGGAAGCTGTCCGCGAATATGGCTTTTCAGGTCGTGTGTTTGAGCAGGTGTTCGAACGGGGCGACTATTCCGTTGATATGCTGAAACGGTTTGTGACCTATCCGTTTATCAATGGCGCGCTGACCCAAGTGGCCTTTTGCGCCGCCCTGACCCTCGCCCTTGGCAAGTTTGTGGGCGAGTATTATGGCGGCCTGAAAGTGCTGGTGGTCTATCTGTTTTCGGCAATATGCGGGGCGGTTGCCTATGGGTTGCTGTCCAGCGGGACCTATCCGCTATTCGGTGGCTTTCCCCCGGTTTACGGGCTGATCGGGGCCTATACCTATGCGTTATGGCTGCGCCTTTCGCAGGCCGGAGAGAACCAGTTGCTTGCCTTTCGTCTGATCGGTGTCCTTCTGCTGATCCAGTTGATCTATGGTCTGTTCTTTGGCGTTGTTCCGACATGGATTGCGGAGCTGGCCGGGTTTTTTGCGGGTTTTGGTATTTCGGTGTTACTGGCGCCCGGTGGTTGGGCGGCGTTTCTGGCCCGGATGCGCCAGCGCGCCTAACGTCGCAGTGCCTGTTTGAACTCACGCATTTTGAATGCTCCGATCAGCTGTCCGATCCCGAAATAGCTGCCGATCCCGATCCCGACCAGTAATGCCAGCGCGGCATAGCGGATCGTGGCCATGCCAAAGAAGGGTGTCATCGCTGCCCCCGCACCCCACAAGATCACCCCCATGCCGATGGCGGCGATGATGATCCGCCCCAGCCGTTGTTTGAACCGGGTATCGAACGCCGCCGCGTTGCCCATGTTCCGCGATCCATTCCAGAGCAGGAACACTGTTGCCCAGCCCGTCAGCGATGTCCCTATGGCGGCGGCGATAAACCCGATGATGGGTGACAGGCCGATGGCCAGTGCTGCGTTCAGCACCAGTGCGACCAAAGCATAATAGAACGGCCGCTTGGTATCTTCGCGGGCGAAAAACAGCGGTTGCAGCGCCTTTTGCATCACGAATGCGGGCAGGCCCAGCCCATAGATTGCGACGGCCAGGGCTGTGTTCACCGTGTCACCTGCCCCAAACGCGCCCCTTTCATACAGCACACTGACCAGCGGCAGTGGGATCACCATCAGCGCCGCGGCCGCAGGAATGGTCAGCGCAAGGCTGAGTTCGCAGGCGCGATTGAACGCGTCCTTGCCCCCCGCCTCATCCCCGCCGCGCAGACGGCGTGACAGATCGGGCAGAAGAACGACACCGATAGCGATTCCCACCACCCCAAGGGGCAGTTGGTACAGCCGGTCCGCATAGTTCAGCCATGCAACAGCCCCATCAAAGAAACTGGCGACCTGCCGCCCGACCAGCAGGTTGATTTGCACAACCCCACCAGCAAGGGCGGCGGGGGCAGCGATGATGGCCAGCCTTTTGAGGTCCGGTGTCATCTTGGGCCAGCCCGGCATGAGCGCAAACCCGGCCCGTTTGGCCGCGACCCAGACCAACATCATCTGGGCAATACCAGCCACCGGCACCGCATAGGCCAGCGTGCTGCCGATATCGGTTTGGCTGCTGTCGCCAAAGACAGCGCCGATCAGGAGGGCACCGACGAAGATGATATTCAGCAGGACCGGGGCGGCAGCTGCAGCCGCAAAACGCCCGGTGGCGTTCAACACACCCGAAAGCAGGGCGGAAAGAGAGATGAAGAGGATATAGGGAAAGGCGATCCGCCCATAGTAGACCGCAAGATCAAACCGGTCGGAACCTAGAAAGCCGCTGGCCATCATTGTCACCAATGCGGGCATCGCGATCACCCCGATCACGGTGAACATGGTCAGAATCCCGGCCAGCCCGACAAAGGCGTCTTGCGCGAAGCGGTGCGCGTCGTCATCGCCTTCCAACTTCTTGGAGAACATCGGCACGAAGGCCATATTAAATGCGCCTTCGGCAAAAAAGCGGCGGAAGAGGTTGGGAAGGGAAAAGGCGACAAGAAACGCCTCTGCCACGGGGCCGGTGCCGAGGAAGGCTGCGATCATGATGTCGCGGACAAAGCCCAGTACCCGGCTGAGCAGGGTCCAGATACCCACTGTGAAGAAGCCAGCCATGAGACGGATCGGTTTCATCGGCGCGGCCTCAAAGTTTTTTGAAAAACTTTGTACCAATTTTTTTCAAAAAAAATTGGCCCCGTTGCAAAACCCGTCATGCGCCGGCCCGTTCCGCGACCTGGCTTATTGCGTCGCGTAGCTTGCGTTCCAGTGATTTGCGCTTGCCGTCGGCGTGATATTTGAGGCCCACCATATCCTTGACATAGAATGTATCCACGACCTGCTCTCCATATGTGGCGATCACGGCTGAGGCGATATAGACGTGATTATTCGCAAGTGTTCGTGTCAGATCGAACAGAAGTCCGGGACGATCCCGGGTGTCGACCTCGATAATGGTGTAGATATCTGATCCTTCATTGTCGAAGGTGATGTTGGTTGGCAGTTTGAACGCCCGTTCGCGTTTGCGGATTTCCTTTTCCATGAAGGCGTCACGCGGCACGACTTCGCCGCGCAGTGTTTTCATGATCATTTGCCGCAGGCGCGTCAGTCGTGATTGCTCATACGGGTTGCCATCATTGTCCTGCACCCAGAACACCGCCGTCGCATAGCCATCCTTGGTTGTGTAGGTCCGCGCATCCACGATATTGGCGCCCACAAGGGTCAACGCGCCGGTCATCCGGCTAAAGAGCCCGGGGTGATCCACCATGGCAAAACAGGCGCGGGTGGCGTCCCGGTCTTCGTCGGGCATCAGGTCCACGCTGATTTCATCATCGGCAATGTCGCGCAGCATCCCCGCAAAGACGATTTGCGCCGAAAGGGGCATGCCTTGCAGGTAAGGTCCGTAATGCCGCCCCAGCTCTGCCTTGATATCCTTGGGCGTCCAGTCGGTCAGCGCCTCGCGCAGGGCGCGTTTCGCCTCTGCCTCGCGGTTTTCGCGGTTCAGATCCTCGATCCCGTTTTGCAGCGCGTCCTTGGTCGCCTTGTAAAGGTTCCGGATCAGCACGGCCTTCCAGTTGTTCCATGTGTCAGGTCCAACGCCACGAATGTCGCAGACAGTTAAGACCGTCAGAAGGTCCAACCGTTCCACTGATTTCACCGCATTGGCAAAGCCCCGCACCGTGCGCGGTTCCGAGATATCCCGCTTTTGTGCCACATCCGACATCAGCAGGTGGTAGCGGATCAGCCATTCGACGGTTTCGCATTCCTTTTTCTTCAGCCCAAGACGCGGTGCGACCTTACGTGCGATTTGCGCGCCCAGGATCGAGTGATCCTCATCCTGCCCTTTGCCGATGTCGTGCAGCAGGAGTGCGACATATAGCACTTTCCGATTCACCCCCCGTTCCAGAATGCCGGAGGCGACGGGCAGTTCTTCGATCAGTTCCTTGCGTTCGATCTGGGCCAGATGGCTGATGCATTGGATCGTATGTTCGTCGACCGTATAGTGGTGATACATGTTGAACTGCATCATTGCGACGATGGGTTTGAATTCGGGGATGAACGCATCCAGTACCCCAAGTTCGTTCATCCGCCGTAGCGCCCGTTCGGGGTTGCCGTGTTTTAACAGCAGATCGAGAAAGATGCGCCGCGCGGTCTTGTCATCGCGCAATTCATCGTCAATCAGATACAGATTTGCCGCCACCAACCGCATCGCGTCGGGGTGAAGCAGGGTGCCGGTGCGCAATGCCTCTTCGAATATCCGCAGCATGTTCAGCTTATCCGCAAAGAACGCGGTTTCATCGGCCACGGTGATCCGGTTTTGTTTGATTGCATAGGGCGGTTTCGCCCGTTTGCGCCTTGTCAGCAGCCGGACCAGAACCGGTTCGGGTTTGGTGTGGTTTGCCTCCAACGCGGTCAGCACGATCCGGGTCAGTTCGCCCACATTCGTGGCCTGCCGGAAATAGGCCTGCATGAAATGTTCCACCGCCCGGCGCCCGCCATGATCGCGGTACCCCATCGCATCGGCGACTTCGACCTGCATGTCGAAAGTCAGCTGATCGACGGCCCGCCCGCCGATCAGGTGCAGATGACAGCGTACTGCCCATAAAAAATCTTCGGCGGTCACAAAGGTTTCGAATTCATCCTGTGTGAACACCCCAAGCCCGACCAGATCGGCGGCATCCTTGACCCCGTTCACATATTTGCTGATCCAGAACAGCGATTGCAGATCGCGCAACCCGCCTTTGCCCTCTTTCACATTGGGTTCAACGACATAGCGTTGCCCGCCCTGTTTGCGGTGCCGTTCGCTGCGTTCTTCCAGCTTGGCTTCGATAAAATCAGCTGCGGTGGATTGAAACAGATCTGTCCAAAGCTGCTTGCCCAATTTCTTTGCGAGGGCCGTGTCGCCCGCCAGATGCCGGTATTCGACCAGCGTGGTACGAATGGTGTAATCCTCGCGTGCGAGCCTGATACAATCCTGGATCGTGCGACTGGCATGGCCGACCTTCAGCTTAAGGTCCCAAAGCATGTAAAGCATGGATTCAATCACGCTTTCGGCCCATGGCGTCATTTTGTAAGGGGTCAGGAACAGCAGATCGACATCCGAATGCCCCGCCATTTCGCCCCGCCCGTAACCGCCAACGGCGATGACAGACAGCTTTTCGCCCTCCGTCGGGTTGGGCAGCGGGTGCAATTTGTCAGTTGCGACCGATAGAACCTGCTTGATGATCTGATCGGTCAGCCAGCTATAGGCCCGCGTCGTGGGGCGCGCGGCAAAGGGTTGTGCACGAAAAGCCGCGGCGATGCTATCGCGGCCTGCCTTTCGGGCAGACGACAGAATGCCGACAACGGCCTTGCGCACATCCTTTTCGACCGACAGCGTGCTGATCGCAGTCGCGATGTCAGCGGATACTGTTGCGGCGTCAAAAATGACAGACGCCGGACAGATCAACCCGTCCGGCGCATCAGTCACTGCGGCAGTTTCAGGATCAGAATCCTGCGCCAAAACTTCTTGGGGCTTGTTCAACGATAACAACCTGATTGTTTTGAATTGTGGCAACGGCCAGTGCCCGTTCATTCAGCCCGTTTGACAAAAGCCGGAACACGCCAGACGTGCCTTGGAACCCTTGCGATGTGGTCAGCGCCCCTTTGGTCAAGGCCCGTTCATTGCCTGCCGCGACCAGCGCCCCGATGGCTGCGATCCCGTCATAAGCCAGCCCGGCCAGCGGATGTGGGTTTTCGCCATAGGTGGCCGCATAGCGGTTGGCAAAAAGGGCTGCGCGTCCTTGATCAGGCATGGCGAAAAGCCCGCCCTGTAGCCCCGGAAGTGATGCCGCCTGCGGGACCGCATCCCAGCGGGTCAGCCCGATAAAGCGGGTTTGCGTTTGATCGACCCCGGCTTCGGGCAGGGCTGTGGCCAGAATGGGCAGTTCCGCATTGACCCCAGCCGTCATGAAGATCGCATCCGCGCCGCTGCCGCGTGCGGTTGCCGCGATCCGCCCCGTGGCCGAGGAGACACCCTGCTGTGACAGCGGGTAAGCTTCTGTTGCGACGACCTGTGCGCCATTGCGGCGGGCGGCACTGACAATTGCGTCGCGTCCCACATTGCCCTGAATATCATCGCCATGGGCGACCATGAACCGGGTGATGCCTTGCCGGCCTGCGTATCTCACGAGCCTATCGGCAGTGTTGTCAAAGGTTGGTCCCAGTACAAAGACGTTCCCACCGGCGATGGTGGGGTTGTTCGAAAAGGCCAGAACATTGATATTCCGGTCGGCCACGGCAACGCCTGCGGCATTGGCCGCCTCACCAAAAAGCGGCCCAAGGATAATCTGAGCGCCGTCATTCACGGCCTGTTGCGCTGCATTGGCTGCCAGCGCAGGGTTACCGCCCCCGGTGCTGTAAACCTGCAATTCGATATCCGCCCCTTGCAGGTCGGCAATCGCCAGACGGGCGGCGTTTTCAAGGTTTTGCGCAATGAATGCGTCGCTGCCGACCCCAGACCCACGCGGGACCAGTAACGCCACCTTCACCGCCTGGGATGTGTCAATCTGCGGCCCCACATTGGCGTCAGGCGCCAGTGCCACGTCACATGCTGCCACCCAAAGCAGCGACAAGAGGGCAAAAAGACGAGCAGCCGGGTTGCGGGCCTGACGGAAACGAGCAAACATAAAAGGATATCCCCCTTGATCGTGCAACTGGTGCCGGAGGTCCCGACCCATGCTGCTATTTTGGGGCACATCATAAAGCAGGGGGCACGCGGGTCCAGAGATGAATCATATCACCAAGCCACTCTCTGCCGGGTTATACTTTGTCGCCACACCAATCGGGTCGGCGCGTGACATTACATTGCGGGCGCTTGATATCCTTGCATCCGCTGATCTGATCGCGGCCGAGGACACCCGCACCGCCCGGAAACTGATGGAAATTCATGGTGTTCCGTTGAATGGCCGCAAGGTCGTGGCGTTCCATGACCATAGTGGCGATGGGTCTGTTGCGGGGTTGGTTGATCTGATCGCGGGCGGCAAATCTGTGGCTTACGTGTCCGAGGCGGGCACCCCATTGATCGCTGATCCCGGCTACGAGTTGGGTCGCGCTGCGATTGCCCGCGACCTGCCGGTCACCAGCGCGCCGGGTGCTTCGGCCGTGCTGGCCGCCCTGACCGTGTCGGGCCTGCCCACGGATCGCTTTGCCTTTGTTGGTTTTTTGCCCGCAACAAAACAGGCCCGCGAAACCGAGATTGCGCAGCTGCGCGACCTGCCGTTCACCCTGGTGTTTTACGAAAGCCCGAAACGTATTGAGGAAATGTTAGCAAATTTGAGCGAAATCTTGGGTGCTGACCGGCAGGCCGTGGTTTGCCGCGAATTGACGAAGAAATTTGAAGAGGTAGCGCGGGGTACACTTGCCGATCTGATGTCGGTTTTCAGTGGCCGTCGCGTCAAAGGAGAGTTGGTTGTTTTGGTTGGTCGTGCCGGGGCGACAGAGGTTGCGGAAATCGATATTGCAGATGCTTTGCGCGATGCGATGAAAACAATGCGTGTCAAGGATGCAGCCACCGTGGTTGCGGGTGCGCTGGGCCTGCCCCGCAGGCAGGTCTATCAAATGGCACTGCGTCTAGGGGATGACGAATGACAGGGTCCGTTGGGTATCACGCCGGGCGCGTGGCCGAGGATATTGTGGCAGGTGATTATATCTGCCGTAATTACAAGCTGGCCGCCCGTCGCTGGCGCGGTCAGGCGGGTGAGATTGACCTGATCATGCGTGATGGCGACGGGGTCGTCTTTGTCGAAGTCAAGAAGGCGCGGTGTTTTGCAAAGGCTGGAGAAAAGCTGAGCCGTCATCAGATGGATCGTATCTGCGGCGCGGCACAGGAATTCTTGGCCGACGAGCCGGGTGGTCAATTGACTCATGTCCGCTTTGATCTGGCCATGGTGGACGGTCAGGGTGCCGTGAAAGTGATCGAAAACGCCTTTACCGAAGCCTGACCTTTCCATTGCGTGTCGGCGGGCGCTGCGCCATGTATCGCACTGACAGAACAAAGCGAGGTCAGTGATGCCGTTGAAGATTGCCTTTCAGATGGACCCTATTGGTCCGATTGATATTGATGCCGACAGCACATTTCGCCTTGCCGAGGAGGCGCAGGCCCGTGGCCATAGCCTGTATTACTATACCCCCGACAAACTGGCCTATGATCGTGGCCGGGTGATGGCCCATGGCTGGCCTTTGACCGTGCAGCGGATAAAGGGCGATCACTTTCGCCTTGGGGAGCCGCAGGTGATTGAACTGGCTGATATGGATGTTGTCTGGCTGCGCCAGGACCCACCTTTTGATATGGGTTATATCACCACGACACATATTCTGGACATGGTGCATCCTGATACGTTGGTGGTGAATGACCCGTTTTGGGTGCGCAATTATCCTGAAAAACTGCTGGTGCTGGATTTCCCTGACCTGACCCCGCCGACGATGATTGCCCGCGATCTTGACGCCCTGAAGGGATTTCGCGCGACCCATGGCGATGTCATCCTCAAACCGCTTTATGGCAATGGTGGGGCCGGGGTTTTCAAGCTGGGGGAAGGTGATAGCAATCTGGCGTCGCTGCATGAATTGTTCAGCGGGATCAATCGTGAGCCATTGATCATGCAGAAATTCTTGCCGGCCGTATCCAGCGGCGACAAACGGGTCATTCTGGTGGACGGCGAACCTGTTGGGGCGATCAACCGGGTGCCAGCGGCGGGCGAGACCCGGTCGAACATGCATGTGGGCGGCAGGCCCGAGAAGGTCGCGCTGACCAAACGGGATCGCGAGATTTGCGCACATATTGGTCCGCTCTTGCGGGAGAAGGGCCAGATATTTGTGGGCATTGATGTCATCGGCGACTGGCTGACGGAAATTAACGTCACGTCGCCCACCGGTATTCAGGAACTGGAGCGGTTTGACGGGATCAATGTGGCGGAAAAGATCTGGCTGGCGATTGAAGCGCGGCGTGATGGGTAGGAAAAATCTGTGAAACAGATTTTTCAGTGTCTGACGGTGCAGCAAGCGTAGCCCTCCGTAAAATCTGCGTCGCAGATTTTACCTGCCTGCGGGCCATGGCACGTGCCGGTCTGTTCTTTAAACTTCTTTCGCCATAGCCAGCCTGTAACTGACCGCTTCGGCCACATGGGGCTTGCGGACGGTTTCTGCACTGTCCAGATCGGCGATGGTTCGTGCCACGCGCAGCACCCGGTGATAGCCCCGCGCAGAGAGCCCAAACCGTTCAGCGACTTTGATCAAGAGCGTCCGCCCTTCGCTATCGGGCGTTGCGATTTCTTCCAACAGGTGCCCTTCGGCATCCGCATTGACCCGTGCTGTGTCATGCCCCGCGAACCGGGCCGATTGTGCCGCCCGTGCTGTTGCCACGCGAGCGGCCACTGTCGTGGTGCTTTCGCCATTCTCGGGCAGGTCCAGATCGGTAAAGGCGACGGGCGGGACCTCGACCCTTAGATCGAACCGATCCATCAGCGGGCCCGATATGCGCCCCATGTAATCCTCGCCACAGATCGGTGCGCGTGTGCAGGCGCGCGCCGGATCAGCCAGATGCCCGCATTTGCAGGGGTTTGCCGCCGCGATCAGCATGAACCGACAGGGGTAGCGCACATGCGCATTGGCGCGGGCCACGACGACCTCTCCGGTCTCAATAGGTTGGCGCAGGGTTTCTAGCACCGTGCGCGCAAATTCGGGAAATTCATCCATGAACAGCACCCCGTTATGCGCGAGGCTGATCTCGCCCGGTTTGGCGCTGCGCCCGCCGCCGACAATCGCCGCCATAGAGGCTGTGTGATGCGGTTCGCGGAAGGGCCGTTCGCGATTGATCCCGCCTTCATCCAGCAGGCCCGAAAGCGAGTGGATCATTGATGTTTCCAGCGCCTCGCCCGGGGTCAGCGGCGGTAATAAACCGGGGATGCGCGCGGCCAGCATGGATTTTCCCGACCCCGGCGCGCCCACAAGGATCAGGTGGTGTCGCCCGGCTGCCGCGATTTCGAGCGCCCGTTTTGCCCGTTCCTGTCCTTTCACCTCTGACAGATCGCGGGTTGATGAACTGCGATTGACCTCGCCCGGTTCCGACGCCGCGATGACCGACTGCCCGGTATAGTGCCGCACGACATCGGCCAATGTACGGGGTGCGATCACATGGGCGGACCCGACCCATGCCGCCTCTGCGCCGCAGCCATGCGGGCAAAGCAGGGTCCGATCATCGCTGGCGGCGGCCATTGCGGCGGGCAAGGCCCCGACGACGGGCACCAGCGTGCCGTCGAGGGATAGCTCGCCCAGTGCCACGGTGTTTTCGGCGTCTTCATGCGGGATGATTTCGAGGGCGGCCAGCAAGGCCAATGCGATGGGCAGGTCAAAATGCGACCCTTCCTTGGGCAGGTCGGCGGGTGAAAGGTTAATGGTGATCCGTTTCGATGGCAGGGCGATGGCCATGGCGGTCAATGCCGCCCGGACCCGTTCCTTGGCCTCTGAAACGGCCTTGTCCGGCAATCCGACCACCGAAAAGGCCGGGATGCCGGGTGTGACGGCGCATTGCACTTCGACAATGCGCGCATCGATCCCTTCAAATGCAACTGTATAGGCTTTTGCGACCATGCCACTCCCCGTTATTGGTTAACGGGTAGTTGCCGGTGGTTTAGGAATGGTTAACCCGCGTCAGGCCAAGGCTGCGATTCAAGATCAAGATCGTAGGGGAACGGATCGTAATGTTCCGCAAGCGCCGCGCGCCGCCATGTTAAAAAGGCAGGGTCTTTTAGATGCGCATTTACATAGTTCTGCGCATCATCGCTCATTGGTAAACCGTAACCGGTGATCCGCATGGCGACGGGCGCGTAGAACACATCTGCCAGGCTATAGGCCCCGAATAGCCATGGCCCGTTTTGCCCGTGCCGCGTGCGCGCCAGCGCCCATAATGTTTCGATGCGATCCAGATCGGCCTTAACCGCATCGCTGACTTCAAAACCTTCCCAGACCCTGTCCAACTGCATGGGGCAGGCATCGCGCAAGGCACCAAAACCAGAATGCATTTCGCAGGTGATGGTTCTTGCCAGCGCGCGTGCCGCCGGATCCGTTGGGTAGAGCCCGGCATCAGGGTGGTTTTCGACAAGTGTTTCGGCCATCGCCAGGCTATCGCTAAGCACGTGGCCCTCGGGTGTTTGCAGCACGGGGACGGTGCGCGCGGGTTGCAGCGCTGCCAATTCATCCCGGTAGGTCCCTGCATAAAGCCCAACCATATTTGCCCGATAGGGCAGTCCAAATTTTTCCAGCATGAGCCAGCCGCGCAAGGACCAACTGCTGAAGGTGCGATCACCGATGTAAAGTTGATATGTCATGCCCCGCACCGTACTTGCGCCGAACCGCGCAAGGCCAGTCATCTTATTTGAAAGCAGTTATCACGGGATGTGATTGATTTTGCCCATCGACCACTGGCCGTCTGCGATATGCATATCAGTCACTGACAGGTTGTCGATCTTGTGGCTGAATGCGGCGTAAGCATCAATCCCAAGTGCCCGCTGTACCTGTGTCAGGATCACCCCGAAATGCGCCACGATGATCAGGTTTTCATGGCCCTGGGTCAGCAATGCGTCGACGGCATCGTCAACCCGTCGCCGCACCATGTTCCAGCTTTCGCCATCCGGTGGCGCGATGGTGCCGGGTTGTTCCCAATAGGCGCGAATGCGGTCGGGGTCCTCGGCTTCGACATCGCGAAAGCTGCGCAACTCCCATGCCCCAAAATTGATCTCGCGCAGGGACGGGTCATGGGGCAGTCGGATGCGGGGGCACAGGACGTCGGCGGTGGCACTGGCCCGGATCAGATCGGAAGAGATCGTTGGCGCATCGGGGAGATAGGTTCGCAGACGCGTGATGGCGGCCGTGTCGGATAAATCCGCAGGCAGATCTGACCAGCCAACCATGGATTTGGCATGTGTCGGCCCGTGGCGGACCATCCAGAGCCGGGTCATGGGCTGCCTTTCAGGACCATCGGTAACCCGGCGATGACGGTGACGACGGTGTCAGCCTCTGCCGCGATGGTTTGGTTCAGGGTGCCCTGGGCGTTGCGGAAACTGCGCGACAGGGCGTTTTCGGGCACGATCCCATAACCCACCTCGTTCGAGACGACGACAACCGGCCCCCGGCATCGCCGCATTGCGCCCAGCAGGTTGGCAGAGGCGGCGGCGATATCATGTTTACCCAAAAGCAGATTGGTCAGCCAAAGTGTGGCGCAGTCGATCAGCACGGCTTGGCCTGCGGTGATCTGTTCAAGCGCCTGCCCGACATTGATGGGTTCTTCAATCGTGGTCCAGCCGGTGCCGCGCAGGTCGCGATGCCGCGCAACTTTTGCAGCCATTTCATCATCAAATACTTGTGCTGTTGCGATGTAGACCGGGCTCTTTTGCGATTGCAAAACAAGGCTTTCGGCGAATGCCGATTTGCCAGAGGCTGCCCCCCCGATCACCAGCGTGAGTTGAGAAATTCCCATCGATGCAACTTTGTTTGATCCAATGCGTTCTCCCCTGCGTAACCATTTTAACAAACAAAGTTAATGCATCGCGCGCGCACAGGGAGAAATAACATGGCGACCACCGGTTTTTCTGATCAGACTTTGTCTCGCACTGCCATGAAGGCAGAATTGTTGGACGCGGAAACGGAATTGGCGCTGGCCTATGCCTGGCGCGATGATCGCGATGAAAAGGCCCTGCATCGATTGATCACCGCCTATATGCGGTTGGCCATTTCCATGGCGTCGAAATTCAAACGCTATGGCGCCCCGATGAATGACCTGATCCAGGAAGCATCGGTCGGGCTGATGAAAGCCGCCGACAAGTTTGACCCGGATCGCGGCGTCCGCTTTTCCACTTATGCGGTTTGGTGGATCAAGGCGTCGATCCAGGATTACGTAATGCGCAATTGGTCGATGGTGCGTACCGGGTCGACATCTTCCCAGAAATCGCTGTTTTTCAATATGCGTCGTGTGCAGGCCCGGCTGGAGCGTGAAGCTGCCGCCGAAGGTCGCGAACTGGACCGTCAGCGCATGCGCGAGATGATTGCGATTGAAGTCGGCGTACCCCTGCATGATGTCGAGATGATGGAAGGTCGTTTGTCCGGCTCTGACTTTTCGCTGAATGCGACCCAGTCGACCGAAGATGAAGGTCGCGAATGGATTGATGCCTTGGAGGATGATGGCCCGCAGGCTGCTGAAACGGTTGAAAATTCGCATGATAATGACACGCTGCGCCAATGGTTGGTGACGGCCCTGTCAGGATTGAATGACCGCGAACAGTTTATCGTGCGCGAACGCAAGTTGCGTGAAGATCCCCGTACACTGGAAAGCCTGGGCACGGAGCTGGGCCTGTCCAAGGAACGTGTCCGCCAGTTGGAAGCGGCTGCATTCGGCAAAATGCGCAAGACCCTTGAGGCGCAAAGCACGGAGGTGCATGCATTCTTTGCATGACCTTCCACCATTGTATATCCGGTGTTTTCTGACTTAGTGTCAGCCTGAAAACACCGGAGCCTGATATGCTGGCTGGCAAACATATTCTATTGATCGTGGGCGGCGGTATTGCCGCATTCAAGGCGTTGGACCTTGTCCGCCGGTTGCGTGAGCGTGGCGCGCGGGTGACGCCCGTTCTGACCAAGGCGGGGTCTGAATTTGTAACTCCGCTCAGCCTGTCTGCGTTAAGTGCCGCCAAAGTCTATCAGGACTTGTTCAATCTGACCGATGAGGCCGAGATGGGCCACATTGAATTGTCCCGTGCGGCTGATCTGATTGTTGTGGCCCCCGCCACAGCCGATTTGATGGCCAAGATGGCTGGTGGGCTGGCGAATGATCTCGCCTCTACTCTGCTGCTGGCCACGGATAAGCGCGTGCTGATTGCCCCGTCGATGAATGTGCGTATGTGGGATCATCCGGCGACGCAGCGAAACTTAGCGACGTTGCAAAGTGACGGTGTCTTGGTCGTTGGCCCGAACGAAGGTGACATGGCCTGCGGCGAGTATGGCCCCGGGCGCATGGCCGAAGTCCTTGAGATTATTGAGGGCATTACCACAGCACTGGCGGATGGACCATTGAAAGGGCGGCATATCCTCGTCACTTCTGGCCCTACACATGAACCGATTGACCCCGTGCGTTACATCGCGAACAGGTCCTCTGGCGCGCAGGGCACGGCGATTGCCGAGGCCTTGGCTGGGTTGGGTGCTGATGTGACTTTTGTGACCGGTCCGGCCGATATTCCGCCACCGGCTAGTGTCCATGCGGTCAGGGTCCAGACCGCCCGCCAGATGCTGGAGGCGGTGCAAGCCGCCCCTGCTGCCGATGCTGCCGTATTCGCGGCCGCCGTTGCCGATTGGCATGTAGTCAATGCGGGCGACAGCAAGATCAAGAAAGATGGCAGCGGTTTGCCAACGCTGGAATTTGCCGAAAACCCCGATATTCTGGCAACCGTTTCGCAGATGAAGGATGGCCGCCCCAGGCTGGTGGTTGGCTTTGCTGCCGAAACGGATGATGTGATCGCCCATGCCACCGCCAAGCGCGAACGCAAGGGTTGCGACTGGATTGTCGCCAATGATGTGTCGCCCGAAACGGGGATCATGGGTGGCACTGAAAATGCGGTGACCCTGATCAGCGATGCCGGTGCCGATAGCTGGCCGCGCATGACCAAGGATCAGGTCGCCCGCCAACTGGCCCAGCGGATTGCAGAGGCGATTACGTGACGCCACAGATTGCATTTCAGTGGGATGACGGGGCTGATATCGGCCTTGGCGTGCCATCATACGAAACCCCGGGAGCGGCAGGTGCGGATATTCGGGCGAACCTGCCGGATCGTCGCGATGTCGAATTGCCCCCCGGAGCGCGCAAGCTGATCCCGACTGGTTTGCGGATGGCGATCCCTGACGGGTTTGAGGTGCAGATCAGGCCCCGTTCTGGCTTGTCGCTGAAGCATGGTGTGACGCTGGTCAACGCGCCGGGCACGATCGACAGCGATTACCGTGGCCCTGTCGGGGTGATCCTGATCAATCTGGGGGCAGATTATTTTACTGTGACCCATGGGATGCGTATTGCACAGATGGTGGTCGCACCCGTGGTGCAGGCCCAGTTTACCCAAGTCGCATTTCTTGACGTAACAGCCCGCGGTCCGGGCGGATTTGGGTCCACCGGTCTATGATCATGGTGGGTAGCATGGCCGCCGCCCTGTGGGGGATCGGCATCGTGATGAAGGCCCCATATGCCGCGCGCTGGACGATGCTGGCGATCCTCTTGGTTGCGGTGATGATGGTACATGTTGTTCTGCCCGCAGGTCATCCGTTGCGCATGGCAACAGGTGGCGATGCCCGGCTATGGGGTGTGATTATTGCCTTTGGGTTGATGATCTGGGGCTATCGCCGGGTCTTGGGTGGATTGCGCGCGCGCGCCGTTGGTGATGTGAAACCTGTACAACGATCGGAGACTTTTTCGGATACTGAACTGGACCGCTACGCCCGCCATATCATCCTGCGCGAGGTGGGTGGCCCCGGGCAAAAGGCGCTGCGCGATGCCAAGGTGCTTGTCGTGGGGGCAGGGGGGCTGGGCGCGCCAGCCTTGCAGTATCTGGCTGCTGCAGGTGTTGGAACGATTGGAGTAATCGACGATGATCTGGTCGAAAATGCCAATCTGCAACGGCAGGTGATCCATCGTGATGCTGGCATCGGCATGCCCAAGGTGCATTCGGCGGCAGAGGCGATGGTCGCCCAAAACCCCTTTGTCGAGGTGCGCCCATATCACCGCCGTTTTTCGGAAGATGTCGCGGCTGATCTGCTGGCCGATTATGATCTGATCCTGGATGGGACTGACAATTTTGACACCCGTTACCTGGTCAATCGGGTGGCTGTTAATCAGGGCAAGCCGTTGGTCGCCGCGGCGTTGACCCAGTGGGAAGGGCAGATCAGCGTCTATGATCCGGCCCATGGAACGCCCTGTTACGAATGTATTTTTCCGACTGCGCCTGACCCTGCGCTGGTGCCCAGCTGTGCAGAGGCGGGCGTGATTGGCCCGTTGCCCGGTGTCATCGGGGCGATGATGGCGGTTGAGGCGATCAAGCAGATCACGGACGCGGGCGATGGTCTGGGGGGGCGGTTGCTGATTTATGATGCACTTTATGCCGAAACCCGGACGATCAAGATTGTGCCCCGCGCCGATTGCGCGATTTGTCAGGGCAAGGGCTTGCACACGGACGGCTGACGCTCATACTGCGGGGCGGTTTATATCTGGGGAGAACGCAATGAAATTTCTTGCAACATGTGCGGCGATCATGCTGGCAACGGTCGCAGGTGCCGATGGGCATCTGCCCGAGCTGGAAGGCCGCGAAATTGTGGTGGTGACTGAAAACGCTTATCCACCGCTGCAATTCATCGACAGTAATGGCGATGCGGTCGGCTGGGAATATGACGCGATGGCCGAGATCGCCGACCGTCTGAATGCGACGGTGACTTACGAGAATATCAGCTGGGACGCGATGATCCCTGCTGTGTCCGAAGGCCAGTATGATCTGGGAATGACCGGTATCACCATCCGCGAAGACCGTGCCGAAGTTGTTGATTTTTCGGACAAATACATGACATCGGAAATGGTCATGCTGGTGCGCGGTGATGAGGACCGTTTTACCGATGCTGCCGGATTTGCAGCCGATGATGATCTGCTGATGGCCGCCCAACCCGGCACGACGCCGTTTTATGTGGGTGTTTACGATGTGCTGGACGGGGATGAGGCGAACCCACGTATCAAACTGATGGAGACCTTTGGCGCCACCGTGCAGGCGCTGCGCGCGGGCGACGTTGATCTGGTGCTGACCGACGGGACTGCTGGCAATGGCTATGTAGAAGCATCCGATGGCGGGCTGAAGATTGTTGGTGAAAAGCTAGGGACAGAGGATTTCGGTTTCATCTTTCCCAAAGGCTCTGATCTGGTTGACCCGATCAACGCCGCCATTGCGGATATGAGTTCTGATGGCACGATTGATGCGCTGAATACCAAGTGGTTTCTTGAATATAAGCTGGGTGAATAAGCCCTGACGTGGAGGTCCCGGGTCAAGCCCGGGACGCGCCCAGATGATTCCGACCTCTCCTGATGACAAGGATTTTCCTTGGTGGCTGGTCGCCGTTGTGGCGATTGGCGTTTACTTGTTTTGGCAGGTTCTGACCGTTGAAACCTACGCCAGGGTTCTGACAACCCTGCAAAGGGGGATCTGGGTCACGATCTACGTGACCTTGGTGTCTTACAGCATGGCCTGCCTGCTGGGTCTGCTGCTTGCCCTTGCTGGCATGTCCAAGTCGTTGATCCTGCGTCAGCTATCGCGGTTCTATATTGAGGTCGTGCGCGGCATCCCGATTATCGTGTTGTTGCTTTATGTCGCTTTTGTTCTGGCCCCGGGGATGGTGGTTGCTTGGAATTGGCTGGCTGACCTGATTGGGCTGGACCCTATTCGCACCCGCGATTTTTCATTGCTGTGGCGTGCGGTGATCGCCCTGACAATCGCATATTCGTCATTTCTGGCCGAGGTTTTTCGCGCTGGTTTGCAGGGTGTTGATAAAGGACAGATCGAGGCGGCAGAGGCGCTGGGCCTGAACCGCTGGCAGCGGTTTCGGCTGATTGTGTTTCCGCAGGCCTTACGCATGATCCTGCCGCCCTTGGGCAATGATTTTGTGGCAATGGTAAAGGATTCATCGCTGGTTTCGGTGTTGGGCGTGACCGATGTCACCCAGCTGGGCAAGGTCACAGCGGCGGGCAATTTTCGGTATTTCGAGACCTATAATGTGGTGGCACTGGTGTATCTGACGATCACTATCACCTTGTCGCTGGCCTTGCGCCGGTTTGAGAAACGTATGCGCCAGCGGTGATGGCGGGATTTTGAGTATTTTTGGCAAGATGATGATTGGGGTGGTGGCAACCCCAAGGCGTCATGCTTAGGTTAAGGCCAAAGGAGATTTGCCATGACAAACCCGCTTTTGTCCGATTGGGACACCCCGTTTGAATTACCCCCGTTTGATCAGATTTCGGATGAGGATTTCGCCCCCGCTGTTGATGCCGCACTGGCCGAGGCCCGCGCCAATATTGCCGCGATCACGGCGCAGGAAGATGACCCGACATTTGCCAATACGGTTGAGGCGCTGGAACAGGCTGAGGATCAGCTTGGACGGGTTTTGGGTGCATTTTACAATATTGCCGGGGCCGATAGCAATGAGGCCCGCGAGGCGTTGCAGCGTGAATTTGCCCCGAAATTAAGTGCTTATGGGTCAGAGATATCCGAGAATAAGGCGTTGTTCGCCCGGGTTGAGGCGCTGTGGCAGGCCCGTGAGACGCTTGATCTGACCGATGAGCAGCAGCGCGTTTTGATGCTGGCCCGGCGCGGTTTTGTTCGTTCTGGTGCGCAGTTGGAAGGTGATGCCGCCGATGCGCTGCGGGAGGTCAAATCGCGGTTGTCGGTCCTGGGAACGGATTTTACACAGAACCTGTTGGCCGATGAACGGGAATGGTTCATGGCGCTGGCGCCCGATGATTTGATTGGCTTGCCGGATTTTGTTGTCGCGACGGCCAAGGCGGCGGGCGCGGAGAAGGAGGCCGGAGGACCGGTGGTGACCTTGTCCCGGTCGCTGATTGTACCGTTTTTGCAGTTTTCGGAGCGTCGCGATTTGCGCCAGAAAGCCTATGAAGCCTGGGCAGCGCGCGGGGCGAATGGTGGCAAGACGGATAACCGGGGGATTGCAGCAGAGACGCTTAAACTGCGTGAGAAGCGGGCCGGGTTGTTGGGTTATGAAACCTTCGCAGATTTCAAGCTGGAAACCGAGATGGCAGGCACCCCGCAGGCGGTGCGCGATTTGTTGATGCAGGTCTGGCAACCGGCCAAGGCGGCGGCGGAGGCCGATGCCAAAGTGCTGGAACGGATGCTGCATCAGGATGGCTGGGACGGCCCGTTGGAGCCGTGGGACTGGCGGTTTTATTCCGAGAAGCGCCGCAAGGAGTTGCATGACCTCGATGAGGCGGAGTTGAAGCCTTATCTACAGCTGGATCGGATGATTGAAGCCGCCTTTGCCTGCGCTAACCGGTTGTTTGGGCTTGATTTTCAGGCGTTTGAGGCACCGACCTATCACCCTGATGTGCGGCTTTGGGATGTGACGCGCGATGGTCAACATGTCGCCGTTTTCATGGGGGATTACTTTGCACGGGGGTCAAAGCGATCTGGTGCCTGGTGTTCGGCGATGCGATCGCAAAAGCGGCTGGGCGGGGATGTGCGCCCGATTGTGGTGAATGTCTGTAATTTCGCCAAACCCGAAGCGGGCAAACCGGCCCTGTTGTCTTATGACGATGCCCGCACCTTGTTCCACGAATTTGGGCATGCGCTGCACCAGATGCTGTCAGACGTGACTTACGAAAGTATTAGCGGCACGTCCGTCGCTCGTGATTTCGTGGAACTGCCCAGCCAGCTTTACGAGCATTGGCTGGAGGTGCCAAAGGTGCTGGCCGAGTTCGCCACCCATGCTGATACGGGTGAACCGATGCCCAAGGAGTTGCTGGATCGGATGCTAGCTGCGACCACTTATGATATGGGGTTTCAGACGGTGGAATATGTCGCGTCCGCCCTTGTGGATCTGGGCTTTCATGACGGGCCCGCGCCGGTTGATCCGATGCAGAAACAGGCTGAAATCCTTGAAGAAATTGGCATGCCAGATGCCATTCGGATGCGTCATGCGACGCCGCATTTCGCCCATGTCTTTGCCGGTGATGGATATTCCAGCGGCTACTATAGCTACATGTGGTCCGAGGTGATGGATGCAGATGCCTTTGCGGCCTTTGAGGAGGTCGGTGACCCGTTTGACGCCGACACCGCCAAGCGGCTTGAAGAGACGGTTTTGTCCTCTGGCGGGTCAGTGGATGCTGCCGAGCTTTACACAGCTTTCCGGGGCCGTTTGCCGGGGGTTGAGGCGTTGTTGAAAGGGCGCGGATTGGACAAGGCGGCCTGATTTTGGCGGTCCGCAAAGCGTCGGCCAGACGTCGGCAAAGCGTCGGACCCCTGCGGCCGGTGCTGTAAGGGTCTGCTAGCGGGTGTCGTCAGGGTGTTTTTTCACGCCGATAGGATCCTTGTGGATCAGGACGTCGGCGCGCGGATAAGCCTTGATAATGGCCCGGCGTAGCCCGGCTCCGATGGCGTGTGCTTCATCCAGCGTCTGGCTGCCATCCAGTTCGATATGCAGGTTGACGAACACCCGGCTGCCAGCCACCCGTGTTTTCAGGTCGTGATACCCGTGGACACCGGCAAAATCATCGGCGATGGCGCAGATCCCCCTGATCATTTCCGGGTCGGCCTGCCGGTCCATCAGCGCATCCCAGGCGGTTTTGCCGATCCGCGCGGCACCGAACGCCAGGATTGCGGCGGCAGCAAGGGCCACGATGCTGTCGATCTGGTGCAGGCCAAACGCGCCTGATGCCCAAAGTGCGACGATCGCCCCGATATTGGGGATCAGGTCGCCGAGGTAATGCAGGCTGTCGGCCTGTACGACCTTGTTGCCGGTTTGTCGTGCGACATGCCGTTGCCAAAGGACAAGCCCCAGCGTGATCAGGATGGCGATGAGCATGATACCGATGCCCAGCCCTTCACGCTCTGGCAGGGTGACGGTGTCATCAAGCAGGCGCAGGATTGCGGCAACAGCGATTACCCCAGCAGAAATCAGGATGAAGAGCGACTGTCCCAAAGCGGCGAGGTCTTCCGCAGAGCTATGCCCGAAATTATGATCATCATCGGCGGGTTTGGCGGCATAGGCGATGGCGATCAACCCGCCCAGCGACATCATCAGATCAAGTGCGGAATCCGCGAGTGTGGCCGCAACCGACAGCGATCCGGTCTGGCCAAATGCCCAGAGCTTGATGCCCACAAGAATTAGCGCCACGGTGACAGACAGAACGCCAGCAGAGAGATTCAATTTGGTGTCATCGCGGTGGGGCATGGCATCGTGCTAGGTGGTTTTGGGTGGCCTCGCAACATCGTAACGCATGTCAGCCAGGCATCTGCGATTTTAGCCTGTCATATACAGTTTCATATGCGGCGGTGTCTTGCAGGCATGCTTTGGTGATCCAGAGGGTGCCGCCCGTGTGCCTGACGCCATGTATTTGGGAAACCACCAGATTTTGAAGATGTCACGGTAATTGACGGTGACTGTTTGTCTGTTCAGCGCAGATCGTGGTGCGGTGAAGTGGTCGTCGCCCAGCGTGATTTGTCGATCAGCCCATCGACTTGCGCAAACCAGTCGCATCCCATAGATGGCGAGGCCGACAAAGAGTGTCGCCAAGCCCCAGATGATCACAGAATCGATAAATGCGCTGTCACTGGAAAATCCTGTCATCAACGCAATGGCAGAGAATAGGGTTCCGAAGGTTACAATTACGTAACCCGACACGGGCTTGACCCGATAGGGCACGGAGATCGTGCCGTTCATCACCTAGTCCCTGATTTCACCCGCAGCCACCCCCCAAAGCGTGGACTTGGGCGCCCAGCCCCGGTAGCCACCGGCCGTCAGGCGGCACCATTCGGCGTCGCATTTGCCAAGCCTTGCGATGACCCCCGGTTCCAGCATGGCATTTTCCAGCGCGTCAGGTTCAGGCCGCGACCGCAGCGCTGTGGTGTCACCGTCGATCAGCACGGTCCTTGATCCGGACAGCATGGTGTAATGGACCCAGCCGCCTTGCCCGTCCTTATCGATGACCCGCCGCCAATGCCCGTATTCGGCCACGACCTGTAGCGGCATGTTGCGCCGTTGAAAGACCCAGTCGATCCGATGCGTGAGTGATGGCCCGCGCCGCACATTGGCTTCTGCCGCTTTGAGCGAGACGAAACGTGGTAGCGGTAAGTTGGTTTCGGGGCCAAGTGTGGGGCCAGTGGTCTGATCAGCTTGCGCCGCGCTTACCCAGATTCCAACCATCAGCAGGGCAACCAGCCCCAGTCGGGTCACCAGATGTGCCCCCATACCAAACCATTGCACCGAACTGACCATCGTTTGCCCTTAACTGCCTAATTTTCTGGTGCGCGGTTCTTGTGCTGCGCATCCCTTTGGCGCAACCTGCCACTAAAGCGCTGTTTTGAAAAGCCACAGGAGGGTGTTCCATGCCAGGTAAGCAATTGAGTGTTGTTGTGACGCGACGGTTGCCGGAGGTGGTGGAAACCCGGATGAAAGAGCTGTTCAATGTCGAATTGCGCGAGGATGACACCCCGATGACGTCTGACCAATTGGCCGATGCGATGGGGCGGGCCGATGTTCTGGTCTCTACCATTACCGACCATATTGATGCCAAGCTGCTGGCCCGGGCTGGTGAGCGGCTGAAGCTGATCGCCAATTACGGGGCCGGGGTCGACAATATTGATGTGATGACCGCCCGGCAGCGGGGCATTCATGTGTCCAACACCCCCGGCGTTGTGACCGAAGACACGGCAGATATGGTCATGGCGCTGATACTGGGTGTCACCCGCCGTTTGGCTGAAGGGCTACGTTTGGCTCAATCCGATGACTGGCAGGGCTGGTCGCCGACCGCCATGATGGGTGGCCGGATCAAGGGGCGTCGTCTGGGCATTCTTGGCATGGGCCGGATCGGACAGGCCGTTGCCCGCCGCGCCCGCGTCTTTGGCATGCAGGTGCATTACCATAACCGCAAACGCCTGCGCCCCGAGGTAGAAGAAGAGCTGGAAGCCACCTTTTGGGAAAGCCTTGACCAGATGGTGGCCCGGGTTGATGTGTTGTCGATCAACTGCCCGCATACCCCATCCACCTTTCATTTGATGAATGCGCGCCGTCTGAAACTGATGAAACCTGACGCGGTGATTGTGAACACGTCCCGTGGCGAAGTGATCGACGAAAACGCCCTGACCCGGATGTTGCGTGCCAGCGAGATTGCTGGCGCCGGTCTGGATGTGTTTGAGCGCGGGCATGAGATCAACCCGCGCCTGAAAGAGCTGCCAAATGCGATCCTGCTGCCGCATATGGGATCGGCCACGCTGGAAGGCCGGATCGAGATGGGCGAGAAGGTGATCGTGAATATCAAGACATTTGCCGACGGTCACAGGCCGCCCGATCTGGTCGTGCCAGCGATGCTTTAGGGTTCTGACCCTAGGCACCCGCCCAGTGCGATGGTAGCAGGTTTTGTTCCAACCCCCGGTCAATGATCGCCCGGTAATGCCGCATCGAATGGGCCAGTCCGAATTCGTTTTGCGATGGCGAGATCCGGGTGACCTTGGCCAGATGGAAAAAGCTGGTCGGCAGTTTTGGCACCGGATCGTCGCCCCGGTTGATCAGCAGGCATTTACGGTCATGTTTGACCCGGTTACGCGAAAATTTGGGCCGCGGACCTGCAAAACCGATGGCGGGAACCTGATAGCTTTTCGCCAGAATCTGCGCTGCCGCTGCCCCCAGCGAATGCCCGATGATGAATTTGGGGTTGAGGTTATTGATCAGCAGCCAGTGAAAGATCACTGACGAATAAGCCAGAAAACCCTGATGCCAGGCGGTTCCCGATGCCCCGGTTTCGGCCTTGTCTGCATTCATGATCAGCTTGCGCTTGCCCAGCCGCAACGGCCGCAGGTTGAATTTGCGGTAATCGCTGACCGAGTTTGAGCCGGGCAGAAGCAGGATTCCCCCTTCCAGCATATGTGCCTGGACGTCACGATCAGGGCAGGAATGGGTCACCACGGGGCTGGTAATACGCCCGGTTTCATAGCTGGCTTCGGCCAATTTGGCCGCATCTTCGATTGAAAATTGCATGTCTCAAATCCTCCGGCTTTGAGATTAGCACGGCGTCACCCATCATCGTCCAGTAGGGAAACCCGGACCGATTGTTTGCCGGACATGTTTGGGCCCTGACGTCAAGGGATGTTGGCAGCTCATGACGGTTGGTTTTGGGTTCAATTCGTCGGCCGCTGCCGGAATGATGAATGGCCGTAATCCTGTGTCGTCGTTGTTCACGTTGACGCGCCTAACGGCCACTTTGACCTGCCGCCTTACCGGACGTGGCATGTTTCAAAGAGGGACGAGCAATGCAGCCAGGGACCGCTGCGACCGGGTGACATCGGCAAGTGTGTATTGATCGAGTGCTGCAAAAAACGCCTCTTGCGCCTCTTGCAGGGGTTTTCGCAAGCCGCATGCAGGCATGATCCGGCAGGATTGATCGGTGCCAAAACATTCAACAACCGGGCTACCCGCTTTCAATGCCCTGACGACAGCGCCGATGTTTATTTCGTCAGCCCGCCTTGCGAGCGTTAGGCCGCCGCCGCGTCCCCGCTCGGAAATCACAAAACCCTGACGCACCAATTGTGATGCGACTTTTGCCAGATGATGTTCGGACAGTTGATAAAGCTGGGCAATTGTTGATGCGGATAACCGCTCTGGCGCGCGCACGGCGAGAGCGACCAGCACCCGCAACGCATAATCTGTGAACTTGTCCAATTGCATGATCTAAAATTAG
This sequence comes from uncultured Paracoccaceae bacterium, assembly GCA_947495295.1. Classification (GTDB taxonomy): domain Bacteria; phylum Pseudomonadota; class Alphaproteobacteria; order Rhodobacterales; family Rhodobacteraceae; genus Yoonia. The sequence goes on from CANLYJ010000004.1 coordinate 28,533, forward strand.
CATTTGTGATGCGTATTTAAAAGTGTCAATAATGGCGCATTCAAAATGCGCAATAAGGGAATGGAGATCATGACACTTACACAAGCATTGCTGTGGCCCGGCACAAAGATCTGCGAACGCATGGGGCTGGACCCGGATGCGGATGCAGGACTGATCCGGTCCATGTTCAATATGATCGTCTATTTGGCAGTCTGCCTCACGATTGTTTGGATCATTGTGGGATGAGTTTGCCGCCACGATTTCCTGTCACTGCGACCCAGATTGACAGGGTTGTTACGCGGTTTTACGCGGTCGTGCGGGCCGATCCGCAGATTGGTCCCATATTCGCGGCACATGTCACGGATTGGCCAGTCCATGAGGCAAAGATCAGCCGGTTCTGGCGCAATGCGATCCTGTTTGAGCGTGAATATGATGGAAACCCCATGCAGGTTCATATGAAGGCCGGGAATGTTATGCCCGGCCATTTTGCACCATGGCTCGATTTGTTCGATACGGTTTTGGCGGCGGAACTGTCGGAGGACACCGCAAAAGCATGGTCCGCCTTGGCCCATCGCATCGGGCGCGGGCTTTGCTATGGGCTTGAAACATATTCATCCGACACGCCCCCGCTGTTGAACGCCCGTGTCTGAACTGCCGGAGACAAAGCATCGAAAAGGGCCGGTCAACGCGCCAAGTTGAGCGGTGGCAATGCATGCGCCGCCTGATCGCGCGCTTTGTTTCAGTCGGGGCAGAGAGTTATTTCACATCGGCGTGGTCGCAACCGGGGGTGCGTCATGTCAACTGAGAAGGCCCGACAATCAGATAACGGATTTTCACCTTAACGCCCTTGCTGTCGCAATCGTGCCTCAACAGGTCGGCTGGTTCTGACGCATCTTTGCCGTTTGCCGCAAAGTGACCCCAGAAAATCCGAAGGGAGTCATCCGTGATGAAAACGCAAGTCAAAGCATTGGTTGTTGGTGGTGGCGCCGTGGGCACGTCAATTGCCTATCATCTGGCCAAGGCGGGTTGGGATGATGTGATGTTGCTGGAACGCGATGAGCTGACATCAGGTTCGACCTGGCATGCGGCCGGGTTGCTACCCTTGTTCAACATGTCCTTTGCGACGACCCATATCCATAAATACTCGGTCGATTTCTATAAGTCGCTTGAGGAAGAGACCGGGTTGAATGCCGGTTTTGCCGTGGTCGGTAACCTGCGCATGGCCCAGACGCAGGAGCGGATGGATGAGTATATGCTTTATGCCTCGACCGCTGAAACCTGTGACGTCCCCTACGTCTGGATGACCCCGGACGAGATCAAGGCGAAATGGCCATTAATCAATACCGAGGATTTGAAAGGCGCGCTTTATCACAACACCGATGGTTACATTAACCCCGCTGATGTAACCCAGGCCATGGCAAAAGGTGCCCGTCAGCGTGGCGTCGCGATTGAGCGTAAATGGCAGGCGGATGCCTATCACTGGAATGGTGATGCCTGGGAAGTGACCTGCACCAAGATGGTCGAGAAGGGCGGTAATCTGGTGCCTTCCGAAGAGCAGATTGTCATTACGGCAGAACATGTTGTCACCGCCTCTGGCAACCACGCCCAGACGACCGCCAAGAAGCTGGGCATCAAGATCCCCGCGATCCCGGTGGAGCATCAGTTCATTGTCATGGACAAGGACCCGGCGCTGGTCGATTTCAGGGCGGAGGGAAATGTCGAGCATCCTGTTATCCGTGATGCCGATGCCCAGTCCTATGTCCGCGAAGAACGTGGCGGTTGGATTTTGGGTGTCTATGAAAAACACGCCCCGGCGGTGTTTGAATATGGTGTGCCCGATAGCTTCCGCGCCGACCTGTTCCCGCTCGATCTGGAACGGATCGAAGAACAGTATATGGCGATGATCCACCGCATTCCGTCATGCGAGGAAAGTGGGCTGAAGGATGATTTCAACGGTCCGATCTGTTACACACCTGATGGCAACCCGCTGGTGGGCCCGGCACCGGGGCTGACAAATATGTGGCTGGCGGAAGGGTTTTCCTTTGGCATCACGGCGGCTGGTGGCACAGGCTATTATCTGGCGCAGATGATGGTCGATGGCGAGGCAGAGATTGACATGGCGTCGCTTGATCCCAAACGCTATGGCAACTGGATGACGACCGAGTTCGCGGCGCGCAAGAACGAAGAATGCTACGACCACGTTTATATCCTGCATCACCCGGATGAGGAGCGGCCCGCTTGCAGGCCGTTGCGCACCTCGCCAGCCTATGATCGGCAAGCGGCCCGTGGTGCGCAGTTTGGGTTTGTGAATGGGTGGGAACGTCCGAACTATTTTGCACCCGAAGGTTTTGACGACCACGCAAGCCGGTCCTTCCGGCGCGGTGGCTGGTGGCAATATGCGGTGGAAGAGGCAAAGGCGATCCGTGAAGGTGTTGGCCTGATTGATGCAACCGCATTCACCAAGCATCGGATCAGCGGGCCGGGGGCCACGGCTTTCCTTGATTGGTTCACAACGAACAAGCTGCCCCGGGTGGGCCGGATCAACCTGACCTATGCGCTGACCTCACATGGGACGACGCGGACCGAATATACCATCGTGCGTTTGGCGGAGGATGACTATTATCTGGTCTCGGCCGGCGCATGGCACGCCTATGATCAGGATTATTTATATAAGGCGATCATGGAAAAAGAGGCCGAATTTGGCCGGATCAATGCGCAGGATGTGACAACCCAATGGGGTGTGTTTGCCATTGCCGGGCCAAAGGCGCGGGATGTGCTGGCCGCAGTGATCAAGGATGCGGATCCCGAAACAGCCCTGTCGAACAAGCGGTTCCCGTGGCTGTCAGCCAAGCAGATTGAGCTGGGCATGTGTCCGGTGAACGCGATCCGGGTGGCCTATACCGGGGAATTGGGGTGGGAACTGCATCACCCGATTGAGATGCAGAACTACCTTTTTGATCTGATTGAAAAGGCAGGTGAGAAACACGGGATGAAGCTGGTTGGTGCGCGGGCACAGAACTGGTTGCGGCAGGAAAAATCCTATCGTGCATTCGGGACGGAACTTGGCCGGGACGCGACGCCGTTGGAAGCGGATTTGCCACGCTTTGTTGATTTGTCAAAAGAGTTTCACGGCAAGGCCGCGATGGAGGCCAAGGGCATCCGTTCGCAATGTGTGACCTTGCTGATCGATGGGCCGGATGATGCTGACCCATGGGGGCGCGAGGCGTTGTATGATCTGGATGGGACCCGTATCGGGCGTTTGACGTCAGGCGGTTATTCGGTAGCGTTCGAAAAGTCGATTGGCATGGGCTACGTGCCGCCCGCATTGGCAGCAGTCGGGACCAAGCTTCAGGTCAAGATGCTTGATCAACTCTGGAATGCCGAGATTGTTGAAGACAGCCCCTATGATCCCAAAAACGCCAAGATCAGGGTCGATGGTTGACAGATGCCAAGTCGTAAGATGGGTTTAAACCCATCTTACCGGAGGCACTGATGGACGACAAAATAGAGGTTGAGAATATCAATACGCCAGGGCGGACCAGCCGGGTGGATCGTGCGAAATACGAGGCGATGAAGACAGCGATGCTGGCGACATTGCCGAAAGCATCGCCCGGGATGACGGCCAAGGAATCCAAAGAGGCGGCGAAAGCGCATTTGCCGGACGCGCTGTTTGCCGGTGGCGCAACTTCTGGCTGGTGGCAAAAATGCGTGCAGCTTGATCTGGAGGCGAAGGGTTTGGTGGTCCGGGAGGCGACCAAACCGCTCCGGTTTTATCAGGTCTGAATGGGTGATGCGGGCGTGTGAAGCGACGCCTTCTGCTGCCCGTCGGCATCAAAATTTGACGGGTCCAGCCAGGCTTCCAACGCAACCTTGATCTGCGGCCAATCCTGATCAAGGATCGAAAACCACGCGGTATCCCGGTTGCGCCCTTTATAAACCAGTGCCTGTTTGAATAGCCCGTCATAGCTGAACCCAAGTCGCGCCGCGGCCTTGCGTGACGGCGCGTTCAGGGCGTCGCATTTCCATTCATAGCGACGATAGCCCAGTTCCGCGAAGACCCGCCGCATCATCAGATACATTGCCTCTGTCGCCATACGGGTCCGCTGCAGAAGCGGCGAAAAGGCGATATAGCCAACCTCGGCCACGCCGTTATCTGGCTGTATGCGCAGGAACGATGCAACCCCGATGGCTTTGCCGCTTGTCTTGTCCAGGACAGAAAAGAACAGCGGGTCTGTGCTGGCGCAACATGTATCAAGCCATGCATCAAACATTGCCCGGTCGGCAAACGGACCGCTGGGCATATAGGTCCAGACAGCGCCGGTCTGGTCCAGACTATAGGCATCAAAAAGGTCATCGCCATGGGCTGTGGTCAGCGGGATCACATCGCAGTAGCGCCCCTGTATGGGCGTATGTGGGATTGGCCCGGCACCTGCCCAGTGCGGGACCGGCGCGCCGATAGGCTGCCCCAGCGCATTGTGGCGCGCCATCACGCGGCCCCTTTGGTAAACCGCGCGGGTGACAGGGCGGCGGCGGATTGTGCGTCGATCTGCGGAGTATTGCCTGCCACGATATCAGTCAGCAACTGGCTGGCGGCGGGCGATGATTGCATGCCATAGCCACCTTGGCCTGCGCACCAGATAAAATTCCTGTCCGCCGGGTCCGGCCCCAGAACAAGCGTTCGGTCGGGTGCGAAAGTGCGCAGACCGGCCCAGCTGGAGAGCAGACGTACAACGGGTGTGGTGACGTGATCCTCATACCGCATCAGCCCTTCGGCCAGCACCATGTCATCGGCATAGGCATCATGTGGGGTGACGGCGCATTCGTCGGCGGGTGAGACAAGCAGCGCCCCTGCATCGGGTTTTGCGTACCATGTTTCGCCCGCGCCAAAGAGCAGCGGCCAAGTGGTAACATCGTGCCCGCCCGGCGCGGGTAACCTTGCCATGGAGCGCCGCTTGGGCGTGAAGCCCAAGGCCGCAATTCCCGCCATTCCGGCAATCACATCGACCCAGGCACCGGCGGCGTTGACGATATTGCGCGCGAAATAGCAGGTGTGTTTTGTGTTCACCTCCCAGCCGGTGGTGATCCGTTCAATGCTGATGACCTGTGATTTGGTATTGATCTGGCCCCCGTTGCTGCGCGCCTGTCGGGCAAAGCTTTGCAACAGCTCATGCGTGTCGATATCCCATGCATCGGCGTGATAGGCGGCCCTGTCCACCTTATTTGTGTTCAGGATGGGGATGAATTCCTGTGCCTCCGCCATCGTGATTGGGTCAAGATGCATCCGGGCTTGATCGGTGTCGAACGCCTCCGTATCACCCGCATCGCCGACCAGCAGCACGCCGCGGGGTTTCAGGACGCCAGCATCGGCATGATATTCCCTGCTTGCGACGTTTAGCGCCACGGTGGCCGGTTTGCCGTAGCTTTCCTCGAACATCGCGGCTGATCGACCGGAGGCGTGATAGGCCAGGTGATCTTCGGCCTCAAGAACGGTCGTACTGCCCAATGCAGAAAGCCGCGCTGCAGCAGAGATACCGGCGATGCCGCCGCCGATGATCAAAAAATCAATCATAATAAACGCTTGTGTTACCGCCGTGACGGCTTTGCTTTGTCATCATTAACATGGCGGCAACCTGCCATGCGGATGTGACAATGAAAAGGGTTCGTCCTATGCTGTTTTCAGGAGGATTGGTGATGGGACGTGAAGATGTGGCGGTGTGCCATTGGCAGGGTGACGTGGCCGAGGTGCGGTTGCATCTGGACAGTCAGGAGCTGACCCTGCGTGGCGACATTCGTGCAGCGATTGCCCGGCCACAGATGAAGGCCGTGACCTTGTGCGATGAAGGCGTTTGCGTGGCCACGGATACCGGTGATCTGATCATGGAAATGGCGGCATTGGAGGCGGTGCGCTGGCAAAAGGCGTTGCTGAAAACACCGCCGACATTGGCCCAGAAATTGGATGTTTCGCCCGATACCCCGGCTTTTGTGCTGGGCGTTGTTGATGATCCTGTGGTGCGGGAAGCGTTGGACGGGGCTGTCGTGCCGGATGTGTCCGCGTCCACCATTTTATTGGCCATTGTACTGGATCAGGCGGGTCTGGAGACCGCGTCAGATATGGCCATGGCGGAGCCGGACAAGCATATCTGGATGCTTTACCACAAAGGTAAAGCAGCTGTTATCAACGGTACAGCGGTGCGCAGCCATATGCGCGGTCTTGGTTTTATCGACAGCAAATCATCTGCTGTCTCAGACCAATTGACCGCGACCCGATATCGTTTGCGCGCCGGATAGCGCAGACCCTAGGCCGGGGCAGCAACCTTGCAACGCCCGCCTGCAAGCTCTTGCTTTTCTGGGACAAAGAGTTCGCAGGCCATGCAGGCGCTGGCACCGCATTGCGCGTACCATTGGCAGGTGTCGCGGATTGGGCAATGTGGCAGTATTTCAGCCATGGGTGTGCTGTCTTCTTTGGTTGCGTCAAGCAAATCATCAATCACCGCACAGCGACCGTTTTCCCATTGCTGGCAGCCTTGATCGGCGCAATAGGCTGCAAAGCGCATCCGCCGTTCCGGTGGCCCGATTTCGCGCGCCGCTGCCACAAAGGCCGTATCTACCGCCATTGCCGTGCGCAGGTGCATGATCCGTCCGTCAGGCGTTTTGAACCCAAGCAGGATTGCCCCGGGCTTGCATTTCGCGTTGGGGCAGGTCCGGTTGCGCGGTGCCTGCCGTGATGCGCCGTTCATGACAGCCTGCCATCGAGGCTTTGGCTCCAGCGCAGTTCCTGTTTTCGCACCCGGTCCAGTTCCGGATGCCGTGTGATCACGCGCCATCCATGCAGAAATTTATGCATGGGCCGTGGTCTGGTCTGTGCGTTGATATCGGCGGATGCGTTGTCGGTTATCGTTCCCGCACCCATACTAGATTGGTTATGTGCCATCTGGGCACTCCTTTCATCAAAAATGTTTGCCGCTGAAAATACGATGCGACTAAAACAGTATAGCACAGTTTTTCGGTTTGTATTGGTCTGGATTCCCACACCGTTTGGTTGACATCCACAAGTCTGCGTGATGCCCTGTACCGTAATCGTTATAGGAGCGCCGCGATGACTTATGTTCCCGCCGAAGATCGTTATGACCGCATGGTATATCGCCGCTGTGGTAAATCAGGTGTGCGGTTGCCTGCCGTCTCGCTTGGTCTGTGGCACAACTTTGGTCACGACACCCCGCATGACACAAAGCGCGATATCTGCCGCGCGGCGTTTGATCATGGCATTACCCATTTTGATCTGGCCAATAACTATGGCCCGCCCCCCGGTTCCGCCGAGCATGCGTTTGGGTCGATCTTGCAGGAAGATTTCGCAGGTTACCGGGATGAGCTGATTATCAGTTCCAAAGCAGGGTATGACATGTGGCCCGGCCCCTATGGCGAATGGGGGAGCCGCAAATACCTGGTGGCGTCTTGCGATCAATCCCTGCGCCGGATGGGCCTTGATTACGTTGATATCTTTTATTCCCATCGGTTTGACCCCGATACGCCGTTGGAGGAAACAATGGGCGCGCTGGACTACATCGTCCGGTCGGGTCGCGCACTGTATGCCGGTATTTCATCCTACAACACCCAGCGCACCCGGGAGGCGGTGGCCATTCTGAATGATCTGGGCACGCCGTGTTTGATTCACCAACCTTCCTACAACATGCTGAACCGTTGGGTTGAACGCGACGGGCTGAAAGAGACTTTGGCGGAACTGGGCGTTGGGTCCATCGCGTTTACACCGCTGGCGCAGGGGATGCTGACCAAGAAATATCTGGGCGGTGTACCCGATGACAGTCGTGCCGCGCAGGGCAAATCGCTGTTCCCGTCGATGCTGACCGATCAGGCGATTGAGAATGTCCGAAAGCTGAATGAGATTGCCGAAGCGCGCGGTCAGACCCTTGCCCAGATGGCCATTGCCTGGGTGTTGCGTGATGGTGGCATCACGACAGCGTTGATCGGTGCATCCCGCCCATCGCAGGTTGTTGATTGTGTGGGTGCCGTCGGCAATCTGGAGTTCACCGCAGAAGAACTGGCGCAGATTGATCAATATGCCGATGAGGAGCAGATCAATTTATGGGCGCAATCGGCCGAACAGGTCGAGGGTGCCGCTGCGCGCAAGAAATGATCCATGCGTAGCGCGCTGTGTGTCTTTGACCTTGAGACCGATGCTGTCACAGTTGTGCTGGATGTGGATACCCATATCGAAGCGCCGAACTGGCATCCGGATGGCTATCTGATCGTCAATGGCGGTGGCCGGTTGTTTCGCGTGCCGTTGGACGCGCCTGCATTGCACCCGATCGATACCGGGTTCGCGGATGCCTGCAATAATGACCACGGCATATCGCCGGATGGCACCCGGTTGGTGATCAGCGACCGTAGTCGGACGGATGGCAGTTGTATTTATACGTTACCGGTGACTGGCGGCACGCCGATCCGTGTCACCGACGCCCTGCCATCGTATTGGCACGGTTGGTCCCCTGATGGGCAAACGCTGGCCTATGTTGGTCGTCGCGATGGCCCCTTTGCCCTGCTGACATGTCCGGTGGCTGGTGGGGCAGAGACATGTGTGACCGATGCATTCGATCACATTGACGGCCCGGATTACACCCCGGATGGTAAATGGATCTGGTTTAACGGCGAGCGTGACGGGGCCGTTGATTTGTGGCGCATTCGCCCCGATGGGACCGGGTTGCAGCAGATGACACAGGATGATCCGGTCAACTGGTTTCCGCATCCATCGCCCGATGGCGCACATGTATTGTATCTGGCCTATGCACCGGGCACCGAGGGTCACCCTGCGGGCCGTGATGTGGCGCTGCATCTGATGCCTGCGACCGGTGGTGCCCCGCGTAAGTTGTTACACCTGCATGGCGGGCAGGGGACAATCAACGTGCCATGCTGGTCGCCTGATAGTCGCGGCTTTGCCTTCATGCGTTTTGCCCCGTGACAGGGGTTTACTTTTTGCCCTGATCGCGGCTTTTTGCACCGAAGGGGCGAAGGAGGAAGCGTGCGCCGATTTCCCGTAGCAAAACCGGGTCAGGTCATTGGCCTTTTGGGAGGATCGTTTGATCCACCCCATGCCGGGCATGTGCATATTACCAAGGCCGCGCTGAAACGGTTTGGGTTGGACCATGTCTGGTGGCTGGTCAGTCCCGGCAATCCGCTGAAGGCGGCAGGACCCGCCCCCTTGCCCCAGCGGATGCAGGCTGCGCGCGCGCTGATGCGCCACCCCCGCGTGACGGTGACGGATATCGAACGGCATCTTGGCACGCGCTACACGGCCCAGACCCTTGCGGCCCTGTCCCGCCGATATCCCGGTGTGCGTTTTACCTGGCTGATGGGGGCGGACAATCTGGCCCAGTTTCACAGATGGCAGGATTGGCGCTGGATCATGGATCATGTGCCTGTGGGCGTTTTGGCCCGCCCCGGTGACCGGATTTCGGCCCGTCTGTCAAAGGCGGCTTGTGTGTACCGTGCGGCCAAATTGCCGAAACATGCGACCCATATGCTGGGCCGTGCTGCGCCGCCAGCCTGGGCTTTTGTGAATTTGCCAATGTCGGATCAATCATCATCGGCCATTCGTGCGCGGGGTGAATGGTGATGCGTTTGACCAGACGTGCCCTGTTGGGTGGCGCCGCATCCAGCCTTGCCACTGCGGCGGTGGCAGAGGCACCGCTGACATCGATGCGCCCACGTGCCCGGTTGATGAACACCGGTAGTGCCGCCGCCATGATTGATCAGGCCGGATTGTCCGGGCAAGTTGGATTTGTCATGGCTGATGCTGCCAGTGGCGAGGTGCTGGAGGCTGTCGCCCCGGATTTGCCCCAGCCGCCAGCCAGCGTCACGAAAGCCGTTACCGCGCTTTATGCGATTGAGGGGTTGGGCGCGGGGCACCAGTTTTTGACTCGTGTCATCGCTGACGCCCCGGTTGTTGATGGTGTCTTGAAGGGTAACCTGATCCTTGCCGGTGGTGGTGATCCCAATCTGGTGACCGATCAACTGGCGCAATTGGCTGAAAGCCTGAAAGCCGCAGGCTTGCGCACGGTCGAGGGTGATTTTCTGGTCTGGGATAATGCCCTGATCAACCTTGATGAGATTGATCCGTCGCAGTTGGATTATCTGGGCTATAATCCCACGATCACCGGTCTGAACCTGAACTATAATCGGGTTCATTTCGAATGGAAGCGCGCAGGCGATGCCTATACCACCGCCCTGGATGCGCGCAGTGAAAAGCATCGCCCCGTTGTGACCACTGCGCGGATGCGCATCGTGGATCGCCGGACCCCCGTCTTTACCTATCAGGCCCGTGAAGGGGTCGATGAGTGGACGGTGGCCCGCTATGCCCTGAACAATGCCGGGTCGCGTTGGCTGCCCGTGCGGGTTCCGGCCCTTTACGCAGGGGAGGTTTTTGCCAGTTTTGCCCGATCACAGGGCATCGTTCTGAAACGGCCCAAGGAAATTGGCATCCTGCCCGCAGGTCAGGAACTGGCCCGTTTTGCCAGCCAGCCGCTGGACCGAATGATGCGGGGCATGTTGCGATTTTCGACCAATATCACCGCCGAGGCGGCGGGTCTGTCAGCGACCGCTGCCCGCACCGGCCAGAAACGCGGCTTGCGGACCTCTGCGCTTGGCATGGCGCGCTGGGCCGAGGACCGCGCCGGGACCGCGGCGCATTTCGTTGATCATTCCGGGTTGGGTGATGCCGCCCGGGTGACTGCAAGTGATATGGTTCAGTTTCTGACGGCGGGCGGGGTCGTGCCCACGTTGCGCCCTTTGATGAAGCAGATCGATATGGTTGATCGCAATCGCAAGGTTATCCGGGATCATCCGGGGCAGGTTCTGGCCAAAACCGGAACGCTGAATTTCGTGTCCAGCCTTGCGGGATATCTGCGCACGGCCAGCGGTCGTGATTTGGCGTTTGCGTTTTTCGGCGCCGATCTGGAGGCCCGTGAAGAAGGCAAACGGGCAGGGGACGAAGCACCACCCGGAGCCAGGCAATGGAATCGCAACGCCAAGGCGTTGCAACAGCGGCTTTTGCAGAACTGGATCAGATGGGCTTAGGCGGCCTTGGTCGACCTTGGCCCTGCAACAACCCAGATGATAAAGCCAATTACCGGCACGATCAGGATCAGCAATGTCCAGACTGTTTTGTTCACAGTGGTTTCTGCCGATGTCACGACTTGCAGGATCGCATAGAGGCTACAGGCAAGGACGATAAGGCTGAGGAAGATTGCGGGCATGGATATTCTTTCTTAACTGCTTGGGTCAATCGTATTATTGAACTATGTTCAAAATTTGACGCTTGCAAGACGTTATTTGCTTAGAGTGTCATGTGCCGTGCCCGCGCGCCGCGTTCGATGGCGGCGGCGTGAAGCCGGTCAAGTTCTAGTTCGTCACGGATTTCTTCCAACATGCGCGCCTCTGGCCCGACGATCATGCCGTCGGCTGCGGCCACGTCACAGGCCAATGCGTAGGCCGTTTCAAACAGCTTTTCGGGCAGGGCATCCCGGATCAGGCCAAAGAGTGCTTCTAACCCATCCACCTGTTCAAGCAGATCAAACACCATTTTGGACATGCGCGGCAGCCGTTCGGCATCGTAGCCTGCGAACACGGGCAGGTTGTTGATTGCATTGCTCATCTTGACCAGCTCTGACGTGCTGATGTTTTCATCAGAGGCCGAAACGGCGATCATCAAGGCGGCCAGCGCGTCTTGCGCTGTCATGGGGGCATCGTTGAGCATGTCTTTTCCTTCGGGTTCTGCACCCCATTTATTGACGCTGTGCCGCTCTCGCAATAGGGAGTGCCCGTTGTTGGGGTCATAGGGGCCGCGACATTATGACATGAGAGAAACTATGACCAATTTGCGCGACGCTGCGATGACATCCAAGGCCTGGCCCTTTGTTGAGGCGCGCGCGTTGCTCAAACGGTATGAAAAAAAGGCCCCCGAGAAGGGCTATGTGCTGTTTGAGACAGGTTATGGCCCGTCCGGTCTGCCGCACATTGGTACATTTGGTGAGGTCCTGCGCACGACGATGATCCGTCGCGCGTTCGAGGTTATTTCGGATATCCCTACCAAGTTGATCTGTTTTTCCGACGATCTGGACGGCATGCGCAAGGTGCCGGGCAATGTGCCGAACCCGGATGCGTTGGCAGAACATATGCATAAGCCGCTGACATCCGTGCCTGACCCGTTTGGTACCCATGACAGCTTTGGCGATCATAACAACGCGATGTTGCGTCGGTTTCTGGATACGTTCGGGTTTGAATATGACTTCTATTCGGCGCGCGAATTCTATGGCTCTGGCCAGTTTGATGAGGTGCTGTTGCGTGCCGCTGCCCGCTATGACGATATCATGGCCGTGATGCTGAAATCGCTGCGCGAGGAACGCCAGGGCACCTATTCGATTTTCCTGCCTATTCATCCTGAAACCGGTCGCGTTTTGTATGTGCCGATGAAAAATGTCGATGGTGCGAAGGGTGAAGTCACCTTTGATGATGAAGACGGACGCGAATGGACCCTGCCGGTCACCGGCGGCCATGTGAAATTGCAATGGAAGCCCGATTTTGGTGCCCGCTGGGCCGCGCTGGATGTCGATTTCGAGATGTATGGCAAGGAACATGCCACCAACACCGCAATCTATGATCGGATTTGCGAGATTTTGGGCGGGAAGAAGCCAAACCATTTTTCCTATGAGCTGTTTCTGGACGAGAATGGTCAGAAGATTTCGAAATCGTCGGGCAATGGTATTTCGATTGATGAATGGCTGTCCTATGCGTCGACCGAGAGCCTGTCATATTTCATGTATCTTAAGCCCAAGACGGCCAAGCGGATGCATTTTGATGTGATCCCGAAGGCAGTCGATGAATATCATCAGCAGTTGCGTGCCTATGCCGATCAGGACGCGGCGGGGCGGATGAACAATCCGGTCTTCCATATCCATGGGCATAATGTGCCTGCATCGGACATGGTGGTGCCTTTTGCGATGCTGTTGAATTTGGCGTCCGTGTCAGGTGCCGAGGATAAGGAGACACTTTGGGGCTTTATCCGACGTTATGCGCCCGATGCGTCAGCCGAAAAGAACCCGCAGATGGATCAGGCTGCGGGCTTTGCCGTGCGGTATTACAATGATTTTGTGAAACCGACCAAGGTGTACCGCGCCCCGACCGATCAGGAACGCGCCGCGATGGAAGATCTGGTTGCGCGGTTGAAGGTTTGGGATGGCGGGCTGGATGCCGAGGAGCTGCAATCCATGGTCTTTGCGGTTGGTAAGGCGCATGAATTTGATCCGCTGCGCGCGTGGTTCACGGCACTTTACGAGGTGCTGCTTGGCGCATCGCAAGGCCCACGGTTTGGTGGTTTCATCGCGCTATACGGTGTTGATGAAACCGTTGCGCTGATCGAGGCGCGTTTGGCGGAATGATCAATCTGCGGTATTGCGGTTCATGGACCGCGATTGTGCATCAGGTGTCACCGAGCGCGATTGACGGGCGTGGCAGGGCTGGCTCTGCTGAATAGTTGGCCAAATCGGTAAGTTTTGTGGCGGGGCCGAAACCGAGAAAGAAAAAGAACTAAATCGTCGGTTGGCCCGTATCCATTAATATAGGATGTGAATCGGGGGGCATCATGACACGGTTTATTGCATTTGTTTTGGGGATTTGGTTCGCGGCCATGCCGGTTGCTGCGCAGGATGCGGAAGCTATCGAGGGTGTGATTGGAAGCCAGTTGCAGGCGTTTAATGATCGCGACGTCGCGGAAGCCTGGCAATATGCTAGCCCCAACATTCAGCGCCTTTTTGGTGACCCCGACAATTTTGGCATGATGGTACAGCGCGGATATCCCATGTTGTGGGACAATGCAGATGTGCGTTTCCTAGAACTACGCGAGATTTCGGGCGCGCAGTGGCAAAAGGTGATGATCCGCGATGCAAATGGCGGGTTACACGTGCTTGACTACCAGATGATTGAGACCTCAGCCGGCTGGCAGATCAACGGCGTTCAACTGTTACCAGCACCTGATGTAGGTGCGTGATTCTTTATATTTCAATGTCTGAATGTGTCGTTTTTTGGGGCCGTTTCTTCCATAAAAATAGCGCGTGTAAAAAATTGCCTGCAATCAATACGTTAATAATATTTACCACAGGTAAACATTGTATTTAATTTGGACACTATTCGGCCAGAATTGTGTTATTTAATATGTTGTTACTGTCTTCTTGGGCAGTAGTGAATGGTGAGTGGTTGGAGGAAATATGGCCATTATTGATCTTTGCGCGCGTAAGGGGATGACCCTGGCTGGCGCGTTTCTATGTGGAGTAACAGTGCTTGCGGGCACAACGGCATTTGCGCAGCAATCTGCGCCAGTGCAGCTAGAGTCTAAAGACGGGACCATGTCAATTGAAGGCAATCTGCTGAGCTATGATGGTTCTGTTTATGTTGTAGAGGCCGGGGATTTAGGCACTTTACGCATTCAGGCTGCGAGTGTGATTTGTACCGGTCTGGTGTGTCCTGAAGTTTCCAATTTTGGTCCAGAGTTTGGGATTTATGGGTCGCGGACAGTTGGGACGACGTTGATACCTAACCTGCTGCGGGGATATGCAGAATCAGTTGGGGCGACATTCGAAATTTCCCCGACTGATGAACCCGCCGAGCGCGTCGTGCGTTTGATAAATGCCGACGGATCATTGCGTGCAGAGATTGATCTGCAGACGCGCGGGTCTGGCAGTGCGTTCCCAGCGCTTGCGGATGGTGTTGCTGCGATAGGTGTTGCGGATCGCCGGATGAAAGATAGCGACGTTGCAAAAATCGCATCCGCCGGTATTCCTGACTTGCGCGATACCCCAAATGAGACTGTTTTGGGTGTCGATGGGATTGTGATGATCACCCATCCCGACAATCCTGTTCGTAACCTTAGCTCGTTTGATATCGCGCGGATCTGGTCCGGCGAAATCACAAACTGGCTGGAGCTTGGCGGTGGTGATTATCCCATCAGCGTCAATTCCTTTGGTGAAAGTTCGGGCGACCGTGCTGTCATGATGGACGCGTTGGTTCGCCCCAACAATCGGGACGAAACCGCAGATGTGACCCGCTGGAGCGCGTATCAGGACATGGTTGACGCCGTGATTGCAGATCGTGGCGGTATTGGCTTTGTCGGGCGTTGGTTGGCCCGAACAAATGACGTCAATCTGCTGGACATCCGTGAAGAATGCGGGTTGCTGTCACCGCCGACGGATTTCCGGATGAAGATTGAAGGTTATGCGCTGTCCCGCCGTCTTTATGCATACACCACCCCTGGCGCGATCCATCCTGAAGCGAAGGCGTTCCTGGATTGGACCCTGACGACTGAGGCGCAGGCCTATATCAAGGAAAGCAACTTTATCGATCGCGAGCTGGAGCGGATGCGGCTTGAGGATATGGGCATGATGTTGGTCCATACCGCCGCTGTGGAACCTGATTTTGACGGTGCCCAGTATTCGGACATGATGCAGCAGTTGCGTGGTGCCGACCGACTGAGCGTGTCGTTCCGTTTCAACACAGGATCAAGCGTTCTGGATGTGGAATCGATCCGCAATATCGAGGAACTTGCAGCCCGTATGGAAGCCGGTGAGTTTGACGGGCTTGAGGTTTTGCTGGTTGGTTTCGCCGATTCCATCGGTGACCGTGTCCGCAATACAGCGCTGGCGCAATCGCGTGCAGATGCCGTGCGTGCGATCTTGGGTGATGCGCTGAACCCGGCTACCGCGCAGCGCCTTGGGCTGGTGCCGCTGAGCTATGGAGAGCTGCTGCCGCTATCGTGTAACGATGGTGAGGTGGGCCGGGCCCGCAACCGTCGTGTCGAAGTGTGGTTGCGCCTGCCCGATAGCCGGTCGAACCTGCGCTAAGTCGCAAAACCCGACCAACAACTATTAGAAAAGCGCCAGCATTTGCTGGCGCTTTTGCTTATGCATGGTGTTGCATCATCCACCGTCACGGTGCTGTCAGTGGCTATTCAAGGATTCGTTTTATCCCTTTGCGCAGCGGCCCGACCATCACAAGGGCCTTTGTTATATGGCTGCGAAAGGGTGCATTGATGAACAAGGCGATTACGGACGGGATTGTGTTTAACCCATTGCCCTTTGCGGCGGGGCTTGGCGTGTGGTCAAGCGGCGATGGCACGCCGGGTTCGGACACATATGCGGTCAGCGGGTCAGGTGTGTTTGTTGCCGCTGATCAGGATTTTGCCGGCTGTCTTGAGGTTCTGAAATCAGAGAGCGTGACGCGCGTCCGCTATATGGGCGAGACCCCGATCTTGCCGGGGTGTTATTTGCGCGTGTCCGCCCGGGTGAAGGCCGTCGCCGGGCCATTGCCATCGGTGCGTGTATCGGGTTGGGCCGGTTTGGCCGGTGGTGCGGCGGCAGTTGGCCTGCCAGAGGCAGGCCCGTCGGTGCAGTTGACCACATATGGTCAGATTGTTGAGGTCAGCGCCATCATCGGAACTGCCGATCGTACCGGCATTGATCTGGATTGGAACGGTGCCAATTACGGGCATCTGGGGATTGAGTTGACGGGGCCAGATGGCGGGTTGGTACGTGTCGATGATATCCAGATTGAGGATGTTTCGTCGCTGTTTACCCGTGATCTGGTTGCATTGGTGGATGTGCGGGATTTCGGGGCCAAGGGCGATGGTGTCACCGATGACGCCGCTGCTTTTGATGCAGCCGACGCTGCCGCGAATGGCCGCACTGTTGTCATTCCCGCAGGTACGTATCTGTTGAATGACAGTGTGACGCTGGAAAACAAGGTCCGATTTGAAGGGACGGTTGTGCAAGCACCCGAACATCGTTTCATTTTGCGCCGTGACTATAATTACCAGACCTATGTCGAGGCGTTTGAGGACGAGGAGGTTGCCTTTAAAAAGGCATTTCAGGCCCTCATAAATTTTTCTGATCACGAGTCGCTGGATCTGAACGGGCGACGCATTTCGTTGACAGAACCGGTTGACTTGCAGGCTGCTGATCCGACCCGGACCCGGTTTGAAACCCGCCGCGTGATCCGCAACGGACAAATCCAACCGGTTGACGGCGCGGCCTGGGACCCAACGGTTGTCACGTCGCAAGCGACCTATTCGGCGTCCGATGACAAGCGCCTGACCAATGTAGCGGATGCGGCCAATATTGCCATTGGATCGCTTGTCGAAGGCAATGGGGTGGGCCGCGAGATTTACGTCACGGATGTGAATGTCAGCGGGCAGACGATTGACCTGAGCCAGCCGCTTTATGATGCCGAAGGCACGCAGAATTTCACCTTTACCCGGTTCAAATACATGCTGGATTTTTCCGGCTTCGAAAAGATCAGCCAGTTTGTGCTGGATGATATCGAGTTTCAGTGCCGGGGCACCGCCAGCGGCATCATGATGTCGACGGATGGTTTTACATTTCATGTCCGTGACTGTTTCATCAACCGTCCCAAGGATCGTGGTATCACCTCGCCCGGTCGTGGGTGTCAGGGGATGATGATTGACCGCTGCCAGTTCATCTCTGACGAACAGGATGTGTCGGTGCTGAACCGGGTCAGCGTCGGCTTTAACGCCAATGCAAATGACGTCAAAATCCGCGATAACCGCACCAGCAAGTTCAAGCATTTCTGCGTTCTGGCGGGTACTGGCAACCTGATTACGGCCAATCACTGGTTTCATGGCGATGACGAGGTGAACGGCCCGCGCATGGGGGGGATCATCCTGACAGAGTTGAACCCCAAAAGCGTCTTTACCGGCAATTATTGCGATAACAATTTTATTGAATGGACCAATGAGCATTCGAGCGCACCGGCGCTGGGCAATCAGTTTTCCTTTGGTGGATTGGCGATCACCGGCAATATCTTTACAACCAATGATGTTGCAAGCTGGTTCAACTTTATCGTTATCAAGCCTTACGGCCCGGGCCATTACATCAACGGGTTTTCGGTGGTGAGCAATGTGTTCCGATCATTGAATGGGCGCATTGATCGGATTGATGCCGTTGATACGACATTTGCCGATCTTGATTTTAACCGGACCCGCAAGCTGGAATTCACCGGCAATATTTATCACAATGTGAACCAGCCGGCCCATAACCCGATGTATCTGTCACATACCCAAGCAACAGAGGCGACCACCTGGACCATGGATACGGGCACCTATCTGCCATTTGGTGGTCGTGCCAAACATGTTGAATCTGTTGTACCCGAAGGCCAGATTACCAATTCTGGCGGCACACGTATCCACGACTATCCTTGGGCCGTGGGTGAACGCGGGTCTGATTTGCGCAGCGTCCAGATCAATTGGTCGCAGCCGGTCAAGGGCACTGTCCGCTATCAGGTTCGCATGGATGCGTCAGAGGACTGATCATCTTGAAAACCGGAATTTGGGCGCCTTTGGGCGCCCTTTTTTTTGTTGTGTTCCTAATATGGCCATTGATGCGGTTTTGTGATGGATAGGGGCGTGAACCTGATTGGCTGGACGGGGTGCGCAGAATGGCAAAACCGGTTGTAATTTCACACGACTATCAAGCTTCGCCAGCGGCAGTCTGGCATGTTGCCACGGACTTTGCCTGCTTTGCGGAGGCGATGCAGGGTATCGCCACGTTTGAAGGTATGCCAACCGAAGGCCACCTCGAATCAGGGGATGTGTTTGAGGTGAAGGTGCGTTTGTTCGGGTGGATGCCCCCGATGGATTATCGCATGGAGTTGGCTGAACTGGATCCAAGTGGTCACAAGTTCCGAAGTGTCGAGAGTGGCGGATCGATCAGGCGTTGGGAACATGTTTTGACCGTTACCCCTTTGGAGGATGGGGCACGGTTGACCGACCATGTCACGATAGATGCTGGATTTTCTACGCCTCTCATGCGGTTGTGGGCGCGATATGTGTATACAAGACGTCATGCGCCAAGGTTGCGGATGTTGGCGCGTTTGGACCTTGATCGCGCCTAGCTGGGCGCATTGCGGCATCGATTGCTGCAATGCAGAAAAATGCTGCAACAGCAAAAGAAATGCGCTATCCTGCGGTCGCGAGATTTTCCATAACCTGAGGGATGTCAGATGACGCCAGCGATTACACTCACCCTATCTGCCGAGATGATGCGCGCATCTGGCGTGATCATGACCCAGCAACTGCGCCTTTCACAGGCGATCTTTGATCAAAGCGTTGCCGCGCAAAAAGCGATGGTTGCCCCATTCTGGTCGGCCCCAACCGCGACCACACCGGTCAAACGGCAAGCCCCCAAAGCCAAAGTCGTGACAAAGAAGCGTGTGACGCCAGCAAAGTCTGCTAAACCTGTCGTCGTTGCCGCAGCGCCAAAGCCGCCTGCCAAACCTGAAGTGGTGGCAACAGCCCCAATCGCAAAGACAGCCGCGCCAAAGCCAAAAGCGAAACCGGCACCAGTCATCGCCGCGATTGCACCTGCGCCAAAACCGGTGCCGGAGGAAAAGACCAAGCCGGTGCAGAAGGTCGCAGCAGCAGCGCCTGCCAAGGTTGCGAAGGCGCCAGTGGCAAAAACAACGGGTAAGCCGGTCGCCAAGACAACCACAAAGCCACCGGCAAAGCGCGCTGCAAAGCCAGCATTGAAGGTCGCAGCACCACAACCGGCCAAGGCAACGTCCAAGCCTGGGCCGAAGACGAAAAAGCCTACAGCAGCAAAAAACTAAGCGTTCGTGCTTATGCATAGATGATCCGCGACGGGACGGCCGGTTTGGGCGTCTCGTGCGGGTCGTCGTATGTTATCGACCTTCAAGCGTAGTGTTGCGTGTGCTGCATGGTGGCATTGCAAAGAACGGCGTTGTCCACCAATTCGGCCGGTCTTATGTCTGTCACCGGGAGGGCAGATATTCACATTGATGAGGCACATCATGGCAACCCGCGCTGACAACACACTGATTTCCGACCGCGAAATGCTGGTCGAACTTGTAACCCTTCCTTTTCGCAAAATTGGCGCATGGCTGATCAGCTTGGCCGAATCCAATTCCCGCACGGCGGCCCTGCAGGCCATTGCAAACCTGAGCGAGGAAGAATTGGCCGCCAAAGGCATGACCCGCGCTGAATTGATCAGCCAGACCTTTCGCCACGACGGTTGATCATCATGCGTCCCCGCAGATCGGGCAGTTGTCGTAGATATTGGCAGCGTGCGATTTGCGGTTGATACTGCACCCCATGCAAAACGAATCCAAAACGCGTCGCCGCCCATGATCATCGCCGGTTTCCTGTCGGCGGTGCTTGTCGCGATTGCGGCGCTTCATGCGTTGTGGGGGTCCGGGATATGGTGGCCGATCCGTGATGAAGAGGCGCTGGCGCGTGCCGCGGTTGGTGCCCGTGGTGTCACGCGCATGCCTGGCCCGATCCCCTGTTTTCTGGTGGTGCTGGCGCTTTTATTACTGGCGGTTAGCCCGTGGTTGCCTGCGGGTATCTTGCGCAGCTTGATTATGTGGGCTGCCGCAGTCGTATTCATTGGCAGGGGTGGGCTGGCCTATGTGCCGTTTTGGCGGCGGATGACGCCTGAGCAGCCCTTTGCCAGGAATGACACGCGCTATTACGGCCCGCTTTGTCTGGCGATTGGTGCGGGCTTCGTCGGTCTTAACCTGAGCGCCTAGAAAGTTTGCCAAATGCCAAGGCGAATGCTGCTTTCGGCATTTCCTTTCAGCGGTTTAGTGGCTGAGATACTGATCCGTAGATTTTCGTTGAAGCCGTAGATAATGGCAGGGCTGAGTTTGATAAACCGGTCATCATCCATGGTTTTGCCGGATTGCAGTTGAAACATGGTGGTCCAATTGTCGCTTAGAGTATGCCCCCATGTGAAATCCGCCTTGGGGCGGTGAAGCTGGTCATTGCGGCTGTAGGTTGCGCTGACATCCAGCGCCAGCCAGCCGCTATCCAGCCCACGCCCCCATGACAACCCGCCGCGTTGCAGATAATCCAGCTCGAGGGCGAAATCCGTCTGTACGCCAAGGGCGAAGCTGGCAGCGAACCGGTCCGATCCGGTTGTGTCGCCAAGCGGAAATTGCGCAAAGATCAGACCTGTGTGGATCGTGTCGCGTGCGGTGCTGAAATAGTCGATCCCGACAGTGACCCGATCGGTCAGTCCAAATTCTGCATAGACTGTGGGATCGTAATACAACCCGGTATCGGCCCCGTCAGAAATCCACAGATTGGTGGCGTAGGCAAAGAAAAGCTGTCCTTTTTCGCGCGCCCAAGCCCCACCATGGGCCATGCCTGCTGTTACGATCATCGTCAAAGCTAAAAGAAAAACCCGCATCACCGCACCAATTGAGCCCCGGTCAACTTGGCCGGATTGTGGTTAATGGCGGGTTAAGAAACCTTAATCCCCGCGCGGGAGCTTCCGTAGTTTCAGCGCATAGGCGGGGCGCGCCAATATTTCGCGCAGATGCTGCCGGAGCGGGATATGTGGCATCTGCGGCGCGTCTATTTCGGCGGTCAGTCGCAGGTGGCGGGCGACCATCAGCGCGCGGGGGCCGTGATACCGGTCGGTGACGATGATGACCCGGCGACCCGGCAGCAGACGTTTGGCGTTGCGGATGTTTTCCAGTGTTGTGGTCGATTGATCCTCGCAGATGATCGCATCTGCGGGCACGTTTTCGGCTTCCAGAATGGCTTGCATCGCCGCCGCCTCGGTCGGGGCATGTGCGCCCAGACCGCCACAAGGAATGATCAGCGGCGCGCGTCCGGCATGCCATAGCCGCGCGGCATGGGTTGTGCGCCGTTTCAGTGTGGGCGAAGGCCCGTTGGGCCAAACGGCGGCCCCGAGGATTAAAATCGCGTCCATGGTCTGATCTACGACGTCCATTGCAGGGTTGGAAACCGCTTTGTAAAACCCTTAACAAACCGGCATGATGAAGGTGTGATGTTTTACAAATCCCGATGTCAGACCAATGGCACACTTGGATTCCATCACAATCTGCTGATGATGCACATTGGAGGCCGCCGCGGTTTGTGCCGCGCCGGATAAGACATAAGAAAGAGGGGGAGACGCCATGACAGATCAACCAGCCGGAACCTATCCGCCATCGGCTGACATGGCCGCGCAGGCACATGCCGACAAGGCAACATATGACGCGATGTATCAGGCGTCGATTGCCGACCCCGCAGCGTTCTGGGCCGAACATGGCAAGCGCGTTGACTGGATCAAGCCGTTTACGAAGGTTAAGAATACCAGCTTTGCCCCGGGCAATATCGACATCAAGTGGTTCGAGGATGGCACGCTGAATGTCAGTGCCAACTGCGTTGACCGGCATCTGGCGACACGTGCTGACCAAACTGCGATTATCTGGGAACCCGATAGTGCCGATGATGACGCGTTGCACATCACCTATGCGATGCTGCATGAAAAAACCTGCCTGATGGCCAACAGCCTGAAGGAGTTGGGGGTCAAGAAGGGCGACCGTGTTGTCCTGTATATGCCGATGATCCCCGAAGCCGCCTATGCCATGCTGGCTTGTGCCCGGATCGGCGCCATTCATTCCATTGTTTTTGCAGGATTTTCTGCTGATGCTTTGGCCGCTCGCGTTAGCGGCAGTCAGGCCAAGGTGGTGATCACCGCTGATGGCGCGCCGCGCGGTGGCCGGGTGACAAACCTGAAAGACAGCGTCAATCAGGCGCTGATCAACGTGATGCATGATGTCAAATGCCTATGCGTGCGCCGCACCGGTCAGCAGATCGCCTGGCGCCCTGAGGGCGATTATTGGCTGCACGAGATGGAAGACAAGGTCAGCGCCGATTGCCCGCCAGAGGAGATGAGCGCCGAGGATCCGCTGTTCATTCTGTACACATCGGGATCAACCGGCATGCCCAAGGGCGTGGTGCATACGACGGGCGGTTACATCGTCTATGCCTCTATGACCCATCAATATACGTTCGACTACCACGATGGTGACATCTTCTGGTGTACGGCCGATGTGGGCTGGGTCACGGGCCATTCATACATCGTTTACGGACCGCTGGCGAACGGGGCCACGACCGTCATGTTCGAAGGCGTGCCGACCTACCCTGACGCGGGCCGGTTCTGGCAGGTGTGTCAAAAGCACAAGGTGAACCAGTTCTATACTGCGCCTACGGCCATTCGTGCGTTGATGGGTCAAGGTAATGAATTTGTTGAAAAATATGACCTGTCTGATCTAAAAGTTCTGGGCACGGTTGGTGAGCCGATTAACCCCGAGGCCTGGAACTGGTATCATAATATTGTCGGCAAGGGGAACGTGCCGATTGTGGATACATGGTGGCAAACCGAAACCGGTGGTCATCTGCTGACCCCGCTGCCGGGTGCGACCGCAACAAAGCCGGGTTCGGCCACCTTGCCGTTCTTTGGCATTCAGCCTGTCATTCTAGAGCCCACATCCGGCGAAGAGATTAACGACACGGCCGCAGAGGGTGTATTGTGCATCAAGGATAGCTGGCCTGCCCAGATGCGCACCGTTTGGGGCGATCATGAACGGTTTGAGAAGACCTATTTCGCGGATTACAAAAACTACTACTTCACCGGTGACGGCTGTAAGCGCGACGAAGACGGTTATTACTGGATCACAGGCCGCGTTGATGACGTGATCAACGTGTCCGGTCACCGGATGGGCACGGCAGAAGTTGAAAGCGCGCTGGTCGCCCATGGCAAGGTCGCGGAGGCCGCTGTTGTCGGTTTTCCCCATGATATCAAGGGGCAGGGCATCTATGCCTATGTCACTTTGATGACTGGTCAGGAGCCATCCGAAGAGCTGCGCAAAGAGCTTGAAAAATGGGTCCGTGCCGAGATTGGTCCGATTGCCAAGCCGGATCTGATCCAATGGGCGCCGGGCCTGCCCAAGACCCGGTCTGGTAAGATCATGCGCCGTATTCTGCGCAAGATCGCCGAGGATGATTATGGATCGCTTGGCGACACCTCGACCCTTGCTGATCCATCGGTGGTGGATGACCTGATCGAGAACCGGATGAACAGGGGCTAGGCAACGTTCGGTGCTATGCAATCGGCCGCGCAACAGCCTTGCACGGCCTTTCTTGCGAATCATTCGTTAACACAGGGGTTTTTGCCAAAAACACCGGTCGGCAAAGCGTCGGCCGGACGTCGGCAAAACGTCGGACCCCTGTGCCCGGTTTTGCGGGTTTAAGGCAGCGCACGGTGCATGTATGAAGACGCTGTTAATGTTTGAGACGGGCAGGGCATGTTTGGACGCCCCTTGGCGATAGCAGATAGGAAAGTCGCATCATGCTGGAACTGATCATCATCTTTTTCATTTATGTCGTTGGCGTTCCGTATTCCTCGTGGACGGACGCGGCAGCAGTACCTGCGCCGGATGCAGCAGCAATACCTGCGCCGGACGCAGCAGCGGTTGAGCAAGCGACAGAGATCCGAACGCCGGAACCGCAGGACCCAACCGGCAAATTTCTGAACGCTACCGAAGTCCGCCCCATCCTGGATGCGACAAAGGCAAGCTGGGTGGCGGTCAGGTTGTATGAAGGGCAGGACCTGCTTTACTTCACCAACCTGCTGACCTGGCGCTGTGGTTTTTGGGAAATCCGCTATGGTATCAATGGTGCCCCAGCTAATCAGGTGCTGGTGATGGAACCCTGCCATGTGGATACGGCCCAGCCCGGCGGTATCACTGATCCTGTTGGCTTTCCGATCTATCTGACATTCGAACCAGACAGCGTGCAAAGCGTGACCGTCGAGATTGATTACGATGACGGCACGACAGATGCCGCCACGTTTGAGCGAAATGGCATTCTTATCCCCTGAGCAGAGGTCCCGGGTCGGACCCGGGACGGTCTTGCGCCTAGGTCAGTTCCAATGCGCTGGACCAACTGAGCTGCCCGTCCTCGTCAAAGAACGCCTCTGATATCTTGTTGCCGGTTAGGGTGAAGGTCATGAACCCGTTTTTGACAAGTCCCGCAGGATCGTTGCCTTTGGGGGTCCCTGCGAAAAAGTCGATCCCGTCGATATAGTCGGAAGGCTTGAATGGTGGGTGGGTCCCCGGTTTGGCCAACCCCCATGGCGCGCCGTAAGGCATGGATGCATGCCCCGCACAGCGCATGTTGCAGGTGCCCGGAATGGCCGGGCCATTGGTCGAGGCGGGCACCGTGTTGGGCGCATAGACGATCCCGTCATGGATATGCCCGAAATACCAGTAATCCGGCAGGCAGCCAAAGGCCCGGCCCACATCGCGCAGCAGCGATTTGCCGTCCTTGACCTGTTCGACCTTCCCGGTCAGGTCGAATGGTGTGTGATGCGTCATCAGAATTTTGCGCTTGTTGGATTTGGCCTTGTCTTGCACGAAGGTGATCTGGTCATCGGTCAGCGCCCCGTACATGTAGAGGAAATCCGGGCTGTCATAGGCGCTGTCGAGATAGAAAATCTGCCAGTCATGGCTTTCCAGCAGCCCGTAGCTGCATCCGTTTTGATGCGCAAAGAGCGGCTGGCTGAGCGCGTCTTCGAAAAGCCCCCAGCCGCCGGGATACATTTCGTGGTTGGAGTTCATGGTGAAGGATCGCCCCGGTTTCATATCGCCTTGCGGCCAGAAATTCACCAGATGCGCCAGTTCCATTCCCGGCCCGGCAAAGAGCCGCTGTTCGTCATGTTTGGGCGTGCCGGTGTAATAGACGTCGCCCAGATGCATCAGATAGTCGGGGTGCTGAACCATGGCGGCCTTGCGCACGGATATGGCGTCTTTTGCGCCGGTGCCCCAATCGCCTGTCACCGCAAAGCTGGTCTCTTGGGTGCCGAAATGCTGATGGGCGGGCGTATTGGGGAACTTGTATTTGCCGTAGTAGAACTTGACTAGCAGGGCGTTGATCGGCGCCTCAAGCCAGTGATAGTCCAACTGTTCGTAAGGGTTGATCCCCCAGGAGGTTCCGTCCGGCCCGATCGCGGTGCCCTTTATGGCGGCGGCGTGCAGGTGGCTGTACTCCGCTTCGGTGATTGTCGGTTCCGGGATCACATGGTGCCGTTGCAGCAGTTTCAGGAAGCCGGTGATCAGATGCGGGATATCCTGATAATAGGGGATCTTGTCAGGGTGTTTGGCCCAGAATGGCACGATCCCCAGTTCGATATCACCGTCGATATCCGTGTCGGGCCGTGGATGCGGCGGGCTGAAATAAGGGATCATCGCCTTGAGCATGGCGTCGCCTTCGACCATGGCCGCGCGCAGTTCTGCCAGCGGTCCACCCAATGTGTCCCATGTGGCGGCGTCTGCGTTCCAGTCTGTGCTCAGTGCGTGGTCCAGTTTTTCCAGGACCTTGATGTCATGTAGCGATGGCTCTGCCATGTCGTGTTCCCCCAAAATGAAATTGCGCAAAATCAATGACCCGAAAAAAGGCCGGGCCGTGGGGGCAGTGTGACGTGGTTTGGGTGATCAGTCTGTGCGTTGCGACACAAGGCGGCCGTTTGGTGTGGTGTGTTGAAAGTCAGATGATTTTAGCCTTTGCGCCACAGACCGACCCAAATATGCGGAAAAAAAGTGGACCTTGGTGCGGATGGCGGCGAATGCTGACTGCGAGCCCAAAATACTGAAATTCTGCAACGCCGCGAATGTCGGCTTCAGATGTTCTGTGTGGAGATGCCTAGAACCATTTGGGTCACATCTTTGGTACGAGATTACTTACTTACCACCAATCCGAAGTTTTACCCGGTCTTTCTGGAAGCCCAATGTCCTGGCGAAGCGCGTTGGTTTCCGGCGGTGGTGGGTAAGTCCGTTTTTGCAATACCAAGTTAGCGAATTTTTTCACGGTTTGATAAATGGTACGAAGGATAGACATACCACATAGAGGCACATATCTTATGCAAAAAGAAATGAAACATCAGCATTCTGCCCATGATGGAATTTCATGATCGTTCCAGCAAACGCGATACCACCACTCCAATGCCTTCGCGCTTTCGCCGCCGTTGCTCAGCACCGCAACTTCACACGCGCAGCGCAAGCGGTTGGCCTAACACAAACCGCTATCAGCCACCAGATTGCGCAATTGGAAACCCATATTGGCGCTGCTGTGTTTGTAAGAAGTAGGCCGAACGTGCAGCTTACTGCAGTGGGGATGGCCCTGCTTCCGGCGGTTGAAAACGGACTAAATGTGATTTGGGATGCATTCAAGGAGGCGCAGGCCGCTCAGGCGTCACAACGACTTGTCGTATCTGCCACACCGGAATTTTGCACACAATGGCTGGCGCCGCGGCTTGAGAAGTTCTGCAAACTGTTCCCCGCGATTAGTGTGAACATGGTCCTTGAGTACCGGCGCGCTGATCTCAAATCAGGCGACGTCGATGTCGCTATATGGCTCGGTTCGGGAGACGAGTCTCTTTCTGCTACGCGACTTGTTGTGGAAGAGGAGTTCGCTGTCTGCTCACCTGAGTTGGCCCGTTCTTTGCCTAAACGAAACGGTCTGTGGGCGGCACCATTGCTGCGGTATGCCGGAGCCCGTCACACCGTTCTTGATTGGGATCGCTGGATGCTGCAATTATTTGGTGGTGTACTCAATGAGGTCGGCGAGGAAGGAAACAAACCTGAATTTGATTACGGTCCGGTATTCGATACCTTTCCTGACATGATCGCTGCCTGCAAACGAAGCGAAGGCTTTGCACTTGTGCGCACGTCACTGGTGGCAGATGAACTGTCGCGTGGACAGCTTAAACGATGTTTCACCGAAACGGTTACGTCGGACTTACACTACTACTTGGTGACGTTGCCCAAGGCGCAACGAAGACTCGAGATCGAACATTTCCGCCAATGGCTGATCTCCGAAGCAGCATTGTCCAGTTCTGATGTATCTACCGTGACGTAGCAGAGTAACTGCCCTCTGATATCTCAATTGACAGTCACCGATGGTCGTAGCCAAAGTAGACATTGGCGCAGCCGCATCGAAAGGGCGTTTTGTCCGCTCTGTTGTCCTTCATGATGACGTCGCTGATGTTTCGGTTTGCTTTAAGGACCCTCGGCGTTTGCGCCAAGAATTGCATGGTTTGGCACGTTGATACGCTTTGGAAAAGTCGCCGGATTGAGGCGCTGATATGCGACGTTACTTGCCTTGTCTTCGGGCGCGCGGCCTAAGGGCGGTTGGGTGCGTGCCGCGCACGCACCCGGTCGCTTATTGTCCGTCGTGGTACACCGCTTGCAGCCCGTAGACGGGGGTGTCGATCCCTTCCATCCGTGCTTTCAATTGCAGTGACAGGAACTGCGAATAATGACGCGACTGGTGCAGGTTGCCGCCGTGGAACCAAAGGTTTTCGACCTGTGTGGGTTTCCACATGTTGCGCTGTTCGCCTTCCCATGGGCCGGGGTCCTTGGGCGTGTCGGAGCCGAGGCCCCAGACCTTGCCCACCTTGTCGGCCGTGTCCTGATCGATCAGGTCGGCGACCCAGCCGTTCATGGAGCCATAGCCGGTGGCGTAGACGATCAGGTCGGCCTCAAGCTTGGTTCCGTCGTCAAGCAGCACGCCGTCGGGGACGACTTCGGTGACTTGTCCTGCCTTCAGTTTGATCTTGCCATCAATGATCAACTGGCTGGCCCCTACATCGATGTAGTAACCCGACCCGCGTCGCAGATATTTCATGAAGAGCCCCGACCCGTCCGCCCCCCAATCCAACTGGAACCCGGCCTTTTCGAGATCGGCGTAGAAGTCGGCGTCCACCTCTTTGATCTTGTCATACACCGGGATCTGGAATTCGTGCAGGATCGCGTAGGGCAGTGACGCAAAGATCAGATCGGCCTTTTGTGTTGTCACCCCGGCGGCAACCGCCCGTTCGGAATATAGATCGCCCAACCCGATTTCCATCAGCGGTTCGGAACGCACGATATGCGTTGATGATCGCTGCACCATGGTCACGTCAACATCGCCTTCCCACAAGGCTGCGCAGATATCATGCGCCGAGTTGTTGGAGCCGATGACCACCGCCTTTTTACCCTTATAGGCATCCGGTCCGGGGTGTTGGCTGGAATGCTGCTGGTCCCCCTTGAAGCTGTCCATGCCCGGGAAGTTCGGCATGTTGGCTTTGGCGGACATGCCAGTGGCAAAGACCAGTTGCTTGGGCTTTAGCGTGACGGTTTCGCCGTCCCGGTCCACCGTGACGGACCATTCCTTGCTGGTCTCGTCATATTTGGCGTTTCGCACGGTGGAGCGGGTCCAGTAGTTCAGCTCCATGATCTTGGTGTACATTTCCAGCCAATCGCCGATCTTGTCCTTGGGGGCAAAGACCGGCCAGTTCGGCGGGAACGGCAGGTAGGGCAGGTGGTCATACCAGACCGGGTCATGCAGGCAGAGTGATTTATACCGGTTCCGCCAGCTATCGCCGGGCTTTTCATTTTTCTCGACAATGATCGTCGGTACGCCCAGTTGCCGCAGCCGTGCGCCCAGGGCGATCCCGCCTTGCCCGCCGCCGATGACCACCACATAGGGTTGGGTTTTGTAGCCTAGTTCGGCGCGTTCTTTTTCAATCTCTTCCGCCCAGGTCAGCCGGTTCTTGCCCGCCCCGTGTTTGGCCCCAAGTGGCCGTTCATGGCCCAGCGGTTCCTCGTGCCCTTTCAATTCGGCCATCGTGGTCAGCAGCGTCCAGATTTTCCCATCGCGCAGCCGCAATAGCCCGTAGCCGCGTGACACCGCCGTTTCAAAGGTGATCCATGCGGTCGTCACCCCCCCGTCTTCGGTCGCGGTTTCGCCTTCGGCGATTTGCCAGTCGGTGGGTTTGGTGCTGTCCAGTTGCGCGGTCAGCATGTCCCGGACCTGATCCGGCCCTTCCATGGTTTTGATGTTCCAGGTGAAGCTGACCAGATCGCGCCAGTAGCAGTCATCGACAAACATGGCGGTGGCCGCGTCGATATCACCCGCCGCAAGCGCCCCGCCGAAATCGTTCAGAAAAGTAGAAACCTGATCATTTGTAGTTGTATCAAGCAAAGTCATTCCTCCCTTAATCGAAGGGGGGATTGTGCCATATGCGCCCGATTTGCCCAATGCGACGTTGGTCTGCTGTTATTTGGGGGGTAGCGCGTCCAGTTTCTTGTACATCACAAAGGCATTCACCAACCCCTGCTGCGGATGGTTGAAGGCGTCGGGGATCGTGCCGATCGTGTCGAACCCAAGCCGCCGCCAGAGCCGTACTGCACCGGTATTGCTGGCCAGTACGAAGTTGAATTGCATCGCGATGTAGCCCATGGACGCAGCCTGCGTCTGGCTGTGTTCGCACAGCTTGCTCGCCAGCCCATGACCGCGCGCGCTGGGCGCGACGATATAGCCGCAATTGCAGATATGCGCCCCGCCGCCGGGTTGGTTGGTCTTGATATAGTAGGTGCCGACGACCCTGTTTTCCGTTTCGGCCACGTAGGTTGCGGCGGCGCTGGTCATCCAATAGGCCTGCGCATCTGCCTTGCCGATCTGAGGGTCAACCGCATAGGTGTCACCCGCACGGAACACATCGCGCAGGAGCGGCCAGATGGCGTCAAAATCATCGGCCTGCGCCTGCCGGATGATCATGCCATGCCGCCTTCGATAAACCTCCGCGCCAGAACGCCGTAGGCCTCTGCCATGGGGCCGTCGCCTGCAGCAATTGGCGTGCCGCCGTCGCCGGCAAGCCGCGTGTCCAGATCGATGGGCAGTGCCCCAAGGAAGGGTGCGTCGATCTTTTCCGCCTCTGCTGCGACGCCGCCACGGCCGAAAATGTCCCATTCGCTGTTGCAGGTGGGGCAGATGAAGGTCGACATGTTTTCGATCAGCCCCAGTACCGGCGTGTGCAGGTTGTTGAACATGTCAATCGCCTTGCGCGCATCAATCAGCGCCACGTCTTGCGGTGTGCTAACGACAACGGCGCCGGTCAGTTTGGTTTTCTGGCAAAGGGTCAGTTGTACATCGCCGGTGCCGGGGGGCAGATCGACGATTAGCACGTCCAGTTTGCCCCATTGCACCTGACCCAGCATTTGCTGCAATGCCCCCATCAGCATTGGCCCGCGCCAGACGACCGCCTTGTTAGGGTCCACCATCAGCCCGATCGACATCATGGTCACGCCATGGGCCTGCAGGGGGATGATCGTCTTGCCATCGGGGCTGCCGGGCCGTTTGGACACCCCCATCATCCGCGGTTGGGAAGGGCCGTAGATGTCAGCATCCAGCAGCCCGACTTTGCGCCCTTGCTTGGCCAAGGCCACGGCCAGATTGGAGGATACGGTGGATTTGCCCACCCCGCCTTTGCCAGACCCGATGGCAAGGATCCGGTCCACCCCGGCCACGGGTGCGGGCCCGGATTGCGGTGTTGGGTGCCGCCCGAGTTTGAGCTGGGGCGGTTCGGGTGCCTTGGCCGCGGGTCCGTGGGCTGTGAGGATGACCGACGCCTTATCGACACCGGGCAGGGCGCTGACCAGTTGTTCGGCGGCGCTGCGGATGCCTTCCATCTTGCTGGCGTCTTCAGGTGTGGCAGCTTCGATCACAAAACGGACAGTGCTGCCTTCGATTGTGAGCGCCCGCACCATATCAGCCGACACCAGATCTGTGCCGCCGGGCAGGGTGAGTCGTGCCAATGCGCCCAGAATTTCATCGCGTGTCGTGGCCATGGTGAACGCTCCGCTTAACAAAATGGTCGAATTGGAGGCAGTTTTGGGCGGCTTTTGGGCAAACCGCAAGGGCATGCGGCGTCATGCCCGGAATTGCGACGATTTCATGACAAAAGGTCAGGATTGCTTATGCAAATTCTGCATAGCTGCGTTGCAGCAAAAAGTATTGTGCATACGCAGCATAATCATACATGTTAGCGGCAACAGGGCAAAACGCCCGTAACCGAATTAGACGAGAGACGAACCGATGGCATTTATCACAGACATCCGCGCCGGCGGCACATCATGGGGCGCACGTTTTGCAGAAATGCGTGCGCAATGGGCTGAAAACGCAGCCAAGCGCAAAGTATACCGCACAACACTGGCAGAGTTGGAAAGCCTGTCAAACCGTGACCTGGCTGATCTGGGTATCAGCCGTTCAATGATCAACAGCCTGGCTTTTGAAGCCGCATACGGCAAGTAATTCAAGGATCGGATCGGCTGCCTCCTCCCTTTAGGCCGATCTGAATGACCCTGCGCTCTCTCCTCCTCCCTGAGCAAGGGGTCGCCAATAAGGTGGCGGCGTCCACCTCCTCCCGGATGCCGCCACTTTAATGACCAGTTTCGGAACCGCCCACCTCCTCCCGGGTTGGAACCGATAATACCGCTGATGGCGCTCACCTCCTCCCGAGCAAGATCAGCGAGGACGCGCCTTTGCTCTCTCCTCCCTTTGAGCGGGCGCTGATCAATAAAGACGGCGATGCCCACCTCCTCCCGGGCATCGCCGTTTTGTTTTTGGAGGGGGTGTTTTGCCGCCTGCTCTGTGCTTGCCTGTATTATGCAAAGGTGGCTAGGTTACCGCGAACGAGCGGAGTGGGTGATGCGGGTAGTCTTTACGGGCGGCAGTGGTAAGGCGGGCAAATGGGCGATCCGCCATTTGCAGGCCCAAGGCCATCGGGTTTTGAATGTGGATCGCGTTCCATCGGGCCTTGATTGTGCGGAATTGCTGATTGATTTGTGTGATGCAGGTCAGGTGATTGGTGCCATGTCCCAGTTCACGGATTTTCCTGAATTGGATGAGGGCACGGGTGTTCCCCGCTATGATGCAGTGGTGCATTTTGCTGCCGTCCCCCGGGTCATGATCGGCACCGATGGGGAATGTTTCCGTCAGAATACACTGAGCACCTATAATGTGATCGAGGCTGCGACCAAGCTGGGTATTCCCAAGGTGATTTTCGCCAGTTCAGAGACGACTTACGGCGTCTGTTTTGCCGATGGTGAGGTGAAGCCTGACTATGTCCCGGTTGACGAGGATCATCCGACCATTCCCCATGACAGCTATGCGATGTCCAAGGTCTGTAACGAGGCGACTGCCCGGTCCTTTCAGGCCCGCACAGGGGCGGATATTTACGGGTTGCGCATCAATAATGTGATTGAGCCGGATGAATATGCCCTGCATTTCCCGGCTTTCATGGATGACCCGGCCCTGCGCCGCCGCAATATCTTTGCCTATATCGATGCGCGCGATCTGGGCCATATGGTGGATTGTTGTCTGCGCACCGATGGGTTGGGCTATCAGGTGTTTAACGTGTCAAATGACGATATGTCGGTTGGCGTCACCTCGGATGTTGTGGCTGAACGGTTCTATCAAGGCGTTGAGATGCGGCGCGAGATGCGCCCGGATGAGACGTTTTATGCCAATGACAAGGCCAAGCAGATGGTTGGCTTTGCCCCGCAGCATTCCTGGCGGGATGTGTTGGGGTGAGCTTTCCGGTTTTTGATCTGGCGGCGTTTGAAGCCGCGCGTCAAGACGCACGCCACGACATCGCGTCTGTTCTGGATCAGCATTGCCGTGACACGGGGTTTCTGGTGTTGCAGGGGCATGGGGTCGATCAGGCGATTATTGACCGGGTCTGGGCCGCGACGGCCGGGTTTTTCGCGCAGGGGGCCGCGGCCAAGCAGCAAGTGGCGCCGCCTTATCAGGGCTACCCATATGGTTATCTGGGCCACGATGCCGAGGCGTTGGCCCGGTCCAAGGGCGAAGACACGCCGCCAGATTTGAAAGAGAGTTTCAACGGCGGCCCTTTGATGGTGCCTGCCGGTGCCAATCCTGATGCGTTGGCCTTTTGTTATCAGCCCACATTGTGGCCGGATTTGCCGGGGTTTCGTTCAGCCTGGGAGGATTATTACGCGGCGATGGAGGATTTGGCCGCGCGTGTCATGCGCGCCTTTGCTGCCGCGTTGGCGTTGCCAGAGGATCATTTCGACCCCTTTATTGCGCATCCGATCTCGGCCCTGCGGGCATTGCATTATCCGGCGACGATCGATGCCCCGTTGGACAAGCAGCAGCGTGCGGGCGCACATACCGATTATGGTTCCCTGACCATCCTGTTGCCGCAACCCGACAGTCAGGGGTTGCAGGTGATGCAGGGCGACGGGTGGGTGGATGTCCCGGCGCCCGAGGGTGCTTTTGTCATCAATATCGGTGATTTGATGGCCCGTTGGACGGCTGACCGCTGGGTCAGCACGTTGCACCGTGTTGTGGCCCGCCCCGGTCAGCCCGCCCGCCAATCGCTTGCTTTTTTTCATCAACCCGATTGGGATGCGCAGATCGTGCCGCTGGATGGATCGGATGCCTATCCGCCGGTCCGGTCCGGCCTCTATCTGATGGAGAAGTTCAAGGCGACCGGTGTTTGACCCGTACCATGTCTGACGCCCCGCCGATTGCTGTGATGGATGCCACTTGTGCCTTGTGCAGTTGGGGTGCCCGGTTCATTCACCGTATCGATAAATCCGGTCAGATCCGTATTGCCCCGATCCAGTCTGAAACGGGTGCCGACCTGATGCGTCAGAACGGGTTGGATGCGCTGGACCCCGATAGTTGGCTTTTCATTGAGGATGGTCGCGTTTGGCGTGATTTTGATGCGTTGATCCGGGTGGGACGACGGTCTGGTGGTTGGGGCCGTTTATGCCTTGTCCTGCGGGTGATCCCGCGCCCGGTTCGTGATTGGCTTTATGCCCGGATTGCCCGCAACCGTTATGCGTTGTTTGGCCGTGGCGACATGTGTGCCTTGCCTGATCCCAATTTTCGCGCCCGCCTATTGCAATGAAGGTGGTTGTGCTGGGCGGTTATGGTGTGTTTGGTGCCCGGCTGGTCCGTCTGTTGGTCCGTGATGCCCATGATGTGGTGGTGGCCGGGCGCTATGCCCAAAAGGCAGTTGATTTGGCGGATGCTTTGGGGGCGCAGGCGGTGGCCATTGATCGGGCGGGTGATTTGAGTGCCCTTTGGGCGCTGGCTCCTGATGCTGTTGTTGATGCGGCGGGTCCGTTTCATGCCTATGGCGACGATCCTTATGCCTTGCCACGCGCCTGTTTCGCCCGAGGAATCCATTATCTTGATCTGGCGGATGATCCGGGTTTTTGTGCGGGTATTGCGGCGCTGGATGCCGCAGCCCGAGCGGCGGGTGTTTTTGCGCTGTCCGGTGTGTCCAGCGTGCCAGCCCTGTCGTCGGCGGCTGTCGCTGCTTTGGCCGAGGATGCTGCCGAGATTGATATGATCAGCAGTGCCATTCTGCCGGGCAATCGCGCCCCGCGCGGCAAGGCGGTTGTCCGCAGTATCTTGCATCAATGCGGGCAGGATTTTGATCTGCGCATTGATGACGTGACGGTGCCGGTGCGCAGTTGGTCGCGCCCGGATCGCTTTGATCTGGGGCAGGGGATCATCCGCGCGGGCTGGATGATCGAGGTGCCTGATCAGCGGTTATTTGGTGCTGCTTTTGATGCGCGCACGGTGCTGTTTCGCGCTGGGATGGAATTGCGGCTGATGAATGGGTCGCTGGCTGTTTTGTCGTGGCTGCGTGGACGGTTTGGGTTTGCCATCGGCGATTGGTTTGTGAGGTTAGTTTTGTTGTTGGCGCGGGGACTGACGCCCTTTGGCACGGATAAGGGTGGGATGTCGGTGGAGGTGATCGCCCGGTTCCCGGATGGTTGGCAGCGCCGCTGCTGGCGCATGGTTGTCAAAGCGGGCGAGGGCCCGTTTATTCCGGCGGTGGCTGCCCGGACCATATTGCGCGATCCCGGTTTGATCGCACCGGGGGCCGGGCCTGCGGTTGGGGTGGTCCCGTTGAAGGCCGCCGAAGGTGCCATGGCTGATTTGGCGGTGACCACCCGTCGGGACAACTCGCCTGTCATTCCGCTGTTTCAGCGTCAATTGAGGGCGGATTTTGATCTGTTACCGCCTGCTGTGCAGGCTGCGCATCAGGTTTATGGTCCGCGCCGTTGGGTCGGGCGTGCCAGTGTGACGCGCGGGGGCAGTGCCTTGTCCCGCTTGATCGGCCTGCTGTTTCGGTTCCCGCAAGCCACGGATGATATTGCCGTGAAGGTGACCATGACCCCGGTCGATGGTGGAGAGATTTGGGAACGTCAGTTTGGCGATCAGGTGTTCCGATCAGAGCTGCGCAAGATCGGTCCGTATATGACAGAGCGCTTTGGTATGTTTACCTTTACGCTGCGATTGCATGTCCGCGATGAACAGCTGCATTTCCCGGTGCGGTCGGGTCGGTTGGGGCCGATCCCGCTGCCCAAATGGTTATTGCCCCAAAGCGTCGCGCAGGAGTTTGAGGCGGATGGGCGTTTTCATTTCGATGTGGCGCTGAAAGCCCCGCTGACCGGCGCGTTGGTTGTGCATTACAAAGGGTCATTGGCGCGCGAAGGCGGCTAAGCCTCTGCAATCGAAATCAGCAGGTTATTGAAAGGCCAGAGGTCGCGGAAAGCGGTCATTACCCCGTCTGGAAGGTCAGCGTCCGCCCCCAGATCGCGGCTGGCTGTTGCCCCTTTCATCCGCATCAGACGTCCGGCGGCGTGGTCCTGGGAGTAGGGCGGTGGAACCCGTTTCAGTGCCGGTTCGCGTAGGGCGAAACCTTTACCTTCAACCTCGCCGATGATTCCGACAATCCGGTCTGTGTCGAGGTCCAGCATCTTGCGCCAGTTTGTCAGGACCGGCTTGTCAAACCCCATCATGCCTGCCCCGGCGGTGACGTGATCAAGGCCGATGCCAAAGAAAAACACCGGGTTTTGTGGGGCATCCGTATCAAGCTGCCACATCATATGTAGATGGGTGTTATAGGGCGTCTTGTCCTTGGAAAAGCGCACGTCGCGGTGTGGGCGGAAGAGCTTAGTCTTGATCGGTGCGTCTGTGAACCTGGCCAACGGATCGGTGAGGGCACCAAGTAGGTCCAGCGCGTTGGGTTTGAGGTTGTCGTCATAGGTGCCGCGATTTTCCTGCCACCATGCCTTTGTATTATTGGCGTTCAGTTGCACGTAAAAGCCTTGCGCATCGGCGATCAGGTTTTGGAAATCGGTCATCGGCATCTCCTTTCCCAGCAACTTGCCATGGTGCGTGCCACCAAGTCTATGGACGGCACCGCGCAACAGGCATAAGGCTGGTGCCATGCAACAACAGCCCGCACATACATATCAAGAGCATAGCCGGGCGATCCTGAAGCTGGGCATGCCCCTGATCCTGAGCAATCTGGCGCAGTTTGCCATCCATATTACCGACACGGTGATGCTGGGCTGGTATGATGTGACCGCATTGGCTGCATCAACCATCGCGGGCACCATGTTTTTCGTCATTTTCATCGTTGGTGCTGGTTTTGCACAGGCCGTCACGCCCATGGTGGCGGCGGCAGCGGAAGAAGATGACGATTTACAGGTTCGCCGGGTCACCCGTATGGGGCTGTGGCTGTCGATTTTCTATGGGTTGGTGGTGACCCTGCCGTTTTTCTGGGCCGAGCAGATTTTGTTGGCCATTGGTCAGGACCCTGAGGTCGCGGCGATGGCGCATATCTATCTGCAGATTGTGATCTGGCAGATGATCCCGGCCCTGATCGTGATGACGCTGAAATCCTTTCTGGCAGCACTTGAGCATACAGCCATTATTCTGTGGGCGACGATCGGCACGGCGATCATGAATGCGTTCGTGAACTATGCGCTGATATTCGGCAATTGGGGTGCGCCCGAACTGGGTATCCAAGGCGCTGCGATAGCGTCGGTTTCCGTGACGCTGGTCACGGTGCTGATCCTGGTGGTTTATACGTTGCGCGTGTTGCCGCAGTTTCAGCTGTTCCGCAATTTCTGGCGCAGCGATACCGAGATCATGG
The DNA here is from genome assembly GCA_947495295.1 of uncultured Paracoccaceae bacterium. Taxonomy (GTDB): domain Bacteria; phylum Pseudomonadota; class Alphaproteobacteria; order Rhodobacterales; family Rhodobacteraceae; genus Yoonia. Next base: position 66,206 of record CANLYJ010000004.1, read on the forward strand.
CGCGGGTGTTCAAGCTGGGATGGCCGATTGGTCTGACGTCATTGGCTGAAGGTGGTTTGTTCAGTGCGTCGGCAGTGATGATGGGTTGGATCGGTGCCATTGAACTGGCCGCCCATGGCATTGCCATCCAATTGGCCAGCCTGACATTCATGGTGCATATCGGGTTTAGTCAGGCGGCGACCGTCCGGGCCGGTCGCGCGCTGGGTCGGCGCGATGAGGATGCGTTGCGGCGTGGTGGTATCATGGCGATTGGTCTGTCAGCTTTGTTTGCCATTCTGACCTCTGCTGTGTTCCTGCTGATCCCCGAAACGCTGGTGTCATTGTTCATTGATCCGCTTGAGCCGGAGCGTGCGACCCTGTTGCGGGTGGGTGCCGGGCTGGTCATGGTTGCGGCCTTGTTTCAGGTGGTTGATGGGGCGCAGGTCATGGCGTTGGGGCTGCTGCGCGGGGTGCAGGACACAACTGTGCCGATGTTCATGGCGACGATCAGCTATTGGGTGATTGGTCTGCCTGTCAGCTACCTGCTGGCCTTTACCCTTGGTTTTGGTGCGTTTGGCCTATGGCTGGGTCTGGTGATCGGGCTGGCTGTGGCCGCGGTGCTGCTGTTATGGCGGTTTTGGGGTCGGTCCGTTCATATCAGCGGTGTGCCAGCTTAGGTCAGGTTTGTCAGACGGTCCTGTGCCAGGCTGATGCTGCTGTTGATCCCTGTGCATATCCGTTTGAACGCGGCCTTATCCGTGGCAGGCGCACAACCCATCCCGTCCTTGATCCTGTCGCCGATGGTTTTCATCACCGCGATATTGGCTTGCAGGAATTGCGGCATGGTCACGTCGTAAAGTGCCATGGATTCCGCCGCTATCCGATCCAGGTTCGGTGCGGCGCATTCCGGGTGTTGGAAATCCGCCAGATCAAGCAAAACCATCCGATTATCGGCAGAAGGCGTGTGCGTGATCGTCTTGCGGATATGTGCGTTTGCTGCCGTTGCATCGATATCCGCATGCGCGCTGAGCCACTGGGCAGAGCGTTCTTCCTTATCTGGTAAAGCGTCATAAATCACGTCATGGGCGAGGATCGCGAGGTCCAGATCAGGATCGTAGGGCAAACCCATCTGTTCGGCATGCCAATAGATGCGCTGGACATGCGCCCAGTTATGATAGCGCCGCGCCGGGTTGGCATCATACGCGGCTTGAGCTTTCTTGCCCAGATCGCTGTCGAGAATCCGTGACCAGGTCTTCAAGTCAATGTCCTTGTCAAAGGGTGTGAGCGCACCGACCCCGAAGGGGAATTCTGGTCCAGTTGAAGTTGCCGGGAAATATCGGCGATGAAATTGAATGCGTCATCTGAATAATATGGATGACTGTCCGTTTTAATAACTATGCAAGAAAGATTAACGCATTCCTAGCGGGTGTCCATAGCGGTTCCCGGTCATGGGCAACATGACGCTGCAGCGTGCCGCGCAAGCGGTTCTGCCGACGTTGCCTAAAGCGCCCGCCAGCCGATATCCGATCGGTAGAAGCCCTCTGGCCAATCGATCCCGTGCGCCATAGCGTAGGCCTTTTCATGCGCCTCCGCCAGGCTGTGCCCCCTGGCTGTAATGTTCAGCACCCGCCCGCCGGTCGCGGTGATATGTCCGTCTTTGCCCGTTGTGCCCGCATGGAATACCATGTGAAAGCTATCCTCGGGCTGGCTATCCAACCCTTTGATCAGCGTGCCTTTTTCATATGAACCGGGGTAGCCCTTGGCCGCCATGACGATCGACAAGGCGTGATCGGCGGCCCAGTTCACCTGTACCTCATCCAGCCGTTTTTCGGCGCAGGCCTGTAGCAGGTCCAGCACTTGCCCGCCCAAACGCATCATCAGCACCTGACATTCGGGATCGCCAAAGCGCACATTGTATTCCACCAGCCGGGGCTGTCCGTTCTGGATCATCAGCCCGCAAAACAGCACGCCCTGAAATGGCGTCCCGCGCGCCGACATCTCATCCATCGTCGGGCGAATGATTTCATCCAGCGCTTTCTGGATAATCACGTCGGTCATCACCGGTGCCGGGGAATAGGCCCCCATGCCGCCGGTATTGGGGCCGGTATCCCCGTCAAAGGCGCGTTTGTGGTCTTGCGCCGTGCCCACGGGCAGGATCGTATGCCCATCGCAAAGCACAAAGAATGACGCCTCTTCACCATCCATGAATTCTTCGATCACAACTTCGGCGCCGGCATCGCCAAAGCTGCCATCGAACATGTCATCGATGGCCGCCAATGCGTCATCCTCTGTCATGGCGACAATCACGCCTTTACCGGCGGCCAGCCCGTCAGCCTTGACCACAATTGGCGCGCCTTGGGTGCGGATATAGTCCCGCGCGCTGTCGGCATCGGTGAAATGCCCGTAGGCTGCGGTGGGTGCATTGGCCGCATCGCAAATCGTCTTGGTAAAGGATTTTGACGCCTCAAGCTGGGCGGCCGCCTGACTGGGCCCAAAGACCAGCAATCCTGCATCGCGCAACCGGTCAGCCACACCAGCGGCAAGCGGTGCCTCTGGCCCGATGATCACAAAGTCGATGGCGTTTTCCTCGGCAAAGACGGCGACAGCCTCGCCATCCAGAATGTTGATATCCGCGCATTCAGCGAGCATCGCGATGCCCGCATTGCCGGGGGCCACGATCAGCCGGTCGCATTTGGGGTTCTGTTTGATCGCCCATGCGAGGCTGTGTTCACGCCCGCCGCTGCCAAGGATCATGATGTTCATGAAATTGCCCATATTCTAATTATGATCTGCGGATAAACGATGCGCCCAGAAGGAACAACCATGCTTGACCCCGCTTTGTGGCAACGGATCGCCACACATCCGATGGATGCCCCCACCGGAACGGCCCCGTTTTCGATAAAGCTGGCCCTGGCTGAAGGCTGGGACAAGGCCCACACAAAGCATGTGATCGAGGAATACCGGCGGTTTGTGTATCTGACGCAGATCAGTGACGGTCCGATTACACCGTCCGAACAGATAGACCGGGCGTGGCACATGCATCTGACCTTCACGCGGGATTATTGAGATGTGTTTTGTGCGCAGGTGCTAGGCCGCCCATTGCACCACGATCCTTGTGCGGGGGAAGAAGACATGCCGCGCTATCGCAAGCAATACGTGGCGACCAAGACCCTCTATCAGCAGGAATTCGGGGTTGCGCCGCCAAGTGATGTCTGGGGTGTAAGGCCAAGCTGGCGTGCCTTCGTGGCCGGGTGCATCGTAGCAGCACTCGGTATCATGGTGTTGTGCGTTGTCGTAGGTGCCGGGCGCACAGATCTTGGCTGGCTTATTGTTGCGGCCTTTGGCGTTGTTTTGGGGGGCGGTATCTATGCCGAGAAGAACCTACCGAGCAAGTTACGGCGATCCCAAAACAAAAATATGATGGCATCCGGCTGCGGCGGTGAGGGATCCGGTTGTGGCGGCGGCTGCGGCGGCGGTTGTGGTGGGTAGCGTGGCGGGATCACCATGGATTGTATTTTTCTTATCAAAACCTTTGCAAGTTGCAGTCATAGGGGTAACTTCTCTGGTGGGGGCGCTTTGCGCATCGGAATGACAGCATGAAACGAGAGAAGGGCGATCGCAGGCTTTGGCACAGGCTTGAAGGCTACAGCTTTCACGAACGCCCGTTGTCGCGGTCTTTGATTGATCGTCTGCAGAAGGAAACCGGTCATTCGCTGGACGTCTGCTATACGCTGGTCGAAGAATACCGCCGTTTCATGTACCTGGTGGGCAGTACCGGCGAGACCCTGTCCCCATCGCCGATTGTCGATGTGGTCTGGCGCCTGCATGTCAGTGATGAGCGTGCCTATTTCGGCGATTTCTGTTCACGGGTGATTGGTCGCACGATCCATCACATGCCCAGCGATGTGCCCATCAACGAAGACCCCGCATATGAACGCACGTTGGAATATTACGCGCAGGAGTTTGGCCGCGCGCAGGTGCAGTATTGGCCGGACCCGGATGTCGGTGCTGTCACCATGTCGACCGCATTGATGTGGATTGTCGGTGTGGCTGCATTTGTGCTGGCTGTCATTTTCGGCTCTTTCCTGTTTGCCGCTTTTGGTGCATTTGTGATTGGCGGCAGCCTGTTCCTGAAATGGAAGTTTTCATCGCTACCGTTGGAGAACCTAAAACCGGAGAATTAGCGTGAGTGACCTTTTTGAGGATGACCCAGGTGATAACACGCCTGAATTCTCGGTCACGGAAATCTCTGGCGCTGTCAAAAAGGCGATTGAGGGCGATTTTGCTCATGTCCGTGTGCGTGGCGAGGTGGGGCGCGTGTCCCGCCCCCGGTCTGGCCATATTTACATGGACCTTAAGGATGACCGTGCCGTACTGGCCGGTGTCATTTGGAAGGGCCGCGCGCAGGGTTTGGCGCATCAGCCCGAAGAGGGGATGGAAGTTGTCGCCACGGGCAAGCTGACCACATTCCCCGGCCAATCCAAATATCAGATGGTGATCGAGGATATTGCGCCTGCGGGTGCTGGCGCCTTGATGGCGATGCTGGAAAAACGCAAGGCGCAACTGGCCGCCGAGGGGTTGTTTGCCCCCGAACGTAAGCGCCCGTTGCCTTATCTGCCCGAGGTGATTGGCGTTGTCACCTCGCCCTCGGGCGCGGTGATCCGTGATATTCTGCACCGTTTGCGGGATCGTTTCCCGCGCAAGGTGCTGGTTTGGCCGGTCGCTGTACAAGGCCAGAAATGCGCGCCGGAGGTGGCTGCCGCCATTGACGGGTTCAATCGGATGACCCCGGGTGGTGCGCTGCCCCGCCCTGATCTGCTGATCGTGGCCCGGGGTGGCGGATCGCTGGAGGATTTGTGGGGGTTTAACGAAGAGGTTGTGGCGCGTGCCGCAGCGGCATCGGAGATTCCGTTGATTTCGGCGGTGGGTCATGAAACCGACACCACCCTGATCGATTTTGTATCTGACCAGCGTGCGCCGACGCCAACGGCTGCGGCAGAACTGGCGGTGCCGGTGCGGATGGAATTGCTGGCCTGGGTTGACAATCAGGCCGCCCGGCTGAGCCGCGCGCTGTCGACCGCGGTGGCGCAGCGCCAGCAGCGTGTCCGTGATCTGGGCCGTGCTTTGCCGCAGGTCGAGACGCTTGTCGAAGGGCCGCGCCAGCGATTGGATTACCTTGGTGAGCGTCTGCCTGCGGCCTTGCGCGGGGCTGCGGCCAAGAAACGTCTACAGATGTCAGAGGCGTCCCTGCGTCCCGGTATTCTGTCGCGTCGTCTGGCCGAAGATCGTCGTCGTCTGGATGGGTTGTCTGCCCGGCAGGAGCCTGCGTTAAAACGCAGGACACGGGATGCGTCTGTTGCACTGGACCGGGCGGCGCGGGGCTTGCGGGGTGAGGTGTTGCAGGACCGCGTGACCCGCCAGCGTGAACGTCTGGACAGTTTGTTGCGCCGGTTGTCGGATCGCGCGGCGCGGCAACAGGCGGAGCGCGCCGCCCGATTGGAGGCATTGGACCGTTTGCGCGAAACGCTGGGCTATGTCGAGACGCTCAAGCGCGGTTATGCGGTGGTGCGTGGCGATGGGGCCGTGGTTACTGGCAAGGCGGCGGCAGAAAAAGCGAAGCTGCTGGAGATTGAGTTTGCCGATGGCCGTGTGGATGTCAGCAAGGACCCGCAAGGCAGTTTGTTCTGATCAGGTCTCAGTCGCGATCAGTCCCAGAAGCATGCCGAGCAGATCGGTATGCGCGGCCTGATCAAAGTTGCCGGTCCAAGTGATTGACAGCGCAGAATGTGCGGCAGCCCAGGATAACAGCCGTTGCGGCGGCACGTTCCAATGTTGTCCCCAAATATGCGCCAGCCGCTGTGCCCTGACCGGATCATGCACCAGATCATCCGCACCAAGCGGATTTTGAAAGGCGTTGGCCAGCTCATAACAGCGGTCGCCAGTCACCCCCTTGGCGTCAAAGGCCAGATATCCGCGCGCGCTGCCCATGATGTTGTCATGATGCAGGTCCCCGTGCAGTGCCCGGATCTGTGATTGGCTATCAAGCAGTGGCGCCGCAATCTGCTGTGCCTTGGTGAGGTTGTGTTTGGTCCGCGCGGCCCATGCGGGATCGATTTTCAGGGTCATGAGTGGTTTGAAGTGATCCCGAAGTGTCGGCAATGTCAGCTTTGACAGCGTCGCATGGATTTGATCGGCGACGGCGATTAGTTCTGCCGCAGCAAGATCATCCTTCCCGTTGCGGCTGAATTCACCCAAGGACGGGCCGTCAAGCCATTCCAGCACGGCGATGCTGTTATCAAAGTGATAGATCCTTGCCGCCCCTTCACCATCAAGCGCCCGCATCAGGGCAAATCCGGTTTCTTCGCCCTTTGGATCGCCATTTTTGTAGATTTTTAATGCCGCCGGATCGCCGTTTGCCTGCGCCACTTTCCAGATATGGGCGATGGCGGTTTCGGCGACATGTTCTGGCCCCGACAAATCATAGCGCAGCAGCACCGCTGCCGGGGGCATCATGACGACAGGTCGTTGCAGATTAGTGGGTCGTCGCGGTTGGGGTATTCCCAAATCTCTGTCCCGTCCGGTCGATTGACGAAGACACTGCGCATGCCACCCGGTTCATCATAGACCGCCCAGCATTTGGGTTCGGGGTCGTAATCATAGCGAAAGCAGATATTGCCTTTGCTTTCATACCAGACCCCGTATTGGCAGACCCCGTCGAAGCGCGACCACATGACCCGTCTGCCGGGCAGGTAGCGTTCGATCCCGTATTCGGGGTTCACGGCAGAGTAGTAAGAGATCGTGCGCCCCGTCACATGAGCATCAAATTCGGCGGCGTTCATTGTGTCTTGCGCGGCGGCGGGCCCGGCGGCGGCCAGGCAGAGCCAGATTATCAATTTATGCATTGCGCCATCTGTCCGTGCGCGGGTCCATGATCCGCCGCCAGAGCGGTGGGATCAGGGCGATGCTGGCCATCAGCGGCAGAGGTTTGGGGAGCATGGGTGCATCCTGTGGTAATGTCAGCGCGGGGTAGGGGCGTGCGGGGTGTGCGTGATGATCGGAGTGCCGCGTCGCGTTCAGCATCAGCGCGCTGGAATAGTAATGCGGGCTGTTCCAGCTGTGCTTTGCGCTGACCGGTTCGGGGCGCCCGTCTTTGGTTGCCCGTTCCAGCCCGTAATGTTGCACATAGTCCGACATCAAAAGCTGGGTCTGGGCGTGGCCCGCCAACAGGATATAAAGCAGTGCAGCCTTTGCCCCACCGGCCCAGAATGCCAGTGCGATCAGCAGGGCGGCCCCGCCGATATAGATGACGTATGGATTACGCCAAGCCGGGCGATTGATGCGGGTCAGGCGTGCGGCTTCTGCCTTGTAGCCTTGTTTGAAAGATCCCGCCCAGGCGCGTATGGCGTAGCGATAGAAGCTTTCGCCCCTGCGTGACGTGTTTGGATCCGCAGGTGTCGCCACATGCCGGTGATGCACCAGCACATGGGCTGATGTGTGATGCCCAAACAGCATGGTGATATAGACCCACATCCCCAGCCGGTGCAGGCCGCGTGTGCTGCGGTGGATCAATTCATGCGCGTTGGCATTGCTGACCTGTCCAAAGAATAGTCCGGCTGCAAAGAACAGCCCTGCCTTTTCCAGTGGCGCCAGCGCATCGCCTGCCAGTGCCAGCACCACCAGCGGCATCAGCGCCAGATGTGCGCAGGCCAGCGTGATCGACAGCCCATCGCCGCTGGGAAATTCACTGGCCGGGCTGATCGTGTCGATCATCCTGTCCAGGGCCGTGGTAAATGCTGTCAGATAAAGCACGGCGCACAGCACCCAGACCCCGCCCAGCAAGGCCGCAAGAACCAGCAATCCCACCGGGATGAGGGTCGCAATCGCAAAAAGGCGCATCTGTTTGGTCATGTTTCGGATAATTAACATGGGTTTCCGTCTGTGACAGTGGAAAGTGTTTGGGCGCGTATATTGGTCGCTGGGGTGTCGCATTTGCATGGTTTGGCACGAGGCGGGACGATATGGTGGCCGCAATACTGATATGGGAATGGCGCAATGGCACTTGATAACCGCGAAGGCGTTTGGAAATCCGGTAAGGGCAAGGGACGGCATACCACAAAGGGCCGCCAGCTGGATGATGCCGCCTGGGATGAGGTCAAGGCGCTTTTGGGTGATCATCCGCGTCGCCGTGATTTGCTGATCGAATTTCTGCACCTGATCCAGGATGCCTATGGGTGTTTGTCTGCCGCCCATCTGCGTGCCTTGGCAGAGGAAATGCGCATGTCGCAGGCTGAGGTTTACGAGGTCGCCAGCTTTTACGCGCATTTTGATGTGATCAAGGAAGGTGAGACGCCCCCGCCTGCGCTGACCATCCGTGTCTGCGATTCGCTGTCATGCGAATTGGCCGGGGCGCAGGCGCTCAAATCGGCGCTGGAGGATGGTTTGGATGCATCGCAGGTCCGCGTGTTGCGCGCGCCCTGCATGGGTCGTTGTGATACAGCACCGGTTCTGGAATTGGGCCATAACCATATTGATCATGCCACGGTTGAGAAGGTCGCGGCAGCGATTGCCGCTGATGACACCCATGCCCATCTGCCGGATTATGAAACCTATGACGCTTATGTTGCCGAGGGTGGCTACGCCACGCTGACCGCGTTGCGCGACACTGGTGATTGGGAGGCGGTGCAGGACAAGGTCCTGTCATCGGGCCTGCGTGGCTTGGGCGGTGCCGGTTTTCCATCGGGCAAGAAGTGGGGTTTTGTGCGCGCCAATCCCGGCCCGCGTTATCTGGCCGTCAATGGTGATGAGGGCGAGCCGGGTACGTTCAAGGACCGCTATTATCTGGAACGCACACCGCATTTGTTTTTGGAAGGTATGCTGATCGCTGCTTGGGCGGTCGAGGCCGAGACCTGTTTTATCTATATGCGCGACGAATATCCCGCCGTGCTTGAGATTTTACGACTTGAGATCAAGGCGTTGGAAGCGGCTGGCGTTGTGGCCGAAGGGTACATCGATCTACGGCGCGGCGCCGGGGCTTATATCTGTGGCGAAGAAAGCGCGATGATCGAAAGCATCGAGGGCAAGCGCGGCATTCCGCGTCACCGCCCGCCATTTGTGGCGCAGGTGGGTATCTTTGATCGGCCCACGCTGGTGCATAATGTTGAAACCCTGCTGTGGGTTGCACGGGTTTGCCGCGAAGGGCCGGAGGTGCTGAGCGGTACTGAAAAGAACGGGCGCACCGGTCTGCGGTCTTATTCCGTGTCCGGGCGTGTGGCGGCACCGGGTGTTTATCTGCTGCCTGCGGGGTCCACGATCATGGATATCATTGCGGCGGCAGGCGGTATGGCGGACGGTCATGTGTTCCGCGCCTATCAGCCCGGTGGCCCATCTTCGGGGTTGCTGCCTGCGTCAATCAATGATGTGCCGTTGGATTTTGACACGCTGCAACCGCTGGGTACGTTTATCGGATCGGCGGCGGTTGTTGTGTTGTCGGATCAGGATCGGGCGCGCGATGCGGCCTTGAACATGCTGCGGTTCTTTGAGGATGAAAGCTGCGGGCAATGCACGCCTTGCCGGGCGGGCTGTGAAAAAGCGGTCAAGCTGATGCAGGCGGATCGTTGGGATCAGGCGTTGCTAGAGGATCTTTGCACCACCATGGCGGATGCATCGATTTGCGGGTTGGGACAGGCGGCGCCGAACCCGATCAAGCTGGTCATGAAGCATTTTCCTGACGAAGTCTGATTGCGGCCGCGATGACGAATGGGCTTATTGGCGCCTCGCTGATCGCGGCAATCTGGTTTGCGGTCGCCTTTTGCTGGCGGTCGCCTAGCATTTTGAAATCAATCGTAAAAACGGCCTCTGTCGCTGGGCTGGCCTTGGCGGCATGGGTGTCGGGTGGCCCGGCAATGCTGGTTTTGGCGTTGGCCTTGGGGTCGCTTGGCGATTTCTTTTTGTCGCGAAACGGGCAGCCGGCGTTTCTGGCCGGGCTTTCGGCCTTTGCTGCGGCACATCTGGCTTATTTGGCATTGCTGATGGCAGCAGGCGGCGGTGTCGTGTTTGGTGCAACCAGCCTGGTTTTGATCTGCTTTGGACTTTGCATGGGGGCGGTGCTGTTTGCCCACGCTGGGGCGTTGCGCTGGCCTGTTTTGGGATATGTCGCAATCATCATGGTGATGGGACTTGTTGCCATTGGCTTGCCGCCGGGGCTTCGCATCGTGCAGATAGCGGCGCTGTCGTTCATCCTATCGGATGCGGTTCTGGGTCTGGAAGTTTTTGTATTGCCCGCTGATCACCCGCTGCGACGGATCACGCCTTTTGTGGTTTGGTGTTTCTATTGGGGCGCACAGTTTTCGTTTTTGATAGGTTTCATGCCCGGCTGAAGTGGCTGACCCTTTGCATCCGCGCGCCGCAACGATTAGGTGAAGAAGTGTAATTCTCTTCAGGGCGCCCATGTCGTTTTTCAAGAAGCTTAAAGACCGGATGTTTAAATCCTCGTCCAAGATCGACGAGGGACTGGATGCCATTGTCAGTGATGGCGGGGAAGAAGAGGCGATTGTCGAAGAGCCGCTTGCGCCTGCGCCGATCACCGAAACAATTCCAGAGCCAGAGCCAGAGCCAGAGCCAGAGCCAGAGCCAGAGCCAGAGCCAGAGCCAGAGCCAGAGCCAGAGCCAGAGCCGGCGACGCGCGTGGTTGATGATGTGGCAGAACCGGTGCGTGACGCCGCCCCGGTTCTTGCGCGGGAACCGCTGCCTGATGTCGCAGAGGAGGTCCCTGATCAAGTCCGGGACGTCCCGGCGCAACCCGTTAAGCTGAACGTCGATATCACCGCCCCGCTTTCCGAGGATCCGGTGCCGGTGGCGGAAAAGACCGGCATTCTGGGCCGCATGTTTGGCCGCGGTGAGGCAAAGACGGTCGTGCGCCGGGTGCTGGATGACGATATGCTCGAACAGCTCGAAGAGTTGTTGATCACCGCAGATATGGGGGTGGATACGGCCTTGCGTGTGACGGCCAATATGGCGGAGGGCCGGTTGGGAAAGAAACTGTCAGTCCCGGAAATCAAACAACTGATGGCCAGTGAGGTCGCGCGGATCATGGACGGCGTGGCGCGGCCGATGCCGCTTTATGCCAAGACCCCGCAAGTCGTGCTGGTTGTGGGTGTCAACGGGTCGGGCAAGACCACCACAATCGGCAAGCTGGCCAGCCAGTTTCGTGCGGCGGGCAAGAAGGTCGTGATCGCGGCAGGCGATACCTTTCGCGCCGCAGCCGTGGAACAACTGCAGGTCTGGGGCGACCGGGCAGGGGTACCGGTTTTGACGGCACCTGAAGGGTCCGACCCTGCCAGTCTTGCTTTTGATGCCATGACGCAGGCGCAGGCCGATGGTGCCGATTTGTTGATGATCGATACGGCGGGTCGTTTGCAAAACCGGGCTGATTTGATGGAAGAATTGGCCAAAATCGTGCGGGTCATCCGCAAGAAGGACCCGGATGCGCCGCATAACACCCTGTTGGTGCTGGATGCGACGACGGGGCAGAACGCTGTCCAACAGGTCAAGGTTTTTCAGGAATTGGCCGATGTGTCAGGGCTGGTCATGACCAAGCTTGACGGGACGGCCAAAGGTGGGGTGCTGGTGGCGCTGGCCGACAAGTTTGGCCTGCCGATCCATGCCATTGGGGTGGGCGAGCAGATTGATGATCTGGCCCCGTTCGACCCCGAAGAATTTGCTGCAGCACTTGTGGGGTTGGAATGATCCGTTTTCTTTGTCTGTTGGCCTTGCTGGCCAGCCCTGCAACGGCGCAACGCGCGTCTGAAACCGCGCGCTGCGAAGCGGGTTGGCGGCACCTGGTTGGCATCGTCATCGGGTATGAGGGTGGCGGCATGTTTGATTTCACCCTGCCGGATGAATGGGTGGCATTGCGCGAGCTGGACCAAAAGCCGGATGTAGATGGCTGGTGTCGGGTCATCAGCGGGGATGCTGATCTGCTTTCGGATGATACCCGGGTCGCGTGGCGCGCGATGCCAGCGGATTTTGCGGATGATCCCAAAAACTTGCCGACAGAGCTGGCATTTCGGTTCGATGCGATGATGACCCAAAATGGCCGGTCTGAATCTGTTCAGACGCTGTTGAAACTTTCGCATTCCCCCGGCGACGGGTTGCTGATTGTCGATGGGCTTGGCGTCTTTATTGACGATCAAGAGGCGTTAACGGCGAGTGCCGTTATCGGTGGTGCGTATTTTGATGATCCACGGGCTGCGCAGATGAGCCTGTTGGGCTTGCATCTGGATCAGTTGGCATTGACGGCCACGTTGACGCCTGCGAATGCCCACCTGCTGAAAGATATCGCGCGCGCGGACGTGGTCGATTTTGTCGAAGGCCTGAGCTTTGCCCAGATGGATCGCCGCAGCCGGTCCGAGGCGTTGGACTTCGCCCGCGCCTTGCCGCGCGCGGCGGGGGTGCTGGATGTGACATTTGCCTCTGATCGGGGCTTGGGGCTGATGCAAATCGGTGTCGCGACCAGTCGGGATAAAGAGGATATGCCCGGTTTTCTGCTGGATGGCGCGCAGATGGCCGTTGACTGGCAACCCAAGTGAGCGATTGGCTGGTGTCCATTGCGGGCACGCCAGAAGGTGCGCGACTGGCGACGTTGCTTGCGTTGATGTCGGCGATGGCGCATGCGGTTTTTGGGGCATTGCAAAAGGGACGGTATGATCCCTGGTTGGCACGGGGGGCGATTGATGGCTGGCTGGTGCTGATTTCGGCACCTATTGCGCTGCTCGTCGTGCCTTGGCCCAACATGGCCACCTTGTTGATCCTGATGGGCGCGATCATCATCCATTTCGTCTATAAACTGACAATGGCGCTGGCCTATGAACGGGCGGCTTATACAGTGGTCTATCCGGTGGTGCGCGGCACTGGGCCTTTGGTGACGGTTGTCGCGGCATCTGTAATCTTTGGCGAACACTTCACCTTGACCCAATGGTTGGGCGTGGCCTGTTTGTCGGGCGGTATTCTGCTGTTGGCGCTGCGCAACCTGTCGGAAGAGGTGATTGACCCGCGCGCTTTGAAGATCGGCTTGATCTGGGCCTTGGCAGGCGGATTCATGGTGGCGCTTTACACAACTTATGATGCTTACGGCATTCGTCAGTCGCCTGATCCGTTCACGTTTCTGGCGTGGTTTTTCTTTCTTACATCGCTTGATTTTCCGGTGCTGGCAGCTTGGCGTTACCGGCACATGGCGAGCCCACCGGTTTTGGGGCCACTGATGTGGCGCGGGATCGCGGGTGCCCTGATTGCATGGGTTAGCTTTGGTGGCGTGATGATGGCGACCCGTTTGGACAAGGTCGGCGAGGCTGCGGTGTTACGCGAGACGTCCACCGTGTTCGCGGCATTGATAGGCTGGTTCATTCTGGGCGAAAAAGTCGGCCCGCGCCGTCTGTTTTTGATGGCACTGGTTGCGCTGGGCGCTGTGATCGTGGAAACCGGGGGCTGAGGGAGATTTGCATGAGCGCGAAACCGATTAAACCGGTACTGAAACAGGTTCTTGAACTGGGGCCGACGTTAGCTTTTTTCCTGATCTATCTACGGATCAAGGATGACACATTCACGATTGCCGGGACTGATTACACTGGCTTTATCATTGCTGCCCTGATCTTTGTCCCGATCCTGCTGGTCGCGATGGGGATCTTGTGGATGCTGACCGGCAAGCTGAGCCGGATGCAGGTCTTTACCGCGTTCATGGTTATCTTTTTTGGTGGGTTGACCGCTTATTTCAATGATGAGCGGTTCTTTAAGATGAAGACCAGTATCGTGTATGGGTGTATGGCGGGCATTCTTTTGATCGGCTTGCTGCGCGGGCGTAGCTATCTGCAATATGTGATGGAAGAATTCCTGCCCATGCGCGAAGAAGGCTGGATGATCTTTACCCGTCGGTTGACGATGATGTTTGCCGGGCTTGCGGTGGCGAATGAACTGATTTGGCGCACCCAAAGCACCGATCTTTGGGTGAAGCTGGAAACATTCGCCTTTCCCGCAGTTTTGTTCGTGTTCTTGTGGCTGCAGATTATCGGGCTTCAAAAATACCTGATCGAAGATCCCGAAGCCGAGCAAGAGTGATCCTGCCCTATCGCATTTCGGCGTATCCGAACCCGACTGTACCATGCCGCCCACGTCGTCCATCGCGACGATAACGCAGCGTATCCACCTGATCATCTGAAATCTGCGGTCGGAATGTGAGCCCGGCCCGATCGCCTGACGCCCATTGCACCAGCGCATCGACACGGTGGCTGAGAATGTTCACCCGTACTTTGTCGCCGCGTTTGACATCACGCAGCCCTTCCAACCGTGCCCCGGCATTATGCACGTCGATGACCTGACATTTCTGCGTGCCGGTCGGCGTCTGCAATTCGATAGGATATTGCGTGTTATAGCGATGTGGTCGGTATTGCATCTGACAAGCCTCACTCTTTCAATTTGAGTGATTCTTAGTCAGTTCCAGCTAATAATTGGTTACCGTCATTTCCTGAAAAGCGTGCTTTGGGCAGCTTTGTCCTTTCGGAAATCGCCCCGCTTTTCAGCGACCAGCGCCCGTCCGCGCTGCACCCCCGGACGTGCGCTAATCATGTCCAGCCAGCGCGCCATATGAGGTTTGTCGTCCAGTGTTTGCTGCTGTCCTTCCCAGAGCGATGCCCAGCCCCAGATCGACATATCGGCGATGGAATAGAACTCACCAGCCACAAATTCATGCTTTGCCAGTTGCCGGTCCAGAACCCCATAAAGTCGTCCGGTTTCGCTGCGATATCTGTCCTTGGCATAGGGCAGGTCATTGGGTGGATCCATGGCTGGTGCGTATTTCAGAAAGTGATGCGCCTGACCGGCCATCGGCCCCAACCCGCCCATTTGCCACATCAGCCATTGATCAACTGCAATCCGGTCCCTTTCGGTGTCCCCATAAAACCGCCCGGTTTTTCGCGCCAGATATTGCAGGATCGCCCCGGATTCGAAGATTGAGATTGGCGCGCCGTCCGGCCCGTCATGATCGACAATCGCGGGCATCCGGTTATTGGGTGCGATTTTCAGGAAATCCGGTTTGAACTGATCCCCGGCCCCGATATCGACCAGATGTAGCGTGTAAGGCAGCCCCATTTCCTCGAGCGCGATAGAAGCCTTCCATCCGTTTGGTGTGGGCCAGAAATAAAGGTCAATGGGCTGGGTCATGAAGGCTCCGTCGTTTTGCGTCTGACCATGGCAGGTGCTGTCAAAATCGCAAGGGAGAGGGTATCAACGGGTTGTGAAGGAGCGCCGATATGCAAGAGCAAATTCAACGGATTCAGGATCAGTTGGTGGGCGAAGAAGGCATTGATGCACTGTTTCTGAGCGGCAGTTTCGCCAATGGCATGCATGACGCCCATAGTGATATCGACTTTGTTCTGGTGGCGGCTGAAGGGCCGACGGATCGGATTGCGGATCTGTGGAAAGACGCGTTATCGCAGATTGGTGAAATCGTTTTGTGGTGGGATCGCAAGCCGATCCCAAGCCTGATCAATGCCGTTATGGCCGATTGGTTACGGTTGGATGTGCTGATCCTGAAACCCGATCAGTTGGGGCATCAGACCCAGGATAAGCTAAAGCCGCTTTTTGATCATGCTGATCATTACGGCGGGATGTCCAAGACTGCGGTTGCCGGTCCATCGCTGACCCTGCATCAGGTGCAGGGTTTCATTCGGATCATGGGGTTGTTGCCAGTGGCCCTTGGCCGGGATGATCTGATTAACGGGGCGACAGGGGTTTCGCATTTGCGCAACGCCCTGATCGATCTGATGATTGCGCAAACAGATGCGCCACATCGTGGTGGCGCATTGCATCTGGGTCGGTTGATCACGGATGCACAAAAGGCGGAACTGCGTGCCTTGCCGCCTTTGGTCCCTGAGCGGCAGGCGGTGATTGATGCGCATCTGGCATATGCTGTTGCCTATCTGCCCCGCGCCCGCCGTATGGCTGCGACACGAGGCATTGCATGGCCGGACCGCTTTGAACAAGCGATGTGGACGCGGCTAAAGGTGGCCTTGGATATTGAGAAGCCTGCAGCGCTTGACTGACCCGCGGCTGGGGCGTATCCCTGCCGCTGTGGTGATTTGTTACCGGATTGCAGGCCACGTTAAACAATCTGCTAAAAGGCTACGGGTTCACGCCCCGATACCTTTTCCCGGTGTCGGGGTTTTTTGATGCGCAAATGGCGCGAGGGAACGACAATGAAGACTTGGAAGAAGCGGACCAAGGCGGTCCATGCAGGCACCCGCCGCAGCCAGTATAACGAGGTCAGTGAAGCGATCTATCTGACCCAGGGCTTTGTCTATGACACGGCCGAGGATGCAGAGGCCCGGTTTATCCAAAGCGGCGATGATGAGTTTATCTATGCCCGTTATGGCAACCCCACCATTGCCATGTTCGAAGACCGGATTGCGGCCATGGAAGGGGCCGAGGCAGGTTTCGCCACCGCATCCGGGATGGCGGCGGTCAGCGGCGCTCTGACGTCCATGTTGCGTGCGGGTGATCATGTTGTGTCTGCCCAGGCCCTGTTTGGCTCATGCCTTTATATTCTGGAAGAGGTGCTGACCCGGTTTGGGGTTGAGGTGACGTTTGTTGATGGCACCGACCTTGCCGCGTGGGAGGCGGCGATCAGGCCCGATACCAAAGCGGTGTTTTTCGAAAGCGTGTCAAACCCGACGCTGGAGGTGATTGACATCGCTGCTGTGTCCAAGCTGGCCCATGCTGTTGGGGCGACCGTTATTTTGGACAATGTCTTTGCCACGCCGGTCTTTTCCGATGCGATTGCACAGGGTGCGGATGTTGTTGTGTATTCCGCGACCAAGCATATTGACGGGCAGGGGCGTGCGCTGGGTGGTATCATCCTTGGCACGCGGGAGTTCATCCGAGGCACGGTTGAACCTTATATGAAACATACGGGCGGTTCGATGTCGCCCTTTACCGCCTGGATGATGCTGAAAGGGTTGGAGACCATTGAACTGCGTGTCCGTGCGCAGGCCAATACCGCCGCGATGATCGCCGCGGCGTTGGAGGCTGATAGCCAATTGACGCAGGTGATTTACCCCGGTTTGGAAACGCACCCCCAATATCCGCTGACGCAAACCCAGATGGGGTCCGGAGGTACGGTTTTGTCGATTGATGCCGGATCACAAGCAGCGGCCTTCAAGCTGTTGAATGCGCTGGAGATTATCACGATCTCAAACAATTTGGGTGACGCGAAATCCATCGCCACACATCCCGCCACGACGACCCATCAGCGCCTGTCGGAAGAAACCCGTGCGGCACTTGGGATTACCCCGGGGCTTGTGCGGTTGAGTGTCGGACTGGAAGATCCCGACGATCTGCTGGCGGATTTACGCGGGGCGATTGCGGGATTGTGAACGGCCTATAAAAAGTGCTTATGATATGGTGACTTAGCCTTAGGAAAGGTGGCCTTGATGACTGATCCGCGCCCCGAATTGCTGCGTCTGTATGAAGATATCATTGGAAAATCCGATGAGCTGCCCCATCTTGGGAAGTCTGATGCACCGATAGGGGCCACCGATATGAATATTCATTCATCCGATATGGAGCGCGAGCCGACCCGCGAAGAGGCCGAAGCCGCATTGGCATTGCTGCGCCGCTGGGCGGGCGATGTGAGCGCCGAAGAGGTGGCGACGCTTGATCCGTTGGTGTCCCGGTTGATCCCCGGGCAGGAAGTGTCGAACTATCCGGCCTTGGCCCGCGCCTATCCGGATGCGTTTGAGGTTGATGATGCCTATAAGGCGTCGATGCCTGACCTGCAAAATGGTCCCTCCAGCCTGATCCGGGGGGCCAAACAGCAGATCCAGCATGTGGGCATTTCGAATTTCCGCCTGCCGATCAAGTTTCATACCCGCGATAACGGCGATCTGACGCTAGAGACATCGGTGACAGGCACGGTGTCATTGGAAGCTGAAAAGAAGGGCATCAACATGTCCCGCATCATGCGGACATTTTATAAACATGCCGAGGAAACATTCAGCTTTGAAGTGATCGAAAAAGCGCTTGATGCCTACAAGAGTGATCTGGAAAGCTTTGATGCCCGCATTCAGATGCGGTTCAGCTTTCCGATGAAAGTGGACAGTTTGCGGTCGGGGCTTTCCGGTTATCAGTATTACGATATCGCGCTGGAGCTCGTCGAGTCCGCTGGTGTGCGCAAGAAGATCGTGCATCTGGATTACGTTTATTCGTCCACTTGCCCATGCTCATTGGAGCTAAGCGAACATGCCCGTCAGTTTCGCGGCCAGCTGGCGACCCCGCATTCGCAGCGATCCGTCGCCCGAATTTCGGTGTTGCTGGAAGATGGGGCTGAGGTGCTTTGGTTTGAAGACCTGATTGACCGCGCCCGGGCGGCGGCGCCAACCGAGACGCAAGTGATGGTCAAGCGGGAGGATGAACAGGCCTTTGCAGAGTTGAATGCGGCGAACCCTATTTTTGTTGAAGATGCAGCCCGGTTGTTTACAGAGCAGTTGCAGCTGGACCAACGGATTTCGGATTTCCGGGTGATCGCCAGCCATCAGGAAAGCTTGCACAGCCATGATGCAGTGTCAGTTCTGACAGAGGGCGAGACATTCGCGGCCGAAAGTCTGGATCCGCGTTTGTTCGCCTCGCTGTTTCATGTGGGCTGACCCTGATCAGGCGTAAGCCGCATCAACGATGAATTCGACCTTGAGTTCGGGGCGGGCCAGTTTCGCCTCGCCACAGGCGCGTGCCGGAGCATGCCCTGTTGGCACCCATGCATTCCATACCTCGTTCAGCCCTGCAAAATCCTGCATATCGGCCAGCCAGATCGTGACCCGCAGCATGTTTTCGCGCGATGATCCCGCCTTTTCCAAAAGGGCGTCGATTTTTTCAAGACAGATGCGCACCTGTTCCTGAATGGTGTCGCCTTCGGCCACTTGTCCGGTCAAGTAGGCGACCCCGTTATACTTGACGATTTTGGAGGAGCGTTCCCCGGTTTCGATACGTTCGATCATTAGGCTGTCCTTTTTGTCCATGTCAAGGTGATGGCCCTGGTCCTGTGCGGCTTTATGGACATGGCTGGATAATTAAGGCAACTCTAATTATATTGAATAAAATTCAGGAACGCTTAATGGCCATCAAAATTGAAATGCTCCGTTGTTTCACCATGGTCGCACGGCATGGCAGTCTGTCTGACGCGGCAGAGGCTCTTGACCGGACACCATCGGCGGTGTCGATGATGCTCAAACAGTTTGAGGATCATATTGGTGCCCCGTTGTTTGAAACTGCGCGCAAGTCGCGCCTGACCCCGATTGGCGCGCTGATCTTTGAAGAAGCCCGCCGCGAGGTGACCCATTTTGAGAATACGGTTGCGGTCATAGAAGGCTTGTCCCGGTCTGAACTGGGGTACTTGCGTCTGGCCGTCACCCCGTCGGTCGCCAGCGCGGTACTGCCCGTTGCGATTTCTGCGTTTGTCCAGAAGCATCCGAATGTTCAGATTGATATCCGCGATATGGATTCTGCCGCCATTGCGCACGAGTTGTCGCGCGAGCGTGCTGATATCGGCATCGGCACCTTGGCCGAGATTGACGGGATGCAGCGCACCAAACTCTTCAGCGATGCGTTTGGCGTTGTGTGTCGCCGTGACCATCTGCTTGCGGAAAACTGGGATCAACTGACCTGGGCCAGCATGCGTGATCATGTTCTGATCGCAAACGGGCTGTGTGCGCAGATCACTGATCCTGATTTTGCCCCGTTGCTGACCAATTCCCGGTTGATGGTCCACAACACTGCGTCGCTTTTGGCATTGGTCCGCGAGGGGCTGGGGATCACGGTATTGCCCCGGCTGACGGTCACGGGTTTGCAGGATGATGTCGTTTTCCTGCCCTTGGCGGATGTGACCGTGCGCCGCACGGTTCATATGATGTCGCAGCCGATGAATGTGCTGATGCCAGCGGCACGGGAATTCCTGAAGCTGATCGTCCAAATGATGCGCGAGGGGGCGCTGCTCTCTGCTTCAGAAATTCAGGAAGTCTGAAGTAAGATACATATGATTTTGAGTGCCTGAATCTTGAGTTTCTATTAACCTTGCAGGTGCCGCCTCATGGCTGCCAATTAAAGGGGATACATCATGCAGAACGCCAAGCTGAATTACATTGCAGGTGAATGGGTCGCTGGCGGCTCTGAGATTGAAAACCGCAATCCGTCTGATCTGAGCGATCTGATTGGCATGTTTGCCCAGGCCACCCCGGATCAGTTGGACGCCACGCTGGATCAAGCGAAGCAGGCGCAGGCCGAATGGGCCGCTTATGGCATTGAACGCAAATACAATGTGCTGATGGCCATCGGCACGGAAATGATGAGCCGTGCCGAAGAACTGGGCACATTGCTGGCCCGGGAAGAAGGCAAACCATTGGCCGAAGG
This sequence comes from uncultured Paracoccaceae bacterium, assembly GCA_947495295.1. Taxonomy (GTDB): domain Bacteria; phylum Pseudomonadota; class Alphaproteobacteria; order Rhodobacterales; family Rhodobacteraceae; genus Yoonia. Next base: position 86,630 of record CANLYJ010000004.1, read on the forward strand.
CAAGGGCGAGGTGTATCGCGCTGGCCAGTTCTTTACATACTACGCCGCTGAAACTCTGCGCCAGATGGGCGACACCGCCGATTCTGTGCGTGACGGGATCGAGATTGACGTGCGCCGCGAACCGGTTGGCACGGTTGCCATCATTTCCCCATGGAACTTCCCCACCGCCACCGCGTCATGGAAAATTGCCCCTGCGCTTTGCTATGGCAATGCCGTGGTTTGGAAACCGGCCAACGTCACACCAGCCTCTGCTGTGGCATTGGTCGAGATTATTGCCCGTCAGGACGTTCCCAAAGGGTTGGTTTCGTTGGTCATGGGTGCGGGTAGCGCCATTGGGCAGCGACTGGTCGAAAGCCCCAAGGTGAACGCGATCAGCTTCACCGGGTCGGTTCCCGTGGGCAAAGGCATAGCCGCAAGTGCTATCCAGAACCTAACACGCGTGCAGATGGAAATGGGATCAAAGAACGCATTGGCCGTGATGGATGATGCCGATCTTGATCTGGCCGTGACGCTGGCCTTGGGCGGCGCCTTTGGCGGGTCCGGGCAGAAATGTACAGCCTCTTCGCGTCTGGTGGTCCACCAGTCGGTGCATGATCAGTTTGTTGAAAAGCTGGTTGCCGGTGCCAAGGCGATGAAGGTCGGTCACGCGCTTGAAGAAGGCACCCAGATGGGGCCGGTCGTGTCAGAGCAGCAGTTGAACGAAAACCTGTCTTACGTCGATCTGGCCGCGAAAGAAGGGGCCGAGCTGCTTTGCGGTGGTCAGCGGTTGGAAATGCCGACGGAAGGTTACTACATGTCCCCCGGTGTCTTTGTCGGCACCAATAATGACATGCGCATCAACCGCGAGGAAATGTTCGCGCCGCTGGCATGCGTCATCCCCGTATCGGGCTATGATGAGGCACTGCATGTGGTCAATGACACCAATTTCGGCCTGACCGCGGGGATCGTCACGACCAATCTGGCCCGCGCCACCCATTTCCGACGCAACGCGCAATCGGGCTGTGTGATGGTGAACCTGCCCACCGCAGGCACGGATTATCACGTGCCGTTCGGCGGGCGCGGTGACAGTTCCTACGGTCCGCGCGAGCAGGGTCGCACGGCGGCTGAGTTCTATACGATTGTCAAAACCGCCTATATTTCATCCGGCGTGCCTGTCTGATGCTGATCGACAATCTTCAATACGCCAATTGGTCGGAAAAGATCTTTCGTCAGATGCGCGAGGGGGGCGTGGATGCTGTTCATGTCACCATCGCGTATCACGAAAATTTCCGCGAAACGGTGCTGAATTTTGAGAAATGGAACCGCTGGTTCGAGCAATACCCAGACCTGATCATGAAAGGCCAATGGGCCAGCGACGTGGATCGGGCCAAAGCCGAAGGCAAAACGGCGATTTTCTTTGGCTTTCAGAACCCCAGCCCGATTGAGGATGATATCGGGTTGGTGGAGATCGTGCATACGCTTGGCGCGCGCTTTATGCAGCTGACCTATAACAACCAGTCCCTGCTCGCGACGGGCTGTTACGAGGCCGAAGATACCGGCATCACCCGCATGGGCAAACAGGTCATCAAGGAAATGAACCGCGTCGGTCTGGTGGTGGATATGAGCCATTCTGCGGATCGATCCACGATTGAAGCCGCTGAGATATCACAGCGTCCCATCGCGATCACCCACGCCAACCCGTATGACTGGTCGCCAGCTTTGCGCAACAAGAAGGATGATGTGATCCGGGCGGTGACGGAAAATGGCGGGATGCTGGGGTTTTCCGTTTATCCGCATCACTTGAAGGACAAATCCGACTGCACGTTGGAGAGTTTTTGCGAGATGATTGCGCGCACGGCAGAGAAGTTCGGGTCGCAAAACCTCGGGATTGGGACGGATCTGTGTCAGGACCACCCGGATAGTGTCGTAGAGTGGATGCGCGTGGGGCGTTGGAGCAAGGAAATCGACTTTGGCGAGGGCTCTGCCGCCGCCCCTGGTTTCCCGCCGATGCCATCGTGGTTCAACGATAATCGCGACTTTGGAAACATCGAAGCAGGATTGCGCGCCACGGGGCTAAGCGATGAGGAGGTCGCTGGCATCATGGGGGATAACTGGCATAGGTTTTACGCGGAAAACTTTACGCCAATGATCTAAAACGAGGGGGAGGACGAGGCATGGCGCTGCAGACCAAGACATCACAGGTTGTTCTCAAACGTGATCCGGCAACGGTCATGCGGCTTTCGCGTCTGGGTTCATTTCACCAGTCGCGCCTGTCCTTCATGCGTATCCTGACCCGTCGGATGACCCGCGAAAACTGGACCTTTAGCCGTCCGGTTTTTGAGTTTGACAGCAAGGGCGTCGGTCATGCTGTTTATTGTGCGCATACCCCTGATCGCACCTATTCTTTGATCGCCTTTGGCCATGATCTGCCTGCTGATCAACGTTCTGACCGGGTGATCGCCGAACGCTGGGACAGCACGTTCACCTTGTTTGACGGGGTTCCTGATGATGCCGATATTGCCCGGTTGCGTCAGAATATTCCGTTACAAGAGGCTGGTCGGGTCACCCAAAAAGAATTGTCCGTGTCACGCGCCAATCGTTCGGTCCGTTTATGGGATCATGTTGTGTCCCGCCTTGCCGCAGGTCAGCAACCTGACGCAGAGGCTATCGCCAAAGTTGGCTATCTGATGCGCACCACTGCCGTTTATGGATCGGGCAAGCTGGGCGCTGCGGATCGCGAAATGATCGCGGATCGCCCGGAATGCGCCGCCCCGTTTCAGATCGAGATGCTGTCGGTCTTTCTGACCCGCACATATGTTCGTGATCTGGTGCAGCATGTTGCTGACCAGAAAGGCGGTGACGCGACGGTCAAACTGGATGCTGATATTGCCCGTGGTATGGGGATTGGCAATTCGACCGGGCTGGGCATGGCCCCGTTTCTGGTGAACCACCCAATGCTGTTCAACAATTGGGTAGCCGCCCGTGAGGAGGCGATTGCGACCGTGCGCAGCTTGGCCGTTGCGACGGATGAAGAGGTTGCGACGTTTCGTGACCTGCTGGCGCGGTCGGTCGTCTCTGCCGGTGTCTGGCATTCGGAGCATCCTGTTCAGGTTGCGAAGCTTGCGCAGTTGCGTGCTGATCTTGCCATGCTTGCGGATCATGTGGCGCAGATAAATTTGCGCGCCGCAAACCCTTGGGACCGTCTTTACATTTGGGCTGAGGGGACGCTGGGCGAGGATGCGCAGGAATGCCTGGCATCGCTGATGCTGGAGCCTTATGGCGCGTTGGTTGATCATTTGGCGGACCAGATGTCAGATCGCAACCGGAATGCGTTTCGGATTGATGGTGCGATGCGGATTGCCGATCTGCGAGTTATCCTGCAGCGCGCTTATGGCTGGGCGTTGGATATTGACTGGTCGGCAAAGGAACAATGCGCGCGGGCCTGGTATGTTTCGGAAGAAAAGCTGGAGCCACGCTTGGGTGAGCGATTTGAAGAACCGATTGCCCCCTATGAGCAGCCCTTGGCACCGGGGCGGGATGCTGCGGCACTTTATGCTGCGTTGAAGGATGCAGATGGTGATGCGCCGTTGGCCGCGTTTTTACTGGCCAATCCGCAGCATCGCCACATTGTGCGTCGCGCGCAGATTGTAGATCGTGCGCCTTATGCCGAAATCAGGGATAACACGATTGGGTCGGATCTGATGCCGATCGATATGTTGCGGTGCAAGCTGTCGTTTTTTGGGGCCACGCATTTTGATCCAAGATCAGATCGGTGGGTGCGTATCTGCATGTTTGGCAATGCCCCTTATCCAGAAGAGCTGCAAACCCGGTACGCAGATGACTGGTCATATCCGCCGCGAGGGTTGAGATGAACCGTTCGTTGAACGAGATCGAGGCCCAGGCCAAACGTGCCGGACGTGGTGCCGGGTTGAGCTGGGGCATGGCAGAAGAGGCGGCGCGGGCCGCCCGCTGGCTTGCAGCGCATGATCTGGCGGGGCCCGCCTTGCTTGCCGATGTGTTGACGCAGAATGATGGTATTGCCCATGAGCGTGTGGCGCCGGTGACATTGGATGGTGTCTGGCGCGCGGCTGAGGCAAATCTATGCCCGCTTGCCGGCGGCGCGGCTTTGAATGATTGCGCTGATCGGTTGTCTGCTGGTCAATCCATCGCGATGGCAGATGTATCGTTCCCGCTGCTGGTTGTGCCATTTGGGGCGTGGGCCGCGTTGCATATCAAGCGACCGGTGCGGGTGAGCTGGCAGGACGTGCAGATCGACACAGATGGTATCGGAATATGGGTCAGCGACCCGCAATCGCAGATGAACACCGCAAAGGCAGCAACCTTGACCTGCCAGCAGGTAGACACGCGCGAAGATGCGCCCACGCACCCAAATCTGCGTGGCGAGGTATCGGAAGATATCTGGGCACGGTTGAACAGTTTTGCCCAACGCACCTATGCCCCGGCCACCGATGCGTCGCGTCTATTAGGGGCAGGTGCAGGGGTTTCGGACAATGATTGACGCGGCATGAACAAGAAACCCGCAGGCAGTGCGTCACCTGACTGTGCGGTACCGACCAATGACGCAAATAACAGGGGACGAACATGTCAATAAAACCACCGTTTACCGAGTTGGAGATCCAAAAGGCTCCCTCGGGTTTTTACGAGGGCTATAGCCTTCCCATCGCGCTGATCAGCAAGACGATCATGGTCTTGCTGGTGATCTGGGCGCTTGTCTGGCCGGGTAACGCCAGTAGCGTGCTGTCCGCGGTCAACAGTAGCCTGTTGAACGGGTTCAACAGCTTTTACATCATATCGGTCGGCATCTTTGCCTTCTTTCTGTTCGTTCTTGCGATTTTGCCAGCGACGGGCAGCAAGAAACTGGGCACCGCAGATACCGTGCCAGAGTTTTCCAATTTCTCGTGGTTTTCGATGATGTTTGGTGCCGGTCTGGGCGTTGGTCTGATGGTATTCGCGACCGCAGAGCCGCTGGGCCTATGGGGATCGAACCCGGTTGTTCTGTCCGGTGAGGTTGCTGCCAATTCCGAGGAGGCGGTGCAATCCGCCTATCGTTACACGTTCCTCCACTACGGGTTTCATGCCTGGGCCATCTATGTGCTGACCGGCCTGTCATTGGCTTACTACGCATATACCCGTGAGATGCCGCTGACTATTCGGTCTGCCCTGACGCCACTGTTGGGCAAAGCTGCCAATGGCTTCCTGGGCCATGTGGTCGACGTGCTGGGTGTTGTTGCGACGATCCTGGGTGTGTCTGTAACCATCGGTTTTGGCGTCAGTCAGTTTGTTGACGGTGTTTATGCCGTGTCAGGTATCGAATGGTTGATGAATGGCGATGTTGAGGCACCAAAACCAAGCACGGTTGGTCTGATCTCGGCCCTTGTGGTTATCATGGGTCTGTCCATTCTTTCGGCGGTGTCGGGTGTTGGCCGTGGGATCAAATACCTGTCGAACCTCAATCTGGTTTTGTCGGTGATCCTGCTTTTGACCTTTGTCTTTTTCGGCTCGTTCTTCTTTGCGATGACGAAATTTGGCGCTGGGCTGGTCGACTACATTCTGCATTTCACGCAGATGTCCTTTGGCGCATATGGCCCGCAATCGGCAGAGGCATTTGCCGCTGCCCTTCCTGACGCCGCGAATGCGCTGTCGGAGGAGGATCTGGGTGCTGTTTACGGGTCTGCCACATCGCCATGGGGTTCACTGTCTGGCTTTACCGAAGGTTTGCCTGCAGCTGCGGCAGAACTGGATGCCAAGGCGATTTATGCCGCAGGTGAGCAGGGCCGTCAGTTTGGCTGGCAGGCTGGTTGGACGACGTTCTACTGGGCCTGGTGGATTGCGTTTTCGCCCTTTGTTGGTCTGTTCCTTGCCCGCATTTCAAAAGGGCGCACTGTGCGTGAGTTCATCCTTGGCTGCGTGATTGCCCCGGCGATTGTGTGTTTCCTGTGGATGACCATTCTGGGCGGCACGGCGATTGATCTGGAACTCAATGGCGATGCCGGCGGATCATTGATTGCGGCCACGAATACCGCCAAGCTGTTTGCCACATTGGGGCAGATGATTTCAGGTGGGTTCCTGGCCGGGATTACCATCATGTGTGTTGTCCTGATCATGACCTTTCTTGTGACATCCGCCGACTCTGGCATTTTGGTGATGAACACCATCATGTCAGGCGGTGAGCAGGAAACAGGTATCAAGCACCGCATCATCTGGGGCCTGATCCTGACGGCGGTGATTGGTGCGCTGATTATTGCGGGCAATAGCGGTGAAGGGTCAAACCCGTTTGGGGCCTTGCAAAATGCGATGATCATTGGCGCCTTGCCGTTTACGATTGTCATGGTCTTCATGATGATTTCGCTGGTCAAAGCACTGTATCGCGACAGCATCAGGGAAGCTGCACAAACCAAAATCGCCTAACAAAGAAGGCAGGCCGCGTTCAGACGCGGCCTGCCGCATCACTGCTTTGACAAGTTGACCTTGCCATCAAGCACCGTGACCTCCCGCTGCGGGAAGGGGATCGAGATGCCGTGTTCGTTGAACGCATCCCACAGGGCCAAATAGACATTCCCGCGGATATTGGTCAGTCCGCCGGTTGGGTCCGTGATCCAGAACCGCAGCAGATAATCGACCGAGCTGTCCCCGAATCCGATGATGTGGCACACAGTGGGCCGGTTCTTGAGCACCCGATCAACGCTTTGCGCAGCCTCAATGGCGATGCGCCGGACATCATGCGGATTGTCGCTGTAGGACGTGCCGAAATTGATGTCGAGCCGCACAAAATCATTCGAATGTGACCAGTTGACCACCTGGCCGGTGATTAGGTCCTCGTTCGGGATCAAGTATTCGCGTCCGTCCCGGGTGACCACTGACACGTAGCGTGCGCCAAGCGAATTGATCCAACCAAATGTTTCCCCAAGGCTGATCACGTCGCCTGGTTTAATCGATTTATCCAGAAGGATGATCACCCCGGACACAAGGTTTGACACGACCTTTTGCAGACCAAAGCCAAGGCCCACACCGATAGCACCCGACAGCACCGCCAGCCCGGTCAGATCGATCCCAAGTGATCGCACGCCGATATAGAAGGCCGCCCCGTAAAAGGCGATTTGCACGCCCTTGATGATCAGCACCTGCATGGACGGGCTGATATCTTCGTTGCGGCGCACCCGCCCGGCGGTTGTGGTGGTAAAGAAACGCGCCAGCGTGATTGTGGCCCCCAGCACGACAAGCGCTTGCACCAGTAACAGCAAGGAGAACCGAATTTCCCCGACCTGGAAACCGGCCGTATCAAGCAGGGTTTCGACCTGATCAAGCAGTCCTAAGATGACCAGCGTTGCATAAGTCCAGGCGCCATAGCGCACCATTTTGCGCAGGAACGGGCTTTTGATCAGGCGGGTCGCAAAGGCGATTGTGAGCCAGGCAAAGGCGAGCGTGCCGATCCCGGCAAGGATGTAACTGCGACTGGGCCATGTATAGGCGCGCATCAGGTAAATCGCGATCCAGATCAGGATGACGAAAAAGATTGCCCGCAACCGCATATGGATCACGGCCAGAATGCGCATCCGCCATTTTGGCCAGTTTTCCCGCGACCCCATCCATGCGCGGATCCGCGGCCCCAGCGTTGCCCGTAGAAGATGGGCCGCGACGAAAAGCCCAATGGCGATCAGGACCTGATAGAGGTTCCACGTGCGGAAAAGACTGAGCGCAAATGCTTCGGCTTGAGAATACAGGTCAGAGCCGATGTTAATCGCCTGTTCAAGCTCTTCAGGAGCGAAATCGGTGAACACGTCATCAGTTTCATTCGTGTTGACGTGACCTGACATGGATGTCCTTTGGCTGGTGTGATCTTCGGATGACTGTTGCACGGCCCGGTCGGGGTAGGCAAGTTACCCGACAGGAAGGAGTTTTGCGATGTCTTTGCTGATCGATATCAGGCCAGCGGTACCTGCTGATGCGCAAGCCTTGTCGCGGTTGGTTTGTGAGGTCCTGCAAGCCAGCAATCTTGCTGATTATGGGCCCGAAAACATTGCCCGTGTCGCGAGCCATTTCAGCCCTGATGGCGTGACGGTGATGTTGCAAAACCGTTTGGAAACGTGGGTCGCGATCCATGATGGGCGCGTGGTAGGCACAGCGAGCCTTGATCTGTCTGAGGATGGTCAGACTGCTATTGTGAAGACCTTCTTTGTCGATGCGGGGCTGCAACGCGCAGGGATCGGCTCGCGCTTATTTGGCGCATTGTCCGCCAAAGCAACTGAGTGCGGTGCCCATGCGTTCACCGTACGATCATCAATTGCGGCGCAACAATTCTATGAAAATCTGGGCTTTGTCGCGGTTCGTGATCATTGGGATGGTGATGAACGCACAATCGAGATGCATGGTTAACCTTGTGTGTGCAGGCCCCTTGCCGGGCATTCTCATTTAGGTTTACTAAACATTAACGCGGACATTCGGACGGATTTGGTATTATGAGCTTTACATTACTCTTGCTGCTGGGCCTTGGCATTGCGGCGATCGTGCCATTGATCGGCGGCGGCGATGATGACGATGACACTGATGAAGTGAACGAGATTGACGGCACTTTCGAAGACGATAATTTGAACGGTACCGATGGTATGGATCTGATCCGCGGATTTAGGGGTGATGACACCATTGATGGCGGCGATGGCAATGACGAAATTCGTCCGGGTGAAGGCAATGATACCGTCACTGGCGGTGATGGACTGGATTTCATACTTGGCAGTCCCGGCGAGGACAATCTTGATGGTGGCGAAGGCAATGACCGCATTTTTGGCGGCGCTGACGACGATTTGATCCAGGGTGGTTACGGATCAGATATTTTACGTGGCGGCAATGGCGATGATGTGTTGTCGGGAGGGCCGGATTCACGGTTGATCCCTGGAGAGGGCGGTGCCGATGATACGCTCCAGACCACCGTTTTGCGGACCGATGTATTGCGTGGTGACGATGGTGATGACACCCTTTATCTGTGGGGCGGCGGCGGGCGTGCAGATGGCAGCGCCGGCGAGGACGATCTGATCCTTGTCACAGGCAAAGGGACGCTGACCGATGAAAACGGTGAGACGGACTATATTGTGATGGCGAATGCAGCAGACGACCAGCTGACCCGGGCCACGATCACAGAATATAACCCCGCTCAGGATACGCTGACGATGACGGTTGACGGTGTTCTTGATGGAGCGTCAGCACCGGATGTTGAGGTTGACATGGTCGAAAGCAGCATCATTGAAGATGGGTCGACCGTGAACGGTGTCTTGTTGACGGCAAAGGTGGTCAGTGGCGAAACCGCACCTGACGGCACGGAAAACTCGCGCGTGTTCCTGCGTGGGGCAACTCTTGCCCAACTAAGTGGCGAAGTGATCGAGGTTTATTTCACCGACAACGCGGATCTTTTTGATCCAACTGCGACCTTGGCGTCAATTGGAAAGACAGTAGCGCCCCTGCCGCCATTCTCGGGCTAATGCATTGCAACTGACGGCCTGTTATGACCGTTCGTGACACGTCCCGGGATAGAACGCGTGTTGCCACTGTCGTATTGGGGCGCAAACCCTTGCAGCAATGGCAAGCCGCGTGTATCTGGACGCCTATGAAACAGATATTTGACATGGATGACCGTGCTCGTCTGCCTTGGCGATTTTACGGTGCGATCTGCACGATCCTTGCTAAGGGCTGATTGCCCCCGTTTCCGCACGCCTGACGTTTACTGATACTTGATACGGGAGAGGACGATGTCCCCCAAAACGCTCTATGATAAAATCTGGGATGCCCATGTGGCGCATGAGGCTGATGATGGCACCTGTTTGCTGTATATCGACCGGCATCTGGTCCACGAAGTGACCAGCCCGCAGGCCTTTGAAGGCTTGCGCATGGCAGGTCGCCAGGTGCGCGCACCGGAAAAAACGATTGCGGTCCCAGACCACAATGTGCCCACGACCCCCGGGCGTGATGATCCCAAGAACATGACCGAAGACAGCGCCATTCAGGTGGCCGCGCTTGATAAGAACGCCAAGGATTTTGGCATTCACTATTACCCTGTGTCTGATGTCCGTCAGGGTATCGTGCATATTGTTGGCCCCGAACAGGGTTGGACATTGCCCGGCATGACCGTTGTTTGTGGTGATAGCCACACTGCCACCCACGGTGCCTTTGGCGCGTTGGCACACGGCATTGGCACATCCGAGGTCGAACATGTGCTGGCGACGCAAACGCTGATCCAGAAGAAATCCAAGAATATGAAGGTCGAGATCACGGGCAAACTGCGCCCCGGTGTGACCGCCAAAGACATCACCCTGTCGGTGATTGGTGAAACGGGGACTGCTGGCGGGACCGGTTATGTCATTGAATATATGGGCGAGGCGATCCGCGATCTGTCCATGGAGGGCCGCATGACGGTCTGCAATATGGCCATCGAAGGTGGTGCGCGCGCGGGCATTATCGCCCCGGATGAAAAAACCTACGAATACTGCATGGGTCGCCCGCATGCCCCGAAGGGTGCTGCTTGGGAGGCTGCGGTGGCCTGGTGGAAAACCCTTTATTCCGATGACGACGCGCATTGGGACAAGGTTGTGACGATCAAGGGCGAGGATATCGCACCTGTTGTGACCTGGGGCACCTCACCCGAGGATGTGTTGCCGATCACGGCAACGGTGCCCGCGGCGGAAGATTTCGAAGGTGGCAAGGTTGGCGCGGCCCAACGTTCACTTGACTATATGGACCTGAAGCCCGGCACGCCGCTGTCGGATATCGAGATCGACACGGTTTTTATCGGATCCTGCACCAATGGTCGGATTGAGGATTTGCGGGCTGCCGCCGAGATTCTCAAAGGCAAGAAAATTGCTGTTGAACGGGCGATGGTTGTTCCCGGTTCCGGTCTGGTTCGCGCGCAGGCGGAAGAAGAGGGGCTGGCGGATATCTTCAAGGAAGCCGGGTTTGAGTGGCGGCTTGCGGGCTGTTCCATGTGTCTGGCGATGAACCCTGACCAATTGGCGCCGGGCGAACGCTGTGCGGCCACGTCAAACCGCAATTTTGAGGGCCGTCAGGGCAGGGGTGGACGCACCCACCTGATGTCACCGCAGATGGCGGCAGCGGCGGCCATCACAGGCAAACTGACCGATGTGCGGGAGATGATGTAATGCAAAAATTCACAAAACTCAGCGGCATCGCCGCCCCGCTGCCATTGGTCAATATCGATACTGATATGATCATTCCCAAGCAGTTTCTGAAAACGATCAAACGGTCTGGCCTAGGGGTGAACCTGTTTGATGAGATGCGTTATGACGATGACGGCAAGGAAATCCCCGATTTCGTGCTGAACAAGCCGCAATATCGTGAGACACAGATCCTTGTGGCGGGCGATAACTTTGGCTGCGGGTCCAGCCGTGAGCATGCCCCTTGGGCGATTGCCGATTTCGGGATCACCTGCGTGATCGCGCCAAGCTATGCTGACATCTTTTACAATAACTGCTTCAAGAACGGGATCCTGCCCATTGCCCTGCCGCAAGAGCAGGTCGATGTGCTGATGAAAGATGCCGAAAAGGGATCAAACGCCCGGATCGAGGTTGATCTTGAAGCGCAGACAATCACATCTTCAGACGGCGATGTGTTCACGTTTGAGGTGGATGCATTCAAGAAGCACTGCCTGTTGAACGGGTTGGATGACATTGGGCTGACCATGGAAAAAGCAGCTTCAATCGACAGTTTTGAAGCGCAGGCCACCACCGCGCGCCCTTGGGTCTAGGGCGATCTGGCGTCTTTTTTCGCTACTTTGGCAAAAAAAGTCATTGTGCCGCGCCTATGATGGTGCGGCACATCTTATAGGTGCGTATTTTGGGGCGCTATCCCCTCTGGGCGAACGTAATCCATTGACGTTGCGCCAACTGCCCTTTCCTTGGCACCCGTTTTACGTGTAATAGGAATGTAGCTTGCATGCTAGGTGAGTATGTATTGACCCCACATTGTTAAGTATTTCGCTGTAAATGTGACTTGGTTGCCCCTCAAAATATTGGACAAATCCTATTCGGGGCCTAAGATAGCAGTGGGGGCGACGAGTTTGAGCAGTTTTCTGATTTCGGGCGGCTCATCCTTGTTTGTGGCATTTTTAGTCGGGACATTGATTGGGCCATCTGCTGGTCCGGTCTAAAGAGGGACAAGATAAGTTGCTATTCCGCCTGCCTGGAGCGTTAGCGCGCGCAGCGCTTGTGATATTGCTCATCGCATTGCCGTCGATGCTGTTGCCGGGGGGCAGCACAGATGGGTTGCAGATCGTTGCGATTGTCGCGATTTTCGCAGCCTTATTTACGGTTGTGGAATATAGCGCCGCCAGCCCCAGCCTTGTCGAATTTCGTGATGCGCCGCCGTTCAACCGGGTTCGGTTTTCCACGCTGTTCGCGACTGTCTTTTCCTTATCAGTGATTTGCCGCGGGTTTGTTGAACCCTCCGCCATGACCATGTTTTTTGAAAACAGCAGTGCTGGACTTGGCCAGTTGATTGATTTTCCACTGTCTCCCGTTCACCTGATGGTTGCGATCCTGCCCGATGATGCCAGTCTGCAAGCCGCGGATCGGGTCAAGAATGCAGCTGGTCTGAGCTATGTGATGTCGTTGTTTTCGATCATCTGGTTCATTGTTCTACTGCGATTGCAGAACTGGCCACGGCGGGGCGGTGCGTTCAACGTCTGGATCAATCTTCCCACATTCGATCCAACCGCCGGGGGCGATGTGGTCAAACGCTTGCGCCGGGATGGCCATCTTAACATTTTCTTAGGGCTTTTGATGCCCTTCTTGATCCCGTTGGTTATCAAGATGACCGCGTTTCTGGGCGCCCCGTTGCGTCTGGATGACCCACAAACCCTGATCTGGACTGTGACCGCATGGACATTCTTGCCGGCAGGTATCCTGATGCGTGGCATTGCGTTAACCCGCGTCGCCAAGATGATCGAGCAGCAGCGCAAGCGCGCGCACGACCGCGCTGCCGCCAATGGCTTGCTGCCTGCCTGATTTGCTGTCTATCGCCGGGTTCTGGTCTGGCCGAAACCTACCGTATCGCCACATATGCTGCACCGTTAAGCCGTGACGGGCCGGGGTTATTGCTGCGTGATATCCAGAAGGGGGAGGATGTCCAGATCGCGGCTGTTTGGGCGGTGATTGCGCGTCAGGACCCGGATGTGTTGCTTCTGACGGATTTCGACCATGATCTGGATGGTGCTGCTCTTGCCGCATTTGCCGGGCTTTTTGACGATACCTATCCCTATCTTTTTGCCGGGCGTCCGAACGCGGGATTGGCCACTGGCTTGGATATGGATCGCAATGGCCGCACCGGAGAGCCGCGCGATGCCCAAGGTTATGGTCGGTTTGCGGGTGACGGTGGGATGGCGATCCTGTCGCGCTACCCTTTGGGTGAAGCCACTGATCTATCGGATATTCTTTGGCGCGATCTACCGGGGGCTACTTTGCCAAAAGACTTTTATCCTGACGAGGTGTTGGCGGTGCAGCGATTGTCATCAACCGGACATTGGATCGTTCCTGTGGACCTGCCCGATGGTCCGATGGCCTTGCTGGCCTTTTCGGCGACACCGCCGGTTTTTGATGGTCCAGAGGATCGTAATGGGCTGCGCAACCGTGATGAGCTGCGCATATGGCAGGTGGTACTGGATGGCGGGTTTGGCCCGCCGCCGACTGATTTCATCGTTGCCGGGAACGCCAATCTGGACCCCGTCGATGGTGATGGATTCTCGGGTGCTATGGCCGCGTTTCTGTCGGACCCTCGGTTGCAGGACCCGCTGCCGGGTCAAGATACCGCGGATTGGCCTGATGACCGGGCAGGGGATTTGCGGGTCAGTTATGTTCTGCCCGCCGCTGATTGGAACGTCGTAGATGCGGGCGTCTTCTGGCCCGCATCTGATAAGCCCGAGGCGACCCTACTCGGCAGCGATGGCTTGGCTGCGGGGCCGCATCATCTTGTCTGGGTCGATATCCGCCGGTAGCCCGTTAAGCATGACGTCGTCCAGATTGGTTGGCTTGAAATTCGGCAGGAGGCGGTTGAACTTGGTACCGCTGATGCGGTGCGGCATGCTGTAGAGGTAACGCATTTCGCGCATCTCGCGCGCCAGTTCCCAGAAGGGTGCAAGCACGGTCATCAACCACCAGGGAAACGGGCTGACCTTGACGGTGCGCCCTGTGGCTGCGGCGACCGTGTCGCGCAATTGATGCGTTGTAAAGCTGTGGCCGGGGAAGGGGACGTCCTCAAACTGGCCGAGCGTGTCCCGCTTTTCGGCCAGTGCCAGCGCGGCCTGCGCCCAATCAGGGACGTATGCATAGGCTTGCATCGCATCTGGGTCACCCGCCGCCGTGAGTGTGCCTTTGCTGATGTTTCGCATCGCCAGCATGCTCATGAAGTCGCCGTTACCATTTGGGTCGATAAAGTTTCCAGCCCGCAGGATGATCGTTTGCACCCCCGCGTCGCGATATGCTTGTTCCATATCGACCCTGATCTGGCCCTTTTTCGCGCATGGGGTCTGCGCGGTGTTTTCATCGAAAGTTCCGGGCTGGTTGCCAAAATTGTAGATATTGCCGGGGATGATCACTGTTGCCCCGCTGGATTGAGCAGCTGCAATCACCTGAGCCGTAATCGCGGGGATTGTTTTGGCCCAGTTGTGGTAGCCGGGCGGATTCAGCCCGTTGATGATGACGTCTGCGCCAGCGGCGGCTTCGGTCATATCGGTGCCGCGCTTGTAACGACGCACGGTCCAGCCGGCGTTCCAGAATGCTTCTGCCGCGTGGCTGCCAATCTTGCCAGAGGCACCAAGGATTAGGACTGTGTTCTGCATCGCTTTGCTCCTGTTCGCTGTGTTGGATGCAGGATCGCCTATTCAACCTGGCAAAGGAATTGCCGAAAAACGTAGATCGTGTATTCATTTGTGAATGGATAAATCGATAGCATCTTTGGATTGGTCTTTGGTGCAGGCATTTCTGGCGGTTGCCGATACCGGTAGCCTGTCGGCCGCTGCGCGGATATTGGGCACCAGTCAACCGACCCTTGGCCGACAGATAAAGGCGATTGAGGCACAGCTGAACGCCGAATTGTTTCACCGGCAGGCCCGTGGATTTGCGCTGACACAAACCGGTGCAGAGCTGGTTGAGCCGGCAAAGGCGATGCGTGATGCGGTGCAAAAGATTACGCTGACGGCTGCAGGTCAGCAGGCTCGGTTGGATGGTACGGTGCGCGTTACTGCAAGCATGGCAACTTCGGCCATGCATCTGCCGCCGATCATTGCACGGATTCGCAAACTGGAACCAGAGATCGCGATTGAGCTGGTCGCAAGTGATGCCAGTCACAACCTGTTATATCGCGAGGCGGATATTGCGGTACGTATGTATCGCCCGACGCAGTTGGAACTGGTGACACAGCATATAGGCGAGGTCGAATTGGCTGTGTTTGCGGCGAAATCCTACATCGCTGAGCGTGGCATGCCGACGTCAATTACCGAACTGACACAACATGATTTCGTTGGCTATGACACCAATACTGATATTATCGACGGGTTTGCCGAACTTGGCATTGAAGTAACGCGCGATTTGTTCAAAACGCGCGTTGACGACAATATTGCCTATTGGGAGCTGGTCCGCGCCGGTTGCGGCATTGGATTTGCACAGGCCGATATTGGCCGTAAGGATCCGCTGATTGCAGAGATTAAGATCGGGATAGATATGCCAACCCTGCCCATCTGGCTGACCGCCCATGGGGCGATGCGCCAAACCCCGCGTATCAGGCGGGTTTGGGAGTTGCTGGCAGAGGGTTTGCGCCCGTTAGTTCTTTGACCGTGTCTACCCCAAGGCTTCGGACAGCTTGTCAAATGCCTGGTTCCATCCGCCACCGCCTGGCGATCCTTCGGGAACGCCGACATGCACCATTGTCATGGTGGTGCGGCCGTCAGCCTCGGAAAGTTCAACAATGACTTCGGTGATGTCGGGGTGCCCTTCAGGCATGCCCATGGATTGCGGCGAAATCAGCGTTCCGTTTTCGTCGCACATGCTTTCGGTATAGACGAGGCGATTGGGCCGGTTCACTTCTTTATAAACGCCGGTGAACCACATGGTCATTGTGCGTTCTGGTGACGACATTTGCATGCTGACCTTGCGGGTTCCGCCTACAACCACATCCATCTCAGCAACAGGTACTGTCATGCCACGCGGGCCGTACCAACGCTTGAACATTTCTGGGTCGGCCCACATGTTCCAGATGACCTCTATCGGTGCGTCGAATTCGCGGGTGATTTTTACCCATCCAGTTTGATCAGCCATCTTTTGCATCCTTCATTTCAACAATAATCTGGTTCATGACATCAAACCGCGCATCCCAGATATGCCGGTATTGATCTGTCCAATGCGCCACCGCCTGTAGCGGTTCGGCGTTTAATGTGCAGGGTCGGAATTGGGCGTCCCGCCCGCGTGTAATGAGCCCCGCATTTTCGAGGACCCGGATATGTTTTGAGATCGCCGGTAAGCTCATTTCGAACGGTTCAGCAAGCGTATTGACGGTTGCTTCGCCCTTGGCAAGCCTGGCCAGGATTGCCCGGCGGGTCGGGTTTGCCAAGGCGGCAAAGGCAGCGTCGAGGGGGTCAGTCTCTGTCATGACTCATTAATAAACCAACTCTTTAATTAATAAAGTGGTTAAATTAAGGTGCGCCATGCTATGGCGTCGATATGCCTTGATATCTTGAACCTGCCGTCATGCCGGGGTAGGGCCTTTCCGACAGATGCAAGCAAGGACGCGACCCATGGCAAACCCATCCCTATTAATCCTCGCCGGTGACGGCATTGGCCCTGAAGTTATGGATGAGGTGAAGCGCGTCATTACCTGGTTTGGTGACAAGCGCGACCTGACCTTCGACGTGTCAGAGGATTTAGTTGGCGGTGCTGCCTATGACGCACATGGTGTCCCTTTGCACGATGACACGATGGCCAAAGCCCAAGAGGTGGACGCCGTTCTGCTGGGTGCTGTTGGCGGCCCGAAATACGACGATCTGGATTTCAGCGTAAAACCCGAGCGCGGCCTACTGCGCCTGCGCAAGGAGATGGATCTGTTTGCCAACCTGCGCCCGGCGCAGTGTTTTGATGCGCTTGCTGATTTTTCGTCGCTGAAAAAAGATGTCGTTGCAGGCTTGGATATCATGATCGTGCGCGAACTGACCTCTGGCGTTTATTTCGGTGAGCCGCGCGGCATCCATATCGAAGACAATATGCGCGTGGGCGTGAATACCCAGCGCTATACGGAGGCAGAGATCGAACGCGCCGCCCGCGCCGCCTTTGACCTGGCGCGCAAGCGTTCGAACAAGGTTTGCTCCATGGAAAAGGCGAATGTCATGGAAAGCGGCATCCTGTGGCGCGACGTGGTGAACGAGGTCCATCAGGCTGATTATGCCGATGTCGAACTGTCGCATATGTATGCCGACAATGGCGCGATGCAGCTGGTCCGCGCGCCCAAGCAGTTTGATGTCATCCTGACCGATAACCTGTTTGGCGATATCCTGTCTGACTGTGCTGCGATGCTGACTGGTTCGTTGGGGATGCTGCCATCTGCCTCGCTTGGCTTGCCGATGGCCAATGGGCGTCCAAAAGCGATGTATGAACCGGTACATGGGTCGGCCCCCGACATCACCGGGCAAGGGAAGGCAAACCCGATTGCCTGCATTCTAAGCTTTGCAATGGCGCTGCGCTATTCGTTCGATGAAGGTACCGAGGCTGACCGGCTGGAAGCCGCGATTGAGAAGGTACTGGCTGATGGTGCGCGTACAGGTGACCTGATGGGCCCTGAAGGTGGCACCCCGTTGAGTACGACGCAAATGGGTGATGTGATTCTTGAGGCGCTTGACGCAAGTCTCTGAAGCTGAATGCGAACAATGCCACAAGCCGGAACTTACTGTTTCCGGATTGTGGCAGTTCATCCGCCAAATATGACCTCGCGGTGACGAGACATGGCAAGAAATGCTGGTCATTTGTTGGAAGATCGGCTAGGTTTACGTTAGATTAACAGTCGTACCAGTGAACTTTGTGAAAGTTTAATAAAATGCATAGTCTTGTGAAGAAATTGGCAGCGGTCGCCGTTGCAACCCTGATGGCCGTTCCTGCAATGGCCGCAACTACAACTTTTGATTTTCGGAATGGTGGTCTCCTTGGCAACGGATCCTATGACGGCAACTATGCCGCAACCGTTGACCAGCTGACAGTCAACGTGACTGCTGGACGTTATCGTGCGCCTGCCGGAGCCCCAAACGACAGCATCATCGATAGCGATTGTTCTGACGGTGGATGCGGCTACTTCGGTGATCGTTACGTGCGTCAGGTGAATTCGGGCATCGGTATTGCTGGACGGTTCGACGGCAGCAGCATTGATGGCAACTATGGCAACGACCTGATAACCTTTGCTTTTGATCGCGTGATCGATTTCACCCGGGTGGTTTTCACTGGTGTTGACTGGAACGACCGCTTTGACGTTTTCGTCGATGGCAACCTCGTCCAGGAAGAAATTCGTATCGCTGGCAACAACCCTTTCAGCTTGGCCTCTTTGGCGATCAGTTCTGGTCAGTCGATCAGTTTCGGCGCTGATGGCCGGTTTGATAACTTCCGCGTTGGTGCCATTCAGGTCTCATCCGTGCCGCTGCCAGCGGGCGCGCTGCTGCTTTTGAGTGGTCTGTTTGGTCTGGGTGTCATGCGCCGTCGCCGCGCGGCTGCCTGAACAGCCCTACACATAGAATAATCAAAGGGGCGGTCCATTGGGCCGCCTCTTTTCATTGACGCATTGGCTTTGCTTTGGCAGGTATCGGCAGATACGGCGCATAAAAGGAAAGCGGCCATGTCACCAAATGCTAAGGGCGCGCTTTTTGCGCTACTCGCCTTTGCGATCTTTGCCACCCATGATGTGTTTGTGAAGGTGTTGGGCGGCATCTATTCCCCTTTCCAGATCGTCTTTTTCAGTGTTTTGCTCAGCTTTCCGCTGGCGACCGTCATGTTGATGCGTGACGCCAAACCCGGAACACTGGTCCCGGTTCACCCATGGTGGATGGCATTGCGCACGGTCGCTGCCGTGGCGACGGGGGTCAGTGCATTCTATGCCTTTTCCGTTCTACCCTTGGCGCAGACATATGCGATCTTGTTTGCGGCACCTTTGCTGATCACCATTCTCGCAATTCCAGTGCTTGGCGAACGGGTGCGTCTGCGACGTTGGATGGCCGTTCTTTTTGGGTTGGCGGGTGTGATGGTTGTGCTGCAGCCGGGACAGACGACCCTATCAACGGGCCATCTTGCTGCCGTTGTGGCCGCTATTGGTGGGTCGGTTGCATCAATTGTGGTCCGCAAGATCGGGGCGGATGAACGGCCGGTCGTTATTCTGCTGTACCCGATGGTCGTGAATTTCGTGGTGATGGCCTGTGCATTGCCTTTTGTTTACAAACCATTGCCGATTGAGCATCTGGGCATGTTGGCTATCATCGCTTGCTTTGCCTGGGTTGCCAGCCGCCTTGTGATCATGGCCTATCAGCAAGGTGAGGCGGCGATTATTGCACCGATGCAGTATAGTCAGATCATCTGGGCCGCTGCTTATGGCTATCTGTTCTTTGATGAAACGCTGGCGCAGAATACAATCCTTGGGGCCGGGATCATCATTGCCAGCGGTCTGTATATCGTATTGCGGGAAAGCCGCAGCGATGCGTCGGAAAATACGCCTGTGCTGCGCACCCGGTCACGGTCAGAAACGGCGACAACCCCGCGCGTCAGCCTATTCATGCGTTTGACAGGCCAAGAGCCGCCGCGCGGGCAGGGCGACTGACCTTCTAACGCTGTTCTGGCGGTGTGAAACTATGGGCATCCGCACGCCCCCAACGTTCCTGAAACCCGTGTTCATCATCGGTGCCGTCCAGCAGAAAACCTTCGGGCATGTAGGCATAGACGTCGGCCGCTTCTGCCATTTGCCCGTCGGCTTTGCGTGCCATGAAATGGTAAGGCAGGAAGTCGCAGGGGTTTTGCAGCCCTGCTGCCCCGGCCATTTTCCCAAGCGCCTTCATCGTGTTTTTGTGGAAACGTGCAACTCGCTGGCTTTTGTTGCCGACGTCCAGGGCGCGTTGCCGCAGCGGGTCTTGCGTGGCGACACCCACGGGGCAATGGTTGGTATGACAAGCCTGCGCCTGAATGCAGCCGATGGCAAACATGTAGCCCCGCGCCGAATTGCA
Source organism: uncultured Paracoccaceae bacterium (assembly GCA_947495295.1). Classification (GTDB taxonomy): domain Bacteria; phylum Pseudomonadota; class Alphaproteobacteria; order Rhodobacterales; family Rhodobacteraceae; genus Yoonia. The sequence continues at coordinate 106,860 of CANLYJ010000004.1, forward strand.
CCAATCCGCCCCCAGTGAAAGCGCCCGTGCAATATCAAAAGCGCTGACCAATTTGCCTGCTGCCCCGATCTTGATCCTGTCGCGAATACCTGCGCCGCGCAGGGTGTTATGCACAAATGTCAGCCCCTCAACCATCGGCATGCCGACATGGTTGGCAAATTCAAGCGGTGCCGCCCCGGTGCCGCCTTCTGTTCCGTCCACGACGATGAAGTCGGGGTAGATACCGGTGTGCAGCATCGCCTTGACCATGCACATGAATTCCCGCCGGTGCCCGATGCAGAGCTTGAAACCCACAGGCTTTCCGCCTGATTTTTCACGCAAGAGCCCCAGAAATTCGGTCAACTCAACGGGATTGGAGAATGCGCTATGCGCCGCCGGAGAGATGCAATCGACCCCCATAGGCACCCCGCGCGCCTCTGCAATCTCTTCGCTGATCTTTGAGGCTGGCAGCATCCCGCCTTGCCCAGGCTTGGCCCCTTGGCTGAGCTTAAGCTCGATCATTTTGACCTGATCACTGGCAGCTTGCTTGGCGAACTTTTCGGCGTTGAAGGTGCCGTCATCATTGCGGCAGCCAAAGTAACCCGATCCGATTTCATAGATCAGGTCACCGCCGCCTTCACGGTGATAGCGGCTGATCCCACCTTCGCCAGTATCATGCGCAAACCCGCCCATTTTTGCGCCTTGGTTCAGGGCCGAGATGGCGTTTGCCGAAAGTGATCCGAAGCTCATCGCAGAGATATTGTAAAGCGAAGCCGCGTAGGGTTGCTTGCAATCAGGCCCGCCGATTGTGACCCGGAAATCCGTATCCTTGAATTCAGTTGGTTGCACCGAGTGGGTCAGCCAAGCGTAACCGGCATCATAGACGGCCTCTTGCGTGCCAAAGGGCCGCTTATCCTCGGCCCCCTTGGCCCGCTGATAGACCAAGGATCGTTGTTCACGGCTGAATGGCTGTTCGTCCTGATCGCTTTCAATCAGGTATTGCCGGATCTCGGGCCGGATCCCTTCAAACAGAAACCGCATATGGCCGAGCACGGGGTAGTTGCGCAGGATCGCATGGCTTGGCTGACGCAAGTCGCGGATGCCAAGGGCGGACAGTGCTGCAAAAGCGACAAACAGAACGAAAACCCACGGAAACCAGAACCCAAGAACAAAGCAGATCACCGTCAGGGCAATGACCAAAACCAATGTCGTAAACCGTTCCAAATCCAACAAGTCGCGCAAACCAGATACCTCCACTTTGCGGTCAGACTAGGCCGCGCTGCTGGGGGAGGAAAGCAAGTTTCGCCTTGCGTCAGAAGTCGGGTGTTACACCGGGCAGGTTCAGGGCACGGATCAGTTCGCGCAGCTCCTGTCTGGCGGCGATATTCGACATGCTGAGGCTGGTGACCCCGATGTCGCGCAAGTCCAGCAGGGTCAGTCCACGTGGGAACAGTTCACGAAAAACCACCCGTTCGCTAAACCCCGGGGCGGGACGAAAGCCAATCCGCTTGGCCAGCTTGTTGATCGCGGCTTCCATCTTTTGCTTATTGATCATGGCTTGCGTGCCCAGCCGGTTACGCAGCACGATCCAGTCGATCGGGTTCATGCCCGCCTGCGCGCGCATCTGCCGCGCGCTCCAGACCATTTCGGCGTAAACGGAAGGGCTGACAATCTCTGCCGCCTCATCATCGACATGGGCCAACAGGTCGAAATCCACAAAACTGTCATTCAGTGGGGTGATCAGCGTGTCCGACATTGCGTGGGCCAGCTGACTGAGCCGTGTATGCGAGCCGGGGCAGTCGATCAGTATGAAGTCGCAGACATCATGCATCGCCTCAACCGCCTGAGACAGGGCCTGATCCTGCGCGTTTTGTCCTGTGGCCAAAGTTTCAGGATCGATCTGGGGCAATTCGGCGTAGTCGGGTGTGGGGAGTGCCAGGCCTTCCTTTTTCAGAAAGCTTTGCCTGTTGGCAATGTATCGCCCCAGCGTTTGCTGGCGCAGGTCAAGATCAAGCGTGCCGATCTTGTGCCCCATACGGGCCAGTGCCGTCGCCACATGCATTGAAACGGTCGATTTTCCAGCGCCCCCTTTTTCATTGCCAACAACAATAATATGCGCCACGCCATCGTTCCCATCATGCCGAATTTCGCACTCTATAGTTGGTGGGTGGGTGCGATGGAAGCGACCCCGCGGCTGCGCAAAAAAATATTTACGGACCCGTGATTTATGCGCCTTACCGACAACGAAGCAGGTTGAAATCGGCCCTAACTCTTGACAGCGCCACGCATAAGGCGCATGTGCCAGTCAACCGATGCAGGCTGCCGCGTGAGCAGCGCGGGGCATTCCGTGATCCGCACGGCATCGTCTAGATTTTGGTTCCCATCATCACGCGAGGGGTCCCGCGCCAAATCGGCGCCCGGGCAATGTGGTGCGGGCCGTCAGCATATTGGCGCAACCTTGCAATGGGTCACGACATCCGGTCGGGACCCAAACGATATGTGCGGGGATCATCCCTGCAAGAATAGGATATCCTTTATGGATTTTGATATGCTGGGCCTTGCGCCCCGACTTGTAAAAGTACTGAAAGAACAGGGGATTACTGATCCCACCCCGATCCAGACCCAAGCCATTCCACACGCCATGAATGGTCGTGATGTGATGGGCCTGGCACAGACCGGCACGGGCAAAACGGCCGCCTTTGGCTTGCCGATGATCAATGCACTTTTGAAGGCAGGCACGAAGCCCGGTCCAAAGACGGTGCGCGGACTGATCCTTGCGCCGACCCGCGAATTGGCCAAGCAGATCGCCGATAACCTAACTGCTTATACCAAGGGCACTCATCTGAAGGTTGCTCTTGTCGTTGGTGGTGCCGGGATCGTGGCCCAGACCAAGCGTTTGGCGGGTGGTGTTGATCTGTTGGTTGCTACCCCCGGTCGTCTGATTGATCTGCTGGATCGGCGCGCGGTGCGGTTGGATCAGACGGTCTATCTGGTGCTGGACGAGGCCGACCAGATGCTCGACATGGGGTTCATCCATGCGCTGCGCCAGATCGCGCCGCTCTTGGCGAAGGATCGCCAGACGATGATGTTCTCGGCCACGATGCCAAAGCTGATGAACGAACTGGCCAATACGTACCTGACGGATGCTGTGCGTGTGCAAGTGAACCCGCCGGGCCAAGCGGTCAAGAAGATCAACCAGTCGGTGCATTTCGTGGCGCAAGCCGCCAAGCTGGACCTGCTGATCGAGCTGCTGGATGCGCATCGCGATGAATTGGCGCTGGTGTTTGGGCGAACCAAGCATGGCTGTGAGAAACTATATAAAGTGCTCGAGAAGAAGGGTTTTGCCGCCGCTTCTATCCATGGCAACAAGTCCCAAGGGCAGCGCGAACGCGCATTGGCAGCCTTCAAAGCGGGCAAGGTGCGTGTGTTGGTGGCGACGGATGTGGCTGCACGGGGCATCGATATTCCCGATGTGCGCCATGTCTATAACTATGACCTGCCCAATGTTGCTGAAAACTATGTGCACCGGATCGGGCGTACTGCGCGTGCGGGTGCCGATGGGGCTGCCGTGGCGCTGGTGGCACCGGATGAAATGATTGAGCTTCAGGACATCGAAAAGGCGATGAAAGAGGCGATCCCCGTCGCCTCGGGTCGTCGTTGGGAGGTCCAGCCGGGGCAGAAAAAGCGGCCCAATGGCGGTGGTGGACGTCGTGGTGGTGGTGGCAATCGGCAGGGTAAACCTGGTGCTGCTGGCAAACCTGGCGGGCAGCGCAGGCGTGGCGGTAACCGGTCGCGCGGCAAATCGGCCGCCTGACCCTGTCTAGGTTACCCGTATTTGCGAAATGCTTCCATCTCGATGGCAAGTTTGGTTTGCAGTTCGGACAAATGCATCATTTCGTCCTTGCGCGCATCTGCATCTGTGAGTGTCTTCAGGCGCGCGTGAGCGGCCAGTATTTGCTGGCGCAAGATCACAACCGGCGATTTGGTGTTTGCCTCTTTCATCATCCGCTTCAGCACCGCGTTCTGCGGATCATCCAGATGTGGCAAAGGTTGACCCGCGCCGGGCAGGTTATCAAATTCACCGCGCCGTTCGGCATTTTGCACGATTTGATCAATGAGCGAACTAAGTGGGTGATCCATGGCTGATGGTTTTCTCGTCTAGAAAGATGGGTTGAAACCCATCTTACGATATCCATCGCGCAAAGAAAAACGCCGCTCTCAGTTTCAGGAGCGGCGTTCGATAATTGCAAGATGGGTCTTGACCCATCCCCGGTCTTAGAAGCCCAGACCAGCGTATTTGTTCTTGAACTTGGACACGCGACCGCCTGCGTCCATCAAGCGAGTAGATCCGCCATTCCATGCAGGGTGCACGGAAGGGTCGATATCGAGCGCCATCTGATCGCCTTCCTTGCCCCAAGTTGACTTCATCTGAACGATCGTGCCGTCAGTCATCTTGACATCGATCATGTGATAATCGGGATGGATATCTTTTTTCATCTCTGACGTCCTTATGCTTCAGCGCCCTTGGGGGCCTTGTAGTTGGTGACCTCGGCGATACGCGCGGATTTACCACGACGCGACCGCAGATAATACAGCTTGGCGCGACGTACCCGACCGCGGCGAACCACTGTGATGCTGTCAATATTGGTGGAATGCAGGGGAAATACACGTTCCACGCCTTCACCAAATGAAATCTTGCGAACGGTGAACGATCCGGCGATGCCTTTTCCGTTCTTACGGGCGATGCAGACGCCTTCATAGTTCTGCACACGGGTGCGTGTGCCCTCGGTCACTTTGTAACCGACGCGGATGGTATCACCCGCTTTAAAATCGGGGATATCTTTCCCCAGCGCAGCAACCTGCTCCGCTTCCAGTTGTGCGATCAAATCCATTAATCCGCTCCTAATGTCTAGCACGGGTTATCCCGTGACGTGTACGTGGCGTCAGAGCTGCGTGTCGTTATCGGGTCCGGTCATGCCGCCCGCCGCAGGGTGCCGTCATCATTCGTTTTTTGTGATCGTCCGGCGCTGTCTGGTGGTTTTTGCCCCAACGAAGGGAATCCCAAATATCCGACAGTTCCATAGACCAAGACACTGGAATCAGTTGCCCGGCCCAGCGATGCGTCTATCTACGGCTAAGCAGACGATGGATCAAGAGGTTTTCGAGGGCGGATAAAATCAAAAACCGCCCTCGAAATGGTTGGGATATTTATGCTTCTGCGTCGAAGATCAAGCGCATTGTAACTGGGAAGGTCCGCGTGATCCCTGGCAGATCGGCCAGTTGCATCAACTTGTCGATACCCGGATCGATGCCGGCTTCTTCCGTGCTGACATAAAGCATGCTGTTTGTCGTCACCAACACTTGATCGGCTGTGGTACGCATCACAAAAACATCAAGATAGACCGGAATTTCCTGCCCCAGCAGCGCCAGATCACCATCGATTTCGGTGACAAGGCTTTCACCGACCCCAAGGGCCGCCATTTCATCCATGTCGATACTGGCTTTCAGCATGGCTGTGGCTGCGCCACCAAACACGTGCTCACCAATCCGTTCATTGCGAATATCAATGTTGGTTTGAACAGATGTCAGATCGATTTCGACCTCTGCCGTGCCATCGGTAGCAACCTTGCCGGACAGCCTTTGAAAGCTGTGTGCTTCACCAATAGTATCTTTCTTGACCGAGCCGAAGGCTACGATTGATTGATCACTATCAAGGGTCCAGCTTTCGGCAATTGCACCGGTCGATGCCAACATGCCGAGCGATATGGCCATTGTTCCAAAGAGGTTTTTCATTCTTTAATCCTTACGTCTCAAGGGGCCGCAGCCCTTTGCACTCAATAAATATCGGTTCCAAAGCGATATTTTTATTAAATGGCCAAATCTTGACCCAAATTAGTCTTTTGCTGTCCTTTCATTATAGCTGGCCCACAAATCCGGGCGGCGTTCCTTTGTAATTTGTTCTGCCTTGTGACGCCGCCAGGTCGCGATTTTGGCATGATTACCTGATAGTAAAACGTCGGGAACATCATGCCCTTGCCAGGTTGCGGGTTTGGTATATTGCGGGTGTTCGAGAAGACCGGCGCCAAAGCTTTCTTCAACGGCACTTTCGGCATTTCCAAGCACGCCAGGCAGTAGACGCACGGTGGCGTCGATCATCGCTTGTGCGGCAATTTCTCCGCCTGTCATGACAAAATCTCCCAGGCTGACTTCGGCTATATTGAAGTGCTGTAAGATACGTTCATCCACGCCTTCAAAACGACCGCAAAGTAGGGTGACACCGTCGGCGCGTGCCCAATCCCGTGCCATACCCTGATCAAATCGGCGTCCGCGCGGTGATAGATAGACAAGCGGCATTATGCCTTTTGCATTGCGCTGCGTGTCAGTAATAGCGCTTTCCAGTACATCGGCGCGCAGGACCATCCCAGCCCCCCCACCGGTAGGCGTATCATCAACATTGCGATGTTTCCCGATCCCATATTGACGCAGGTCATAAGTCTGCAGTTGCCACAGGCCATCCTGCAGCGCCTTGCCCGTCAGGCTTTCACCCAGAACGCCCGGGAAGCTCTGAGGGAACAGGGTGATGATTTGCGCAGTCCAGGCACCGGCAAGTGCTGGCGTGTCCGTCATAAGTTCGCGCGGTTTCAGTGTTGGGCTGATCGACTTGCGACCGGCGGCTTTGGGGATCTGGTCAGTCATGCGCAGGGGTTTAGGCGAATTGGTTCCGCAAGGAAACCGATCCTGCGCCTAAGCGTCACTATCGGCGACAAACAGACCGTCAGGCGGATCTGCGATGATACGCTTTTGGTTCAAATCCACTGTCGGAACAGCGGTTTGTGTGAAGGGCAACAACACGGTTTCAGATTGCCCGGATACCGTGATTTCGAGCAGGTCACCGGCGCCGTGATCCATGACCTGTTTGACGGTGCCTAACGTGACGCCACCTGTATCAAGTACGGTCAGCCCGATCAGGTCAGTATAGTAGTATTCGTCGTCGGGCAGCGACGGCATCTGCGCTCGTTCTGCAAAAAGGCTGCTATTGCGCAACGCATCGGCATCTTCCTTTGTAACGACGCCATCCAGACGGGCCGTGAACCCGTTCTTGATTTGCCCGGTCAATACGACTTGGGCAAAGCTGCGGCCATGATCCGTATAAAGCGGGGCGTAATCGGCAATTGCCTGCGGGTTGGCGCAAAAGGATTTCAGCCGGACCTCGCCATGGACGCCAAATGATCCACCAATTGATCCAACGATGACACGATCAGTCATTGATCAGCTCTGCTCCTACGCAAATATTGTCGATCCATAATCCGCCGCCAGCATTACAGGTGGTCTGTGCATTGCTGCGTTCGTAAAGTACACCCGCAATGAAGGCGCCTCCTGTAAAGATGATCAAGCGCAGCAAACGGAACATGGGGCCTCACGGGGCAAATGCGTATTGCCCGGAGTAGTGCCCGGGCAATACGATGTTTCGCTTACTCTTCAGCCGCAGCTTCTTCAGCAGGCGCTTCTTCGGCTGGTGCGTTTGCAGCTTCTTCTGCCGCTTTGGCTTTTTCAGCTTTCTCTTCAGCGCGGGCCTGGGCTGCTTTGCCCGGTGTGCCCTTCTTGGGGTTGCTGCGATCCTTCTTGGGCAGCTCGCCTGCGGCTTCCAGCATACGGGATATACGGTCGGTTGGCTGTGCGCCTTCGCCCAACCAGTATTTCACGCGCTCCATGTTCATTTTCACGCGCTCTTCGCTATCTTTGGGCAGCATGGGGTTATATGTGCCCAGCTTTTCAATAAAGCGACCATCGCGCGGCATGCGGCTATCAGCAGCCACAATTGCGTAAAACGGACGTTTCTTAGAGCCGCCACGGGCCAAACGAATTTTCATAGCCATCAGATTTTCTCCTTACAGATGGTTTGTAAGATGGGTTTCAACCCATCTACGATTGATGTTGTTTGTGGTGTTGGATGACTTCCTGAATAATGAAGTTCAGGAATTTCTTGGCAAATTCCGGGTCAAGATTGGCCCGGTTCGCAAGGTCGGTAAGACGCGCGATCTGTTGTTCTTCGCGCGCCGGATCAGAAGGGGGCAGGTCGTGCTCAGCCTTAAGCACGCCCACGGCCTGTGTGTGTTTGAACCGCTCGCCCAATGTATAGACAAGAATAGCATCAAGCCGGTCGATACTTTCGCGGTGACCTTTGAGCAGAGCAGCAGCACGGGTTACAGCATCAGTCATTGCTGTCTCCTTTCTTGGGATAACGGAACGCGATCACATTTTCGACGTAGCGCGGATGGGGGGCGCCTTTGACCGCGCCTAACCTTTCGGCGATACGGATCGAGGCCGTATTTGCCTCGGCGATGTAGCTGACAAAATCAGACCCGTAGATGCGTCGGCAAAGGGGCAGCAATGCACTGGCGGCTTCGCTGGCATAACCATTGCCTTCGGCGTCCTGGGTCAACAACCAGCCAAGTTCGGGGTCAGGATCACCAAATTCATGACCCAGCAGCACCATGCCTTGCACAGTGCCGTCATGCGTGGTGATCGTCAGTGCGCCATGGCCGCGCAGCACCCAGCCTGCCACCAATTGGTTGAAATCCAGCCAGGCGTCTTCCGGGGTGAAAGGGCCCCCAAAATGCACAGACCTGTCCGAGGTCCAGATCGGTTCCAGCACCGCCCAGTCACTGATCCGCGGCAGACGCAACACCAGTCGCGCTGTTTCGATCACGGGAACCGTTGCTTGCAATGCAGCAATCTGATTGGCCCCGTTTGGTGGCGCTTTTGTCCAACTGGTCATGCTGCACCTCGCCGGTGCCGGTAAACTAACGTGCCTTCGTCTTCGGGCGCTTCTGCGCTTGGGTCCAAGACGCCACCCAGTTTTTCCGCAACACGGATTGACGCAGAGTTGCGTTCGCCAATGTAGCTTACGACGCTCACCAGATCAGTCGTGGCGAAGGTATGATCAAGTATCGCGCGCGCCGCCTCGGTTGCCAGACCCAACCCTTCGAAACCATCGTAAACGAACCATCCGCATTCGGGCTCTGGAAAATGCGGCGGGTGGACCAGGCCCACACCGCCGGCGAGCTGACCATCCATCTCGATGGCAAGCGTGCCAAACCCATAAAGCGGCCATGTCGCGATATCATTGGTAAACCATGTCCAAGCCTTATCGCGGTTAAGCGGGCCGTCCATATGCACGGCACGGTCGCTGCCCAGAAAGGCAGCGTAGGCATCAAAATCGCTGCGCAAGTAGGGGCGCAGGATCAGGCGTTCGGTGTGCAGGGTCGGGATCATGCCGCAACCTCCGGTCCCGGGTGGCGCCATAGGTGCAGTGTTCCGAAGTCGGGATGATCAAAGCTTTCGTCCGGACGGCATCCCAAACGCTTGGCCAAGGCGACCGAGCGTGTGTTGGTCGGATCAATCGCACTGATCAATGTGGTCCAGCCCAATGTTTCATAGGCATAAGCGCGGGCGGCCAATGCAGCCTCTGCAGCGATCCCCCGCCCTTCGGCATTGTCAAAGACCGACCAGGCCAGTTCGGGTTCTGGCCAACCGACAGGATGAAAAAGACCGACAATACCCAGCGGTGCATCGGTCGCACGGTCTGCAACCATCCAGCGACCAAAGCCGCGCAGCGTCCAATGGCCAATGATACCGGCCAATTGGTGAAACGCCTGACGGTCGGTAAATGGGCCGCCTGTTGCCGCAGTGCGCGGTGACGCGCGAAAGGCGGCATAGTCTTCGAAATCATCCCAGCGGGGCGCGCGCAAGGTTAGCCGGTCAGTATGCACGATAGGTATCATGTCGCAGCCACCGGTGCAGGATGACGATAGACCAGTGTATCGGGATAAGCCTCTGGTTTTGGGGCCGTTTGGTCCAGCACTGCGCCCAGCTTTTCCGCCAAACGGATGGAGCGTGTGTTTTCCGGTGCGATATAGCTGACGGCAGTATCCCAGCCCAGTGCCTCATAGGCATGTCGCACGGCTGCGGCTGCCGCTTCTGTCGCGACGCCAGTGCCTTCCAGATCACCGGAGAGGATGATCCAGCCAATCTCGGTCTCAGGCCAATCCGCGGGCACCCAAGGGCCAATCAGGCCCACGGCCTTGTCATCGCCGCGCAAGGTGACGGTCCACATACCATAGCCATGGATTTCCCAATGGCCCAATTCTGAAGCGAAATGTCGCCAGCTTTTGCCTACTGTGACTGGACCGCCCAACGATGTGGACCGGTCAGATGCAAAGAAGTCACGGAAAGCGGGCCAGTCTGCCGGTTTCGGACGGCGCAGGATAAGGCGCTGGGTTTGCAAGGTCGTACTCATGCTGCCACCGCCGGGTGACGATAGATTGTGACACTGTCGCCATTATCATACGTCTTTTCCCCATCAGGAAAGCAGCCCAGCTTTTCCGCCAACAAGACCGAGCGCGTGTTTTCTGGCGCGATCAGGGACATCAAGGGAGCCAGCCCAAGCGTATGATACGCGTGCTCACGCACTGCCAGTGCGGCCTCATACGCGAAGCCCCTGCCCTCGAATGCGGCGTAAACGGTCCACGCCAATTCCGGTTCATCCAGATCAATTGGATGGCGTAACTGCGTGCGTCCGACCGGTGCGCCCGTTGCGGTTTCTGTCATGAAGAACGCGCCATAGCCACGGACAGCCCATTGGCCAAGGCCTTGCATGCAGCTGTCCCAACTGTCGCGTGGATCATCGGTTGGTCCGCCCAGAAACTTTGAACGATCAGTGGCACAGAATGCATGGAATGCATCGTAATGCGCCATGCTAAACGGTCCCAATGTCAGCCGGTCAGTGGTCAGTGTCGTGATCATTGCGTCGCCTCCGACGCCTGTTTCACCGCACGGGGATCATCATAGGGCAAATGCCGGAAAAAGATGACCTTTTCGCCATCAACCACGCCACGTCGGTCCTCCATCGCGCCCAATCGAGACGCAAGCCGCAGCGAACGGAAATTATCTGGTGCGATCATTGAAATCAGCGGCTCCAGATTGAGCGTGCGTCCGGCCCATTCGCGCACGGCGCAGGCGGCTTCGAAGGCATAAGACTTGCCTTCATAGCCATCAAACATGTGCCATGCCAGTTCCGGCTGCGGCCATTCGATGTGGTTCACGATCCCGACCCGGCCCGTAGCCACACCGGTTTCCCGCTCTGTCACGGTGAAAAACCCGTAGCCGTGCCAGTTCCAATGCCCGATCCCTGCGATAAAGCCGCGCCAGGCGTCCCGTTCGGTGCCTTTGCCGCCCACAACCTCCATCCGGTCAGATCGGGTGACCCATGCGGTAAAGGCCGCAAGGTCCCGTTTCTGCGGGCCGCGCAATTCTAGACGCGTTGTGGTGAGGGTGGGGGCGGGTGTCATTATCTGATCCGGCGGACGCGCTGACGCGCGACGACATTTTTGGATTGGCGCACCGTTTCTGCCGCGGTGATTGCGGTGACGTGGGGATGCCTCCGGCGGGAGTATTTTGGGCAAAATGATGACATGGCGTTACTTCTTTTTTCCAAAGCCGGAAAGGCCGGGGGGCAGTTGCATGCCGCCGCCGCCAAGGCCGGGCATGCCTGCGGGCATCTTGCCTTGCAGTTCCTTTGCCGCCTTCGCCATCGCCTCGGGGTCGTTCATGTCGGGCATGCCGCCGCCTTTGCCGAACATGCCTTTCATGGCTTGTTTCAGCATGCCGCCCTTGCCCATCTTCTTCATCATCCCCGCCATCTGCTTGTGTTGCTTCACAAGGCGGTTGAGTTCGGACACTTCCAGACCGGCACCTTTGGCGATCCGCTTCTTGCGCGACGCGGCAAGCAGGTCGGGGTTTGCCCGTTCTTTCTTGGTCATTGAATTGATCAGGGCGATCTGGCGTTTCAGGATGCTGTCGTCAAAGCCTGCCTGATCCATCTGTTTGGCCATCTTCTGGGCACCGGGCATCATGCCCATCATCCCTTCCATGCCGCCCATCTTCATCATCTGTTCAAGCTGCATTTTCAGGTCATTCATATTGAACCGGCCCTTTTGGAACCGTTTCATCATGCGCTCGGCTTGTTCGGCCTCGATGGTTTCCTGTGCCTTTTCGACAAGCGCCACGATGTCGCCCATCCCAAGGATGCGGCCCGCGATCCGTTCGGGTTCGAACGTTTCAATCGCGTCCATCTTTTCGCCCAAGCCGACAAAGCGGATCGGTTTGCCGGTGATCGCACGCATCGACAGGGCTGCACCGCCGCGTCCGTCCCCGTCCATCCGGGTCAAAACAACACCGGTCACGCCGATCTTGTCGTCAAATTCCTGTGCGACGTTCACTGCGTCCTGACCGGTCAGGCCATCGACGACCAGCAGCGTTTCGCGCGGGGTGGCAACATCGCGCACTTCGGCGGCCTGCGCGATCAATTCCTGATCAATGTGCAGACGGCCCGCCGTGTCGAGCATATAGATGTCATACCCGCCAAGGCTGGCCTGCGTCTTCGCGCGTTTGGCGATTTGCACAGGCGTTTCACCTGGCACGATGGGCAGTGTGTCCACGCCAATCTGGCCGCCCAAAATCGCCAACTGTTCCATCGCAGCGGGGCGGTTGGTGTCAAGCGAGGCCATCAGCACCCGCTTGCCTTCGCGGTCTTTCAACCGCTTGGCCAGTTTTGCTGTCGTGGTCGTCTTACCGGAACCTTGCAGACCGACCATCAGGATTGGGGCGGGTGGGTTATCGATTTTTAGCGCGCCGGGATCGTCGTCGCCGGTCAGGACATGTTGCAATTCGTCATGGACGATTTTGACGACCTGCTGGCCGGGGGTGATCGACTTGGTCACCGCCTGACCGGTTGCCTTCTCCTGCACCGCTTTGACGAAATCGCGGGCCACCGGCAGCGACACGTCGGCCTCTAGCAGCGCGACGCGCACTTCGCGCAGGGCGGTTTTGACGTCATCTTCGGATAGCGCACCTTGCTTGGTCAGCTTGTCGAATACACCGGACAGGCGTTCGGATAGATTTTCAAACATCGGCCAAGGCCCTCACGTCGTTTCGGTTACCGTGCCTATATAAGAACGCGCGGCAAAAAGCAGTAGCGCCCCCGTGGGCGCGACGCGCTGACGGAGGGCGATCCCCTAAAGATCGGGGACCGGAAAGCTGGCGCTATCCGGGTATTGGGGGCCGTTTACGCCTGGCGGTCAGTTGAGTCAACATCCTGCGCCAGCCAATCGTTGATTGTATCAGCCGCCCGTTTCGCGCCGTTCCCGCTGGAGTAGACTGGTGTTACTGGATGTGTTCCCGCGTCCATACCACCACCCAGCACCAGTGCGACCCGATAGGTTGCGCCACCTTTGCCGCCATAATGGGCACTGCGTCAGTGCCCGCTCAAGACGGGTCAGTTCGTGCTTAACGCGGGTCCGGCCGAGAAAGGTTGAATGGCGCAGTTCAACCAGGTTGCGGCTGCGATCCAGGATAACTTCGTCTCGGCGGACAAATGCAACAAGAAAGATGCACAGAAAGGTGGGGATAGCCAGCAACCCCCAGAACGCACCCACCATGTCACCGGCGAATAGGGCGTTCAGCCCGAACCCGAGCATCGCCAGAATGAAGGCTGAAAATACTATGGCAATGATCCAGGAAACATCCCGCAAGATCAGTTGTTGGGATGTGTTACGGATGATTTTCATATCGCAGTGTTATGCAGGTCGCGATATTGGATCAACCCACTGTCTTGCTTGCATTCATGCGCAACTAGGCTGCGGTCGCTGAAACGGTATCCTTGGCGATGTCGATGGTAACCTCGGTAATTCCGATAAACCGCAGGACCTGACGCATGTGCGGTGTTGCAAAATCTACGGCGCTGTCCACAGGCACCCCGCCCGACGCCACGCTGACGATCGCGCGTTTGCCTTCAAGCAGTCCGATGGGGCCGTTTTCAGTATAGTGGAAGGTCACACCGGGCCGGGCAACAAGGTCAATCCACGCCTTGAGCGCGGCCGGCATGCCGAAGTTGTAGATTGGCATCCCAATCACAACGACATCGGCGGCCTGTAGCTCTCCGATCAGTTCATCAGACAGGGCCAACGCCGCGCGCTCCGTATCCGTCCGGTCCGCTTCTGGCACTAGCCGAGCATTGATCCATGTCTCGTCAACCTGCGGAAGCGGCGATTTTGCCAGATCGCGCGAGATGATGCGTGTGGGTGCAAGACGCGCGACCAATGTGCCGGTCGATGCGCGGCTGGTGGATTGGTCAATTGTGCCTGACGCGTTGATATGTAGGACAGTTGTCATGTGATTGCTCCTGATTATGGTTGGCATCAAAGTAGCTATTGCATCTGCGAACGAAATGCCGGATTTTTCACAAGGTATGTTTGTGGATGCACAGGATTAGGTATGGATAACTGGGATGAGATTCGCACCGCATTTCAGGTTGCCCGTAGAGGGACAGTCAGTGGTGCCGCAGAGGCGCTGGGTGTGCATCATGCGACTGTGATCCGCCATATCGATGCGCTTGAAGGCAGGTTGGGGGTCAAACTGTTCCAGCGCCACGCGCGTGGATACACGGCAACGGAGGCCGGCCAAGACCTGCTTCAGGTCGCGCAGGCGACAGACGATCAATTCACTCAACTGGCCGGACGGATTAAAGGACAGGGCGAGGGTGTGTCGGGCGATCTCGTCATCACCTCGCTGGATATGTTGTCGGGAATGCTGACCCCGGTGATGGTGGCCTTTCAGGCCGAACATCCCGAGGTGCGCATTCGCTACCGGACTGGTGACCGGGTGTTCCGATTGGAATATGGCGAGGCGCATGTCGCCATCCGCGCAGGTTCTATGCCAGAGGAGCCTGACAATGTCGTGCAACCCTTCATGTCGCAGCGCATGTCACTGGCAGCATCCGATGCCTATATTGCGCAGCACGGGATACCGACAGGTATAGAGGACCTGCCGAACCATTACTTCGTTGTGTACGATAACGAAAAATCACGCGCCCCGTTTGGTATCTGGCTGCGTGAAAGGGTACCGGAAGAACGGTACACCTATCGCGCCAATGACAACCGCAATATGCTGGATGCCATCATGGCAGGCGCGGGTATCGGTTTTGTCATCAGTCAGGAGGTCGACAGGAACCCTGAGCTGACCGAGGTGATCCCAAGCGAGGAGAATTGGTCGGCGCCATTGTGGCTGGTCACCCATGTTGATCTGCACAGAACGACCAAGGTTCAGGCGTTTCTGCGGTTTCTCAAAGAACATATGAAAAGCGTGTCGCATTAATGCGCCCCGCGCAGTTGGGGCATCTTGCGATGCTTCTGTTTTCAATGCTTGTTGCGGGGTCCTTTGCATTGGGCGCAATGGCAGCGAACGCGATATCACCGCTCGCGCTGAATGCCGTTCGTTTCTGGATCGCGGTGATCGTGATCGGGGTCGCCATTCTGGCAACAACCGTGATCCGGCGGGAGGCTGCCGCGGCCCCATGGCGCTATGTCGTGCTTGCGGGGTTTCTGACGACATATTTTGTGCTGATGTTTGAAGGGCTGAAAACAGCGCCGCCTGTCAGTGCTGCGGCTGTGTTCACACTGACACCCATTTTGTCTGCCGGGTTTGGCTGGTTGCTTTTGCGGCAGGTCCTGACACTACGGATGGGGCTCGCCCTTTTTATCGGTGCGCTTGGTGCGCTTTGGGTGATTTTTCGAGCGGACCTTGCGGCGATCCTGCGGTTTGAGGTCGGGCAGGGTGAGCTGATCTATTTCTGGGGTTGCGTGGCCCATGCGGTGTATACCCCGTTGGTCCGCAAGCTGAACCGGGGCGAGCCTGCCGTGGTTTTTACCTTTGGCGTGTTGCTGGTGGGGGCCGTGATGTTGACCGTCGTTGGCTGGCACGATTTGCGGGCGACAGAATGGGCGGCACTTCCCAGTATCGTCTGGATCACAATCATTTATACGGCGGTCTTTGCCAGTGCGACCACCTTCACGCTGTTGCAGTTTGCGACGCTACGCCTGCCAAGTTCGAAGGTGATGGCGTATACCTATCTGACCCCTTCATGGGTTATCGTCTGGGGTGTTGCACTTGGGGGTGGTTGGCCGCCCGTGCTTGTGCTGGCCGGTGTCGGGCTGACGGTTGTGGCGCTGTGGCTGTTGTTGAAAGAGTAGCGAGTAAAGGCTGTCCGGTGACCATTTCGATTGGCTTGGCCGATATCACGCCAATCGTAATGCTCTGATATTATGCATCGGCCATCTGCTCCTCGCGTTGCTGTTTTACAATCGCGCGTTTTGAGGTGATTGAGGCGGTGATGACACCGAACGTTACGATGGCGATGATGATCGTCGACAGCGCGTTGATCTCTGGACTCACCCCCAGCCGGACGGAAGAGAAAATTTTGATTGGTAGAGTTGTTGAGGCTGGACCGGCCGTGAAGCTGGCGATCACCAGATCGTCCAGTGACAGTGTAAACGCCAGCAACCACCCCGAGATCACGGCGGGTGCGATGATAGGCAAGGTCACGCTTTTGAACGCATCCCAACCGGTGCAGCCAAGATCATAGGCGGCTTCCTCCAATGACCGGTCAAAACTGGCCATGCGCGAACTGACAACCACAGACACGTAGCACATTGAAAACGTCGCATGCGCGAGGACGATTGTGGTCACACCGCGCGGCAACCCGATAGAGATGAAGAGAAGCAACAGTGATAGTCCAGTGATCACTTCGGGCATCACCAGCGGGGCGTAGATCATCCCCGAGAACAGCGTGCGACCAAAAAACCGACCTGAACGCACAAGGACAAAGGCTGCCATGGTGCCAAGGATCGTGGCAATCGTAGAGGAAATCAGTCCCACTTTGATCGTGACCCAGGCGGCATCAAGGAAAGCCTCGTTCTGCATAAGTTCGCCGTACCATTTGGTGGAAAAACCACCCCAGACGGTCACCAGCTTTGATGCGTTGAAGCTGTAGATCACGAGAATTAGCATTGGGATATAGAGGAACGCGAAGCCCACGGTTAGTGAGACCACGTTGAAGGAGGTCATGCGCCTCATTGTTCTGCCTCCCGCTGTTTTTGTTCGTTGCGCTGAAACAGGATGATGGGCACGACAAGGATAAGCAGCAGGATAACCGCGACGGCAGAGGCCACGGGCCAGTCGCGGTTAGAAAAGAACTCTTCCCAGAGAACCTTGCCGATCATCAGCGTGTCGGACCCGCCCAGCAGCGAGGGAATAACAAATTCGCCCAAGGCTGGAATGAAGACAAGAAAGCAGCCCGCGATAATACCCGGTTTGGACAGCGGTGCCGTGACGGACCAGAATGCCTGAATACGGGTGCAGCCGAGATCTTCTGCGGCTTCGAGCAATGTGCCGTCCAGCTTTTCCAAGGTTGCATAGATCGGTAACACCATGAAAGGCAGGTAAGTGTAGACGATGCCGATATAGACAGCGATGTCGGTGTTCAGGATCTTGGCTGGCTCAGCGAGAATCCCTGTCCAGATCAGAAACTGGTTTAAAAACCCTTCGTTCGACAAGATTCCAATCCACGCATAAACGCGGATCAGAAAGCTGGTCCAAAACGGCAGAATGATCAGCAGCATCAGCGTTGGACGCCAATGATTCGGGGCATTTGCCATGCCGTAAGCGATTGGGAAACCGACAAGTAGTGTCAGGAATGTCGCGATCAACGCGATTTTCAGGCTGGAAAGGTAGGCTTTCCAATACAGGTCGTCTTCGGTCAGGAACCAGAAGTTTTCAAGATCAAGCTCTGCCCAGAATGCACGAAACCCTGTCCAACCGTCGGACAGGTCAAGCTGCGGCGTATAAGGCGGGATCGACAGGGCAACATCGGACAGCGCGATTTTCAACACGATGCCAAAAGGCACCAAAAACAGGATCAACAGCCATAAATAAGGGATACTTATAAGAAGCCTGCGCATCTCGTCAGTCCCGCAAGACCAAGCCAGCCGTGTCCGTCCAGGATAGCCAGACCGGGTCTTCCCATGTGATATCGCGCCGGGCGATCCGCCGGTTGTTGGCGGTTTGTGATTTCACGATGACGCCGTTTGCCAGGGCAACGTGATAGGTCGACATGTTACCCAGATAGGCGATGTCGATCACCTTGCCCTGAACCTTGTTTGCGGCCTGCGGCTCATCTTTGCTGATCGACACCTTTTCTGGGCGGATCACGAAACTTGCAGGTTCACCTTGTACGACGCGGCTGCCTGTCATGCCGGTGATCGGAGTTGCGCCTTCGGCCCATATCAGTTGCGTGTTTTCCAGCACCTCAGACGCGGTGCCAGTAATGATGTTCACGTCGCCGATGAAATCCGCCACGTAGACGGAGTTGGGGCTTTCATAGACCCGGTCGGGCGTGTCGACCTGTTTCAGTAAGCCGTTATCCATCACAGCGATGCGGCTGGCGACTGTCATCGCTTCTTCCTGATCATGGGTCACGATGACGAATGTCGTGCCCGTCTTTTCCTGGATATCCATCAGCTCAAACTGGGTTTCCTGCCGCAGCTTTTTATCCAGCGCGCCCAGCGGTTCATCCAGTAGCAGGAGTTTTGGTGCCTTTGCCAAAGCGCGAGCAAGTGCGACACGCTGGCGCTGTCCACCGGATATCTGGTGTGGTTTGCGCCTGGCGAACTTTTGCAATTGCACAAGACGCAGCATTTCATCGACACGGCCCTGGATTTCGGATTTTGGCATGTCAGAGCGTTTCAGGCCAAAAGCGATATTGTCAGCAACACTCAGATGCGGGAACAGCGCGTAAGACTGGAACATCATGTTCACCGCCCGCTTATTGGCGGGGATGCCTGCCATGTTCTGGCCGTCGATAGTGATTGTGCCCTCGGTCACATCTTCAAAACCGCCCAGCATCCGCATAAGGGTCGTCTTGCCGCAGCCGGATGGGCCAAGCAGGGCAAAGAATTCTTTTGGATAGATTTGCAGATCAATATTGTCGATGGCGGTGAAGCTGCCAAACTGTTTTGTGACACCATCAAATGAGATTAATGGTGTGGCGTCGGCATCTTCCCAAGGGGCGAAACCTGAGGCGTGGTCAGAAGGCATAGCGTACCCCGTGTTGGTGGGCAGCGCCCAAATGGCACTGGCCCAAGATCAAGCTTAGGTGCCTGATTTGATCTTTGTCCACAGCCGGGTCACTGTGCGCTGCACTTTTGGTGCGTAAGGTGTCGTTGTGTACAGGTTTTCCAGCGTCGCCTCGTCCGGGTAGATCGCTGTATCGCCGATCACGTCTTCGACCAGAAATTCCTGCGATGCGGCGTTGCCATTCGCATAGTAAACATAGTTCGACGCAGCTGCCATGTTTTCAGCATCCAGAATGAAATTCAGGAACTGATGCGCGGCATCGGGGTTCGGGGCATCGGCAGGGATGGCCATCTGGTCAAACCACATCAACGCACCCTCAGCAGGGGCGTTATAGGCGATTTCGACGCCATTATCGGCCTCTGCCGCGCGGTCGCGGGCCTGCAGGATGTCACCGGACCAGCCGACAGCGACGCAGATATCACCGTTGGCCAATGCGTTGATATATTCAGAGCTGTGGAATTTGGTCACGTAAGGGCGAACCGCCATCAAAAGTGGTTCGACCTTGGCAATCACGTCTGGGTCCTGGCTGTCGGGGTCTTCACCGATATAGTTCAGCGCAGCAGGAATGATCTCAGATGGGGCATCCAGCATGTGAACGCCACATGCGGCCAATTTTTCCATATTCTCCGGCTCGAAAACAAGAGCCAAAGACCCGATCGGGGCATCATCACCCAGAATCTCCTGCACCTTGCCGACATTCACGCCGATCCCGGTTGTGCCCCACATGTAGTTGATTGAATAGGCGTTACCGGGGTCGTACTGCGCGGTCCGTTCTTCGATCACGTCCCACAGGTTCTCGGCATTTGGCAGTTTGGAACGATCCAACTCTTGAAAAGCACCAGCTGTGATTTGGCGCTGGAGAAACGTGCCCGAGGGCACAACAACATCATAGCCAGACGAACCAGCCAACATCTTTGTTTCAAGCACTTCGTTGCTGTCGAACACATCGTAAATCAGCTCAATACCGGTTTCCGCTTCGAATTTCTCGAGCAGTTCTTCGTCGATATAGTCTGACCAGTTATAAACGCGGACTTCGTCAGCGATTGCCGTCGTCGCGGCAAGTCCAAGTGCAATCGTGAATGTTGTGGTTCTCATAGAGCGCTCCTCTGTTTCAAGAATAATTTGATCAAAACTTTGACAATTGCAAGGAATTTCGCTTGAGTGCCTCTCGACCCCTCCTTGATTACGCAGAGAATGAACAGCGAAGCCAAAATACCAGAGCATTTAACCGTCTACAGTCGGTTAAAGGACATGATCCTGCTGGGCCGGTTTGCGCCGGGGCAGGCGCTGACTATTTTTGGGTTGGCAGAAGAGATACATGCCGGAACGACGCCTGTCCGGGAAGCATTGCGGCGGCTCACAGCGGAACATGCGCTGACATCGCTGGAAAACCGCCGGATTATTGTGCCGGAACTCAGCGACAAGGATATTGATGATATCTATTTCTTGCGGTTGATGGTCGAACCAGAGCTCGCGCGTCAGGCGACAAAGAACATGACCGCGCAGACAATTGATCGGCTGCAGGACATTGATACGCAGATTAATGATGCTCTCGATCACGGTGATGTAGAAGCATATCTTGAACGTAATAACCGCTTTCACTTCGCCATCTATGAAACTGCCCGGTCGCAGGTCCTGTTTCATACCGCGCGGTCACTATGGGTTCAGATCGGACCTAGCCTGCGTATTGTTTGTGGCCGATATGGCACCGCAAATATGCCGGATAAGCATAGTGAACTGCTTGAGGCACTTAGCAGGCGCGACGAAAACGCAGCCGCGCAGGCGATGCGGGATGACCTAGAGCAAAGTCGTTTGCTTATTTCTGCGCCGTAGTCGCCAAAAATTTGATCAAATTAGAAAGCCGGGTATTATGAAAAAGCGGAAGCACACCAACGCGACGGAGGCATGGTTGGACCATCTGCCCGCCGCTTGCGCAAGTTATCTTGACGGTCAGGCGGTCGAAGAGGTTGAAATCGTGATCCCCGACCTTGCTGGCACGTCCCGTGGCAAGGCGATGCTGGCCCGGAAGTTCAGGCCGGATGAGACGTATTTTCTGCCTATTTCCCTTTTTTACCAAACGATATCAGGTGAATACGTGGACATGGATATCACCAACCAATGGTTGGAACGGGATGTTGTATTGGTTCCTGACCTATCTACTGCATCGGCTGTGCCGTGGGCTGGTGTGCCCACATTGCAAGTCATCTGCGACATGAAAGAGCGTGAGGACGGTGCGTTGGAAATCGCACCGCGAACCGTGTTGCGGCGGGTCCTTGATTTGTATGATGTGCTTGGCCTGAAAGCGGTCGTGGCCCCCGAACTGGAATTCTATCTGACAAAGCAGAATGTCGATCCAAATGAACCGATAGAACCGCCTGTTGGTCGCACGGGCCGAAAGGGTTTCGGTCGTCAGGTCTATTCCATGGCGGCGGTGGATGAATACGGGCCGGTGATCGACACCGTCTATGATTTTGCAGAAGAACAAGGCCTTCAAATCGATACCGTCATTCAGGAAGGCGGCGCGGGTCAGATCGAGATCAATCTGCAACATGGCGACCCGATGAATTTGGCCGATCAGGTGTTTTACTTCAAACGGACCATCCGCGAGGCGGCGTTGAAGCATGAGGTGTTTGCAACCTTCATGGCCAAACCGATGCGGGACGAGCCTGGCAGTGCCATGCATCTGCATCAGTCCATCATCCACAAGAAAACCGGAAAAAACATATTCTCGAACGAGGATGGGACGCCTTCGGATGCGTTTTATCATTTCATCGGGGGATCGCAGAAATACCTCAACCAAGCTGTTCCGCTGTTGGCGCCTTATGTGAATTCCTATCGTCGTATCACCATTGACGGGCAAAGCGCGCCGGCCAATCTTGAATGGGCGGCAGATAATCGGACGACGGGTTTGCGGATACCACATTCTGGCCCTGACGCTCGTCGGGTTGAAAACCGGGTGATCGGGATGGATTGTAATCCTTATCTGGCGATCGCCGCCTCCCTTGCTTGCGGGCTTTTGGGCATGCGCAATAAGATTGCCCCGCGCAGTGAGGCGGTGGATGAGGTTTTCGAAGTGGATAACCCCTTGCCGGGCAGCTTGATCGCGGCCCTCGCGTGGTTCGAAGAGGCCGACGAAATCTGGGATGTGCTGGGGCCTGAATTCTGCAAGCTCTATCTTGATATCAAACGGGCCGAAAACGAGGAATATCAGCGCGAAATCTCACCCTGGGAACGGCGGCATCTGCTGTTGCACGTTTGATGAACCTTCTGGATATCAATGACAGTCCCGGCGCCTATCCGGGGACCTACTACGCTGCGAATGCGCAGCCCTTGGGAAACTGCGCGCCGGTGCAAGGCGATGTCCGATGCGATGTTTGCGTTGTGGGTGGCGGATTTACCGGCCTTTCGACGGCATTGCATCTGGCGCATCGGGGCTATGACGTCCGCTTGGTCGAGGCACAAAGGATCGGCTTTGGTGCATCAGGCCGCAATGGCGGTCAGGTTGGGCAAGGTCAGCGTCGTGACCAGGACGAGTTGGAACAGATGTTTGGCAAGGACCGGGCGCATGCGCTTTGGCATATTGGTACGCAGGCGGTCGAATTGGTCCGCGATTTGTCGACATCCGATTTGATCCATGCCGATTTCCATCCGGGTATCGTGCATGCGGATCACAGGGAACGCTTTGTCGATCATTCCAAAGCTTATGTCGAAAAGATGCACCGCGACTATGATTACAGCGACATCCGCTTTGTTACGAAATCCGAAATACAGGAGATTGTGGCGTCGCCCGCCTATCACGGCGGCACGCTGGACACCCGCTCTGGCCATATTGACCCGCTGCAACTGGCGCTGGGTCTTGGGCGGATGGCCCAGGCAGCAGGCGCAAAACTGCACGAGGGGTCGCGGGTTACCCGCATCACGGATAGTCAAAAGCCCGTTGTGCATACCAATCAGGCCAAGGTCACGGCAGATCATCTGGTCTTGGCGTGTAACGGCTATATTGGAGATCTGCACGGTGACGTCACCCGCCGCGTCATGCCGATCAACAACTTCATTCTTGCGACGGCGCCCATGACCCCCGACGCACAGGAAGCCATTTTGCGGGGGAATGTCGCTGTTGCCGATTCCAAGTTCGTGGTGAACTACTTTCGCTTTAGTGACGACCATCGATTGCTGTTTGGTGGCACGGAGAGCTATGGCTACCGCTTTCCCAAAGATATCGAAGGCAAGGTGCGCCCGGCATTGGCCGAAATTTACCCGCAACTGGCCGACGTGAAAGTGGATTATGCTTGGGGCGGAACACTTGGTATCACCATGAACCGTCTGCCGCATTTTGTCCGTTATGGCGGTAACATCCTAAGCATGTCCGGGTTTTCGGGGCAGGGGGTGGCATTGGGCACGTTGTCGGGGCAGATCGCAGCGGAGGCGATCGCCGGGCAGGCGGAGCGGTTCGACATCATGGCGCAAATCCCAACGCCGCGCTTTCCGGGCGGCAAAGGTTTTCAACATCCGCTGCTTGTCTTGGCGATGCTGTGGTACTCATTTCGGGACAAGTTTTAGGCAATCTTGGCCTTTGACCGTGATGCGATGGCATTTTTGCCTGCGGCCCCCACGCCGTCTTCGATGTCGTGTTGGATGGCGGCGACCAGCGCGGCTTCGTTACGGGTTTCCAGCGCCGTCAGGATTTCCTTGTGCCGGTCAACGACATAAAATGTTTCGAGCGCTGTGATGACTTCACGTTGAAACGGACCCAGTTGTAGCCAGACGCTTTCAACCAGTGACATGGATGTCTGGTTTGGGTTTGCGCAGTAGAGCTTACTATGAAAAGCCTGATTAAGCACGGTCAGCGCATCATAGTCATCCGCCGAGAGTGCGGCGTCCATCTGCGCATCTATCGCTTGCAAGGAATCGATCAGCACGTTGGAAACATAGGGCAAAGCCCGTTTTGCGGCGTGGGTTTCCAATGCGATCCGCGTCGCGATCAAATCGTCGAAACGGCCTGCGGTCATTGCCGGCACCAGCATGCGCCGGTTGTCCTGCATCTGAATGGCCGCTTCGGAGTTCAGCCGTCGCAACGCTTCGCGGATCGGGGTCAGGCCGATGCCCAGCTTGTCGGCCAGCCCACGCATTGTCAGGGTCGCCCCGGTCGGAATCGCTCCCACGAGGATCGCGTGGCGTAGGCGCTGATAGGCGCGTTCCTGGCTTGTAATATCAGCCGTCATCTCAAGGTCTGGGATGTCATACATCATCTGAAAGGCCAGGTTGTTATGGGCCAGATTGCTAAATGGTAACTTGACTTTGGTCAATAATGTTATCACATCGAAATAAATGATATCACATTATGGGCAACCCGCTGATGGCGTATTCCGCACCTGCACCAGACGACCTGACATCGATCCACATCATGTTGACCGATTTGAATGGTGTTGCACGCGGCAAACGCATCCCGGGCGGGCAGGCGGAAAAAGCGCTGGACGGAGGAATTCGTATGCCGTTTTCAGCCTCCGCTATTGATATCTGGGGACGCGATGTTGAAGGCAATGCCTTGATTTTTGAGAAGGGCGATGGCGATGGCATATGCCGCCCGATCCGTGATGAGGTGATGGCCGCCCCATGGTTGGGATCACAGGCTGGGCTTGTCCCCGTCTGGATGTTTGACGAAACCGGCGCACCAAGCCCGTTTGACCCGCGTCAGGCTCTTTCGCGGGTTTTGGAACGCTTTCATGCCCGCGACCTCACCCCCGTTGTTGCCACCGAGTTGGAATTCTACCTGACCCCGTTATCGCCAGATGATCGTCGGTTTTCAGTCGAAGGCGTCTTGTCATTGCAGCAACTGAATACCGTCACCCCGTTGCTGGACGATATTTATGCGGCCTGCGCCGCCAATGACATTCCTGCCGACGCCGCCATTTCGGAATGCGGCCGTGGCCAGTTCGAAGTGAACCTGTTGCACCATAACGATGCCCTTTTGGCCGCAGATGATGCGATCTTGTTCAAGACCATCGTCAAGGGCTTTGCCCAGAAACATGGGTTCGCCGCAAATTTCATGGCCAAACCGCATGGTGACGCTGCAGGTAGTGGCTTGCATGTGCATTTTTCCCTTCTCGATGCGTCGGGCCAGAATGTGTTTGATGACGGCACCGATGAAGGGTCGGGTGTTTTGAAGCATGCGGTTGCGGGCCTGTTGGAGGCGATGCCCCAAACAGCGCTGATCTTTGCCCCGCATTTTAACAGCTATCGCCGTCTTAGTCCGGATTCGCATGCGCCCACCGCAATTTCCTGGGGTTATGAGAACCGGACGGCAGCGGTCCGCATTCCCGGTGGCCCGCACGCGGCGCGCAGGATCGAACATCGGGTGGCCGGGGCTGATGCGAACCCCTATCTGGTTTTGGCTGCGGTTCTTGGCGCGGCTTTGATTGGTATAGAGAATGGGGATACCCCACCGCACCCCGTCGATGGCAATTCCTATGTGTCAGATGCCCAGCAACTGCCAACCGACTGGGCCGCAGCGGTTGCTGCTTTCGCGGCTGGCAAACTGACCCGTCAGATACTTCCTGACGCCCTTTGCGACTTGTTGGTGCTGGCTAAACGTCAGGAAATCGCCCGTTTCCTTCAGGACGTGACCCCGTTTGAACATTTGACTTATGCGGAGCATATCTGATGGGTCGTCCTGCTGACAGTTATGCCGGAACCGGCGCGCATACGGGCAGTTACTATGCCGCCTCTGCCAATCCACAGCCCACGCGCCGGCCGCTGCATGGCGATCAGTCGTTTGACATTTGCGTTGTTGGTGCGGGTTATTCAGGCCTGTCTACCGCCCTGCATCTGGCCGAGAAAAACTATAATGTCGCGCTGGTCGAAGGCGCACAGATTGGGTGGGGCGCGTCTGGCCGTAATGGTGGTCAAATCGTTAACGGGTTGAATGCGTCCTTGCAGACGATCAAACGGCGTTACGGTCAGGATACTGCCAATTTCGTCGCTGGCCTTGTCATGGAAGGTGCCGACATCATCCGCGACCGGGTCAAGACATATGATATCCAATGTGACCTGAAGCCGACAAACCTGTTTACCGCCTATACGAGCGCCCATATGCGCGAACTTGAGGATCGGCTGGCCCTTTGGCGTGGATATGGCATTGAAACCCAGGAAATGGTCGGGCCGGACAAGATCCGCGACTATGTGGGCACCGATGCCTATGTGGGCGGCATGATCGACCATGCGGGTGGCCATATGCACCCGCTGAATCTGGCATTGGGAGAGGCCGCCGCGTTTGAGGAAAATGGCGGCACGATCTTTGAAGGGTCCGTTGTACGCAAGGTGGATCATGTGGCCGCTCAACCTGTGATCCATACCGATCAAGGCACGATTACCTGCAAGAAACTGGTTTTATGTGGTAACGCCTATCTGGGTCACGTTGTGCCGAAACTGACCCATCGTGTGATGCCCGTGTCGACGCAGATCATGGCGACCGAACCGCTTTCGGATGCGCAGGCGAAGACGTTACTGCCGACCGATACATGCGTCGAGGATGTGCGGTACATTTTGGATTACTTCCGCCTGTCCGCGGACAACCGCCTGCTGTTTGGGGGCGGTACGGTTTATGGTGGCGCTGATCCCAAAGATATAGAAGCCAAGCTGCGCAAGAACCTTAACCGGGTTTTCCCTGCGCTGCGTAATGTCGGTATCGACTACGCCTGGAGCGGGAATTTCGCGCTTTCCTTTAGCCGTGTGCCGCAATTAGGGCGGCTGAATGATAACACTTATTTCGCGCATGGGTATTCCGGCCACGGGGTGACAGGGTCGCATACATTCGGGCGCATCCTGTCCGAAGCGATTGATGGCGACATGTCCCGCTTTGATGTATTCGAAAAGGTGCCATGGATTCCCTTCCCCGGTGGCCGCATGTTCCGCGTGCCCTATTCGGTGATCGGATCATGGTATTATGCGGTGAAAGACAAATTGGCGCGTTGAAGAAAATGAAGATCGGAATTTTACAAACCGGCCGGGCGCCGGAACAGACCGTGCAGCAGCATGGCGATTACGATCAGTTTTTTATCAACTATCTGGCCGACCGTGGTTTCGCGTTTGACAGCTATCCGGTATTGGATGGCGTTTTTCCTGACAGCCCGGACGCGGCGGATGGATGGTTGATCACCGGGTCCCGCTTTGGCGCGTATGAAGATCACCCTTGGATTCCCCCGTTAGAGGCGTTTTTGCGTGATGTATATGACGCGGCTGTTCCGACTGTGGGAATCTGTTTCGGGCATCAGATTCTGGCGCAGGCACTGGGCGGCAAAGTGGAAAAATATGCCGGGGGCTGGTCCGTTGGGCCGCAATCCTATCAGTCCGAGATGTTTGGCGATCAGAGCATTATCGCGTGGCATCAGGATCAGGTTGTGGAACGCCCTGCGGATGCGCAGGTCGTGGCCAGTTCCGACTTTTGCGAAAACGCGATGCTTTTGTATGGGCAAAAGGCGTTTACGATCCAATCGCATCCCGAATTTACGGCCGGATTTCTGATGGACCTTCTTGCTACACGCGGGCAGGTGTTGCCAGCCGACATTCGCAGCGATGCTGAAATGCGGGCGCAGACGCCGTTGACCAGTGACGCGTTCGCCGATCAGATTGTGCGTTTTTTCGAAGGCAAGCTACGCGCCTGAGATTGGGCAAGCCAAACGACGCCCTTATACATCGCAGCTCAATCCCGCCTTGTCGCGGTTTCCCCGGCATGTGCTTCTTGACGTTGCTGATCAGGTCAAATACCTACCCCAGCAGAGACGCGGGCGTTGTGTAATGGTAAGACCTCAGCCTTCCAAGCTGATGATACGGGTTCGATTCCCGTCGCCCGCTCCATCCTCCCATTTCAGCATTGCGTCACACTGGCACCTTTCGTCGCCTTGTGAATCCTGACCTGCATATTTATGTCGTCCCAAGAGAAATGTGAGACGACTATGGCATCGCCCCAAAAGAACGCTATCGAAGAACGTGCATCGTCAAAACAGATTGGCGCGCTGAAAGCACTGTGGCCCTTTGTTCGTCCCTACAAGGTGATCATGTTTGCCGCACTTGGCGCATTGATTCTGACGGCTTGTGTTTCGCTGGTCCTGCCGCTCGCCGTCCGCCGCGTTATCGACAATTTCGATGTTGGCGAAGGTCAAATCCTGCAAAGCTATTTTCTGGCAGCGATCGGGATTGCCGCGCTTTTGGCCGTTGGGACGGCGATGCGTTACTACCTTGTGACCCGTCTGGGCGAACGGGTCGTGGCCGATATTCGTAAGGCTGTGTTTGGCCGTATGATTGGGATGAGCCCTGC
Organism: uncultured Paracoccaceae bacterium; assembly: GCA_947495295.1. Classification (GTDB taxonomy): domain Bacteria; phylum Pseudomonadota; class Alphaproteobacteria; order Rhodobacterales; family Rhodobacteraceae; genus Yoonia. The sequence continues at coordinate 135,181 of CANLYJ010000004.1, forward strand.
ATTCTTTGAAAAAATCATGACAGGTGAGGTATTGAGTCGGATCACCACGGATACGACTTTGATCCTGTCTGTGATTGGTAGTTCTGTTTCGGTAGCGCTGCGCAATGTTCTGATTTTTATCGGTGGCATCGCGCTAATGCTGTTCACCTCGATCAAGATGTCGTTGCTCGTGCTTTGGCCGATCCCAGTCATCGTTTTGCCGATCATCTTTCTGGGCCGTCGTGTGCGCAACCTGTCCAAGGAAAACCAAGACCTTATCGCGGAATCCAGTGGGGATGCATCCGAACAGATGTTGTCAGCCCAGACCGTGCAGGCATTTTCGCATGAAGCACTGAGCCGTTTGAAATTCGACAATGTTACCGAGAAGAGCTTTGTCGCTGCCCAAAAGCGGATCGCGACCCGCGCCTTTTTAACGGCCATTGTCATCTTCATGGCCTTTTCGGCGATTGTCGGGTTCTTGTGGATGGGTGCCAATGATGTTCAAGCGGGCGACATCACCGAAGGCGAGCTGGTCCAGTTCATGATTTATACGATCATGGTGGCGGGTGCGTTGGCAGCATTGACCGAAATCTGGGGTGAACTGCAGCGTGCTGCTGGGGCGACGGAACGGCTGGTCGAATTGCTGACCGCCGAAGATACAGTTGTCGATCCGGCGAACCCGCAGGCCGTTCCGCAGCTGACCGGGCGGATCAGCTTTGATAATGTGAAATTCAGCTACCCCTCGCGCCCCAGTATTTCGGCCCTGGATGATGTCAGCCTGGAAATCGCCCCGGGCGAGACAGTTGCGTTAGTCGGCCCATCCGGCGCGGGCAAGACCACCGTCATTCAAATGGCTCTGCGCTTTTATGATCCGCAAAGCGGCGCAATCAAGCTGGATGGCACCGATATTCGTACATTTGACCGGTCCGTGTTCCGGCAGCAAATCGCCTTGGTGCCGCAGGACCCGGTGATTTTTGCCGATACTGCGCGCGAAAATATCCGTTTCGGTCGCCCTGATGCGACGGACGCGGAGGTCGAAAAAGCGGCCATTGCAGCGGCTGCGCATGACTTCCTGACCGCCTTGCCCGAAGGCTATGACAGTTACGTTGGTGAGCGTGGTGTCATGCTGTCGGGCGGTCAAAAGCAACGTATCGCCATCGCGCGCGCGATTTTGCGCGATGCCCCGATTTTGTTGCTGGATGAGGCAACAAGCGCGCTGGATGCTGAAAGCGAAAGCGCCGTGCAAACGGCGGTTGAGGCGTTGGCCCAAAATCGGACGACGCTGATCGTAGCGCATCGGTTGGCGACGGTTAAAAAGGCCGACCGTATCATTGTCTTTGATGCAGGGCAGATTGTGGCGCAAGGCACCCATGATAGCCTTGTGGCCCAGGACGGGCTTTATGCCCGGCTTGCCCGTTTGCAATTCACTGCCGGTGTTGCCGCAGAATAAAAAAGATTTTCGTAGCGTCATACTTGCGATTCCGACCCGTTTTGCCCACGCTGGCCAAGAGGGGCCAATCGCCAATGATAACATTGGCGGAGGATATGACAGGGGAGGAGACCGCGATGGTCTACGCGAATATCGATGATCGCAATGCGATTGAAAACGAAATGCCTTGGGATGCGCGTGACTTACCCAAGACGACTTATGCCTTGTTGAGCGAAACGGCCAAAAAACACGGCCCGCGTAACGCTGTTTCTTTCCGGCTGTTGTCAGACCCCAATTCGCCCTGTGAAACGCTGAGTTGGTCAGAGCTGCGCGACAAGACGGGCCAAGCAGCAAATCTGTTTCGGTCTCTTGGGGTTGGTGAAAGCGATGTTGTGGCGTTTTTGTTGCCGAATGCGACTGAAACGGTGCTGACCTATCTTGGCGGGCAGGTTGCTGGGATCGTCAATCCTATTAATCCGTTGCTCGAAGCTGAACAGATCGCCTCTATCCTGCGCGAAACGAATGCCAAAGTGTTGGTTACGATGCGCGCCTTCCCGAAGTCTGACCTTGCGCAAAAGGCGGCAGAGGCTGTCCGTTTTGCCCCGAATGTAAAGACGATCCTTGAGGTTGACCTGCATCGCTATCTGACCGGGCTAAAGCGCCTGATTGTCCCATTGATCCGCCCCAAGAACCCGAGCAATCATGATGCCAGGGTACTTAACTTCAATGCTGAGATGGCAAAGCAGCCAACCGAACTGACGTTCGAAGATAGCACAAATGACCGTGTGGCCACCTATTTCCATACAGGTGGGACGACCGGCATGCCAAAGGTCGTGCAACACCGATATTCCGGTATCGTTTACAACGCTTGGCTTGGTAGTCGTTTGCTGTTCACGGAAACAGATGTGCAAATCTGTCCGCTGCCGCTGTTTCACGTCTTTGCGACGATTGTGAGCATGGGGGCGTCGCTTGGCTCTGGTGCCGAAATTGTCTTTCCGACCCCGCAGGGCTATCGGGGCGAAGGTGTATTCGACAACTTCTGGAAGCTGATCGAAAAGCACAAAGTGACGTTCATGATCACGGTGCCAACGGCCATGTCGGCGTTGATGCAGCGCAAGGTAGATGCCGATATTTCGACCCTGCGACTGGCCTTTTGCGGCTCGGCCCCATTGCCGCTTGAGCTTTATAAGCGGTTTGAAGCTGCGGCTGGCGTGACAATTTGCGAAGGTTACGGCCTGACCGAAGCCACTTGTCTTGTGTCAATCAACCCGCCCGACGGTGAAAAACGTGTTGGCTCAATTGGTCTGCCGTTCCCTTATACGGATGTCAGGATCATGTCCGTGGCAACGGGTGAGGAAGTTGCTGTTGATGAGATCGGTGAAATCTGCATCTCAAACCCCGGTGTCTATGGTGGCAAGACGTATACCGAGGCCGAAAAAAACGATGGGCTGTTCTATCCCGGGACGATTTCCAATGCGCAATATCTGCGCACTGGCGATCTGGGCCGCAAAGACACCGATGGCTATCTATGGATCACTGGTCGCGCGAAGGATTTGATCATTCGAGGCGGCCACAACATTGACCCCGCCGAGATTGAGGAGGCACTGGCCGGTCACGACGCCGTCGCCTTTGCAGGCGCTATTGGGCAGCCGGACAAGCACGCCGGCGAGGTGCCTTGCGCCTTTGTCGAATTGGTGGACGGTGCGAGCATCACGGAAGATGAGTTGCTCGAATTTGCCAAAGATCACATTCACGAACGCGCAGCCCACCCTAAGCATCTGGAAATACTCGATGAATTACCTAAGACGGCCGTCGGGAAGATATTCAAGCCGGATCTGCGCAAGCGGGCGATTACCCGTGTTTTCAATGAAGCCTTGGCTGATATCGGCACCGAAGTGCAATCCGTGACCGAGGACAAGAAACGCGGTCTTGTGGCGCATATTGCCGATAATGGATCGGCAAGCAAGGACGACATAACGAGCGCGCTTGGCGCATTTACGATCCCTTGGGAATTGGCCAAAACTGACAGTGATTCTTGATCTGCACGTAAAGGACGGTTGCATGGCGAAATTGGCGTTTCTGGGGCTGGGCGTGATGGGCTACCCTATGGCCGGGCACCTTCAGGCCGCTGGTCATGAAGTGACGGTGTATAACCGCACGGGTGCAAAGGCCGAAAAATGGGTCGCCGAACATGGCGGTCAGGCGGCATCCACGCCTGCGCAAGCGGCGTCTGGTGCGGATATGGTCCTTGCCTGCGTGGGCAATGATGATGACCTACGCTCAGTCTGTCTGGGTGATGATGGCGCCTTTGCTGGTATGGATGACGGCAACATCTTTGTTGACCATACAACCGTGTCGGCGGCTGTCACACGCGAACTGTTTGACGCTGCTGAAGGCCGGGGCATTTCCTTTGTTGATGCGCCCGTGTCCGGCGGTCAGGCAGGGGCGGAAAACGGCGTTTTGTCAGTGATGTGTGGCGGGACCCAGGAAAGCTATGACGCGGCAGAAGCTGTCATCGGGGCCTATGCCCGGATTTGTCGCCGCATCGGCGATAGTGGTGCCGGTCAAATGACAAAGATGTGCAACCAGATTGCGATTGCGGGGCTGGTTCAGGGCTTGTCCGAAGCATTGCATTTCGCCCAGAAAGCCGGTCTGGACGGTCGGGCGGTAGTCGAAGTGATTAGTCAGGGTGCGGCGGGCAGTTGGCAAATGGCGAATCGTTACGAGACAATGCTTGATGACCATTTCGATCATGGTTTTGCGGTTGATTGGATGCGCAAGGATCTTGGTATTTGCCTCAGCACGGCGGATGAAAACGGGGCAAGTTTGCCGGTCACAGCTTTGGTTGACCAGTTCTACAAAGACGTCCAGAAGCTCGGCGGCGGGCGTTGGGATACCTCATCGCTTCTGAAACGCTTGCAGGCCATGGACTGATGCATCAGGTGATCTGAGTGGCACCCGACAGGCCTTACTGCGGCGCCTCTTGAAACCCTTGGTTCACCACATGATGTCGTATTTCTGAAAAACTGCCAATTAAGGGTTCGTGGTGTTCGCATGATCGCAAATATCCGCATGAAATCCGGATGGCCTGTATCGGAACTTGGCCGCGCATAGATTGTGCTATGCGACATGTTCTGATGTTTACGTGAAATTAATGGCCCACCCGTCATAACCCTGGTCTCTTACCCCCGGTTGCCGGGGCCGGTTTAACGGATGGAATGCCCAAATCATGACAGCCGATTGCGCGATCTACGAACTACCGCCAGTGATGAAGCTTGAAGACTGTGAAAAACTGCATGGTTTTCTACATGAACGCCGGGGACAAGCAGTGGCCTTGGGCTGCGGCTCAGTCGACAGGATGACCGGATTGGCTGCGCAAATGATCTTTTTTGCCCATCGAAAATGGTCATCTGACGGCGTGTCATTCACCTTGCGCGACCCAAGCGGCGGATGTCTTGAAAGCCTCACAACCCTTGGGCTCGCCGCTCCGCTTTCTGACGAAGGAGCGATTGTATGACTCATATTCTAGCGATTGACGACTCGCGTACGATCCGCAGTCTTCTGACGGTGACCCTCGAGGGGGCGGGTTTTGAAGTGACAACTGCCGTCGATGGCGTTGATGGCGTTAAGAAATTCAAGGAACAGCACGCTGATCTGGTTATCACCGATGTGAACATGCCGAACAAAGATGGTTTTGGCGTGATTGAAGATATCCGCGCCAGCGACACAAACCGGGGGGTTCCGGTTCTTGTGCTGACAACGGAAAGTGGGCCAGCACTAAAAGATCGAGCCCGAAAAGCGGGCGCCACCGGCTGGATCGTCAAACCTTTCGAGGATGAGTCACTCATTTCCGTCATTCGCCGACTAACCGGGGCGTAGTCATGGCGCATGATCCCTCCATTCTCGAAGCTTTTTTTGAGGAATGTGAAGACCTTATCATCGCTTTGACCGAAGGTTTGACCGAGATGCGTGAAGGTCACGCCGACACCGAAACGGTTAATGCTGTGTTTCGCGCCGTGCATTCGATTAAAGGTGCGGCTGGTGCCTTTGCATTGGACGAACTGGTGGGGTTCGCCCACAAGTTCGAAACCGTTCTGGACGAACTGCGATCTGAAAAACTGGAGACAGATGAGAAACTCATGCGCGTATTGCAGCGGGCAGGGGATATCTTGGCGGATCTCGTCGATGATGCGCGTGAAAACGCGCCTGCAAATCGTGCTGTGGTCGATCCGATGCTTGCTGAATTGCAAGGCTTTCTGGGTCCAGAAGGCGACGAACAAGATGCCGCCGAGGAAGAATTCGTGTTCGAGGCGCTGTCGCTGGATGTTGGAATGCCTGACGTCGGACCCGCAGGGTATTGCGTTTCGTTTCACCCAAGTGCGGAATTCTATGCGTTAGGACATGACCCGGCATTAATCATTGCGGCGCTTATGGAACTGGGCGAAGCGACGGTTGACGTAAACATGCAGGATTTGCCAACAGAGTTCGCAGATTTTGTATGGTCGCAAGGCTATTTGAGCTGGCAGATTGACATTGCGGGTTTGACGACTGATCTGCAAATCCACGATATCTTTCAATTCATGGATGATATCTGTGCGCTTGAGGTCGTTTCTTTGGACATGGTTGACGACATTGCCGCGCAGCCATCCGTTGATCTGGCTGACGAGTTAACAGCCGAAGAGATCAAAACTGTCGACGCGCCGGAGGCGATGGGCGGGCCGACGGGGGCCGCAGCTCCAGTAAAAGAGCAGCAAAAACAACGACCAGCTAAGAAACCTGCGGCAACAACTCTTCGGGTCGATCCTGAGCGCGTGGATCGGCTTATCAACGCGGTAGGCGAGTTAATCATTAACCAATCCGTTATCTCGCAAAGACTGCAAGAGGCGGACCTGCCCAACTTGGCCGAACTCTTAGCCGATCTTGATGACTACAAATTTTTGGCGCGCGAAATCCAGGAAGGGGTCATGGCCATCCGGGCGCAGCCTGTGAAGCCGCTGTTCCAGCGCATGATGCGAATCGCACGCGAGGCAGCGGATGCAACTGGTAAAGACGTTGAATTGATCACGGAGGGTGAGGCGACAGAGGTTGATAAAACTGTTGTCGAAAGATTGGCCGACCCCCTTACGCATATGATCAGAAATGCGATCGATCACGGTATCGAAAAGCCTGAAGATCGGGTTGCGAAAAGGAAAGACAGTCAAGGGCAACTCCGCTTGTCGGCCAGTCAACGTTCAGGCAGCATCGTCATTGAAATTGCGGATGATGGGGCAGGGTTGAACCGGTCCAGAATCCGTGACATCGCCATAAATAAAGGGTTGATAGCGCCGGACGCGGCCTTAAGCGATCAAGAAATTGATCACTTGCTATTCGCGCCTGGTTTCTCGACGGCCGAGGAAGTCACCAGCCTCTCGGGGCGGGGGGTGGGTATGGATGTCGTCAAGACGGCGATCACTGCGTTGGGTGGTCGCATCGCCATCACTTCAAATCCTGGTTTTGGCACATCATTCTCTATCACATTACCTGTTACGCTGGCGGTGATGGACGGCATGATTATTACCGTTGGCGATCAAACCATGGTGGTTCCAATCTCCAGCATCTTGGAGACAATTCGCCCTGATATGAGTGATATCGCCAAGCTTGGTCTTAATAGTGAATTGTTTCGGATTCGTGGTGAATATGTCCCGATTATCGATCTGGCAGAGCGACTTGGGAGTCAACCGAGCCAAAAAGACATGATCGATAGGGTTCTATTGCTTGTTCAGACCGAGTCAATCGCCCAATGCGCCTTGGCCGTAGATGATATTTTTGATCAACGCCAAGTGGTCGTGAAAAGCATGCTGGGCAATTACGGCGAAATCGATGGCGTTTCTGGAGCCACAATTCTCGGCGACGGTAAAATTGCCCTCATCATAGATCCTGATGCCATCACATCAGTCATGGCGGCAAAAACCCGACTAACAACAGATGACAGAGAGGCGGCACATGTCAGAGCAAGTTGATGCCATGACGGCAAAAGAGATGGAGTTCGTCACACTTGTCGCCGGCGGGCAAAACTTTTGTATCGAAATCACACAAATTCGCGAAATTCGCCGGTGGTCACCTGTGACCATCCTCCCACATTCACCTGACTATGTTCTTGGTGTCATGAATTTGCGCGGTGCAGTCATACCGATCGTTGATCTAGCCGCGAAACTCGGATTCGAAAAGATTGAACCGACCGAGCGCCACGTCATTATCATCACGGCAGTTGAAGAAAAAATTGTAGGATTATTGGTTGAATCTGTATCGGAAATCATCGGCGTCAGCACCGATATGGTTCGGGATATCCCGCGGGGACCAGAGGATGCAACGACCAGAGCAATATTGGGTATCATTGCAATTGGCGAAGAAATGACAAAGATCATAAACCTTTCAATCCTTTCTTCCAAAAAGGATCAGGTCGCCGCATGAATGTCATTGGTAAAGTGGAAAAGCATCATGCAACTGGAAAAGAGTACGAGTTTACGGATGCTGATTTTGAAATGATCGCAAATCTTGTAAGTAGCAAATATGGCATTTCATTACAGGAATCAAAAAAACCACTCGTCTATTCGAGACTAGCGCGAAGAGTTCGTGACTTGAAATTAGGTAGTTTTCGTGAATATTGTACCCTGCTTCAAAGCCCCACTGGCAATAAGGAAAATACTCATCTTCTTTCTGCCCTGACAACAAATGTGACGCATTTCTTTCGGGAGAAGCATCATTTTGAACAATTAAAAAATGAGGTACTCCCCCCAATCATCGAACGCGCGAGAAACGGCGCATGCATACGTCTCTGGTCCGCCGCGTGTTCAGCCGGACAGGAAGCCTATTGCCTCGCAAGCACAGTTTTGGACGTATGCCCCGAAGCGCACCGACTAGATCTCAAGATATTGGCATCAGATATTGATCCGATGGTTTTAAAGACGGCGAAGAGGGGGGAGTATCCCAAGGATCAACTCGACGCAATCGACGTGACCACACATAGAAATATGATAGGTGAAGCGGATCCCCAAGGGGACAGTTTCCTTATCAGCGAAGAGCTGCGTGACTTGATAACCTTTGCGGAACTGAATCTGATCGACGCTTGGCCCATGCGCCGGTCCTTCGATGTAATCATGTGTCGGAACACAGCGATCTATTTTGACAAGGCTACGCAAGCCAAACTGTGGTCGCGATTCGCGGAAGCCCTTGGGCCAGGTGGATGCCTCATGATTGGTCATTCCGAGCGCCTGTCTGGCGATGCGGTAAACCAGTTCCGCAGTATTGGTGTGACGGCCTATCAAAAATTACACTGACGCATCATGACAAGCGGCGGAAGAAAAGGATAAGAGAATGAGTTTAAAAGATACTTTACGTGTCATGGTCGTTGACGATATGGGTGTCAGCCGTGGACTTCTCATTCAGGCTATTGAGGAAATGGGGATTTGGAAGAACCAGGCTGAAAATGATGGGCGTGTTGCATTTAACAAGCTTGTTGCCGATCCGGTGCATCTAGTTCTATCGGATTATAACATGCCCGGTATGGATGGGTTGGAATTGCTACAAGCCTTACGTCAAAATCGATCGACGACGCGTATTGGCTTTATTCTTGTGACTGGCAATCCAACAGCGGATATTGTTTCAAGAGGCAAAGCTCTTGGTTTAAACAACATCATCAAAAAACCGTTTTCGACAGCGAGCATGAAACAGTGCATTGAAAGTGTCGTCGGGCGGCTATGATGAGCGAAACAACACGGGTCGGGGATGTTCATGTGTGCGTTCTATTTGAACGCATAGGTTTCGTGTGCCGAGAGATTGGTCTCATTTTTTCAGAACTTGAAAGTTGCGTTTCTATGTTTTCGGAAGAGGACGACGACATAGCGGACCAAAAGGTGAAACTTCAAAACCTAGACATCGCACTTCAGTCAATCGAAGAACTCGCGCAGTTTATGATACGTTGCAAAGCCGAACTTCCAGAAGACCTGAGAGTAAGTCTAGACACAACTATTCCATTGGTGCGCTTGGAATGGATCAGAGGAGCATTGGCTGACGCCAATGGGTACTCTCACCATTGGAAAACGACGGAATTTGCCAAGGTGTCACTATTTTAAGCCTGACGAGGACGGCTTATTTCAATCGCCGGCACTTTGGGCGTAATCGCGGAATGCGAGTAGGTGACAAAGATAGGATCAAAGCGGGCTGGGAATGTTTGAGAACAACGAATGTGGCGCTGCAATTTTGGACCATGAGGATTGAATGAAATGCGCCTTCTAGTTGCCAGCAGTTTACCGGGCATGGCTGATCGAGTAGCGGCGCGCTTGAACGGTTCGGCGGCTATGCATGTCGAGAAGGTTGTTTGTAGCTTATCCCAAACCTACGATTTTGCAGAGCATCATAAACCTGATTGTGTGCTTTTATCGGCTGAACTGGCCGATTGTCCAGAATTCGAACTGCTTGGGTCAATGCTGAAGATTTTGAAGATAGGCTGCATCATTGTCACCGGTGCGCCGAATGCTGACAGAAGACGCCGCGTGTTAATGATGACCGAGGGATTTGAACGCCTGCCGGAGGAGGATCTAACAGAAGTCGCGCTAAGAGAGGCATTGGTTTCGGACTGCGAGATGCAACTGTTAAATTGCAGTACCGACCGACATGTCTCGTCTGGAGCGGATTACGATAAGAAAAGACTAATCCTTATTGGGGCATCCACCGGCGGGGTCGACGCGTTGTTGGATGTACTGAGTTACTTTCCGAAAGACTGTCCGCCAACACTGATTGTGCAACATACCGGTGGGCGTTTCGCCCGGAGCTTGATCCGCTTGCTTGATGGTTGCACGGCAGCGAATGTCTGTGCCGGTGTGGATGGGGCGACGATCGAGCCTGGCAATGTATATCTTGCGCCCGACGACGGTGTGCATCTGCAAATTCAGCCAACGCGCACTCCGCGGATATTGCTTTCAACTGCAGATTTGGTGTTCGGGCATCGTCCATCAATTGATGCGCTTTTTGATTCCGCCAAGCACATCGCAAAAAATGTGACGGCTGCATTGTTAACGGGCATGGGCCGTGATGGAGCACACGGGATAGCCGAATTGCGTCGGGCGGGTGCGCACACAATTGGGCAAGACGAAGCATCTTGCGTGGTCTACGGAATGCCACGTGTTGCAGCAGAGCTTGGTGGGATTGATGAAGTTGTGCCGTTGGTCAAGATGGGTCCAACTTTGCTGCGATCTGCTGAAATGAGGGCCCGGGTGTGAGTCTATCAGTTCCCCAGGCAGATGATGTTGATATCGTCACCGTTGTTCAGGGCGATTTTTTTGTGACGGCCGATCCGAATGTGATCATCACGACAGTATTGGGGTCTTGTGTGTCCGTGTGTCTATTTGACGCCACAGTCGGCGTCGGGGGGATGAACCATTTCCTTTTGGCGCGTCGGGGCGATGTCGCTGACAATGATCTGCGATATGGCGTGAACGCAATGGAGCTACTTATCAACAAGGTGCTTCAGGCGGGTGCTCAACGGAGTAGGCTGGAAGCCAAAGTGTTCGGCGGGGCACGGATTATTGATCATGCCACGGATATCGGAGCCTCAAACGCGCAGTTTGCCTGTGATTTTCTGCAACGCGAGAGAATTCGTTGTGTGTCGCAAAGCCTTGGCGGAACAAATGCCCGTCGGATACGATTCTATCCAACGACGGGTGCGGCAAAGCAACTGCAGATCGCCGGGGTTAGTGCGACCATCGAGAATGTGCAGCCGGTAAGGCCGGTTCGGTCCGATATCACTCTGTTTTGACCCGTTGATTCAAGGTAAGTCGTGCTGCATTGGAGTGTGGCTATCGCGCCGTATTGGCGGCGGGGGTGTTGGTTAACTCTGATCAAGCTCGCGATGCAGGAACGCTTCGAAAGCATCCAAGTCGACCGATCCCATTTGACCGAATCCTTGCATCCAGACCGAAGCTTCGCGCAGCGCATCCGGTTCCAGCTTACACCATTTGACGCGTCCGCGTTTTTCCTGGCTGATCAGCCCGGCGGTCGTCAGCACGGTCAGATGCTTCGATACTGCGGCCAACGACATCTCAAACGGTTCGGCCACGTCCGTCACTGCCATGTCATCTTCCAGCAACATCGCGAGGATGTTGCGACGCGTTGGGTCGGCAAGAGCCGCAAAGATGACGTCGAGCGGTTGGGTCATGACGCGCAGTCCTAGCAACCATTGTGTCGTCAGACCAGCGCTTCATAGCAATGGGCGATCTTTTGACTCCGACGGCCAGACAAACCTGTGTCTCTCAAGCTCCGCATCATGCATGCCGATATCCCGTGCAATATTATCACTGATATCTCTGGGCAATCTGGTTTGTCGTTGTCGCATTAATTTGGCAAGCCGCCTCCATATGCCTGCCATCGCAGTCATTAATTTCATACACTATCCTGTGATTTCTGGTGTTTAGCTTAGGGTAAGATGCGGCTATTCATTGCGCATATCAAATTCAATTTCTTGACAGTTCTTGTGCAAAAAAGGCACGCTTTCCCTATGGCGCGTTCGCTTCCTCCATTAAACGCTCTGCGCGCGTTCGAAGCCGCGGGGCGACACCAGAGCTTCAGCCGGGCGGCTGATGAGCTTGGCGTGAGCCATTCTGCCGTCAGCCGTCATGTGCGCGGATTGGAGGATCGGTTGGGTGTGCAACTGTTCCGGGATTTGCCGCGCGGGGTGACATTGACGCAGGCCGGGATCCGCTATCTCGAAACGCTCACACCCGCCTTCGATGAAATTGCCGAAGCGTCAGAGGTGTTCAATCAGCGACCGACGGGACAAGTGACGCTTGATGCTGAACCACTTTTCGCAATGAAGTGGCTTATCCCTCGGCTCGGTGATTTCTACGCGCGGTTTCCTGATATTGAGTTGCGGCTGCATGCCAGCCAGACCAAAGTGAATATTGAACGGTATGAGGCTGATCTTGCCTTACGCTTTTTCCACGCGGGACCAGAGAACCAGACGGCACCTTTGCTGAGCAACGCGCCGCTTTATCCATTCGCGGCGCCAGAGCTTGTTTCCACACAGCTCTCCCCGACGGCGCTTTTGCAATTGCCGCTGTTGCGCGACAGGCATGAAGATACATGGCAGCGGTGGGCTGACTTGGCTGGGTGCCCACCACCGGAAAATACAGCGTCAGATTGGCGGATGCGGGCGCGACTGGCCTACGAATCCGCGTTAGCGGGGCACGGCGTGTTGCTGGTGTCGAGCGAGGTTACAGAGATCGATGTCGCCCGGGGGCGGCTGGTTCAATGCTCCGATATCGGTTTTCGCATGGGGAGTTATCACCTTGTTTCTGCCGAAGGCGCGACGCGCCGTAGCGCGGTCCGATTGTTCCGTGACTGGTTGTTGGATCAAAGCAGCGCGCTTCGGTCTGTCACGGAATAGTCAACTGATCGGTTGAATGTCCTGTGGCGGTATCGGGTAGGAAATACAGCAGCTGAAATGAATGAGGCGCTGAAAAATATACATATAAAGCAATGGTTTGACAGTGCATTTGTGTAACTTGACTCTATCTGGTCGTCGCCCTAGACCATGCCCAACCTTTCAAAGGGTCCAAATCTATGTCTGATGATCTCGATCCTGACCGCTTGAAGGCGCTGGAAGAGAAAATCGCGGCGCTCAAACAGCCCGAAGACATCAAGGATCATGCGGAGGAGCACTATTCTCAGGCGCAACTGGCCTGGCGGATGGTGATAGAGCTTGTATCCGGTCTCGGCATCGGATTTGGCATCGGATACGGGTTGGATGTGCTTTTTGGGACGCAACCTTTCTTGATGGTGCTGTTTATATTCTTTGGCCTCGCGGCTGGTGTTTTGACCATGATGCGATCCGCCAAGGAGGTGCAGGAAAAACAACTGGCCGATGCCAGTAAAGACGAGGGCGACGCACGTGGCGACTGAAGACAAAGCAGAAGGTGGTCTGGTTTTTCATCCGCTGGATCAGTTTATCGTCAAGCCGCTGTTCGGTGACGGACCGGTTCACTGGTACACCCCGACAAATGTAACGCTGTGGATGGCCATCGCTTTGCTTGCCATCGTTGGGGTGTTTGTGCTGGGTAGCCGGGGTCGCGCGGTGATCCCGACGCGGCTGCAATCCATCGGTGAGCTGATTTACGGCTTCATCTACAAGATGGTTGAGGATGTAACAGGTAAGGACGGGGTAAAGTATTTCCCCTATATCATGACGCTGTTCCTGTTCATCCTGTTTGCGAACTATCTGGCCCTGATCCCGATGTCTTATAGCCCGACATCAATGATCGCTGTCACGGCTGTGCTTGGTTTTGGGGTGTTTATTTGTGTGACAATCCTAGGCTTTGTCAAAAACGGTGCTGCGTTCCTTGGCCTGTTCTGGATGTCTGACGCCCCCGCGATCCTGCGGCCGATCATTGCGGTGATCGAGGTGATTTCCTACTTTGTGCGCCCCGTCAGTCACTCCATTCGTTTGGCAGGTAACATCATGGCGGGCCATGCGGTGTTGAAGGTGTTTGCGGGCTTTGCCGCCCTGACCCTGGTCAGCCCGGTCGCGATCTTTGGCATCGTTGCAATTTATGGTCTTGAGGTCCTTGTGGCCGGTATCCAGGCCTACGTATTCACCATTCTGACTTGTGTGTATCTGAAAGATGCTCTGCATCCTGCACACTAAGTTGCGAACACAAACTACTCAAATTCCATCGTAAGGAGAAAAATCATGGAAGGCGAACTCGCTCATATCGGCGCTGGTCTGGCTGCAATCGGTTCTGGTGCCGCTGCTATCGGTGTTGGCACCGTGGCCGGTAACTATCTGGCAGGCGCATTGCGCAACCCGTCCGCTGCTGCTGGTCAAACAGCAACACTGTTTATTGGTCTGGCATTTGCCGAAGCTCTGGGGATCTTCGCATTCCTCGTGTCGCTTCTGCTGATGTTCGCCGTTTAAGAACGACCCATATCCTTACGGCTTGGTAGTCGCGTCCTGCGTGACTACCAAGTAAACTTTCAAGGTATTCGGGGGCCATCATGGCAACAGAAACAACAGAAGCCGTCGGAGCGTGCGTCGATGCAGGGGGGTCTGCCCTTGGTATGCCGCAGCTTTGCGCGGATTGGATGCCCAACCAGATTTTCTGGCTGGTGGTCACGCTGATTGCGATTTATTTTGTGATGTCACGTATTGCGCTGCCGCGCATTGGTGCCGTTCTTGCCGAACGGTCCGGCACGATCACAAACGACATTGCTGCGGCTGAAGAGCTGAAAAACAAGGCGTCAGAAGCCGAAGCTGCTTATGAAAAGGCGCTGGTGGATGCGCGCGCTGAAGCGGCCAAGATTGTCGCCGAAGCGAAAGCCGAGATTCAGGCTGAATTGGATGTTGAGCTGCAGAAAGCAGATGCCGAAATTGCAGCTAAGACTGCCGAAAGCGAAGCTGCCATTGCTGAAATTCGTGATGGCGCTGTCAAAAGCGTGACGCAAGTTGCCAAAGATACAGCAAAGGAATTGGTTGCTGCCATGGGTGGTGCTGCTGATGCGAAAACGATCACCGCTGCGGTGAATGCACGGATGAAAGGGTAACGACATGAGACTAACTCTCGCCACCCTTTTTGCCCTTGCCGCCTCACCCGCGCTGGCCGCCGGTGACAAGCCTTTCTTTTCGCTGGGCAACACCGATTTCGTCGTCACAATCGCCTTTCTGATTTTTGTCGGCATCCTGCTTTACTACAAGGTGCCGGGCCTCGTGGGCGGTATGCTCGACAAGCGTGCTGACAGCATTAAGTCCGAGCTGGACGAAGCCAAAGCGCTGCGCGAAGAGGCGCAATCTTTGCTGGCCACTTACGAGCGCAAGCAAAAGGAAGTGCAGGAACAAGCTGACAGAATCGTTGCCTCGGCCAAGGAAGAGGCAACAAATGCTGCCGCCGCTGCCAAGGATGATATCGCTGCATCAATCACACGCCGTTTGGCTGCTGCAGAGGAACAGATTGCCAGTGCGCAAGCTTCTGCCGTCAAGGACGTGCGGGATCAGGCAATCGCCGTGGCTGTTGGCGCTGCTAAGGACGTCATGGCCAAGCAGATGGACGCCAAGGCAGCCGGTGGGTTGATCGATGATGCCATCGCGACCGTTGGTGAAAAGCTTCACTAACGGCCAGTATGTGTATTGGTGAATTTACCGAGAAGCCCGGATGCCTTGACTGCATCCGGGCTTTTCCATTGACACCGCACTGTATCCTGATGATTTTCTTCCTCGGGGGCATCGCAGAGGATTTTGCATGCCAAGCCTAAAGGTTGGACTAGTGGCGACCGCGATCTATCTGGCGGTTATTGCGATTGGCATGGCGATCACCGTGCGCGTCTATGATACCGCCTATGGTACGCCCTTGATGATCAGTCACTTCTGGGCGACCGAGTTGGTGCTGGTTTCGATCGTTCTGTTTTTCATTTGGCGTTTCTTTGGGTTCGCGCGTGCTGGGTTCGGGCCGATGAAATGGTCTGCGCTGGTTTGGTTTCTGCCTGCGTATATCGTGCTTTTTATGATGATTGTCCGCATTGTCCCGGTTGTTGCCAGCGGTCATCTGACGCCGGACCAAATGCGGCTGCTCGGGTGGATCACGCTGACCACATTTCTTATCGGGTTTTCTGAAGAGGTGCTGTTCAGGGGCATCCTGCTGCGTGGTGCAATGGCCAGTTTGACGGTGATCCAGGCCATGTTTTTAAGTACTGTGGCTTTCTCTCTGCTACACGCCGTCAATGTTTTCGGCGGGCTACCATTGGGCGCGATGATCTATCAATTGGCATTCACCTTCATTGTCGGTTTTTTCCTTGCGCCGCTGGCGTTGCGTCTTGGGAATTTATGGCCGCTGATCATCTGGCACTGGTTGTGGGACCTTGCTTTGTTTGCAGGCGATTATCTGGGGGTATCGCAACCGCTGATCCTTACCGGACTAATGCTGCAGGTCGTTATTGCGTTGACGATGTGGAGCGTGGAGATGCGTCGCAGCGCTAGCGCTTGACCTCATGTTCAAACCGTTTTTGAGCGAATGTTTCGTTTCGGTCTGCCTTTTGCTGATCCGACAGCGCCGTCTTGACGAAATGCAGATGCGTTTCAACTGCGGCCCGCGCGCCTTCGGGGTCACGCGCCTGTAATGCCTCGTTAATGGCCCGATGTTGATCCAACAGCGCGTCACGCGTCATGCGTTGTTTGAACATAATCGCCCGGTTATAGAACACACCTTCGCGCAGCAGTTCATACATGGAACGCATCATGTGCAGCATGACGATGTTATGGCTTGCCTCGATAATCGACAGGTGAAAATCGGCATCAAGATGGGCCTCGTCAGCAGGGTTACGCTTCTGATGCGCCGCTTCCATCTTGGCGAAAATCGCATCAATGACCTTTAGGTCGGTATCGCTGGCAAGGCGGGCCGCCCGTTCGGCAGCCAGCCCTTCCATATCTCGGCGAAAGCTGAGGTAGTCGAAAACAGCCTCGTCATGTGACGCAAATAGTTTGATCAGGGCGGGCGAAAACGCAGATCCAAGCACATCGGCCACGTAAACGCCTGCACCGGCCCGAGAGGCCAGTAATCCGCGCTCCTGAAGATCGGCCAACGCCTCGCGCAAGGATGGCCGTGAAACGCCCATACGCTCGCTTAACTCCCGTTCTGAGGGCAGGCGTTCACCCGGACGAAGTATACCGCGCAAGATCAGTTCTTCGATCTGGCGGATCACGCCGTGGGATAGTTTTTCTTGTTGGATGGGTTCGAATGGCATGTGAATATCCACTGTGATTGGTCAGATTATATGACCGCATTCCCGGTGTCACAACAAAAAAGGGCCGCCCGTTTGGGCGACCCTTTCAAAGCATTTTTTGGCCAGATCAGTTTGGTGTAATGATGATCTCGACCCGGCGGTTTGCCTGACGGCCTGCATCCGTTGCGTTCGACGCCACTGGCTGGGTTAGACCCGCGCCAAGCGACCGAATGCGCGACGATGACACGCCACCATTGATCAGCACTGATGACACGGCTTGTGCCCGGCGCTGCGACAGATCCTGGTTAAATGCAGCGGAGCCGACATTGTCGGTATGGCCGATCACGTTGACCGTTGTGTCAGGATAGTTGTTCAATGAATTGGCAACGATCCGCAATTCATTCTGCGACTGGCTCGAAACAGCGGTGCTGTTGGTTGCAAACAACAGATCTTGCGACAGAACCACAACAAGGTTGCTGCCATTGTTGGATACACCAACATCGTTACGCAGCTCGCGGCGCAGTTCTTCTGCTTGCTTGTCGAGGTTGTTGCCAACGGCGGCGCCAACGCCCGCGCCAAGTGCGGCACCGATCAGTGCTGCCTGATTACGTTCGCGGTTGGATCCATCATTATTGGCCAATGCACCCACAACTGCGCCACCAAGTGCGCCAATGGCGGCACCTTGCTGGGTGTTCTGGTTCGCATTCGGGCCGGTCGGGTCACATGCGGCCACCAGCGTCAGGGATGCGGCGGCAAGCACGAGTGGGAATTTCGAAATCATCATAGTTATATTTCCATTTGATACAGATGCGCGAAGTTGCGCGGTAGGATGGGACAACTTATGCCCGTTCTTTTGATGATATCCAATAACGGCGTTGCGATGGGCCAGAATTTGCCCA
Source organism: uncultured Paracoccaceae bacterium (assembly GCA_947495295.1). GTDB lineage: Bacteria > Pseudomonadota > Alphaproteobacteria > Rhodobacterales > Rhodobacteraceae > Yoonia. The sequence goes on from CANLYJ010000004.1 coordinate 153,229, forward strand.
TTCCTGATCACATGGTTGAAACATCCGCCCGCGCGCTTTCCCAAGCTAACATGGCCCGCTTCACTGGAAGACCCCAGTGATAACCGCCCAAAGCGCCGGATTTGCGCAAGGCCCTGTGACATGGGATCAACCAGCTAACGGGGTTACGACCCACCGCTGTTCCCACGGCGCGCACGGCTTTGGGGTTACCGATGGATTGCGCGATTTCAGAGTAGGTTGTGACATGGCCCGATGGAATGGTTAGCAACGCCTCCCACACTTTCAACTGAAATGGCGCGCCGATCATGTGCAATTGCGTTTCGCCGGTCATGCCCAATGCGGCCGTGGCCCATTTGTTCAGCCGCGCCGCATCCTCAACAAAGTTGGCTTGCGGCCAACGCGATTGCAGATCAGTCATTGCCGCGTCGGGACCGGATTCGGCGGCGAAAGCCAGCCCGCAAATGCCGCGTTCTGTACCCATCACAAGTGCTGGGCCAAAGTGGCTTTCAAACCAGCCCCAATAGATCGTCAGGTCCGCGCCGTCGCGGGCATAATCACCGGGGCTCATCGCCTCCCATCTGACGAAAAGATCATGCAGGCGTCCGCTACCAGATAGACCAACGGCATGGGATGTTTCCAGCGTCGTGAACCGTTCGCGTAGCAGCGATTTCGCGTGGGACAATGTCAGGTACTGCTGATAGCGCTTCGGCGACACGCCGACCCAGGTGGAAAACAGCCGTTGGAAATGCGCCGGGCTCATTTTCATGTCGGCCGCAAGATCGGCAAGGCTAAGCTGTGTGTCATCTGCCGCATCGATCGCTTCGATCGCCCGCCGCATGACCTGATAATGATATGTTTGTGTATGTTCCATGTCTGTCAAATTAGGGGTTTGCCTGCCGTCACGCGACCCGGAAATTGCGCATCTGATACTTGCCCTGTTCCCACATGGCGGGCATATGAGGGGATATGGCAAAACAGCTTGATTATCATACCATTCGCGAGATTTTTGACAGGTTCTATCATGCGGAACCTGAACCGAAGGGCGAATTGGAACATGTGAATGTCTACACCTTGGTTGTAGCCGTTGCCCTGTCGGCACAAGCCACGGATGCGGGGGTGAACAAAGCAACCCGGGCCTTGTTCAAGATTGCCGATACCCCGCAAAAGATGCTTGATCTGGGCCTCGACGGTGTGACCGAGCATATCAAGACCATCGGCCTGTTTCGACAAAAGGCCAAGAATGTCATCAAAATGAGCCAGATCCTGGTTGATGAATATGAGGGCGAGGTCCCCAATTCCCGCGCTGCCCTGCAATCGCTACCAGGCGTTGGTCGCAAGACGGCCAATGTCGTGCTGAATATGTGGTGGAAACAGCCCGCTCAAGCCGTGGATACGCATATCTTTCGGTTTGGCAATCGCAGCGGCGTCGCGGTGGGCAAGGACGTCAACGCGGTTGAACGCGCCATCGAAGACCATATTCCAGCCGATTTCCAACAACATGCACATCACTGGATGATCCTGCATGGGCGCTATACCTGCGTCGCCCGTAAACCCAAATGCGCGGCCTGTCTGATCCGCGATCTCTGTCAATTTGAGGATAAGAACTTATGAGTAATTACAATGTGATCGGGATCGGTAACGCCATTGTCGACGTCATCAGCCATGGCGAAGACACGTTTCTGGATCTGATGGGGATCGAAAAGGGCATCATGCAATTGGTCGAACGCGACCGTGCAGAGGTGCTGTATGGCGCGATGAAAGACCGCGTCGAAACGCCGGGCGGATCGGTGGCAAATACCATCGCTGGGCTGGGCAGCCTCGGCTTGTCCACCGCCTTCATTGGGAAGGTCAAAGATGACGCTTTGGGTCGGTTTTATGCGAAGGGCATGGAGGATGCGGGAACCGCCTTTCCAAACCCGCCCGTCGCAGAGGCGGAGGCGCCGACTTCACGCTCGATGATCTTTGTCTCGCCCGATGGCGAAAGATCAATGAACACCTATTTGGGGGCGGGGGCCGATCTGGCAGAACATGATGTGCCGTCGGGTGTGTTTGCAGGCGGGCAGGTGCTGTTCCTCGAAGGATATCTGTTTGATAAGCCGCATGGGAAAACCGCCTTTGCCGAAGCCGCGCGTCAGATGCGTGCGCATGGCGGCAAGGCTGGGATTACCTTGTCGGACCCGTTTTGTGCCGACAGACACCGCGCGGATTTTCAACGCTTGATCACGGATGACATGGATTTTGTCATCGGGAACGAGGCCGAATGGACCACCCTTTACGAAACTACCGACCTGTCGGCGGCCTTGGCACAGGCCAGTAGCCATTGCGAAACCGTGGTCTGTACGCGGTCCGGTGATCCGGTTTTATTGATGCAAGGTGATACGCGGGTCGAGGTGCCGGTGACGCGGGTTGTACCCGTTGATGCGACCGGCGCGGGCGATCAGTTCGCGGCCGGGTTCCTATATGGCTATGTGACCGGACAACCGTTGGAAACCAGCGGCCGGATGGGCGTGATGGCAGCGGCAGAGGTAATCGGTCATATCGGTCCTAGACCCAAAGCGGATATGAAAACTATGTTTCAGGAAGCCGGACTGATCTGAGCCAAAGCTGGTCCAGTGCATCAATTGCGCGCGTGTCAAAGCGGGCTTCTTCTTTCCAGTATTTGCCGGACGGGACGTAGTAACCAAGCCGTTCTTCTTCTGCCAAGGCAGCACTGACTGCCGCCATGTCAAATGTTGGCGGCGTGGTATCCGCAACAGTTTGTGGTGTGGCGCGCGGGAACAACAGGCGACTGTCGTCTTGGGACAAGTTGACCATGGTGCAGCCCTGCTTGGCGGCCATGGCCATCAGGCGCGCCGACTTCGCCTCTAGGCTGCGCAAGGATATGTCCGCGCGCAACGGGTCAGCCGTGCCGGTGCCATAGAAGTGGGTTTCATTCCCTTTGGGATACACCATATCGCATCCCAACACGGCGATGACCTTGGGTTTTAGCGCAGCAAGCGCCCAGTAGCTGGCGGTGAAGGCCATGGTTCCACCGGCATAAACAAAACCACCGAGCGTGTTTTGCAATGGCACATATTCCGCTGCCCGAATGATCCGCTGCCCGGGACGCAAATCGACAGGCTGGCGTTCGCGGCCGAAATCATCGGGAAAGATCAGGTCATCCCAGTCAGGACGCACAGCCCATGCATTATTGATGGCCACGATCCTGTCAAACGGATCACGCGGCCAGTCACGGCAGCTCACCACATTCGGCCCACTGCCAAGGATAAGCACGACGGACATTGGCCCACCTTTTTGGTTTCTATAGATATATTTAGTATCCGCAGTTCAACTGACAAGACGCAGGTTATTGCCCCAGCTTGGCGTGTACCTCGTCCAGATCAATCTCGCCAATCGGCATTTTGTTGGCCGGGTTTTCGAAATCATATTTGAAGATGTTGAAGTCCTTCTTGTAGATTTCGTAGATCAGATGCATCGACAGATCGTCGAAGTAATCTTCAACCGGGTGTGCCCGTTTCGGTCCATGCCCCTCGCTTTCGTTGAAGCGGGGGATTGTGTTCAGGTCAATCGGATGGGCCGTTTCGATCGCGCCCAACACATCCTTCATTCCATCGTTGAACTGTTCCGTCCAAAAGATTTTGTCATAGCGCCCGCCATTGACGATATAGGTCGAGATATGGCCAGACATGGCCGACCAGTGGATGTCCGGTTCCATCGGGCGCCGCCACCGAATGGTGTCGCGGGCAAATAGCAGAAACCGACGAAACGATTTGATCTGGTCAAATTCAAAGCCACTTTCCGGTTCACCCACCTCGATCCCGTATTTCTGGATCAAAAGCGGGACGAGGTTGCCCCGATACCGTTTGCCGTTGCGCTGAATGCCGCAAATCTTGTCAAAAAAGGATGACAGAATCCGCGTGTAGGGGTTGCGCACACAGGTGAAGGCATAGCTTTTGTGGTCTGTTACATTGCTGCTGATGATCGGCTGGCTGTTATCCAGTGCCCATTTGTGAATCCCGTTCTTGGCGTCGTGGATGTCGCCATCATAGAACGCGCCATGATCGGAAAAATACATGATCTGGCCAATGGTCGAGCAGGCGCATTTGGGCACAACGCGGTACACCACACTTTCGCTTTCTGTCATCCACGTGCCGGGAAAACCCATTGTTCATGCCTCCGCCGTCCAAGAAACAGTACTTGATCACCTATGAAACCACTAAAGAGCAAAGAAACCCTGTATATTCAACGGCTCTTCGCTGTATGACAGGAAAAACGGGATCAAATCGGGACCAAATCACGCGCGATGGCACGGATTGCCTTTATTCTTCTTTGTCACAAGAACCCCGATGCCATTGTGCAGCAGGCGCAACAGTTGACAGCCGTGGGCGATTATCTGGCGATCCACTTTGATGCGTCATCATCTGCTGAGGATTTTGCGACGATTCAAACGGCGCTGGCTGACAACCCAAATGTGGTCTTTGTCAAACGACGGGTGAAATGCGGTTGGGGTGAATGGAGCCTTGTGCAGGCCACTTTGCATGCTGTGGAAGCCGCCGTTGAAACCTTCCCGCGGGCCAGTCATTTCTACATGGTCTCGGGTGATTGCATGGCGATCAAATCGGCCGAATATGCCCATCAGTTTCTTGACGCCCATGATTGCGATTACATCGAAAGCTATGACTACTTCGATAGCAACTGGATCAAGACCGGCTTCAAAGAAGAACGCCTGATCTATCGGCATCTATTCAACGAACGGACGCAAAAATGGATGTTTTACAAAAGCTTTGAATTGCAACGCCAGTTCAAGATCACCCGCGCCGTCCCGGATGATTTGCAGATGATGATCGGCAGTCAGTGGTGGTGCTTGCGCCGCCGCACGATCGAGATGATCTTGGAATTTGCCGCAACCCGTCGCGATGTCATGCGCTTCTTCCGCACCACATGGATCCCCGATGAAACGTTTTTTCAGACCCTGACCCGTCATCTGGTGCCGGGGACCGAGATTGAAAATCGGACGCTGACATTCCTGATGTTCACCGATTACGGCATGCCAGTGACGTTCTACAATGATCACTACGATCTGCTTTTGGGGCAGGATGGCCTGTTTGCCCGCAAGATCAGTGGCGAGGCGCAGGATTTGCGAACCCGGCTTGGCGCGCTTTATGCTGGCGGTCGCACTGATTTCACGATTTCCAATGAAGGGCGGAATCTTTTCGCTTTCCTGACGGGCCGGGGCCGGATTGGTCGCCGCTTTGCGCCACGGTTCTGGGAAGATGGCGCATCGCTGGGCCGGGACCGTGAGCTGCTGATCGTTGTCTGCAAAAAATGGCATGTGGCCAAGCGGCTGGTCGCCGCGATCCGTCACCATACCAATGTGCCCGCGATGGAATATCTGTTTAACGAGGACGACACCCCGCTGCCAGATCTGGGAGGTATCGAGAACAGTCTGGAAAAACGCGCCCGGCATAGGCGCGCCCTGATGCGGCTGTTATTCGATCACTATGAAACTGACCGGATGGTGATTTGCCTGGATACGGCCAATATCGACCTGATGCATGATTTCGTCGCCGACAAATCAACAACGCGGCTTTTGGAAATCGAATGCAGTTTTGATGATGATTACCTTAAAGGCCACGCCAAACGCATTGGCCTTGCTGGGGAAGAGACGAGTGACGCGACCATGGCGCGCCTATTGCCGACCATCCATCACGATATGATCCACCAGCGGGATGCCATTCGTGACGCAAATTTCGTCAATGCCGAACGAATGCGCGAACGTGCCTCTGATGATGAAAACGCGGCTGCGCTGGCGCGGTTTCTTGGCGTGAATGCCGATGTGGCGATGAGCCTGGCCCAGACCCCCCATCTTTTTGTTGATTGAGGATCCCGATGCAATACGACTACGACGATCAGAATATCTTTGCCAAAATCCTACGGGGTGAAATTCCCAACCAGACAGTTTGCGAAAATGATCATGCGCTGGCGTTCAATGACATCAACCCGCAGGCCCCGGTGCATGTACTGGTGATCCCAAAAGGGCCCTATGTCAGCCTTGACCATTTTGCCCAGGGCGCCTCGGCCGATGAACAGGCCGGGTTCATGCAACTGGTGGCCGAGGTGTGCCGCCTGACGGATGTTGCGGGCGGGTTCCGGGCGATTTCAAACACCCGCACCCATGGCGTGCAGGACGTGCCGCACTACCACATGCATATCATTGGTGGCCGACAACTGGGCCGGATGTTGCAGGATTAGGATTTGGTGAGCGAGAGGAAAACGTCTTCCAGATCAGCCTCTTGTGTTTTCACGTCGCGGATCGTGATCCCGGCGTCCCGCACGATCTGCAACACGGCATCAGCCGGGGTTGTGCTGCTTTTGTAAGTGAAAGTCAGCGTTCCATCAGCCAGTGCCTGCCCGGTCACACTGGCAGGCAGCGGTGGCAGATCGGCAGCCGTATCAGGCGTGATCACCAGCGTTTTGCTATCCAAACGCCCCAGCAGGTTGGCGGTGCTATCCTGCACAATCATTTCGCCATGGTTGATGATGGCGATGGCGTCGCACATCTGCTCGGCCTCTTCCAGATAATGGGTCGTCAGGATGATCGTCATGCCGTCATCATTCAGCTTGCGGACATTTTGCCACAGCATATTGCGCAACTCGATATCCACCCCGGCGGTGGGTTCGTCCAGAACCAGAATTTGCGGCTGATGCACCAGCGCCTTGCCCAGCAGCAAACGGCGGCGCATCCCCCCCGACAGCGACCTCGCATAGGCATCGGCTTTGTCTGTTAACCCGATCAGGTCAAGGATTTCCGCCGTGCGGCGCTGCGCCTTTGGCACGCCATAAAGCCCGGCTTGTACATCCAGCGATTGGGCAGGGGTAAAGAACGGGTCCAGATGCGGCTCTTGTGGCATGATCCCGATGGCAGCGCGGGATTGGCGGGGGTTCTGATCCTGATCAAAGCCCCAGATTTTCACGGAACCGGCGGATTTGACCACCATACCGGCCAGAATGTTGATTAAAGTCGATTTTCCAGCGCCATTGGGCCCAAGTAACCCATAGATCGACCCGCGCGGGATGTTCAGGTCAATGCCCTTTAACGCCTCTTTGGCCGCAGATTTCCCAGTGGCGGCATAGGTCTTTTTCAGCCCCTGAATTTCAATGGCATTGTCTGTCATGCTGGTACTTCCCCCGGGGGCTGGGCTGCGTTATATCAACGATGATCTAAAGCGGGCAGCGCCCCGCGGCAACCAGACAGGCAGTTTTATGACAACACCCGCCCCGGAAACCCGCATTGTGCATGAATGGCGTGTGGCCTGTGACGGCGGGGAAGGTGCCTTGGGCCATCCGCGCGTCTGGCTGCAAATCCCGCAAGAGCATGGCTGGATCGAATGCCCGTATTGCGATGCCAAGCTGATCCACAAGGATTTTGAGGGCAAAGTCTGATCTGGCAGACCGGCTGTGATCGTGGCAAAACAATCCTGTTGCCACGCAAAGGAGCCACCCCATGACAACCCAATTCGGCAAAGGCTGTCATCTTCACCTGATTGATGGTTCGGCATTCATTTTCCGCGCCTATCATGCGCTGCCGCCTTTGACGCGCAAATCCGATGGCCTGCCTGTGGGTGCCGTCAGCGGTTTCGTCAATATGCTCCAGCGTTATGTCGAGGCGAATAATGGGGCCGATGCGGCCACCCATGTGGCGGTGATTTTCGACAAGGGCAGCCATACATTTCGCAACGATATGTATGATCAATACAAGGCCAATCGGGACGAGATGCCAGAGGATTTGCGCCCGCAAATCCCGCTGACCCGCACCGCCACCAAAGCCTTCAACATCGCCTGTGAAGAGGTCGAAGGGTTCGAGGCGGATGATATCATCGCCACCTTGTCCCACCATGCCCGTGATGCGGGTGGACGGGTCACGATTGTGTCTTCGGATAAGGATTTAATGCAGTTGGTCGGCGACGGGGTTGAGATGCTCGACCCGATGAAAAACAAACGTATCGACAGCGATGGCGTCGTCGAGAAATTCGGCGTGGGGCCAGAGCGCGTGGTCGATGTGCAGGCGCTTGCGGGTGACAGCGTTGATAACGTGCCCGGCGCGCCTGGGATCGGGATCAAGACGGCGGCCTTATTGATCAACGAATATGGCGATCTGGAAAGCCTGCTGGACCGCGCCGAAGAGATCAAACAGCCCAAGCGCCGCCAGACGCTGATTGATCATCGCGCCCAGATCGAACTGTCCAAAAAGCTGGTGCAGTTGGATTGCGGTATGACGCTTGAGTTCGGCCTTGATGATCTTGAGGTGAAAGAACCCGATGCTGATGTCCTGATGGGGTTCCTGACCGAAATGGAATTCCGCACCGTGACCAAGCGGATTGCCGATAAGCTGGGGATCGAGGCCCCGGTGATCGAAACCGCAGCCCCAGCAACAGAAGTCGCCGCGCCAGAGGCCGTGCCGTTTGATGCCGATAAATACGAATGCGTGTCGGACGAGGCCGCGTTGCAGGTGTGGATCGACCGTATTCGCGAACGTGGTTATGTGGCCGTTGATACCGAAACCACCGGGCTGAACGAAATGATCGCCGATCTTGTCGGTATTTCACTTTGCGTCGAGGCTGGTGAGGCGTGCTATATCCCGCTGATCCACAAGGCGGCATCGTCCGACGATCTGTTCGGTTCCGACGATATTGCCGAAGGTCAGATGGATTTCGACCAATGTCTTGAGATGTTGAAGCCTGTGTTCGAGGACCCGGCGATCCTGAAGATCGGACAGAACATGAAATATGACGCCAAGATTTTTGCGCGTCTCGATATTGCTGTTGCCCCCATCGACGACACGATGCTGATGTCTTACGCGATGAATGCGGGGCTGCATAATCACGGTATGGATACGTTGTCAGAGCGGTATTTGGGCCACACGCCAATCCCGATCAAACCGCTGCTGGGGACAGGGAAATCGGCGATCACGTTTGATCGGGTGCCGCTTGATAAGGCTGTTGCCTATGCAGCAGAGGATGCCGATATCACCTTACGCCTGTGGCAGCAGTTCAAGCCGCAATTGCATGTGAAACGGGTCACAACGGTCTATGAGACGCTTGAACGGCCTTTGGTCCCAGTGTTGGCACAGATGGAACGCAACGGGATCAAGGTTGATCGCGATACGCTGTCGCGCATGTCCAATGCTTTCGCCCAGAAAATGGCGGGCCTTGAGGATGAGATACAAGAAAAAGCCGGGCGTCCGTTCAATGTCGGTTCGCCCAAACAGTTGGGCGAGATTCTGTTTGATGAGTTGGAACTGCCCGGCGGCAAGAAGGGCAAGACCGGCGCATATGGCACGGGTGCCGATGTGCTGGAGGACCTTGCAACGGAACATGAACTGCCCGGTCTGATCCTTGACTGGCGGCAACTGTCCAAGTTGAAATCGACCTATACTGACGCGCTGCAACAGCATATCAATTCGGATACAGGGCGGGTGCACACGTCTTATTCCATTGCCGGGGCCAACACCGGGCGGCTCGCCTCGACCGATCCAAACTTGCAAAATATCCCGGTTCGTACTGAAGAGGGGCGGCGGATCAGGGAAGCGTTTGTGGCCGAGCCGGGCAAGGTCATCGTCAGCCTTGACTATTCCCAGATCGAGCTGCGCATTCTGGCGCATATCGCCGGCATTGATGCACTGAAACAGGCGTTTCTGGATGGGATCGACATTCATGCGATGACCGCGTCCGAGATGTTCGATGTGCCGCTGGATGAAATGACGCCAGAGATCCGACGGCAGGCCAAGGCGATTAATTTTGGGGTGATTTATGGCATTTCCGGCTTTGGGCTTGCCCGTAATTTGCGCATTCCGCGTGGCGATGCCCAAGGTTTCATCGACCGGTATTTTGAACGTTTTCCGGGTATCCGAAAGTATATGGATGACACGATCGCCTTTGCCAAAGACAACGCTTACGTGCAAACATTATTCGGGCGCAAAATCAACACGCCCGAGATAAACGCAAAGGGTCCGCATGCGGGCTTTGCCAAACGGGCGGCGATCAACGCGCCGATCCAGGGCACAGCCGCAGATGTGATCCGGCGTGCAATGATCCGCATGCCTGCGGCCATTGATGGCCTTCCGGCCAAGATGCTGCTGCAAGTGCATGATGAATTATTGTTTGAAGTCGAAGAGGGGGCGGTCGACGATCTGATCGGGACTGCGCGCAATGTGATGGAGAATGCCAGCGATCCGGCGGTAAGACTGGATGTCAAACTGGCTGTTGATGCAGGGCAAGGTGCAAATTGGGCAGACGCCCACTAGCACCGGGGGGAGTAAATGATGAGCCGTATGTTTATAGGAGTGTTCCTGATTGGCGTTGCAAGCGCGGGCGCTGTGCAAAGCAAGCAATACCTGTCGACGGGTGGGTCCTGGTTTTCGTTTGAAGAAAACCAACATGGTGCCGTGTTGAAATCAATCGAACAATCAACGGGTGTCGCCGCCCCCGATGCCAACGACCCGCAGATCAATGTCGGCGATATTCTTTACCTTGGTCGGTCTTGCGATGCGTTCAGTACTGATTTCGGTGAAGGGAGCTGGAAATGGACGAATAGCGGTTTCGTCGTCGAGTTTCCGGCGGGCCGCATCACGTTTCCGGGGCAGGTCATCGATATTGCCCAAGAGAACCAATGCCGTAAGTAAAATCTTGGTTGGGCAGCCCTGATCGGACTGCCCTGTTTCAAACATCAATGCTTGGCTATGGCCTTAGTTGACTGATTTCGCCTCAACCAGGTTGGCGTCCGTTTTGCCTGTGGATGAAATCGCGATCCGGCGCGGTTTCAGAGCCTCGGGCACTTCGCGGATCAGATCGATATGCAGCATACCGTTTTCATGGCTGGCTTCGGTGACGCGCACATGATCGGCCAGATGGAAGCGGCGTTCGAATGCGCGGGTCGCGATACCGCGATGCAGGTATTTGCGGTCGCCATCTTCATCGGCCTTTCGGGCTGTAACGTGAAGCGAACGATCTTTGACCTCAATCGCGAGGTCATTTTCGGAAAAACCGGCCACAGCGATTGAGATGCGCCATGCATCATCAGCGGTCTTTTCGATATTATAAGGGGGGTAGCTGTTTTGGCTGACATCGCTGGTCAGCGCCCGGTCCATCAGATCGGCGATCTGGTCAAAGCCAACGGTGGCACGGTAAAGTGGTGTAAGGTCAAATGTACGCATTTCAGGTCATCCTTTATCAAGCGATAACAGTTGTTTAACCTTCCCGATATGGGACAGGCCGTTTGTATCAGGACCCAGAATTGGCATCCCGATAACCCCTATTTGGGGGGTAATCTGGTGGATTCAAGACCTTGGAAATTCAGTTGCTGCGGATGAATTTCGCGCCAGTGTCGTTGCGTTCGCTGGAGTTCAGTAATCTTTGTGTGCCGCCGGGGCGGGCAGGACCCAGTGCAGCAAAATGCGACAACAGCGTTGATAGAGGGCCATCCAGCGACGTACCAAGCGCGACCTTCTCACCGTTGATCTGCGCCATGGCCGACACGACAGATGCGATCCGTGTTTCGCCATCGCGGACGGTGAAAACCGGCGATCCGCTTGATCCGAATTCCACATCGCAATTCATCACGATGACCCCGGTTTGACGGCCCAGAACGCTGCAGACCTCTTGCAGGCTTGCGGCCTCTTCCCGCCCACGTCCGTAGGACACAACGCCGACATCATCGCCGGTCAACGGGTTGGGCGCGATCAGGTATGGCCGCACGCCGGAAATGCGAATGGGCTGCGCCAGTTCAAGCACCGCGATATCCATCGCGACCCGGCTCGGATCAGTTCCGTTGGGGTCGAAATCATAGTCAGGATGCCCAATCGCCCGCGAAATGCGCCGTGTCGCGTTGGCGCGCCCGTCACGTAGTCCGGCCCTAAATTCAAACAGGTTGGCGGGGTGTAATTTGCCGTTGTCATCATAAAGGCAGTGGGCAGCCGTCAGGATCAGCCGGTCACGGATCAGGGCGGCGGTGCAGAACCCTTTGCCTTGAATATCCAGACGTCCGACGCCCTCCCAGCCTTTGCTGTCCTGACGTGTATCAAGGGTCACCAATTCGGATTGCTGTGCCTGCGCGGCGATCCCGCCGCAGACCCAAAAAACAACCAAAAAGAGAATCTGCCGCATGATCATGTTCCGATAGTTTCAATCAGCATGAAAGACAGTTTTGGCAGGATTATGGCACTATCGCAGGATTGGTATGGCGGGTTCCCGTTTGCCCGGTGCAGTCAGGGCAGGCGGTTGTGGTCCACCTGTCGCCCAGTCCAGCAATTCGACCGTGTGCACAATCGGCACGTCGGTGCCGCCGCCGATCTGCATCATGCAGCCGATATTACCAGCGGCGATAATATCGGGCGTCAGGGCTTCAAGCGTTGTGACCTTGCGCGTCTTGAGCTGCTTGGAGATTTCGGGCTGCATCAGATTATAGGTCCCGGCGGATCCGCAGCATAAATGGCTGTCGGCGGGTTCCAGCACGGTGAAACCGGCCTTCTTCAGCAGATCCTTGGGAAAGGTTTTGATCTGTTGGCCGTGTTGCAGTGAACAGGCGGCGTGATAGGCCACTTTGGTACCCTTGTCGCCACTTTCGGGGAGGTCCAGTTTCATCAGCACTTCAGAAATATCCATGGCGATGGCCGACACGCGGGCGGCGTCATCTGCCAGCGGATCATTGCGGAACATATGCCCGTAATCCTTGACCGTGGTGCCGCAGCCCGATGTGTTGATGACGATGGCATCCAGCCCGCCGTTATCGATTTCGCGCGCCCATGCCCGGATGTTTTTCGCCGCAGTTGCGTGGCTTTCATTTTCTTTGCCCATATGGTGGGTCAGGGCGCCGCAACATCCTGCCCCCTCGGCCACCACAACCTCTGCCCCTAACCGGTTCAACAGGCGGATTGTGGCGTCGTTGATATCGGTGTTCAGCGCCATTTGCGCGCAGCCGGTCATCAGCGCCACACGCATCTTTTTGTCTTTTACCGCAAAGGTTTGTGGATCGTCATTGCGACTGACGGGTGGAATGGTTTTGGGTGCCATTTCCAGCATGGCCTTTAGGCGCGGATCCGGCATGAAACGGGCAAAGGGTCGCCCGATCTTGGCCCCCAACAGCGCGACCCGAAACCGCATCGGATAGGGCAGAATACGCGCCAGCATCCAGCGCAGCGCGCGGTCGGACCAAGGCCGGTCGTAGTGTTTTTCGATATAAGCGCGGGCATGATCGACCAGATGCATGTAATGCACGCCCGATGGGCAGGTCGTCATACAGGCAAGGCAGGACAGGCAGCGGTCAATATGTTTGACCGTTTTCTCATCCGGCTTACGCTCATTCTCAAGCATGTCCTTGATCAGGTAAATCCGGCCACGGGGGCTGTCGAGCTCATCACCCAGCACCTGATATGTGGGGCAAGTGGCAGTGCAGAATCCGCAATGCACGCAAGACCGCAGGATTTCATTGGCGCGCTTGGTGCCGGGGTCTTTCAATTGGTCTTCGGTGAATGTTGTCTGCATCAGTTCATCAGCCCTGGGTTAAGGATACCGCGTGGGTCGAATTTGGCGCGCAGCCCTGCGGTGATCGCGGCCAGTGGTGCCGGCTCGGGGTGGAATGTGGGGGCATCTGCCTTGCCCCGGATCAGGGTGGCGTGGCCGTCAATTGTGCCGAGCTTTACCCGCAGGTCGGTGCCTTCGGGTATCAGCGCCCAGATCAGACCGCCGCCCCAGTCATATTGGACGGCTGTTGCGCCCAATCGGGCGGCAAGTGCCGCGGCGTGCGATGGTTTGGTCGAGATGCGCCAGACATCGCCCGGCTGGTCGGCAAAACCGGTGACATCACGCACCCATGCCCAGCCTTTTTCAGTACCGTACCCGCCGTCGGTTTCCCCGATCTGGAGTGTCGCCTCTCCGAACGGTTTCATAAGATCGCGCAGCTTGCCCGCGCGGTAAGTGACTGATTTCTCGAAGCCTTCGATCCGGATCATGGTCACTGGCTCACCATCCATGCCTTTGGGCAGATGGGCCGCGCCAGTCACTTCAAAAGGTGAGCCAAGTGCGGCGGACAAGGCCCGGATCGCGGTGGCATCATCCAGCCCGTGCAGCAGTACGCAGCCGGTTGTTTCGACATTTGGCAGCACTTTCAGCGACACCTCGGTCAGCACCCCAAGCGTGCCATAGGACCCACACATCAGCTTGACCAGATCATAGCCGGTCACGTTTTTCATGACCCGTCCACCATTTCGGATGATCGTGCCAGCGCCATCGACAAACCGGACACCCAGCGCAAAATCGCGACAGGCACCAACGGCAATCCGGCGCGGGCCGGATGTGTTGGTGGCCACCACGCCGCCGATGGTTGGATCACCTTCAGTGCCCAGCAGACCGCGGTGATCCATCGGTTCAAAGGCAAGCCTTTGATTTTCTTTGGCAAGCTCTGCCTCAATCATGGCCACGGGCGTGCCTGCCTTGGCAACGATGGTCAGCGCGCCGGGTTCATAAAGGGTGATGCCAGACATCTTGGATGTGCTGAGCGCTGCACCGTTGGTCTGCCCGATGGGCCGCGTGCCGCCGCCGGTGATGTGCAAAGGGCCATTGGCGCCTGCGATGATTTCCGCAAGCTCTGCTTCGGATTGTGGTGTCATATCAGTTCCTTAGGCCGCCCGACGGGATTGCGAGGTTTCCAGCGGAAACACTTTGGCGGCGTTCAGCAGCCAGGCCGGATCGAACACGTCTTTGATGGCCATCTGCGCCTCAAGATCCTGAGGGTCGAACTGCACGTTCATCAGGTCACGCTTTTCGATGCCGACCCCGTGTTCGCCGGTCAGGCAGCCGCCGACTTCGACACAAAGCTTCAGGATTTCGGCGCCGAATTCCTCGCATAATTCCAGATCACCGGGCTTGTTGGCGTCAAACAGGATCAGCGGGTGCATGTTGCCGTCGCCTGCGTGAAAGACGTTGCCGACATCAAGGCCAAATTCCTTCGACATTTCACCGATCCGTTTCAGCACGAAGGGCAGGGAGGAGACGGGGATCGTGCCATCAAGGCACATGTAGTCATTGATCTGCCCCATCGCCCCGAAGGCGGATTTGCGGCCCAGCCAGATGCGCCCCGCCTCGTCTGTATCCTTGGCTTGACGCAGTTCTACCGGGTTGTGGCTGGCGGCAATTTTCATAATCAGGTCAAGCTGATAGTCGATTTCATCATCCGATCCTTCGACCTCAACAATCAACAGTGCCTCGCACATGGGGTAGCCGGCCTTGGCAAAGGCTTCGGTTGCTTCGATGCAGGGCCGGTCCATGAATTCGATGGCGACGGGCAGCACGCCCGCCTTGATGATGTCTGTCACCACCTGTCCGGCTGTCTCGGAATTGTCATAACCCATCAGCACGGGCCGCGCGCCTTCGGGTTTGTGCAGGATGCGCAGGGTGGCTTCGGTTACGACGCCCAGCTGCCCCTCTGATCCGCAGATCAGGCCCAGAAGGTCCAGCCCACCCGCGTCCAGATGCGCGCCGCCAACTTCGACCACTGTGCCGTCCATCATGACCATGGTGACGCCCATCAGGTTGTTGGTCGTCACCCCGTATTTCAGGCAATGTGCCCCGCCAGAGTTCATGGCGATATTGCCCGCGATGGCGCAGGCCAGTTGGCTGGACGGGTCGGGGGCGTAGAAAAACCCATTGGTTTCAACGGCCCCGGTGACCGAAAGGTTCGTGCGCCCGGTTTGGACCTTGATGTAGCGGTCGTCGTAATTCGTCTCGATCACGCCGTTCATCTTGGCCACACCAAGGATCACACTATCGGCTGTCGGCAGTGCCCCACCGGCCAGCGATGTGCCTGATCCGCGGGGCACAACAGGCACGCCCATGTCGTGGCAAATTTTCAGAACCGCCGACACCTCTTCCGTATTGGCGGGCAGGACCGCGCAGAGCGGCGGGCATTTATAGGCGGTCAGGGCGTCGCATTCATAGGCCCGCGTTTCGGCGATATCTGAAATCACGGCGTCGCGGGGCAGGACCCCGCATAACCGTTCCACGATCTGATCCTTGCGCGACAGGACGCTGGCATTTGGGGTTGGCATTTCCATGGGGCGACTCCCTATCTGGATGATTGGTAAGTTTATATTACCAATTTTGAGATATGGCAAGTCTAGACTGGAAAGGTTACACGCATCCCATGATCTTGATCGACCATCTGAGCCTTTTGACACCGCTGGATTGGGCCGCTGTGGCCCTGATTATCACTGCGTGGTTTATCATTGGTTGGATGATCGACCGCCCGGATGCAAAACGTCCATCAGTCACTATGCTGATGTCCGCGCGCAGGCGTGAGTGGATGAAGGTTTTTGTGCATCGCGATCCGCGCATTTTTGACAGTCAAATCCTGGGCAGTTTGCGCCAGTCGACCGCCTTTTTCGCGTCGACCTGCCTGTTGGCAATTGGTGGTGTGCTGGCGCTTGTGGGCAATACCGAACCATTGCGCGGCCTGTCGGCGGAAGTCCTTGATATGCCCGTACCCGTGCTGATCTGGCAGGTGAAACTGGGGCTTGTGGCGCTGTTACTGACCAATGGGTTTCTGAAATTTGTGTGGGCTGACAGGGTGTTTGGCTATTGCGCTGTTGTCATGGCGTCGGTTCCAAATGATCCCGCTGATCCAAGCGCTTATGCGCATGCGGCCCAGGCTGCAGAGTTGAATATCCGCGCTGCCATCAACTTTAACCGTGGCTTGCGGTCGATGTATTTTGCCCTTGCTGCATTGGCCTGGCTGATCGGTCCGCTGGCCCTGATCGGGTCCACGGCGATTGTTGTCTGGGTGTTGTGGTCACGGGAATTTGCATCGATCCCACGCAGCATTCTGCTAAAGGAGATGTCATGAAATATGCTATTATCTTTGCGCTGTTGGCTGGTCCTGTACTGGCTGATGCGCCTGTGGTTGAGGCGGTCAGCATTGATGGCGACCGTGTCAGCGTGACGCTGTCGCATCCTGATACCGGCTGGGATCATTATGCTGACGGATGGGAGGTTCTGGATGCAGACGGTAACAGCCTGGGGGTGCGCGTCCTTGCGCATCCGCATGTGAATGAACAGCCCTTTACCCGGTCCTTGGGCGGCGTCCAGTTTCCAGAAGGTGCGACATCGGTTTTCGTGCGCGCCCGTTGCAATGTGGATGGTTGGTCAGATGAGCTGTTTGAGGTGTCACTGACCGAGTAGGCGCAACGTTCGGTGGCCTGTGCAATATGCGGTATGGACGCGAATCATGTGTTAACGCTGGTTTTGCTGGGTTTTGGGCGGTCGGCAGCACGTCGGCATAGCGTCGGCCCAACGTCGGACCCGATATGCGGAGTGATCCCCCTTAATGATACGCACGCTGCAAATATGAATGCACCGTTAACATGTTGAGGCAAAAAATGATTGGCTCATATTATTGCCGTATTTTCGTGAAACACGCCCATGGTGAAGCGACGAGCAGCAGCAGATTAACGCCGGATGCCGGTCTTGAGGTTTAGGAGCCGAGACTGGCGGGCGCGTCGAAGGTCATAACTGCCAACATCACATCCGCTGATGTTGAGACGGGTTCGCGCGGGGAAGAATTTCCCAATTTCAAATTTCCGGTGTATGCGAAACGCGTGTAGGCAGTTCTTGCCATACCGCCGGATTGGCAAGTGAGTAATAGGTAAGATCTAATGGTAAACAGCACAGGCAGTGACGATATTGGTGGCGTCAATCAGTCAGGCGATAACACCTTCGGTAACAATGCGTTTTGGTTTGAGTGGATTGAGTTTACCAACAACCCATCGAACCTGACCCAGGCCGGATTTGACGTTACCGATGGGTCGATCAGCCCCGGCGCGACGATCTATAATGCGGGCGGCACCGATGATCTGGACGGTCTGGTTGATGATGACAGCGCGAGCGTGCTTGGCAATGATGTGACCGGTGATCGGTCTCACTTTGGTGTCAGGGTTACGACAACACTGAACGTGACCAATGATGGCACCTATCGGTTTGATGTTCGGTCTGATGATGGCGTGTTGCTTTTTGTCGATGGGGTGCCGGTTGTTGATGACGACAGCCTTCATGCACCGCGGACCCGCAGTGGTGAGATTGATCTGGGCACCGGTCAGCACGAGATTGTCATCATCTATTTTGAACGGACCGGTCGTAATGTCCTTGAGGTGGATATTCAAAGCGACGCGGGTGGTGACTATCCAACCGAAATTGCCCTGCAGGATGCGGATGTATCCGCAAATGCCGGTGATGATACGGTCAATGGTCGTGGCGGTGATGACACGATCAATGGCGGCACCGGTGACGATGTTCTGGATGGCGGTGCCGATGATGACACGCTGGATGGTGGTGCCGATGATGACACGCTGACTGGCGGCACCGGTGATGACGTTTTCGTCGTCAGTGACGGGGCCGACACGATCACCGATTTCGGCACTGGTGAGACCGGCACGATTAATGACGGCGACCAGACCAACAATGATTTTGTCGATCTGAGCGGGTTTTATAATGCGACCACTCTGGCGGCGGTGAACGCTGCCGGTCTGGGCGACAACTTCAATTCCGAGATCGCAATGCTGCGTGCTGATGCGGCGGACGGGACAATTGATGGCGTTATTGGCGGCACGGATTACTCCGCCCAGATTGGCGATATCGATCTGACCATTGAAAATGGTGGGGCATCCGTTACCGGGGCTGACCTGACTTTCGACAACACAAATGTTGTCTGTTTTGCCAAGGGCACGTTGATCGAAACCGATGCAGGACCACGGCGCGTCGAAGACCTGGCCGTTGCTGATCAGGTTCTGACCCTGCACCACGGGTATCAGCCGCTTCGTTGGATTGGTCATCGGACCCTTGATGCGATTGATCTTGCCGCCAAACCCGCCCTTTGCCCGATCCTTATCGCGTCCGGTGCCTTGGGTGATGGATTGCCCGCGCGGGATCTGGTGGTGTCACCGCAACATCGCGTGCTGGTCCGGTCCGGGATTGCGATGCGTATGTTTGGCACCGAGGAGGTGCTGGTCGCTGCCAAAAAACTGCTGGCGCTGGATGGTGTAGAAGTGTTGGCGGACGCAAAATCCGTGCAGTATTTCCACATGCTGTTTGACCGCCATCAGATCGTGTTTTCCAACGGCGCACCCACCGAAAGCCTGTTCACCGGTCCTGAGGCATTAAAAACGCTGAGCGCCGCAGCAGTGGCCGAAATCGAGGCGATTTTCCCGGAATTGCTGGACGATGCGGCGGTGAACGAGCCTGCAGCATTTATCCCCGAAGGCCGCAGGCAACGTCGCCTTATCTGGCGGCATGCGAAAAACGGGCGTCCGATCATCAACGCGTAAGGATGCGGACCTGCTTTGGCGGCATGTCTGACAACTGCCGCTACCTTGTCAGAATCACACAAATCCGTTCTAATAAGCCATATTTAATGCGCTATTTTGAACAGAGTGAGTTTGACCCATGCAAGATGAAAATCTGCCCGCGGATACGCAGAACCAAGATATAGAGTTGGAAGATCAAGAACCTGATCCGGGAGGGATGATGGTGGATGCCTTTATGTCGGGCGATGCCAATACAGCCGTCATATTTGCCGACATGTTCGAAGACAGGCTGGCCGAACGCCCAGACGATAACCCCAACCTGTTGCCACTACGTTTGCTGGTAAGGGGCATTTCGCTCTGGGGACATGGACTGCTGAATGCGCTGAACTTCAATCATAATGCGGCAGGCAAGAATTATCGTGATCTCAACGACTTGCTGGCCAGTGCAACGGATCAGGTGCTGGAGACGGAAGGATTTTCCGCATTCTTTAAGGTACTGGGTGTTTTTGCAAAACTTGGGCAACCGATCAGCGCATCCAATGAGGCAGCAATGGTTGGCTCAACTGGTCTGGCAAACCGCGAGTTCAACCGCGCCCGCCCCGCTGCCGCAGAGGTGATGACCCTGGCAATCGACCCACAAGAGGATGAATGGCTGCGCGCTGTTGCTGCAGGGTTGTTGAACGGCTATTTCTTTCAAGGTGCTTTGTTGCATATGCAAAACGCGATACGTGGTGACAATCTGCGCCCGGCTCAGCGATTTTTCGCGGAAATGGGCGACCAGATCAAGAAACTAAACCAAAATCTGGAAATCGAGACCGAGCAGCGCCAACTGCTGGATGCATTTGGTTTCGTTGCTCTGTCTGCCGAAAAGCGGGTCAAGGCCGAGGTCGAGATCGCGGCCAAGAATTATGATGCTGCATTGGTGCTGTTTGATGAAATCGGCGATCTGTTTGATCGCGCGTCAGTTGAGATACCAACGATCACTGAACCGGCGGCCATCGCAATGCAGTTCAACAGGATGCGTGATGTGTTCTGGAACATGTCGGGGTCGTTTCATAAGGCTAAGGACGGTCTGATCAGGCTCAAGGAGATGGAAGATGATTTGAACCGCGCATTAGCTGCGAATGAAAATGCGCGTCTATTGCAGAAGGACAAAGACGCCGAACACAGTAGATTGTTGGAGAAATTCGCCACCCGCGGATTGCACCTGAACCTCAGCAACAAGTCAGTTAATATCGTTGAGAACGAGATCATTAATGAAATCGATATCAGGACCGAAATCTCTCATACAGTCAATGATTGGGCGGCCGATCAGCTTATTACGATCCTAGATCAATTGCCAGCGAACGAGGCTGTCGAGAAAGCCAAGAAAGAGGCGCAAGAGGCGAAATCAGAAGACGACCTTGGCAAAAAGCTTGGGAAAGTTGCGAGTGTTATCGAAAACTCTGGCAAGTTGATTGAAGCGGCTGCCGCGGTGGTGCCCTATGGCAAACCCATCCTTGTCGCGCTTAAGGCGCTTTATGCAGGTTTTTCGGCTTTGCGCGAGGACGAGTCGATCGCGAATGACGATCCGACCACTGTTGCTTAACGCAGCTCTGCTGCCGGGATGATCGGGAAGAATTCCCCCAGTGATCGCACCCCGAACCATTGGCTGCCTTCATGTGCAGCCTCTTCCCCGATATCGACCAACCGATAGAAGGATTTGCGGTCGATCAGCGCCTCCAGGTTGGCCCGCACGAGGATGTAGGGCGACGGTTCCCCGGTTTCGGCGTCCCGTTCCACCCGGATCGGGTGGTCTGGCCCGGCGGTGAATGTGTCACCTACATTGGTTTCAAACTCCAGCCCGTCGCCATTACGGTTGAAATCCACGGCGACGAATGGCGCATCATCGACGGTGATGCCGACCTTTTCGACCGGGGTGACCAGCACGTAGTCATCCCCGTCCTTGCGCAGGATCGTCGAAAACAGCCGCACCAGTTCCGCCCGTCCGATGGGGGTTCCCATGTAGAACCATGTGCCGTCGCGGGCGATCCGCATGTCCAGATCACCGCAATGGGGCGGATTCCATAAGTGAACCGGCGGCAAACCGCCCTTTTGCGCGGCGCGTGCGCTGGAAGCGAGGCTTTCTGCCGATGGGGTCACAATCTTTTGTGTGTTCATTGTTTTTGCCATTGGGGTTCACAAGATTATCTGTTGGTATGGAAGATATAGTTCAACCGGAGGAATGTCATGGCCAGTGACGCAGATCTTGTCACCCAAATTGAAACACTGGGTGCAAAGCTGGGTGAGGCCCGCACCAGTATCGCCGCCCGCTTCATCGGCCAGCAGAAGGTCGTGGACCTGACCCTGACCGCATTGATCTGCGGTGGCCATGCGGTTTTGATCGGGTTGCCGGGGCTTGGAAAGACCCGGTTGGTGGATACACTGTCGACCGTGATGGGGCTGGATGGAAACCGCATTCAGTTCACCCCTGATCTGATGCCTGCTGATATTCTGGGCTCTGAGGTCCTGGAAACCTCTGACGATGGTGCCCGCAAGTTCCGCTTTATCGAGGGCCCGATTTTTTGTCAGCTGCTGATGGCTGATGAGATCAACCGTGCCTCGCCCCGGACCCAGTCTGCCTTGTTGCAGGCGATGCAGGAAAAGGAAGTCACCATTGCCGGGCAGCATCGCCCCCTTGGTGTGCCGTTCCATGTGCTGGCCACCCAAAACCCGATTGAGCAGGAAGGCACCTATCCATTGCCAGAGGCCCAGTTGGACCGATTTCTGGTTCAGATTGATGTCCCTTACCCGGATCGCGATACCGAAAAAGACATCCTGATTGCCACCACGGGCGTGGAAGAGGCCCAGTCGCGGGCGGTATTTACTGCGCAGGAACTGCTGGATGCCCAGACCCTGCTGCGCCGCATGCCGGTGGGCGACAATATCGTGGAAATGATCCTTGATCTGGTCCGTGCCTGCCGCCCCGATGATGAAAGCGCGCCCGATGCGATCCGCCAAAGTGTCAGTTGGGGGCCTGGCCCGCGAGCGGCACAGGCGTTGATGTTGACCGTCCGCGCTGCGGCCCTGCTGGATGGTCGTTTGGCCCCGTCGGCAGAGGATGTGCGCGCCATGGCGGTGCCGGTGCTGGAACATCGCATGGCGCTGTCATTTGCCGCCCGTGCCCGTGGTGAAAGCATCCAGGGCATCATCAATGCCACCGCTGATCAGATCACGTCTGTGCCTGCCGCCGCATGACCCAAGCGCTGGCCCTTCGTTCCCAGTCTGAGGATCTGGCGGCGCATCTGCCGCCATTGCTGGCTGAGGCCGAGCACCTGGCGACGACGGTTCTGTTGGGCGATCATGGCCGCAGGCGGGCAGGGACCGGCGATACGTTTTGGCAATACCGCCCCGCGCAGCCTTATGACGCCGCGCGCAGTATCGATTGGCGCCGATCTGCCCGGTCGGATGCGAATTTTGTGCAGGACAAGGAATGGCAGATTGCCCAGTCGATTGTCCTGTGGGTCGATCAGGCCGCATCGATGGCGTTTCGGTCTGCCGATAATCTGCCGACAAAGGCGACCCGCGCCCGCACGCTGGCCCTTGCCATTGCGATCCTGCTGATCCGGGGGGGCGAACGCGTTGGCCTGACCGGCCTGCGCCTGCCGCCGCGCCGGGGTGCTGCGCAGCTGATGCAGATGGCGCAATTGCTGTCGCAGGATGATGAGGTTGATTACGGCGCACCGGAAGCGCAGGGCATGTTGCCCCATTCCCGCGCCTTTTTCGTCAGTGATTTTCTGCATGATCTGGCGCCGGTCGAGGATGCGTTACTGCGTGCTGCTGATCGCGGTGTGCGCGGTGCGCTGTTGCAGGTGCTGGACCCGCAGGAAGAGATGTTTCCCTTTGATGGCCGCACGATTTTCCAGTCCATGTCTGGCACGATCCAGCATGAGACGATGAAAGCCGGTGATCTGAAGGCCCGTTATCTGGACCGTCTTGCCGCCCGCAAGGACCGTTTGCAGCATCTGGCCCGTACCACCGGTTGGCAGTTTCATACCCATCATACCGGCGAAAGCGCCACCAATGCATTGCTATGGCTATATGGCGCGTTGGAGCGGCACGCCTGATGTGGTCTATCGGTCCTCTCGGGTTTGCGGCCCCCTGGTTGCTATTGGGTTTGATTGCCCTGCCGATCCTCTGGATCCTGTTGCGTGCTGTCCCACCCGCCCCGATCCGCCGTCGCTTTCCCGGTGTTGCCCTGCTGCTGGGGTTGCAGGATGACGAAAACCAGACCGACCGCACCCCATGGTGGCTGCTGTTGCTGCGCATGCTGGCGGTGGCTGCCGTGATCATCGGTTTTGCCGGGCCGGTATTGAACCCGCAGGCCGCCCGTGATGGCGATGGTGATCTGGTGATTGCATTGGATAGCACATGGGCCGGTGCTGCCACATGGCAAGCCAAGATCGACCGGGTCGAGATTTTGTTGCAAGAGGCTGCCCTTGCCGATCGTCGGGTGGCCGTTGTCAGCCTGACGGATTTGCCGGTGGCCGATCTGCCCTTTGCAGCCCCGTCCGACTGGCAAAACGGTTTGCCCAATCTGCAACCAAAACCATGGCAGCCTGCGGACCCTGCTGCCTATTTCGCGGAGCAGGAGGGCGGATTTGAAACGTTCTGGGTTTCCGATGGGTTGGATTACCCGGCCCGTGACGCCTTGTTGGCCAGTTTCGAGGCCGCCGGTAATGTCACCGTGTTCCAGACCCCACGCCAAACGATTGGCATACGCCCCGCCCGGTTTGAAGACGGGCAGGTTCTGGTGTCGGCGACCCGCACGCCGGTGGGCAATCCGCTTGAGACTGTTGTCACCGCCATCGGTCTGGACCCTGCTGGGGTGGAGCGCCAGTTGGCCACGGTGCCATTGCTTTTTGAACCCGGCGATGCGGTGGCTGAAACCGCGATGGTTCTGCCCCCTGAACTGCGCAATCGTATCACCCGGTTTGAGATTACTGGTGCCCGCAATGCCGGTGCTGTCAGCCTGACCGATGATGCGCTGAAACGACGCGAGGTTGCCTTGATTGCGGGCCGTGATGATCGCGAAGGGCTGGAACTGCTATCGCCGCTTTATTACCTGAACGAGGCGTTGGAGCCGACTGCGGATATCATTGACGGCGCGTTGGAGGATATCCTGCTGGCCAACCCGGATGTGATTGTTTTGGCCGATGTCGCGATCCTGACCGATATCGAGGCTGATGGCGTTGAAGAATGGGTTGAAAAGGGCGGCATGTTGCTGCGCTTTGCCGGGCCGCGGCTGGCGGCATCGGACTTTGGACGCAATGATGAGGACCCTTTGCTGCCGGTCCGTTTGCGTTCCGGTGGTCGCAGTGTAGGCGGCGCGATGAGTTGGGGTGAACCCAAGGCCCTTGCCCCGTTTAACGAGGACAGCCCGTTTTTTGGTCTGCCCGTGCCGGATGATGTGACCGTCACCAGTCAGGTCATGGCGCAACCCGACCCGACGCTGGCCGAACGGGTCATTGCGCAGCTGGCTGATGGCACCCCGCTTGTCACCCGCAAGGTCAGCGGTGAAGGGCAGGTTGTGTTGGTCCATGTGACGGCCAATGCCGAATGGTCCAGCCTGCCCTTGTCGGGTCTGTTTGTGCAGATGCTGGAACGTCTGGCTGTGTCGACCCGGCCTGCCACCCCTGATGCCGCCGAATTGGAAGGTACGACATGGCAGCCTAACAAAACCCTGGATGCGTTTGGCCGTCTGGATGACGGCAGCGATCTGCCGGGTGTTGCGGGTGAGCTGTTGGGCGAGGGCGTGCTTGGCCCCGATTTGCAGCCCGGTCTTTATGCCGGCGGCGACAGGCAATTGGCCATTAATGTGATCAAAGAGGATACGATGTTGAACACTGCCCAATGGCCCGCCCGGATTGCTGTGGAAGGCATGGCAGTTATGCGCGAAACCGCATTGAAAGGCTGGCTGTTGAGCGCGGCGCTGCTGCTGTTGCTGGTTGATGTGCTGGCTTCCTTGGCGGTTGGTGGCCGGTTGCGCGGGCCGCGTGCGGATGTTGCTGCTGTGCTGGCATTGCTGCTGCTCGCCGCCCCTGATCCGGCTAGCGCGCAAAGCGATGATTTCGCCATTCGTGCGACGTCCGATGTTGTGCTGGGTCATGTGTTGACCGGGGATGCGCAGACCGATGAGGTCGCCGAGGCCGGTTTGCGGGGCATTTCGCAAACCCTGTTTCGCCGCACGTCGATTGAACCGGCAGAGCCGCTAGGTGTGAACCTTGAAACCGATGAACTGGCTTTTTTTCCGTTCCTTTACTGGCCGGTCACTGCTGATCAGCCCCTGCCAAGCCGCGAGGCTTATGGCAAGCTGAACCGTTATCTGCGTTCTGGCGGGATGATCCTGTTTGATACCCGCGATGCCGATACGGCCCGATTTGGGTCGGGGTCGCCCGAGGGGCGCAAGTTGCAGGTCATCGCCCGGTCGCTGGATATTCCCCCATTGGAGCCGATCCCATCCGATCACGTGCTGACCCGCACATTCTATCTGTTGCAGGATTTCCCGGGCCGTTATGCCAGTCGCGATGTCTGGGTCGAGGCGGCCCCGATTGACGCTGTCCAGATCGAAGGCATGCCGTTTCGCAACCTTAATGACGGGGTGACACCAGTGATTATCGGCGGCAATGACTGGGCGCGCGCCTGGGCTGTGACCCCCAGCGGATCGCGGATGTTCCCGGTGGGGCGCGGTATGGCCGGTGAACGCCAGCGCGAGATCGCCCTGCGCTTTGGCGTCAATGTGATCATGCATGTGCTGACCGGGAATTATAAATCCGATCAGGTCCATGTGCCTGATCTGCTCGACAGGTTGGGGCAATGACCGGTACGCTGATCCTTGATCCATTGGTGCCGTTGCTGGTGCTTGGTCTGGTCACGGGGCTGGCCGCGCTTGGCTTTGCCTTGGCGATCTGGCGTCGCTTGCCGGGCTGGTGGCTGCGTGGGTTGGCGGGGCTTGCCCTGCTGACGGCGCTGGCCAATCCCGCCATTCAGCAGGAAGACCGCGAACCGCTGTCTGACATCGTGATGCTGGTCATCGACGAAAGCGCCAGCCAGCGTATTGCCGACCGTCCTGATCAGAATGCAGCCGCAATTGCCAATGTCGAAGCTGAGATTGCCCGCCGACCGGGGACGGAGTTGCGGGTCGTCACCTTGGGTGATGGCGAAGGCGATGCAGGTACAGCCCTAATGACGGCCTTGTCAGAGGCGATGGCCGAGGAACCGCAAGGCCGGATCGCCGGGGTCATTCTGCTGAGTGATGGGCGTTTGCATGATCTGGAACGTGCGCCGCGCCTGCCCGCGCCGCTGCACCTTTTGTTGACAGGGCAACCGGATGACTGGGATCGCCGTCTTGTTGTCGAAAATGCCCCGGCTTTTGCCATTCTGGGCGAACAGGTCAGTTTGACATTGCGCATCGAAGATCAGGGGCAAGCGCCTGCGACAGATACTGTTGATCTGGCGATTTCGATTGATGGCGATACGCCGCTGGTGCTGCCTGTACCGGTGGGGCAGAATATCGACTTGCCGATCGAGCTGCCGCATGGCGGGATGAATGTGCTGCAATTCACCATCCCCGAGGCTGCGGGCGAGTTGACCAATCGCAATAACAGCGCTGTGGTCCAGATCAATGGCGTGCGCGACCGGTTGCGGGTGCTGCTGGTGTCGGGTGAACCGCATCCCGGTGAACGCACCTGGCGCAACCTGCTGAAATCGGATTCGGCGGTTGATCTGGTCCATTTCACCATTCTGCGCCCGCCGGAAAAGCAGGATGGCGTGCCGGTGAACGAATTGTCATTGATCGCCTTTCCGACCCGCGAACTGTTTTTGGAGAAGATCCATGATTTCGATCTGATCATTTTTGATCGCTATCGTCGCCGCGGGATTTTGCCGGGTGAATATCTGGATAATATCCGGGAATATGTAGAGCAGGGCGGTGCTGTCCTGATATCCTCAGGCCCGGAATATGCGGCGGCCGAGAGCATTTATCGCTCTCCCTTGGGAACAATCCTGCCCGGTGCGCCCACTGCACGTGTCTTTGAAGAAGGGTTTCAGCCGCAGATCACCGATATCGGCCAACGCCACCCGGTGACCGAAGGCTTGGAGGCGTTTTCGCCCGATCCTGATGGTAATGGTCCGGGCTGGGGCCGTTGGTTCCGTTTGATTGACGTATTGGTCCCGCAAGAGGCGACGACGGTGATGTCCGGCCTGGATGACCGCCCTTTGCTGGTGTTGAACCGGATCGGTGATGGCCGTGTGTCGTTGATGACATCGGACCAAAGCTGGTTGTGGGATCGTGGGTACGAGGGCGGTGGGCCGCAACTGGAATTGCTGCGCCGTCTGGCCCATTGGATGATGAAAGAGCCCGAGCTTGAGGAAGAGGCGCTGTGGGTGGAACCAGCGGGACAGACCATGCGGGTGATCCGCCGGACCCTTGATCTGGAAACCGGTGATGTGACCGTGACGCATCCGGACGGGTCCGAGACAGTGTTGGAACTGCAAGAGGTATCGCCGGGGCGGTTTGAAACCTTGTGGGAGGCGCCAGAGATTGGCCTGTACCGGTTGGATGATGGCGAAGAAACCAGCGTGATCGCGCTTGGCCCGTCTGCTCCGCGCGAGTTTGAGCAAACCATTGCGGCGTCTGATCTGCTGGAGCCATTGGTGACCGGGACAGGTGGCGGGGTCAGGTTGGTGTCGGATGGTGATATCGATATTCGGAATGTGCGCGAAGGCCGGCCCGCTGCGGGGCGCGGCTGGATCGGTATTACGCCGCGCGGGGCGTATCGGACGGCTGATATCAGTATCACGCCGCTATTGCCGGCCTGGGCATGGCTGTTGCTGGCCTCGGTTTTGATTGTTGGCGCCTGGTTGCGCGAGGGGCGGCGGTAGGCAATTTCTGACACAGAAATTGCTTTCAAATCCTGTCACAGGATTTGCGCGCAGACTTTCTATGAAAGTCTGCCACCCTAATATCCCGTAAGGTCGCGGTCCGAAAAGCCGGTGCGTGCATCAACATCAGTCCCAAGAATGGTGCCCAGCACATGGTTCATCGTGGTTCGGTCACTGTCAAAACCCCGATGTGTCTTGCTGTTTGTGATCTTGTTATCACGACCTGCAAAATAAACCCTGTGCTGTTTGGCAAGCGCAATCGGCTTGTCGCCCGTCAGGCTGGTTTCCATGCCCAAAACCTGTGTTCCGCATTGGTCGGCGATGGCGTTGGTCACCAGATAGAGCAGCGATTTGCTGTAGACATCGACGCTGTCTGCGCGTTCGCGCGCATCGATCAGACTGTATTGATTGACCCGCTGAATGATCGTGCCGATATGCGGTTTGATTTCGGTTTTGTAGATTTCTGCACTGCATGCCGGGGACATCAAGCTGCATGTTTCGAACTTCAATCCGGCCAGTTTCATCTGCGGCAGGATGGACGATAACAGATGCACCCCCGCGCTGTGGCTGATGAAATGAAGCTTTAGCGGCCTGTCCTTGCGGTTTTGCGTGCCTTTCAGGAGCCTATGCAATGCGGCAGCCCCTTGGCTGCCTTTGCCAAATCCCATCTCACCGCTGCGCACCAGATCCCGCCAGAGTTTGCGGCCCAACGGACGGGCGAGCGCCTCAAGCCCCGCATCAATCCGTTCTTCTGACGTGCCCATCCGCGCCTTGGCCTTGCGCAGCAGATCCTTGATCACGTCATTGATTTCGGTATTAAAGACCGTTTCCCACATCACATGGATCGGATAGATGCCATTGCGTTTGAACACCGGTTTCCACGCCCTGATCCGTTTGGCCACTGCGAATTTGTCCTGCATCGCCCCGTGAGTGATGATAACGGCGTGCTGGTAGTCCTGCATCTGGTCGCGCAAATCCGGATCATCGCAGGTGGATTGAGGGTCGCTGAGGAACTTGGCCGTTGCGGCAATCCCGTCAGGCGTGCTGGCATAGCGTCCCGTGCCAAACAGGTCCCCGTCGTCGATATGCAGGAAATGCCCGTTGATATCCTGTCTGCGCGGGGCGAGCGATTTGCTTGCCTCGGCCTTTCCTGATTTCAGCCGGGCGTGGTTACGGGCGAATTTGATCTCAAACGCGTTGGGCGATGAAATGGCCAGCCGCAGCGCCCATGCATCCACGACGTTTTCGGCCCAATCCGCATAGGACCAAAGCGCCAGACCGGGCTGCCCCAGATATCCGCCCCAGCCCCGCCCGAAAGAGTTTTGGATGATGAACCCGTCCCGGTCATAGCCGACGATGGCAAAGGCGTGCCGCCCTTCGAACCGGTTGACTGGGGCGATTACCCCGGCTTCGGGATTGGCCCAGCCCGAATGGATCTCAGCCGAGGCAATTATCGCTCCTGCCTCGTTGATGGCTGTATGATAATCGTTGATTTCATGATGCAGCCGGTAATAGGCGCCCAATGTAATCTCGCGGGCTTCCCGGGCGCGTTGGACTGACAATTCCCAGGCTTCGGGATTGCCGTCCGATGGAAAGAATGCGGCGTTTTCCTCCAGACAGACGCCGTTGTGATAAAACCCTTTCAAAGCCCCGCGGATGGTTGAACCGGAATAGTTTTGCCCCGGCGTATCATCATGCAGCTTGGCCATTTCATAAAGCATCCGCGTGCTGACCTTGCGTGCCTGATCGCCAAAGAGGTGGCGGCATTGCTGGTCTACCACGGCCGCCAACGCAAAGCCGGTACAGGCCCCTTCACCGTGTTGGTTGCGAATATAGTCGGGGCCGATCTGTGGTAGTTTTGTCTGATCAAGCTGGATCAGTGCAGGCCTGTAATACCTGTCGCGCAAGTCCGTCATATCGGGCAGGACATCGAGTTTGCGTGTCTCTGTGGCGGCGTGGATGGTGGGGATTTTTGACATCGGTTTCCAGGGCCTTTTGACCCGCCCGGCGCAAGGTGGCCGGGCGGAATGCTGAGGTTCAGGCCATCAGGCCAGCCATGGTC
Source organism: uncultured Paracoccaceae bacterium (assembly GCA_947495295.1). Taxonomy (GTDB): domain Bacteria; phylum Pseudomonadota; class Alphaproteobacteria; order Rhodobacterales; family Rhodobacteraceae; genus Yoonia. The sequence goes on from CANLYJ010000004.1 coordinate 183,537, forward strand.
AGCATCTTGGGGAAGTCGGTGATCGCGTTGCCGCCAATGGCGACATCTGCGGGTGTCCAGCTTCCGTTGCCGCTGCCTTCGTGCCAGTAGGACTGGTCATCCTGGATGATCAGCCCGACAAGCGTTTCCGCCACAATCCGGCTGCCCAATGGGCCAAGCGTGTCGCCTTCGGTAACTTCTGCCTCGCGCAGGATATAGTACCAAAGCGGCGTTGCTTCGGTCATGCCACCACTGGCGACAGCTCCGCCGGCAGGGCCACTGGACAGCACATCCGGTGACAGCACGTCGATCCCGTCAGCGGGCTGTGCCGGGTCAGGCATCTGCCCGCCGCAATCGGGCACATAGGATACTTTATGCGCTGCAGCCTCCACGCTTGGGCCGTCGGCGGCGTCAAAGTCATTGACCGCCTTCACCATGGCCTGCCCGGTGGGGATGTTCATCCGGTGTGACCGGCGCAGGTTCCGTTCGGCCAGGAACCGCAGGATGCGCCCAAGTTCGCCAGCATCGTCGCTTTCCTTGAACATATCGGTCAACGGTGGGGCCAGTTGCGTGTCGATCTTGCGCGCCACGTGGTCCGGATGGTCAGGCGTGTCCTTGGCAAAGCGCGACCAGTCGATGGGCCAGTTGGACGGAAGCTGCTCAAATGGGATCCCGATTGCTGTTTCACCAAGCCGGTCACCGCCGGTAAAGGAAAACAGTTCCATAAAGCTGGCGCGCCGGTCCCCGCCGTCGGCGGGGCGGCCGAAGTTCTTGTTATGGTCATAGGCTGACCGCACCATGGAATGCCCAAAGCGGAAGGCCGCCACGGAAAATTCAAGCGGCAGCGCCAGTTCATCTGCTGTGGCCCCGACGCGCGCGCGGAATTCAGCGTACATCGGTGCGCCTGCCGCCTTGACCGCATCAACAACCGATGGCTGACAAATCCGCGGCAGGTACTGGTTCACGACCAGCCATTGATAGGTCAGGGTCGTGCGCCGCTTGGCCTCTTGAAACCGGGCATCATCATCGGGGATATCCGCCTTGAGCCCGTCGGCGATGGCATTGTGGAACCGCAGGAAGGACAAATGCAATTGTGCTACCAGCAGGTTTTCATCATTGCGCCCATCGCCGATCATCGCCCGCGAGCGTTTAACAACGCCGCCATCAATGAACCCTTTTTTGAAATCATCATCTGGCAGCGCCTCAAGATCGGCCAGAGACAGGCCAGAGGCGGGATCATCAATCATGTCGCCAAGGCGCGGCAGATCGGCCATCCCGTCGGCGGGTAGGTCAAGATCGCCGCCCACTGGTGCAAGCCCGCCAAGCCGCATCTTGGCCCGGTCGTCCGGGTCGCGCAGCGCATCGCGGGTCTTGATTGTGAACGGCGTGTGGCTGGGCCCTTCGCCATAAAGACTATCAAGCCGCAGGCTGCCATTGCGCAGGTTGACGATATTGCTGACCACCTCGGCCCGGTCGAGCGGTTCGACAATCGGCCCGGTCATTTCGGAGATCGGGTTCGGTTGTGGTGCGTCACGATCCGTGTTGGCGGTGATGTCATGGTCGATGAACTGACCAAAATAGGTGAAGAGCGGGGGAATGGACGAATCTGCCCCGACCGGGTCATCGGCGGCTTCGGTCATCGCCTCGGCCAGTGCCTTGAGCGCGCCGGCGACGTCAGAACCGGTCATCCCGTCCACTTCTGGCATCATGTAGCCAAAACTTTGGGCGTCGGTGCCTGACAGGCCCGCCTCGGTGCGGCCGTCGCGGGCGATATCGCCCATTTTGGCACCGGGGGCTACTTCGGTGAGGCGCCGTGTGCCCCCCGGAGTTGTCCCGGATTCGGTTGCGCCGTCTGTTGGCAACAAAAACCGTTGCCCGTGCTTTTCTGCATATAACATTGAACTATCCTTTTACCTTGCTTGAAATATTGCTTGGGTCTGTCCAACTCCTCCTTTCTGGTGTGGCCAGGACTAGCCTTGGGTCAGCGCATTGCGAATGGCAGGAACCCAATGCGCGTAGTTGCGGGTACGAAATTCCCCCGCAAAATGAAGTCCGGCAATCGCACCATTATCGATGCCCATTGCCGAAATGGGTGACCCCGAAGATCCGCCTAATGTGGTGGCTTCGTGGGTAAAGATGTGACCGCGCGCATCGCCGGGAAAATGCCCCGGTGAGAATTTGATGCGCCCGGGGGATAGCCGTTTCACCCCGAATTGGTCACCTATCAGCGCCTCAATCAAAGCGCGTGAAATCGTATTTTCGTTGCCGTCGTCACCGTCTGATACCCAGCTGCCAGCGGGGCGGACCGGGTGGCCAACGTTGAAGAATGATCCATCGTTAAGGATCGCATCGGTATGGGATGCATCGGCCATGATCAGCGGGTCCGGCAGGGTTTGCCCGGTTGCCGGGGCCAGTTCGAATACAGCGGCGTCCAGCAGGGACGGATGTACATTGCCTGCAATCAAATCAGGGCTGGCCCATGCGACATGGTCGATCTTGACCACCTTGGCAGGATCGGGTTGTCCATCCGCCTCAACCGCGAAATCAACGAAGAAATCAGTGCTTAGGTGCCATTCCCCGTCAAAGAACATGCCCATGTCTTCCAGCACATGTTTAGCGGTGGCGACCTGTGTCGGGCTGATCATCCAGGCGGTGCCGAAAACAGAGTTTTGCGAGCGATCATGTCCACGCAGGATACGCCCGGTACTTGCGATGGTTTGACGGATGGTCGCTTCGCGGCTTTTGAGTTTGTCGACCCATTTGCTTTCGATCAGGCGCGGCTCTGTCAGGTCGATAAAGCCGTCCTTGACGTAGGCGGCGGGTCGGGTGCCATCAATAAGTACGAAGGCTTCGGTATGTAAGGTGCTGCTGGGGTCCAGCGGCGTTTCATCCTTTTCACCGCCAAGCAGTTCCAGCGACTGACGAACGCCAAAGAGGAAGTTATCCGCCTCGTCCTGACTGACCGGCACGGCTGGGTTTTCGACCGCTTTTTTCGTCAATTCTTCCTTCAACCATTCCAGCCGCGCCTTTTGCGCATCGGCGCTGAAATCCTGACCGTCCAGCCTTTCGCGCAACTGACCAACGGTTGCCGGGGTATCTTCTGCGGTGGAAAACGCTACATCAGGTTGGGCGTTCAGCCCGCTTTCGATGGCCGGTGCGGCGGGCAGGCGTTTTTTCAGCTCTTGCCGGAACCTGTCGGCCACCAGCGCGTAGCGTTTGTCATCAAGATGGATTTCATTATGCCAATGGTTGGGCTTGATTCCGATATCGGAAACATCCACATGCACAAGCTTGCCGTCAAATTCGGCCCGCGCGGCCAGACTGGCGAGCGTCTGGTTGAACCGGGCGACCATCAGCTTGATGATTTCGTGTTGCAGCGCCTTTGGGATACCCTTTTTGCGCAGCGGTTTTTCGATCCATTTGCCGTTGCGTGGGAAGGCGGGCCCGTAGCCGTGGATCAGCATCAGGGCATGGGGCAGGGCGGTGTGGACCTTGCGGAACAGTTTAAGATATTGTTCGACCATGTCATCCATGAAGGCCTGAAACCGCGCGCCAACCAGATCATGTGCGGTATCGCCGACTATCGGGTCCTCGATCAGCTCGGCGATCTTGCCTTTGTCGAACAGGTCGTTGCCGCCTGCCGACAACAACAGGGCCGATGCGCCTTCGCGTTGCATGTGAAAGACGATCTCGCGTTGCCGTCGGATGTCTTTCAATTCATCCCCCGCCGCGCCGAGGCTGAGGATGGCGTGGTCTTTCATCAGGTGATCAATCGTGTCTTGCAGGGTCGTAGGGTATTGAAACCAGCTATCGCCTTCCGACACGATCCGGTGTCCACGCCAGCCGCGTGATATGCGGCGCCGATACTTGTGATGGCGGCGGGCGCGCATGAATGCATTGGCCAGTCCCATTCCAACGCCGCCTTCGGGTTGCGGTGGAATGTCGGTCACCAATGCCCGGTTCGGCGCAAGTTCCGGCGCGAAACTGTCGGGTCTTTCAACCTCGACCATATATTGCAGATAGTGGTTTAGATCTTCGTCAGAATCACGAAGACGCATCATTAATTCGCCATATGAAATTGGCGGAAGTACCTGATTGGACACAATAATAATCCCAAATCAACTATGTAAAAGCCGTATCGTTTAATAAGGATAACCTAGCACGCAAATCGTGTTTTGAACAGAGGGCTGATTTTCGGCGCATTGTTTCGCATTTTTCAACGTGCATTTCGGATGCTGTATTGGCATGTTGATCTGCACCCTTTTTGGACGATTGGACCCTTTGGTGAAACTCAGCATTCACGCATATTTGCAGTACCACGCCCCGCAGCCATGCGACCTGTTATTGCAGGTGGCCGTTGCCGATTATCCGGGCCAGATTGTACAAAGAACCGATCTGAACGTCGCTGGCCAAGCCCCGCAACATGTCGTCGCGGGTGAGGGTGGGATCGGTCAGCGCGTCTGGATGCGGATAGATGGTGCGTTCAAGGCCGATTACCGCGCTGGCGTTGCTGTGACACGCGACGTGGTTGATTTTACGGGATTGGCGCAGATGCCATTATCCGCCTTGGATGCCGCTGCGATCGGCTATCTGATGCCGTCACGCTATTGTTTTCCTGAAGATTTCTTTGATTTCGTCGTGCAGCAATTTCCCGGCCTGCGTGGTGGGCCGCGCGTGGTGGCGATGGTCGAATGGATCGGACAGAATTTTACCTATGATGCGTTCGCCACCCAGCCCAACACGACGGCGACCGACAGTTTTGTGGCTCGTCGCGGTGTGTGCCGTGATTATGCCCATGTGCTGATCGCGATGCTGCGCGCGGTTGGCATCCCCGCCCGGATCGTCAGCGCCTATGCCCCTGCGGTGACCCCGCAGGATTTTCATGCGGTTGTTGAGGTTTATCTGGGCAATGCTTGGCATCTTATCGACCCCACGGGAATGGCCAACGCCGCTGATATTGCGGTGGTCGGTGTCGGGCGCGATGCTGCGGACATTTCGTTCATGACATCATATGGGCTGATGGAGCTGCAAGAACAGGCAGTGACTGTGTCTAAATCCTAGATTCTTAACAATTTCTGTCCAACCGCTTGCTCGCTACGCAAGAACCGCTAGGGTTGGGGGATGAATGAAAAAAGACAGCATTTTGATGAGATGCTTCTGGATGGTGATGGGGTGCGACAACCCTATGGCGCGTATCAGGAGTGGTTTTTCAACGAAGACCCAACCCGGCTGACCAAGAAGTCGAAAGAGGCAGAGGCTTTCTTTCGCCGCACCGGGATCACCTTCAACGTTTATGGGCAGGAAGAGGCGCAGGAGCGCCTGATCCCGTTTGACCTGATCCCAAGGATCATATCGAACCGTGAATGGACCCGCCTGTCCAAGGGGATTGAACAGCGGGTGCGTGCAATCAATGCGTTTTTGCATGACATCTACCACCGCCAGGAGATTTTGCGGGCGGGCGTTGTGCCGCCGCATCTGATCGCGCAGAACGAGGCGTTTCTGCCCCAGATGATTGGTATGTCACCCCCGGGCGGCGTCTATACCCATATCGTGGGCACCGATATCGTGCGCACCGGCGAAGATGAATTTTTCGTGCTTGAGGATAATGCCCGCACCCCGTCGGGCGTGTCCTATATGCTGGAAAATCGCGAAACGATGTTGCAGATGTTTCCTGAGCTGTTCAGCCAGAACAAGGTGCAGCCGGTCAGCGATTATCCCAAGAACCTGCGCCGGTCATTGGCGGCCTGTGCGCCTGCGGGCTGCAACGGCAAGCCCACGGTTGCCGTGCTGACCCCGGGCATCCACAACTCCGCCTATTTCGAACACTCCTTCCTTGCCGATCAGATGGGGGTGGAACTGGTGGAAGGCCATGATCTACGCGTCGTTGATGGCCGCATCGCCATGCGCACCACCCAAGGCTATCAGAATATTGATGTGCTTTATCGTCGCGTCGATGATGATTTTCTGGATCCGCTGAACTTTAACCCGGATTCGATGCTGGGCGTGCCGGGCATCATGGATGTGTATCGTGCAGGCGGGATCACGATTGCCAATGCGCCGGGGACAGGCATTTCTGATGACAAGGCGATTTATTCCTATATGCCAGAAATCGTTGAGTTTTATACCGGCGAGAAGGCCATATTAAAGAATGTCCAGACCTGGCGGTGTTCAGAGCCGGAGGCGTTGCAATATGTTTTGGACAACTTGTCGGAACTGGTGGTGAAAGAGGTCCACGGCTCTGGCGGGTACGGCATGTTGGTGGGCCCTGCAGCCAGCAAAAAGGAAATTGCCAGCTTCGCGGCCAAGCTGAAAAAGAACCCTGCCAACTACATTGCACAGCCGACGTTGTCCCTGTCCACAGTGCCGATCTTTGTCAAAAAGGGGCTGTCGCCACGCCATGTGGATTTACGCCCGTTTGTTCTGGTGTCCCCCAAAGAGGTGAAGATAACACCGGGCGGATTGACCCGCGTGGCGTTGAAGGCCGGGTCTTTGGTGGTCAATTCCAGTCAGGGTGGCGGCACCAAAGACACCTGGGTTCTGGAGGACTGACGCCATGCTAGGAAAAACCGCAGGTGGCCTTTACTGGATGTCGCGCTTTCTGGAACGGGCGGAAAACACCGCCCGTCTGGTCGAGGCCGGGTTTCGCATTGCCCTGACCCGGTCCAGTGATAGCGCGTCGGAATGGAAATCGGTGGTTACAACCGCCGGTGTGCGCAATGGCTATATGGAAAAATACGACAGCTTCACCGGCCCGACGGTGATTGATTATCTGTTGCGGGACCCGGCCAACCCCTCAAGTGTGATGTCGGTCATTGAAAATGCCCGGATGAACGCGCGCCTTGTTCGCACGGTACTGACAACCGAGGTTTGGGAGGCCGTCAATGAGGATTGGATGACCCTGAAGGAAGCCTTGCGGCGTCCGATCAGGGAAACCGAACTGCCCGGCATTCTGGGCACGATCCGCCAGCAAAGCGCACTGGTCCGCGGTGCCATGCATGGCACGATGATGCGCAACGATATCTTTGACTTTGCCCAGATCGGCACAGCCCTGGAACGGGCCGATAACACCGCCCGGATCATTGATGTGAAGTATTATACGTTGTTGCCTTCGGCCAGTTTTGTCGGATCGCCGCTGGATAATGTGCAATGGGAAACGATCCTGCGGTCGGTTTCGGCGCATCGTTCGTTTCGCTGGCTAAATCAGGATGACATGACATCGTCGAATATCGCGGATTTCCTGATCCTTGATAGCCGCTTCCCCCGATCCCTGTCATTTTGCAGCCGAAACCTCGATGAAAATCTGGGCTTTCTGGCCAAGGATTACGGCGTGCGGATGCCCTGCAATGATCTGGTAGAGCGCCAGCGTGACAAACTGCGCGCGCACACAATCGGGTCAATCTTTGACGAAGGTTTGCACCAGTTCATTAGCGCATTCATCCGCGATAACAATGCGATAGGGATGCAAATCGAACAGGATTACCGGTTTAACGGATAGGCGCATGAAACTGAACATCACACATACAACGACCTATTCCTACGATGCCCCGGTGTCATATGGCTTGCAGCAGGTGCGTCTGACCCCAGTTACGACAGCACAGCAGTCGGTGTTGCGATGGGATGTCAGCGTTGAAGGTGGCCGGGCCGAGCTTTCCTTTGACGATCATTACAAGAACCACACATTGCTGGTGCAGGCCGATCCGGGGCAGCAGGCGGTCACGATCACCGCCAGCGGTGAGGTCGAAACCAGTGATGCCACCGGTATTCTGGGTAAGGTATATGGCACGGCACCCTTGTGGCTGTTTCAGCAGCAGACGGCCCGCACCGCACCGGGTCGGGGTATTCGCAAGCTGGCCAAAGGGGTGCGTGGCCCGGATGACGCGCTGAATGATCTGCATGCTTTATCCGCGACCATTCTTGATACTGTGCCCTACACGATTGGCGAAACCGCGGCAGGCACCACTGCCGAAAATGCCCTGGCCGCAGGTGCGGGCGTGTGTCAGGATCACGCCCAGATTTTCATTGCCGCCGCGCGCGAGGCCGGTATCCCCGCCCGTTATGTCAGCGGTTATCTGATGATGAATGACCGCGTTGATCAGGACGCCACCCATGCCTGGGCGGAGGCGCATGTGGAGGGTCTTGGCTGGGTCGGTTTTGACGTCTCCAACGGGATTTCGCCCGATGAACGCTATGTCCGGGTGGCGATTGGTCGCGATTCCCGCGAGGCGGCCCCAATCACCGGTATGCGACTTGGTGGCGCTGCGGAATCGATGATTGTCGCGCTGCAAGTCCAGCAGTAAGGTGCAGCAACACTGACTATCCTGAACCGGATTTCGAAATGACTTACTGCGTTGGCCTGCGTTTGGACAAAGGCCTTGTTTTTATGTCGGACACCCGCACCAATGCCGGGGTCGACAATTTTTCCGTCACAAAGAAGATGTTCACATGGGATGTGCCCGGTGAACGTGTGATCACCCTGATGACCGCCGGTAATCTGGCCACGACACAAGCCGTGATCAGCCTGCTTGAGGAGCGATCCAAGGCATCGTCCGATCGCAACCCCACGATCCTTGAATTGCCCACGATGTTTCAGGTCGCCCGCCTTGTCGGGGCGACCTTGAAAGAGGTGATTGATGAAAGCGCGCCGGGTGGTGCGGAATCCAGTAGCAAATTCCGCGCCTCTGTCATCGTGGGTGGTCAAATCAAGGGCGGCAACCCGACCCTGTTTCTGGTCTATCCCGAGGGGAACTTTATCGAAGTCACTGATGATTCCCCGTTTTTCCAGATTGGTGAGACGAAATATGGTAAGCCGATCATCGTGCGCGCCTATGAGCCTGACATGAGTTTTGAAGATACTGTCAAGCTGCTGATGGTGTCCTTTGACAGCACGATCAAGGCGAACCTGTCAGTTGGTTTGCCGCTTGATCTGCAGATTTATGCCCGTGACAGTTTCAAGCCCGGTGCCAGCGCCCGGATCGCGGCGGATGATGATTATTTTCAGTCGGTTTCCGAAGGGTGGGGCGATGCGTTGCGCAATGCATTGGCGCATCTGCCGCCTTATCGGTTCTAGCCTTCGATCTGACTGGCCATGATTGCGATGGCTTTTTGATAGACCCCGGCCGCATTCCATTCCTCGATCACCGCAAAATTTGGCTGACCTTCTTGATAGCCGGCACCAGGCCGCCAGCCCTTTTGCCGCAGGAAGTTGGCAGTGGAGGCGAGTGCGTCGGTCTGGTTCGTCAAATCGACGACCCCGTTGCCATCCCCGTCATAGCCATAGGCAATCACATTGCCGGGCAGGAACTGGGTATGGCCCAGTTCACCATGCATTGCACCGATGGAATTGGATGACAGGCTGCCTTGATCAACCAGTTTCAAGGCGGCAATCGCGTGACCTGTGAAAAAATCCGACCGCCTGCAATCATAGGCCAAGGTTGAAATCGCCGAGACGACATTGGCGTCTCCCATGAAATTGCCGAAACCGGTTTCCATGCCGTGGATCGCCACGACAACCGCAGCGGGCACGCCGAAGACGTTTTCGATGGATGCATAAAATGCTGGGTTGCCCGCGATCCGTCGTTTGCCTTGGGCCACGATTGTGGGTGCGCCACGGATACGCATGAAGTCATCAAGACTGTAGCGGAATGATTTTTGATTGCGGTCGGCGCTGATCGTGCGGCTGGCATAGCTGGTCTGCGCCAAAGCTTGAAGACCACGCGCGCCGACGCCCGCATTTGCGGCCTCTTGCGCGAACTGTGCCTTCCAATTGGCAAAGCCGCTGGCGTCGTTTCCGCAAGTGGCAGCCATGGCAGAGGAGCTTATCAGCAGTGACAGGATCAGGGCGGGTTTGAACATGCGGTGCGTCTTTCGTCGTTACAATTTGCCGCATCCTAGCAGATCGGACTGCAGGGCCAAAGCGGGGTTTTGGCTGCGTCAGATACCCGTTGCGCTGACATCATTGTCAGCTTCATGCCCCAGCAATTCGGCCAGACGTTTGCGGCCCCGGTTGATGCGGCTTTTGATCGTGCCAACAGCGACGTCGCAGGTTTCTGCCGCCTCTTCATAGGACATGCCGGAGGCGCCAACCAGAACGAGCGCTTCCCGCTGCTCATCCGGCAGGGTCGCGAAGGCCTTTTCGAAATCCATCACAGCGATGATCGGATCTGCGCCCCGTCCATCTGTCGCCTCTTCGGCGGGGGCCTGTTCGGCATGTTCGACCTCGCGGCGTCGGCGGCGCAGGTCGGAATAGAACGTGTTGCGCACAATGGTAAAAAGCCAAGCGCGCAGATTGGTATCTGACTGAAATTGGTGGAAACTTTTCCATGCTTTGACGACCGCATCCTGTACCAGATCGTCAGCACTGGACCTGTCACGCGTCAGGCTGATGGCAAATGCACGCATTTCAGGGAGGAAATTAATAATTTCATCGCGCGGGTCCGGCTGGGCGCGCGGCGAACTCATGAATTGCTCTCCGGGTCATCTTTCTCTTCTGATTGGCGCAATTGGTCGAGCAAATCCCGAAACCTGTCCGGGACTTCCTGGTCCACCATCTCACGATAGACCTTGCGCAGGTTTTCGTCGATGTCGCGTTCGACTTCTGATTTCTTGGGATCCTGCGTCATTCTATGTACTCATTGGGCGCAATTTGTTGTATGGCGCTATTCCATAAACGCCATAGAGTTGTATTATGTTCCATATTTCGCGCCAAGGTACACCAAAAAATGTCTAATAGTGAAGTTGTACGAACGCTTTCGTCCGGCCTAACAGATGCACTTCCTTTCTTGCGGCGTCATGCCCGTGCTTTGACGGGAAATCAGGCTGCGGGTGACGACTATGCGTTGGGTGCGTTGCAGATGGTGCGTGATGATCCCGCCAAAGTAACGTCGGCCTCGTCGGTCAAAGTTGGCTTGTTCCGCATGTTTTTTATCGTTTGGCAGCGCGGGAGCTACGGTGCGGCCAAAGCGGATGATGTTGGGTTGCTGGGGCAGGCGCAGGCCTATCTGCGTGAACTGACACCGCATTCGCGTCAGGCGCTTTTGCTACATGCGATCGAAGAGTTTTCTCTGCGCCAGATTTCCGAGATCATGGATAAGCCGCTGGTCGATGTTGAAAAGCTGATCAACTCTGCCCGTCGGGAAATGAAAGATGCGATCAAGGGCCGGATCATGGTGATCGAGGATGAAGCGATGATCGCCATGGACCTTGAAGATATCGTGACAGAGATGGGCCATGCCGTTGTCGGTGCCGCCGCCACCCGTGATCAGGCCGTCGTTATGGCAGAGCGAGAGAAGCCGGACATGATCTTGTCCGATATTCAACTGGCGGATGGTTCATCGGGTATCGATGCGGTCAATGACATCATGCAGGCCGCAGCGGGCACGCCGGTTATCTTTATCACTGCGTTTCCAGAGCGTTTATTGACTGGCGACCGGGAAGAACCGGCATTTGTGATTACCAAACCCTATAGTCAGGAACAGGTTCAATCGGCGGTCAGCCAGGCGATGTTCTTTCGCAGCAGTAGCGCGATTAGCGTCTAATCGCGCGTTCCTGCGAAGCGTTCTGCCCAACCTTCACGTTCTTCATCTGTCAGTTTGCGGAACAGATTGTCCGGCACCGTAAATGCGTGGCCTGCGGGGAGGGCGGTTAGTGCGCTACCGACATCCTGCGGCCAGTTGTCATCATCCGTCTGCATGGCCGCCAGCAGCGTTGCGCTGGCATCGGGAATGAAGGGCGCGGACAGCACCGCGTAAATCCGGATCAGGTTCAGCGCCAGCCGCACCTGCATCGCTGCTGTTTCGGGGTCGGTTTTGAAGGTTGTCCATGGCGCGTTGGCTTGCAGATATTCATTGCCCAGCACCCAGATCGCCCGCAATTCGGTTGCGGCTTTGCGCACCTCGATTGCATCCATATGCTTTTCGTAAGCCCGGATGCGGGTCGTCAGGTCAGCGACCAATTGTTCCTCTGCCGCGCTGTAAGACCCGCCTTCGGGGATGGCTTCGCTGAACTTCGATCGACAAAACTTAGTGATGCGGCTAACGAAGTTGCCCAAGACATCGGCAAGGTCCTTGTTCACGTCCGTCTGGAAGGTTTCCCATGTGAATTCCGCGTCAGACGATTCCGGCGCATGCGATAAAAGCCACCAACGCCAATAGTCTGCGGGCAGGATTTCAAGCGCCTGATCCATGAACACACCGCGTCCACGCGAGGTGCTGAACTGCCCCCCATCATAGTTCAGGTAGTTGAAGGATTTGATGTAATCGACCAGCTTCCACGGTTCTTGGGTGCCCATGATCGTGGCCGGGAATGACAGCGTATGGAAGGGCACGTTATCCTTGCCCATGAACTGGGTGTAGATCACGTCATCGGCCCCTTTATCAGTCCGCCACCAGCGTTCCCAATCGGTGCCTTTGCCTGCGTCTTCCCATTCTTGTGCGCAGGCGATGTATTCGATCGGGGCGTCGAACCAGACATAGAAGACCTTGCCTTCCATCCCCGGCCAAGTCTGATCGCCTTGTTTGACCGGGATACCCCAGTCCAGATCACGGGTGATCCCCCGGTCTTGCAACCCATCACCATCGTTTAGCCATTTCTTGGCGATGGATGTGGTCAGGATTGGCCAGTCCTTCTTGCTGTCGATCCATTCCGCCAGATCACCTTTCAATTCTGACTGGCGCAGATAGAGGTGCTTGGTCTCGCGCACCTCCAATTCGGTCGAACCAGAGATGGTGGAATGTGGGTTGATCAGGTCGGTTGGGTCCAATTGTTTGGTGCAATTGTCGCATTGGTCACCGCGCGCGCTTTCGAAACCGCAGTTGGGGCAGGTGCCCTCGATATAGCGATCCGGCAGGAACCGGCCGTCAGCCTTGGAATAAACCTGTTCTTCGGTCACCTCGCGGATCAGCCGCATTTCGGCCAACCTGCCCGCGAAGGCCTGTGTCAGCTTGTGGTTCTGCGGGCTGGAGGAGCGCCCGAAATGATCAAAAGACAGCCGGAACCCGTCGGCGATATCTGATTGCACCTGATGCATTTCAGCGCAGTAGTCTGCCACCGGCTTGCCGGCCTTGGCGGCCGCCAGTTCGGCGGGTGTTCCATGTTCGTCAGTGGCGCAGAGAAACAGCACCTCGTGCCCGCGTTGCCGCAAGTAGCGGGCATAAAGATCGGCGGGCAACTGGCTGCCGACAAGGTTTCCCAGATGCTTGATCCCGTTGATATAGGGAATGGCGGAGGTGATCAGGTGGCGGGCCATGGTGTTCCTGCGGGGTTAGTAACGCGTGACCTTCCCTCTAGCCTTCCTTTGCGGACAGATCAAACAGGGATCGCTGGCGTTTCGCTACGATGGCCGCTAGGTTGCGCGCAAATCAACAAAAGAGGTGGGCAATCACATGAAAAAGCAGTTGGTATCAGGCATTGTTGCGGCATTGATCGGCAGCGGTGCAGCAGCACAGGAATTCTATGCCGGTGGGACGCTGGATTACATGTATCCGCATTCCGGTGACAGTCAGACGTCTGCCGCCTTTATCGGCGGTGTCACACTGGGTGTGGCGCCCACTTACAGCTTTGGTGCAGAGCTTGAATTTGGCACGCAGATCGCGGGTGACAATGATTATGACACCCAGCGTTACCGGTTGTGGGGTGCCTATGATCTGGGTGAGGTTGCCGTGCGCGTGGCGGGCGGCGTGACCCAGTACAGCTTTGATGGCACAGATCCGGAAGGCTACAATCTGGGCGTTGGTGTGCAGCGCGACTTTTCACCCCGGATCGCTGTACGTGGCGAGTTCATTCGTGATTTCATGGATGACAACTTTACCGCTGCCGTGACGACCACCCGTATCGGTGTATTGTACAAATTCTAACGGTCCCGGCTGCGTCCCAGCAGGCGCCCGATCCCAAATGACGTGCGCGGTGCATAAACGTATCGCGTGCGATCATCAGGTGCCTTGCGCACCTGCATCCTGCTAAGTCCAAAGACAACCAGCAGCACATGCCCCGCTGAGATAAAGTAAAACAATGCCGCCGGTCCATAAAGTCCGATCAGGGCGGATGTCGTATAGGGCGCGGCGATTGCACCGATGGCATAGAAGAACATCAGCGCCGCAGACAGTTCGACCCGTTGTTCTGACGTGGCAAAATCATGGGCATGTGCTGTGGCCACAGAGTAGATCGGGAATGTTGTCAGGCCAAACAGTACCGCGGCGACCATGATGCTCGTCCTGCCATTTCCTGATGCCCAGACCGTCACGGCACATGACAAAACGGCCGCCACCGATAGCCAGATCATCACCCAGCGCCGGTCATACTTGTCGGCCAACCAGCCCATCGGATATTGCGCCAGCGCACCCCCGGCGACGAAAGCGGCCAGGAAGGTCCCGATCTGATTGGCGGATAGTCCCACCTCTTGCCCATAAATCGGCCCGACCATACGGAATGATGCGCTGGTCAGTGCCGCGACGATGACTGCCGCCACGGCCATGGGTGAACAGGCCCAGGCCAGTTTTGGACGCAGCCGCGTGGCGCTGGGCGTGTCGGGTTGCGGCACCCGGGTCAGGGCCAGTGGCAGCAGCGATGCACAGCACAGGATCGTCAGGATATTATAGGCAATATAGGTTTCCAGATTGGCCAGTGCCCCGATCATGAACTGTGCCGCGAAGGATGCCCCCATATCGGCGATCCGGTAGCTGCCCATCGCCCGCCCACGGGTTTCGTTGGTGACCTTGGCTTGCAACCATGCCTCGATCACGGTGTAGCAGCCGGCGACGCATATGCCGGACCCGATCCGAAAGAATGCCCAGAACCACGGGTCAACAATGATCACATGTGCGGCCAGCCCGATTGCCCCCATGGCCGTAAAAGTTGCAAAGGCCCGGCTATGGCCCACGCTACCCATCAGACGCGGCGCCCACCAGCAGCCAATGAAAAACCCAAAGAAATGCGCGGATCCCAGAAACCCAACCTGCGGCTGGCTGAACCCCGCCTCCAGCCCGGTCAGCACGTCCAGAGGGCCGACACCACCAGAGGAAAGCTGCAAAAGCCCGACCGACAAGAATAGGGCGGCAAATGAAATGAGCATACGCATATGGCGGACCCTGCGCCTTGGACCATCCAGGGGCTAGGTCATAATCGACAAATGGATGTCGTCTTTGTGCCCTTGCCCTTGCCGCGCCGCGCATTAGGGTCTGCGACAACTTGGAGTACGAGGCAGATGATATGAATACACTCCCCCTTGGCCGCACGGGTATTATGGTCAGCGACTGGTGTCTGGGCACCATGACCTTTGGCAATCAGACGCCGCAGGCGGATGCGCATACGCAGATTGATATGGCGGTCGATGCCGGGATCAATTTTCTGGATAGTGCTGAAATGTATCCCGTGAACCCGATCCGGGCTGAGACGGTTGGTCTGTCTGAACAGGTGATTGGCAACTGGATCGCCAAGACCGGGCGCCGTGATGATGTGATCATCGCGACCAAAGTGTCAGGCAATAACCCTGGCTGGGTTCGTGACGGGCGCGGCTATGATGGCGCGGTGATCCGTGAGGCGGTTGATAGCTCGCTCAAGCGTTTGCAGACCGATGTGATCGACCTTTATCAGATGCATTGGCCGATACGGGGGTCCTATATGTTCCGGCAGAATTGGACTTATGACCCGTCTGGGCAGAACCGCCAGCAGACCATGGATCATATGGTGGATGTGCTTGAGGCATTGGGCGAGGCCGTGAAGGCCGGAAAGATCCGTGCCATTGGCATGTCCAACGAAAGCGCTTGGGGTATGACAAAGTGGATTGATCAGGCCGAGGCTGCGGGTCTGCCCCGTATGGCGTCTGTGCAGAATGAATACTCGCTGCTTTGCCGTCTTTATGACACCGACATGGCCGAGATGGCGGTGAATGAGGATGTGACCTTGCTGTCATTCTCTCCGCTGGCTTGTGGTTTGCTGACGGGCAAGTATCAGGGCAACACCGTTCCTGATGGGAGCCGCATGTCGATCAATGCCGATCTGGGTGGCCGGATGAACGACAGGGTGTTGCCGATCACGCAGCGCTATCTTGATCTGGCGGCCCGGCATGGGTTGGACCCGGTGCATATGGCGTTGGCTTGGCAGCGGACCCGGCCCTTTCCGGTTTCGGCAATTTTCGGGGCAACCAGTTCGGACCAGCTGACCCGTATTCTGAAAGGCAAAGATGTGGTCCTGTCTGATGATGTCGCTGCCGAAATCGACGCCCTGCATAAGGCGCACCCGATGCCCTACTGACGTAAGATGGGTTTAAACCCATCTTACCGGGCGCTGTCCTCAGCAATCTCAATCCAGAACCGTGGCCCGGCATCTGTTATTTCTTCCAGCCCCATGGCGCGGTAGGCGGCCTGGGCGGTCATGTTGTTGGGTGCCGTGCCAATGGTGACCCCCTTCGCACCCGACGCACCGGCATGTGCCTTGACCGCCGCGATCAAGGCCCGCCCGACACCCTTTGCGCGGTGCTGTTGGCAAACATAAAGATGCTGAATGTCGAACATCGGTTGGGCCGCATGGATCTTGATTTTTCGTTGTACCCCGGCGTAACCGATGATTGTGTCACCGTCGCGGGCCAGGAAAGCCAGTGCAGGGGCCGCTTCACCACAGAAGATGGTCTGCAACTGTTCAAGAGTGACCTCTGCTGTGTCATTGTGGAACGCTGATAATTCACGGATCAATTGCTGGACGCGCGGTAGATCCCGCGGTGTGGCCAGGCTGATGGAACAATGTGTCATGTCGTTTCCTTTGGTGCGATCCCACAAGAACACGCATCATCATCCGGCCCTTGCGGGCGGTTGGTGTCGTCAGATGTCAGAAAGAAACCCAGCCGCCGCTATATGGCGCTGGTAAAATAGACGGCTGCGATATGTGTCAGGTCTGTCATGCCACTGACCTGCCAGACCCGCTGCAGCCCTGTCAAGTATTGCCGCTTGTGTGCCGGGCAGATTTCGGGGAATGTCGCGGAAAATACTGGCAAAAGGGAGAGTGCCGATGCCGTTGGAGATGAACCGCGAGGTGTTTATCACCTGTGCCGTAACCGGGTCCGGGTCCACCCAGGATCGCAGCCCGCATGTCCCCCGTTCGCCGCAGCAAATTGCCGATAGCGCCATTGACGCCGCCAAGGCCGGGGCCGCAGTCGTCCATTGCCATGTGCGTGATCCCGAAACTGGGGCGCCATCGCGCCGGTTGGAACTGTATCGTGAAGTCACCGACCGCATTCGCGCCGCAGATGTTGATGTGGTTCTGAACCTGACCGCGGGCATGGGCGGTGACATGGTTTTTGGTGGGGTAGAAGCCCCTTTGCCGACCGTGGATGGCACTGACATGGTGGGTGCCACGGAACGGGTGGCCCATGTCGCCGCATGCCGCCCCGAGATTTGCACGCTGGATTGTGGCACGATGAATTTCGCCGAAGCCGATTATGTCATGACCAACACTCCCGGCATGTTGACAGCCATGGGTCGCATGATGACCGAACTTGGGGTGAAGCCAGAGATTGAGGCATTTGACACCGGCCATCTTTGGTATGCCAAACAGCTGGTCAAGGATGGCGTGCTGGACAGCCCCGCGCTGGTGCAGCTGTGCATGGGTGTGCCGTGGGGCGCGCCCGATGACCTGAATACGTTTATGGCGATGGTCAATAATGTGCCCGATGACTGGACATTCTCGGCCTTTGGGCTGGGCCGGTCGCAGATGCCTTATGTGGCGGCGTCAGTGCTGGCCGGGGGCAATGTGCGGGTGGGTTTGGAAGATAACCTGATGTTGGACAAAGGTGTGTTGGCCACCAACGCGCAACTGGTGGAGCGCGCCGTTGGGATTGTCGAAAACCTTGGTGCCAAGGTGATTGGCCCCGGTCAGGTACGCGAAAAGCTGGATCTGATCAAGCAGACCCCTGTATGAGGGCGCTTGTCCTGAGCCTGCTGCTTGCCGGCTGTGCGACGGCTGATAGCGGCGGGTTCTTTGCGGTTTATCGTGACACGGACGTACCGATTTCATCCAAGGCGGTTTTTGAGCCGGAGCGTTATCTGGGCACCTGGTACGAGGTTGCCCGCTATCCGGTGCCGTTCGAGGCGGGCTGTGTTGGTGTCACTGCCACATATGGATTGCGTGAGGATGGGCTTTTGTCCGTACTCAATATCTGCCGCAACGCCGATGGCAGTGAAAAATCCCGGATCGCTGGCACAGCAGAGATTGTTGGCCCTGGTCGGCTAAAGGTCCGTTTTGACAATGTGCCATTTGTTGCGGCGGATTATTGGGTCTTGTGGACAGATGATGACTATCGCACCGCTGTCGTGGGTGCGCCGAATGGTCGATCCGGCTGGATTTTAAACCGGACGCCGGATATCCGGGCGGACAAGTTTGACGCTGCGCGTGATATTTTGCAATTCAACGGCTATGATCTGAGCCGACTGATGGAGGTTACCCAATGAAACGATTTGCCTTGGGCGCAGTGATGCTGCTGGCCGCTTGCGAAGGTGGTGCTGGTTTTGGCGGCGGCGGTGCCGCGAGCACGGTGCGTGAGTTCATGGTGATCGGCAATCGGATGACGTTTGAGCAATGCCGGGCGCGCGGCGGGCTGATCATTCGTGATGCGAATACGGCGATGATTGCCTGCGACCCGTCGGTGCGTGGTGAACCGCAACCGGTGGATGAATTCAACAATCCTGCATCCAATCCTGCGGGCTGACCTGACATGACGCGCGCGATAGCGGCCATCGTTGGTGGTGGTGTAATTGGTGGTGGTTGGGCAGCCCGGTTTTTGTTGATGGGCTGGGATGTGCGGGTCTTTGATCCTGATCCCGAGGCAGAGCGCAAGATCGGCGAGGTGATTGCCAATGCATGCCGGTCATTGCCGGGTCTGTCCGATGTGGCACTGCCTGCGGAAGGCAGCCTAAGCTTTCATGACACGATGTCTGATGCTGTTATCGGCGCAGACTGGATACAGGAAAGTGTTCCCGAACGGTTGGACCTGAAGCGTAAGGTCTATCAGACATTGCAGGAACACTGTGACCCGGCGGCGGTGATTGCATCCTCGACCAGCGGGTTCAAACCGTCTCAATTGCAGGGCTGTGCCACCCGTCCGGGGCAGATTGTCGTCGCCCATCCGTTCAATCCCGTTTATCTGTTGCCGTTAGTGGAGTTGGTGCCCACAGCGGACAATGACGCGGAATTTCTCGAAAAAGCGAAAGGGATTCTAACTGCCATCGGCATGTACCCCCTGCATGTCCGGGCTGAGATTGACGCCCATATCGCCGACCGGTTCCTAGAGGCAGTTTGGCGTGAGGCCTTGTGGCTGATCAAGGATGGTATCGCCACGACCGAGGAAATCGACAATGCGATCCGCTATGGCTTTGGTCTGCGCTGGGCCCAGATGGGTCTGTTTGAAACCTACCGCATTGCGGGCGGCGAGGCGGGCATGCGCCATTTCATCGAACAGTTTGGCCCCTGCCTGGAATGGCCTTGGACCAAGCTGATGGATGTCCCGGAGCTGACGGATGAATTGATCGACAAGGTCGCTGATCAATCCGATGACCAGTCAGGGCAATACAGCATTCGCGCGCTGGAACGTGCGCGTGACAATAACCTTGTGACCATTTTGCGTGGCCTGAAAGCGCAGGATTGGGGGGCTGGTGCCTTGTTGAATGCGCAGGATCACCGCTTGGCTGGTCCCGTTACGCTGCCCGATGACTTGGGCGCGCCGATTGTGACCGTGGAACGCGCGGTGCCGCTTGATTGGACCGATTACAACGGCCACATGAACGAGGCGAAATATCTGCAAGCCTTTGGCGACGCGACAGATCGATTGATGTGGTTGGTGGGTTGCGATGCCGATTACATCGCAAGCGGGTCCAGCTATTTCACGGCAGAAACCCATATTCGTCATCTTGATGAGGTACATGCCGGTGCCGTGATCCGCGTTGAAACCCAGGTGTTGCGCGGTGAAGGTAAGAAGCTTCATCTGTTCCATCGGATGTTCGAAGGGGATCGCGAATTGGCGACGGGTGAACATTTCCTGCTGCATGTCAGCTTAGAAACCCGCAAGGCCTGTGATCCTGATGACCGGGTTGCGGTTCCATTGGCAAAGGTTGCGACCGCCCATGCAGCACTGCCCCGCCCGGACGGGGCCGGTGCGGCGGTGGGGGTGCGTTGAGCCGGGTTTTGATCACGGCTGGTGCCTCTGGCATTGGCCGGGCCATGGCAGAGGCCTTTCATGCCGCAGGCCATCAGGTTTGGACCACCGATATCGTGGCAGACGACGCCCCTTGGCGCAGCAGTCAGGCGGATGCGTCCGATGAGGTGCAGGTTTCAGCGGTTTTTGCCGATATCGCGCAGGTCTGGGATGGTGTTGACGTCGTTTGCGCCAATGCAGGCATTGCGGGGCCGACAGCGCGGGTCGAGGAGGTAGAACTGACCGATTGGCAAAAATGCGTGTCGGTTAACCTGGAAGGCGCGTTTCTTGCGGCCAAACACGCTGCCCCCTTGCTCAAGGCGCAGGGCAGTGGCGCGCTGATTTTCACATCCTCGACCGCCGGCATCTATGGCTATCCCAACCGCGCGCCCTATGCGGCGGCGAAATGGGGGATCATCGGGCTGATGAAGACGTTGGCAATGGAATTGGGCCCATTTGGTATTCGGGCGAACGCGATTTGCCCAGGCGCGGTCGAAGGACCACGGATGGATGGTGTTCTGGAACGCGAAGCAGCGGCCAAGGGTATGACCCGCGATCAGGTCTATGCAGGCTACGCGGCGGGCACATCGATGCGGAGTTTTGTGACGGCGCAGGATATTGCGGATATGGCTGTGTTTCTGGGATCAGATGCGGCAGGCCGCGTGTCGGGTCAGGTGATCGCGGTAGATGGGCATACCGAAAACCCTGACCCGAAGCCTTGAGTATCGCTGTGGTGTTGCCGGTCAGTTTTTCGTGGCAAGGATCGCGACAAACTCGTCATCGGTATTGTTGAATGCTTCGGAAATGAATGCCTCGCCATTATCGCCAGCAAAACCGGCAATACCACCGATGTCGATACTGACGACAGATTGGTCGGTTGGGGTCAAAGATCCAGTTATCTGGCCTGCGTATTCGTTCACCCCTGCAGACACTTGATCGAATTCATATGTCAAAGAACCACTGATGCGTGTCCCTGTTTCACCATCCAAACTCTCTGCGTTCGGATCATCGATCTGAAAGAAGTTATCGGCTGTACCTGCGATTTTTTGATTGTCAAAATTGGCGACTAAGGTTGCGGAGCCAACGGCAAGAAAGGTAAAGTCCACGTCCCCCATCCCATCGTCTTCACCTGATCCCACGACAGCTGCACCAGTGTAGTTCACTAAACCCGACGTTGGAAGATCTGCAAAATTCGTGGGTTCTGCATCGTCCAAATTCGGGGTGCCAATGGCCGCTTGGAATGTTTCGAATCGCGCCTGAAGCTCAGAGAGCGTGACATCGTCAGCGATATTGCTCGTGACATCGGCTGATGACCCGGAGCCCGAGCCGCCGCAGGCAGTCACGAGTGAAAAAGCCGCGCAAGTGATGGTGAGTTTAGTTTTCATGCATTTTTACCTTCGGTAGATCGCAGTGAAGTCTATTTGACTTGTCGTTACGGGTTACGCGGCAAAGTTGCGATGAATGCGACATAAATTTGTCTGAAATGATGCAGTGGCTGAAATACATCGAAAGGTGTTCATGCCTCGCCTTTCAGTGATTTCAGGTGCATAGCGGGCGCATGGAAGTTTGGATTCTAATCACGCTGGGCGCGGCTTTTGCGCAAACCCTGCGCTTCATGCTGCAAAAGCATTTGAAGACGACGCGGCTTTCGACGGCGGGGGCCACCTTTGCACGGTTCATCTATTCCGCGCCTTTGGTCGCCGTGATCGCAACGATCTATGCCAGTGCGAGCGGGCAGGGCGCACCTGATATTCCGGCGTCTTTCTGGCCTTACATGCTGGCAGGAGGGACGTCGCAGATCCTGGCGACGATGTGTGTCGTTGCCCTGTTCGCGCATCGCAATTTTGCAGTCGGGATCACATTCAAGAAAACCGAAGTGCTTTTAAGCGCTGTGTTTGGGTTTTTGATCCTCGGCGATGTCTTTACCTGGCCTGCCATCATGGCGATTTGCATTGGTTTTGCAGGTGTATTGCAGCTGGCTGACAACCCCGCTGGTGATGGCCCGTGGCGCAAGCGTATCTTTAACCGGGCCACTGCATTGGGGTTGGGGGCCGGTATCCTGTTCGGGATTTCCGGCAATGGCTATCGGGGCGCATCACTGTCGCTGGCGGATGGCGACGTATTCTATCGCGCCATCATTACCTTGGCCTGTGTCACCGCATTCCAGACCGTTGCAATGGCAGCTTGGCTGGTCTGGCGCGAGCGGGGGGAGATCACCCGCGTTTTGCGGGTCTGGCGGGTTGCCGGGCTGGTTGGCTTGACCAGCATGGCCGGATCGATCTGCTGGTTCACCGCGTTCACCTTGCAGAATGCGGCCTATGTGAACGCGGTTGGTCAGATTGAGCTCTTGTTTTCATTGATCATCGGGGCGTTTGTCTTTGGTGAAAAGGTCACTGCCCGTGAATGGCAGGGCTTGTTGTTGTTGACGGGCAGCATCGTGATGCTGGTGCTTGTGACCTAGACCCTAAAGAAGCGGCCCACCGCCCAGACGGGCGATCAGATGCGCCTCATCATCATTGCGGAAAAACGGCACGCTGGAGGGTGGATCCTCGCGTTTGATGCGGGTGACGAGTTCGGCCAGCACCACCTCTGTGATGAAGGGCAGGTCGAAAGATCGGGCATCGGCCAAAGGCACCCATTGCAGATAGGCCAGCTCATCCTCGGCATTCGTAAAATCATCGGGGTCCGTCACCAGGTTGGTGGCGTGGGTCAGAAAGAACCGCGCGTCAAAGCGGCGTGGGCGGCCCTTGGGGGTCACGGCCCGAAAAAAGAATTCGAGCGCGGCCCCGTTGGGTTTGTTGCCAGTCCGGGCGAAGCCACGCCAACCACGCGGTGGATGGGTCCAAGCGCCGGGTGTTCCGATGATCTGGCCGGTTTCCTCCCACAATTCGCGAATGGCGGCGGCGATCAAGGTATCGGGGCTCAGGCTGCTTTCTTCGGTCAGACGGGCGCTGTTCAATTCATCTGCGGGGATGACGGGAACATGCGCGTCATTGTCATCGACCGCACCACCCGGAAACACGAACTTGCCCGGCATAAATGCGGCGTCACGGCCGCGCTGGCCCATCAGAACCGAGGGGTTTGTATTGGCATCCCGCAACACGATAATCGTGGCGGCATCGCGGATTTGGGTTTTGTCCATCTCTGTCCCTTTTTTGGGGTCAGACAGATTGCCCGAACCCATGCATACGCTTTGCCCATTGGATGCCCACGACCATCCCCTTCAGCCTTGGCAAAAGGTAAAGCGATAAGCCGACCGCGCCAATAGCCAAGATTGTGCCCATGACAAAAGGGTCAGGCCGGAACTGAACCCACATGAAATGCATGCCAAAGCCAAGGATATGTGCGACCAGCAGGATCGTCAGATAAGCCGGGCCATCATCCGCCCGGTGATGCAACAGTTCTTCCTGACAGACGGGGCAACGGTCGGCCACTTTCAAATACCCTTCGAACATGGCGCCATCACCACAATTGGGGCAACGGCGGCGTAGCCCGTGCCAGATCGCTGGTTTCATGGGCCGTTCGGAAAGTTCTGTGTCTGCGTGGGACATTTGTTTGCTCCGGCTTTGTTGCAACATCACATGGCGTATTAGGCGGGCTTTTGGAAGGGGCAGCGCCATCATGTGGCGCGATGTCACAAGTTTTTTGATCCGCTTGCGACGGAATTGCGCGGGCCACCCGTTCAAGAATGGTCAGCGACGCAGAATGTCGCGGCGTAACCGAGAAAAACAGGAAAATGACATGACAAAGAAAATCTTGATGGTGGTCTTGATGGCGGGCGGAACAATGGCGGCAGGTGCAGCCCAGGCTCAAGGTGGGGCTGATCGGCCCGACTTTGCGACGCTTGATGCAGATGGTGACGGTGCTGTGACCCAGCAGGAACTGACCGCACATCGCGACGCCCGTTTTGCCGAACGTGATACCAATGGTGATGGTGCGCTGTCAGTGGAAGAACTGGCAGCTGCGTCGGCCGGAAAAGCCGCAGAGCGCGCTGCCAAGATGCTGGAACAGCGCGACGCCAATGGTGACGGGCTTTTGCAGCGGGCAGAGCTTGAACCACGGACCGATCGGACAGAGCGGATGTTTGACCGCCTTGATGCAGATGATGACGGTGCGATCAGCGCCGAAGAGTTCGAGGCCATCAAGGAACGTCGCGGTCGTGGCCATGGTCGCCGTGGTCGCGGATGACTGTCCTATCGGTGGGGGCTGTTTCTGTCCCTGCCGATTGCCTTGGCCGCATGGCCCGATTAGCAAGGCGATAGATGAGCATTGCACCCGATCCAGATGCGACGATACCCGACGAGGTGTTGCTGGTGGCCTTTGCCAATGGTGATCAGCAGGCCGCGCGCCAGTTGGCATCCCGGCTATTGCCGCGCGTTCTGGCGCAGGCCACCCGTATGCTGTGTGATCGGACAGAGGCCGAAGATGTGGCACAGGATGCGATGATGCGCCTGTGGAAACTGGCCCCTGATTGGCGGCAGGGCGAGGCGCAGGTCAGCACATGGCTCTACCGGGTTGTGGCGAATCTGTGTACCGACCGGCTGCGAAAAAGGCGCGGTGGCGTTTCACTTGACCAGGTGGCTGAACCGGCTGATGACACACCAAGCGTAGGCGCGCAGATGCAGACAGCGGCCCGTATGCGTGCCTTGTCAGAAGGGTTGGCGCATCTGCCCGAGCGGCAGGCGCAGGCGGTTGCCTTGCGCCATCTGGAGGGGCTGTCCAACCCCGAGATTGCAGAGATTATGGACATCAGTGTGCGGTCGGTGGAAAGTCTGACCGCGCGTGGAAAACGGGCGCTTGCCGACATCATGGCGGGCCGCAAGGCAGAATTGGGGTATGAGGATGACTGACCCGAATGAGGATATGCTGGACGATCTGTTCGCGCAGGCAAGGCGCGTCGCACCGCCGGTCAGTAACGACCTGATGGCGCGCGTTCTGGCCGATGCCAGACGGCCAGAGGCGTCCGTTGAGGCGCCGGGAATTTTGGCTGGTTTGCTGGATGCGGTCGGCGGTTGGTTTGCGATGGGTGGTCTGGCGACAGCCACTTTAGCGGGTCTTTGGATCGGTGTTGCGCCACCTTTAGCTTTTGAGGAATTGACCGCCGGGCTGCTGGGCGACACGGTTACTGTTCATCTGGGCAGTGCCAGCGGGTTTGCGGATTTCGGAGAGTTGGAAGATGGCTGAAGCGGCAAAGAGTAAACCCTCGCGGATGTGGCGGACCATATTGGTCTTGTCGCTTACGTTGAATCTGATCGTGGTTGGCATTGTCGCCGGTGCGGGTTTGTCAGGGCGATTGGGGAACGGCCCGCCGCGATCCTTTGAGTTCGGGCCGGGGCCGATGGCACGCGCACTTGAACCACAAGATCGCAGGGCGATTGGCCGGGCACTGCGCGAGGACCGCGATGTGCGTGGCATGAATTTGCGCGGACAATTTGTACAGATCGTGTCGAGCCTACGGCAAGAGCCGTTCGACCCAGCCGCATTGCAAGACCTGATGGCGATGCAAGGCGAACGTTTCGCCGCCATTCAGGCAAAATCAAGTGAAGCGCTGGTCGCACAGATTGTTGCCATGACGCCGGATGAGCGCGCAGCATTCGCGGATCGGTTAGAGAATGAAATGCGCCGCCCGCGCAAGTCCCGCGATGATCGCTCAGGCGGCTGACTTGCTCATCGCGACCTGATTGCGGCCCGCTGATTTGGCCGCATAAAGGGCGGCATCAGCCTGATCGCATATCTTGTTCAGATGGCTTTTTTCGATGTCGCGCCGTCCACTTGTGGCCACCCCAACAGATGCGGTGACTTTCAGCTTTCGACCGCCATTGCCCAGATCAAAGGGGCGTTCATTCACCAAACGGCGTAAGCGGTCAGCGGCCAGATGTGCCTGGGCCGCACTGGTGCGCGGCATCGCGACCAAAAATTCCTCACCCCCGACACGGGCGACAAGATCGATGGCGCGCAGGTTTTCACGCAGCCGGTCGGCCAGTTGCACAAGCACCTGGTCACCCGCAGCATGACCATGCGTATCATTCACCTGTTTGAAGTGATCGATATCCAGCATCATCACGGCCAGTTCCCGGCCAGAGCCGCGCGATTGTTCGGCCAGACGTGTCAGATGTGCCTGCACATAGCGCCGGTTGTAAAGCCCGGTCAGCGGGTCAGTGACCGCAGCATGCAGACCGTTGCGTACCGTGTCGCGCAGCCGATCATGCAATAACTTGCGGCGGATCAGGGCCTTGGCACGTAGGGTCAATTCGCCCTCGGATGTGCCGCTGCTGACAATGTCGTCGGCGCCCAAATCTAGAAACATCGCTGCCATTTCCGGTTCGTTATGGGGCACAACGATCAACTGGGTCGACAATCGCGTTTCGGCCCGCGAACGCAGGTCAGAAACGAGTCGGTAAAGCGCCTTGCGATCACAGTCGGAATGCGCGCCGTCGATGACAAAGAGATCCGGTACAGGGGTCACTGCCGTTTGTTTCAGGACGCAATTGGATGCAAGCGCGCGCACCGGCTGGCCCAAACCGTTCAGCAACATCTGGTTCAGACTGGCGTCGCAAGCGTCTTCTTGTGAAATCAGGGCAACATGGGCGGCTGTTTCAAACAGCGCATTCGCCTCTTCAAAGCCAAGCGCGCGGCTGGTGCTGTCGCGCAGCAAAAGTTCCTGACTGGCGCTGCGGACGCGCAGCAGGCTACGGATACGCGCCAGAAGCAGTGTATCATTCATCGGGTTGGGCAGCACATCATCAGCACCCACATCAAGGGCCGCAAAACGGGCCTTTGAGGTGTCTGCCACGCCCACGGCGATGACAGCGACATTCGATGTTTCAGGGTCATTTTTAAGGACTCGGCAAAAGTCATGCCGGTCTTCCACCGGGTCGGACAGATTAATCAGGATAAGGTCGGGCCGATTGGTGGAAATGATCGCCTCAGCCTCGATCCGGCTGGAACATGCATCTACACTGAATTGCGCCGCCAACATTTTTACTTTCAACACAATGCGGTTTGTAGCAACGGTATCAATGATCAAGATTCGGCCGGACATTTCTGTATCCTCTGGTAGTCATATCCACGTTTCGTGGTGAGGCCCAATTTCTGTCCGAATGGTTAAGAAACAGTTTCTGTTGATGTAAGGAATTTTAATGCACCGTGACGATGCGCAAACAATCGCTTACCAGGCTTTGGGCTGGCTGGCAGGCAATGAAGAACTTTGCCCGGTTTTTCTGGGGGCCACCGGCGGAACTGCCGATGAGATGCAACAGAACGCAACAGACCCTGCCTTTCTGGCATCGGTTTTGGAGTTTATCACCATGGATGATGCGTGGGTGATCGCGTTCTGCGACACTGTAAATCTGGCCTATGATCAACCGTTGCGGGCACGCTATGCCCTGCCTGGCGCGGAGAATGTGCAGTGGACATGAATATGCGCACCTTTGATGAAGATGCTGAAATAAAAGGGATTATCTTTGACAAAGATGGTACCCTTTTCGACTTCAACGCCACATGGGGCGTGTGGGCGCAACATATGCTGCGTGAAGAGGCAGATGGAGATGAGCTGCGCCTTGCGACATTGGCGGAGGTGTTGGGCTACGATCTGGCCCGGTCACGTTTCCTGCCTGGCAGCATTGTGATTGCGGAAACTGTTGATGTTGTCGCGCAGGCCATGTTGCCGCATCTGCCGGACACTGATGCAGAAGTGTTGATCACCCGGATGAACGCCGCCGCCAGCAAGGTTCCGCAGGTCGAAGCGGCCCCGCTGATCCCCTTTTGCCAAACCCTTGCCGCGCGCGGGCTTACGCTTGGCATTGCGACCAATGATGCAGAGATGCCAGCGCGCGCGCACTTGCAGGCGGCGGGCGTGATTGATGCGTTTTCATTTGTCGCCGGCTTTGACAGCGGTCATGGCGGAAAACCAGCGCCTGGTCAGCTATTGGCGTTTTGTGCAGCAACCGGGCTGGCCCCGTCAGAATGCGTCATGGTGGGGGACAGTTTACATGATTTGCATGCCGGGCGGGCCGCACAGATGCGTACGATTGGGGTGCTGACCGGCCCGGCATCCCGGGCAGAACTGGCGCCCGCCGCGGATGTTGTTTTGGCCTCTATCGCAGAGATGCCTGACTGGCTGGCTGCCCAGCCCTGAAAACCGACAGGTTATGTCGCATTTTCGGCATCACGATTTCTGCTCCCTTGGCATTCTGAATTGGCAGGGAGAAGGAATGCGCAGATGGCAGATGAAAAACCAAGACGGCGTGGTGGTGGTCGGGCAGGGGCGGCCAACAGGCGGGGCAGTGCCGCGATAGAACAGATGCCTTGGCGCATCCCGGTCAATACGGACCGCCCGACCGAGCCACTGACCGAAGATGGTGTGCAGGCGATCCATGACGGCGCGATGCGTATCCTTGAGGAGATCGGGATCGAATTCCTGCATGAAGAAGCGCTGACCTTGTTCAAAGAGGCAGGCTGCACCGTCAACGGCACCAATGTCCGTATGGGCCGTGATTGGGTTATGGAGATGTTGGGCCATGCGCCCGCGCAATTCGACATCACCCCGCGTAACCCGGATCGCAAGATCACCCTTGGGGGCAAACATATCCTGTTTGGCAATGTCTCGTCCCCGCCCAATTATTTTGATCTTGAGATCGGCAAGAAAGTGTCGGGCACCCGGGCGCAATGTGCCAATCTCTTGCGATTGACTCAGTATTTCAACTGCATCCACTTCGCGGGGGGGTACCCGGTCGAGGCGGTCGATCTGCATCCATCGGTGCGTCACCTCGACATCATGTATGACAAGATGATGCTGACCGACAAGGTGGTTCACGCCTATTCGCTTGGCAAAGAGCGGGTCGAAGATGTGATGGAGATGGTCAAGATCGCAGGCCAGTTGAGCGAAGATGATTTTGGTGCCAGGCCACATATGTATACCAACATCAATTCGACCTCGCCGCTCAAGCATGATGATCTGATGATTGATGGCTGCCTGCGTTGTGCGCGGCGGGGGCAGGCGATTATGGTGACCCCTTTCACATTGGCAGGGGCGATGGCACCAGTGACCATGTCGGGTGCGGTGACCCTGTCCATTGCCGAGGCGGTAAGCGCTATTGCCCTGTTCCAGTATGTGCGCCGCGGCGCGCCTTGTGTAATCGGGACCTTCACCAGCAATGTGGACATGAAATCCGGCGCGCCCGCCTTTGGCACACCAGAATACATGCGTGCGACCCAAATGACCGGGCAAATGGCGCGGTTTTATGGGGTGCCGATGCGTGCGTCCGGATCCTGTGCGGCTAATGTGCCCGACGGGCAAGCGATGTGGGAGACGTCAAACGCGCTGTGGTCCGCGGTCCAGTCGGGCACGAATATCGTCTACCACGCAGCGGGATGGTTGGAAGGTGGGTTGGTGGCCTGTCCGGAAAAATTCGTAATGGATTGCGAGATCCTGCAAATGATCCAACGCTATATGGAGCCGGAAATCGTGGCGACCGGCCCAGACGATATCGCGTTCGATGCGATCAAGGAGGTTGGTCCGAACGGCCACTATTTTGGGATCGATCATACGCAGGAAAGATATGAGACCGCCTTCTACCAGCCGTTTGTATCAAACTGGCAGAATTTCGAAGCATGGGAAGTCGCAGGCGGGATCTGGACAGCCGAGCGGGCACATCGGACCTACAAAGACATCCTGAACGATTTCGAAGCGCCGCCCATTGATGCGGGGGTCAAGGATGCGTTGGGTGATTTTGTGGAGCGACGCAAAGCCGAGGGTGGCGCGCCGACCGATTTCTGACGGCCAATGATGGGTGCAAGCCGCCATCCGACCTGACCCTGGTCGCCTAGCGGTCGGTTTGGGCCGTGCAGCCGTTAATGCCTGATAAACCAGTTCGTCCTTCAATCATTCATATTTCAGCGTTTACGGCCGCTTTGACCACAATTGGACAACAATTTTTGAAAATAGGCACCTAATTGCCGCCAGGCTGCCCACGGGCCGCCGCAGCATTGCCCTGTTCGCTTTGCATTTATTAACCCGTGAGTAGGGAAGAAGGGACCGAGGATATGAAGCGATTGGCAGTTTTGATAGCAGGTGCGACGATGGCGTTTATGGGGTCGCAAGCGGCGGCTGGAAGCTGTGTGACGCCTGCAAATGTGAATGCAATGGCCACCGAAATCGCGGCTGGTGTGAACGCCAGCCGCAGGGCACATGGCCAGTCGCCACTGCAGTTCAACCGTCGTCTGGGGCAAGCCGCAATGAGCCACGCCTGCGACATGCTTGCCAATAACTTTTTTGACCATCGTGGTTCAGACGGATCAACGTCGCAACGCCGGGTGCAGGCGACGGGATATCGCGATTGCATCGTGGCTGAAAACCTGGCCTGGGGCTATCCACAGTCCAAACAGATCATTGATGGTTGGATGAATTCGCCCGGGCACCGGCGCAACATGCTGCACCCCCGGATCGAAGAATTCGGCGTGGGCATCACACAAGGCCCTAAAGGCCCTTACTGGGTGCTGGTGGTTGGCAAGAGCTGTTAACGGGGATGGGTTAAAACCCATCTTACATTGATTATCTGTCGGATCATTGCCGCGTCGTAAGATGGGTTTTAACCCATCTCACAGATCGATCCAGATTGTCACCGGGCCATTATTGGTCAGGCTCACCGCCATGTCAGCCCCGAATGTCCCGGTTTCAGTGGCTACACCAAGGTCGCGCATCTCCGCGACGAATTGCTCATAAAGGGCGCGACCAGTTTCTGCCTTGGCCGCAGCAGAAAAGCCGGGTCGGTTGCCACGCGACGTATCTGCAGCCAAAGTGAATTGGCTGACGACCAAAGCAGCGCCACCAATATCAAGTAGTGATTTGTTCATCTTGCCTGCATCGTCGGCAAAGATACGCAATTTGCTGATCTTTGTGGCGAGTGCCGCACAGGCTGTTGGGGCGTCACCGTCCATCGCGCAGATCAATATCAACAGGCCCGGCCCAATCTGACCGACGGTTTCCCCGTCCACCTGCACGCTGGCCTCTGTGACCCGTTGGATCAGCGCCCTCACAGTTCAGATGCCCAAGGCGGATTGGCCCCGGCGCGGCTGACCGTGATTGCGGCGGTTTTTGCACCAAAACGGGCCGCAGCCGCTAGATCATCTAGGGTCGCATTTGCCAATTCGGTTTTTGTCAGCTGTCCAACTCCATTCAGATGCGCCATGAAACCGGCGCTAAATGTGTCACCCGCCCCAACCGTATCAACAACCGCCGCGCGTTCGGCAGGCACGTTGACCTCGCCCTGACGGGTCAGGACCGTCACCCCTTCGCTACCACGGGTCAGCAGGATAACCTGCGCCTTTGTGGTTTCGAATAACCGCGTGGCATCTGCGTCACCGCGAATCCATGTCAGGTCTTCATCCGAGGTTTTGATGATATCGGCGGCTCCAAGCATCCGGTCCAGACGCGCCCGGTAACCTGGTTCATCAGTGATGAAGGATGGCCGGATGTTGGGGTCGATCATTGTCAGCTTTTGCGACGCCTCGCGCAGCATCAATGCCTCATAGGTGCTGCCGCAGGGTTCGACCACCAGGCTGATGCCCCCGAAAAACAGCGCATCCGCATCCGTTTTGGGCAAGTCTGCCAGAGCCAGCATCCGACCTGCGGTATTTTCGTCATAAAATGCGTAAGAGGCGTGCCCATCCGTCAGTTTGACGAAGGCCAGCGTCGTTGGGCGGTCGCTGATTGCGGTGGGCGTGCTGTCAACGCCGGAGGCAGCCAGTTCGGCCCGCAAAATGTCGCCAAACAGATCTGATGACAGGCCGGAAAAGAACTGAACCGGCGCGCCCAGTCGGCCCAATGCGATGGATGTATTGAACACCGACCCGCCAGCATGGGGCGCAAAGGCGTCACCCCCGCCGGTCGTCTGCCGGGGCAACATGTCAATCAAGGCTTCACCACAACAAAGGATCATCGCATTACTCCTGAAATCACTGACTGTTAGCGATAACAAATCCAGCAACGAGCGCAAGGATCATACCGACCAGCACTGCAAATGCGATCTTCCAGGCGGAGTAGGGGCGTTCACCCTGAACGCGACCCGTCCTGCCATTCACGACAAAGCGATAGGTGCGCCCACGGTATTTATACGCAGCAAGCCAGACCGGTAGCAGGATATGTTTGAACGTGACGTCGCTGATCTGGGTTTGCACATCGCTGATGCGCTGGTCGTCGCCGCCAATATCATATTTGACATCGCGCCGGATCATCCGGTCCATATAGCCCCGTGCTTCGCTGAAACCATCTGTCAGTTCCACCTGATAGCCTTCCGCCCGGAAACCGGCCAGGTATTCAGGTTTGTAAGGTTCCAATGCCGATAAATCCCATGGCTCCAGCCCGTCAGTGTATTTCTTGGGCAAGGACCGCGAGGCGAGTACCAGCACATCGTCAAAAAAACGTGCCACCCGGCCAGAGACGTTGCGCCACCGGGTCTTGCGCACCCGGACCTGACGACGCTTGCCATCACGCATCACCGTCTTGGTTTCGTAGTAATGCGTGCCGCGTTGACCGCGATATTGGCTTTTGGTGTCAGCGTCGAAAGTCCAGTAGGGGACATAAATGCCATTCATCCGCCGCCCTTTGCGGGCGTATTCCGTCAGGCCGTTGGGCGCAAACCACAAGCTGCCCAACCAATCGGTCAGGGCGCTGCGTGCGGTGCCCTCATCCAGATCAAATGGTAGCAGTCCTCGCGGTTTGATATGGCGATGGGTGCCGGTATTGGTGACCACGGGTGTGGCGCAGAACGGGCATTCAGCGGCGTGGATATCGGCGTCAAATTCTGTTTGTGCCCCACAATTGGGGCAGGTTGTGACCCGGGTTTCTTCAATCTCTTCATCAGATAGCTGTTCATTCACGGCGCGCCGGAAATCCAGTTCCTGGATTGCGCCGGTCCATGGGGCCGTTGCCGTGATTGGCTGGACATTGCCACAGTGGTCACAGGTCAGTTGATGTGCGCCCGGATCAAAACGCAGATCAGAGCCGCAAGTGTCACAGGGAAAGCGGTGTTCGGCGTTGGACATCTAAAGTATCTTATGCATGAAACGGGGGGCCATGTTGCGCAGGGCGCCATCAAACAACACGTTATGTCGCCAGAAATGGAAAAGCCCATGCAATGTGCCAGCACCAAGCAGGATCAGCAAGGCCGTCCATCCGGTGTTAATCGGCGCCAGTGCCAGTAACGCCGCAGCATTGGCTGCGACTGAGATGCAAAGCAACGCATACATGCCTCGATGCATCCATGGAAAGGCCCTACGTAACGGGCCTCTCAGCTTTGGCCCGGGTTTGGCTAACAGTCCTTTTGCCAAAGCCATGCCAATCCAGATGATCCCAGCGATGACAAAGATCCAGCGGATCAACGGCGCCGACGTGCCCCCCTTGATCATGGTCAGAACCAAAAGCAGCACAGACCAATGCAGGATGATTGTCAGCCGTCGCCGGGTCATTGCGGCGGCCCAATCGGGATATCGACCAGAACAGCGGGGTCAAAGTTGCGCATGTTCACACCGACATTTTTCCAATCAACGGTCACAGCCGTCCAGTGGGTCAGCACCCCGCAGGATGCGCAGCGGTGAAATGCCAGATGCCGCGCGCCGCGCATGTAGCTGTCGGTGGTGCCCGTCACGACGACGGAATCCTTTGGGACATAGGCCCATCTGACGCCTGTGCGCTGGCAAAAATCACAGGGGCAGTCTGTCATTCGGCGTGGCGTGCCCGGTATCGTGATCGTTACCGACCCACAATCGCAATGACCGCTGATCTGCTGCATCAGCTGCCCGGCGGTGGCGGTGGCATTACAGTAAACAGATGCGCCAATTCGGTCACATCCTCGGCCCGCGTCCAGCCATCCTGGCCCTGGGTCCAGACCATGCTGTCACGCGTCAGCGTACCTTCGGTCACTTTGCGCCCCATGGCGGCCTTGGAGAACGGACCGGTCACTTCACCGTCTTCGGCAATGTGCCAGACATGTTCGACCGGCGGGGGTGGGGGCGGCGCGGCCACGGCTGGCGCCGGTGCCGGGGCGCCCCACGGGCCCGCAACGCGGCCACCCATTTGCATGCCCAGACCGGCCCCCATGCCCATGCCCATCGCCTGACCTGCACCGGACCCTTCCATGGTCATCGCCTCGGCAGCTTTCCATTTCATATGCTCGTCCAGGTTACCGGCCATGCCACGCGATGTGCGCGCGTCGAGCGCTTTTTCAACCGCGTCAGGCAGGCTGATATTTTCGATGTAGAGTTCGGGCAGGGTCAGCCCATATTGTTGCATCGTTGGGTCAATCGCATCCGCAATCAGCTTGCCCAGATCGGCCGTGTTTGCTGCCATATCCAGCACTGGAATACCGGAGGAGGCGATCACCCGGCTGAATTCCTGCACGATGATGTTGCGGATCTGATAGCTGATTTCATCCATCGTGAACTCACCATCGGTGCCCACGATTTCGCGCATGAAAATCGCCGGGTCGCTGACCTTCACCGTGTAGGTACCGAAGGCGCGCAGGCGGGTGGATCCGAACTCAGGATCACGCAGCATGATCGGATTCTTGGTGCCCCATTTGAGGTTTGAGAACCGGGTCGTGTTGACGAAATAAATCTCGGACTTGAACGGGCTTTTGAAGCCGTGATCCCAATGCTGCAAAGTCGTCAGGATCGGCATGTTATTGGTTTCGAGCATATAAAGGCCCGGTGTGAAAACATCTGCCAGCTGACCTTCATGAATGAACACAGCCGCTTGACCTTCGCGGACAGTCAGTTTGGCGCCGTATTTAATCTCGTGATCTTCACGTTCGAACCGCCAGACCATCGTGTCGCGGGTGTTGTCCGTCCAATGGATGACGTCGATGAATTCGCCCGTCAGAAAATCGAAAATGCCCATGGATCAGGCCTCCTTGTTCATGTCAGCTGGCACCTGTGGCCAAAATCTCGCGCGCGATCTGCCGCGCGATCGGGGCTGCCTGCGAGGGGGGCATCCCCGTTTGCAGGCGGCGGTCATAAAGCATCCGCAACAGCAATTCGTCATGCGTTGTCAGCAATCCGAATTCTTCGTCGTCATTGAAGATCGACGGGCGGGCTTGCGGGCTGTCATTGGCAAGGCCCAGACCCTGCGCAAGTTCTTCGTGAATGCAGGCCGCGCGCATCAGATTGGGATGTTCCGCCCGGACAATGGCCACAGCATTGCGGTAGCTGGCCCCGCCCGGGGCAAACGTGCCGACAACGACGCAGAGCTGGTCACGGGGCAGGTCGATGATGGCGCGTAAGGTGCGTTCGCTGATCCCTGGGATCAGGGCGCGTAGCCTATCAATATAGCCCCGCCTGTCATCTTCATTCAGAAACAGGACGTGGTAGTTCGGGTTCCGGTCTGTTTGGGTAATCTGAAGCCCGGTGATCCGCGACAGGCGCGCCGCATAGACCCCAACGCTGGCCCGATCCGTTGCCATTTGTGCAGGAGTGGCCGAAGGGCCGAATTCGACAGACATGCGGATCGGCTTTTCCCAGCGGCGCAGTTTTGACACGGTCGCCTGCGGGCTGCTGAAGTCGCTGTCGTCCCGATATTCGTTGAATAGGGCAATGCGCACGAAGTTTCGGGCGAGTTGCGTATCGGTAAAGGGTGTGTCTGATCCGCCCCCGTCGCCGCGCAGCAGGCCCTGGGTCAGCAAATCGTTCTGCAGGCGCTGGTAATAGACGGCCAGATCGCGGCTTGCCTGACTTGGGGGTACAGGTGCCGGGGCTGGGGCAGGCTCAACCGGGCGTGGTGGTTCTGGTGGTTCTGGCGCCGGCTCTGGCGGGAACAATTCGGCGCAGCCTGCCAGCCCCACCGAAAGGAGGACAGCAAACGCACGCATCGTTGAAACCGGCCGCGACATGATTGATCAGATATCGGCGTCGCCGGGTGCAGCACTTGGAATGCTGCGAGCCTTGGCCGATGCCAGCGTCTGCTTTAACTCGGCTTCCATCTTGACCATCTCGGCTTCTGCCTCGGCCCGCTTGCGCTTGCCTTCATCGGCGATTTCAAGGCTTTCGTTGATGGTGGCAATCAGGTTGGCATTCGCCTCTTTCACCGCATTGATGTCAAAGACGCCGCGCTCCATCTCTGTCCGAATGGCGCTGTTGGCCTGTCGCAGGTTTTCGGCATTGGCGGTCAGAAGTTCATTGGTCAGGTCGTTGGCATCGCGCACGGCGGCGGCGGCTTCTGACGACCGTTGGATCGTCACCGCTTGTGCGAGCTGTGTTTCCCACAAGGGGACCGTGTTCACGAGGGTCGAATTGATCTTGGTCACCAGTGATTTGTCGTTTTCCTGCACCAGCCGGATAGAGGGCAGGGACTGCATCGTCACCTGCCGCGTCAGTTTCAGGTCATGCACGCGGCGTTCCAGATCATCGCGGGCAGAGCGCAGATCGCGCAATTCCTGCGCCTGCATGACCGCCTGATCTTCGGGGGCGGCTTGAACAGCGGCTTCCTTTTCAGGGATGGTTTTTGCATCCAAATCGGCGACTTTCGCCTCTCCAGCCGCGATGTAAAGCCCCAGTTCGTCGTAGAAGCTGAGGGTTTTGTCATAAAGCACGTCAAGGCTTTCAATATCCTTGAGCAGCACATGCTCATGCTTCAGCAGATCATCGGTGATGTTGTCGATCTGGCCTTGG
The DNA here is from genome assembly GCA_947495295.1 of uncultured Paracoccaceae bacterium. Lineage (GTDB taxonomy): Bacteria > Pseudomonadota > Alphaproteobacteria > Rhodobacterales > Rhodobacteraceae > Yoonia. Next base: position 220,351 of record CANLYJ010000004.1, read on the forward strand.
ACCTCTTCAAAACGGGCGGCGAATTTCGCCATGGGTGCTGCGCGACCCAGCAGTTTTTCCCACCAGCTGCGTTCGCGGCGCACATCCAGTTCAGAGATCGAAAAGCCGCGAATAGTGGTGACAATGTTGCGCAGGCTATCGCCTGCCGGGCCGACATCCTTGTTGCGTACGCCGGCAAGCATGGATTGCGAAATCTCCTGCAATTCGGCTTGAGCGGCGGAGCCGAAGGACACGATGGAGTTGGTGTCTGTCAGATCAAGCTCATCCATCCGCTTCGTGATTTCAGCGCTGGTGGGGGCGTCTGCGGCCTCCAGCGTTACTAATTCACCCTGCGGTTCGGGCAGCACAACGGCTGTAACCTTTTCTACCTCGGCCAATGTGGCCTGGGCCTGTTCGCGGATCGTGTCGGACATTGTCTAACTCCCTTTATTATTCAGGCTTACGCCTTCGCGCTGCAATCTGTCGCGCAGCACATTGATTTCGATATCCATATCGCTGCGATCATCCAGCAGCATCTTGTCCGTCTTGGAGGCAAAGTTGTCCTCAAGATCATCCAGCAGTGCGGCATAGCTTTCGCGCGCATCGGCATCGTTGTTGCGCGCATAAAGATCGACGAATTTCACCGTCGCATCACGCGCGCCCATCAGATAGACGCCCAGAAACTTGCGCGCACCTGTCAGGTCGCGCGGGTCTTCCTCAACCGTGCGGATCATCTTTTCGGCAACCGACCGGAAATCAGCCACCCGGCGTTCCAGTTTGCGGTCATTGATCGCGGCGATCTGGGACTGCATGACGTCAAGATAGCTTTCGGCCTCATTGACGACGCGGGCAACGCGGTCTTGCTGGCGGGTATCAACACCTTCCATGCGCTTGTCGGTCAGCGGGTCGATCCCGAACGCGGCAACATGCAGACCAAGTGCTGCAATACCGTAAAGGCCGGACCCGACAACGCCACTATCGCCGGTATAGGCGGCGATGGCGGCCCCGATCCCGGTGAGGGCAGAGGCCAGCATCTTGCGCGGCAAGGCAGGGCGCCGGGCCACCTTGCGGGCATGATAAGCGGCTTCGGCTTTCAATCCTTCGCGCAGCAGCCAGGCGGCGACGGTCAGCACGGCAGCACCGATCAGGGCCAGCACTAGGGTTTGCGGCCCGTCATTCAGCGATGTGAACAGCAGAATAATGGCCGGTACGAATAGCAGGTTTGATGTCGCTCCCGGCGCACGGGCCACTGGCGCAGCCGTGCCCGATCCTTGCGCATCAGGACTGAATTTGCCCCCAAACCGCTTTGCCATCAAACGGCCCCAAGCCAGCCGGACGTAATGCCGATCAGCAAAACGACCAAGGCGATATAGGCAATCCGTTGAAAGGTTTTTGGCATCTGATCCTCACCCGTTGGCCGTGCCTGCGTCGCAGCCGAATGCACCACGGCAATCGTCGCAGTCGCCACCACCACAATCGCAGCAACAAACAAAATCAACAAGATCAGGCGAAACATCGGTCCCTCGCATTTTGTTCCACTCCCGTCCTAGGTAGGTGCGCAATGCTGCCATTACGAGTGTTTCTGCAAGGCGGCACGTTCTGCGTTCAGCTTGCGTGAATAGCCTGATTGCAAGATTTCGACGGCAAAAAGGACAACAACCGAGAAGTAGAAAGTCGATTTCGACATCGGCACGATTTCACGGTCAAACACCTTCAAGGCAAGGTCCTTGGCCTCTTCATGGGGAATGCCCATCGCCTCAACCCCGTGGACCGCAGCCTGCCCAGCCTCGCCCAGCAGGACAACACCAACAATCAGCAAGATGAACAGGCCCAGAACCTCGTACATGCGGTTCTTTTCCAGAAAACGGGTGACACCGTCGGCCAGCAACAGCATCGCCAATCCAGATAGGATAATGGCCGTCGCCAGAACGGGAATGACATCCGTGATCGCAATGGCCGACAGCACTGAATCAAAAGAAAAGATCAGGTTCATAAAGACAATCAGACCAATGACCTGCGCCGCCGATTTTCCTGATTTGCCTTCGACATCATGACCCAGATCATCCATCGACAGCATATGAGAAATCTCTTTGACGGCGGTATACATGATGAAGATACCGCCAAAGATGAACACGACCGTGGCAAAGTTGACGCCACCGGTTAGCACGCCTTCCCAATCAAAGACATAAAACGGCTCTGACAAAGCGCCGATCAGCGTGATCATCACGTAAAGCAGGATCAGACGCAGGGCGACGGCCAGGATGATGCCCCAACGGCGAACGGCCTGTTGTTGGGCCACAGGCGCGCGCTTACTTTCGATCGATATGTAAAGCAGATTGTCAAAGCCCAGAACCGCTTGCAAAAAGCACAGCATGATCAAGTTTGTCGCGTTCTCAAGCGTCAGTAGATTGGCAAAATCCACAGCAGTCTCCCCAAAGTCCCGTTTTTACCTAACATGCACAACGCATCTGGTAGGGCAAGGGTTCAAAATTAAGCGTTTTTCCCCCTTCTGGGGCGATTGACGGGCTTGCGGACCCTTGTTGGCTTTGGTTTGCCCGACAGGCCAAGTTGATCACGCACGACGCGCTGCTTGAGTTCCTCGACGTCACCCGCTTTCAAAGCGCCAAGTTGGAACGGGCCATAGCTGACGCGGATCAGACGATTCACCGTGACATCAAGCGCCTGCATGGCGCGGCGGATTTCACGATTTTTACCTTCGCGCAGCGACACGGTCAGCCAGGCGTTGGCACCTTGCTGGCGATCGAAGGTAACGGTCATCGGTTGATAGCGGATCCCTTCAACCGTGATCCCGGCGCGCAAAAGGTCGAGCTTTGCCTCGCTCACCGATCCGTTGATGCGCACCCGGTAGCGGCGCAACCAACCGGTGCTGGGCAGTTCCAGCTGGCGTTTGACCGCGCCATCATTGGTCAATAGCAGCAGACCTTCGGAATTCAGATCAAGCCGACCCACCGACATCACCCGGGGCAGGTTATCAGGCAAGGCGGAAAAAACCGTCGGGCGGTCTTTTTCATCGCGTTCGGTTGTGACCAGACCGGCGGGCTTGTGGTAAAGCCAGATGCGCGGCGGCTCTGGCTCTCCAACGGGTTTCCCGTCCACCGTGATCTTGTCGGCCGACGTGACATTCAGGGCAGGGCTGTCAATCATCTGACCGTTGACCGCGACGCGGCCGGCCGTAATCATCCGCTCTGCCTCGCGGCGGCTGGCGACGCCCGCGCGGGACAAAACCTTGGCGATGCGGTCGCCTGATGAAGGATCGGTGGTCATGCGACTGCTCTATTGTGCATCGGTGGGCTGCGCAACAATTGTGTTACGGATGTAGCGACCCGGACACGACCTAGCCAAGATAGTCGATGATCGGACAATCGGGTCGATTGTCTCCACGACAGGACTTTACCAGATGCGCCAACGCATCGTGCAGCGATTGTAGTTCCTGTTGCTTCACCTCGATTTCCGCCAGGCGCTTGGAGGCGATGCGCTTGACCTCAGCACTGGTGCGGTCCTGATCCTGATCCTGATACAGCCCCAGAAGCTCCCGGCACTCCTCGATGCTAAATCCAAATTCTCGTGACCGCCGCACAAATACCAGCTTGCGGACTGCAATGTCATCGTAGGTTCGATACCCGGACGCCGATCGGCAAGGCGCCTCGACCAGATTGATATCGGCGTAGTAACGCACGGTTTTGACGGGCAGACCCGCCGCTTTTGATGCTGCCGAGATATTCATAGAAAACACCCTTGACCTTCCAGTAACTGGAGAGATTAGGTGTATGTCAATCGAGATGCAAGAGGGCCATTTCGTCGATGTGCTCATCCGCAAAAAGGAATTGATACAATGACCAAAACCGCAACTCTTTATCGAATGGTGATGACAGATCACATGTGCCCATATGGGCTGAAATCGAAAGATTTGTTGGAACGACAGGGATTCGAAGTGGATGATCGCCATCTGACCAGTCGTGAAGAGGTCGATGCCTTCAAGACGAAGCATGATGTTGCCACGACGCCTCAGACGTTCATTGGGGACAAACGGATTGGAGGCTTCGATGACCTAAGCGCCCACTTGGGGAAATCGACACGTGCGGATGGCGATACGACCTACGTGCCGGTGATCGCTTTGTTCGCTGTCGCGGCGTCGTTTGCTGTGGCGGTGACTTGGTTGGTGCAGGGCACCGTGCTCAGCGGGCGGACGGTAGAATGGTTCATATCGATTTCGATGGTGTTGCTTGGCCTGCAGAAGCTGCAGGATGTGGAACGCTTCGCCACGATGTTCCTGAACTATGATCTATTGGCACAACGGTGGGTGCGCTACGGCTACATCTACCCCTTTGTTGAGACGGGTGCGGGTCTGCTGATGATGGCAGGGGTTCTGACATGGCTTTCGGCCCCTGCTGCGTTCATCGTTGCAAGCATTGGTGCAGTCAGCGTGTTCAAAGCGGTGTACATCGACAAGCGTGAACTAAAGTGCGCTTGTGTTGGCGGTGACAGCAAGGTTCCCCTTGGGTTCGTCTCATTGATCGAGAACCTGATGATGATTGGCATGGCGGTCTGGATGCTCTCAAAGCTGTGAACACTCATTATTTGACCCTCCACTTACTGGAAGCCGTATCACTTGGTCAAAACAAAGAAGAATCAGGATTATTCATGAAATCAGCCATAGCAATCGGCGCTATTGTCCTCGCGGTTGGGTTTGCATACGCCCGGTGGCCTGTAGCTGACCAAAGCGTTCAAACAGCGCCTGAAACTGGGTCGACAGGTGGTAGCACTGCACTCGCGGAAGTGCGTGTGCCAGACGTTCAGTCGCCGAATGCCCAGATTGGGAGTGTTGCTTATAATGCAAAATGCGCGGCCTGTCATGGTGTGAACGCTGCGGGGCAAGATGGTATTGCGCCCCCGTTGGTTCATCGAATTTATGAGCCAAGCCACCATGCAGACGAGAGCTTCCAACGTGCTGCGGCCTTAGGTGTTCGAGCACACCATTGGTCGTTCGGCGATATGCCCGCAGTCGAAGGCTTAACACGCGGCGATGTGGCCATGATCACCGCCTATATTCGAGAACTACAACGTGCAAACGACATCAACTAATCAGCCATGAGAGCAGATTGAGACAGGAACCAGGGAATGAAGAACGTATTGCTTGCCGGACTAGCTGGGCTTTGGGCCACAGGCGCGATAGCGCACTCGCCGCTCGATAGCACCACGCCCCCGCATGAGGCGGTGGTGACAGAGATGCCGACAGAGGTCCAAATGAATTTCAAAGACGACATCCGCCTGACCCGCGTTGTCGTTACGCACGCGGACACGCAAGGAACGGAAATGGACCTTGGCGATCAAACGACTTTCATGCAGCAATTTACGCTACCGATGCGGGATATGGGGGCAGGCACTTATGTGGTTGAATGGCGGGGATTGGGCGCTGACGGTCACGCCCTGAACGGAATATTCAGTTTTACTGTCGAACAATGATGCCCGATCTATGGGGAATTGCCGCCATTGTGACGAAGTTCACGCTCTACCTTGGTGTTCTGACAGCGGCAGGCACAGTCATGGCGGCGCTTGTATTTAGGTTGGAGCGCACCCGCGGTTTGGCCTTGGCATTCGCGGCTCTGGGCCTCGTCGCATCTTTAATCGCGTTCTCTTTAAGAGGGGCAAGCTTGACGGGTGATGCAAGCGGGCTGACCGATCCTGAAATGCTGGCCCTGTTATGGAGCACACCTGTCGGGACGGCCTTGATGTATCGCGTCACAGGTCTTGGCTTGCTGGCCGTAGGCTTGTTCATGGGGAAATTCGGTAAATGGGTTTGCGCTTTGGGCGGCCTCATGGCGATCTGGTCCTTTGATCATATTGGGCATATCTCGGGGCGCAACACGGCTTTGCTCGACATCGCGTTGACGCTTCATCTGGTGGCCGTTGCCCTATGGATCGGAATTCTTACGCCGCTCAAACGCCTGGCGTCCCGGCCTGCAACATATGCAATGGCAGCGGATGTAGGCCATCGGTTCGGGCGCGTCGCATCGGTTGCGGTTCCTGCATTGATCGTCATGGGCGGCTACATGGGCTACCAACTGGTTGGATCATTCACCGCACTGATCGGGACAGCCTATGGGCAGGCGCTGACGATCAAGGTGGCGCTGGTTGCCGGCCTTCTTGTATTGGCGGCGGTCAACAAACTGCGGTTCATCCCAGAACTTCAGATCGGCAATCCAGTCGCCGCAGGTCACCTTGTCAAGACCATCTCGGTTGAATGGGGCGTCATCCTCGCCATTCTTGGTGTAACCGCCATTCTCACCTCCAACCTGACACTGCCAACATGAGGCCCCACATGAACAGACGAAAATTCCTGGCCTCGGCCTCGATCACCGCAGTCCTGCCGATGCCGACCTTTGCCGCTGAAGACATCTTTCGCCTCAGGGCAGAAGCTGTGGTTCAGCAGTTGCTTCCCGAAAGTGACCCGGCTACCGCCATGCTTGGCTTCAACGGATCAATGCCAGGTCCAGAATTGCGGATGCGTCGGGGGGAACGGGTCACGATTGAGGTCGAGAACGGGCTTGATGAAGGCACAGCCGTCCATTGGCACGGCATCAGGTTGGAAAACCAGATGGACGGGGTGCCGATGCTGACACAGAACTTGATAAATCCTTCCGAGACGCTGACCTACAGCTTCGTGCCACCCGATGCGGGCACCTATTGGTATCATTCGCATTACATTTCTTACGAACAGGTGGCGCGTGGCATGATGGGCGCGCTAATTGTTGAGGACGAAACACCACCGGATGTCGATCAGGATATAACGGTGCTGATGTCAGATTGGCGGATGTCGGAAGATGGCTCTCTGTCTGACACGTTTGCCGACCGGCATAGCGTTGCACATGGTGGTTACTTGGGAAACGTTGCCCGTGCGTTCCTATCCAGTGATCAGGTCAGGTCTGGAGATCGGGTTAGGTTTCGACTGATCAACGCCGCAACAAACCGTATTTTCCCCCTGTCCATCAGCGGTGTCAGTGGGTCGGTTGTGGCATTGGATGGCATGGCATTGGCCGAACCGCGTCCGCTGGCGGAACTGGTTCTTGCACCTGCCCAACGGGCCGATGTCATTGTGGATATCACCGGACCTGTCGGATTTGACATGATGACCCGGCAAGGTGCGTATCGTTTGGCGGATCTGGCGGTAAGCGGGTCCAATACCCTGCGGCAACCGCAGCCCATAGCGGTACTGGCGGCACCAGACCTGCAGACACCCGGCGAAGCAACACAGCACCTCACCCTGACGATGATGGGGGGGGCGATGGGCGGCCGCCATGACGGTGACAACATCTGGGCCTTCAACAACGTCTCTGACCTGCAAGACGATCCATTCGGGTCGTTTGAACGAGGCGAAACCGTGCGGATCACGTTGGTCAATGACACGTCATTTCCGCATGGCATTCATCTGCATGGCCATCATTTTTACGAGGTCGGTGCCGATGGCGCATTGGGGGACCTGCGAGACACAACGCTGGTCGATGCGGGCGAAAGCCGTGACATCATCTGTGTGTTTGACAACCCCGGGCGCTGGCTCTTGCATTGCCACATGCTGAGCCATGCGGTGGGCGGGATGCGCACTTGGGTGAATGTGGCGTGAAGTGGCTGGTCGTTAGTCTGACAGTTTCGGCATCAGGCGCCAGGGCGGATCACAACTGGGACAAACGCGACATTGAGGCTGACAGAAACCTCTATGTTGGCAATTCTGCCTCATGCTACGGCGCAAATCTTGAGTGGCAAGCGAAGTGGCCTACACCAAATGCGGATGGGGTGCTTCAGGTTTCAGTATGAAGCAGCATCCGCTCTCGCAACTTGTGTGATTGTCGCAGTTTCAGGAATAGGGCTGGCCGCGTTGCTCGGTATCTTTGTGGGCGCCGAGCAGCATCCATGTTTCCCACTCTATCGCCCTAGTACAGGAACGTTTTGCGACCCTCTTGTTGCTCTTATTGGTTGCCTGGGTCGATGAGTTTGCGCCGGGTAGGTGGTTATATCCTGACAACCGTAGGATGGGTGGTTTCACCCATCATTTTCTAACAGTCGTTAACACACCCAAAGCGCTGCACGTTAATCCGGCCATTTGTCGCGCAAGGGTCCGACGCTTTGCCGACATGTGGCCGACCTATCGCCGAGCGTATTTATCAACAATGACCGCATCACATGCTTCTCTTTATCGCGCAGGAACCGCACGGCCGGAAGTTTTCGCCACCGGCGATGGTTTGGAAGCCGGCATTCATAACCGGAGGTCAAGCGACAACGCGCTTGAAATTCAGTCAGAACTCTTGCAAACGAAGGCTTAAGTGGATGTATCCACGCACAACTATACTGAGAGGGTCAACATTGCTTGAAAATTCTACCGTTCTTGTGACCGGGGGTACGGGATCATTCGGGCAGATGTTCGTTCCGCTCACTTTGCAGAAATATAACCCCAAGAAAATCATCATTTTTTCACGCGACGAGATGAAGCAATGGGAAATGGCGAAAGCGTATCAAGACGATCCGCGTGTGCGCTTTTTCATTGGCGATGTGCGTGATCGCGATCGGCTCTACCGTGCTCTTGATGGGGTTGATTTCGTGGTGCATGCCGCCGCTACCAAGATCGTGCCAACCGCCGAATATAATCCGTTCGAATGTATCAAGACGAATGTGAATGGCGCCATGAACCTTATCGATGCCTGCATCGACAAGCGGATCAAAAAAGTTGTGGCTCTTTCAACCGATAAAGCCTCCAGCCCGATCAACCTTTACGGCGCGTCCAAGCTGGCCTCTGACAAGTTATTCGTTGCCGGAAATGCCTATGTCGGGGAACATCAGACACGTTTCAGTGTGGTGCGTTATGGGAACGTCATGGGATCGCGTGGATCGGTGATACCTTTTTTCCTGTCGGTTGCCGACAAGGGGGGTCTGCCGATTACTGATCCTCGCATGACCCGTTTCATGATCTCTCTGGAAGAGGGTGTTGATCTTGTTTGGCATGCGTTCAGCGATATGGTTGGCGGCGAAATATACGTGAAAAAGATCCCTTCCATGTCGATCATGGAAATTGCCGAGACCGTCGCGCCGGGTACAAGAACTGAAGTTGTTGGCATTCGCCCCGGTGAAAAGCTGCACGAACAAATGGTAGGGGTCGAGGATGCGCCTTTCACCTATGAGTACGACGAGCATTACAAAATTTTGCCGTCTATCAATGATTGGGGAAGCAGCCAGGAACGCATCAAGGACGGCGTTAAGGTGCCAGAGGGGTTTGTTTATTCAAGCGACAATAACGCTGATTGGATGACCACAGATGCGCTTCAAGCCTGGATCGACAAGAACCGCGAAAAGATCGGAAAAATCTGATGCTGGGGTTGGGCTGTTGGTGTGACGTCAGATCGGGTATTCTGGTCCACAGTGTCACGGAACTGCCCCGATCGCACCATCCCTAAGCGCCACGAAATAGGTCTGCAAAGATGTCGGAATTCATTCCATACGGTCGGCAATCGATTTCAGATGATGATATCGCTGCGGTTGTCGATGTGCTCAAATCGGATTTTCTGACCCAAGGCCCGGCAGTGCCACAGTTTGAAGACGCTATTCGAAAGCGTGTGAAGGCCAAACATGCCATCGCCGCCAATAGTGCAACATCTGCACTGCATATTGCATGCGCGGCCCTTGAATTGGGGCCGGGGGACCTGCTTTGGACATCGCCGGTGACCTTTGTCGCGTCGGCCAACTGTGCGTTATACATGGGCGCGGATGTTGATTTTGTCGATATTGATCCGGTAACCTACAACATGTCACCCGCTGCGCTGGAGGCCAAGCTGACTGACGCTGCTGCATGTGGTCGACTGCCCAAAGTGATCGTGCCGGTCCATCTGTCAGGTGAGCCCTGCGATATGGAAACCATTGGTGGTCTTGCCAAAAAATATGGCGTGCGGGTGATTGAGGATGCTTCCCACGCGATTGGCGGTGAGTATCATAGCCAACCGGTTGGCTCTTGCGCGTATAGCGATATTACGGTTTTCAGCTTTCATCCGGTCAAGATCATCACCAGCGCTGAAGGCGGTATGGCGATGACCAATGATGCAGACCTTGCGTCCCGGATGCAAATGCTTCGTAGTCATGGGATCACCCGGGATCCCGCAAAGATGACAAAGGCTTCTGATGGTGCTTGGTACTATCAGCAAACTAGTCTTGGCTGGAACTACCGGATGACCGATATTCAGGCGGCGCTGGGCGCAAGCCAGATCGACCGTTTGACGAACTTCCTGAAACGCCGACACGAAATTGCGGATCGTTATGATCAGATGCTTGCATCCTTGCCGGTCACAACACCATGTCGCGACCCAAATGCGTATTCCGCGCTTCATCTTTACATCATCAGGGTGCCAAAGAAGGCCGGGGTCGCTGCGCATCAGCAGGTATTTGATAAAATGCGCGCCGCCGGTATCGGGGTAAACCTTCACTATATCCCAGTGCATCTGCAGCCATATTACGCGAAGCTTGGCTTTCGTCCTGGGATGTATCCGGCGGCCGAGGCTTATTATGAAGAGGCGATCAGTATCCCGATGTACCCGGATCTCTCCTCACAGGATCAAGACAGGGTTGTCGCCGTCCTGAAAGAAGCGCTTGTCGAATGAGGCTTGCCGTCATCCCAGCCCGTGGTGGAAGCAAACGTATTCCCCGCAAGAACATCAAGCCGTTTATGGGGCAACCGATCATCGGCTATTCGATCAACACGGCAATCGACAGCGGTTGCTTTGACCGGATCATCGTTTCAACAGATGATGAAGAGATCGCAGATGTGGCCAAGGCGCATGGCGCAGAGGTTCCGTTTCTGAGGCCGAAGGCACTGGCTGATGACATGACCGGTACAATCGATGTTATCGCGCATGCAATTGATGAAATCTGCCAGTCCGGTCATTGTCCTGACGAAGTGTGCTGTATCTATGCGACCGCGCCATTCGTCACTCCAGAAGATATACAGGAAGGGCTGCAACGGGTCCTACAGCCGGGGGTCGATTATTGTTTTCCTGTTGGCGCTTTTCCCGCACCAATCCAACGGGCGCTTCGGTTGGATCATGATAATGCTGTCGACATGTTCGACGCAGAAACGCGTCACAGCCGATCGCAGGATCTGGAACCGGCCTATCACGACGCAGGGCAGTTCTACTGGGGCAAGACTGATGCGTGGCGACAGCAACGCGATGTGTTTGGGTTGGCAAGTCGGGCGCTGGTGTTACCCAGCTACCGGGTTCAAGACATCGACACGCCAGATGACTGGGTCAGGGCGGAACTGATTTTTGGGGCGATCCAACGGCAAAAAGACGGAGACCAACCGTGAATGCACGGCGGTTCCTTTTCCGCGCGGACAGCTCAACAGAAATCGGCAGTGGCCACGTCATGCGGTGTCTGTCGCTTGCGGTTGCCTTGCGAAGCCGTGGCCATGTCTGCCATTTTGTTTGCCGCGATCTTTCCGGCACCATCGCAGAAAAGGTGCCTGCCGAAGGCTTCGAACTGACACTGCTTCCAACACCGCAGAACCCATTCAATCCGGAACCGAACCAGGTCCCTCATGCGCATTGGGCTGGTGTCGATTGGCAACAGGACGCTTCGCAAACGGCGGCTGTCACCCGCGCATTTGCGCCGGACTGGATTGTATTGGACCATTACGGGTTCGATGCGAATTGGAGCAGGTCCGTGACACGTCACGGGCAGTACAAACATCTGATCATCGATGATCTGGCGGATCGCAAACAACACGCTGACTTGCTGCTTGACCAGGGAATTGCACGGGTCGCTGCCGACTACAGCGGTTTAGTCAACGAAACCTGCCAAGTGCTGGCCGGGATGCAATATTCGGTAATGAAACCGGAATTCGCCAGGTTGCGGGACGCCAGTCTGGTGCGCCGCGCAGATGCGGCGTCCGGGCGCTTGCTGTTGGCCCTTGGTGGATATGACCCAACAAATCTCACCGGTGTCATCCTGCAAACAATCGCCGGGGCCAAACCGGCTGCTATTAAACATATCGACGTCGTGGTAGGGCTTCTTGCGTCGCACCGCGTTGCGCTTCAGGAATTATGTCATCAGATGCCGGTCGCCAGCAGATTGCATATAGACACGCCCGATATGCCCCAGTTGATGTTAAACGCCGATTTTGCAATCGGCGGGGCCGGTTTGACCGCTATTGAGCGCTGCGTGATGGGATTGCCGTCGATTGTGATTGTGCAGGCAGACAATCAGATCGAACAGGCAAAACAGCTACATGATCGCAACGCCGCGATACGTTTTGATGGCAGTCCGCTAAGTCAGCAGGCAGAATTCGCCCAAGCCATAGAACAGCTTTGCGATCCGACAATACAGCGACGACTTTCAACGGCAGCGGCATCAATCAGCGATGGTTTGGGTTTGGAACGCCTGATTGAACGTATCGAAACAGCAGGAACGGTCCAGTGAAAATGGTTGCCGTGGACCACGCATTTGATGGCATCGTTTTGCGCGGGCTGTGCCGTGAGACTTTGGACTTTACCGTCGCATCGTCGAGTTGCACCAAAGCTATGGTTTCCGCATTGAAGGCCGACTTGCAGGATAAACGAAAATACGAAAAGGGGCATGCAGCATGAATGCGCAGATTGAAATTGACGGCAGAAAAATCGGCAGGGATTTTCCGCCCTATGTTATCGCCGAGATGTCGGCCAATCATAACGGCAGCTTTGAGCGCGCGCTGGAGATTCTGGATGTCGCCGCAACAACCGGCGTTGATGCAATAAAGATGCAGACCTACACGCCCGACACGATCACGCTGAACAGCGATGCCCCCGAATTTCGTATCGAGGAAGGATTGTGGAAGGGCCGGACGCTGTATGACCTCTACGCAGAAGCCTATACACCGTGGGATTGGCACGGGCCCTTGTTCAAAAGGGCAAATGAGCTTGGCGTGACGCTATTCTCGTCTCCGTTTGATACAACAGCGGTGGATTTGCTGGAAGATTTGAATGCACCCGCTTACAAGATTGCCAGTTTTGAAGCCATCGATCTGCCACTAATTCGGTATGCGGCTGAAACCGGGAAGCCAATGATCATTTCGACCGGTATGGCCAATATCCAAGAGATTGAAGAAGCCGTGGAAACGGCGCGTTCGGCTGGATGCGATCAACTGGTGGTACTGCATTGCGTCAGCGGCTATCCCGCGCCAGCAGATCAATATAACCTGCGCACCATTCCGGAAATTGAAAGCCGCTTTAACGTAGTTTCGGGGCTGTCCGACCACACGCTGGATATTGCGACAGCAATAGCATCTGTTGCGCTGGGCGCATCGGTCATCGAAAAACACTTCACCCTGGATCGGTCGGCGAATGGTCCTGACGACAGTTTTTCCCTGGAACCGGATCAGTTCGGGCATCTGTGTACCCATGCAAGAACGGCATGGTCTGCCTTGGGGCAGCCGGATTTTGGTCAAAAGTCGAGCGAATTGGGCAATGTCAGTTTTCGGCGGTCGCTCTATGTCACAAAAGCGTTGAAAGCAGGCGATATCCTCACTGCCGAGAACGTTAGATCGGTGAGGCCAGGCCATGGTCTTGCGCCCAAGCATTTCGATGATGTCTTAGGGCGTCGATGTACCAAGGATATCAAAGCCGCGACGGCACTTAGCTGGGACATGGTCGAAAAATGATCCATCAAACCATCGATGGAAGAAAGGACAAGCCGTGGCGCATTTGTTGAAGCAGGGCGATCATGGTGGTGCAGGGGCGACCGGCTTTTGGCAAGCGACAAAACTGAAAGCCAAGGGCCATCTCTTTAGACTAGTGTCACTGACACCTCAAAAGGCGATCGCAATCACGTCTCTTCCGGTTCCGGCAACCGTTCGTTTTGTACTGGCGCGCCATTTGGATCGATTTGGCTATCAGCGCAGCGCAAAAGCGGCGCTCAAGGCAATACCCTTGACGCGTTATCCGGCCCGGTTGCAGACCAGAGCTGCGCTGATCATCGGCGGTATGGGCCCGGACGACGACGTCGAACAGCTTATGGCAGATATCTGCGACCGGGTTTGCGATGCCCCGGAAGCTGGTGTTTGGCGTGAACTGCTGTCATGGTACTCCGACTATTCGACATTGCCTGATGCGGACCGCTTCGCTGCAATTGAACGGCTCGCCGCTTTGCACTTTCCAAATGGTGGCAGCGCGTTTCGGCGCGACGTCGCGATTTCAAAAGCAAGAGTTGCGGTTCGACAATCCGCCAACATTCATTTTGACATTCTGGAACTGCTGCCCGCCTTCCCCGAAGACCCAAAACGATTGGCGCAGCTTTACCCTTTTGTCAAACCGCTACGGATTTGCGGCTACAGTGCAGAAGCGACAGAGATATTGACTGCGCTCAAAACTGTCGATCGCAAACGCTATTTGCATGAAATGCTGCGGAATTTCCCCGGGCTTGTCGATTCATCAGAGATACAGGTTCCAAAGAACGCCAAAGAGCAGGTGAACCTTCTATTTGCTATGTTTTCGATGGCCGGTCTGAGCGCAGAACATCGCGGGATCTTTCAGGATATCATCTCGGCGATTCAGGCGTCTTTTCCGGATGAGCGTCTAAAAAACAGGCACCGTATTCTAAAACTGCTCACAAAACTTGGCTTGCAAGAGGAGGCGATTGAATGCCTCAATCGGGCTGATAATCCGAAGAATGAAACACTGATGTCTGCGCGCAGTTTGCGAGCATGGGAACGGTATTACGCCTATGACTTTTCGGGCGCTGCATCTGAGTTTGAAAAAGTAGTCCTTGAAGCACCAAAACAGCCAGATGCCCTGGATGGGTTTCGTTTCTCATTGGCGCGATGCGGAAAGTCAATGTCCGAGATTTATGACCGTATTGTCGATTTGGTTGGGACACCGCGCGTTGACTCAGAAGCGAATGTTTGGCGGCATTTTGAGCAGGGCAGTTTTGATGAGCTGGGTCGTCACTATCGGAAAGGGTCGCGTTGGAAGGCCTTGGATGAATATCTGGGACAGCGAATGATACGGACATGGCCGTCAGATGTAAGGCCTGACAAGTCGCTATTGTTCATCGCTGATCAAGGCGTGGGTGATGAAATTAGGCAGTACCGATTTTACAAAGAACTCACCAGAGTATTTGGGACGGTTCACGCAACCTGCGATCCGCGACTGAAGCAACTTCTGGAGTTCAATTTCCCGGAGATGACGTTTCATCCCGTATGGCGGACGCGGCTTGGCCTGACCGACCGTGTCCATCGTATCGACAACCGTATCAAAGGTTTCAGCGGTGCTTTATATAATATCCTGAGCGAGGATATTCGTCCGCTGCTCGACAGTGTGGACTACGTCGCCAATCACTTCTCGCTGATAGCAGCCGAGGCAGAAGAAAATCTCAAGCTACCAACGAAAATTGCCGCCATCACTTCGCCGCAGGTGGAAACCTGCAAAAAAGGCGGCAAGAGATTGCGTGTTGGCGTGGTCTGGCGAAGCAGCCTGTTTCGCGGCGCGCGTCGGCTGATGTATCTCTCCGTCGAAGCGCTTGAACCGTTGGTCAAGATTGACGGTGTGGAATTTCACTGCATCCAGCACGGCTTGACACCGGAAGAGAAGGCATTTTGTGATGCCAACGGTTTAGTTGTACGGCAAGATATTGATTTGTATGACGACTTTGACGCGATGGCCGCCTACATCTCTTCGATGGACCTGGTGATCGGTATCAGCACAGTGCCCGCTGAGCTTGCTGCGGCACTGGGGGTGCCAGTTTGGTTTATGGGTTTCTCGCCTGAAAACCTGAATTTGCGCACGCTGGGTGGCACGACAGAGCAGGATCAATTGACGCCAAACGCGATTGTCATCGGCCCCAAGAACAGGGATTTCAATCGTCCGCCTCAGGAATGCATCGCGGATACCGTAAATGTCGTTTGCGAGCGTTTGCGAAAGGAAACACAAGGCTGATCGCCTCAAGGCTGGACAGCAACGACAATGGCCCCGGTGTCAGCACCCGACTTGCCCAAGTGCGTTCAGTCACTCGCCGCTAAAAGTGCTTCGGTCAGTATCACCCGGTCGCCGATATGGTTGGCCAGTATTAGGATCAGGCGAGCGTTGAAATCGGCGCTTTCTGCGGCGCTCAGCCCATCATGGGCGGCGAGTAACGTGTCGTAGAACCCATCAGGATCGGCGATATTCGGATCAAGTATCAGCGCCATGAGCGGCCTCCTGTCCAAGTGTTGCGCGTAGCGCATTGGCGATGCTGTTGGCGTCAAAATCAGGCCAGCGTGCGATCACATGTTGATCCGGGCGGATCAGATAGACTGCATGACTGTAATCGCCCAAATACCGGGCCGCCAGCGCGGGCGTCGGGGTCGGGATATGCACGATATGCGCCGTTACGCCTGCAGCTGTCACAGGCTCCGCCACGCCATCGCCGAGTACCAGTAGGGTAAAGCCTGCGCGCAGATGATCCAGCAAGAAACCATCGGCGACGGGGGCGTCCGGGCAGGCCGCACCGGGGCGGGTCACCGCGGGTCCATTCAGCGCATCCGGCCCAAATCCCGCAAAACCATCATAGATGCAAGGTACTGACAAACGACCGGAATTCACAAATGGCCGGGCAAAGGCGTGACGCCCCGCCAGATGCAGGACCGCATCGCGGAACTGTCGACTGACATCCGTTTTAGGGGTCATGAAATCGGTCGCCCGCGACGAATTGAGGATATTCTCATCCGCCGCGAATTCCCGCTCTGTGCAGTAGTGATCCAGCAGATCGGGTGCGGCGATACCCTTGCATACCAAATCAAGCCGCCAAGCCAGGTTTTCGGCATCTTGCAGGCCTGAATTGGCCCCCCGCGCCCCAAAAGGCGACACCTGATGCGCGGCATCCCCGGCAAAGAAAACCCGCCCGGCGCGGAAATCCTGCATGCGACGGCACTGGAACGTATAGATCGACGTCCAGACCAATTCATAATCCGGGATCGTGCCGGTCTGCGATGAAAGCATCGCATCAACCCGGTTGCGGATACGGGCGGCGTCAAGCTCATGCGCGCGGTCAATCTCCCAGCCCAGTTGAAGATCAATGCGCCAGATATCATCGGGTTGCTTATGCAGCAGGGCGGATTGGCCCGCCCCTTCAAACGGGGGCTGGAACCAGAACCAGCGCTCAGTCGGAAAATCGGCCTTCATGCGGACATCGGCGATCAGGAAATTATCCTGGAATACACGGCCATCAAAGCTGAGGCCCAGCATATCGCGGCTGGGCGAACGGGCGCCGTCACAGGCGACCAGATAGTCGGCCTCCAGCTGATAAGGACCATCGGGGGTTTGCACATCAAGCGTCACAAACGCGCCCTGATCGGCAATTGCCGTGACCCGGTTGCGGCCACGGATTTCAATTGGGGCGCGGCCTGACTGTGCGGCAACAACCGCATCATGCAGGTATTTTTCGAACAACGGCTGTTGCAGATTTATGAAGGCTGGGTTGCGGTGGCCTTGTTCGGGTAACAGGTTGAACTCAAACAGCTTATCTTGCCCGTGAAATACTTTGCCGACCTGCCAGACGACGCCTTTTTCAACCATTGGCACTGCGGCCCCAAGCCGATGGGCGATGTCCAGCGTCCGTTTGGAGAAACAAATGGCCTTGCTGCCTTGACCCGGCCCTTCGTGATCATCCAGCACCAGAACCGGGGTGCCTTTTTGACCAAGGTCGAGGGCGAGGACCAAACCAATTGGGCCAGCGCCAATGATCACAACAGGCTGCCGGGCGGATGGTGCGGCCTGCTTGTTATAGGGGTAAAGTGTGAATTCGGTGCTGTAACGCGTATCAACCATGGTCAGCCTTCGCCGCGGTAGTCGGTTGCGGAGGGAACCCGGCCATAGATCAGATAGAAATCATCCAGTTGTGGCGGCGCAATGCCTGCGTCTTGCACCTGCACATGTGCCTGACCACGATGATGGATCTGGTGCTGGATCAGGTGCGGCAGCAGGTCGGCCACCGTTTCCTCCACGGGCCCTTCCCGCCGGTCGGTCAGCCGTGTCTGGGCGAGCACATCCTCTGTCATGTCGGCGCAGAATGCGACCAGTCGGGCATCTGCTGCGGCCTGCGCCCGCGCCAGTTCAGCAACATCCGAGATGTCTGTGCGATCATAAACAGCCCGGCCCAGACCGCCATTTTCCAGCGCGTCGAGGTAGTACAAATCAACCGCATAAATATGGTTCAGCGTTTGGCTAAGTGACGGGAAAAACCCCGGGCGGGGGGCGGCGAACGCCCCACTACCCATGCCGCTGATCGCTTTGTAAAGCGTGGCATTGGCCCAGGCGTTATTCTGCGCTGCCAGAAGGTAGGATTGCAGCGCAAAGCTCATCCTTGCAAGGCCGCCCACATGTCCAGATCGCGCTGGGCGGTCCAGATGCGCGGATGGGCGATGCCTTGGGCCTCATCATAGGCGCGGGCGACGTTGAAGGGCAGGCAATGTTCGTAGATTGCGTAATCGGCGAATTTCGGATCGCATTCGGCGCGGACGGCATCCCATGCCTCTTTCAGGCTGCCGCCACGGGCTGCCACGCGCGCGGCAGGACGATAGGTGCTTTCAACGAAATCACGCGTGTTTTCAATGGCTGTATTCACCATATCCTTACCGACCAGCGCATCACCACGTCCCGGTGCGATGGCATCCACATCACAGGCCTTGATCCGGTCAAGCGTCTGGCCCCAGTCGGCGAAATACCCATCGCCGCAATAACAGGCAGAGTGATATTCGACGATGTCGCCGGTAAACATCACGTTCTGATCGGGCACATGCACCACGGCATCACCCGCCGTATGCGCCCGCCCGATATGTTTGATATCAACACGACGTTTGCCCAGATAGACGGTCATGCTGTCGCTGAATGTCGTGGTGGGCCATGTCAGACCGGGGATGCTTTCATGCCCTTCGAACAGGCGCGGGAAGCGTTGAAATTCGCTGTCCCAGTCTTCCTGCCCGCGTTCGGCGACCATGCCGCGCGCCGCATCTGACATGATGATCTGATCGGCGCTATAGGCGGATGCGCCCAGAACCCGCACCGCATGGTAATGGGTCAGCACCAGATGGCTGATCGGTTTGTCGGTGACGTTGCGCACCTTTTCGATCACCTTTTCAGCCAGACGCGGGGTTGCCTGCGCCTCTACAATCATCACGCTGTCATCGCCGATGATGACGCCGGAATTGGGATCGCCTTCAGCGGTGAACGCCCAAAGGCCACGTCCGACTTCGTCGAACGTGATTTGTTTCTCTGTCATGTCGCCTTGGGATGCGAATGCCTTACTCATGAATGTGGTCCTTTGTTGCGCGGTCGGATGCCTCCGGCAGGAGTATTTTTGGCAAAATGATAAGATGTGGTTTTGTCATGCAAGCCCTTCAACCGTTTGATCGATGGTGCCAAAGATTTTTTGGCCATCTGCGTCATCCATCCAGATCTGGACGCGGTCGCCAGGTTGTAGGAATGGGGTTTTGGGGGTGCCTTCCAGAATGGTTTCCACCATCCGCTGTTCGGCGATGCAGGCATAGCCTGCGCCGCCCTGATCCACCGGTTTGCCCGGCCCGCCATCCAGCTTATTGGACACCGTGCCGGAGCCGATGATCGTGCCCGCAGCCAGATGTCTGGTTTTGGCGGCATGGGCGATCAGCGTGCCGAAATCGAAGGTCATGTCGATACCTGCGTCGACCCGCCCAAAGGGTTGGCCATTCAGGTCGATCTTCAGGATGCCGTGCAGTTTGCCATCCTGCCAGCCGGGCAGGGCATCTGGGCTAACCGCCACGGGCGAAAAAGCGCAGGCCGGTTTGGATTGGACAAAGCCGAACCCTTTGGCCAGTTCGCCCGGGATCAGATTGCGCAGAGACACATCGTTGCAGAGCATGACAAAACGGATCGCCGCCAGCGCCTCTGCCCGGGTGGCCCCCATCCGTACCGGGCCGAGGATCACGGCGATTTCCCCTTCGCAATCGATCCCCCAATCGGGGTCACCAATGATTGGGTCGGTGGGGGCGAGGAAGCTGTCGGACCCGCCTTGATACATCAGCGGATCGGTCCAGAAACTGTCTGGCATGTCTGCGCCCCGTGCTTTGCGCACCAATTCGACATGGTTCACATAGGCTGATCCATCCAGGAACTGATAGGCGCGGGGCAGGGGGGAGAGGCAAAGCTCATCCCCGAAATCGGCGTCCTGCCCATTTGCTGCAAACCCGGCCCCGTCCAGCGCGCGTTGCAAGGTTGGTGCTTTGCATGTGGTGTAGGCGCGCAGGTCATCGCTGACCCGGACAAGCCCGCCATCGGGGCCGTCGTTTTGAAGGGTTGCGATCTTCATTTCTTGCCCGGCGTCCCGTCAAATTTCTTTTCCAGATCGGCCCAGCAGTCGATGTAGTCATCCTGCAACGGGGCCTCTTTGCCAGCAAAACTGGTCAAGTGCTGGGGGAACCGGGTTTCGATCATGAAGGACATGGTGTTGTCCAGCTTTTCAGGCCCCAGATCGGCATTGGACGCCCCTTCGAACGCATTCTTGTCCGGCCCATGGGGCAGCATCATGTTGTGCAGGGACATGCCCCCGGGGACGAACCCCTTTGGCTTGGCATCATATTGGCCATAGATATTGCCCATCAGTTCGGACATGACGTTTTTGTGGTACCATGGGGGGCGGAAAGTATCCTCTGCCACCATCCAGCGTTCGCGGAACAGGACGAAGTCGATATTGGCCGTGCCGGGCTGGCCCGACGGGGCGGTGAGCACCGTAAAGATCGACGGATCAGGGTGGTCAAACAGGATCGCGCCAACCGGGCAATAGGTTTTCAGATCATATTTGCAGGGGGCGTAATTGCCATGCCATGCGACCACATCAAGCGGGCTGTGCCCGATCCTGGTTTCGTGAAATTGGCCACACCATTTGATTGTGAGCGTCGAGGGGGTCTCCCGATCTTCAAAGGCAGCCACCGGGGTTTTGAAATCACGCGGATTGGCCATGCAATTGGCCCCGATCGGGCCACGGCCCGGCAGTTCGAATTTCTGACCATAGTTTTCGCAAACAAAGCCTCGGCAAGGCCCTTCCAGCACTTCGACCCGGTAAACCAGCCCGCGCGGGATAATCGCAACCTCTTGCGGGGCGAGGTCGATTACCCCCAGTTCAGTGGCAAAGCGCAGACGTCCTTCCTGCGGGATCACCAGCATTTCGCTGTCGGCGGAATAGAAATAGGCGTCCTGCATGCTTTGCGTGACCAGATAGATATGGCTGGCCATGCCGACCTGCGTGTTCACATCACCTGCCGTTGTCATCGTGCGCATGCCGGTTAGCCATGTCAGTTCTTCATCGCTATGCGGCACCGGGTCCCAGCGATACTGACCGAGGCTGGTGACATCAGCAGGGATATGCGGGGCCGATTTCCAATAGGGCAGATCGATCCGGGTATAGCGATGCGAATGCTTGACCGACGGGCGGATGCGATAGCACCAGGTCCGTTCATTCTGATGGCTGGGCGCGGTGAAGGCGGTGCCGGATAGCTGTTCACCATAAAGCCCGTAGTTGCATTTCTGCGGGCTGTTCATGCCAAGTGGCAAGGCACCGGGCAGGGCCTCAGTTTCGAAATCATTGCCAAAACCGGGCATATAGGCGTCGGTCACCCCAACGCTTGTCGCAGCGCGGGTCAGGCCATCGGACACAGTGACTTTATTCATTGGGCAGCTCCCCTTGATTATCTTCGCCCCTGATATTGGTTGCATTTGTAACTATCAATCGCCATTTTGCCAATATGACAGAAAAGACGGATTTCGATTTACAGCAGTTCATGCCCTATCTGCTGAACCGCGCGGCAGAGGCATCAAGCCTTGATTTCCAACGCTACTACAAGGCGCGTTACGGGATGCAGCGGACCGAATGGCGGGTGGTGTTTCATCTGGGGCGTTATGGCGACCTGACCGCGAAAGAGATTTGCACCCGCGCCAGCATTCATAAGACAAAGGTGAGCCGGGCCGTTGCCGCTTTGGAAAGACGGCGCTTTCTGACCCGCCATCCTTACCAAGATGACCGGCGGCATGAATTGCTGTCATTGACCCGGGTAGGCAAGGCGGCGTTCGACGATCTGGTCGAAGAAGCGCAGCGTTTCGATGATGCGCTGATGGGCGCGTTTAATGTGACAGAGCGTGATATTCTGCGCCGCTGCCTGCGCCATATCATCAATACAGGGCAGGGCGGTTGATGGCTGGCCTTGCTGTTCGGGCCGTGCTGCGTTTAGGTGTCGCCAAATGACCATCCGTTTCTTTTCCGATAAATCACGCCCGGTCCATCTGGGGCCATATCCATCCGAAAGGCTGGCTCGACTGGGCGCAATGCCTGACCTTGCGGGCGTGCCCGCGACAACCCCGCTGAGTTTTGACAGGCCCGCCGACCCGCGATCTATCGTTAATGCGATGCGTGAACATCAGGCGATGCTGGATGCGATCCGCGATGGGCTGGTCAACGGGGCCGTGGCGGACGCGCCCACCGATCCACTGGAACGGGCCAATCACCTCAAGGCGTTTGGCTATTTCGCTGATGCGGCCGTGGTTGGCACTTGCCTGTTGCCCAATGCCGCCCGGCTGGATCAGCCTTATCTGAACCCAGATATCGGCAGGTTGGCCCACGACCTGAAGACACGGCAGACCAAGACGCTGGCGTCGGGCATCGACATGATCATGGCTGATCTGAAGGAGTCGATGGAAGCCCCTGTCACGGGCATTGATGATCACAGCCATGCGCTTGTGTTTCTTTATGAAAACCCGCGTGACCCGGATGCCGATGAACCGGGCACGGGTTGGATCGCTGACGCGCAGGCGCACAGGGCCGGGTTGCTGGCATCGGAAACGGCTGTTGTTCTGGCCAATTACCTGCGGCTTCTGGGCTACCCGGCGCGCGGGCATAGCATGTCCAGCGCGGATGTGGATTTGAACAAGCTTGCTGTGGCCGCAGGGTTGGCGACGGTCGAAGATGGCGAGCTGTGCCACCCTTACATCGGTTCACGTTTTGGCTTGGCTGCGGTGACGACCTCTTTTGACATTGCCACCGATCAACCGCTGGCACCCATGGCTGCACAGCCAAAATCCGCCTTTGGAACGGGTTGGAAACTGGGCACGGCATCGGCCAAAAACGCGATGAACGCGGTGCCCTATGCCAAACGCCGTTTCGTCGATGGGGCGCATCCGTTCGAGCGGCTCAAACGGGTGGAGGCGCCAACGACCTATATTGATGAACCCAATGTGGCCCGCGTGCCCAAGCGGGCGGATATGTTCGCGCGAGCGCAATTCGGCGATATGGGCAAGAAAATGCAGGATGCGGCCAAGGGCGGGCATTATGTGCGCAAGGCGGCCCCGTCCATGGCGCAACGGCGGGCGCTGGGGGCCTTTGTGCTGTTGCAGGATGGGGAAGCGGCGGATGAAAAAGTCAGGTTTGATCCTGTTGAAGCCGCTGACCTGATCAAGGCGACCAGCTATTGGCTGGGAGCTGATGCAGTGGGCATTTCGCGCTGCCCCGATTGGGCGTGGTACAGCCATGATGCGCGGGGCGAGGCGATTGACCCACCCCATGATCAGGCGATCAACATGATCATCGATCAAGGCTATGAAACCATGGAAGGCTCATCAGGCGATGACTGGATCGCCGTGGCCCAATCCATGCGGGCCTATTTGCGGTTTTCCTTGCTGGGTGGGATCATCGCCCGGCAAATCCGCAATCTGGGCTATAGCGCCAAAGCCCATACCGTGATGGATGGCGAGGTGCTGCAACCGCCGCTTTTGCTGCTCAGCGGTCTGGGTGAGGTTAGCCGGATTGGTGAGGTGATCCTGAACCCCTATCTGGGCCCGCGCCTGAAGTCAGGGACGGTGACAACCGACCTGCCACTGGCGCATGACAAGCCGATTGATTTTGGCCTGCAAAAATTCTGCAAGGCTTGCAATAAATGCGCGCGCGAATGCCCATCAGGGGCGATCACAGCCGGCCCAAAGCTGATGTTCAACGGCTACGAGATTTGGAAATCAGACAGCCAGAAATGCGCGACATACCGGGTCACAACGCCGGGCGGTGCGATGTGTGGGCGGTGTATGAAAACCTGCCCCTGGAACCTGGAAGGTATCTTCAAGGAAAAGCCGTTTCGCTGGGCGGCGATGAATGTTCCACAGCTTGCCCCGGCACTGGCCCGGCTGGATGATACGGTCGGAAATGGTGGACTGAACCCGGTCAAGAAATGGTGGTGGGATCTGGAAATTGCGGAGGATGGCGGCTATCGCCCAACCCCACAGCCGGTGAACCAACGTTCCCTGCAAAAGGACCTGGACCTGCAATATGCCGACCAGACGCTGGCGGTTTATCCCGCCCCTCTCGCCCCGCATCCTCACCCTTATCCGTTCCCCATGGATCGCGAGGCGGGGATCGAGGCCTATCAGGCGATGATCACTGCTGATGAATACAAGGCGCGGCTGACGCAGGGTGACAGGCAGGTCATCCATGCCTATACGGCGGAAGGCGAAAGCCCGGTCATTCAGGTTGAGATTACGAAGGCCGAGGAAACCGCCCAAGGCGTAATGAAATACGAATTTGTGCCCGTGGATGGCGGCGATTTGCCTGTTTGGCAGGCCGGTGCCCATCTGGACATCGTCGTGGCCCCAGAGTTTCTCCGGCAATACTCCATGTCAGGTAATCCCGCGGACCGGAGCCGGTATCAGATTGCCGTGCTACGCGAAGATGCGGGGCGGGGCGGGTCGAAACTCATGCATCGGATCTTCAACGAAGGGCGGCGGATTTTTATCTCTAGGCCGATCAACCACTTCCCGCTTGATGCCGATGCTGGGCATAGCGTGCTGATGGGCGGTGGGATCGGGATCACGCCGCTGGTGGCGATGGCGCATGAATTACATGCGCAAGGGCGGTCGTTTGAGATGCATTATTCAGGCCGCAGCCGTAACCAGATGGGGCTGCTGGATGATATTGCAGGTTTTGCCTGGGCCGATCAGGTGCATCTGCATATCAGCGATGAAGAGAGCCGCGCCGATCTGGGGCAGATACTCGGCGGCTACCAGCCCGGCTGGCATGTCTATACTTGCGGGGCTGAACGCTACATGACCGCGATATTGGCGGCAGCGACCGAGGCCGGTTTTCCAGAAAACGCGCAGCATCTGGAATATTTTGCCGTGCCCGAGCAGCCCGATTATGTGAACCACCCGTTCCGGCTGAAACTGGCGCGATCCGGCCAAGTGTTTGACATACCAGCAGATAAATCCGCCACTGACGTGCTCGCCGAAAACGGGGTGCATGTGGACGTCAAATGCAGCGACGGCATTTGCGGGGTCTGCAAATGTGGGCTGGTGGCGGGGGACGTGGAACACCGGGATTTCGTATTGTCCAAGGCACAACGGCAGGATGCGATCATCCTATGCCAGAGCCGCGCGGCAGAAGATGGCGGCACAGTCACAATTGACCTGTAGCTGGCGGAGGGCACGCAACGTGCGGTGGGGGTGCGTGCGGTGGTTTTTGACGTGATGGGCCGAATCATTGGTTAACGCCGTTGTTTTCATGGAATCTGGGCGGTCGGCAAAGCGTCGGCGACACGTCGGCAAAACGTCGGACCCCAATGCGCGGTGGGTCGGGGTTAAGGGCGCGCGCGGTGGAAGTGTGAATGCGGGGTTAAGGTTTGCGGGTGATGGGTTTGGTCAGCGTTGATGAATGGGCTTTTGAACAAATTCCCGGCATGGTCGCGGGCTAAGCCACGCGGGACTTCTGATCGTCAAATTCAAAGGATACGAGAATGAGAAAACTGACCATTGCGGTGGCATCATTGGTGGCATTGGCCGCTTGTGGTGCGCCGAACCCCGGCCAGCGCGGCGCGGGGTTCAGCGGCATCGGTGGTGATGTCGCTGCTGCCCCAACTGCCACCGCGACAGCCACGCCCACAGCCGCTGCCGCGCCGGTGAACATCACGCGGAGTGCGGGTGGATTGCCCGCATATCGCAAGGATACTGGTCGGTATCGCCGGAATGGCACACCTGCCACGGAACGGGCCGCAGCAAAGGTCGCCCCGGATGCGGGCATGGGGCTCTTTTCCGGCCCTGATGCATTGAATGTTCAGGTGGGCGAATTTGGCTTGGGCTTCAATCTGGCGCGGGTCGACACGCATACATTCCTTGTGGGTTACCGCGTTGATACGTTTTGGCGGCTTGCGCGCCAGCCAAGAAAGGAAGCCGTCCTGCGCGCGGCAAGAACATTGACCGAATGCGGTGTCAGTGAAGATGCTTACAGAGTTACCGGACCAAGCAGACCGATCTATGCGGTCATCCCCTTGCGGCGTTGATCCGAGTGGGTTTCAGCCCCACCTCCGCCCGTCCCGGGCTTGACCCGGGACCTCGTGGCTGACCATGAGGCCCCGGATCACGTCCGGGGCGGGTTGGTAAAGCCGACAGGTGTTGCCCTCATCTTGACGCTTTGGCGGTGATGTAGGGTGCGCATTTATGCGCACCATTTTGCGAGGTCGTTGGTGGGGTGGTGCGCATAAATGCACACCCTACGGTCACGGCCTGCAATGCATTCGTTGATGTTGGTTTTGTGGGTGCGGCGTCTTGTCTCTCTCATTTGAGTATCTCGCAAGGTTGCCTCGGCACCGCCAAGAGCTTTTGAGTTACTCAAGAACGCCTAGACAAGACGCCTCAAAGCTTCTCCGCAGGGGTGGGAATAACCGGTCTCGCTTCATAGCCGTATGAGGGCTTAAGCGGTTCCCAATTTAGCGGACCATCAACGTGCCTGTTGATGGCATACAAATTCACTTCTTGCCCTTAACCCCTTTCAGGCGCTCCGATAAGCAGGCACGCTTACCGTTTCAAGTCTGGGAAGTTCAAAATGGCTTTCAAGGAAAACCTCCTTGTCTTCCCCAATATGTGGGGTTCCACAGATATAGTGACACACTGAGTGGTGTGCAAGGGTGGGTTGCTCTCAAACATCCAACTCCTCCACAAACCGCGCGTTCTCCTGGATATACTGGAACCGCAGTTCTGGCTTCTTCCCCATGAGGCGCTCGACTAGGTCCGCCGTGTCCCCCGGTTCATCGTCATGAACGGTCACCCGGATCAGTTTGCGCGTGGCGGGGTCCATTGTGGTTTCCTTCAAATCCTTGGCGTCCATTTCGCCGAGGCCCTTGAAGCGCTGCACGTCGATTTTGCCCTTGCCGCCCAGACCTTTGGCCAGCACCGCGTCTTTTTCGGCGTCGTCGGCGACATAGACCCGCCGCGCCCCTTGGGTCAGCCGGTAGAGTGGGGGGCAGGCCAGGTACAGGTGCCCCTGGTCGATCAGGGGTCGCATTTGTGTGAAGAAAAACGTCATCAGCAGTGAGGCGATATGCGCCCCGTCCACATCCGCGTCGGTCATGATGATGATCTTGTCATAGCGCAGGTCATCGACGTTGAAACGGGTGCCCATGCCGACGCCG
The DNA here is from genome assembly GCA_947495295.1 of uncultured Paracoccaceae bacterium. GTDB lineage: Bacteria > Pseudomonadota > Alphaproteobacteria > Rhodobacterales > Rhodobacteraceae > Yoonia. Next base: position 247,799 of record CANLYJ010000004.1, read on the forward strand.
AGCGCTTCGCAGAGGTCGTTAATCTCGGCGTTGGAGGAAAGCTTGTTTGACGCGGCCCCCAGCACGTTCAGGATCTTGCCCTTGAGCGGCAGCAGTGCTTGGTTCACCCGGTTGCGCGCCCCCTTGCCGGAGCCGCCGGCGCTGTCGCCCTCGACGATGAAAAGTTCCGTCCCCGCCCGGTCCTTGGACGTGCAATCGGTCAGCTTTCCGGGCAGGCGCAGTTTTTTGGTCGCGGATTTGCGGGCGGTTTCTTTCTCTTGCTTGCGGCGTAGCCGTTCCTCGGCCCGCAGCACAAGGAAATCGAGGATCGCGCCTGCGGATTTCGTGTCAGCCGCGAGCCAGGTGTCAAAATGGTCGCGCACGGAGCCTTCGACCATTTTCTGGACGTTTTCGTTGGAGAGCCGGTCCTTGGTCTGGCCCACATATTGCGGGTCGCGGATAAAGACCGACACAAGCGCGCAGCCCCCGGTCATCAGATCGTCGCGGGTGATCTGTTTGGATTTCTTGTTGCCGACCCGTTCGCCGTAAGCGCGGATGCCCTTCAGGATCGCGGCCCAGAGGCCGGATTCGTGGGTGCCACCTTCGGGTGTGGGCACGGTGTTACAGTAGGACTGGATGAAGCCATCGCGCGCGGGCGTCCAGTTGATGGACCAGTCGACCTTGCCCGGTTCCTGGAACTTGTCCATGAATTCGACCGTGCCCGCGAAGGGTTTGTCGGCGTAGGTGGTGGCCCCCTCCAGCCGTTCGTTCAGGTAATCGGACAGCCCGCCGGGAAAGTGGAATTTGGCCTGCATGGGTGTGTCGCCGTCAGCAACCGCTGTCTTCCAACGGATTTCGACGCCGGAAAAGAGATAGGCCTTGGACCGCGCCATGGCGAAAAGCTTGGCCGGCTTGAGTTTGAGTGATCCGAAGATTTCGGGGTCGGGGTGAAAGGTGACCTTGGTGCCGCGCCGGTTGGGGGCGGCCCCCACCTTTTCCAGTTTGGTTGTGGGCGCGCCGCGCTGGAATTCCATCGCGACCAGTTCCTTGTTGCGCGCCACTTCGACCCGCAGGTGATCAGAGAGCGCGTTGACGACGGATGACCCGACCCCGTTCAGACCGCCGGATGTTTCATAGTTTTCGCCCGAAAACTTGCCGCCCGCGTTGAGCGTGCAGAAGATAATTTCGAGGGTGGATTTTTTGGGGTCAGAGGGGTGCGGATCCGTGGGAATGCCCCGCCCGTTATCGGTGATGGAGACATGGCCGTTTTCGTCCAGTTCGACCTCGATCCAGGTGGCGTGGCCTGCCACGGCCTCGTCCATGGAGTTGTCGATGATCTCGGCCACCATATGATGCATGGCCCGGTCGTCCTTACCACCGATATACATGCCGGGGCGCAGGCGAACATGTTCCATATCGCCCAGCACCTGGATGCTGTCGGCATCGTATTTTTTTTCGGGTTCTTTGCCCCCGGAGAGGAGATCATCGGCCATGGGTGCTGCTCTTTGATTGCTTTGCCACATGATATGGTAGTGACGGGGTCGGGGGAAGCGCAGAAATCAGTTTGCGCGGCTGTGGCGGCAATGCCGCATTTACCAATCATGCACGCATATGTGATCGTCTGATGATGCAAATTGCGCTGTCTGTTCTGTATCCTCCCCGGAACGGATTGATTTCGTAAGGGATTCTGCTGCCATGCTGACACGTCGTCATTTTGTCATCACCTCCGGCGCGCTGTTTTCAGCGCCGCTGGCCACACCCGGTTTTGCCAACCCGATTTCGGATCGGTCGCAATGGGCGCGCTGGGACAGGCGGGTGACCCCGGCAAATTATGATCCGGCCACGTCCAACCCCTGGGGGCTGCACCGTCGTTTCCTGCCGCAGCTGGTGCAGGCCAATGATGGTTTGCGCGCAGGGGATATCCATGTGGATGCGGTGGCCCGCTATCTTTATCACGTGCGCGGCGATGGTACGGCGATGCGCTATGGCGTGGCGATTGCGCGCGGCAGCCTTTACGAGCCGGGCACCTACACGATCCGCCGCAAGGCCAAATGGCCGACCTGGCGCCCGACTGATGCGATGATCGAACGCGACCCCCAGCTTTATGAGCAGCATGCCGAGGGGATGGATGGCGGCCCGCGCAACCCTTTGGGATCGCGTGCCTTTTATCTGTTTGTCGGCCGTCGTGATACTTATCTGCGGATCCATGGCACGCCCAGCCCACGCTCCATTGGGGGTCGTGCCAGCTCTGGCTGCGTGCGCATGGTGATGGCCCATATCATCGGGCTTTATGATCAGGTGGCGACCGGATCGACCGCCTATCTTTACGCGCCCGAGGGCACGGTGACCGCCCAGTCCTAGGTTTCTTCTGGGGCCGGTTCCGGCTTTTGAATGCAGATTGGTCGCCCTTCGCGTGTGCGCAAGGGCAGGAGCGTCGTCTCGACAGCGTTTCTGTGTTGATAGACATAGCAATTGTCGACCGGATCAACGGCCACGGCCTCAAGGTTCTGATTGGTTGCGGCGATGGCGCGGACGCCTTCGGGCAGTTCCGCGATAAAGGCGATGTCGGAGCCGGTTGCGTCATCGTTGACAGGTTCGCAGGCCGCCAACAGGAACGCGGCCCCTAGAAACAATGGTAAGGTTTTCACAACTGGCAGTCCCCAATAATCCGTACAAATGGCATATGCGGGTAACCTGCGCCAAGCCGGTGGCGAATACCAGCGGGGTTTCGTGAAATCCCTTGGAGGCTGCGGCTTCTGCGCCGCAGTCCCGGGGAAGCCCCGAGTGATTTGGTTTTCGGTTTGTTCAGCAAAATACGAGATGGTGCGAGGTGTGCGATGAAGATCGGCTTCGAGCCCGTAGTTATCCCCAATAATTCCCAAAACTGATCGGGTACGCGGCGCTGGTAGTAATACCTTCCACGGTCAATTTTTAGGTATTTCACCTTCTTCTCAGTCGTCATTTGTATCGAAAACCGAGTGATAAGTATCAAAAAAAAAGCCATCTCAGCGTTGATGATAAGCTGAATAGCTATAAAAATCAGCGCTATAGAATGAATGGTGGGCGACCCTGGAATCGAACCAGGCGTGCGTCTCCGCGAGGGAGTTACAGTCCCCTGCCACACCTTGCGGCCTGTCGCCCACTGTCGGGCTGATTACCCGCCGTCCCTTGGCCCGTCAACAACAAATATGATCGTTTTGCATCCTCTTCACAGTGCGCAGGATGTACGGTATCGCCTTGGGCAGAGTGTCACACTGGATCGTTATATGAAAAAGCCGAAATGGGTTATTGCCAAAGAGCAGGCAAAGCGGGTTGCTGCCAATGAAACGGTCTGGCTTTTTGGTCTGCACGCTGTTCGCGACGCACTGGAAAACCCGGCACGCGTTAAGCTGCGTCTCGTCGTGACACGTAACGCGCTGGAGCGGTTGGGTGATGCTGTCGCGTCGGGTGGTTTGGAGCCAGAGATTTCTGATCCACGAAAATTCGCAGCGCCCCTCGATCCACAATCTGTGCATCAGGGGGCCGCACTTGAGGTCAAGCCGCTGGATTGGGGATCGGTTGAGGATGTCGCGGCTGGTGATGGGCCGATGCCGCCCCGGCTTGTTCTGCTCGACCGGGTGACCGACCCGCATAATGTTGGGGCGATCCTGCGTTCGGCAGAAGTTTTCGGCGCCCGCGCCGTGATTGCGGTACAGCGCCATGCCGCACCTGAGACCGGCGCTTTGGCGAAAACGGCCAGTGGCGCCTTGGAACGTCAGCCTTATCTGCGTGTCCGCAACCTGGCCGATACGATGATCGCGCTGAAAGGCATGGGGTATCTGGTTTTAGGGCTGGATGGCACGGCTGAACAGACGATTGAACAGGCGCTTGCCGATCGCCGTGATCACGCAGTGGCCCTGGTGATGGGTGCCGAGGGCCCGGGCCTGCGCGAAAAGACGCTTGCCACCTGCGATGAAGTTGTGCGTATCGACGCGGTGGGTGGTTTTGGTTCGCTGAATGTTTCCAATGCCGCCGCCGTTGCCCTTTATGCGGCAAGAGCTTCGGCTATTTGATCAGGTGGCGTCTGGTTTCTTCATCTGATTTGAAAACACGTCGATCAGACGTGTCACATCCACAAGAACCTTAGTCTTGCGGAACGCGTTGGTGATCAATCCCGGATGCGGTCGCATTTGCTGCATTCGTTTGGGCGAGAGGTGATGCCGGTCAGGCCTGCCGCTGGCTAGGTCCTGCCTTTGCAGATTGTCGTGATTTGGAACAAAAAAAGCCCGGCCAAGCGTTACGCTTGGCCGGGCCATTCGGTACCCGCCGGAGGCGAGGTTTATTCGCGGCTGCCGAAGAGTTGTAGCAGGAACATGAACATGTTGATGAAGTCCAGATACAGGTTCAACGCACCCATGATCGCGGATTTGGCCAACCATTCGCTGTCGCCGCTTGCGGCATGTGCGAGGTAGTCGTTCTTGATCTTTTGCGTGTCATAAGCTGTGAGGCCTGCGAAGATCAGCACACCAATTGCAGAGATCGCGAACATGATGGCAGGCGATTGCAGGAAGATGTTGACAATCATCGCCACCAACAGACCGACTACACCCATGATCAGGAACGAACCCCAGCCAGAGATGTCTTTCTTTGTGGTGTATCCCCAAAGCGAGAGGCTAGCGAATGCGATCGCTGTGATCAGGAAGATCTGGATGATCGAAAATCCGGTGAAGACTGCGAAGATCCAGCTGATTGACACACCCATCGCGGCGGCAAAGACGTAAAAGAACGTCTGCGCACCAGCGGCTGAGAGCCGGTTGATCATTGCGCCGAACATGAACACCATGGCGAGCGGCAGGAACATCACGACCCATTTCAATGGTGTCGTGTAAAGTGTTACGCCCAGATCGGTCAGATAAGTCGATGCGCCTATCTGATAAGGTGTCGGATCACTGGACAATGCCAGACCTGAAATCGCCCAAGCCGCAGCAGCTGTGATCAGCATGCCAACAGACATGGTGCCGTAGACCTTGTTCATGTGGGCGCGTAGCCCTTCGTCGATGGCGGCGGTCCGAACACCGCCAACCGTTGATTTCATTGTCTCGTATTGAGCCATTTAGACCTCCAGAATAACCAGTGGCGCCGCAAAACGGCATCCTTGTTGCCAATATTGGCCGACAGAGCCCTTTTTTCAAGGCTCTGTCGGGGCGATTTCGTTAAATCTGATTATTTTGGGCGGGAATGTCGCAGGCCGAAGGAAATAAAGGGTTATCTCTGCCAATACGATGGCGTATCCCAGATAGGTTTTTCTGCTTCGGTACGTGCTTGATGTTTGCTGAGCCCGATATCCCGAAGCTGATGCGGCTCCAACCGGGACAAATGGCGTCGCTGCCGCGCCACGGCAAGCATGTCTGCCACCGCATGAAACCATCCGCGTCGCGCCGGTTTGGTGCAAAGACCGGTGGATTTATGGAGTGTAAATATGGTCATGTCATGCCCTTTCGTGATCAAGTGAAGCTATTTCATTCGAATGCTTGATATGTATCGCGGGTTCTGTCATGATAAAAACGAATATTTGATAGTTTATACATCAAGGATGTTGATGAATGAGAAATCTTGATATGACAGCGTTGCGGTCGTTTGTGGCTGTGTCAGACACTGGCGGGGTAACCAAGGCGGCCGGGTTGCTGAACCTGACCCAGTCGGCGGTATCGATGCAGCTCAAACGGCTTGAAGAGTCGCTGAATGTATCGCTACTGGATCGGTCTGCCCGCGCCATTGGCCTGACACCACAGGGCGAACAGCTGCTGAGCTATGCCCGGCGGATGCTTGCGCTGAATGACGAGATTTATGGCAAGCTAACAGCCGTCGAGTTTGAAGGTGAGGTTACATTGGGCGTCCCTCATGACGTGATTTACCCGGTCATCCCCAAGGTTTTGCAACGCTTTGCTGCGGCTTATCCGCGTGTCCGGGTGCAGCTGGTTTCATCCTATACACGAAAGCTAAAAGAGCAGTTCAACCGAGGCGAGATTGATGTGATCCTGACGACCGAAGACAGCGTCGGTTTGGGGGGCGAGACGCTGGCTAAGCTGCCGCTTGTCTGGATGGGTGCGCCCGGTGGCCAGGCCTGGAAACAGCGCCCCTTGCGGCTGGCTTATGAGGGCCGGTGCATCTTTCGCCAATATGTGCAGCGTCGTCTGGATGAGGTTGGTATCCCTTGGGATATGGCCGTCGAAAGCAATTCAACCCGCACTGTCGAGGCGACAGTGAGCGCGGATTTGGCCGTGCATACGATGCTGGAAGGCACAGAACCGCGCCATTTTGAGTGCATCCAGCACGGCGGCAGCCTGCCCGATCTGATCGACGTGAATATCAATATGTATAGTGCGACAGTGCAGGACGGCCCGATCCTGCCTGACCTGGCAGAATTCCTGCGGGACGGGTTTCACACCTTGCGGATGCCGGTCATGGCGTGACAACAACCTTGCCGGTCGAGGTACGATTTCGCATGAGTTCCAATGCCTTGGCAGCATCCTTGAGTGGCATGACATGGCTGATATGCGGGCGTAAACGCCCTTGCGCGTACCACGCCATTAACTCGTCCAGACTATCAGCCAGTGCGGTGGGGTTAAAGCGCAGGTAGCCCCCCCAATAGAAGCCGATCACGGTGATGTTCTTGACCAGAATGATATTTGCAGGGATCGCGGGGACGTCGCCGCTGGCAAATCCGATGACGATAACGCGCGCCTCGCGGTTGCAGGCCCGCAATGCAGCCTTGAATGCATCACCGCCGACCGGATCATAAACAACATCGGCCCCGCCCAAGGCCCTGACCGCCTCTGTGATGTCTTCTGTTGTACTGTCGATCAGATGATCGGCCCCGGCGCTTTTGGCCACGGCCAGCTTGTCAGCGCCGCGCGCGACGGCGATCACGGTCGCCCCCATTGCCTTGCCGATTTCAACGGCGGTCAGTCCAACGCCACCGGCCGCGCCCAGCACAAGAAGTGTTTCGCCTTTTTGCAGTTGCGCGCGTCGTGTCAGCACCAGATGCGACGTCCCGTAAGCCACCATGAAACCGGCCGCCACGTCAGAGGGCATGTCATCGGGCACCGGGCGGCACAGGGCCGCCGGGAACACACCTTGTTCGGCCAATCCGCCATTGCCACCAAATACGGCGACACGGGTTCCAATCGCCGGCGTCGTTACGTTTGGCCCAAGTGCCGTGACGGTCCCGCAAACCTCCATACCCAGGGTAAAGGGCGGCACCGGTGTGTCCTGATAAGTGCCCTTTGCCATAAGCAAATCTGCGAAGTTCAGACCGCACGCTGCAATGTCAAGGAGAACCTCATCATTTTTTGCAATCGGAGCGGGAACATTCTCGACTGTTGGGGCGTTATCAAACGATGACACTAGAAATGCGCGCATACGAAACGAATCCTCCTTGGTATGACTTTATTAACCCTTATCAACAAAACATGGGTCGGTATGAAAGGACAGCGGCTTTGACCGCTTGGGCAAAAAGTGTCATCATGAACCTGTCTTTAAGGTCAGGTCTGTTACTGCAACCGTTGCGTGTTACGAGTGATTGGTGTCATGCACATCATCATTCTAAACGCGTTGATGGGTTGGGGAACGCGCGAAACGCTGTATCGGGCACTGGCGACACATATGCCGTGTTCTTTCAAACTAAGGAAACGAACAAATGAAACATCCTGTAGATGTACATGTAGGCAAGCGAATTAGGCACCGCCGCTGGATGAGCGGGACGACCCAGCAACAGCTTGCTGAGAAGGTGGGCATCAAGTTTCAGCAAATCCAGAAATATGAAACGGGCATGAACCGGGTCAGCGCATCGCGGCTCTGGGATATTGCGAAAGTGCTGAACGTACCTGTGTCATTCTTTTTCGAGGGGCTTGATACTCAACCTCCGGCTGACGGCGCCAATAGTGATATGCCGGGTGATATCCTGACCGACAAGGAAGCGTTGGAGCTGTTGCGCTCTTACTACGCGATCCCCGAAAACCAGCGTCGTCGTCTGTTCGATCTTGCCCGCGTTCTAAGCGAAGCGGCCTGATCGCGGGCTTGACCCTTTATCTGCCCCACGCTACCGCCGAGGTAAGCGCAGGGCAGATAAGGATCGATCATGCCACTCGATACCACGACGAAAGCGGATTTGATCCGTGTGGCGCATTTACTTGCAGATGCAGCCCGGCCTGAAACACTTCGTCTGTTTCGCCAACCAGCCCTTTCCACCGATAATAAACTGGATGGCGGTTTTGATCCTGTCACCGAAGCTGACCGCGCGGCAGAGCGCGCGATGCGTGCTGTGTTGGCCAATGAACGCCCTGATGACAGTATTCTGGGCGAAGAGTTTGGCCATTATCAGGGCACCACTGAATTTACCTGGGTGCTGGACCCGATTGATGGCACGCGCGGCTATATCAGTGGCACCCCGACTTGGGGGGTTCTGATTTCGGTGGCTGATACCACTGGCCCTTTGTTCGGCATCATTGACCAGCCCTATATCGGTGAACGGTTTATCGGTGGGTTCGACCTGGCCCGGATCACCGGGCCGCGCGGCCAGCAAGCCCTGACCACCAGCACCGTCACCGGTCTGGCAGCGGCCACCGTGCTGACGACGTTTCCCGAAGTGGGGACAGAGTTAGAGATGCGGGCGTTTCAGGCTGTCGCCGGTCAGACACTTCTGACCCGCTATGGCATGGATTGTTACGGTTACGCCTTGCTGGCAGCCGGGCAGGTGGATTTGGTGATTGAGGCGGGGTTGAACCCTTACGATATTCAGGCGCCGATTGCCGTGGTGACGGCGGCAGGTGGCATCGTGACGGATTGGGCAGGCGGCCCCGCCCATCAAGGTGGTCGGGCCCTTGCAGCCGCGAACCCCGCAATTCACGCCGCGGCCTTGTCCGTTTTGAAAGATGTGATTGATGGCTGATCTGCTTATCAAAAACGCCGCTGTCGTTCTGACGATGGATGACAGCCGCCGCGAATTGGCAAATGCCGATATCAGGATTGCAGATGGTGTGATTGCCGATGTTGGGCAGGGGCTGCCGGTGGATGGCTGTGCGGTGTTTGATGCGGCGGATACTGTTGTCACCCCCGGATTGGTGAATACGCATCATCATCTCTACCAGACATTGACCCGGGCCGTGCCCGCCGCACAGGACGCGCTGTTATTTGGCTGGTTACAGACGCTGTATCCAATCTGGTCCCGCTTTGGCCCGGAAGAGATGTTCGTGTCGGCCCAGGTGGGTTTGGCCGAACTGGCGTTGTCGGGCTGCACACTGACATCTGATCACCTGTACCTCTATCCCAATGGTGCCCGGCTGGATGATACTATTGCCGCTGCGGCCGAGGTCGGTCTGCGCTTTCACCCCACACGCGGCGCGATGAGCATTGGGGAAAGTGCGGGCGGCCTGCCGCCCGATGCGCTGGTTGAGGGCGAAAATGCCATTCTGGAGGACTGCATCCGGGTCATTGATGCGTTTCACGATCCCGGTCCGGGCGCCATGGTTTGCGTCGGTGTCGCCCCTTGTAGCCCGTTTTCAGTCAGCCGTGATCTGATGCGGGACGCCGCCCTGCTGGCCCGCGACAAGGGCGTCATGCTGCACACCCATCTGGCCGAAAATGACCAGGATATCGCCTATTCACTGGAACAGTTCGGTTGTCGCCCCGGCCAATATGCCGAAGATCTGGGATGGGTCGGCGATGATGTCTGGCATGCCCACTGTGTAAAGCTGGATCGGCAAGAGATTGATTTGTTCGCTCGGACCCGAACTGGCGTAGCCCATTGCCCTTGTTCCAATTGCAGGCTTGGATCTGGTATCGCGCCGGTGCGCCAGATGCGCGATGCGGGCGTGCCTGTTGGGCTGGGTGTGGATGGGTCGGCCAGCAATGATGTGGGGAACATCATGGCGGAGGCACGTCAGGCGATGCTGCTGCAACGTGTCCAGAATGGCGCGGATGCAATGTCTGCCCGCGCGGTATTGGAGATCGCGACCCGTGGCGGTGCCCAGGTTCTGGGTCGTGATGATTGTGGCCAGATTGCTGTTGGCAAACGTGCCGATATCGCGATTTGGGATGCGCAATCGGTTGAGGCGGCGGGGTCCTGGGACCCTGCGGCACTGGTCTTGGCTGGGCCGATGAAGGTGCGCGACCTGTTTGTCGAAGGCCGTCAGGTTGTGGCGGGTGGCCATATGCAGACCATTGATCTGCCGCGCGTGATCGAACGACAAAACACCTTGGCCCGCCGCTTGGCTGAATGATCGCGCTGGGTTAGGCTTGCCATGAGCAAGGTGGAGTAGACATGCCCAGAATTTTGATGACGGTACTCGCAGCGACGTTGATGGCGTGCAGCGCGCCGCAAACGACCGTACCGACGGATGCAGCGCCGCGCGTTGTACCAACCGATGCGTTCACAACCCAACTGAACGGGTTGCGCCAGTCCAACGGTCTGGGGCTGGTAGTGCCAAGCCCCCAATTGGCGCAAGCTGCAACGGCCCATGCCCGCGACATGTCGCAACGTGGCTATTTTGCGCATCGCGCGCCGGATGGCAGCCGTGCTGATCGCCGGATCGCACAGACCGGCTATAGCGCCTGTGGCTGGGCCGAAAATCTGGGTTCTGCATTGCCGAACCGGTCCGCCGCATTCGCTGCCTGGCAGGGTTCGCCATTGCATCTTAAAAATATGCTCGGGGCGAATTATACCGAATACGGGCTGGGCGAAGCGGGCGGCAACTGGGTTCTGTTGATGGCTAGGCCCTGCTAGCCGGCCTTCCCGCGACCCACACATCTGCAATCGCCCTGTCGTCGCCCATCATAATGGTTGGAAACAGGGCATCCCAGATATCATGCGCCTTTTCAAACCGTTGCGCGATGGCGGCGGTTGATGCAAGGTCCAGCACAATGATATCGGCCATGCCTCCGGCGTTTAGGTGGCCAATCTGGCCTTGCATATGCAGCGCTTGCGCTGATCCTTCTGTGGCCAGCCACATCAATTGCGCCGGGTGTAGGGCCACACCGCGCAGTTGCCCAATCTCGTAAGCTGCCGCCATGGTCCGCAACATCGAAAAGGATGATCCGCCGCCGGTATCTGTCGCCAAACCGATGCGCAGCCCGGCCTTTGCCAGCCCCATCATGTCAAACAGGCCGGAGCCGATGAACGTGTTCGATGTCGGGCAATGCACCACTGCGGCCCCGACCTCTTTCAACCGTGCGATTTCACGGTCGTCCAGATGAATGGCGTGGCCATAAAGCCCCCGTTCACCCAGCAGGCCGAAGGTTTCGTAAGTATCCAGATAGTCGCGTGCGTCGGGAAACAGCGTTTTGACCCACGCGATCTCAGGATGTTGTTCACTGAGATGCGTTTGCATCAGGCAACCCGGATGCTCACCCCAAAGCGCACCAAGTGCGGCCAGTTGATCCGGCGTTGAGGTCGGCGAAAAGCGTGGCGTAATTGCATATTGCCCGCGCCCCTTGCCATGCCATTTTTCCAGCAGCGCTTTGCTATCATCATAGGCGGATTGTGCCGTGTCGCGCAGATCATCGGGCGCGTTGCGATCCATGCAGGTCTTTCCCGCGACGACCGCCATATTGCGCGCGCCCGCCGCCGCAAAAAACGCATCCACACTCTCTGGGTGGATCGTACAAAAGCTGGTCAGCGTTGTGGTGCCGTGAGCCAGTGCCAGATCAAGGGTCCGACCTGCCACGTCCGCCGCATAGGCCGGATCGCCGAAACGGGCCTCTTCTGGAAACGTATAGGTGTTCAGCCAGTCGATCAGTTGTTTGCCCCAGCTCGCGATCATGCCGGTTTGCGGATAATGCATATGGGCATCGACAAAGCCCGCGCTGATCAGCCCCCCACCATAATCGGTCACAGTGGCATCAGGATGGTCAGCTTTCAGCGCCTGCCCGTTCCCGACAGCGGTAATACGATCACCTTCGATCAAAATGCCGCCCGCGCTGTCGAATTGCACTGCATTGGCCCAATCCCCGATCAGGGGATTGCCGGAAAAACCAAGGGTTTGGCCAAGAAGAAGCTGCTTTGTCATGCGCTGACCATATGCGCGTGAAACAACAGCGTAAATCGCCGAATGCGCGTTGTAAGACAGCGCTGATCGATTATGTTGCAGGCCAGCGAGGGCAGATCATGGCGGAACCGCAGGAAAACACCGAGGACGAAGCATTCGGCATCACGGACCGGTTGGTCAATGATGTGATGGAAGCTGTTCGCGAAGGCGGCACCGACTGGGTCGAGGCGCTGCTTAAACCGTTGCACCCCGCCGATGTGGCCCATCTGCTGGAACAGATCGATCCCCGTGACCGGCGCGATTTGCTGGCGGTCTGGCAGGGCGGGATGGACGGCGATGTTCTGTCCGAGCTGGATGAAGGCCTGCGCGAAGAGGTGATCGAACAGCTTGCGCCTGCTGATCTTGCCGACGCGGTGCGCGATCTGGAAAGCGACGATGTTGTCGATCTGGTCGAATACCTTGGTGATGAGCAACAAGAGGCGGTTCTGGATGCGCTCGATGCGGGTGACCGTGTCGTTGTCGAACAGGCGCTGTCTTATCCAGAAGAATCCGCCGGCCGTCACATGCAATCCGAACTGGTCCGCGCTCCGGAACACTGGAATGTGGGCGAGGCGATTGACTACCTGCGGTCCGATGTCGTGCTGCCCGATCAGTTTTACCACATCATTCTGGTTGATCCGCGCCTGAAAGCGGTGGGTTATGTGACGCTTGGCCGGATACTAAGCCATCCGCGCGATATGCTGCTAAAGGACCTGACCGAGGACACGTTTCGCACATTTCATGTCGCCCAAGACGTGGAGGAGGTGGCCCAAGCGATCAACCACTACCACATGATCACCGCCCCGGTGGTGGATGATGACGACCGCATTGTCGGGGTGATCACAATCGATGACGCCATGGCTTTTCTTGAGGAAGAGGCAGAGGAAGACATCCTGCGCCTTGCTGGTGTTGGCGAGGGTAGTTTATCCGATAAGGTGATTGAGACGACCAAGCGGCGCTTTCCCTGGCTGGCCGTCAACCTGGTGACAGCGATTTTTGCTTCCCTTGTGATATCGCTTTTTGAAGAAACCATCGCCGGTCTGGTCGCACTGGCCGTGCTGATGCCGATTGTTGCGTCAATGGGCGGCAATGCAGGCACACAATCGTTGACCGTGGCGGTACGTGCCTTGGCGACCCGCGATTTGACCACCGCAAACGTCTGGCGCGTCATCAAGCGTGAAGTTTTGGTGGGGCTGATAAATGGCCTGATCTTTGCCGTTGTGATGGGGGTTGTCGGCGTCGTCTGGTTCGGCTCACCCATGTTGGGCGTTGTGATCGCGGTAGCGATGGTGATCAATCTGGTAGTGGCTGGACTGGCCGGTACAGTGATCCCGGTCATACTTGAAAAGATGGGGGTCGATCCGGCCCTCGCATCCGGTGCTTTTGTCACGACCGTGACGGATGTTGTCGGCTTCTTTGCCTTTTTGGGCCTTGCTGCGATGTGGTTGTTGTAAATGGATAAATCTGATGCACGCGCCGCTGCCTTTGCGCGCCGTAAGCTGGCGCATCAGGCAGGGCAGGGGACAGCCGGATATCTGAGCGAGGTGCTGGCGGGATATCGGGGTGTGCCGCTGGCCGGTTACATGGCGATGCGCACCGAAATTGATCCGACGGCGGCAATGGAAGAGGCCGCTGCCCACGGCCCTGTCGGCGTGCCTGTCATCATGGGTGCTGGCCAACCGCTGCGGTTTCGTATCTGGGAGCCCGGCTGTGCGATGATCCCGGGTGAATTTGGCGCGCACATCCCGGCAGAGGGGGCGTGGATGGAGCCCGAAATCCTGATCGTCCCTTTGGTGGCCTTTGACAGACGGGGTGGTCGACTGGGCTATGGCGGCGGATTTTATGACCGCACGTTGGAAGGGTTGCGGGCAAAGCGGCCAACCATGGCAATTGGCTTTGCCTATGCTGCCCAAGAAGACGAGGGCCTGCCACTGGAGCCGACCGATCAGCCGCTTGATCTGATTGTGACTGAAAACGGTGTGCTGACGCCGTAAAGAAACTACTAGAAGATTCCGCGCCCAACGCCTAACACTGCCCAATGAAAATCTTGTTTCTGGGTGATGTCATGGGCCGCGCGGGCCGGGCGGCGGTAGCGACGCATCTGCCGCGGCTGCGGGACGAATGGCGTTTGGACTTTGTCGTGGTCAATGGTGAGAACGCCACATCGGGCATGGGCCTGTCCGGTGATCACGCCAAGGGTCTGCTGGACGCCGGGGCCGATGTGATCACCTTGGGTGACCATGCCTTTGATCAAAAGGACATGCTGACCTTTGTTGAAAAGGAACAGCGGATTATTCGGCCGATCAACTTCTCCAAGGCCGCCCCGGGTGCGGGTGCCCGTGTGTTCCAGGCCAAAGGTGGGCGCAAGGTTCTGGTCGCGCAGGTGCTGGGGCAGGTGTTCATGAAGCGTCCCTTTGACGACCCATTTTCGGCGCTTGATGCCACGTTGCGCCAGTATCCCATGGGCGGGCAGGTACAGGCGAGCCTGATCGATTTTCATTGCGAGGCCACATCGGAAAAGATGGCGGCCGGGCATTTTTGCGACGGGCGCGCCAGCATTGTTGTGGGCACCCATACTCATGTGCCGACCGCCGACGCGATGATCCTGCCCGGTGGCACGGCCTATCTGACTGACGCGGGGATGTGCGGCGACTACAACTCTGTTATTGGGATGGAAAAGGCCGAACCGATGCGCCGGTTTGTCACCGGTATGCCCAAATCCCGGTTCACCCCTGCATTGGAAGAGGCGACGCTGGCAGGCCTCTATGTCGAAACTGATGATCGCACGGGCAAGGCCACGCGCATGGCACCGGTACGCCAGGGCGGGCGGTTGATGCAGACCGGGCCTGCGTAACCACCGCTTGCCCTTCCCCGATCAACCCGCGACACTGGGCCTGATGACTGATTTTATTGCCCTTTCACAAACGCAAGCCGCCTTTCTGACGATGGGCGTGGTTGTGGCCATGTTCCTGTTGTTCCTGCGCGAGGTGTTCCCGACCGAAGTGGTCGCGATGATCGGCGTGTCCATCCTGCTGGTGACCGGCGTGTTACCTTACGAGGATGCGGTGACAGCCCTTGCAAATCCAGCGCCGTGGACAATCGTTGCGATGTTCATCATCGTCGGTGCGCTTGTGCGGACCGGCGCGCTGAATGCGATGACCCAGCTGGCCGAACGGCAGGCCGCAGTCAGCCCGGCCCGCGCCATTGGTGGGGGGCTGGTCTTTGTGGCCTTTGCCAGCGCGATCATGAATAACACGCCGCTTGTCGTGGTCATGATACCGGTCTTTGTGCAACTGGCCCGTACATTGGGCACATCTGCGTCGAAACTGCTGATCCCGCTCAGCTATGCGGCGATCGTGGGCGGTACGCTGACCTTGCTGGGCACATCGACCAACCTGCTGGTTGACGGCGTTGCCCGGTCATCGGGTATGGAACCCTTTGGCATTCTAGAGATCATGCCAGTTGGGCTGGTGGTGGTCGCATGGACCTTTACCTATCTGTATTTCATGGCACCGCGCCTGCTGCCGGATCGGCAAAGCATGGCGACGATGTTGTCAGACCGGTCGAAAAAGAAATTCTTTTCCGAAGCCGTGATCCCGCCGGACAGCAATCTGATCGGACGCGAGGTGAACTCCGTCCAATTGTTCAAACGCGATGGGGTGCGCCTGATCGACGTGGTGCGTGGTGATACATCGCTGCGGCGCAATTTGGCAGCCGTGACACTGCAGCTTGGCGACCGGGTGGTGCTGCGCACCGAGATGACAGAGTTGTTGTCGCTGCAATCCAACAAGGAACTGCGCCGGGTCGATCAGGTTTCAGCGGTTGAAACCACGACGGTGGAGGTGTTGATCACGCCCAACTGCATGATGGTTGGGCGTCGTCTTGGGTCATTGCGCCTGCGCCGCCGCTATGCGGTCTATACGCTTGCTGTGCATCGCCGTGACGCCAATATCGCCCGCCAAATGGATGATGTGGTTGTGCGCGTGGGTGACACGCTGCTGCTGGAAGGGGCACCCGAAGACATTCAGCGTCTGGGCGAGGATATGAACCTTGGCGACGTATCCAAGCCGACGCAGCGCGCCTATCGGCGTGCGCATGCACCTATCGCAATTGGGGTTTTGCTAAGCGTCGTGACCCTTGCAGCCCTTGGTGTCGCCCCGATCCTGCTGCTGGCGATGGTGGGGGTGACCATTGTGCTGATGACCGGCTGCATCGATGCGGAAGAGGCATTTTCCTTTGTCGATGGCCGATTACTGGCGTTGATCTTTGCCATGTTGGGCGTTGGATCGGCGCTGCAATCATCCGGTGCTGTAGGGATCATTGCCGATGCGATATCACCTGTAATGATGGTCCTGCCGCCCTTCTTTGTTGTGCTGTCGGTGTATCTTTTGTCCAGCATCCTGACAGAGCTTGTATCCAACAATGCAGTTGCGGTTGTGATGACCCCGATCGCCATTGGTCTGGCAACAGCGCTGGGTGTTGATCCGCGCCCTTTGGTGGTCGCGGTGATGATTGCGGCAAGCGCCAGTTTCGCCACGCCAATCGGATATCAAACCAATACGCTGGTTTATGGGCCGGGGGGGTACAAGTTCGCTGATTTCCTGAAATTCGGGATCCCGCTGAACCTGTCGCTGGCGCCGATTGCGTCATTTGTGATCCCGATGATCTGGCCGCTTTAGCGCAGGGTTGCGGGGCTGGGGCGGCATGCCTTATAGAGGCGCAAATTCAAACCACATCTGACGAGGTTTCCGATGGCTGGCCACTCAAAATGGGCAAATATTCAGCACCGTAAAGGACGGCAGGACAAACTGCGCTCCAAGCTGTTTTCCAAGCTTGCCAAGGAAATCACCGTGGCGGCCAAAATGGGTGACCCCGACCCCGAAAAAAACCCGCGTCTGCGTCTGGCGGTCAAGGAGGCCAAATCAAGCTCCGTCCCCAAGGACGTGATCGACCGGGCGATCAAGAAGTCGCAAGGCGGTGACGCGGAAAACTACGATGAAATCCGGTATGAAGGTTACGGGCCAAATGGCGTCGCAGTGATCGTTGAAACGATGACGGACAACCGCAACCGTACCGCCTCCACCGTGCGCTCCACGTTTTCCAAGAATGGCGGGAATTTGGGCGAAACCGGCTCTGTTGGGTTCATGTTCGACCGCAAGGGTGAAGTGGTTTATCCCGCATCTGTTGGCGACGACGACACCGTCATGATGGCCGCGATTGAGGCCGGCGCCGAAGACGTGCAAAGCGATGAAGAAAACCATGTCATCATCTGCGCCGATACCGATCTGAACGAGGTCTCCACCGCGCTTGAAGCGGAACTGGGCGAGTCGGAATCGACCAAACTGATCTGGAAACCCAACATGACCACCGAGATTGATCTGGAAGGTCTGACCAAATTGATGAAGCTGCTGGATACGCTGGAAGAAGATGACGACGTCCAGCGTGTGACGGCAAATTTCGAAGCATCCGACGACGTTATGGCGGCATTTGTCGAAAGCTGACTTGTGTTCAGGCGGGGTTGCTGCCACGCCTGACGCATGACCCGTTCCACATCATCGCAGCCTCTGACTGGCATCTTTTGGATGGTGGTCACCGGGTTCAATTTTGTCGCTGTAACCGCTATTGTGAAACATGTGGGCGATGCGGTGCCCGCAGCGCAGGCTGCGTTTCTGCGCTACATCCTTGGGCTGGTTTTTCTGATCCCGATGATCAAACCAATCCTTGCCGCCCATATGACCCGCCGCCAGTTGCGGCTGTTTTGCCTGCGCGGTCTGGCCCATACGATTGCGGTGATCCTGTGGTTCTTTGCCATGACGCGCATCCCCATCGCCGAGGTGACGGCGATGAATTACCTGTCGCCCATCTATGTTACGCTGGGTGCCGCGCTTTTCATGGGGGAAAAGCTCCCGCCCCGTCGTCTGATCGCGGTCATCGTGGCCTTGTTGGGTGCGCTGATCATTTTGCGCCCTGGGATCAAGGCGGTTGATATCGGGCATATCGCAATGCTGGGCACGGCCGTTGGTTTTGCCGCAGGCTACCTGATCGCCAAGCAGTTATCGGGCGAGGTGTCACCGGTTGTTGTCGTTGGCATGTTGTCGATCACAGTCACAATTGGGCTGGCCCCATTTGCGGCTGCGGTGTGGGTCACGCCGACACTTGCGCAACTGGGCTGGCTGTTTCTTGTCGCCTGTTTTGCCACGGCAGGCCATTACACGATGACGCTGGCCTTTGCCGCCGCCCCGCTGACCGTTACGCAGCCGGTGACGTTTTTGCAGTTGGTCTGGGCGGTACTGCTGGGCTATTTCGCCTTTGCAGAGGAAATTGACGGGTGGGTCATCCTGGGCGGGGCGATCATCATGGGATCGGTTAGCTTTATCACCTGGCGCGAAGCCGTGGCGCGACGCAAGGTGACGCCCGCTGTCACAGCAACAAAGGTCTGATCCCGCAGAGGTTGCTGCCGATCAACATGCAATTGACCGGGAAGGGCCTCACCGTTCCTTGATAATCGCAGACGCATCCCAATGCTGCGCCGAGGCGGAGTAGATTGATTTCTCCGGACTGTATTTCCCGGGATCATCCAAAGAAGATGCATGGACGTAGATACGATCACCCATGCGTTCGCTGCGCCGCGTGATCTGCGATCCACAGTGCGGGCAGAAACCGCTATAGGTTAGCTGCCCTGATCCACCCACCATTTCATATGTTTTGCATACATCACTGATGATGAATGATTCACTGACCATTGGTACCATTTCCGAATGTCCAGAACCTGTGAGCCGCTGGCAGTCCCGGCAATGGCAGCGGAACATGGCAGCATCTAGGCGACTACCTTCGTAGCGGACCATTCCGCATTTGCATTGTCCTGTAATGCGTTCCGCCATTTTTCCCATCCCCTGCGTCAAGTTAGCGGAGAAAAGTCATAATGTCAGCCTTGTCATGCGTGCCGTCCGTGGTCGCAGGTGCTTAGTCGCGGTTTAGCGGTGTCAGCCGCGCCAAAAGTGAGCTTTGGGTTACCTGACCAATGGGTTGTCCGTTTTCGGTTACTTGCAATGCATCGGCGTTGATCTGGTGCATGATGTCCTGCACGGGCGTTTCCACATCAATTGCGGGGCCTTGCGCCGTCCCGTCCGTCATCACATCGCGCGCGGTCAATACGCCCAGCGGGTTCATATGGGCGACAAATTCCGCCACATAATCATTGACCGGATTGGTGAAAATATCGCGGGGCGTGCCGCATTGTACGATCCGTCCACCTTCCATGATGGCAATCCGATTGCCGATTTTGAACGCCTCATCAAGGTCATGGCTGACAAAGATAATCGTGCGGTTGCGCTTTTTTTGCAGGTCCAGCAATTCATCCTGCAGTTTGGTCCGGATCAGCGGATCAAGTGCCGAAAACGGTTCGTCCATCAACAGTATGGGCGCATCCGTGGCAAAGGCGCGGGCAAGGCCGACCCGTTGCTGCATGCCGCCCGATAATTCACCAACCAGCGCATCAGCACGGTCATCCAGCCCCACCATATGCAGTTCTTCATCAACCCGCTTGTTGCGCTCTGCCTTGGACATACCGGCCAGTTCAAGCCCCAGCCCGACATTGTCGCGGACCGTGCGCCACGGCAGCAGGCCAAATTGCTGAAACACCATTGAGACGCATTCGCGCCTGACGCGGCGCAGATCGGGTGCCGACGCATTGCCGACGCTGCAAGACCAGTCCCCGTCAAAGATGCGCACCTCGCCCCGGACCACGGGGTTCAGCCCGTTCACCGCCCGCAACAAGGTTGATTTGCCAGAGCCTGACAGGCCCATGAGCACCAGTATTTCCCCCACTTCCACATTCAGCGAACAGTTGTGAACGCCCAGGATTTGGTCGGTCTCTGCACGAATTTCGGCCCGTTCCATACCTTTATCCATCAGTGGTAAGGCGGACATCGGTTTGGGTCCGAAGACGATTGAGACGTTGTCGAATTCTACCGCGCTCATTTATTCACCCTCAGCATGCGGTCGAGCATGATGGCCACGGCCACAATCGCAAATCCGGATTCGAACCCAAGACCGGGATCATTGCGCCCCAGCGCTTGCACCACCGGTTTGCCCAAGCCGTTTGCACCGACATAGGCCGAAATCACAACCATCGACAGCGACAGCATGATCACCTGATTGAGCCCCGCCATGATCTGTGGAAACGCATAGGGCAGTTCAACCTTCCACAACCGCTGTGCAGGGGTCGCACCGAAGGATTCAGCAGCTTCCAATAGTGGGGTCGGGGTGTTTGAAACACCCAGATAGGTCAGCCTGATCGGGGCGGGTAGCACAAATATCACTGTCGCAAATAGGCCGGGCACCATGCCCAGACCAAAGAAGACGATCGCCGGGATCAGGTACACAAATGCAGGCAGTGTTTGCATCAGATCAAGGATCGGGCTGAGCGACTGATAGGCGCGGGGCCGATGCGCGAGGAAAATGCCAATCGGCACCCCAAGGCCCATGCAGACCACGCAGGATGATAACACCAGCGCAAGGCTGTCAGTGGTTTCGTCCCAATAGCCCTGATTGATCACAAATAGCAGGCACAAAAGCACCAGCAGACAGATTTTCCATGATCGCTGCAAAACCCATGTCAACGCCACGAATAGCAGGATCACGACAAAGGCGGGCGGCGTTTGCAGACACCAGACGATGCCGTCAATCATCCAGTCCAGCCCATCGCTGAGCGCGTCAAAGGCCGGGCGGCCATTATCCTTGAGCCAGTCCACGGCTGTTTCTGACCAGTCGCCCACCGGAATTTTGTTTTCTGTCAGCCAGTCCATACCCGCCCCTTGTCAATCAAAAAAGGGAGCGTCGCCGCCCCCTTTTTTCTTTGTTTTCTTATTCAGCCAATGCTGCGGTTACCGCCGCGACAGCATCGCCGCCGTCCTTGGTGGTCACACCGTCCAGCCATGGGGTCCAGGCGTCGGTATTGGCGGCCAGCCATGCCTTTGCTGCATCTGTGGGATCGACGTCATCATTCAGGATCGCGCCCATAATCTCATTCTCCATCGCAAGCGAGAATTCGAGGTTTTGCAACAGCTTACCTGTGTTGGTGCATTCATCGACATAACCTGCGCGCGTGTTGGTCGCCACGGTTGCACCGCCCAGATTAGGTCCAAAATAGTCATCACCACCGGGCAGATATGTCAGGTCGTAATTGGCATTCATCGGGTGCGGTTCCCAACCCAGAAACACAACAGGCTCATCACGGTCGCTGGCGCGTTCGACCTGTGCCAGCATGCCCTGCTCAGAGCTTTCGACAACCTCGAACCCTTCAAGGCCAAAGGCATTGGCGTCGATCATATCGATGATCAGGCGGTTGCCGTCATTGCCTGCTTCGATCCCGTAGATATTGCCGTCCAGTGCATCCTTGGCCTGCGCGATGGATGCAAAATCCGTGATGCCCGCGGCAACGCCGGCTGCGTTCGTGGCCAAAGTGTATTTCGCGCCTTCAAGGTTGGTGCGAACAGTGTCCACTGTGCCTGCTTCACGATAGCTGGCGATGTCGCCTTCCATCGTGGGCATCCAGTTGCCAAGGAACACATCAATATCACCCTGCGCCATTGAGGCGTAAGTGACTGGCACTGACAGGATGTCAGTTGTTGTTTCATATCCCAGCGCTTCCAGCACAATCGACGTCGCGGCGGTTGTGGCGGTGATGTCTGTCCATCCGACATCGGAAAAACGCACAGTATCGCAATCAGCAAAAGCAGGTGCGGCCGCACAGATTGCAAGCACGGATAGGGTGGATTTCAGTTTCATGGTCGTCTCCCAGTTTTGACTCGTTTTTTCTTGATTGACGAGTCAATAAAAAACAAATTATCTGCTTATGTCCACCTGAAAGAGGATCAGATGCCCAAGCTTGGAATGGAACCTATCCGGCGCGCTGCATTAGTTAAAGCGACGATTGACGAGATCGGCGCAGCGGGGACGTTGGATGTAACGGTTAGCAAGATTGCGAAGCGTGCAGGCATGTCGTCGGCACTGGCGCATCATTATTTTGGTGGCAAGGATCAGATATTCGAGGCCGCGATGCGCCAGATCCTGCGCGATTACGGGGCACAGGTGGTGACAGCCCTTCATGATGCGCGTGATCCTGCGGCGCGTGCCCGGGCCATCATTGCCGCCAACTTCGCCCCATCCTGTTTTGACCCGGCCACGGTCAGTGCCTGGATGATGTTTTACGTGCAGGCCCAGACAAACCGGGCCGCTTTGCGCCTGTTGCGCCTTTATCAACGGCGCTTGCGCAGCAATCTGACCCATGCGTTGCGCCCCATTACAGCTAACCCAGAAGAGGCTGCTGATATGCTGGCCGCCCTGATCGACGGGTTTTACATCCGTGCCGCACTTGCGGTGCCGGATGAGGATGCACATGGCAAGACCCTGAAACTATTGACAATCCTGACAGAGGGGGCGGCATGAGCGAACCAAATATCCTGATTATCATGGTGGACCAGTTGAACGGTACGCTGTTTCCTGACGGTCCCGCCGATTGGCTGCATGCCCCTAACCTTAAGGCGCTTGCGGCCCGGTCAACCCGCTTTGCCAACACCTATACAGCGTCCCCCTTATGCGCCCCGGCGCGGGCGTCGTTCATGTCGGGGCAATTGCCGTCACGGACGGGCGTTTACGACAATGCCGCCGAATTTGGGTCGTCCATTCCGACCTATGCCCATCATCTGCGCCGCGCGGGTTATCAGACCTGCCTATCGGGCAAGATGCATTTCGTTGGCCCCGATCAGCTACACGGGTTCGAGGAACGGCTGACCACCGATATCTACCCCGCCGATTTCGGCTGGACCCCGGATTACCGCAAACCGGGTGAGCGGATCGATTGGTGGTATCACAATATGGGCTCTGTCACCGGTGCCGGTGTGGCCGAGATCACCAACCAGATGGAATATGATGACGAGGTTGCGTATAACGCGATCCGCAAGCTTTATGACCTGTCACGCGGCCATGACGACCGGCCATGGTGCCTGACGGTCAGCTTCACCCACCCGCATGACCCTTACGTGGCGCGCAAGAAATATTGGGACCTTTATGAGGACTGCGCCCACTTGCTGCCAGAGGTCGGCCCGATCCCCTATGCGGATCAGGACGCGCATTCGCAGCGGATCCTTGATGCCAATGACCGCGACAATTTCAACATCACCGAAGACCACGTTCGCCGCGCGCGGCAGGCTTATTTTGCGAATATCTCGTACCTTGACGACAAGGTGGGCGAGATCCTGCAAACGCTAGAGGATACACGGCAAGAGGCAGTGATCGTCTTTGTTTCCGACCATGGCGATATGCTGGGCGAACGGGGCTTGTGGTTCAAGATGTCCTTCTACGAAGGGTCAGCGCGCGTGCCGCTGATGATCGCCTCACCCACGATGGAGCCCGGTCAAAACGCAACCCCGGTCAGCACCATCGACATTACGCCCACCATTTGTGACCTTGCGGGCGTGGATATGTCCGAGGTTATGCCATGGACCCAAGGGGAAAGCCTTGTGCATCTGGGGCAGGGTGGCCAGCGCGACACGCCGGTTGCCATGGAATACGCGGCAGAGGCGAGCTACGCCCCGCTTGTGTCGCTCCGCTATGGGAAATGGAAATACAATCGCTGCGTGCTGGACCCTGATCAGCTGTTCGATCTGGAGGCCGATCCGCATGAGCTGATCAATCTGGCGGACCTGCCGGAACATCAGGGCACCGTCACGCAACTGCGCGCGAAATCTCAGGCGCGCTGGGACCTTGCTAAATTCGACGCCGATGTGCGCCATTCACAGGCCTGCCGCTGGGTCGTCTACGAGGCGCTGCGCAACGGCAATTACTATCCGTGGGACTACCAGCCGCTGCAAAAAGCGTCCGAACGCTACATGCGCAATCACATGGACCTCAACGTTCTCGAAGAAAACCAACGCTTTCCCCGAGGGGAATAGCACTATCATCGTCGCCTGCAAACGCTCTCCCAGAGCGTTTGTTTAGCGGCTCCGATTACCCAAAATACGCCCGCCGGAGGCACCCAAGTTATGTACACACAACCCAAAGCCAGCCATTTCATCGATGGCCAATATGTCGAAGACACTGCCGGTGAGGTCATCGAGGTGATCTATCCTGCGACAGGTGAAGTCATCGCCAAACTGCACGCGGCTACACCTGCAATTGTTGATCAGGCGCTGGCCGCGGCTAAACGTGCGCAAAAGGACTGGGCGGGCTGGACGGCAACCGACCGCGGCCGCGTCCTGCGTCGGGCGGCGGATATCATGCGTGAACGCAACCATGACCTTTCGGTGTTGGAAACTTATGACACCGGTAAGCCCTACCAGGAAACCAGCGTTGTGGATGCCACATCGGGGGCGGACGCGCTGGAATATTTTGGAGGGTTGGCGGCCAGCATCACTGGCGAGCATATCCAGCTGGGTGATGATTTCGTCTATACCCGCCGCGAGCCGCTGGGTGTCTGCGTCGGCATCGGCGCGTGGAACTACCCCACGCAAATCGCCTGCTGGAAAGGCGCGCCTGCGCTGGCCTGCGGTAACGCGATGATCTTCAAGCCATCCGAGACAACACCGCTTTGCGCCCTGAAAGTCGCGGAAATCCTGGTCGAGGCTGGCGCACCTGCGGGTGTCTATAACGTCATTCAAGGCTATGGCGCGGTTGGTGCGTCACTGATCAGCGATCCGCGCGTCGATAAGGTCTCGCTCACCGGGTCCGTACCCACGGGCCGCAAGGTCTACGCCGCTGCCGCCGAAGGTATCCGCCATGTCACCATGGAGCTGGGGGGCAAATCGCCACTCGTCATCTTCGACGATGCTGATCTGGAAAACGCGGTATCCGGCGCGATCCTTGGGAACTTCTATTCCTCTGGTCAGGTCTGCTCAAATGGCACGCGGGTCTTTGTGCAAAAGGGGATCAAGGATGCGTTTCTTAAGCGCCTGACGGAACGTCTGGCAGATGTGAAAATGGGTGATCCCCAAGATCCCGATGTGAATTTCGGGCCTATGGTGTCCCAACGCCAGCGCGATATCGTGGAAGGCTTTATTGCCAAAGGTGTGGATGAAGGGGCGTCGCTGGTCACCGGGGGCAAACGTGTTGATCGCGATGGGTTCTTTCTGGAACCCACCGTCTTTGCCGACGTCACCGACGATATGACAATTGCGCGGGACGAAATTTTTGGCCCGGTCATGTCCGTGCTGGATTTTGACACTGAGGAAGAGGTGCTCGCCCGCGCCAACGACACCGAATTCGGCCTTGCCGCCGGTGTCTTTACCGCCGATCTGACCCGCGCCCATCGGATGGCTGCCGGGTTTGAGGCGGGCACATGCTACATCAACACCTATAATGATGCCCCGGTTGAGGCGCCTTTTGGTGGCTCAAAAATGTCCGGTGTTGGCCGCGAAAACTCCAAGGCGGCGATTGAGCATTACAGCCAGATCAAAGGTGTCTATGTCCGCATGGGCGATCTTGAGGCGCCGTTCTGACCATGCGCGCAGATTACGTCATTATCGGTGCAGGCTCTGCGGGCTGTGCCATGGCCTACCGTTTGGCCGAGGCGGGCAAGCAGGTGCTGGTGATTGAGCATGGCGGCAGTGATGCTGGCCCGTTCATCCAGATGCCTGCCGCCCTGTCCTACCCGATGAACATGAAAATGTATGATTGGGGGCTGAAATCAGAGCCAGAACCGCATCTGGGCGGGCGCGAATTGGTCACCCCGCGCGGCAAGGTGATCGGTGGCTCATCCTCGATCAACGGCATGATCTATGTGCGCGGCCATGCCCGTGACTTTGACCACTGGGCCGAGCAGGGGGCGCAGGGCTGGTCCTATGCTGATGTGCTGCCCTATTTCAAACGGATGGAACATTGGCACGATGGCGGCCACGGCGGTGACCCCGATTGGCGTGGCAAGGATGGCCCGCTGCATGTGACCCGTGGTCCAAGGAAAAACCCACTGACCCGCGCGTTTGTCGAGGCTGGCGCCCAAGCGGGCTATCCCGTGACAGGTGACTATAACGGGGAGCAGCAGGAAGGGTTCGGACCCTTTGACGCGACAATCTACAAGGGGCGGCGCTGGTCGGCGGCGAATGCCTATATGCGCCCCGCCTTGAAGCGACCCAATTGCACGATTACACGGGCACTGGCGCGTCGGATCATCATGACTGATGGCCGCGCAACAGGGGTCGAGGTCAGCCGAGGTAACAAGATTGAGGTGATCCACGCAAATATGGAGGTCATCGTTGCCGCTTCATCGCTGAATTCGCCCAAGCTGTTGATGCTGTCTGGGATCGGCCCTGCCGCCCATCTGGCCGAACATGGGATTGATGTGGTCGCGGATCGCCCCGGTGTGGGGCAGAACCTGCAGGACCATCTGGAGCTTTACATTCAGCAGGCAGCGACCAAACCGGTGACCCTGTTTTCATACTGGAACCTGCGCGGCAAGGCGCGGATCGGGGCGGAATGGCTGTTGTGGAAAACCGGTTTGGGCAGTTCCAACCAGTTTGAAAGCGCGGGCTTCATCCGGTCCAGCGCCGGGATCGATTATCCCGATATTCAGTTCCACTTCCTGCCCATAGCCGTCAGCTATGATGGCAAGGTCGCGCCGGAAGGTCACGGGTTTCAGGCGCATGTCGGCCCAATGCGATCCGTCTCGCGCGGGCAGGTCACGTTGCGGTCGGCTGATCCGGGTGACAACCCGCGTATCCAGTTCAACTACATGTCTGATCCGCAGGATTGGGAAGAATTCCGCACCTGCATCCGGCTTACCCGCGAGATTTTCGCACAACCCGCCTTTGATGAATTTCGCGGGCACGAAATTCAACCCGGTGAGGCGGCGCAGACCGATGAAGAACTGGATGCTTTTATCCGCGAACATGCCGAAAGTGCCTATCATCCCTGCGGTACCTGCAAGATGGGGGCTGTTGATGATCCGATGGCAGTTGTCGACCCGCAGGCGCGGGTGATCGGGGTCGATGGGCTGCGTCTGGCTGACAGCTCAATCTTTCCGCGTATCACCAATGGCAACCTGAACGCGCCGTCGATCATGGTGGGCGAGAAAGTGTCGGATCACATTCTGCAACGTCATCCGCTGCCGCCGGTGAACGACCTGCCGTGGATCAACCCTGCGTGGGAAAGGTCACAGCGTTAAGAGTTTGTTAACCGAGGTTAATGGATTTGCTTGATTAACCGGTGTCCGTCGCTTTAGGCGACGGCAATGGTAAGAATTTGCAGTTTTCTATGGTGCCTGTTTTGGGCCGGTGCTGTTGCGGCGATGCCCGAAGGCAGGATCAGCGTGATTGATGCTGACACAATTGATGTTGGCCAGACCCGTGTGCGCCTGCATGGCATCGACGCCCCCGAATTAGGCCAGCCTTGCAGCGCCAATGGCCGGGAATGGGATTGCGGGCGCTGGGCGCGCGATTTTGTCCGGGACCAGTTCGAGGGTCAGCAGGCCCGCTGTGAGATGATCGAAATTGACCGCTATGGCCGGGTTGTGGCCACCTGTCAGGTCGGCGGGCAGGACATGGGCGCCGCGATTGTGCAGGCCGGGGCCGCCTGGGCCTATCGCCGCTATTCAAACGCCTATGATCTGGATGAAAAGGCCGCCGCCATCACCGAACAGGGTATCTGGGGGGTGGCGATTGAGACGCCAGCGGTGTTTCGTGAAAGACGGGTTTCAGGCCGCACCGCGCCCGATCCATCCTGCGCGATCAAGGGCAACATTTCGGGTAATGGCCGGATTTATCATCTGCCTGACGACAGAAGCTATGCCCGCACCGGGATTAACTTGGCAAACGGCGAACGCTGGTTTTGCAGCACCGCAGAAGCCGAGGCCGCAGGATGGCGGCCCGTCCGTCGATAATGCCTTGGGCTTGATCCGGATCAATGTCGGGCGCATCTGCCTTGTCTAACCTTCCTTTGAACACAAGAACGAAGGAGACCGCGATGTCGCATACCCCCCATGAATTGAGTGAAGAGTTTCCCGATCAGCAAGAGGCGATCAACAAGCTTAAAGCATCCGACGCGCATTTTGCAAAACTCGCTGACAGCTATCATGACATCAACCGGGCTATTCACCGGGCGGAAACCGATGTGGAACCCACCGACGATCTGCATATGGGGCAGATGCGCAAGGAACGGATGCAGTTGAAAGATCAGATCGCGGCGGCACTGCGCGAAGCGGTTTAATCCAGTTGATAGGGCAGCACCCCGCGCCTGTTGGGGTCGACCCGCAAGTGACGTTCTAGCGGCGGAACTGACCGTTGGTGGCAGTTGCGCCGTTCGCAGATCCGACAGGAAATGCCAATGGGGGCATAGGCTGCGGCTGACCCAAGATCCATGTGATCAGCATAGACAAGGGCAGGGGCGTGTTTGACTTCACATCCCAGCCCGATGGCGTAGCGCCGGGTGGGCTGGCTGTAGGATCCGCCGGATTTGCTGACATCCCGTGCCAGACAGAAATACCGCGCCCCGTCGGGCGTTTCGGCCAATTGTCGCAGGAATTGCCCTGGCGTTTCAAAGGCCTGATGTAC
The DNA here is from genome assembly GCA_947495295.1 of uncultured Paracoccaceae bacterium. GTDB lineage: Bacteria > Pseudomonadota > Alphaproteobacteria > Rhodobacterales > Rhodobacteraceae > Yoonia. Next base: position 276,381 of record CANLYJ010000004.1, read on the forward strand.
GTTCCATAGCGGACACGCCCCGCCATAGCGGGCAAATTGCAGCGTTGTCGCCGAATGCCGTTTGGTGATCGTGCCCGCCTGATCCACCCGGACAAAGAAAAACGGGATACCCTTTGCGCCGGGCCGCTGCATTGTTGATAGCCTGTGTGCCACCTGTTCCAAGGATGCGCCAAAGCGGGTCGCCAATATCTCCAGATCATGCCGGGTGTCTTCAGCAGCTGCCAAAAACGTGCCGTATGGCATCAGTGCGGCACCGGCGAAGTAGTTGGCCAACCCCACCTTGGCGATGCTGCGCGCCTCTTCTGACTGAAACCGGGCAAGGTCCAGCGTAGCGGTCAGCAGGCTATCCTGGATGATCAGGGCGACCTGCAACAAGAGTTGAAAGATCTGCGTTGCCGGGCTTGCGTGTTTGGAAATTGTCAGCGTTTTGGTCGCGTCATCATAGTGACGCACCGCATCCGTCCCGGTCAGCACCGTTGTAATATGGCGTTTGGACAGTGCCCGGATCGCAGCCTCTGCCATGGTTTCACCGGGCTGACACTGGCTGACAAACCGTTCGGCACTGCGATCGACCGCATCAATATAGTTGTCGCAATAATGAAAGAAATCGCGGACCTCTTCCCAAGGGCTGGGGCGCAGGCGTACATCCTCGCGGCCCAATGCCTCATCCAGTGAGGCAAGCCTTTCGTGGCTTTGCCGATATGCCGTGTGCAAATCAAGGAAGGCGCGGGCCAATGTCGGTGCGTTTGCCGCCGCGAGCCGCAGATCAGCCAGCGCAGGGGGCGTGCCGGTAAACACCGGATCGGCGAGTGCTTCGCGCATATCGCCGACCAGACGCGCCTCATCCCCCGATTGCAGCTCGGTCACGTCAAACCCAAACTCCTGCGCGAGCCCCAGCACCACGGCGGTGGACACGGGCCGGTTGTTGTTTTCCATCTGGTTGAGATAGGGCAACGACACGCCCAGCTTTTCGGCAAAGGCTTTCTGGGTCAGCGACAGCCGCCCGCGCAATTCACGCAGTTTCGCACCGGCATAAAGTCTCTGAGAGGGCATTGGGCACCTTTGCAGCTTTGCTATGCAGGTTTAGCAAATGCAAAGCCTTCGTCAACCAAGCGCCTTTTCCCGCCAGATCACGAATAAGACGGACAGCATGGCCAGAACCGATACGCTTAGCATCACCCATTGCAGGGGCAGCGTGCCGGTTTCCAGTGTTAGCAAGCCACCTGCAAATTGTGACAACGCCGCACCACCGCCAATCATGATCGCCCCGCCCAGCCCGCTGGCTGTGCCTGCAAGATGTGGCCTGACAGAGATTGAGCCCGCCATGACATTTGGCAATGTCATCCCGTTTCCGATCCCCAGAAACACACAAAACCCAAAGAAGCTCAGCGGGTGGATCACACCGGACAGGGTCAGGATGACCGATATACCCATTCCGAATATGGTGACCGCGGTGCCCGCCAGCGCCATCCGGTTGATCCCCATCCGCACCGAAAATCGCCCCGATAGGAAATTCCCCGCCGCATAGCCGATGGCGGGTGCGCCAAGGGCAATACCGCTCCATAACGGGGACAGGTCAAAAATGCTGGTCGCAACAAAAGATGCGCCGCCAAGCAAGGCAAAGAACGCGCCAGAACTGAAGGCAGAGCACAGCACATAACCCCAGAACCGGGGAGAGCGGAAAAGTTCAGGGTAGTCTTTGATCTGATCGGCGAAGCTGACGCCTTCACCCGCGACCGTTTCGCCAAGGTCGAAATGGCACAGGATTAAGACGCTTGTTCCGGCGAGCGCCAGAAAGATGAAGGTCGCATGCCAGCCGAACAGCTGATCCAGCGCGCCGCCAATCATGGGCCCGACCATCGGGACGATGGCCATACCCATTGTGACATAGCCGATCATCGATGCAGCTTGTTCCTGTGGCACCATATCACGCACGATGGCCCGGCTGAGCGCCATTGAGGTTGCGACGGCTGCTTGCAGAATGCGGAACAACAGGAATGTTTCCACCGTCGTTGCAAAATACGCGCCAATCGTGGCCAGCACAAAGATGGCCAGTGACCCTATCACAATCTTGCGCCGCCCAAACCTGTCCGAAATTGGGCCGATGATGGTTTGCAGAACTGCCGTGGCTGCCAAATAGCCGGAAAGGGCAATCTGCATGATCGCGTAGTCCGTTTCGAAATACGATGTCATCGCCGCCAGAGATGGCAGAAAGATCGACATGTTCAGCGCCGACATCCCGGTGATCAGGATCAGTGTCAGGATGTGCGGTGGTGTTGTGCGATCAAGAAAACGAATGCGCGGCAGGACAGTCATTCACAAGACTTAGGGTGGCTGGCCGCGACTGTCCATTGCGTGGGAGTATAAACGAGGGGTACATCGCTTGATTTGCAGATTTGCATATTTTGATCTGTGCTAACCCGATAGTTTGCAAATTTTCTCATTCAGCCTTCTCCTGACAGAGCAAAAGGCTTAGGACAAATAGGATCAGCAGGGGGAGTGACGCATATGGATGTTCTGCAAGAGCTTGAATCGCGGCGGAATGCAGCACGATTGGGCGGTGGTACACGTCGTATTGATGCGCAGCACAGCAAAGGCAAGCTGACCGCGCGCGAACGGATCGAGTTGCTGCTTGATGACGGGTCATTCGAAGAGTTCGATATGTTCGTCGCCCACCGCTGTACCGATTTCGGCATGGAAAAGGATCGGCCCGCAGGTGACGGGGTGGTCACTGGCTGGGGGACGATCAACGGGCGCATGGTCTATGTGTTCAGTCAGGATTTTACAGTCTTTGGCGGTTCTTTGTCCGAAACCCATGCCCAGAAGATTTGCAAGATCATGGATATGGCCATGCAGAATGGCGCACCGGTGATCGGGATCAACGATTCCGGCGGTGCGCGTATTCAAGAAGGTGTGGCGTCGCTTGCCGGTTATGCCGAGGTTTTCCAGCGCAACATAATGGCATCCGGCGTGGTCCCGCAGATCAGCGTGATCATGGGGCCTTGCGCGGGCGGTGCGGTCTATTCCCCGGCCATGACCGATTTTATTTTCATGGTCAAAGACAGCAGCTACATGTTTGTCACGGGACCTGACGTGGTCAAAACCGTGACGAATGAGATTGTGACGGCAGAGGAACTGGGCGGGGCATCGACCCACACCAAAAAATCATCTGTCGCAGATGGGGCGTTTGAAAATGATGTTGAGGCGCTGGCCGAGGTGCGCCGCCTTGTCGATTTCCTGCCGCTCAACAACCGGACCAAACCGCCTGTCCGCCCGTTCTTTGACGATGTGAACCGGTTGGAGGACAGCCTTGATACGCTGATCCCCGACAATCCCAATTCGCCCTATGACATGAAAGAACTGATTGCCAAGCTGGCCGATGAGGGCGATTTTTACGAGATACAGGGAGATTTTGCCAAAAACATCCTGACCGGCTTCATCCGGTTGGAGGGATCGACCGTGGGCGTTGTCGCCAACCAGCCCATGGTGCTGGCCGGGTGCCTTGATATCGACAGCAGCCGCAAGGCGGCGCGCTTTGTCCGGTTCTGTGACGCCTTCGAAATTCCGATCCTGACGCTTGTCGACGTGCCTGGTTTTCTGCCTGGAACATCACAGGAATATGGCGGGGTCATCAAACACGGTGCGAAACTGCTGTTCGCCTTTGGTGAAGCGACAGTGCCGAAAGTGACGGTGATCACGCGCAAGGCTTATGGCGGGGCTTATGACGTGATGGCGTCAAAGCATCTGCGCGGTGATTTCAACTATGCCTGGCCGACGGCGGAAGTTGCCGTAATGGGGGCCAAGGGCGCGACCGAGATTATCCACCGCGCTGATTTGGGGGATGCTGAAAAGATCGCCCAACATACCAAGGATTACGAAGACCGCTTTGCCAACCCGTTTGTGGCCGCCGAAAAAGGGTTCATCGACGAGGTGATCATGCCGCATTCAACACGCAAAAGGATCTGTCGGGCCTTTGCATCGCTACGCGGCAAGCAGCTTCAGAACCCGTGGAAGAAGCATGACAATATCCCCTTGTAGCTTGAACCGGGCAGGGCTGGTTCCGCTGTTTTGGCAATTTCATGCTGAGAATGCAGAAATGCGGTCAGGCCATTGTGCCGGGTCGAAATCCCAAGATGTGGATGGGTCCTCATCACGCGCCCCAAATGTGGTGGCCGCGTCTCGGCGTGTTTCTGCTGGTGATGCCCGAACGTCACATCGCGCGACCTTCGCCTCTGAGCATAATGAAAACAAACAGAAATTTGATACGCTTCCTGAGTGCGAACATGGTATCGCGCCCTCGTGGGGTCGTACCGGGCAAACCGGACGGACCTGCATCAAAAGAGGCAGGAAACAAAAATGGTACAAGGACTTATCGCTTTTGGGGTGGCCGCGCTTATGGCGTTGGTTGCAGCGTCCGGCAGCCATGAACGGGGACCGTTACGGGTCACCTCGGACATGGTTGTGCAGGAGGCGTCCCGCTAAGGGTAAACTGTTGGACAGTCAAACTGGTCACGGACGGACGAGCAGGTCCGTCCGTGACATCCCCCAAGACGCTTGGGGGTGCTAGGATGGAAAAACATCGCGGTTTCCCGGGCCGACTGCCGGGCACAGATTTTCAATTCACGATAAGACGGGCCAATAAAGAGGGTGCAACCCCGCTGACCGCGCGCGCACGTTATGCCGACCGGCGTCCGCCCGACAAACGGGCCGATGCGGGATTTATGCAGGCGCTTTGGGACTATTTCGGCGACCAGCCGTTTGAGCGCGGCAATCTTGATGCAGGGCGGATCAGCTGGCTGTTTGAACGCGAAATCGTTCCTGCCGAAGACCCGTTTGATCCTGCAAGTTATGACGCATTGCTGCGCATCGATGTGGATGTGGCACGCATCAGCTTCCCCGAGATTGCATGGCCATAGATGCGGATCATTGGCAAAAACCAGCGGAAGACGGCCACGCAAGGGCAAATGCCCGCCCATTTATGGGGGGGCAGATCAGGTCGCTTTGCGACTGCGTCCGAATGCGCCAAGATCATCCCAGCAGCAGCGCAAACCAGCAGTCGCACTGTTGCCGGATATCAACACTTGAACCCTTCCCTTTGCCGGTCTGCCCCTTCCCAGGGCGGACCGGTTCCCATTTTCCGCTCATTTCGCCGAATTCGTGCAGTTGTTATTGGATATCAGAGCAATCTGACTATTCAGTGCAGCATAGTAGGCGCCAATTCCGGGGCTACGGCGAAAACAAAGTTAGGCAGAAAACAATGCAGAAAACATCTATCATCCTTGCCGCAGTGGCTATGTTCGGCCTTGCAGGCTGTCTTGAAGGCGACGTCGAACGCGGCGTTGCAGGCGCAGGCGCAGGCCTGGTTGCATCCGAAGTACTGGGCACTGATCGCACAGGGACAATCCTTGCCGGTGCCGCTGCTGGCGTCCTTTGTGACGACGCAGGCATCAACGCCTGTAAATAAGACGAATAACAACGCCCTTTTGGGGCGTGCTGATCAATGGAACCGCCGTAGGGGGAAGCCCCCTGCGGCGGTTTTGTATTTGGGGGACCGATAACAAATGTTCAAAAAAATTCTCATCGCGAACCGTGGCGAAATTGCCTGCCGTGTGATCAAGACTGCCCGCAAGATGGGCATACAGACGGTGGCGATCTATTCGGATGCTGACCGCAATGCGCTGCATGTCAAAATGGCAGATGAGGCGGTGCATATTGGCCCACCACCTGCCAACCAGTCATATATCGTCATCGACAAGGTGATGGATGCGATCAAACAGACCGGTGCCGAGGCCGTGCATCCCGGCTACGGTTTCCTGTCCGAGAATTCCAAATTCGCCGAGGCGCTGGAGGCTGCGGGTGTTGCCTTTATCGGCCCGCCCAAAGGCGCGATTGAAGCGATGGGGGACAAGATCACCTCTAAAAAGCTGGCGCAGGAGGCCAATGTCTCGACCGTTCCCGGTTATATGGGCCTGATCGAAGATGCCGACGAGGCGGTGAAGATTTCCAACGAAGTCGGCTATCCGGTAATGATCAAAGCCTCTGCTGGCGGTGGCGGCAAAGGGATGCGCATCGCCTGGAATGACGATGAGGCCCGCGAAGGCTTTCAATCGTCTAAGAACGAAGCGGCGAATTCCTTTGGTGATGATCGGATTTTCATCGAAAAATTCGTAACCCAGCCGCGCCATATCGAAATTCAGGTGCTGTGCGATGGGCATGGCAACGCGGTTTACCTGCACGAACGTGAATGTTCGATCCAGCGCCGCAACCAGAAAGTGATTGAAGAAGCCCCGAGTCCGTTTCTGGATGAAGCCACCCGCAAGGCCATGGGCGAACAATCCGTCGCCCTTGCACAGGCCGTGGGCTACACCAGTGCCGGCACGGTTGAATTCATCGTTGATGGCGACCGCAATTTCTATTTCCTTGAAATGAACACCCGTTTGCAGGTTGAACATCCGGTGACCGAATTGATCACCGGCGTTGATCTGGTGGAACAGATGATCCGGGTTGCCGCCGGTGAAAAGCTGCCCTTTGCGCAGAAGGACCTGAAAATCAACGGCTGGGCGATGGAAAGCCGCCTTTACGCCGAAGACCCCTATCGCAACTTTCTGCCCTCTATCGGGCGGCTGGTGCGCTATCGTCCCCCAACCGAAGAGGCGTCCGAAACACGGGCCGTCCGCAATGATACCGGCGTCTATGAGGGCGGCGAGATCAGCATGTATTACGACCCGATGATCGCCAAGCTCTGCACATGGGCCCCTGACCGGGCCACGGCGATTGAGGAAATGCGTCTGGCCCTCGACGGGTTCGAGTTGGAAGGGATCGGGCATAACCTGCCATTCCTTGCGGCCGTCTATGACCACCCGAGATTCACCTCTGGCAATATGACCACGGCGTTTATCGAGGAAGAATATCCCGACGGGTTTGAAGGTGTAACACTGCCGGAAGAGGCCTGCACACGCATCGCCGCCGCCGCCGCCGCCATGCACCGCGTGGCCGAAATCCGACGTACTCGTATTTCGGGCCGGATGGACAATCACGAACGGCATGTGGGCGAAGATTGGGTTGTCAGTCTGCAAGGCCACTCCCATGACGTCGTCATTACCGCTGATAAGGCTGGCGCGGATGTGAAAATCGGTGGCCAAACCCTGCGCGTGGAAAGCGACTGGACACCGGGCCAACCCTTGGCCCGTTTGATGGTCGATGATGCGCCTTTGGTGCTGAAAATCGGCAAGATTTCCGGCGGGTTCCGGGTGCGCTATCGGGGGGCTGACCTAAAGGTGCATGTCCGCACCCCACGTCAGGCCGAACTGGCCGCCCTGATGCCGGAAAAGCTGCCCCCCGATACGTCGAAATTCCTGCTTTGCCCGATGCCCGGCCTGATCGTAAAGGTCGATGTGGCCGCAGGTGATGAGGTGCAGGAAGGTCAGGCGCTTTGCACGGTTGAGGCGATGAAGATGGAAAACATCCTGCGCGCGGAACGCAAGGGCGTGGTCAAAAAGGTGAACGCCGGTGCCGGTGACAGCCTTGCCGTTGATGACGTGATCATGGAGTTTGAATAGATGACAAGGCCGGGTCGGAAGTTGCTGAGGGCAGCGCCTGACCCTGGGTGGGTGCGAAGCGCCCTCCCGTGGGGAGGGTCGGGCGCTGCCCGGCCTGTCAGCCGGGCGGGGCGCTTGTTGTACCGTTACCCTCCCAGCCGCCGGTCTGATATCTCTTGCTGGCGCAGGGGCATTTTGTCGATGGATCGGGACAGTTCGCGCACGCTCCAGGGAGATGGTTTGCGCAGGGCGACGCGCCCATCCTTGCCGATCAGCGCCATCATATATCCACGCGGTCGCAGCTTTGTGCGCAACTCGGTTTCGGCGCTGGGGTCGGTATCTGTGATGATGATCACGTCCCGTTCGGCCAGATCGTCCAGACCTTGCATCAGACGGTCCAACTGCTGTTGGAAGCGCGGATCATTGGGCGTGTCGGCAAAGACCACCAAGGGGCGCACGACCCATTGCAGCTCTGCCAAGGTAATATCAGCTGCGTCAAAGACCTGTGTGTGGTCTTCTTCCCACCGCTCAAGCGTTGTGGCGTCTTCGGCAGACAGTGGTGCGGCCATCAGGCAAAAGACTGTGGCGATGTTCGTCAATAGTTTCATGAAATTAGATATAGAGGCGGCTTTGCCAAAAGCTAAGGGTATTGCGCAAATCAGTGCAAACAATTTCGCGATCCCTGCCGCCGCAAGCAGGAGGTTGAGATGACCGACAAGAAAACCTGGGAAGATGTTGCAGCCAAGGAACTGCGCGGCAAACCCCTTGCGGCACTGGATTGGGACACGTTGGAAGGGATCGCGGTCAAGCCGCTTTATACCGCCGAAGACACCGCCGATCTGCCGCATATGGGCGGTGTGCCGGGTGTTGCACCCTATACCCGTGGCGTGAAGGCCACGATGTATGCGGGCCGCCCCTGGACGATCCGGCAATATGCGGGATTCTCTACGGCTGAGGAATCGAACGCATTCTATCGCAAGGCACTGGATGCCGGGCAGCAAGGCGTCTCTGTTGCTTTCGATCTGGCCACTCACCGGGGATATGACAGTGACCATCCTCGGGTTGAGGGTGACGTTGGCAAAGCTGGTGTCGCCATCGACAGCGTTGAGGATATGAAGATCCTGTTTGACGGAATCCCACTGGACAAAGTCAGCGTTTCCATGACGATGAACGGCGCGGTCATCCCGATCCTCGCCAATTTCATCGTGGCAGGGGAAGAGCAGGGGCATCCGCGCAATGTCCTGTCCGGCACCATTCAGAATGACATCCTCAAGGAATTCATGGTGCGGAATACCTATGTCTATCCGCCTGAACCGTCGATGCGGATCATTGCGGATATCATCGAATATACGACGCATGAGATGCCGAAATTCAACTCGATCAGCATCAGCGGCTACCACATGCAAGAGGCCGGTGCGAACCTTGTGCAGGAACTGGCCTATACGCTGGCTGACGGGCGCGAATATGTCCGCACCGCCATCGCGCGCGGCATGGATGTGGATCAGTTTGCCGGGCGGCTTAGTTTCTTTTTCGCCATTGGTATGAACTTTTTCATGGAAGCCGCCAAACTGCGCGCCGCGCGCCTGCTGTGGTCCCGAATTATGGCAGAGTTCGAGCCCAAAAACCCCAAATCGTCGATGCTGCGCACCCATTGCCAGACATCTGGCGTGTCGTTGCAGGAACAGGACCCCTATAACAATGTCATCCGCACGGCCTATGAGGCGATGAGCGCTGTTCTGGGTGGCACGCAATCCCTGCATACCAACGCGCTGGACGAGGCGATTGCGCTGCCCACTGAATTCAGTGCCCGTATTGCGCGCAATACCCAATTGATTTTGCAGGAAGAAACCGGGGTGACCAATGTGGTCGATCCGCTGGCGGGGTCTTACTACGTCGAAAATCTGACTCATGAACTGGCCGAAGCCGCTTGGAAGCTGATCGAAGAGGTTGAAGAGCTTGGCGGTATGACAAAAGCCGTTGCCACCGGCATGCCCAAGCTGCGGATTGAAGAAACAGCCGCGCGCCGTCAGGCCGAGATTGATCGCGGGATCGAGGTGATCGTGGGGGTCAATAAGTATCGCAAGGATAAGGAAGACCCGATCGACATTCTGGATATCGACAATGCCGCCGTGCGCGAGGCGCAGGTTGCCCGGATCGACAAAACCAAGGCCGCGCGCGATCAAGATGCCTGCGACGCCGCCCTGGCCGAATTGACCCGCCGGGCGGGTGAAGGCGGCAACCTGTTGGAAGCAGCGGTCGAAGCCGCGCGCGCGCGTGCCACAGTCGGAGAAATCAGTATGGCCATGGAAAAATCATTCGGCCGGCACCGGGCCGAGGTCAAGACATTGGCAGGCGTCTATGGCGCGGCCTATGAGGGCGATGAAGGCTTTGCCGCCATTCAGCAAAGTGTGGATGGCTTCGCCGAGGAAGAAGGGCGCCGGCCACGCATGTTGGTCGTCAAAATGGGGCAGGATGGGCATGACCGGGGGGCCAAGGTGATTGCGACCGCCTTTGCCGATATCGGTTTTGACGTCGATGTCGGGCCGCTGTTTCAGACACCAGCCGAGGCCGCGCAGGATGCTATCGACAATGATGTACATGTCATTGGGATCAGTTCCCAGGCAGCGGGACACAAGACGCTGGCCCCAAAACTAGTGCAGGCCCTGAAAGATGCGGATGCCGAGGATATTATTGTCATCTGCGGGGGCGTTATCCCGCAGCAGGATTACCAATTCCTTTATGATGCGGGCGTGAAGGCGATCTTTGGTCCCGGCACGAACATTCCGCAAGCCGCCGAAGACATCCTGCGCCTGATCCGCGAGGCGCGCGGCTGATGCGTCTGGATCATCTGGCCGTCGCGGCGGAAACGCTGGCGGAAGGCGTTGCGTTTGTCGAGGATGCGCTGGGTGTTCCGATGGTGCCGGGTGGCAAACATGCCCGGTTTGGTACACATAACGCATTGTTGGGGATGGGTGATATCTATCTGGAGGTCATCGCGCTGGACCCTGATGCCAAGCGTACCGGACCAAGCTGGTTCGGGTTGGACCATTTTACCGGCCCGCCACGACTGGCAAACTGGATCTGCGAGGTCGGCGATCTGAAATGGGCACCGCCCGAATGCGGCCCGGCGGTCGATCTGGAACGGGGGGATTTGCATTGGCAAATCACCGTGCCAGCCGATGGTGGCCTGCCCTTTGACGGGGCGCTGCCGACCTTGATGCGCTGGGGCGACGGGGTGACCCATCCGACGCAATCCTTGTCCGACAGCGGCTGCCGTTTGCGCCGGTTCCGGGTGTTCCATCCCGATGCTGCCGCGATTGCGGCCACACCCGATCCGCGTGTGCATGTGACCGCGGGCCCCAAAGGGTTTGATGCGGTGATCGAAACGCCCGCCGGGACCTGCCATTTACGCGGATAGCGGTTGAATGATTTTGCTGCGCGTCAGAGAATGCGCGGATGTCAATCTGGACCCGCATTGCTGACGCTTTGGCCGCCCTTGCCTCGGGCGAGGGGTTGTCGGCTGTTTTTGAAAAACTGCGCACCCCGCCGGACCGCACAGTAGCCTTTACCATCGCCGTGATCGCGCTGGGTGCCAAGATGGCCAAGGCGGACGGAGTGGTGACAAGGGATGAGGTTTTGGCTTTCCGTGAGGTCTTTGTCATCCCGCCCGCAGAGGAGGAAAGTGCTGCCCGTGTTTTCAACTTGGCCCGTCAGGATGTGGCCGGGTTTGATATCTATGCCCGCCGGATCAAGGCGATGTTTGGCGATGATGAAGGCCCGTTATCGGACCTGTTGCAGGGGCTGTTTCATATCGCGATGGCCGACGGCATCTATCACCCAAAGGAGGATGCGTTCCTGCAGGAAGTCTCTGATATCTTTGGGTTTAGTGACCGCCGGTTTCGGGGTATTCGCGCGCAGTTTGTAACCGATGCCGAAGGTGATCCCTATGATGTGCTGCGTGTCGATCCCGAAGCACCGATGGATGAAATCCGCACGGCCTGGCGTAATCTGGTCCGCGAAACCCACCCCGACAGGATGATGGCCCGCGGCGTCCCGGAAGAGGCGATCAAGCTGGCCGAAAAACGCATGGTGGCGATTAATCGTGCTTGGGAACAGATTCAGGATGCCCGGTCGTGAGGATCGCGACCTATAATGTTGAATGGTTCAACACCCTGTTTGATGATGCCGGTGCATTGATCAATGACGGGTCCTGGTCGGGTCGCTGGGATGTAACAAAGGCGCAGCAGACAGCCGCATTAGGCCATGTATTTCAAATGCTTGACGCTGATGCGGTGATGATTATCGAAGCCCCCGATAGTAGTCGAAAACGCAGCAGCGTTGCGGCGTTGGGCCGGTTTGCGACGCAATTCGGTTTGCGCACCAGTGCGGCCATTTCGGGGTTTCAGAACGATACGCAGCAGGAAATCGCCTTGCTTTATGATCCGCTGGTGGTCGATGCCGTGCATGATCCCCGCGATGATCCCGGCTTTCCCCGCTTTGATGGCACGTTCCGAATGGATCTGGATGTAGATGCGGCCCCCGACCCGGTGCGCTGGTCGAAACCGCCGTTGGAGGTGGCGTTGACCACCCCGGCAGGTCCGTTGCGGATGATCGGTGTGCATGCCAAATCCAAGGCCCCGCATGGTGCCCGCAATGATGCAGAGGCAATTCGGATTTCGATTGAAAACCGGCGCAAGCAATTGGCGCAATGTGTCTGGCTTCGGGGCCGTGTGGCGGCGCATCTGGAGGCCGGTGATGACCTGATTGTGCTGGGGGATTTCAATGATGGTCCGGGGCTGGACGAGTATGAAAAACTGTTTGGCCGATCAGGGGTCGAGATTGTGCTGGGCGAGGGTGATGCCGCGCGGATGTTTGATCCGCATGCGCGTGTCGCGCTGAGCCGCAGGCTGGCTGCGATGCCGGTCACTGCGCGCTTCAAACGTAAGGGAAAGCCTTATTTACAAGCGCTTTTGGACTATGTCATGGTGTCGTCTGGCCTGCGTGCAAAGGCACCGAAATGGCAAATCTGGCACCCGTTTGATCATCCTGAATGCTATGAAAACGCGGCACTGCGCGAGGCGCTTTTGCTGGCCTCTGATCACTTTCCTGTCGTCTTGGACATTAGCTTGTGATTTGAAAAACCGCGCTGGTTTTACTATATTATCGGCATGAAACAGATTGCTGCACTGACACTTGCCCTTGGCCTGGCTGTCAGCCCTGCAAGCGCGCAGGATGGCGAGGTTCAAGAAGGCTTTAACCTGATGGAAGAGGGCGCGCGGCTGTTGATGCGCGGCCTTATGTCCGAAATGGAACCGGCGATTTCAGAACTGCGTGGATCGTTGGAGGATATGGCGCCCGTGATTGGCGAATTCGCCCGCGAGATGGGCCCCGCCCTGACCGATTTTTTGGCGCAGGTCGATGATTTCCGCCATTATGAAGCACCGGAATTCCTGCCCAACGGCGATATTATCCTGCGCCGTAAACCAACTGCGCCCATGTGGATGCCACAGGACGAAAACGGCGAGATAGACCTGTAAACACGCGATGGTTAACGCCGCTTTGGCGACCAGAAACGCAGGTCGGCAAAGCGTCGGCCACAGGTCGGCAAAACGTCGGACCCCACCGCACGGTGGGGGCGGGTAAACGCAACGCGCGGTGGCTTACATCTTGCGAAAGACAACGTTGCCTTGTGCGTCTAGCGTATTTGTCAGGGCGGCGAAGCGCGCCTCTGCCACTTCGCCAAAAAGCGGGCGCGCCTCTTCGGATAGTTTCAAGGTCAGCTCGCGTGCCTTGGGTGACCATTTCAGCCGGCCCGGCGTTTCGTCCGATGTCAGCCAAAGCATCGCGCCAAGACGCATCGCCTTGCCTAAAATCTCGGCCTCTTTCACCTGATCATCACTGAGCATCTCGAAAAGTGATGCGTAACGGGTTTTGTCGATCTTGTTGGTGTAACGGTTCATCAGCGCCAGCCCCAACAGCACCCGTTCATAGTGTTTCAAGCCGCCCAGGTTGGCGCGCGTAGCGTTGTCGAACGTGACCTCGGCCCGGTAGTCGGGATGGGCGCGCCAGCTGACGTCATGCAAGAGGCAAGCCGCCTTGATGATCCGTTTGCGTTGCCAGTTGGCACGTGGGAATAGCGGTTTGACGAAATCATAGAGAACCCGCCCGAAACCGGGCATGCGGGCATCCTTGGCTTCAGCAAAGCGGCATGCCTCGACCAGAGGGTCGCGGTCGCGCAAGGCGACGGGCATCTGTTCAAATAGCATCCCTTCGCGGATGCCATAGGATGACACTGCCACATCCTTGGGTTTGAAGGTGCGCATCAGTTCCTTCAGCACGATGGAGGCGAGCGGCACCAGCGACATCCGGCTGTCTGAGATATTGCAGCGGCTGCGTAGTTCCTGAAGATCGGATTTGCGGATATATTCGGCCGTCTTGCTGATCTGGCGCGATGTCATCCGATATTCGTGCAGCACAGTCAGCGGGTATTCGCGGCGTTCCATATCGACGCGGGCGATGGCCCGCCATGACCCACCGACCAGAAACAGCCGCATGCCGGTTGTATTGCCCATGTCGTCATGCAGGCGTTCCATGGTTTCACGCACATAGGCTTTGACGGCTTTCTTGCCGCCTTTGATTTCGCGTAGCTTCAGCGGGCCAAGTGCGGATGTCACCCGCCGGCCAACCCGGCCTTCCGCCAGATCGGCCAGTTCCATTGACGACCCACCGATATCACAGACCAGCCCATAACTGCCCGGCCAACCCAAAAGGACGCCCTGCGCTGACAATCGCGCCTCTTCCTTGCCATCGATCACCCACAGCTTGATACCGGTTTCGCGCTGCACCTCGTCCCGGAATGCCTGTCCATCCGATGCCTCGCGCACGGCGGCGGTGGCGACGGCGGTCAGTGGCAGGATGCCCATCCCCTTGGCCAGCGCGGCAAAGCGGCGGATCGCCGAGATTGCGCGCTTGCGCCCTTCGGGGTTCAGATGCCCGGTTTGCGACAGGCCAGCGCCAAGCGCACACATGATTTTTTCGTTGTAGAAATAGGCGGGCGACCGTGCCGCCCCATCAAACACCACCAACCGGACAGAGTTGGATCCCACATCGATCACCCCAACCCGGCTTAGGCCCTTGGCAGCGGCATCTTCGAATAGCGGACGCCCGAACGGACCCCAGTCAATGCTTTCAGGATGCTTTGTCATGTGGTCCCCGTCGCTATCCCCGCAACAGGTATCGGTTAATCATCCGTATGCGTCAATTGCGGAACGTCGCTGGCCCCTGCAGAACCGCGCCCTGACAGCGATGGGTTTTCCATAAAGAACCGGTGACAGTTGAACGGGAACTCACCTTCGGCCAAGGGTGTGCGGGTAAAGCTGCCATCGGCGGCCATGATCCAGCTTTGTGTGACATCAGCCATATTGGCCGCCATGATCTGGCTGACGATCTGTGCCTTGACGGTGGCATTCTTGATCTCAACCAGTGTTTCAACCCGCCGGTTGAGATTGCGCCCCATCCAGTCGGCGGAACTGATATACACCTTGGCCTTTTTGCTGGGCAAGTCATGCCCGTTGCCAAAGCAGACGATCCGGGAATGTTCCAAAAATCGCCCGACAACCGATTTGACCCGGATGTTTTCCGACAGGTCCTTGACCCCTGGTCGCAGCCCGCAGATGCCACGGATCACAAGGCTGATTTTCACCCCGGCCTGGCTGGCTGCATAAAGCGCGTCGATCACATCGCTTTCGATCAGCGAATTCATCTTGGCCCAGATGGCGGCCGGCTTGCCTTCCTTGGCATTTGCCGCCTCTGCCGCGATCCGATCCAGCAGGGTTTGTTTCAGGGTCAGCGGCGAAATGGCCAGATTTTCGAGCCCGTCAGGTTGCGCATAGCCAGAGAGATAGTTGAACACTTTGGTCGCGTCCCGCCCCAGTTTTGCGTCGCAGGTGAACAGACTGAGGTCGGTGTAAATGCGCGCCGTAATCGGGTGATAGTTCCCTGTGCCAAAATGGGTATAGGTGACCAGCTTGTCGCCCTCGCGCCGCACAACTGTGCTGATCTTGGCATGGGTTTTGTAGTTCAGGAACCCATAGACCACATGCGCGCCCGCCCGTTCCAGCCGCCGCGATTGCCGGATATTTGCGGCCTCGTCGAACCGGGCCTTCAGTTCCACCAATGCAGTGACGGATTTGCCGTCTTCGGCTGCTTCGCACAACGCCTCGACAATCGGTGAGCGTTTGGAGGTTCGGTATAGCGTTTGTTTGATCGCAACCACGTTCGGGTCACGCGCGGCCTGTGCGAGAAACCGCACGACCATGTCGAAGGTTTCATAAGGGTGGTGCAGCAGCATATCCTTTTGCCGGATCGCGGCGAACATATCGCCGTCGTGGTCCTGCACCCGTTCGGGCACGCGCGGGCTGAACGGTGGCCAAAGCAGATCGGGCCGCGCATCCAGCACCAGTTCGCCCAGATCAGCGATGCCGATCAAGCCGTCCACCTCGATCACGGTTTCCTCGCCCACATGTAGTTCGTTCATGATCAGCGATTTCAGGGCAGAAGGTGCCCCGGCGGACATTTTCAGCCGCACAACCTCGCCCCGGCGCCTGCGTTTCAAGGCGACTTCAAATTCGCGCACCAGGTCTTCGGCTTCGTCCTCGACCTCCAGATCGCTGTCGCGCAGGACCTTGAAGGCGCAGCTGCCCTTGATCTGATAGCCGGGGAACAGCCGCCCGATATGCAGCAAGAGCAGTTCCTCCAGTGGCAGGAACCGGTGTCCGTCATCTGATGGCAGGGGCACGAAACGGTCGATCTGTGCCGGCACCGGCAGCAATGCGCGGAGAGTGCGGCTGTTGTCATTGCGGACCAGCTGCAGCGCCAATGCAAAGCCTTCGTTGGGCAGGAACGGGAACGGGTGGGCGGGATCAATCGCCAGCGGTGACAGAACCGGAAAGACCTGTTCGATAAACACGTCCTCCAGATAATCCACATCTGCCTTGCTGAGCTTGTCGCGGGTGAGCAATTGGATATTGGCCGCAGCCAAATCATTGTTCAGTTGCGTGAATACGGTTTGCTGCCGCATCATCAGGTTGCGCGCATCGATGTCGATGATCGCCAGTTGTTCGGCAGGGGTGCGCCCGTCCAGACCCGGGGTCGTGTTGCCCTCATTCGCCAATTCGCGCAGGCCCGCGACCCGCACGGTATAAAATTCATCCAGATTGGTGGCCGAGATCGATAGAAAGCGCAGCCGTTCCAGCAGTGGCACGCGCGGGTTTTCAGCCTCTTCCAGCACCCGCCAGTTAAAGCTGAGCCAGCTCATCTCGCGGTTGACGAACCGGGCGGGAGTCTTGAGGTCAATATCAAGTGTCGTTGGGGAGGGATAATCCCCGATGAGGAAATTTGCTTTTGTCATAGCGCCTTGTCGGCTGGAACTGTTGCGGGAGTATGACAAGTATCGCGGGGCTAGCCCGCCTTGTCCAGCAGTCGCTTGGCCAGTTGCCGGTTGATCTTGTCACCGGTGGCCAATGCGGTTTCATCCAGTTGCGCCACGATGGCGGCAGCGGCGGCGTAAGACCGCTCAATCCGCTTGCCAAGATAGGCAACAAGATCAGGTTTGGGGCTGATCCCCCGGTCGGCGAAGAGTTTCATGATCAGCGCTTGCAGCAGTGCGTCATCGGGGCTGGTGATTGTTATCAGGGTCGTGGCCTGCATCCGGCTGGCCAGATCGGGCAGGGTGATGGGCCACCGGCTGGGCGCGTTATTGGCCGTCAGCAACAAGGTCCCGCCGCTGGTGCGCAGGTTGTTATGGATGTGGAACACGGCCTCTTCTGCATTGGCGGGCAGCGTGTCCATATCTTCGATGATGACGGTGGTTGCATCGCTGCGTGTGTCCGGTGTGATCTGGGCCGCCTGTAACATGTCGCCGCCGTTTTCAGCCTGGAAGATCCGCGCAAGATGGCTTTTGCCACAGCCTGCGGGGCCTGCGATGACCAGCTTACGCTCTGGCCAGTGTTGCGGGTCTTGCAGCATCGCGAAAGCCTTCGCATTCGCTTCTGACACGAAAAAGTCGTCAGGCCCCAGCGCAACACCGGTTGGCCAGTCAAATGACATCTGCCGGGCCATTTAATCGTCCGTGGATTGCCCGCGATAAAGCAGGCTTTGTTTGTAGCGTTCCAGCCCGTATCGGGCGAGCACGCCAAGCATCGCGGCAACGGGAACCGCGACAAGCATCCCCACGAAGCCGAACAAGGACCCAAAAACCGACAGGGCAAAAAGCAGCCAGACAGGGTGCAATCCGATGGAACCGCCAACCAGTTTCGGGGTCAGGATATTCCCTTCCAGAAATTGCCCAAAGCCAAAGATGCCCGCGACGATGCCGATCCGCACCCAATTGGTCGCATAGCCGACCGTGTCGCCATCTGCGACCTCGATAGATCCCCAGAATTGGAACAGCGCAAGCCCAACGGCCAGAACGCCGCCGACCAGCGCGCCGACATAAGGAATGAAGGTGATCAACCCGGCGATGAACCCGACGATCAGCCCGAAATTCAAGCCCGCCAGCATCAGCCCCGCCGCGTAATAGGTGCCCAGGATCAGGCAGACCGTGCCCTGGCCGCGGATGAATGATGCCAGTGTTGCATCGATATCGCGGGCGATGGAGCGGATGGTTTCAACATGGTCGCGGGGCAGCATGCTGTCGATCTTTGCAGTCATGTTGTCCCAGTCGAGCAGCATGTAAAACGCCACTACGGGCACGATCACCAGCAACACAAGAATGTTGATAAGCCCCAATGCGGAACTGACCAGCCCGTTGACCAACTCGCCCCCTTTGGATTGGATCGTGTCACCGATGGCCAGCAATTGCTGATGGACCGTGCTGTCCTCATCGAGGATTTGGGGGAACCTTTCGGTCAGCCATGCCTGCAGCCGTCCAAAAAGTTCGGGCGCTGTGTCGATCAGGGCGGCGGTCTGTTGGATCAGGGTCGGGATCACCAATAGGATCAACAGCACAAAGATCAGGACGGCGATCAGGGTGATGATGGCCACGGCCAATGTGCGGGTGCATCCGGCCCGTTCCAGTCTGTCGGCCAACGGATCAAGGCAGTAGGCAATCGCCCCACCCAGCACAAAGGGCAGGATCACGTCGCCCAGAAACCATAAGATGACAAGGAACAGCGCCGTGGCGATGCCCCAATACTTTGCTTGTTGTCCGACCGGTAGCGCCATAACTCATCCAAATTGCTTTGAGCATAGATGCGTTATGGGTCGGGCTGGTGCAAGGGTGCGCGCGGAATTACTGCGCCCGCACCACCCGTGCTGCGATATCCAGCTGGATCACATCATTCACAAGATCGCTATATCCGCTGGCCCCGAAATCCGACCGGCGGACCGCACCGCTGATCCGAAAGCTCAACTGGCTCAGGTCGCCATCGGCTGTGCCTTGCTGGCGAAAGACGGCAGCGTTCAGGGTCACCGGGCGGGTGACGCCCCGAATCGTCAACAGCCCGTCGATTTTACCACCTGCCGACAGGTTGCGCGGGTTATCTGGCCGGATTGCGGTGGATTGAAACCGGATCGTGGGATGGGCGCTGGCATTTAGCACACTGTTTGCTTTCAACGCCTCGGTCGCAAAGATCAGCCCGGTGCGCGCACGGGTCACATCAACGGTCACATCGGCGCTGGAATTGCTGAACTGGTCAAGGTCAATGGCAATCTGCGCGCTGCGCACCGGCATGGAGCCGCGATTTTGCGCACCGCTGAGCGTGTAGACAAACCCGACCTCTGACCGGTCGGATTGCAGATTGTAACTGACGGGGGCAGCAAGGCTGGCAAGCGGCGTCAGCATCAGGATCAGGGCGAAAAGGCGTTGCATTGGAGGCTCCTCGGTGTGGGTTCTACACCGGTTACGCCCCTGACCTGCGATTTATTCTACTGGCTCACGTCCAGTTGATGTCTCTAGGGTCAGGACCCATTAATTCCGCTCCGCTGGTTTGACAGATTTTTCGTGTGACAAGGCGCATCTGCGCAGGAACTCTGGTTGAATTTCAAGCAGTTGCAACGCAGATCACGCGGAAAATCCGGCAAATCCTGCGGACGTCAAAACCGCTTCATTTCAGCGGCGTGAGCCATTTGCGAATAACCCGTTATTCGCTGCATAACTCAAACCCCTGATATTTTGCGGTTTTGGCGCCAGCGGAGCGGAATTAATGGGTCGTGACCCTAGGGTCCTGACCCTAGTGTCGCATTTGTTGGAGTGGCTTCATCGAAATGGCCACCCTGATGCATGGAATGCGAAAAACCGCCCCGTTCAAGAACGGGGCGGTTTCATTGTCAGTTGGTTCGCAAGCCTAGGACTGATTGGCGGCCCGGAATTCAGTGAGATGGCGGCGCACAATGCCGAACCACTGTCCTTTCAGCTTCATTTCAAGCAGGCTGTCGTTCAGTGTTTCGAGATAGGCTTCGGCGTTGGGGTTGGTGTTCGAGATAACGGCGTGAACCGTCAAGACTTGGCTTAGTGGTTCATTGTAAACAACCTGATCGCCCAACCCCTCAGAGGTGATCACGCCATCAGCCGTATCAACAGCAAGCGCCACGACGTCGTAGCGCCCCTCTGCCAGCCCATTGAAGCAACCTTGCGGTGTGTCATCACGCGCCATTGTCACATTCGGTTCAACCAGGTCGTGCTCTTCAAGCATAAAGGTTGAGTAACCGGCGGGACGACAAATCGTTTTGCCGAACATGTCTTCGTATGATGTAGGGGCCGGTTCACCCGACCGAGTGTAATATCCAAGGATCTGTTCAAACAGCGTTTCCGACCAAAGCAGGTTGTTGCAACGGAACTTGCTGTCATCGCTGAGCCGGTCAACGATATCGCAATTAGGTTGGAACCACGCCAGAGAAAAGTCGTAGCGATGGTCAGAGATCAGCGGCTGCAGATGCGCGCCCCAATCATTGATAAAATCGATGCGGTAGTCCGGGCTGCCTTCCGCATTTTCCAGCGCCACATTCACAATCTCGGTCAGCATGCCGCCTTGCGCCTGCTCTTCGCTTAGGAACGGGGCCCAGTTGCCACCAGCCACAACCCGGATCATTTCAACCGTCGGTGCTGACATTTGTTCGGTTGTCTGGATCTCGGTTATTGCGGCTGCGTTTGCTGTTGACGCAGCAACTTCATCATCCAAGCAGGGGATTTTCAGTTCCGCACCAATGCTGATGATACCCGGGTTTGGCCCGATGACAGCGGAATTGGCGCTGTAGATGATCTGAAAATCACGCGACGATCCATAGATGTCACTTGCGATCTGCGACAGTGAGTCGCCGGAACGCACGGTATAGGTGCTGCCACATTCAATGGCTTGCGCTTGCGCTGTAGAAGCCATCGCGGAAAGACCAATTGCCACAAGACAGGCCGAGGCGGTTTGAGGGGCGGTAAAACTCATTAAAGTGTCTCCATTCGTTAAAGAGGGGCGGCACACGCACATTTGTGCCGAGGTCGTTGTGAGGTTTGGATTAAATCAAAAATCAGGGGCGTCTGATCGCAATACCGGTTAGGGATCGGCCAGCAATTCGGGCGGACACGCGGCCCCGATGCATTCGATCCTATCGTTTTCAATGCCGACGATCCCGGATGACGTCCTGACCGTGATGAGGATGTCGTCAAAATCGACGATAAAACCTTTCAGGGCAACAAACCCATCAGCGGAACGCAGTTCGATCTCATCTATTTGGGGATCGACATTCTGTTGATCTTGAGGCGTATCGCTGGCCTCTGCGAGCGCGGCTTCGGCTGCCGCTTTTGCGGCAGCTTCAGTAGCGGCGGCGGCAAGGGCTTCGGCTTCCGCCTCAGCAGCGACAGCAATCTCTGTTGCCGCTGTGCTGGCGGCAACAGCTTCGGCAGCGACGCCAAGAGCTTCAGTCGCGATAGCGGCAACGGCTTCTGCGGCAGCAATGGTCGCGGCTTTCGCTTCAGGTTCTGCCGCGGCCTTCGCAGCAGCTGTGGAAATCTCAACAACTTCGGAGGCGGCAACGACAGCATCTGTTGCGGCTGCAGCCTTTGCTTCGGCGTCTGCTCTTAGGGCGGCGGCGGTTTGGGCGGCCAGTGCAGCCTGCTCGGCAATTGCGGTATCCTGATTGTCGGCGGCATCACTCGTTTCTAAATCGGCAACGTTTGGCAAGGCCGGATCAGTCTGCTGTTCTGAAGTGTCGCTTTGTTGGGCGAACGCAGAAACGGGCGCCAAGGTGACACCAACAACAATGGCGGCAACAAGTGTAAAACTATCAATAAGACTGCTCATTTATTCACCATTTACTCAAACAATATACAAAACCTATGATACTTTAGCACTTTTTCCGACCACAATAAGGACAATTGTGGTCGGAAATGTGTTTCATTTGCACTCAATTTCGAGAGTGCTTGCCGTGGCGCGTAGCGGATCATCGCAGCCTGTCAGAAAATTGCGTCCAGAACATGCGCGTTTTCCACCTCAAACATCTGCGTTGTTCATATGTTGTTGTTGCTTGTCACTGTTTGGTATGCGCCCTAAACCTGCTGAACAGATTTCATCCAAGGGGACACCTATGCGCCTGAGCCGCTATTTTCTGCCAGTTCTCAAAGAAACGCCGCGCGAGGCGCAGATTGTCAGCCACCGCTACATGTTGCAGGCGGGCATGATCAAACAGGCCAGCGCGGGCATCTATTCGTGGTTGCCCATGGGTTTCAAGGTGCTGCGCAAGCTGGAAAATATCGTGCATGAGGAACAGCAGCGCGCGGGCCATTTGCCGATGCTGATGCCCACCTTGCAACCCGCAGAACTGTGGCAGGAAAGCGGGCGTTACAACGACTATGGCCGCGAAATGCTGCGGATCGAGGACCGCCATGGTCGCGATATGCTTTATGGTCCCACGAATGAGGAACTGATCACCGATATCTTCCGCAGCCATATCGGCAGTTACAAGGAACTGCCCCTGACCCTTTACCATGTTCAGTGGAAATTCCGGGATGAGGTCCGCCCTCGTTTCGGTGTCATGCGCGGCCGCGAGTTTTTCATGAAGGATGGTTATAATTTCGATCTGACGAAGGAAGACGCGCTGCACGCCTATAATCGCCATATGGTCAGCTATCTGCGCACCTATGAGCGGATGGGGCTGAAGGCCATTCCGATGCAGGCAGATGGTGGCCCGATTGGTGGTGATTACACGCATGAATTCCTTGTGCTGGCCGAAACCGGCGAATCCGAAGTTTTTTATGACAGCGCGGTCACTGATCTGCATCTGGGCGACCGGGCTGTGGATTATGACAGTGTGGACCAGTGTCAGGCGATTTTCGATGAATGGACGGCCCCCTACGCCCGGACCGACGAAACCCATGATGACAGCATTTTTGCCGAAGTCCCCGAGGAGCGTCGCAGGACGGCGCGGGGGATCGAGGTGGGCCAGATATTTTATTTCGGGACAAAATATTCCGAGGTTATGAAGGCCGAGGTGGATGATGGCAAGGGCAACAAGGTGCCGGTCCATATGGGCTCGCACGGGATTGGTGTGTCGCGCCTGATTGGAGCGATTATTGAGGCGAGCCATGATGACAAGGGCATCATCTGGCCCGAACAGGTCACCCCGTTCCATTGCGGTATCCTGAACATGAAATCCGGCGATGAAGAGGCGGATGCCGCTTGTAACGCGATCTATGACAGCCTGACAGCTTTGGGGCTGGAGCCGCTCTATGACGACCGGGATGAACGAGCAGGGGCCAAGTTTGGCACGATGGATATGATTGGCCTGCCATGGCGGATTACAGTCGGCCCGCGCGGTCTGAAAAACGGGGTGGTTGAGCTGACCAGCCGCCGCACTGGGACCAGCGAAGAAATGCCACCCGAACAGGCGGTGGAGCGGATCGCCCAGATCTATAACTGTATCGCATGAGCCTGAACGAGGTTGATTGGTCCCTGATCCCCGCCCCGTCTGACGATGGGCGCGCGGATCATTTGGAGGGTATGGCGCTGGCGGATGTGTCACTGCCCGCAACCGATGGGAAATCGGTCAACCTGTCGACATTAAGCGGCTGGGCTGTGATCTATATCTACCCGATGACAGGCCGGCCCGACCGGGATTTGCCCGATGGCTGGGATGACATTCCCGGCGCACGGGGCTGCACGCCGCAGTCCTACGCGTTTCGTGACCATTTTGCCGAATTGCAGGGTCACGGGGTTAATCATTTGTTTGGTCTGTCGGTGCAGGATACAGCCTATCAGGCAGAGGCGGCGGAGCGGCTGCATTTACCATTCCCGCTTTTGTCCGATGCCAAGGGGGCGTTTGGTGCCGCGATGGACTTGCCGAAGATGGATGTAGAGGGCAAAGCCCTGCATAAACGCCTGACGATGATCGTTTGTGACGGTCAGATCAAAAAGGTGTTCTACCCGGTTTTTCCGCCCGACAGCGACGCGGAGAATGTGATTGATTGGCTGCGGAAGAATGGTGGTTAGCGCACTGTTCAATGCAGCTTTACAAGGTTTGTGGTGATCGGGCAGTCAATTTCTCTGAGAGAAATTGAGGTCAAATCCTCTGTGAGGATTTGTTGTCAGACTTTCAAGAAAGTCTGTTGAGCGACGAAAACTGGTGCCGCAAATACAGGTCTGGGCCGCGTTGAGTTTGTCATTAACGCATAGCGCATTTTCTGCTAACCTTCGGAAAAGACAAAAACGATCCGAGGCAGCAGATGTATGGCATGAATGGCGCGAGGGTCCGGGCATGATCCGGGTTCTGTGTTTGGCGGGCGGACTGGCCGGTGCGGCGGGCCTGTCGCAATATCCTGAATTTTCACAGCAATATCTGCAACGGTTGGCCGGGCAGGTGGATGCCCTGACTGTTGAGGTGAAAGCCTTTGATGCCGCCGCTTTGGCCGAAGGCATGGGCCGCGAAGAGGCGTTGCAGGATTTGTCAGCCTCCGCCTTTCAGGAACGGCATCAGGCGGATATGCGGGCGATGTTTGCCCGACATGCCCGCCTGTCGGATAATCTGATTGCCCTGCGCGCCGCTTCGCCATTGCAGCGTATCGCGATGCCGCATCGTCTGGCTGACGGTCCAATATTATGGGCGGTTTGGGGTGATTTCACACCGGCCATGCCGATCAGCACGGCGGGTGCCGCATCCGCCGTGGTTGGGTTTCTGGCCGGGTGGGTCGCTTTGGCCGCGACCCTTGCAACAATGGCCGCCCCCTTGCGCCGCTTGTTCCGCCGCAAACCAAAGCCGTCGCGCCGCGAACCGGGTGTGCAGGTCAATCCGCCAGTTGCCCGCCCGACATTGGTGGCTGAGGCCCCAAACCCGCTACCAAAACTTGCAGGAGTACGCAGATGAGCGATGCATTGATCGTTTGGGGTGGCTGGGATGGCCATGCGCCCGACAAGGTTGCGGCCATTTTCCGGGAGATGCTGACCGAGGCTGGCATGACCGTGACGGTGACCGATAACCTTGATTGCTTTGACGATGCGCAGGCGTTGCGGGCGCTGGACCTGATTGTGCCGGTCTGGACCGATGGCACGCTAAGCCGTGAGGCCGCCACCAATGTGTCAGAGGCGGTGGCCCATGGCACTGGCATTGCCGGTTGTCACGGGGGCATGTGTGATGCGTTCCGGTCCAGCCCGCTATGGCAATTCATGACCGGGGCCAATTGGGTCGCGCATCCGGGCGGTGACGGGGTGCGCTATAGGGTCAATATCACATCTGATGATCCGCTGGTGGCCGGTATCGATGATTTCGATGTGCAAAGTGAACAATATTACCTGCATCTGGACCCATCCATCAATGTGCTGGCCACGACCCGGACGGATGTGGTGGACTGGTATCACAGCCCCAATGGCCCGGTGGACATGCCGGTGGTCTGGACGCGGGCATGGGGGCTTGGCCGGGTCTATTACAATGCGCTGGGCCACCAGCCAGATGTGATTGCGGATGGCCCGGCCTTTGAAATGCTGCGGCGTGGGTTGCTTTGGGCCGCAGCGGGCAAGGCGCTGGCGGCGGGTCGCGACCTGACACCATTGCAAACGCCCGGCAATCATTGGTGAGTTTTGTGATTTTGCGCACAGCGCACTTTCTCACCGATCCATAAACTCCTTTACAGAGCCGCGCCAAATTTGTCTGGGCGCTGCATATCGGAGGTTTGCCATGTCTACACTGGATGGTGTTCCGCTCGCGACCCGTTTCAAGATGATGCAGTTGTTCCGGTCCGAGAACTATTGTTTCGCCACTTATGATGGCGGTCGCGCACCCACGTTCTATTTCGCATTTGGCGGGTTGAAGCGCCTGAATGCTTCACGACTTTGCGGTCGGCTCAGAACCATGCATGACAATGGGCCGCTGATTGACGTCACGCAGTCCGAAAAGAGGCATATGTTCTTTGATGAGGACGATACGCGCAATGCAGCTGGGCACATCATCGCAGGCCCGCGTTACGATACCTACGTTGCGTTGGGGCAAGCCCAAAGCCAGGCGGCGGTCGAGGCGATTTTTGACGCCCATCGCACTGTCCCGGAGGCGGGGGATAATCATTTTGAATACAACCCCACACCCGCCAAAGGACTGCAAATGTCGCGGCGTCACGTGTCGGGCGGGCAAATCGTTCTGGACCCGGGCGTGACCACGGACACGATCGCCATTGGTATCGTCAACCGGATGTTGGCCCGTCCTTGCAAGGTGGAGCTGGATCGGTTTGCAGTGTTCACCAGCGTACCCACGCAACCCGCCCAAACGCCGGCCACCGTTGCGCAATACCTCGCATCTGTTTGACCCGCCGCCATATGTCTGCTTGACCATTGACCCCACAGCCCCCAGTTTGCGCGCAAATCGCAACCCGGAGCAGTCATGGCATTGGTGAAACACACCGCCCCGTTTTCCAAATTCGAATGGATGATCGCATGGCGTTATATCCGCGCCAAACGCGCCGAGGGCGGGGTCAGTGTGATGACCTGGATCAGCCTGATCGGGGTGACCTTGGCGGTATTCGCCCTGATCGCGACGCTGGCGGTCCGGTCAGGGTTCCGGGCAGAGTTCATTGACACCATCGTCGGCGCCAACGCGCATGTGTCGGTTGTGCAGCCCCGTGACGTGATCGCCGAATACGAGGATATGGCCGACCGGATCATGACTATTGATGGTGTGGCCAGCGTGGCCCCCCTGATCCGCGGTCAGTCCATGGCCGAAGGCAGCACCGGGCGGCTGGCCCTGGCCGATATCTATGGCATCCGGTTGGAAGACCTCAAAGCCTCTGACGCGATTGTGCAAAGCGAACGGACCATCGGCAATATTGATGACCTGCCCAATGGCATCGCCCTTGGTTCTGCCTTGGCGGATAATCTGGGGCTGACGATTGGGGATCGGCTGGTCATCACCACCCGCGCGGGCACCAACAGCCCCGCTGGACGGTCACTGCGCCGCAATGCCTATGATGTGGTGTTCATCTTTTCCACGGGCCGCTATCAGATTGATCAGGTCCGCGCCTATCTGCCCTTTGACGTGGCGCAGTTGATCTTTAACCGCGATGGGGTGGTGGATGAACTGGAGGTCCGGCTGGACGATATCAACCAGTCAGAGGAGTTGAAACAACCCATCGCCAATACCGCCGGGCCTGGCCTGTGGGCCTATAGCTGGCAGGACAGGGTGGGCCGCTTCCTGCGGGCGCTTACGATCGAGGACAACGTGATGTTCATCATCCTGTCGATCCTTGTGCTGGTGGCGTCGATGAATATCATTAGTGGCTTGATCATGCTGGTAAAAAACAAGGGGCGCGATGTGGGTATCCTGCGCACAATGGGCCTGACCGAAGGGTCGATCCTGCGTATTTTCTTTATCTGCGGGGCGGGGATTGGCACCATCGGCACGTTCTTTGGGGTCGTGCTGGGCTGTCTTTTTGCGATCTATATCGACCAGATTTTCAGCCTTGTGAACTATGTTGCCGGGGGTGGCGTCTGGGATCCGTCGATCAGGGGGATCTATAATGTGCCTGCCGAATTGCACCTGTCTGACGTGATCAAGGCGATGTCGCTGTCATTGGGCCTGTCATGGATTATCACGATTTTCCCGGCCCGCCGTGCAGCCCGGATGAACCCGGTTGAGGCGCTACGCTATGAGTAATCCCACGCTGGAACTGACGGGCCTGACCAAGGCCTATAACCACGGCAAGCCGAACGAAGTGCAGGTGTTGCAAGGCATTGATCTGGCGGTCCAGCCCGGTGAAATCGTCGCGCTGGTCGCCCCGTCTGGCGCCGGTAAATCGACTTTGCTGCATATTGCCGGGCTGCTGGATACGCCTGATCAGGGGACGGTGCAGATCGCGGGTGAGGATATGACCCGCCTGTCGGATCGCAGGCGCACGGCGGTGCGTCGCGCGACTGTCGGATTTATCTATCAGTTCCATCATTTGCTGCCGGAATTCACGGCGCTGGAAAATATCGTATTGCCGCAACTGGCCAACGGGGTCAGCGAAAGGGATGCGCAGGCGCGGGCCATGGCGTTGCTGGACAAGGTCGGCGTGGCCGAACGCGCCACGCACCGCCCGGCGGCCTTGTCTGGTGGTGAACAGCAGCGGGTGGCGTTTTGCCGGGCGCTGGCCAATGAACCGGCACTTTTGCTGGCAGATGAACCAACGGGCAACCTTGACCCTGAGACGTCGGACAAGGTTTTTGGCGCCCTGATGACATTGGTGCGCGACACCGGGTTGGCGGCGGTGATTGCCACGCATAACCTTGACCTTGCGGCCCGGATGGACCGGCAGGTGCGCCTGACGGCCGGTATATTGGAGACATCATGAAAGTATCAGTGACCCAGATTGAAGAACGCAGCTTTGCCGCGTTGACAGCCCATGGTGCAGCGAACCCACAGGCCCGATCCGTCGCTCGCGCGGTGGCACGGGCAGAGGCGTTGGGCAATGTGATTTGCGGGCTTTATTATCTGGAAAGCTATTGCACCCAGTTGCGATCCGGTCGTGTCAAAGGCGATGTTGACCCGGTCGTCAGCAAACCCCGCCCGGCTGCGGTTTTGTCTGATGCGCGTTTCGGTTTTGCCCAATATGCGTTTGCAATGGCGTTGCCAGAGGCGATCAAGACCGCCCGCGAAAATGGCGTTGCCACATTGGCTGTGGCCCATGCCCATACCTGCACCTCGCTGGGGTATTTTACCGAACAGATCGCTGCCGAAGGGCTGATCGGGATTGGCTTTACCAATGCCTCTCCGGTGGTGGCCCCGCCAGGCGGCAACAAGGCGGTAATCGGCACGAACCCGATTGCGATGACCGTGCCGGGCGCTGACAAACCGGCGCTGCATTTTGATTTCTCGACCTCTGCGGTGGCCCTGGGCAAGATCACCATGGCCAAGGCTGCGGGTGAGGCGATCCCGCTGGGTTGGGCTGTGGATGCTGACGGCCAGCCGACGACAGACCCGGAGGCCGCGCTGAAAGGCGCGCTGGTCAGTGCGGGGGGCTACAAGGGCTGGGGTTTTGGGCTGATGGCCGAACTTTTGGCCGCAGGTATGACCGGATCGGTCAATTCGCTGGATGTGGGCGGTCTGAAGCTGCCCGATGGGCCGCCCCATGGGCTGGGTCAGTTTTACATCCTGATGGATCCGGGCACCTATCACGCTGATTTCGCTGACCGTTTTGCCCGCGTGGCTGACGCCGTGATGGCGCAGGACGGCGCACGCATACCGGGCGCCGACCGGCCCGCGATGACGGAAATCGACGTGCCTGACGCGCTGTGGGATCAGGTGCTTACGCTTTCTGGGTAACAAAAACCCCTGCCGCCATCAGTGCAATTCCTGCCGCCCGCGTCAGCGTCAGCGGCGATATTTGCGCGTTGAACAGGCCGAAGTGATCAATCGCAGCTGCGGATATCAGCTGCCCCAGCAGAACGAAAAACACCGCGTTGCCCACGCCCATTGTCGGCGCGATCCATGTGATCGACAGCACGTAAAACGCCACCAATGTGCCCGCCAGAAACAGATGTTTCGGCGCACCGGCCAGTTTCGACACTGCGCCGGGATTGGTCAGCAGGGCCACCACAGCCGTCGTGCCAAGCGCCACGACAAACAGCACTGTGGCGGCCACTGCGGGTGATCCGATATGCCGGCCCAATGCGGCGTTCAGCGCCGCCAGAACCGGGATGCCGACCCCCGCTGCAAGCATGATCAAGATGTAATGTAGCATGGGCGATCCTTTGCGATGTCCGGCGTCTGCCCGATTTGGAACAGCCTCGGCAAGAAATCGCAAGCCGGATCATGCGGTCTTTGCGTTAGATCATGGTCGGGCATCGCTGTCTTTGTTAAGGTGTCTGAAAACAAGGAGGCAGAGCATGCGAAACATATTGATGACCGTGGCAGCACTGGGCCTGGCGGCCTGCGTCGAAGAACCGGTTGATGGGCGCACCGCCTATGACGAAAGCTGTGCGAGTTGTCACGGCGCCGATGGCAAGGGCGGTGGTCCCGCCGCGCGCGGTCTGGCTGTCGCCCCACCCGACCTGACCACAATCGCCGCCCGCAATGGCGGTGTTTTCCCGCGTGAT
Organism: uncultured Paracoccaceae bacterium; assembly: GCA_947495295.1. Taxonomy (GTDB): domain Bacteria; phylum Pseudomonadota; class Alphaproteobacteria; order Rhodobacterales; family Rhodobacteraceae; genus Yoonia. The sequence goes on from CANLYJ010000004.1 coordinate 306,457, forward strand.
CAGGTGATGAGCACGATTGACGGCCTGGACCGCGGTGCGCATTTCAGCCCGGCGATGCCGGAATTTGGTGCTGGTGATATGGGCGATACGGTGATTGTCGAAAATGACGGTTTGGGCACGCCGGTGCCGATGCGGCTGTTGGTGCTGACCGATTATCTGGAAAGCCTTCAGCAATAACGCGCGGCTGACAATCCTGTGAATGCAGGGGTTTGCGCCTTGGCGCATGTGGTTTTTAGGGTAGGTCATGAGGCGACTATTCAAAAGGATGACCTCATGCGCCTCTCGCTTTCTGCCGCCCTTGCCCTGACCCTTGCTTTGCCCGCCGCTGCCGGGCCTGTCAGTTTTGCCAATGGTTGGCAGGAACAACGCCTGTCGCTGTTCAGCTCCAATGACTACCGGTTCGGCAACACGCTTAGCATGGTGTCTGACGGATCGGTTTCCATTGCCTGGACGCGTGTGGGGCAGGGCGATTGGGGCAGCAAGGCCGCATCCTGGAGCTGGACGGTCGAGCAATCCGTGCCTGCGACCAACCTCGCCCGAAAGGGTGGGGATGATCGCAATATCTCGCTTTATTTCGTGTTTGTGCCAGAGGCGCTGGCCCCTGGTTTGCAGGGCGCAAATATCCGTAGCCTGCTTGGAAATGATGATGTGCGGATCATGCAATATGCCTGGGGCGGCAATCACAGCCGGGGGCAGGTGATCCCGTCGCCCTATGGTCCTGCGGGGCAGGGGGTGACCATTGCCCTGCGGCAGGCCGGCACCGGATCACATAGCGAAAGCGTTGATTTGGCAGCAGATTATGCCCGCGCCTTTGGCGGTGCGCCCGGCGCTTTGGTTGGATTGGCGGTTTCTGGCGATAGCGATGATACCGATAGCACGATCCGGGCCGCGATTGGTAATCTGACCTTGCGCTAAGCCCTTCTTGATATGTATCAACGCAAGGGCTGAATTGCCGCTCTAGGCTCTTCTTATCATGATGATAGGAGGACCCGATGCGCATTGCTATTCTTGGCCTTTTGATAGGATTTGCAGCACCCGCCCTGGCGCAGGATGTGCAGCAGGGCGCGTCACTTTATCAGTTTTATTGCGCGACCTGCCATGGGGTCGCGGGTGCCGGTAACGGGCCGATGTCGCCGTCTTTGGTGGTGCGGCCTGCGGATTTGACGACGCTAACTGCCCGGAATAATGATGTTTTTCCGGTGACCCGCGTGGTGATGCGCATTGATGGGCGCGAACCGCTGGTCAGCCATGGCAGTTCCATGCCCGTCTATGGCGACTTCTTTGCGGGGACCGATGTGGCCACCAAGGCCGAGACCGGGCAACCGATCATGACGTCGCAGCCGATTGTGGATCTATTGGCCTTCCTGCAGGCGATCCAGCAGGAGTGAGGCGAGCTGCGTTTGTGGCGTGGTGCCTGCGATCTCCAGGATCAGTTTGCGCCGCACCGCATCGGTGAATTCCGGCCCGCTTTGGGCGGGCATGACAAAGGCGTTTGGCCCGCCGATAATGCTTTGTTCGTAAGCCTCTGGCAGGTTCTGCCCGATCTGTCCGCCGCGCAGGATCGGTAAGGCGTTGATCGTGATCCCATTGGCCAGCACCTCGTCCCGTGCGACGGTAATGGGCGGGCCGTAGCTGTTGCCCATGCTGTCCCCGGAAAAGTCGATGACACGGCGGAAGCCCCTGATATCATTACCTTCTATCTGCGCCATACCGTAAAGCAGGGCAGAGCCGATGGCGTTGCGCCCGCCCGCCTGACGGGGTGGACCGATCAGGGCGTTGGCGAAACTTTCGGCGCTTTGCATATTGGCGATGATGGTCCAATCCACAACAGTTGCCTGATTGGTCGCCCATTCCACGTAAGTCACTGCGATAGAACCATAAAGCGTATTTTCAATCGCCGCGACCACTGCCGGATCGGTGATCGCGGTGGCGTAGGATTGGCGCTGGAATGCCAGTTCATCCGCGTCAATGGAGCCTGATGCATCAGCGAGCAGAACCAGTTCGAGATCAGTTTCAATGGTCTGGGCCGTCGCGGGTGCAGCGAGGCAGAGGGCGAGGATGAAATGGCGCATATCGTGATGGTAGCGCATCGCGGGGGTGATGCAACGTTCGGTGGGGGTGCGCGCGGTGGGTTCCGGGCATGATGCCCGAATCATGCGTTAACGCCTTTATTTTCAGCGGTTTTAGCCGGTCTGCAAAGCGTCGGCCACACGTCGGCAAAACGTCGGACCCTTTGGCGGGGATTACCCGGATTAAGGGGGCGTGCGGTGGATGTGTGAACGTGGCGTTAAGCTTTTGGCGTAACAGGTGTGCGCACCCTACGCGAGAAGCGCGACTGCTTAATGCCGGCATCTTCATGCTTTGTGTTCCACCTATATGGCGCACCAGACTGCGGGTAACCCAACGCATTGATTTGGAAGTGGTCGACTCATCATGGTTCTTCCATTGGTGCCACTGAACCAGCAATTGAGGCGTCCTCGCCGAGTGATTGGGCCAGTTCCGGTCACATTGCAGAGGATACTGCCACGCGATATCTGACGCCGCCCAAATCGACGGTCCGGACCTTCCTCTTGGGACGCCTTGCAAATGGTGGCGTTTCTGTGAGCAGGCCTCTCGCGGTCCGCTCTTCAACGTCGGCTATTTTGCATCCAAGCATGTTCGCGGCCCTAAGGAATGTGACGGTGCCTGCTTTGATCGCATCGAACTTATGTTTCAGCGCGCGAGAGCAAGTGATGTGATCCGAAAGACGTTTCTTCGTCTTCACGGGGTTGGTGACGGGCCATTGATAATGGTGATCATGACCAGCACCTGCCAGGTGGCACATTTGCACCGTCTTGCTGCCTCACGAGACGATACCCAGTTCTTTGCGGGTTTATTGCCAAAGAACGGCACCCAACCTGTTGTCACGGTGGTTGCAAATCCGGGCAGATTTGTTGCCCATTGAGACGGTCGCGAGGCGGATCGGTTTCTGGTCGAGCAGCTTGGCGGTCCAAGTGCCTGCTTGCTCGGGCTTGTTCCTGGCCATGAGTGCCGCTGTGTCATTCAGCTGGTGGCACATCACCGCGGCGATATGGGGAAAGAGGAATTGCACGAGCCAAGGTCTTGGTTTGTGGTCAAACGCAAACGAAGGTGCAAATTTTCCGTGGGTTTACAATTCGCAGAGACTAAATCGTGATGCAGCTATCGCGCGGTAGGGTGGCTAGAAACCTTTAAAATGAAGGGCTAAGCATAAGGGGAGCAGGTTGCCATCACTTTCGCTCCACGCGTTGAAATCCATTAATCCTGCCTCATACCCTTTTTGAAACAAGATATCGTTTCGAAGGCAATGCGCATAGGCAATGAATGGGTCAACCGCCGACGGGTTACCCAATACTTGGCTAAGCACATCTTTGACAAAGTCCAAGTCGATACCATCGCGCTGCATTCCGTGTGTGCCGCTCGTGTCTTTGGCGAAGCCGAAATAGTAGCCTAACGCAAACACGTCCGTAAGAAACATTGCCGAATGCGAGTGAAACAGTGAATCCGGTATGCGATCAAATTGCTGACGCAGTACTTGCGCGATGGTCTTCGCGCCTGGTCGTGTTGTCTCACGCGAAATGCTTTGCTTTGCCTTAAGCATCACGACGATCTATGCCGGTGTTTCTGACAAGGCCGTTGAGGGGCATTGTCGGGACACATGATAGCGAACATCAGCTGTCGCTCGATATAATGGTCAGACGCGGCGCCGGATCTGAATGCGGGCATGCATCGCCGGTGCAGGTTACATCTGTCATCGGCAATAGCAGGTTATACCCGTTGTAGATGATCACATATGCATTGCCTTTTGTCCCGGCGAATTCGCCCCTAATGGATACGGAGCTATCAGATGAGGTTAGCAAAACGTCATCGGCCGACGCAGCCTGTGGGATCAGGGTTGTGCCAAGCAGCGCTGATAAGATGGCGAATTTTTGAGCTGTCTTCATTGTCTTCATTGTCCTTGGGTCGCTAAGGCCGTGTCACCTTTTCAGGCTCTTGTTATGGCCCGCGCCTTTCTGTCGCCTGGTCGTGGTTCGTGCAGGCTGGGGGTGGTGTAACTGGGCAAGAGCGTCCTCTTGCCCAAACTGGTGAAATGCAGGCAGCTGGTGCACAGACCCCTCATTGATCTGTGCACCAACCGGTTCCGAGGGGCAGGGCCCGGGACCGATCGAACAGGGATAAATGGGGAAGTTCATTGGCCCTGTTCAGCTGCACCGCTTGCTTTGGGACAGCAACTCCCGCGTGCTTGAGAAGCCAGTGCGCGGGAGAAAGTAGCCGGTGTATCGCAAAACCAATCCGGCCTGCATATCCGTATGGTTACCTAGGCAGATTTGCCTATATGCCCGGCAAGCCCTGACAGGGTATCAACAATCTGAGCAAACCTGACGTTTTGCGCGAGCCTGACCTGAACACCGGCTTGGGCATGTCGGTTTCTTGGGGAGAAGAACTGAATGAAAACTTCTTTGGGCCTGGTGCTCGCGCTTTGCCTCGCCGGACTTCAGTTTATCGCCGTCGTCATTGTGGTGACGTTGTCCTATCTCGGCTCAGAGCGGGTGTTGCTGGATCATGCCCGCAATCTGATGAGTGATGTTGGCACAAATACGATTGCGCATTCCCAGGGGTTTCTGGATCCGGCGCGCAGTGCCGCCGAACTTGCGGCGCGGCTGGCCGAAAACCGTATCATTGCCAGTGAAAACCAGCAGAAGCTGGAACAATTGTTGTTTCAGCAACTCCAGCTCGCCCCACAGTTTGCCGGCGTCTATTACGGTGATCAGGATGGCAATTTTGTCTATGTTATGCGCAGCGATGGGCCGGGGCCGTACCGTTCGAAGATCATTTCGAATACTGGCCCGGTCCGCAGTACCAAGCTCATTTGGCGTACTGATGATTTTGCCGTCGTGAAGCAGAGCGATGACCCGGCTGATGTTTTTGATCCAAGGGAGCGCCCTTGGTACATCGAGGCGCAGCGGGAATCCAAGACGGTCTGGACGGACCCATACATCTTTTTCACCTCTCAATCGCCGGGCATTACAATCGCAACACCGGTTCTGCGGGATGGTGACAATCTACAGGGTGTGATTGGCGTCGACATCAAGATCAGCGCCATTTCTGATTTTCTGTCTCAGCTCAAGATCGGAGAAAGCGGCGCTGCCTTGATCATGAACAGCAATGGTGACGTCATTGCGCATCCTCGATCCGAGTTGTTGAAGGCGGTCAACGCCGATGGCACGTTCCGATTTGCCGGCATCGATGAGATCGAAGACCCCATCGCGCGCCGCGCATTCGCCAACCTTTCCAAGATGGATTTCGTCTCTGTCGCGGCTGAGACGCATACGGAATTCAGCTATGATGGTGCGAATTTTGTGTCCACGATCATGCCCATTATGAGTGAGGAGCTGCCGTGGACCATTGCTGTCTACGCGCCGGAGAATGATTTCATTGGCGCGATCTTGCGCAACCGAAACCGCGACATTTGGGTCGCCGCACTTGTTGCCGTCATGACCGGCGTTGTTGGTTTGTCGCTTGCCAACTTCATCAACAAGCCGGTTCGGGCATTTGCCGTCCGATCCGCGTTGATTTCACAAGGGGAGATTGACCCCAGCGAACCCATTCCACGCACCTATAGAGAGCTTGAGCAAGCAAACCAGACGCTTACCCAAGAGATTCTTCAGCGCAAGAAATCAGAGCGTGAATATGGTCAAACCTTCAACCTGTCATCACGCGGCATGGTGCAGATCGATCCCGAAACTGGCAGGCTTCTGCGCGCCAATCAGAAATTCGCGGATATCTTTGGCTATACGCTTGATGAGGTGTCGACCATGTCAACCGACGCGCTTTGCCAAACCGGCGAGCCGATGATCATAAGCGAGCTTGTTAAGGGAGAGGCGGATGGTGGCGGGTCCAGCGCCGAAAAGCGCTGCCGCCGCAAAGATGGCAAGGAGATTTGGGTCAAGGTGAATGCGATTATGATCCATGATCATAAGGGTCGTCCGCTCCACCTTGTCGCAACAATCGACGACATCACGAAGAACAAAATCTCTGAGGTTCAGATCAGCAAGCTGAACCGCGACCTGTCACATCTTGCCCGGGGTGAGGTGCTTGGCCAAATGGCTGCTGGTCTTGCACATGAGTTGAATCAACCTTTGACGGCGATAACTCAGAATGCTGACGCGGCAGTGCAGACGGCCAGAGAACAGCAATGCGAGACACAAGAGCTTGTCCAAATTCTGGAGGAGCTGGATCAACAAGCACATCGTGCAGCTGAAATCATCAAGGCGCTTCGCGGGTTTGCCCGGAAGGGGGAGGAGTGGAAGACGCCCTTTGATCTGCCGGAGCTTGTCAGGCAGTCGCTGCTTCTTGTTCAGGCGGAAGCGACCGAACATGGGGTGGAAATGAGTTTTGTTGCCGACGATCTGCCGCAGGTCGTCGGTATCCGGGTTCAGATCGCACAAGTCCTTGTCAATCTTCTGAGAAACGCAATCGAGGCTATCTCAGCCAGCGGTAGCAACACGAAAAACGTTGTGGTCGAGGCGAGGAACATACCAGGTTTTGTTGAAGTCCGCGTGCGGGATACCGGGCCGGGTATTGATCCTGAAATCGACCTTTTTACCCAGTTTGAAACGACAAAGGGCGACGGCATGGGCCTTGGCCTGTCCATTTGCCGGTCAATCGTCGAAGCCGGAGGTGGCAAAATGCGTCATGAGCCGGGCGCAGGTCACGGCGCGCAGTTCATTTTTACAATACCGGCGGCAACATGATGCGGCTTTGTGTTTGGTCCCTGCGATTTGCGTCAATTGCCGGTATTGGCGCAGATCAAGTGCGCCGTTTTTGAAGGAAGAGGCGAGGCTGCAAATGTTATCAACTCACCCCATGGTATACATCATTGATGACGATGAAGACATTCGTTCGTCGCTGACGCGGTCATTGGGCAAGCGTGGTTTCGAGGTGACGGCCTTCCCTTCTGCCGAAGCTTTTCTTGAGGTCCATCGCGAGACTCAAGCCGGTTGCATCATCCTTGATTACGGCATGCCGGGCCTGAATGGATTGGAGTTGCAGGAAAAGCTGAACGCTGCGGGTTTCACCACACCTATCATCTTCATAACAGGCCATGGTGGTGTGCCGGAGTCAGTTCGTGCCATGCGGGCGGGTGCGCTGGATTTTCTTGAAAAACCGTTTCGAACCGAGGTTCTTGTGGAGCGGATCAACCGTGCCGTTCAGCTAAGCGTCGCGGCGCAGGCGCTGCGGGACAAGACGTTGGACGCACAAAGACGATTGCGGGTGCTCACGTCCCGCGAACGTGAGATTGTCGATCTGATAGTCTCAAACCCCGCAAATACAACAAGTAAGGAAATTGGTCGCGCACTTTCCATCAGCCCGCGTACCGTTGATCATCACCGCGCACGCATACTCGAAAAGATGCAGATCAAATCAATTGTTGAACTCATCGAAGTTGCTTTGAACGCTAAGCCGCCCACCGCTTAGGGTCAGGACCCATTAATTCCGCTCCGCTGGTTTGACAGATTTTTCGTGTGACAAGGCGCATCTGCGCAGGAACTCTGGTTGAATTTCAAGCATTTGCAACGCAGCTCACGCGGAAAATCCGGCAAATCCTGCGGACGTCAAAACCGCTTCATCTCAGCGGCGTGAGCCATTTGCGAATAACCCGTTATTCGCTGCATGCCTCAAACCCCTGATGTTTTGCAGTTTTGGCGCCAGCGGAGCGGAATTAATGGGTCCTGACCCTAGGCTCCAGACTCATAACCAGAATATGACGGCAGCGATAAGAGCGATGGCTGAGAGGAAGACCTTTGGGCACTTGTCGTGACGTGTAGAGATGCGCCGCCAACCTTTGAGGCGACCGAACAATCTTTCGATCCGATTGCGGCGTTTGTAGCGGCACTTGTCGTATTTGACAGTTTTGCTGCGAGACTTGCGATCAGAGAGGCAGGGAATGGCTCCCCCTGTCTATTTGAATGTCTGCTTTGACCACGTGTTTGAGATCATCTTCAAGCGGAGCGTACGTCTCCTTCCCGCCCGGCCTGCTGAACCGACTGGTCGCAGAATGACGTGGGATCGTGTCCGCTTTGGGCTGGTAGATATGTACACTTGGGGAAACAAGAAAACTGTTTCACAAACCGAATAAATTGATTAATATTCAATAATTCGAATATCTAGGTGAGAAATGCCTCTGACACGCAGACGAGTGATGCAAAAGGGAATAGCGGTGGCCCTTTCCAGCGCTATTCCCCAGCATATTTGGGCGCAAACCACACTGCACGCGGGTGAACGTACCCTTGATACCCTGAGCGATGGCAACCTTGTGCTTCCCAAGGGCTTTGCTTTCGGTGAAACCCCACCTGATGGCGCGGATGATATTCTGGCCCGATATGGGATCACCGGCGATACGCTGACCCCCGATTGCAATGTCACCCTGTTACGCAGTGGCGATCACACGGTCCTTTTTGATGTCGGGTCCGGTCAGGAATTCATGCCCAGCGCAGGCAAGCTGATGGACGCGCTTGACGCCGTGGGGCTTGATGTGAGCGACGTTACCGATGTGGTCTTTACCCACGCCCACCCCGATCACCTTTGGGGTGTCAGGGATGACTTTGGCGATCTGATGTTCCCGGACGCGACCTATCACATGGGACAGGCGGAGTGGGACTACTGGACCGACCCTGACACCGTCACGACCATCGATGAAGGCCGCGTGACCTTTGCCGTCGGGGCCAAGAACCGCCTTGATATGCTCGCCGATCGGATCACGCTGTTCGAGGATGATCAGGAGGTTCTGCCCGGCGTCCTGTCGCGTTTGACGCCGGGGCACACGCCAGGGCATATGTCGTTCGAGGTGCAGATCGGCGGCGAAGCCGTCATGATCGTTGGCGATAGCATCGTGAACCACCACACCGCCTTTGAAAAACCTGCCTGGCTTTCCGGGTCAGATCAGGATCCTGAGTTGGGTGCCCAAACGCGCCTTGCCTTGCTGGATCAATTGAGCGCGGCGCAAATGCGGTTGATCGGTTTTCATTTGCCAGGTGGTGGCTGGGGCCGTGCAGAACGCCGCGGTGACGGGTTTGTCTTTGTCGGTGACGACGCATGATCCGGTTTGCGGCACTTCTGGTTGCCGTTTGGGCAAACACCGCATCGGCGAACGAAAACATCGCAGATCAATATCCGGGTTCACCGCTTTACAGTGCGCCGGTCGAGTTTATCCCGGGCGTATTCAGTGCCATTGGCGCAACCGCACCGCCCACATATGAAAACACCGGCCATAACAATAACCTCAGCTTCATTGTCACCGGGGAAGGCGTTGTCGTGATCAATGGCGGCGGGGCTTATGTGCTGGCGGAGGCGCTGCACCAAGAGATCAAGGCCCGCACCGATGAACCCGTCGTGCTTGTCATCAATGAAAATGGCCAGGGGCATGCCATGTTGGGCAATTCATATTGGATTGGTCAGAATGTGCCGATCATCGCCCATGAAGATGCCGCCGCTGCGTTTGAGGATGGCGGCTTTCGCATTCTTGAGGCCATGCAGAAGCTAAACCGCGACAAGGCCGCAGGCACGTTCCTGCAAGGCCCCACGGAAACATTTGCTGATGAATACATCCTGGAACTTGGCGATTTTCGTATCGAGGTTCGCTATCTTGGCCCGGCCCATAGCGCCGGTGATGTTGTCGTCTGGTTGCCCCGCCAGAATCTTGTGATTGCGGGTGATATGGCCTTTCACGAACGCATGCTGCCGATATTCGAGGATACCTATACCCTTGATTGGCTGGCAACATGGGACACGGCATTTGAAGCGTTGAATGCCACCTATGTCATTCCCGGGCACGGGCATCCGACCAATATGGATCAGGTCCGCCGCTATACCAAAGGTTACCTGGAATATCTGCGTGGCAAGATTGGCGCGCATCTGGACAGTGGTGGGGGACTCGCGGATGCTTATTACGTTGATCAGTCACCTTATGCCCATCTGGACACGTTTGAGGAATTGGCGACCAAGAATGCCGGGCGGGTCTATGAGCAGATGGAATTCGAATAGCTCAGGCGGTGACGAATGATGGTCGACGGATCAAACGATGTGTCAGCATCGCGCCGATCCACATGGCCCCGACAGCGACCCATGCCGTCAGCGCAAAGATGGCACCCCCTGACATCCCCGCACCCACTGCGCAGCCACCGGCCAACATGCTGCCAAAGCCCATAAGTGCGGCACCGATCAGATAGGTCTCCATCGGGCTGTCCGGGCCAAAACGCTGGATCTTTGCCTCTTTGGTGATGACCGCCATGACGCCTGCACCGACAAACACGCCCGGCACCAGCCCGACGCCAAATCCAAGCGGCAATTGCGTGCTGTTGACCAGCCCCATCAATGTGTCGGTTGATGGCCCTGTGAACGTCACCGAGGAAATCGGCACCACGTCAAATGAGTTCATCGCAATGGTGTAAGTGCCTAACCAACCGAGCGCGACAGCCAAACCGACGCCCAGCGCGGCCAGGGCATGGCTGATCTGAACATGTTGGCGACGGCTATGCCAAAATGCACCGGCAAGGGTGATTGCCGCGATCCCCGCCGCCATGGCAGCGTTGACGCCGATCTGTTCCAGCAAGCTGCGTGCTGTGCCGCCGGGGATAAGCCACAGCGTCGCAAGCTGTTCGCGCGCCGGTGCCAAAGCCCCGCGCAACGCGGACTGCGCGACGAGGGTCAGCACCAGCCCCGTCACAATCGCCCGCAGATTGCCCGTTGCGGACAAGACCAGCAACCGACTGGCGCAGCCCCGCGCTAGCACCATGCCCCCACCAAACATGAGCCCCCCGATGACTGCGCCCGAGATGCTGCCGGTTGTCGCCAGTTGGCGGCTTTCGGATACGTCCAACCAACCGAGCGCGATCAAAAGCTGCACCGCCATTACTGCGCCGGAAAAGGCAATCAGCCAGATCGACAGACGCGGGCCAAGCCGCCCTTCGGCAACCTCGACCGTCGCGGCACGCAGGCAAAAGCGCGAATGCTGTGCCGTCGCACCAAAGAACACCCCCACCAGTCCACCCAACGCCATCAGGACGGCCCCGACACCGTAATGCTCTATCAGGTTTTCCAGCATGTTCAGGCCCCTATCAATTGCTCTGGAGCTAGCAAAACGTGCGGTTTCAAACTTTGATGCAGGTCAACCTTACTGTGCTGCGACAGGCAAACGCGCAAGTTGGCACTGCGCCCAAAGCGTTTCAAGCGCGCCGACAAGATGTTCGATATCCGCGTCCGAATGGACGGGCGACGGGGTGATCCGCAAACGCTCTGTCCCTTTGGGCACCGTGGGGTAGTTGATCGGTTGGATATAGATGCCGTAGTCGCGCATCAGGATATCGGACAGGTATTTGCATTTCACCGGATCCCCGACCATCACCGGAATGATGTGGCTGGGGTTGTCCAGATGCGGGATGCCGATTGCGTCCAGCCGCGCGCGCAGTTCGGTCACCTTCGCCTTTTGCGCGGCGCGTTCAGCCCGGCTGGATTTCAGATGCCGGATGGAGGCGGTCGCGCCAGCGGCCACGGCCGGTGGCAGAGCAGTGGTAAAGATGAACCCGCTCGCAAAGGACCGGATGAAATCGCAGAGGTTGGCCGAAGCCGCGATGTAGCCACCCATGACGCCAAAGGCTTTGCCAAGTGTGCCTTCGATCACGGTCAACCGATCCATCAGACCTTCGCGCTCTGCTATCCCGCCGCCGCGTGGACCGTAAAGCCCGACGGCGTGGACCTCATCCAGATAGGTCATGGCGTTGTATTTATCGGCCAGATCGCAAATCGCGGCGATGGGCGCGATATCGCCATCCATCGAATAGACGCTTTCGAATGCGATGAGCTTCGGGCGGTCCAACGGTTGCGCCGCCAGCAACTCTTCGAGATGCGCAAGATCATTGTGCCGCCAGATCTGCCGGTCTGCCTTCGAATGGCGGATGCCCTCGATCATGCTGGCGTGGTTCAGCGCGTCGGACAGCACCAGACAGTCCGGGATTTTCGCGGCCAGGGTGCCAAGGGCGGCCCAGTTGGACACGTAGCCGCTGGTGAAGAGCAAGGCCGCTTCCTTGCCATGGAGGTCTGCCAATTCCGCCTCGAGCAGCACGTGGTCATGCGTTGTGCCAGAGATGTTTCGGGTCCCGCCCGCACCAGCGCCAACCTTGTCCAGCGCGTCATGCATCGCCGCCAGCACATCGGGATGTTGGCCCATGCCAAGATAGTCATTGGAACACCAGATCGTCACGTCACCGGTGTCGTTGCCGCGATTGGTTGCGTTTGGAAAGCTGCCGCAATGCCGTTCCAGATCAGCAAACACGCGGTAATTGCCCTCGTCTTTCAATTGCGACAGGGCTGCCGCGAAAAATCCGTTATAGTTCATTGTTGTCCTTATCCACCCACAGCGTCTTGCGCGATTGCGTCCAAAAGCATCTGGACCTTTTGCATTTCACCGTCCGGGTAGGTCCGATAGCCGACCATGACCGCGTCGTCGCGTTCAGTGACAAAGATCCCGTAGGGACAATGGGCGATGTTCATCAGGTCAGCCTCCATCACCTCGCGCGAGATTTGGGCAGAGCAGAACAGAAAGATATCGGCGGCTTCAAACAGTTTCACATCGCTGCCGACATCCGTGGCGGTACGGTTCAACATATCGCCGGTGTGGCTCACGTAATCGATGACCAGGCCCTTGCCGATAATCGCGTTTTCCACCGCAAAAGTCGCGTCATCAAAACTGCCATCGAAAGGGTATGTCACAGCCTCCTGCCCAATGACGGGGGTCGCGGCCAAACCAAGAAAGGCACAGGCAAATAGATGTCTCATGTCATTTCCTCCTTTGCGGAGTTTTACGCAGAAAAGCATGGCGGGCCCTGATCAAAATCAAGGCCCGCATGATTCTAGCCAAACATGTCCGCAACAATTCCGTCGTACCAACCGACGGATTCCTGATAGGTGGCGGCACGCAGATCATCGCTTTCGCCGGTCTGGCTGATGAACCCATCAACCTTTGCGATTTTCTCTTCTGTGGCCTCATAAGTGGCGCCGACCTTCACCCCATCCTCTGTATTGATCAGGGACCAGCATGTATTGGCGAAACGTGCAGGGAACACTGTTGAGCCGGTCAATGCGCCACGCACTGCATTCGCACACACCTTGGCCTGGCTGTTAGCTGAGAAGCCGGATTTTGGCATGTCGCCCTGTGCGGCTGCATCACCCAGAACATGGATGTTTGCATCCATCTTTGAGGACATATCGGCGGCATTCACAGGTGCCCAATTGCCTTCGGTGATGCCTGCGATCTCTGCAATGCGCCCGGCCTTCATGGCGGGGATTACATTGCAAACGTCGACATTGTTCACGTCGCCATCAATCGACAGTGTCATCGCGGTCGGATCAACGGACACGTCTGCGCCGCCGAAATCGGGACCAACGCGTTCGATCATCCCCGCGTAGTGATCATTCCAGCCTTCCTCGAACAGACCTTGTTTTGAGAATTTCTCTTTGGGGTCCGCGATCAGGATCTTGGCCGTCGGGTTCACCTCTTTGAGCGTATGCGCAACCATCGAGATGCGTTCATAGGGGCCCGGTGGGCAGCGATAGGGGTTTGGCGGTGCAACCATCGCATAGGTTCCGCCCTGCGGCATCGCCATGATCTGCGCCTTGAGCAATTCGGTCTGCGACCCGCCCTTATAGGCGTGCGGCATCGCATTTTGCGATGACAAATCCCAGCCTTCAACAGCGCCATCAATGAAGTCGATACCGGGCGACAGGATCAGGCGGTCATAGGGCAGGCTTGCACCACCTGCCAGCGTAACGGTCTTGGCATCCCGATCAACGCCAACGGCCCAATCATGGACCACGTTGATCCCATAGTCTGCAGCAAGCGTGCCGTAGCTGTGGCCCAGCGATTGCATGTCGCGGTAACCGCCGAGATAGAGGTTTGAGAAAAAGCAGGTGTAATAGGTGCGCGTCGGTTCAACCAAGGTGACATCAATTGCGCCTTCGCTGTCCTTGGCGATGTAGCGCGCCGCAGTAGCGCCACCCGCACCGCCGCCGATAACAACCACACGGGGTTTGCCCTGCGCGCGCACCATGGGTGCCGCCAACAAGCCCGCGGTCAAAGCCGCTGATCCAAGGAACGTCCTTCTGTTGTAAGTCATTCTTTCCTCCCATTTTCGCATCAGTTATTCGATGTTTTCAAAATATGCCGCGAGCGCAGCAATCTCTTCATTCGACAGGCGGCCCGCCATCATCTGCATGACAGGATGGGCACGCACGCCGTCCTTGTAGGCGTGCATCACGACGACGAAATCCTCTGCTGGCCAATTGGTGATGGCCGGGATGCCATCAGTCGCGCCGCTGGCCTGATGGCAGGATGTGCATTCCCCCGAAAGGTATTCGCCATAGGCAGGGTCACCGATGATCGCCAAAACTTCGGGCGCGACCTCATGATCCACTGCCGCAGCGGTTGGTGCCGCTTCTGGAATGTTGCCCGGGCTGGCCGAAAACTGGCGCAGATAGGCCAGCAGATCGTCGCGGTCTTTCTGGTCATCAAATCCCCGAAAGCTCATGCGGGTCTTGGACACGAGCCTGCGCGGGTTTTCGATAAAATCGTCAAGCGTGTCGTAGGTCCAGATCAACCCGCCACTGGCTGCACGCTGCATGCCTTCGGAATAGCGATAGTCTTCTGCCGCACCGGCAGGGCGGTCAAAAATGTTGTTCAAATGCGGGCCAATGCGGTCGCGCGCGCCTTCGCCAACCTGGTGGCATCCGCGACATTGCCTGAACAGGGCCTCACCGTTTTCCGCGTCGCCACCAACCTCTGCCCAGCTAGTGCCCGCAGCGCACAACAGCACCATGAGGAAAACCCGCTGCCACATCACTCTTCAAAACTCTCTAGATAGGCAATCAGGGCGGTGATATCGGCCTCTTCACGAACACCACGGAATGTCATCTTCGTTCCGGGCATCGTGCCGCGTGGGTCGGCAAGAAACGCTGCAAGGCTTTCAGCCGTCCACACTTCGCCTGCTGCATTCGCCTCTTGGAACACGTTGGAATAGCGGAACCCGTCGACCGAACCAATTGTGCGCCCGACCATCCCGTTCAAGGCCGGACCCGTGCGATTGCTGGCACCTTCCCCGACCTGGTGACAGGATTTGCACTGTCGAAATGCGCCTTCGCCTGCGACAACAAGTGCCGGATCTGGACCACCAGCGTCCTCTGAGGTCGTGGCCGCGGCGGCGTCATCTGATGCCGAAAATACCGGGCCGTCCCCGGTGGTGGCATGGTTCATCACTGAATCGCCGCCGCCTTCTGGCGTCACGTCAAGGAAGGTCGCGCGCATTGTGATTTCAACGGTTTCCTTGCAATTCGCCATGCAAGGTTCTGCCCGCCACTCAGCGTACTCAAGCTCTGGACGGTCATCGACGACGAACCCATCGCTATTATACATCTCGACATCGGTGAAGTTTTCGTGGCTCAGCTCAAAGTCATCGTCGACCAGATCATTGGAATAGAGGATGTATGCGACAATGGCGTAAGTTTCGTCAGGCGTCAGTGTCCCGGCCTCGCCAAAGGGCATGGACCGGTTGATGTAATCCCAGGCTGTTGACAGATGCGGCCAGTAAGACCCGACCGTCTTGACCGGGTCCTTATCGGCGAGCGTGTCGAAACCGCCTGCAAGAACGGGCCAGTTCCCAACGCCTTCGGCGAAATCACCATGGCAAGAGGCGCATTTTTCAACAAATACTTCTTCCCCTGTCCATACATCGCCGCGCCCTTCCGGCAGGCCCCGCCCGTCCGGCAGAACATCGACGTCCCATGCGGCAAGCTCTTCTTCCAATGCCGCGCGCCCAAGCTCATAGGTGCCGTCAATCACCGGTGCGGGCGCCGTCAGACTGCCTGCGGTATTGGCGGCATCCGCTGCAATTTGTTGAAGCGCGTCACGCTCTGACATGAGGCGCGCAGCCTCTGCCGCAGCTGCTTGCGCCTCTGCACTTGCACTGGCTGCTGTCGCTTCGACCTGTTGGACACGGGTTTCCAGCGTTTCAATTGTCTGTGCACCGTACTGCCGTGACGACAGGCCATATGCCAAGCCAAGACCAAGTGCGGTGAACCCAAGCGCAGGGACAAATAGGTTAAGAGACTTCGACATTCTCGGCGATCCCTTCTTCGTTCACAAACCAGGTTTGGATGCAGTTGTTGTGGTAGACCGCGTTTTCGCCGCGCATGTCGCGCAGCTGATCCTTGGTCGGCTGGACATAGCCGGTTTCGTCAATCGCGCGGGATTGCAGCAGCATCGGGCTGCCGTCCCATTTGGTATCCAGATAAAACCGGGTCAGCGCCTTTGTGTCGCCTTGCTTGCCCAGGCGCGCGGTTTCCCACGTAATCCCGCCGTCCTTTGACACATCGACGCGGGTGATTTGCCCATGGCCGGACCAGGCCAGACCAGAAATCACCAGCGGACCTGATCCATGCGTGATCGGCATCTGCGGGCTGGGTGAGGTGATGACGGATTTTGCGTCCATCACCCATGTCCATTTGCGCGCGATGCCGTTTTCGTAGACGTCGGTGTATTTGGATGTCTCTTCGCGGCTTTCCACGGCCATGTCGGTGACTTCGACACGACGCAGCCATTTCACCCACATATTGCCTTCCCAGCCGGGTACGACCAGCCGGACGGGGTAGCCGTGTTCCATCCGCAGCGCTTCGCCATTGGCCTTGAACGCCACAAGCACGTCATCGAGTGCCTTTTCCATCGGGATCGAACGCCCGTTGGACGATGCGTCGGCCCCTTCGACATAGACCCATTTGTCGGAAAGATCGCCCGCAGCTTCGAGGCCCGCCTCACGCAGCAGCGTGCGCAGTGGGATGCCCGTGTATTCCATGTTGTGGATCATGCCATGGGTGAACTGTGCGCCGTTCAACTGCGCACCAGCCCATTCCATGCCGGTATTGGCCGCGCATTCGCAGAAATACACGTGGTTTTCCCGCGGGAACCGCTCCAAGTCGGCATAGCTAAAGATCAGCGGGCGGTCGACCAGCCCGTTGATCATCAGGCGGTAGTCTTCCTTGGACAGCTCAATCGCGCCAGAATGGTGGCGTTCAAAGGCGCAGCCCTGCGGCGTGATGGTCCCATCCAGTGCGTGGATGGGAGTGAAGTTGATTGATGAGATGGGGGATGCCGTCAGCCATTCCACATTGCGGCGTACAACGTCGCTTTCAAACTTGATCGGCAGGCCATAGGGCGTTTCATCAACGCCAGCCCCTGTATAGGATGCCCAATCCTGCAGCTCTGTGATCTTGGGGTCGGGTGTGCCTTGTGCAGCCGCCCCGCCCGCGACGGAGCCTGCTGCAATCGCGGCACTGCCACGCAGGAATGAGCGTCGTGATGGTTTGAAGAATTCATCCATTGCTCTTGGTCTCCTCATGCACCGGCCACGGTGACGCTGGTGTTTGGCGCCACGCTCACCGTGCCTTTTTTACGAATATGGTTTTCAACAACGTCCCAGATTGGTGGGCCTTCTGTGCCTTCATTGACCGAGGCCCAGCCGGCGACGACGTATGTCTTGGATGGATCAATCGCCTCGCCTGTGCGCGGCAGGGTCAAGTCGGATATCCGCTCACCAATCGGCTTGCTGACATCAATGCGGTAGCCCATGCCGCCGACACGGACCATGTCACCGCCTTGCTGATAATAGGGGTCTGTGTTGAACAGGTTGTCGGCGACGTCTTCCATAATTGTATGGATGAATTCGCCTGTCATTTCAGTGCGATAAGCATTTGGATAGGTCATCGAGGTGACGTTCCAGATGTCTTCGCGCGTGATATCCTGATCGGGCATGATGGACGGCCCCCAGCGCACGCCGGGTGACAGTGATATGTCAGCGTCGCGTTCTTCGATCAGCGCCTCGCAGATCAGGTCATCCCATGATCCGTTGAAATTGCCGCGGCGGTAGAGCAGCGTGTCGTCTGCTGTTTTGCCAATAACCTCTGTCAGGTCATCAAGGAACGGGGCGCGTTCAGCATCAATGGCCGCCGCCACATCCGCATCAGGAGTAATCACATCCGAAAAGATCGGGATCAGTTTGTGGCGGAAGCCCATCATGCGCCCGTCGCGCACGTCCAGATCAACACGGCTGACGAATTTGCCATTCGAACCAGAGGCCACGATGATGGTTTCCCCAACAAGAACCGGTTCAGGAAGCGCGTCATGCGTGTGACCCGACAGGATCACGTCGATCCCCGTCACCCGCTCTGCCATCTTTTTGTCCACGTCGAAGCCATTATGCGACAGGCAGACGACCAGCTCTGCGCCTTGTCCGCGGACCTCATCAACCATTTCCTGCATCCGCTGGTCACGGATCCCGAAAGAGTATTCCGGGAACATCCAGCCGGGATTGGCGATGGGCATGTAAGGAAAGGCCTGCCCGATGACAGCGATCTTCACGCCACCGCGTTCAAAGAATTTGTAAGGCGCGAAATCCTCGGCTGGTTCGTCCCATTCGGCATCAAATATATTCTGACCGAGTGCTGCGAAAGGGAGGTTGTTTACAATATCGCGCACCCGGTCAGAGCCCAGCGTGAATTCCCAATGGAAGGTCATCGCGTCAGGCTTCAACAGGTTCATGATATTCACCACATCCTGCCCTTCGGTGTGATAGCAGGTGTAAGAACCGTGCCAGGTATCGCCACCATCCAGCAGCAGCGCATCCGGGCGCTCTGCGCGAATGCTGTTCACCACGGTTGCGACACGGTCCATCCCGCCCATCTGGCCGTAAGCCTGCCCAAGGGCTGTGAAATCATCGTAGCTGAGCGCGTAATGGGAGGCGCTGCCATCGGCGATCCCGTAAAGCTTGCGGAAATCCGCGCCGGTTATGTGGGGCACATGGCCTTTATTGGACCCGACCCCAAGGTTGATTTCTGGTTCACGGAACCAGATTGGCTTTAGCTGGGCATGGATGTCGGTGATGTGGATGAGTGACACGTTGCCAAATGTATCGAATTGCAGCAGGTCACTTTGCGAAAGCGACTGCTGCGCGGCCAGTCTGCCCCAGTTTCCAAAACCAGACGCACCAACGATCGCCGAAGCAGCCATGCTGGCCTGCAGAAAATCACGTCGAGATATCATGGTTCTTTTCCTGTGTTTCAGTCATCACATGCGAAAAACTGAATGTTTATAGAAAGAGAAAACCCGCCCCTGATTGCTCAGGCGCGGGTCCTTGGCTCGGTTAGTTACGGACGGATGGCCCTTCGACGGACAAACCGTTGCCGCGGGACGCGACATAAAGTTCCAGCGCGATGAATTCTTCTGAGCCCACACCGTATGTTTCGGCCCGTGTGTCACGCACACAGCCTTTGAAACGGGAATGCGCACCGTTCAGCTTGGCATTTTTCAGGCGATAGACCGGAAAGCCATTGATCTGACCCTGGCTCAGGTGATCCGCGCGGATGTAGTTGCCGTAATTGTCTTCATGACAATTTGCGCAGGACAGATCCAACTGGCCGGTCCGGGTGTAATATAGGTCTCTGCCCTGTTCCCACATTGACTGGGCAGGCCCGTCAATGGCGACATTGATCGGTGTTCCGCGCCCGACAGAAGACAATAGCGCCTCCATGTTCAGCATGTCACTGCCATCATATTTCCAGGCTTCTGCACCCATCTGTTCGGTGCGGCAGCCATTGATTTGCATGGCAAGCGTGCGGACTTCTTCAGCCTCGTCATTCCACTTGGGGTATGTCGCGCGCGCATCGGCGAGGCTTTCGGGCTCATTGTGGCAGTCGGCGCAGGCCTTCCCTTCGGAGCCTTCGGCCACCGCCCATGCATCGCGGCCCTGATCGACGAAAATCATGCCCGGATTGTCAAAATCATCCATTTGCAACGCCTGAGTTTCGTCGGAACGGAAAATCCAGCCGGAATAGATCTTGCTCAGATTGTCTAGATGTTCGGGCGCCTCTGTGCGCACTTTGATCTCGGTTTCACCATTGATGACCAGATTTGCCGCCTCATCCGCGCCAACTTGCACCCCCGTCGTCAGGGTAAGGGCCATGACCCCAGTTTTTACAAATGTCTTCATCGATATCGACCCTCCCCGGCGATAACGCGATCAGCTAACCGCGATTTCCTTTGTTTCTGTGTAGACGTCGCCGTCATCGTCGTACCAAGTGAATTCGAATGTGCCGGACTCTGGCACCGCAGCATCAAATTCAAAGAACGGGTTGGTCGAGATCGCAGGTTCCATCTGTACGTCGATCACCGTCTCGCCGTTGAAGGTGCAGGTGAACCGGTTGATGATGGACCGTGGAATAACGTTGCCATCGCCATCTTTGCGCTGACCGGATTCCATCTTGTGGCTGATCAGGGTCTTGATCGTGATCGTTTCGCCAGCTGCGACCTCACGGGGTACCCGGACACGGGGTTTTACATTCTCTGCCATTTCTTGCTTCCTCTCACTCAGCCGCCGCAGCCGCCGATGGTGACTTTGACTTCCCGGCTGGCCTGCACGAACGAACCGTCGGGCATGCGGGCAATCGCCACCACATCCTGTGTTCCAGCCAGCCTGATACGGGTCGAGCCCGCCTGGGCAGCCGCCAGCGGACCAAAATTGAAGGTCGCCACCCCCGGTTCGGGGTTGCCGGCCGCGATGATGATGATCGCCTCTGCGCCCGGTGCGCTGACCGAAATTGGCACGGTATTTCCGTTTTCAGCAATTTCAGGGGCCGTCAGTGTGATCCCTTCGGACCCGACATCAGCACCGCCGGTGAAGGCTGCAATCGCTTCTTCTGCAGCGGCAGCAGCCCGCATTGGCAGCAGCGCTGCCACGGCAGAACCCGCCGCAAGCATAAGCGTGTGTCTACGCGTCAGTTTCATAGCTTCTCCTGTTTTCTGGTGCGGCCGGTCACTCAGACAATGTCTGAAGATAGGCCACGACATCCTCGATTTCCTGCGCGGTCAGCAGCGGGGACAATGGCCCATCGGCGGCATTGCCAGTGAACGCATCGCCCGGGCGGGTGAACCCGCTTACCTTGTAGAACGCGGGCATGATCGTTCCTTCGTAGGTCATCTTGGCATTTGCCACGATCCCACGCAGTTCAGCCGCATTGCGACGCTCGGCAATCCCGTCAAGTGTTGGACCAACTTCACCGTGGAACGGGAACTCCTCCAACGCTGTGACCTGGTGGCACGCAATGCAATTGCCTTTGCCACGGGCGACCATGATCTCCTTGCCCGCAGCGGGATCCCCTTCAAGGCCGCTCAGCGACCTCTCAACTTCACCATATTCACTAAAAACAACGTCATCCGGCGCAACTTCACCCGCGATCGTCATCGTCGCCAAGATGCAGATTGCACCTGTTAGCATCGTCCGTTTCATGGTCCCTCCCTCAGATCACGAAAACTTGTGCATACCGTAGCGCACCAATTCAGATTCACGCAACAACAAAATCAGTTATTTGAATATTTGTACTTATGCGGCTGATTTCATTCGGTGATCCCCTGTTCCTGCAGGCGACGCGCATGGTATTTCTGGAAGGGCTCGTCAGTCTCATACCCTTCTTCGACAATCCAGTTCAGCAGGTTGAGCGTTGTCCATTTCCCGAACGCGCCCGGCATGATGGCAATGGCAGCCTGATGTGCAGGCACCGCATCTTCAACGTCCTGCGGGAAGAACATCATGTTCGGGGTAAACAGGGCATTCCACCGCTGCACCATGTCTTTTTCAGGTAAGGTGGTTCCGTCAAAATCCGTCACCTCCACGTCGCCGAACATATTGATCTGCACGACGAAGAAATGATCGTTCAGGGCCGCCGCAATCTCGGGCACGGGAAACACCTCCTCATGCATCTTGGTACAATAGATGCAGCCACGCTGTTCAATGATGATCATCAACCGCTTGCCTTCGGCATTCGCTTCTTCAAGGTCTTCGCGCAAATCTTTGAATGTATCGCGCATCCAATCTGCCTTATGCAGGCCATCATCGCCCAACGTGGCGGCCAGCACAGGCAGCGCAATGATGATTGCGACCGCACCCAGTATTGATCGAAAAAACATAGTCAGTCCTCCTATCCCAGGTTTCCAAAGGCAGGCATGACCTCAATCATCCACTGCGCTATATAATTCACTGAATTGGTGGCAATCAGCACGGCAAAGACGATCAGCATGCCGCCCATCACACGTTCGACATAGGCCAGATAACGGCGGTTGCGTTGCAACCAGTCCAGAAATGGGCGGGCAAACAAGGCCGCAACCACAAAGGGTGCTGTCATCGCCAGTCCGTAAACAAGTAACAGCAGCCCGCCGCGCCAGATATCGCCCATCCCGCTGGCCACCATCAGGATGGCAGCCAGTGCCGGGCCGACACATGGTGTCCAGCCAAAGCCGAACGCCAGCCCCATCAGGTAGGCCCCGATCACCGTCGTCGGTGCCATTGTGCTTTCGATCTTTGCTTCGCGGTAGAGCAGGGGCACGCGAACGACGCCTAGAAAGTGCAACCCAAAGAGCAGCAGTACTCCGGCGGCCACGTATCGCAGGGTGTCGCGCCACATACCAAAGGCCTGACCAATCGCCGTGGCCCCCATGCCCAATAGAACAAAAATTGTCGTGACGCCGAATGCAAAGAATACGGCGGATACAATCAACCGTCGTTGGACGCTGGCACTGATTTCAGTGTCGGACCGTAACTCTGTCATCGACAACCCGGCCATGTAGCACAGATAGAACGGCACCATCGGCAGCACGCAAGGCGTGAAGAACGATAACAAGCCCGCAAGTGCCGCCCCAAGATAGCTGACGTCCAGCATGGATCCCCGCCCTTGATCAAAATACACTTTCACATTAAGATTATTGAATGTTTAAACGATTGACCACCGTCTTTCTTCACAGGTTCTTCGCCATGCTCGTGGCGATGGTCCTTTCCGTGACATCGTTATGGGCGGAAACACGGTTGCTGATGGCCGAAGAACCGGGATGCATATGGTGCGCGCGCTGGCATGCAGAGATTGGGCCGATCTACCCCAAAACCGGTGAAGGCACCGCAGCACCCTTGCAACGGATCGACCTGAATGATCCCCTGCCAGCGGACATCACGTTGACCCGTCGCGTGAGTTTCACCCCCACTTTTATTCTGTTGGTCGATGGGACAGAAAAAAACCGTATGGAGGGATATCCAGGAGAGGACTTCTTTTGGGGGCTCTTGGGTCAAATGCTTGACCAGGAAGGCATCAGCTTTGCACTAAAAGGCAACAGCGCACACGAAATGTGAGGCATCAACCGCCAATACCGGCAAACAGGGGTGGCCATTTTGACAACGGATGCCACATATCAATAACAAGGACGAAGTAGGTTAAATCGTAGACAGGCAAGGCAGCACAGGCAGATGACAATCCCGGTTTTGGACGACAACATCGATGATGATCGCTTGGACGAGATGATGGAAAACGCGACAATTGCGACCAACTATCTCAAAGCAATCAGTCATGAAGGCCGGTTGATGATCCTGTGCCATCTGGCCACCGGCGAAAAATCAGTGACAGAGCTGGAGAGCCTGTTGTCAGCACGTCAGGCGGCAGTGTCACAACAATTGGGCAGGCTGCGCCTTGAAGGGCTGGTGCGTCCACGGCGTGACGGAAAGACGATTTACTACAGCTTGACGGATGACAAGTCCCGCAAGATCATCGGGCTGGTTTACGAACTGTTTTGCAAAACGGATTAGGGTTCGCCGCCTCCCGTTCAGATCGTTGAACCAAATACAGGGAGGAACCACCAATGCTTGACGCATGGGGAGAAGCGAATGTCGCGGCCGCCATTGGGCTATTTGGCGGCATCCTGCTGGGGCTTGCCGCCCGACTGGGCCGGTTTTGCACGCTTGGGGCGATCGAGGACTACCTTTACGGCAATAATGACAAGCGGCTTCGGATGTGGGGGCTGGCCATCGGCTGCGCGGTTGTTGGCAGTTTTGGCCTGATGGCGCTTGGCCTTTTTGAAACCGGTCAATCCTTCTATCTGGCGCAGGAGTGGTCGCCACTGGCCAGTATCGTTGGGGGTGGTCTGTTTGGCTACGGCATGGCCATGGCGGGTAATTGCGGTTTTGGTGCAATCGCACGACTGGGAGGCGGCGATCTACGGTCATTTGTGATCGTACTTGTCATGGGAATCAGTGCCTATGTGACCCTTTCGGGCCCCTTGGCATGGATTCGTGTTGCCGTGTTCCCACCGACACCCCCGGCGGCCAGCCCAAGCGGTATCGCGCACATGATCAGCGAATTCAGCGGATTTCCCGTCGCCGTTACGGGGCTCTTGATCGGGTGCCTGCTGATCGTATTTGCCTTGGACAAAACCTTGTGGCGCGACCGGTCATCGATGCTCTGGGCCGCCGCGGTCGGGATGGCCGCCACAAGTGCGTGGGCAGGCATGCAATATGTGAATGCCACCGGGTTTGAGGATATTCCCATCGTAGGGCACACATTCTCGGCCCCGATTGGGGAGACAATCCTCTACGGCATGACGGCATCGGGACAAACGCTTTCGTTTGGCATCGGGTCTGTTGCTGGCGTCTGGATTGGCGCATTCCTTGGTAGCCTGATGAAGGGTCACTTTCGGTGGGAAGCCTGCGAAGACCCGCGCGAATTGCGGCGTCAGATCATCGGGGCTGCTATTATGGGCGTTGGGGCGGTCATCGCGATCGGTTGCAGCATTGGACAGGGCCTGACGGCATTCTCACTTCTGGCCTTTAGCGCACCCGTAACACTCGCGGCGATTTTCGCAGGAGCGGCCTTAGGCTTGCGGCAACTTATCGTGGGCTTCGCCGCCACGGAGTAATGATAGTGAGTTCTGAACTGCTGCTACTGCCAACCCTTTCTGCAGATCATCAGCCCTGGGTGTGCTGGGTGTTCTGCGATTGTCACGAGTTTGCGGATGACGACTCTGTGTCTTGTTGGCGATGCGTCAGCGGCTGAAAAGAGGGAGCCAGTCCGGGACAATACTGGCCGGTGACAAAAGCCCAATGGAACATAAATTGCAGCAGCAGGCATGTACGATCATCGGTCGCATGTAGGACGAATTGCCCCAATGTCCCAACTGAAGTGAGCAAGGCCGGTCAAAGCTGCAACCACATGGCGGAATACTTCGCGAGGTCTCGGCCTAATAACGATCTGCAATTTCGAAGCGAGATGTCCAAACCCTCAGACAGAGGGCAATAGGCACGGGATAGATGAACCCGCCCACTGGGCAGCAACAGGTCATCATCAATAGGCAGACTGTTCATGAATTCTTCCTATTTGGAACAAAGGGAGCATCGTTGGTCAGACCCAAACACTGAAAACGATACAGTATGGGTGACAGTCATCTTTCGACCCTCGATTGAAACGGATCCCGTTGATAGCGACTGCGAAAGCCCTTTGGAGTCGTGTCGTAATGGCGTCGAAACAGGCGGTAGAAGTATCCAGTGTTCTCAAAGCCGCAGCTTGCAATGATATCGTTGATCGATGCTTCGTCACTTCGAAGCAATTGCGCGGCATGTTCGATCCTAATTCGGTTGATGAACTCGGTCGGCGTCACCCCAAGGACGGTTTTGCAGGTTCGACATACATGTTCCTGGCTCCGGCCTGCCGCCCGAATGAACCCCTTGGTGCCCAGCCGGAAGACTTCAGCGGACTGCGCGGCGCTACAGGCTTCAGAAAACCATTTGGGTGCCGTCTTGGTCACGCCGCTGGTCGCATGGGCGACCCTGTTGGTCAGCACCAGCAGGAACTCTTCGATCCGCGCGAGGTCCCGTTGCGCCGTCTGCAGTTGCAGTGAGACATTCACCGCCCGCGCAAATCGCGCCGGTCCCAAGGTGTGCATCTCGGGCAGGTCAGATTTGGCATCAAAGAACCGACCCCCGATCGCACTGCGATAGCGGTTGGCGAGATGCGCGGCGGTTTCGGTGCGAAACATAACATTGATGATCTGGCACCCCGTTTTGCGATTGGCGTTGAAGGCATGCACGTCGCCGGGGCGCATGAACACGAGTTGCCCAGGCTCAAGCGTCTGCGTCACACCATTCACCCAATGTTCGGTGCGCCCGTTCTCAATCAGGAAAACCTCGTAGTAGTCGTGATCGTGGGCGCGGGCCGGATAGCGAGTTTCCAGTGACTTGCGGGCGAAATGGAATGCCTCGTCAGGGCGAACGTAGTTGTCGATCAGAAAGCGGGTCTTTTCCATACAGCAAGATTAGCCATTAAACGGGCCTTTGAGAATGAAATATGTCAAAATAGTGTAACCTTTTGTCAATCTACGCCGCTGACACCCGCTGCGCGCAAGATACACTTTTGACATCTGGGAGGATGATTATGCTCGATCACAAGCAAGACGTGCGCTTCGCGCCTGTCGGAAACAGCGCACCCAAACGACTAACGGTGGCGCAGATCGACCACTACAACACCACCGGTTTCTTGCAGCCATTTGACATCTTCGACAGCGCAGAAAGTCGCGATATCCGCGGCTATATCGACGGCCTCATGAATGATCTCGGCCCTGACGGGGCCTATGGGATTAACTGCTATCAGGCGCGTCTGTCGGGCCTCTATGACATCGCCACCGACACCCGCATTCTCGATCACGTCGAAGATCTGATTGGTCCTGATATCCTGTGCTGGGCCAGTGCGATACTGTCTAAGAAGCCCCAAGATCCCAAGGCTGTGCCTTGGCATCAGGATGCGTCCTTTTGGGCACTGTCACCAGCGCGCACGGTCACCGTTTGGCTGGCGATTGATGACGCGGACGAGGCCAACTCGGCCATGCGCTTTATTCCCGGCACCCACGACAAGGGTGCGCTGCCGGTTGCTGAAACCGATGGCGAGGCGAATGTCTTTCACAAAGGCACTGCCAACGCCGAGGCCATGGGCACGCCCTTTACCAACACCCTGCACGCGGGCCAGATGTCGATGCATGCGGATATGCTTGTCCACGGCTCACAGGCCAACACCTCCGACCGGCGTCGTTGCGGACTGACCCTACGCTACTGCCCACCCAGCGTGCAAATCACTGACCCGAAATGGGCCTCGGGGGTCGAAGCGATCCTGTGTCGTGGCGATGCGGGCAATTGGAAAACCCACCCTCGCCCTGACAACAATGACATCACTAAGACCAGCAGCCCCCACGTGGTAGGAAACAACTAATGCGGATCAAATGGTATGGACAGGCGGCCTTCCTGCTAACGCCAGAAAACGGTCCTCGCGTCGTGACCGACCCTTACACGCCAGAAAACCTCGGCTATGCGCCGATGACGGACCCCGCCGACATTGTACTCACCTCATCGAATGATGACGATGCGCACTGCCGGTATGACCTGGTGCCGGGCGATCACAGCTGGCTCAACACGCTCGATGCTGTGCGCACAGGGGGCACGGCAAAGGTCGCAGGCCTTACCGTCCACGCCATCGAAGCCATGGAGATCGAAGACCACCCGCTGCACGAACCGGGTGCCAACGCGATGTATCGGTTTGAGCTCGAAGACATGCAGATCGGCCACATGGGCGACGTGGGCAATGACCTCAACGACCGTCAGGTCGCCTTTTTCGAGGGTGTGGACATCCTGCTGACCCTTGCAGGCGGCGTCTTCACCACGCGGCTTGACGAAGTGAAACGCCTGATCGACGCCACCAAACCGAAACTGGTGATCCCGATGCATTTCCGCACGCTGACCTACAAACCGCGCAACCTGCACTGGATCGAGACATTCCTCAGCTATTTCGACGAGGAGAAAGACGTCGACTTCGCCTTTGGGCATGAGATCGACATCACCAAGGAAACCTTGCCAGAGCGCACCCGCGTTCTGGTCATAGACTATGCCCGCTAGGGCGACGAACGGGTGTAAAGCCCATCATATTCTGGGAGGAAAACAATGAACATTACGAAAAAGCTCTTGGCGTCATCCGCACTGGCCCTGCTCGCCAGTGCTGGCCTGGCGCAGGATGTCGCGCGTGAAAACACTGTCATCTTCGACCTTGATCGCACCATTCAGGACCCCGAGAACTTCAACTGGATGACACCGGGCACCAAACGGATGCACGGCGCGCATCAGACCATGTGGGAGCCGCTCTTTATCCTCAATTACGGCACCGGCGACATAGACCCTTGGCTGGCCACCGGGTTTGAACAAAACGACGATAGCACCGAGTTTACGATCACCCTGCGCGATGGCGTGGAATGGTCCGACGGCGAGGCGTTCAACGCCGACGATGTGATCTTTACCGTCAATCTGGCGATGACAAACGAGGAGATCTCTAGCCGTGAGGCCAGCACCATAAAGGCGCAGGTCGCCAGCGTGGAAAAGGTCGATGATCTGACCGTGCGCTTTACGCTCCAAAACCCCAACCCGCGCTTTATCGTTGAAAATTTCGGCGTGCGCATTTTCGGGTCATTCCTGATCATGCCCGAACACATCTGGAACGGCGAAGACGCGGCCACCTTTGCGTTCAACCCGCCCATCGGCACCGGCCCATACACCTTTACCTCTGCGGCCTCCAACCGCGCGATCTGGGATCGCAACGACGATTGGTGGGGTGCAAAGACCGGCTTGATGGACCTGCCCGCGCCCGAGCGTGTGATTTTCCTTGAAAGCGGGGGCGAGGAAAGCCGCGCGCAACTGATGGCCTCCAACCAGCTGGACGCCGCACAGAACGTGACCATCGGCACGTTCGAAGCCATTCAGGCCCAGAACCCCAACGTGGTCGCCTGGTATGCTGACTACCCCTATGCCGCCGCCGACCCGTGTGCGCGCCAGCTGGAAATCAACACCACCATTGCGCCTTGGGATGATGCCAATATGCGCAAAGCGGTCGCCCACATCATTGACCGCACCCAGATCGTAAATGTTGCCTACGAAGGCACGACAACCGCGTCCGAGACGATGTTCGCGCAATATGGCTCCATGGCACCCTTCATCGACGCCATCAAGGAGGCAGGTTACGGCCTTCCGGCGGCGGCTGACGTCGCCGCAGGTCAGGCCCTGATCGAAGCCGCTGGTTGGACCCGCGACGGCGACTACTACACCAAGGACGGTGAAACCCTGTCGGTGGATATCCACGTCAACTCCGCATCGACCGAGTACACCCGCACCATCGATGTGATCGTCGAGCAGCTGCAACGCGCTGGCATCGACGCCAAGGCAGTGCCGGTCGAAAACGGTGTGTTCTGGGGCGAGGTCCTGCCGTTTGGCGCCTACGAGATGTCCTATAGCTGGCTTTCGTGCGGCTCGGTGAACGAGCCTTGGGCTTCTATGGGTCGCTACACTGTCAAAGACGTAGTGCCCGTGGGCGAACGCTCCCCGGGCTTTAACAACACGGCCCGTTGGGATGGTCCCGCAGCCGAGGCTTACTCCGCCATTATGGAAGACATCGCCGCACGCCCCTTGGGTGACGACGCGGTGGCCGGGCTGGTGGCCGAAGCCTATGCGCATCTTGATGCGGAAATGCCGTTCATCCCGCTTGTTCAGGCGGCCAAGCTGCTGCCCATGAACGAGACCTACTGGACGGGTTGGCCCACGGCAGACAACTACTACAACCATCCGTTCTTCTGGTGGAATCATACCCACCAGATCATCCACAACCTGGAACCGGCTGGTAACTAAGTCACCTCCCGTTCGGGTCGGCAGGTTTTGCGACGTGCCGGCCCGGATCTTTCGCGCAACTTAATCGCGCGGTGCAGCAAACCTGTGATCTGGCTCTTTGTGCCAGCCCTCCCTCTGCCGCGGGTTTTCCACGCCGCTCCTGCTGAAAGGATCGCCTTATGGGACGCATCCCCCGCGACTACTTGGTAAACCGGCTTGTCACACTTGTGCTGACGGTGCTGATTGCAGCAACAATCATATGGATCATCCCCCGTTTATCCCCTGTCGACCCTGCCGAAATCGCGCTGGGGCGGATGGCTGCAGGGGCCGGTTCGGTCGCCAATTCCGAAGAGATTCTCGCACAGTTGCGTGCCAATATGGGCATCGATCAGCCGCTGATCGTTCAGTATCTGAAATACATCTCCGGCGCTTTGGTTTTTGATTTCGGCCTCTCAACGGCGGCTTTCCCCACACCGGTCTCTACGCTGATCCTCAATGCCCTGCCCTGGACGATGGGGTTGATGATCCTGTCCCTGCTGATCACCTTTTTCATCGGCAACCTGCTGGGCGCGCTGATGGTCTGGGATCGGTCGCCCAAGCTGGTGAAGGTCGCCATCCCAGCGGCGATGGTTTTTACCTCGATCCCCCCGATCCTGTCCGGATTGCTGCTGATGTGGATTTTCGCAGCGAAGCTGCAATGGTTCCCACTGACGGGCGCTTATTCAATCTTCGTAGAGCCCGGCTGGACGTGGGAGTTCGTCAAATCGGTGCTGCATCACGGCTTTCTTCCGGCCCTGTCAATCGTGGTCGTGACCTTCGGTTTCTGGGCATTGGGCATGCGCGGGCTGATGATTGGCGTGCAGGGCGAGGACTACGTAAAACTGGCCGAAGCCAAAGGGTTACGCCCTCGCTACATCCTCTACCGCTATATGATCCGTAACGCGATTTTGCCGCAGATCACCGCCTTTGCGCTGAAGATCGGGTTGCTTATTGCGGGGCAGGTGCTGGTGGAACGCATCTTTGCTTACAACGGAATGGGCAAACTACTTTACGACGCGATCCTCAATCAGGATTTCCCCGTCATTCAAGGCGTCAGCTATGTGATCATCCTGATCACCGCGCTCAGCGTGTTCCTTGTCGATCTGCTTTATCCCTTTATCGACCCCCGCATCCGACATGAGGCAAACGCATGAGCACCGCAAACATGACCCGCGCGGAACGCCGTCAGGCCCGCCGCATTCGCCGCTTTGACAATCCTTGGCTGAACCCCAAACTGATCTGGGGCGCAGGTTTGCTTCTCAGCATCATATTCATTGGTATCGTCGGCCGCTTCTTGTGGAATCTCGATCTGGTGTTTACAGGTTCCTCGCCTCTGAAACTGCCCCCCTTGGGGTTTGAAAATCTGCGCGGCCAGCCCGGCGTCATGGCCCACCCGATCGGGACCGACGGTGGCGGGCGCGACATGCTGGCAATGATCATCATCGGTGCGCCAAATACCTTGTTTGTTGGGCTGTTGGCTTCCCTGATCGGAATGTCCATCGGCATTTTTCTGGGCTTCTCGGCAGGTTTTCTGGGTGGGCGGATCGACGACACAATCCGCGTCGGCGCGGACGTGATGATCACTATCCCTCCGCTGCTGATCCTTGTAGTGTTTCAGTCTGCCTTCGGCGATGTGACGTTGACCATGATGGCACTGCTGATCGCCGGTTTCGTCTGGCAATCGCCCACCCGTCTTATCCGTGCGCAGGTGCTGTCGATGAAGCAATCAGGCTATGTGCAAATGGCCCAACTGTCCGGTGCATCCACAACGCACATCATGTTCCGCGAGATGATGCCGAACCTCGTGCCCTACCTTTTTGGCTCCTTTATCGCTTCAGTCACGACCTCCATCGTCACGGCCGTGGGACTTGAAGTGCTGGGCCTTGGCCCGCAGCGCATCCCGACATTGGGGCGCACCATCTACGAAGCGATCAACGCGGGTGCATTGATCCAGAACCTGTGGTGGTGGTGGGGCATCCCGACGCTGCTACTGGGCGTGATCTTCATTGGCCTTCTGCTGATCAATCTGGGCCTTGATGAGGTCTCCAACCCCCGTCTGAGAAGGTTGAGCTGATGTTGGATGATGTGACGAAAGACAAGCCTGTCTTGACGCTTAAGGACCTCTCGATCGAGTTTCCCACTCCGGCTGGCGTCGTGCAGGCGGTCAAGACGCTCAGTCTTGACATCCACAAGGGGCGCCGTGTCGGCTTTATCGGGGAGAGTGGGTCGGGCAAAACCACGACTGCGCTCGCGGTGATGCAGATGCTCGCGGAACCCGGGCGGATCTCGGGAGGCACAATCGACCTTGGCCGCACCAATATCCTTGAGCTGAGCGAAGAAGAGATGCGGCGAGCCCGCCTGAGCCGCGTGGCTTATATTCCGCAGGGTGCGATGAACTCACTGAACCCTGTGATGCGGGTTCAGCCGCAGATGTGGGACGGCATTATCGCGCACGAAGGCCATCTGGATCGCGCCGAACTCAAACGCCGCAGCGACGCCGCCCTGGCCAGCGTCGGCCTACCGCTGCACACTGCGGAGCTCTATCCACACGAATTGTCGGGTGGCATGAAACAGCGGGTCTGCATCGCCATGGGTATCATTCTGGACCCCGAGTTGATTATCGCAGACGAGCCGACATCGGCATTGGATGTGGTCACTCAGCGGCAGGTGATGCAGACCCTCAAGGCAATCCAAACGCAAATCGGATCAGGACTGATGCTGATCGGGCATGATATGGGATTGATGGCGCAAACCGTCGATGAATTGGCTGTACTGAAGGATGGCGAACTTGTCGAACACGGCACAGTGCAGCAGATCCTGCAGGCCCCCGCGCACCCTTATACGAAGGACCTGATTTCGTCAGTACCGCTGGTGGGTGGTGAAAGTTTCCTCAACCCAGATGCGCGGGCCGATGCGCCAAAACGCGCCTCTTCCGAGCCGCTGTTGCGGTTCGAAAATGTGCGCAAAGACTACGGCTCCGTCACCGCATTGCATCCGATGTCGTTTACCCTGCAAGGCGATACGCCACAGATTATTTCTATCGTCGGGCAATCTGGCTCCGGAAAATCAACGATGGGGTCGATCATGCTTGGCTTCAATCCGCCCAGTCAGGGCCGCGTGCTGTTCGAAGGGCAAGACGTGGCGGGCATGAACGCCGCGCAATCCCTGGACTTTCGCAAGAACGTGCAGGCCGTGTTCCAAGACCCCTACGCCTGTTTCAATCCCTTCTACCGCGTCAATCACGCGCTAAAGTTCCCTTACAAGCAATTCGGCCTTGCCACGTCCGAGGCCGCCACCCAGCGCGCAATGGAAGAGGCCTGCGACGCTGTGGGGCTGGACCCCGATCTTGTCCTGTCGCGCTATCCGCATCAACTGTCAGGTGGGCAGCGACAACGATTGATCGTGGCCCGCGCACTGATGCTGTCGCCCAAGTTGCTGATCGCCGATGAACCCGTTTCGATGGTCGATGCATCCTTACGCGCCTCGATCCTGTCCAACATCTACGACCTGAAGGACAAATATGGCATCTCGATACTCTACATCACCCATGATCTAGCCACCGCCTACCATGTCAGTGACTACGTGATGGTTCTTTTCAAGGGACATGTTGTTGAAGCCGGCCCTCCAAAGGAGGTAATCGGTGCGCCGCAACATCCCTACACCAAGCTGCTGATCGACAGTATCCCTTGGCCCGACCTGGACCGCAGTTGGGGCGACGGGAGGACCGATTGGGACCCCGCGAAACTTGAGGCAAAGGCCGCGCGGGCCGAAGCGGTGTATCGCGGCACGGTACCCGGCTTCGATTTGATCAAGGAAGCTACGTTCGGATGAGCGGACGCTGGCCTTTCATACGCGAAAAGATCGCGCAACGCCTGTTGTTGATCGCGCCCTTTGTCGCCCGCCGCCGACAGGCGCTGCCGCCCTTCAAGCTGCTCTCACTGCCCAATGCGTCCGTCAAAGCGCCTATTTGCGCGGACCCAACCGGATGGGAAGAAATTCCCTATGAAAGCTACTGGGGACATACCGACCTAAACTTCATCCTCAAGAGCAGCTTTCAAGTGCCGGAGGGATGGCAGGCAGATCACATCGCCCTGCACCTGCCGCTTGGGGTTTTGGGGGATATCTTCAATCACCCCGAAGCGTTGGTGCATGTGGATGCACAACCCATCGCGTCCGCCGATCGCTATCACCACACCATTCGCCTTGACGCAGATCTTGCCGATGGGAAACCCCATGAACTGTCACTTCAAGGCTGGACAGGTCACACGGATTGGCCGCCTGATCCTGAAAGCAGGGCCAAACTGTTTATGGGCACTCCGGCAATTGTTGAGCGGGATGAAGCGCTGCTTGCCTTCTGCACACTCGCCCACACGTTGCTGGACACAACCTCGGTGCTGCCCCCCGAAGATCCGATGCACCAGAGCTTGCTGGCGGCTTTAGATGCGGCGTTCAAAGTGCTCGACACCCGCGCGCCTATTGCGGACGCGCTGTATGACAGCGCAGCCGACGCATTGGCCACGTTGGAGCAGGGCAAGGCCGACGCGGGCGATCCGCTGGACGTGACCCTGCATGGTATCGGCCACGCCCATATCGACATCGCCTACCTCTGGCCAATCGCCCAGACACGCCTGAAAAACGCCCGCACTTGTTCGAACGTGCTGCGCTTGATGGAGGATGACCCCAACTACCGGTTCTCGCACTCCCAGCCCCAGCTTTATGCGATGATGCAGGACGACTACCCGGCCATTTTTGAGCAAATCAAAACCCGTGTGGCCGAGGGTCGATGGGAGGTCATGGGCGGCATGTGGGTCGAACCGGACCTGAACATCCCCGGCCCAGAGGCACTCGTTCGGCAATTGATCCTCGGTCGCAGCTATTTTCGCGAGACATTCGGCGATGTCGAAACACCCGTGCTGTGGCTGCCCGACACCTTTGGTTTTCCTGCGCAGATTCCACAGTTGATGCGTCATGCGGGTCTCAAGTGGTTCGCAACCAACAAGCTGAACTGGAACCAGATCAACCCCGTTGCCTCCTCCAGCCACCGCTGGGAGGGCCTGGATGGCAGTCGTGTGCTGGCCCATGTGCTGACCACCCCGCGCAGCGTGCAATATCTGCCGTTCCCAACGAACTACAAAAGCGATCTGAGCGCCCCCGAGGTGCTTGGAACATGGGACCGGTCGACAGCGCAGACCCACGTGCGCGACTTGCCCATTTGCTATGGATATGGTGACGGGGGAGGGGGCCCGACGGAAACGCTTTTGGCCAAGGCGCACATCTACTCCGAAATGCCAGGCATGCCACGGTTCAAAATGAGCACCGTGCGCACGGCCTTTGAGGCGATTGAAGCGACGGCCGACGATCTGCCCGTTCATCGCGGCGAGCACTACATGGAAGGCCATCGCGGTGTCTTCACGTCGCAAGGCTGGATCAAACGCGCCAACCGCAAGGCCGAGTGGGCGCTGCACGAGGCCGAGGCCCTGTCCGCGATGGCCGGGCTGGCACCCGACCTGACTGAAGCCTGGCAATTGCTTTGCCTCAACCAGTTTCATGATATCGTGACCGGCACCTCTGTCGCTCAGGTCTTTGAGGATGCGCGCAAGGACTATGCGCAGATCATGGACTCGGCAGAGGTCACGTCACAGGAAGCCGCAAAGGCACTGGCCACAGCGGAGCCGGTGGTGGCCAATACATGCCCCACCAGTGGTCCACGATTGGCCCTGATCGAGGGGACGGACGTTCCCAATGGCCAACTTGTCGGTGACGGGGTTCTGGCGCTTCTGGAAGACCTGACGTCCTATGCGCTTACACCTGTTGGCACCGCGACCATGCCGCGCTCACCTGCAAACTGCCGTCAAACCGCTGACGGCGGGGTTATTCTGGAAAATGAAACCCTACAGGTTTTTGTCAATGGCGCGGGAAGGCTGTCGCGCGTCTTTGACAAGGTGGCAGATAGGGAGGTCCTTGAGGGCGGGAGCGTCGGAAACCAGCTTCAGGCATTTGAGGATCGCCCGATTTGCTGGGACGCCTGGGACATTGATCCGTCATTTGAAGACCGGCAGGACGACGTGTCGGGCGACACAACCATAGAAGTGACCGAGACTGGCCCCCTGCGTGTGAGCGTCCGCGCCACCACCACATGGCGATCCAGCACCATCGTTCAGGACATCCGGCTGGCGGCCCATTCAAACCGCATCGACTTTGTCACACTGGTGGATTGGCACGAACAACATACCCTGTTGAAAGCAGCCTTTCCGGTCACCATTCAAGCGCCGACAGCTCAATTCGACACCCAATGGGGCGTGGTCGAGCGGGCCACGACACGTGACACGCCGTTCGATGCCGCCCGATTTGAGGTGCCTGCACAGAAATGGGCGGAGCTCCGTGACGAGAGCTACGCCGTTGCACTGCTCAACGACTGCAAATACGGCTACGACGTGCGCGACACCACCATGCGGATCACGTTGATCAAGTCGTCGACCTCGCCCGATCCGCACGCCGATCAGGGCACACATAACTTCACCTACAGTCTGCTGCCGATCGCAGAGGCAAATTCGGACGTGCTGCACCACGAAGCCAATGACTTGAACGCGCCGCTACGTTTCATCGCCGATGGGTTAGGCAACCCACAGTTTTACGGTCCACTCGTGACAAGCGACGCAAAGAACGTGATCGTCCAGACCGTAAAGCCATCAGAAGACCGGAGCGGATTTGTTGTTCGGCTGTTTGAGGCGACGGGATTCTCCACGCAAGCAACCCTTCGGTTCGGTCCCGCAATCGCGTCCATAAGCGAAGTTGATTTCTTCGAGGTCGAGACCGACAGCATCCCGCATTCAGATCATGAGGCTGAGGTCGACCTTGAGCCTTTCCAGATCAAATCCATCAAGGTGCAGCGCATCTGATCGGCGAACCAAAGCATCTCGGGCCATCCAAATCCGTCGAATCGAAGTGGGCTCGCAGTGAACGTCAGCTTTCCGCCGTCTTTGCGGAAAATGACGCATCACTCTCTTTCACACTCAAGCCCAGACAGCGCGCCAATTGGGTCTGAAACTGGATCAAAACCAGCAAATGGAAGAACTATGCCGAATAACTGCGAGGCCGATATGGGCACCAATCAGACGCGCGCAGGCGCAGTCGAGCACGCGTCAAATTGCAAGCTTCAGATCAGCAGAACTGAGAAGGCTGCGCCCCTGGTCAGAGGCGCGGCCATACTCTTTGTGAGGGTGTTCAAAACTGGAATGTGACGGAGACCTGCGCACCATATGTCTTGAACGCATCTGTGCCGATACCATCGACAAAGAAGTCACCGGTCAGGCTAACGTCGTCACCAATGTAGCTGTATCCTATGTCAGCACGTGCACGGCCTGCTTCGTATTCCGTGATATATTGCTCTGACGCGCCATCAGCATCTTGCTGCGACCACATGGCTGTACCACCCCACGTCAGCATGTGGTCACCACCGGATATCTCAAGTGGCATTTCAAACCGCGCACCGGCTGCGACTTCCGTCAGTGTGACAGACTGTTCAGCCACAGGGTTGGACAAAGCGTCGGTATAGGCGCGCTGGGTTTCCGTGATGTGTGACAATTGAAGGCGCGGGAAAACGCGGATTTTGTCGGTGGCATATTCGCCTTCAATTGCGGCCAGCGCAAGGAATCGCTCAGAGTCAAATTCATCCGTGAATGTCCCGAAAGGAGAAATTTCATTCTCCGCAAGACCCCAGAGGGCGCGCGCTTCAAAATAAAGCGGCTGATCGCCAAGTTGGGCAACCACGTAAGGGCCACCGAGGAAACCCTGGCCGTTGAGCGTGGCACCATCGTCCCGGGTTTCTTCGGAATGATCAAACTGCAACATTGCGCCAACCAACAAACCGCTATTGACGGTGACATGGCTGCCGAAAGACGCCAAAGCAAAACTGGTCTCGGTATCATCCTCATGTGCGGTGCGCGTGCCTCGCAGGGTAAACCAAACGGGGCTTTCCATGCGGGACCCAAAACTAAGCTCCGTCGTGCCTGACCGCGATACGGAGATGGTGAATTCACCTTCAGTTTGTCCGCTCAACAGCCCGATCAAACGCGGCTGGTTCTGAACGATATTGCGGGCGCGGTTCAACATGAACTCCGCAATGGCTTCGTTGGCGGCCACCACACTTTGCAAGCTAGAGGTTGCTGTCGCGGAAGAGGATGCATTACCGGCCAGATCGGTCGCAGCCGCGTCAGCAACGCTAACGCTCACGTTTCCGGTCGCGTTTGGTGTGATTTCCATCTGTTAAACCGCAGGACCGCCAGTCAACACGCCAGTAGTTGCCCCCTCGACAGAAACATCATCAGTGGTAAATCCAGTCACTGTTTCACCAAAATCAAAGACCGCGGTGAACACTTCGCCCGCTGTGAATTCTGCCGGCAAACCAGAAATGGTCAGCACAGGATCAGTGCTGTCTACGGTGACCGAGGTGCTGTCAGTCGTGGCCGTGACGTCAGCACCCACGTTACCAGCCTCGTCAGCATAGTCGGAAATGGTAAACGCAACCGGACCCTGGGCACTGTTTGGTGCAACGACGACTGATGCGGTCCAAGTGGTGCCGGATCCGGTCGCTGTGACGGTCTGACCAAGGATTGTGACGCTCGGCGCTGACGCCAGATCTTCGTCAAAGCTCAATGAGATGCTGATTGTATCACCAGCCGTGGCGCGCGCCGAATCGGCGTTGCTTGATGAGATCGATGCGGCGGTGACTTCAGGCGGAGCTGTGTCGTTTGAGTAGGTAAAACTCACGTCGGCATTGTCGAAGTCACGCGAAGCGTCATTAGCCGTACCACATGACGAGCATCCTTGGGTGTCGTTGAGGCTGTCTGTACTGTTAGAGAGGTCAATGATCGCGGCGCGCAGGTATTTTGTGCCGTTGGTTGTTGCGGCCGGAATTGTATAGACAACGCTCTCGGACTGCCATGTATTGAAGCTCGTGGTCAGGCTGGACGCCACAACACGGTTTGAGAAGATTTCAACCCAATTGGTGCCATCATAGAAAAAGAGCTTTGTGTGGATGCCGTTGTCAGCAGTGTAGGTCCCGGTGAATGCAGGGTACCAGTCATAGCTGATGGTTATTTCATTGGTGTCGGTCAGCGAATATGACAGGTTTCTGACCTGATCATTTTGGTCAACCGTAACCGCACCGTCAGAGAACAGTACAGTGTTACCGGTGCCAGATGTAGGTGAGACCTGCGCCTCGGCCGCACCTCCCAGGACCATCCCGAGAGAAAGCACCAGACCACTTGCTACAGTTTTGACGACTTGAGACCGCGCGGGATCATTCATTTTTGTATGTCCGTCGTCAGGGTTTTTGGGACCAATGGCGGCCTAAACTGAGAGAGAGTTTGGCTCATCTGGTTGGTTTGATTATGCGGCGTGCTGGCGGTGATGCAAGCGTCGCGCTTCGAGCGTTTTTCGTTTGATCCTTTCTCGCTGTTTTAGAATGGCCTTGTCCCGTCCGAAGTAGACGTCAGACATAAAGAGGTTTATACGCTTACCGAAGCGGACCTTGGCGGCATCACACCATCGCGGATCGCCATGGTCGGCGACACTTTGCACACCGATATTATTGGCGGTGCTGCACGTGGATGGCGCACCGTCCTTGTCACTCAAGATGGCATGTTCGCAGGCCATGACGTGCGCCGCTTTTGTGAAGCATCGGGGATTAGCCCCGATTGGTGTGTAAAGCGTATTTGAATGCGATGCGTGCGCAGGTGCCCGTTTCAAAATGTTAGATTTGAAGCTTGATTCTTGCCATGCCGAGGGGAAACGAAAGAAAATCTGATTTGGAACAACAGAAAAATCACAGCTCACGGTAAATCTGGTCGAGATATCAGTTACCATTTGTTAAACTTTACAGAATTACTCCCCGCTTCGTCCCGCGACTTGATCCTTGAACGTGCCATGTCGGGTGTGCTCGTATGAATAGCCGGTTGTTCCGCCGCGCAATTGTGTAGAGATCTACGCTGTTGCAGCAATTTCCATGCTGCGAGCGCACGCACAACAAAATCAAGAGGTCCGCTCTGGGCTGATTGTGTTGAAAAACTCGAAAATCTGACAACTGCGTTTTTCTGCCAAAATCTGTTGCGACGGCCAAATTGAAGCAGGCTACGCAGTGGAGCCTCTGAGAGCTTCGGACATTGCCAACGATGATCTTGGGCCGACCCCCTCAACGAATTTTCGGAGAGGCCTTCTATGGGCAAGTTTTTCACCCATTTTCGCGAAAACGGGAGTTTTTCAACAGTATCGGCTCGTTGCCGCCATCGGATGCAGTGCGGCATTCACCCGCCAGTCACCAGTCCTATAGATTAGGGCGGCCCAAGGACGAAGCCGCTTGCGCGGCAATGGCACTTGTAGCTGGCGTTTCACGCTGCCCAGTCGGTTCAGATTTTGAGAAGTGAGCATCCGGCCTGACGATTGAGGTTTCTCAATCGGACAGGAGGATCCCATGGAACAGGAGAAGATGAGCCCGCTGCGTGCGCGGATGATGGAGGATATGCGCATTCGGGGGATGGGCGACAAAGCTCAGAAGTCGCACATTCGGGCGATCAAGGATTTTGCGAAGTTCCTCGGACGGTCGCCCGACGCGGCAACCTCTGACGATCTGCGGGCATACCAGCTGCACATGACCGATACAGGGGTGACACCTTCGACTTTCAACACGCGCATCGTGGCCTTGCGGTTCTTCTTTGGCATCACCTGCGGGCGCGAAGACATGAAGCGGTTCATGCAGTTCAAGACAAAGCCCAAGAAGCTGCCGATGGTGTTCAGCGTTCAGGAGGTGTCGGATCTGCTGATGGCAACCCCGGGACCTGGGCTCAAGTACCGGGCCGCGCTTAGCATCTCTTATGGTGCAGGGCTACGCGCCTCGGAGGTCTGCAACCTCAAGATCAGCGATATCGACAGCAACCGGATGCTGATCCATGTCGACCAGGGCAAAGGTGGCAAGGATCGCAAGGTCATGCTGTCCCCGGGATTGCTCGGCCTGTTGCGGGAGTTCTGGAAGGAAGCGCGGCCTGAGGGCTGGCTGTTCCCGGGTAAACCCAAGATCAACCCGATCTCGTCGCGCCAGTTGAACCGGGCGTTCACATCGGCCAAGCATATGGCTGGGATCAGCAAGCCCGCAACGTTGCACACGCTCCGGCACAGCTTCGCGACGCATCTGCTTGAGGCGAACACGGACGTGCGCGTCATTCAGGTGCTCCTAGGACACGCCAAGTTGACGACCACAGCGCAATACACCCACGTTGCCACCAAAACGATTAAGGACACGGTCAGCCCATACGAGATGCTGGCCAAACTGCAGGATCAGACCTTGCGCCGAAGCCTGGAGTGATGCACCGGGGTCTTGCCCCGGCCCAAGCTGGAGATTGCTGATATATTCCGGAGGCATGGCCCCGCGTGGCGGCAGGCCAATGCCGGGCGTGTCAATCTTTCTCAGCTCAAAGTGATGTCAGCGATTAAAGCTTGCCGCACTGAGGCGCTCGGCGGGCATGTGGCCGCATGCACCAAGTGCGATCATCATCACATCGCCTATAACTCCTGTAAGAACCGCCACTGTCCCAAGTGCCAGGGGCCAGCTGCAAGGGACTGGATGGAGGCCTGTGCCGAAGACTTGCTGCCGGTGGAGTATTTCCACGTCGTCATCACTCTGCCTGCGGAGATTGCCCAAATCGCGTACTGGAACAAAAAGGCGGTCTATGGCCTGCTGTTCAAGGCGTCAGCAGAAACGGTGATGACCATTGCCGCTGATCCCAAGCGTATGGGCGCAAAGGTCGGCATGACCAGCGTGTTGCACACTTGGGGATCCGCACTCACCCATCACCCCCATATGCGTCATTTCAATGAGGTTCGAAGACTTTGAAACCCCACCAGCGTCACGGTCTTCATGTACAGGAAGACAATCGAAAATCGCTAAAAGGCGTCCAAAACAAAATGTCACATGCGATGTCAGATGAATCCACCACCGGCACGTGTGGTTTGCGGGCGTTCGCCACAATGTAGAGAGGCACTAGTATTCCGGCCCTAACCTGCCGTTGATTGATGGGCTTTGTTTCTGCGGCGTAGCCCGCAGAACCTGACATTCGCTGCACGAGCAAGGGCCGGAGCTGCTTGAGCTGGCGTTCGCTGCCCTAAACTGAAATGAACCCTTGAGGTATTCATCAATCGCTTCTGGCGCGCGCCTCGGACCCGAGGCGCGCCAAAAGTGCATCTTACATATCCAGCAGACGCCACAACTCGGCCAGGGCACCCTCAGAAAGCTCGCGGCCACCGGTCAGGGTTGACAGGCTTTCATTTGCGATCGTTTGTGCTTCCACTGCGTCTTCACGGGCCACTTGGTAGTCGGTCGCAGCATTCGTGACTGCGTCCTCATAGCCGCCGTCCGGAAATTCGGCTTGCACTTCGTCTTCGGTCAAATTGATAAGGCGCTGATATTCGGCGTAGGCCTCATCCTGCACCGCAACTGCATCCCGGAAGTCCTCTTGCGACATTTTGTAGACGTTCAACTTGCCGGGCATACTGTTGGGTGAGGCATTCGCGAGCGAATTTGGGTTAGCATGCGCTGCATTCAGGCCGCGTAATTCGCGTGCGAGCTGGCCGCGGCCGTTATTGCTATTGCGGTTGCCGCCGCGCTCAGACGATCGTTCCGCCCTGTCGCCCCGGTTGCTGCGGCCGTTGCCGTTGCCATTCCCGTTATTGCCACGCTCCGCCGCCGCTGGTGTCGCCGATACAGCATAAAATGTGGTAGTTGTGAATGACATTGCCAAAGCAATACATGCAGTCTTCATCGCGTTGCGCATTTCAAAAGCCATGTGATCCGATCCTCTCCATCGATGATTCGGAACCTTGGTATGCCAAGCCATATGAATGTTTGCTGAATGGCTCGTTGGGTGCTGTTCAGGTTGGACGGATGCCTCCTTTTCAGCTGGTGTCATCCGCCTTGCCCAGCCGGTTTTGGTCTCGACCGGAGTATGAATGGTTCATGAATGCGCCATTCGCGCTTGGTTCATTGCAGCTGTGTAACTCTTTCTTAAGAAATATCGCTGTGCGGCAAGGCTGCATGCGATTCGGTTAAGGGAAAGGTGACCAATGTCCAAGTCCAACATTAGCATGCTTAAGCGCTACAATTTGATCGACCCGTACGAGTTTGAGCACGACACGCCGGACCGAAACACTGCAACGCGCGCGCACAAACAATCCCCGTTTCCCCAGGTCGAGGATGTTCTGGCGGAATTGGAAGAAGCCTTTGATTTGCGTGGCCTAGTCGCTTAGATACCGATCGACCCGCTTACGAAAGTAAACAAGTGAAATGCGTAACCCCCTGAAGCCCCTGCTTTTTGCATCATGTCTGGCGTTTGCGCCTATTGGCGCGCTGGCGGATATCGCAGAGCTGTCTCAGGCGCAGATGCGCCAGTTGGTTGCGC
This sequence comes from uncultured Paracoccaceae bacterium, assembly GCA_947495295.1. Taxonomy (GTDB): domain Bacteria; phylum Pseudomonadota; class Alphaproteobacteria; order Rhodobacterales; family Rhodobacteraceae; genus Yoonia. The sequence continues at coordinate 349,559 of CANLYJ010000004.1, forward strand.
AGGAACAGGTTCTGAGCGCGGCAACCATTGCAGCAGAGGTGGTGTCTGACTTCGGCGGTGAGGTGGTCGACATTCGCGGCTTTCTGTCGGACGGTCGGATGACCTATCGGGTGCTTCTGCAACGTGACGATGGCTGGGTGATCGAGTTACTCTACAACGGTCCTGATGGTCGGCGTGTCTCGCATCGCAGCGCGATGGGTAAGGCGGTGTCGTCTGAAGCAAGTACAACCAGCGGGTCCGCCAACCTTCCAGAGAGCGCCAATGCCAATGCACAAGAGAACGCTAACGCCAACGCGGGCAACAACGGCAATGCTAGTGACCGCGGCAATCGGGGGTCGCGTGGCGGACGGGATTCTGCCGGCCGCGGTAATTCAGGCAACTCTGGCAATTCGGGCAACAATGGCCGCGGAAACGGTCGTGGAAACTAGGGGCATGACCAAAGTCAGTCCAATTTCCGCCATGTTCGCATATTAGGCAGCGCACCATGCGTATTTTGGTTGCTGAAGACGACATCGAACTTGCTGACCAGGTCAAGCATGCGCTTTCAAGCGAAGGGCATGCGGTTGATACGGTGCCTGACGGCGAAGAAGCCAGATTCATGGGCGAGACAGAGCCTTACGATCTTGTGGTGCTGGACCTTGGCCTGCCAAAGCAGGATGGCGTCACCATTCTGAAGGCGTGGCGCGAGGCCGGTATCAATACGGCAATTCTGATCCTGACCGCGCGTGATGGATGGGCAGATCGCGTCGACGGTCTTGACGCTGGCGCTGACGATTACCTGACGAAACCGTTTCACATACCGGAGTTGATTGCCCGGACCCGGGCCCTGTTGCGCCGCAATGCAACGCAACGCAATCCGGTTTTCCGCAAGAACGGCGTTACCTTCGATAGCCGCAGTGGCAGGGTTAGCCTGAATGGCATGCCTGTGACACTGACGGCACCAGAAGCTGCCGTGCTTTCGTACCTGTTCCACAACGCCAACCGTCCGATCACGACGACAGAGTTGTCCGAACACATTTATGAATATGGCGATGACCGCGATTCAAACACGATCGCCGTGTTTGTCACGCGCCTGCGCAAGAAACTCGGCAACGATTTGATAGAAACAGAACGCGGTCGCGGGTACTCGATCCAGCTTGCCGCGTGAAGTCACTACGCCAAAGGGCGGTCGCCGGGGGGGCCATCTGGGCGACTGTTGTTGTGCTTGTGGGCACCAATGCCGTGGGCAACTACCTCGAGAACCTGACACTTTCACGTTTTGATCAGCTTTTGACAGATCGGCATACACAGGCTGTTGTCGCCCTCGCCAATACCGGCGGCGACGCGACGACCATGCCATTCCAGTTGACCGCCCCAGCCTATCAGCGCCCTTTTTCTGGAAGCTATTGGCAAGCGACGAACGAAGACGGGCAGATCATTGTTTCGCGATCATTGGCGGATGCGCTCCTGATTATTGATGCGCCGACGGATGCAAACCCCGTGATCAGCGAAATAGATGGACCTGCCGGCCAAAGGCTGCGTGCGGTGTCCCGTCTTACTACGATCAGCGATGGCTCTGAATGGATTGTCACGGTCGCATCGTCCACAGAACCGCTCATCGCGGATCAGAGAGAGTTGCGGCGCAGATTGCACATTTCCTTTGCTCTGGTCGGCATTCTTGCGACGGTAGGGGCGCTACTCTTGGTCCTCTTCACACTCCGGCCGTTATCGCAGCTGCGCCAGGACGTCATCGCGCGCAAGGATCAGGAAGGTGAACTGCCCGTTGATAGCTATCCGCAAGAGGTGCAACCTCTGGTGGCCGATATCAATGAGCTTCTGGAGCGTAACAGGGATATCGTGGAAAGGTCACGTCGCCAGACTGTCGACCTCGCCCACGCCCTCAAGACGCCATCCGCCGTATTGCGCAACGAGCTTTTTGAGATACAGCAGGACGGCCTGCCAGTTGGCAAGGGTATAGGCGCCCTTGACCGGCTGGACGCGCAACTCAAACGCGCATTTGCCCGTATGAAAGCGACACAGGAAAGCGGGCTCGAGCGGGTATCGACCGATCTGGACGTGAGCCTTGCGCGGCTTGGCCGTGCCTTCAAAGCTCTGGCAAAGAATAAAGGGCAAGAGATCGTGCTGAAAGTCCCCGCCGGCTTGCATGTGAAGATCAATCAGATCGACTTTGAAGAGATCGTGGGCAATTTGTTAGACAACGCAATGAAATGGTCTGACAGCAAGATCAGGCTGAGCGCTCGGGCCTCTGACGAGACCGTCAAGATTGCCGTTGAGGATGATGGGCCGGGAATGGCCGATGAGAGTGCAGAACTTGCCTTTGTTAGCGGTCAACGTCTGGACGAGTCGAAACCCGGCACCGGGTTGGGCTTGGCCATTGCATCAGATCTGGTAGCAGCCTACCAAGGCCAGATCGAGATCGCGCGCTCACCGTTGTTGGGAGGTGCCATGGTGGTTGTTACTTTGCGGCGATCGGTTACGCACCAGTGAATATCACGCGCAAGAGCGAAAGCTGGGCGGTGATGAAAGCAATCGGCTTTGTCGGCACTTTGCGGACCTTCGTCCCAGTTTCAAGATGCTGCGGCCGCAGCCCGCTTTGCCGATGGGGTGGATGGCTCCTGCTCCAACCGGCGTCGCGATGCGCCATAGTGCAGGTGTCGATGTCTGCTTATGAG
>CANLYJ010000005.1 GCA_947495295.1 uncultured Paracoccaceae bacterium
TTACAGCCGTACCCAAATGCGTGAGCAGCCAATATTTCCAAACAATCGCACCAGCGTGAGCCATTTGAAATGGAATTGACGTCAAAACAGTATCAACGACCGGCAGGTTCAGCGTTGCCAAGCCAGAATCGACCTCGTAACTCTGTTCCGACAGGAGGACGTCATGGGCGAAATAATTCTGGTACGTCACGGGCAGGCGAATTCAGGTGCAACCGACGAAGAAAGCTATGACCGGCTGTCTGATCTGGGGCATCAACAGGCCCGCTGGCTTGGGGACTACCTGACAGCGCGCGAAGGGCCGTTTGACAAGGTCATCGCAGGCAGCTTGCGCCGTCACAAGGAAACCGCGGCCGGGATTGGATATACTGATCCGCAGATCGACCCGCGTCTGAACGAGATGGATTACTTCAATCTGGGTCAGGCCCTTGAAGACGTCCATGGCGTGCCATTTCCTGGCCCCGATGAATTTGCCGCACATGTGCCGCAGGTCATGGAGGCCTGGCACAGGGCCGAAATCATGGGCGTGGAAACCTTTGCATCCTTCGAGGAACGTGTGACAGGCGTTCTGCAAGAAGCCGCCAAGCCGGGTGCGCGGGTGCTTTGCGTGACCTCTGGCGGTGTGATTGGCATGATCATTCGGCATCTGCTTGATCTTGATCCAACCCGCATGGCGCATGTGCTGCTGCCGATCATGAACAGCTCACTTCACCGTGTGCATGTCATCCCGCAAGGGCCGATCCTTGCGGGGTTCAACGCGGTGCCGCATCTTGATCAACCCGACCGGGCGCATGCCCTGACACATTACTGAGAGGATATCGTGATGCTCAGATTGCATTATGCCAAAGGGACGATTTCCGTTGCCGTTGCGATTGCACTGGAGGAAGTTGGCGCCGAATATGAACCGGTACGGATAGATTTTGCGACGGGCGATCAGACCAAAGATGATTATCGGCGTTTGAACCCCAAGGGCCGTGTGCCTGCGCTGGAGACGCCAGACGGCGTTTTGACAGAGACCGGCGGCCTGTTGGAGCATGTGGCCCCGTCATTGGTTCCGTCTGACCCATTTGCCGCGGCAAAGATGCGCGAATTGATGTGTTATCTGAATGGCACAATGCATCCGCACCATGCGCATGGCGTCCGTGGTGAACGATGGGCGGATGAAGAAAGCTCTTTTGCCGATATGAAGCGGAAGGTGCCAGAGCGGATGGCGGATTGTTCGGCCTATCTGGAGGAATACCTGCCGAGCCTGCCATTCCCGATTGGTGATTTACAGGTGGTGTCCGACGCTTATCTTTATGTTGTGTTGTCCTGGCTACCGGGCGACGGGGTCGAGATTGCGCATTATCCAACCCTGGCCAAGTTCCAGCACCGGATGAATACGCGCCGGTCGGTGCAGGCGGTTTTTGAAAAGGGCATGATGTGATGGTGCATCTTTGGGTCCGCGCGGAATCCCGTGCGCATGAGGAACGCGTTGGCATAACCCCGCAGGGGGCTGCCAAGCTAATTGCGTCTGGTTTTCAGGTGAGTGTCGAAGAAAGCCGTCAGCGGATCCTGCCGATTGCCGACTACGCGGCTGCAGGTTGTGCGATTGCTCCGGAATTTTCATGGGTCGATGCGCCGGATGATGCGATTATTTTTGGGCTAAAGGAGTTGCCGGAAGATGGCACGCCCTTGCGCCATCGCCACATCATGTTTGGGCACGCCTATAAGGGGCAACCTGACGGGCAGGTTTTGCTAAGCCGCTTTAGGGCGGGCGGTGGCACATTGCTGGATCTGGAATATCTAACCGATGCGGACGGCAGGCGCGTTGCCGCCTTTGGCTATTGGGCCGGATATGCCGGTGCCGCTGTTTCGTTGATGTGCTGGATAGCACAGCAGCAAGGTGCGGTTGCTGATGCAGTAAGGGCCTACCCAAGTGCCAACCACCTGTTGGCAGAACTGCAGCAATCGCTTGTGAGTTTGGGCACGCAACGCCCCACTGCGCTGATTATCGGGGCCCTAGGCCGTGTGGGTGCCGGAGCGGCGGATCTGTGTCAGGCCATGGGTGTGGCGACAACGAAATGGGATATGGCAGAGACGGCATCCGGGGGGCCGTTTCCCGAGGCTTTGGCCCATGATATCTTTCTGAATTGCATTCTGGCCCGTCCGGGCACGCCCGTCTTTGTCCCTGCCAGCGCAAAAACCGCTATGCGTGATTTGTCAGTGATTGGGGATATTGCCTGTGACCCGGATAGCGATTTTTCACCGATCAAGGTTTATGACCGGACCACCACATGGGATGAACCCGCCTTGCGGGTGCATGACCAGCCGGTGCTGGATGTGACAGCGATTGATAATCTGCCGTCGATGTTGCCGACGGAAAGCAGCGAGGATTTTGCCGCGCAATTGCTGCCGCATCTTCTGACGCTGGACGCTTTGCATGATGGTGTTTGGGGGCGTGCGCAGGTCTGCTTTGACAGGGCGATGGGTTAAAACCCATCTTACGTCTTAGGTCGGTCGGTAAAGATCATCTTCGGCAGCATTTGCGTCCACCCCCAGTGCCTCTAATCCCGCCTCCAGATGGTCGGACAGATGTGGCGACCCTTTCAGATATTCTGCCGTAGGCACTGTGGCCTCACGCGTGGCCGTATCTATGGCCTCGCTGATATCTTCTGGTTCAAAGCTACCCCGCCCGATCCAGAAGACCGCGACCAGACCGGCCTGTTCGTCTTCGTTCAGGCGTTCCACAAACGCATCGAATTCATTTTCTGCGCGGTCGAGTTCGCGGGCGAGGATGATCACCTCGGCAATTTTGTCGGCTGTGATAGGTAGCATGGGTATGTCCTCCTGTTGAGCGCAACATGAGGCAGTTTAACAGGATGGGCATTGATCTGGCGCAAATAAGATATGCTGCGCCTATTTTGTCCCAAACAACCGGTAATACATCCAGTCCGGCATGAATTGCGACAGCCGGAAGACCCAGGAAAACACCATCGGGAAGCTTTTCTTGAACCCATCAGTGTTCATATGCTCAAAGACTTCCTTTGCCGCATCTTCGGGCGACATGATGAACGGCATATTGAAATCGTTCTTTTCGGTCAGCCGCGTCTTGATGAAGCCCGGGTTGATCAATTGCACCTCAATCGGAGACGTCCGCAGATCCGCTTGCATGGATTCAGCCAATGACATCATGCCCGCCTTGGAAGAGCAGTAGCCGATGGCGCCGGGTAGCCCCCGAAAACCAGAGAGTGATCCGACCAGCACGATATGACCTGCGTTTTTGCTGACCATATCCTTGATCACTGATCCAACGACGCGGGACGCACCAAGGAAATTGACCTCGCCCATCATGTCGGCTTTTTCATTGTCCCATTCCTGCGCTTTCATGGGCCAATACACACCAGCGAGATAGACAACCCCATCAAGTTCACCCGCTTCGGCGGCAGCTTTTTCGACCGCGGTACGATCAGCCACATCAACTGGGATGTAAGAGGCCTTGCCGGGGAGTTCATCGACCAGTTCTTTCAACCGGTCTTCGGATCTGGCGGACACGATGACCTCCGCCCCTGCGCGGCTGAGACAAAACGCCACTTCGCGGCCCAGCCCCTCGCTTGCGCCGACAAGCCAATAGCGCTTTCCCTGCCAGTTCTTCACATCATTCCCCTGCGTAGGCTTGGTCGCGTGGCCGCATGGTCGCGACCATTTCGGCAACCTTGATACCGAACTTACGGAACTGGCTGCGGTTCATGATTGACCCGTTGGACATCAGATACATCCAGTCAGTGACGTCAAGCGCATGCCCGCCTGCATCCTCTGTCAGTTTGATGCGGTAGTTCAGCAAGACGGCTGACCCGTCCTGCCGACCGTGGCCCGCACCGACCACATCGGGTGCTTCGGCCTTGATCGACCCGTCATTTGACAAAGTGAGCGTCCAGACGCGGTCCTGTTCATTACCACTATCGTAGTAAAATTTTTCGACCATGGTGCCGACATTACCATTCCAGGTTGCTTCAAAATCGGCCACAAAACGGGAGGTCACGCGACCCGTTGGTCCGTAGATCACGCCTTCGCAGACGATGGGGCCCTGAAACCGTTCCCGGATGTCAAAAATCGGACCGTCAGAATAGTCGCCAGACCGCTGTGCCCAGAAGGATACATAGCGTTCCTTGCAAAACACGGCCAGCGCCGTCAGGGCCGCGCCGATGAGAGCATAGGTGATAAACGACATCGTTTATTCCTCAAGTTTCGTGGCGACCAGCAGGCCGATAGCCACAAGTTTCAACAAAGACGGCACCAGGGCATAAAGCACCGTCAACGTGTTTAATGCCGCGTCGGGCAGGTTCGTTTCCCCGGCTTCAAATCCGGATCTTTCCAAGAGTGGCAACAAAACCACCGCCGCAAAGGCCAAGGTGAACTTGTTCACCAATGTCCAAAGACCGAACCCCTGCCCCCCATTGGGCGAGATCGCGGCCATCCGCTTTGCAAACATTGCGGGCAGAAGCGTGAGGTCTGCGCCGATCGTTGCACCACTTAATACGCACACAATCGCAAAGGGGATCACATCGCCGGTCGATAAAGTGAGCGTATAGCCAAATGACGCGATAGCGAGGATCATGGCCGTCAGCAGAACAGGCTTTTCACCAAAGCGCCGGGCGAGTGCCGACCAAACCGGCGAAGATATTGCCGCAGCCAGGAAAAACAGCACCAAAAGCGCACCTTCCCAGCCCACTGCACCCAATCGGCTTTCGACATAAAACAGGAAAAGTGTGCTGGAAACGGCGAGCGGGGTGGCATTGACGAGGGCCAGGATAAGCAGCCTGCGTGCGGTTGGGTCTGCGACAATTTCACCTATCTGGGATGGTTCCTGCCGCGCCCTGCCTTTCCATTCCGGCCACATGAACAGGGCCGCAACAATTGTCACAGCGGCAAACCCATAGGCGAAGGCAGCAAACGGGTCGGCCACCACACCAATCAAGAGCGTGGGGACGACTGCAGCGATGCAAACCCCCAAAAGCGCACCACTTTCACGCCATGCGGCCAGACGCACATGCCCCTGCGCGCCGTTACCCGCCTTGCTGACCCCTTGCGCATAAAAGTTGATCGTCAGGAAACTGAATGCGGTGAATAGCCCGGTTACCGTCAATCCGAACCACCAGATCGGATCGATCGGTGGGGCAACGGCAAACAAGCCAATCATCGAAATCGCCAGCACCAGCGCGGTCAGCGTGATGATCAGTTTCTTGCCAACCGTCAGCCGTTCACTAATCCAACCCAAGACTGGATCCTGCACCACATCAAACAGCCGCAGACCAAACAATACCGCGCCAAGCGCCGTCAGGCTAACCCCGAAGGTATCCGCATAGTATTTCGGGGCATAGATATAAATTGGCAGCCCGGCACCTGATAGCACGGCGGCGAAACCGGAATAGGCTGGCAGCCGTTCTTTCAGGGCTGTCATCTGCTGACTTCTTTTGTCGGTGGTGCCGGTTGCGACCGGAATGTAGCACCCTTGAACCAAAGCTTTAGCGCTTGCCAATGGATCAGGGTCAGGACACGGCGCGATCCGAAGGGGCGGCGGAGTGCGGCATGGATAATCGACCGGTTGGTCATCGGTTTGCGAGTACCCGAAAGCGTTGCGATTAAACCGCCATTTCCGCGCGAATAGTCGATCCAGATACCTATCTGGTCTTGCTGAATATCGAACCGGAATGTGTATCCACCCTCGATCGGCTGGAAGGGGGACACATGCATCAACTTCTGAGCCGAGATCGTTTCGGCCTTGGTGATGGGTCGTCCATCTTCGTGCCGACAAAGATAGGAATGCCGGTCGCCGAAGGTATTTGTGACCTCGGCGATCACGCAGCGCAGGGCATCTTCACTGTCATAGCAAAGCCAGAATGATACCGGGTTGAAGACGTGACCCAACAGGCGCGGCTGCGCGAGAAGCATAATTCGGGCCGGTTCCGGTACATCGTAAGCTTCCAGAATATCGCGCACCCAAATGGCACCGCGCCCTTGTTTGGGTGGGCCGCCATGGTCTGCATCCTGCAACGACATCATGTTGCCTGCATTTCGTGCAAACAATGCTGGACCCTTCACCGCCGCTTCGGCGTTGATCAGCACATAGTCAATCGAATAGCGAAAGGCGTTTTTGGTTGCACCCCGCCTGCCGTGATAGGTTTCGGCTGCGATATGTTCAATCTGACCGGTCACTCTGCCGCAACTTCAAGTCGTTCAACGGCGTTCAGCGCATGAACAACATCAAGCGCACTGGACAGCCCATCCTCATGAAAACCGTTCTTCATCCACGCACCGCAGAACCATGTCCGGTTTGAACCATTCATCGCGACTGCAGCCTCTTGTGCGGCCAGGGCCTCGAGATCGTAGACCGGGTGGCGCAAGGTCACTTCATCCCAAATCAGATCGTCGCGTATCGGGCGGTTGGAGTTCAGCGTGACCATCAGGTCTTCGGCTTGCAGCCAGGGCTGCAGCGAGTTCATCCAATAAGTTAGATCGATTTCGCCATCGGCGCGGCCCGCATCCTCTGAATAGATCCAGGACGACCAGACCTGTCGGCGTTTTGGCATGATGGATGTGTCGGAATGCAAAACGATGCGGTTGGGTTGATAACGCACAGCGCCCAGAACCGATTGTTCGACTGCGGTGGGGTCAGAAAGAAGCCGCAATGTATCATCCGAATGGGTGGCAAAGACGAGTTCGTCAAACATCTCCCACTCCCCGCCAGATACTTTTACTTCGACGCCGATAGGGCCACGACGCACGCCCTGCACCGGGGTGCCCAGCCGCATATCAACACCGCGCCGAAACATATCCTGCCCGAGCCGGGTGACATATTGCTGCGATCCACCTTTGACCGTGTACCATTGATGTTGCCCCGTTGCGCCCAACAATGCGTGATTGTCAAAGAATCGCATCAGGGCATAGGCGGGAAAATCCAATATCTTTTCCTTCGGGGTTGACCAAATCGCCCCCGAGAAGGGCAACAGATAATGGTCGCGGAAGTAATCACTGAGTTTCAGCTTGGCCAACAGCCCGGCGATTGTGAGTGTTTCGTCCTGACTTGCCTCCAACCCTTTGGCGTTGAACCGCATGATATCACGGATCATGCGCAGGAATTTCGGGTTTACGGCGTTCCGACGTTGAGCAAAGAGGGCATCCAGACTGGTCAGCGCATATTCCATCTGGCCGCCGCCAAATGACGCCCCAAAGCTCATGTTGCTTTTGGTGACCGGAACGTCGAGATAATCAAAAAGGGCGGTCAGGTTAGGGTAATTGGCATAATTGAACACGATGAAGCCCGTATCAACTTCCTGATCGCCATTGTGTCCCGCCATTCGGGTGCGGGCATGCCCACCCAACCGCTTTTCGGCCTCGAACAACGTGACGCGATGATCCTTTGCCAAGGCATGTGCAGCACCCATACCCGAAATGCCCGCCCCTATGATTGCAACATGGCGTGGGGCGGATGTAATTGTTTCGAAAGGCATTCGTGACTGCTCCGTCGTGTTTTTGTCTTCTTGTTTCCTACGTAGCGCGTGACTGCGCAGATCACAGGAAAAAACTTGCATGCATGTGATCCGAATACGATCCGCGTCCGTAACAACACTATGTTGACAGAAATATCAGCTCTTTCGAAAGCGGATGCAGTGCCCCTTCCGCATGTTTATAAAGACGTTGAAGTAATGATGCATCGCATTGCGGGGGCTGAAGAAGTGAAGACCGAACAACTGGCCAAACGTATGGCTTGGGTCACCCAAGTCGGTGCGGTCCGGGATAGTAAGGATAAAACAGCTTTCGCAGAGCTGTTTGCCTATTTTGCGCCACGCGTGAAGTCGTTTTTGATGAAATCGGGGGCCAGCCCGGATCTGGCAGAAGAATGCACACAGGAGGTTATGGCGACCCTTTGGAATAAGGCCCACATGTTTGATCCAACCAAGGCAAGTGTATCCACGTGGATTTTTACAATTGCCAGAAACAGGAAGATCGACCTTTTGCGCAAGCAAAGGCGGCCCGAACCAGAAGATTTGCCATGGGGGCCAGAACCAGAGCCTGATCAGGCCGAGGCGCTGGAACTGCAACAGGAAACGGAACAACTGGGTGATGCCCTTGCGACATTACCGCCCGAACAAAGAAAACTGATCGAAAAAGCCTATTTTGGTGATTTGAGCCACAGTGAAATCGCTGCTGAAACCGGCCTGCCTTTGGGCACGATCAAATCGAGGATAAGACTGGCGTTGGAAAGATTACGTCACGCAATGAAATGATGAGTACGATGACAGATATAAAACATCACTTAACAGAGCAGCTTTTGATGGGATATGCCGCCGGTACGTTGCCAGAGGCATTTAGCCTGGTCGTGGCGACGCATATTTCAATGTGTGATACATGCAGGGCCGCACTGGCGGAGTACGATGCCGTTGGCGGCGAGATTATGTTGGATGTTGATCCGACAGAGATGGCAGAGGATGCGCTGGCCGCAACGATGGCGCTGATCGATGGCACGAGCGATACCGCGCCACAGAAGCCCGTGCAACGAACCGGTGGGATTTTCCCATCCCCCCTGAGAGACTACGTCAATGGCGATATTGACGAGGTGAAATGGCGTCGCGTTGGTGGTGGGGTCAGTCAGATGATTTTGCCGACATCGAAAGATGCCAGCGTCCGTTTGTTGCGCATACCTGCAGGAATGGCGGTGCCTGATCACGGCCACCGCGGCACTGAACTAACACTGGTCTTGCAGGGTGCATTTGTTGACGAAACCGACCGGTTTGGCGCGGGTGACGTCGAGGTTGCAGATGAAGATCTGCATCACACGCCTGTTGCAGAAGAAGGCATGGACTGTATTTGTCTGGCCGCAACTGACGCGCCATTGCGGTTCAACGGGCTTTTGCCCCGCATCGCACAGCGTTTCGTGGGAATTTAGTGTCTATACCCGACTCGGACACCACTCAGCGAGGCCCCGGATCACCGGGGCCTTTTACATTTCGGACTTGCGGGCTCATGACAGGCTGTTGTTCCTCGCGTTGAAAGCCAATACTGCTTCATCGCAAAGGAGTATGGCATGACACTGCATCGCTGTTTGGCGTTTGTCTTTTTTCTGTTCACAGCCGCCGGTGCGCAAGCGCAGAGTTTTGCCGTTAACCTTGGTGACCGCACGCTTGGCACCATGACGTTTCAGCGCAATGGTGACGCCTTGCAGCTTCGTTCGTCGTTGAACAACACGCCGCTGAACCTGTTTAACGGAACCCTTGATGCGTCATCCCGCCCCGTCCGGCTGCAAACCGGAGAGGTCAGGCGGCAACTTTTGGCATTAAGCGATACGACCCGCAAAAACCGTCAGGTGTCCATCTTGTTCGACCGGGGGGTGGTGACGGATGTTGTCATCAATCCGACCTCCGAAAAAACCGCAGTGTCAGGGCCAGCGCAGGTGCCGCAAGGCGTGTTGGATCCGGTCAGCGCGTTTGGACAGATCGTATCATCCCAAGGCTGCCCCGGCGTGATGCAGATCTATGACGGTCGCCGCGTTGTCCGCCTGGCCACCAGCCAAACAACGCCAATTGCCAACGGTGTGCGATGTGATGTGTCTTATCAAGTGACCGCCGGACCAGGGCATTTGGCGCCCCTTAGCTTTAAGAATGCGTCAGTCTCGCTGAGATACGACGCAAAGGGGCTTTCAAGCCTGTCGATTGCCACCGGTCCTTTTGTCGTTTCAGTGGTCCGAATGAACTAGCCGTGGGGCCGATTATCCCTTGGGCGGCGTGATCGGGACGACTTTTGGGTCTGTTTCCGGCGCGATCTCTGCAAAGTCGAAATGATCAAGACGGTGCGCACGTTTGCCAGCCTTTTCCGCCGAGATTTTGATGTCTTCGATGTCTTTCGCCGCCTGACCGAAATGCCGGTCAAGGTTGCCAACACGGGTGACAAGCCGTTCGACATCGCCACGCAGCAGCGCCAGTTCCTTGCGGATTGCACCCGTCTGTTCACGCATCCGCGCGTCTTTCAGGATGGCGCGCATCGTATTCAAAGTGGCCATGCAGGTTGTTGGTGACACGATCCAGACCCTTGCTGCAAACCCGAACCTGACCACGTCAGGCAGGCGCGCGTGCAGTTCTGCATAGACCGCCTCGGAGGGCAGGAACATCAGCGCTCCGTCTGCGGTTTCGCCTTCGATTAGATAACTGTCGGATATCTTTTTAATATGTGTTTTGACGGCTGCGCCCATGGTCGACAGCGCTCGTTCGCGGTCCGGCTTGGTCTCGGCGGCTATCAGCGCCTCATAGGCTTCCAGCGGGAATTTCGCGTCGATCACGATCGGCCCTGGCGGATTCGGCAGATGGACCAGACAGTCAGGTCGTTTGCCGTTCGACAGGGTCGCCTGCCATGTGTAGCTCTCGGCGGGCAAGGCCTTGGACACGATATCCTGCAGTTGAATTTCGCCAAACGCCCCACGGGTCTGTTTGTTTGACAGAATATCCTGCAGCGACAACACATCACCGGACAGCTTTTCGATATTCGTCTGAGCCTTGTCGATCGTGGCAAGGCGTTCTTGCAGTTCTGTCAGGCTTTTCGTTGTTTTTTCGGTGCTGCCAGAAAGGGTGTCTTTCATCCGATCCTGCATGTCGGACAACGACCGCGCCGACTTCAGGGCGTTGTCGGCCAGACGCTCGGCCATCTGGGCCTGCACCTCGGCCAGGCGCGCCTCCATCGTTTGGACAACGTGCACCTGTGCATTGGCTTGCGCATCACTGACCGTCTGAATGTTGCCGGCCAACTGGTGTTGGCCCTGCCCCAATGCCTGCACATCGCCTGTCAAACGGCCAAGCTGACCGGTGACATACTGGACAGCATCGGCTGAACGCCCTGCGCGGCGGACTGTTATGACCAGCAAGAGCAGGATCAGGAATACGATAGATCCACCCACCAGGATGCCAATGACCAAAGGGTCATCAAATGCATAGGTTTGTTCGCCAATCTGGATCATGTGCGCCCGAACAGCCGTTCAATATCAGCCAGTTTCAGTTCCACATATGTGGGTCGCCCATGGTTACATTGGCCAGAAAGTGGCGTGGCTTCCATTTCCCGCAAAAGCGCGTTCATTTCAGCCCCTTGCATGCGTCGCCCCGACCGGATGGAACCATGGCAGGCCACCCGGCTCAGGATTGCTTCGATCTTGGTTTGCACATTGGCACTTTCCCCCTGATCGGCCAACTCATCCAGAATGTCGCGCAGCATCTGTTCGGCATTGATTTCACCAAGAATGGCAGGCGTTTCGCGCACAGCGATTGCACCGCCGCCAAACGGTTCCACAGTCAGGCCTAAACGCCCCAACTCGTCTGCGATATCCATCAGTTGCACGATTTCTGATGTGGTCAGTTCAACAATCTCGGGGATCAGCAGGGCCTGCGCAGCGACACCGTTTTCAGCCATCTGGGTTTTCAGCTTTTCATAGACCAGCCGTTCATGGGCGGCATGCTGGTCAACGATGACGATGCCGGTCTCCGTCTGGGCGATGATGTAATTTTCATGCACTTGCGCCCGCGCGGCACCCAGTGGCAGATGATCGGGTTCATCGACAACCTCTGGTTCGATCCGCCCTGATGGGGCTTCGCCAAAACCGGGGGCTTGGGCCTGAAAGGTCATCGACCGCGCGCTGAAGCTTGGCCTGTCCATTTGATAAACACGCGGGGTCGTGGGCTCTGGCGTGATCGCGCCCAATGTCGCATTTGCCACAGTTGTCGACGCCCGGTGCCCCGCATCCGCCAAAGCATGGCGCAGTCCCGAAACGATCAGCCCCCGCACCGCCCCGGGATCGCGAAACCGAACTTCGGATTTGGCCGGATGTACGTTGACATCGACCAGCGTCGGGTCGCAATCCACGAACAGGGCGGCGACAGGGTGCCGATCACGCGACAGGACATCCATATAGGCCGCGCGCAGCGCGCCAAGCAGCATCTTGTCCCGCACAGGGCGTCCGTTCACGAACAGGAATTGCGCGACCGCCGCACCACGTGAATATGTGGGCAATGCGGCATAGCCCGTCAGGTGGAACCCGTCGCGCTGTGCATCAATTGCCAGCGCGTTTTCGGCGAAATCACGGCCAAGCACGCTGCGCAAGCGACCATGCAGCGCATCAAACAAATCACCGCTTTCCGCATCGGCACGGAATGTCGTGCGTTGATCCCCGCCGGATGTATCGCGCAGAATGAAGGTGATGAACGGTTCGGCCATGGCCAGCCTTTTGACCACATCGCTGATCGCTTGCGCCTCTGCCCGGTCAGTGCGCAGGAACTTTAGGCGGGCAGGCGTTGCAAAAAAGATATCCCGTAATTCAACCACGGTTCCGGCGGATAATGCAGCAGGGCGCGGATCATCGACCTTGCTGCCCGATACGCTAATACTTGCAGCATCTTCACCAGCCACGCGCGACGTGATGGTCAGCCGACCAACCGCACCCAGTGATGGCAGCGCCTCGCCCCGGAACCCGAAGGAATTGATATTCAGCAGGTCGGACCCATCAATCTTTGATGTCGCATGACGGGACAGGGCAAGTCGCAGATCATCACGCGCAATCCCGCAGCCGTCATCAGTGACGCGGATCAGTGTCTTTCCCCCATCTGCGATGACAACCTCAACCCGTGTTGCGCCTGCATCAATGCTGTTCTCAACAAGCTCTTTCACTGCAGAGGCGGGGCGTTCCAAAACTTCACCCGCGGCAATACGGTTGATTGCAGCTTCATCCAGCTGTCTGATCACCGGATTGGGGTTTATGTGGGGGTCAGTCATGGCCATGCCACAAGTTATAGCATGCGCATGCCCGATTCTACGAGGGCGAAAACGCCGTTGACAACCCATCTATGTAAGTACACGCTAACGTAAATGGAGGACAATAGATGCGGGTACTTGTTGTCGGCGGCACGGGGTTTCTGGGCGGTGCAACGGCCAAAGCTGCGCTGGCCAACGGCCATGACGTCACCGTCATGACACGATCTGGCAAAGGGGTTGCGGACGGGGCGGTGACACTGATTGCAGATCGTGAAGAACCGATGCCTGATTTATCGGGACAATTCGACGCGGTGATTGATACCTGCGGTTATGCGCCGGACATGGTCAGCCAGTTGGCGAAGGCCACCGGACCTGTCCACTACGTCTTTGTGTCGTCCATTTCCGTTTATGATGACATGTCGACCCCGCGATTTGACGAAACGGCATCCGCGCGTGCCGCAACCGACGAAGATCTGCAACTGGCCGCCGATGTAGCGCCAGAGCTTCGCGGCACGGCCACGCCTTACGGACCATCGTACGGGCGACTAAAACGATCATGCGAAATTGCGGCAAAGGCGGCATTTGACGGCGACTGTACCGTAATACGTCTGGGCCTGATCGTTGGCCCGCACGACTACACCGACAGATTCACTTGGTGGGTCAGGCGATGCGACGGGGGTGACGCAATCCTCGCGCCGGGGCCAAAGGATCGGCCTATTCAGATCATTGATGTGAGGGACGCGGCAGCTTTCCTTGTCCGCATGGCCGAGGCGCGCAAATGCGATACTTTCAACCTGACTGGCGCGGCATTTACTATCGAAACGATGCTGGATGCGATCTGCGCGAGAGCAAAGAACAGAACCCCGGTGATCTTTCGCCCACTCAACGTCTTTACGCAGGCCGGTTTGCGGCATTGGACGGATTTGCCGCTGATCGTGCCGGATGATCCGAAATTTGCGCAGATGCTAAATGTGTCGGTCACAAAGGCTTATGAAGCCGGTCTCGAAACCCGGCCACTTGCGGAGACGATCCAATCTGTTCTGGACTGGGATCGGCAAAACCGTGACCGCAGCTTGCTATGTGGGATGTCGCCCGAACAAGAAGCCGCGGTCAGGGCAATTGCCTGACAGATCTTACTGCGTGCTTTCCAGCCCCTCGGGTTTGCCAACAACAACGAAATGAAGGTCATCGGGCTGCAAAAGCTCTGCTGCGACCCGGTTCACATCCTCCAGCGTCACCGCTTCGATATAGTCATTGCGGTTGACCACGTAATCCGGTGACAGTCCGATCATCTGCATGCCAACCATTATCTTGGCAATCTCGCTATTTCCATCGAACCGAAGGGGGTATTCACCAGTCAAAAAGGTCTTTGCCGTCGCCAGCTCTTCCGCTGTCATGCCTTCATTTGCCATGCGCGCCCATTCATTGCGCGTCACCTCGATTGCCTCGGCGATCGTATCATTGGATGATGCAACAGAGCCAAGCACCATTTCCGCGTGAAATTTGGGCACAAGAAAGGTGCGAATTCCATAAGTCAGACCGCGCTTTTCGCGCACTTCTTGCATCAAACGGGACTCAAAACCGCCAGCGCCAAGCACCCGGTTCATGATATAAGCGGCAAAGAAATCATCATCATCGCGTTTGATCCCGGCATGACCGAACAGGGCAACGGATTGTGGTGTGTTAAAATCAATGACGGTCACACCCCCATCCAAACCAAAATCCACATCCGGGGGCAGGTCGGGGCCGGTGGCGGGCAAGTCAATCAAAAGTGCGTCCAGCATGTCGCCGACCTCATCAGCCCTGACATCACCCACAACCGCGACAAAAAGCTGGTCCCGTGTCAGGGCGTTGCGATGGGCATCAAACATGTCGTCGCCGGTCAAGGCGCTGACGGTTTCGACGGTACCGCTTAGGCTGCTGCCATAGGGGTGGTCACCAAAGGCGGCCGCGTCAAATGCGGCATTGGCAATTTCGTTGGGATCCTTGGCATCGCTCCCGATCCCGGTGATGACCTGTGCCCGTACCCGGTCCAGCGCGTCTTGGTCAAAGCTCGGCGAAACCAATGACTGACGCAGCAGCCCAAGCGCCTCGTCCCTGTTTTCGGTCAGGAAACGTGCGGAAATCGACAGCGTGTCATCATAGGCCCGATAGCTGAATCGGGCGGCCAATGCTTCGCGGGCGGCCTGAAATTCCTGGGCGGTCATGTCGCCCGATCCTTCCTCCAGCAATCCCGCCATGAGGTTGGTCGCCCCGCGTTTCCCCGGCAGATCCAGCGATGCGCTACCGCGAAAACGAATTTCCAACCCGATGAAAGGAATGCTTGGTTCTTCCACGACCCAAGCATTGATGCCACCGGGCGAGGTGACCTCTTTGATGTCAATCTCGGCCTGGACGATACTTGCTGCAT
This sequence comes from uncultured Paracoccaceae bacterium, assembly GCA_947495295.1. Lineage (GTDB taxonomy): Bacteria > Pseudomonadota > Alphaproteobacteria > Rhodobacterales > Rhodobacteraceae > Yoonia. The sequence goes on from CANLYJ010000005.1 coordinate 15,173, forward strand.
GGGCCAGGAAAACGGCGAAAACAATGCGCAACATCAGCGTGCCTCCTCTTGGTTGGACACGACCCAGCCGGTCACGGACTGGTCACGGTTTAATACTTTGGCCGCGACAGCCTTGATGTCGTCCTCAGTCACTGATTGCAGGACATCAGGCCATGCTTGTACATCCTCTATCGTCAGACTTTGGGTCAAGGCGGCGCCATACCGGCGAGCCAAACCACTCACATCATCCAATGCATAAACTTCCGAGGCGCGCAGTTGGGTGCGAATGCTTTCCATTCGTTCCGGGTCGATGTCGTTTTCCAGAAAACTGGCAATGACCTCATCCATTGCCGCCTCCGCCTCTGACAATGTGACGTCAGCAGAAGGTACAACCGTGACGCCAAAGCTGGTATCGTCAAGCGCATTGCCGCTGTAAGACGCGTTTGTATAGACCGCTATCTGGCTGTCGAATTGCAAGGCCCGGCCAAGGTCAGATGTGAACGGCGAACCGCCCAGAAGTTCGGCAAGATAAACCAATGCTGCGGCTTCTTCCTGCGCGCCCGGGTCGCGTTCCGGGGCCAGATAGCTGCGTGTGATGTAGGGGGTGCTGACGCGTGGATCTGCAAAAGTGATCCGACGTTCGGCGCGCTGGGGTGGTTCCTGTGGACGTAACCGCTCGGGCAATTGTGGCTCTGCCGGAATGACACCGTAATAGGTTTCGGCGAGCGCTTTGACCTCGTCCGGTTCAACGTCACCAGCCACGACTAGCACTGCATTGTTGGGGGAATAGTAGAGGTCGTAGAAATCCAACGTATCCTGTAGGTCCAACTGTTCCATCTCGTGTTTCCAGCCGATGACAGGCAGACCATAACGGTGGTTTTGATAAAGTGCGGCGCGAAATTGTTCACTTGCCAGCGCATTTGGGTTGTTTTCCGTGCGCTGATTACGTTCTTCCAGGACGACATTACGCTCCGTCTCGATATCCTCTGCGGTGATCGCCAGATTGTTCATCCGGTTACTTTCCATCTGCATCATCAGTTCAAGCCGGTCGGCGGCGATGCGTTGGAAATAGGCGGTGTAGTCATAGCTGGTGAAAGCGTTATCGCTACCGCCATTGGCTGCCACGGTCGCCGAAAACTCACCCGCCTCCAGAACGTCAGTTGCCTTGAAAAGCAGATGTTCCAGAAAATGCGCGACGCCTGACGCGCCAACGGGTTCATCCGCTGATCCGATCCGATACCACACCATATGCACCACCGCAGGTGCCCGGTGGTCTTCGATCACGACGACATCCATGCCGTTATCAAGCCTGAATGTCGTTACATCAGCGGCTTTCGCTGCAGTGGCAAAGCCAATCATCGCGAGGACGGCAAACAATCGTGTCATGGGCACCCTTTTCATTGTGTTATCGTGCAACGTACGCTGGGCGCGCCATTGTTCAAGTCAACAAACGCGGATGTGAGATGTGGTTATTGATCGTCTGTGATCGGGGTGCATACCCTGCGCAGTTGATTGCCTGGCCCTTCGGTGGTGAAGACACAGGACTGGCGGACCCGTCGTGGGGTTACAACCGGTGCAGGTTGCACCGCGACTGTGCCGGGGCGGGTCTGCGCCGTCGGCTGTGGCAGTCGCGGCGTTGGAACCGCGACACCAGCCGCGCGCAAACGCGCAAGCTCTCCCCGGGCATCCAGCGCCTGCGATGCATAGGCAGGAAAATAGCGGTCGCGCCCAAGCGGATTGAAAATGTTCAGACGGCTTTTGCCATCACGGAACGCCTTGTCCATAGCGGCCAGTTCGCCGCGAATATTCGGGGTCACACCATAGCGGCTGGTTTGCGCTATCAGGGCGTTGTCCCTTGCCGGGATGCCACCAGCGAATTGTGCGGCGCTTGATCCGCCAAGGGCCGCAATCGCCTCTGCCTTGGGGTTCGGATCAGCAAGGTTTGCGCCGCCCGGGGTGGGCTCTGGCAGTGACGTTGTGGGTGGCAATGTCAGCGGGCGTTGGGGAATGACAGCGAATTCATCGGGTCCGCCACCCGCCGCCCGCAAATCACGCAAGGACCTGTCCGTGTTCGCGCAGGCAGACATCAGTACCACCGCCAAAATAGAAAGAATGATCGCGCGCATCGACAAGTCCTTTTTCAGTCTTCTAGGCTGTTTAACCGATGCGCGATGGCAGGTCACGCCTTCTTGTTAGGGGATTTCGATTTGCTGTCATCAGCAAAGAATGCAAGGCCGATAGCGCCTGCAAAAATCGCGATGTCAGCCACGTTGAACGCATAAGGGTTGTTGATCCCACAGCAGGACATATTCAGAAAATCCGCAACGGCCCCATAGAAAAAACGGTCAATCACGTTTCCCATCGCACCGCCAATCAAAAAGCCGCCTGCGATATAGGTCCACTTTGTGCCACCTGCGCGCCGCAACCACCAGATAACGCCACCGGTGATCGCAAAAGCCACGCCAATCAGCACCCAGCGCATGTCATATTGGGCGAAAAGGCCAAAGTTCACACCGCGATTCCAAGCCATACGAAACACAAGAAACGGTGGAAACACCTCAACCGTTTCGGGACGAGGCAGTTGATCAGACGGGACCCGGACCTGCGCCCATTGCAGACCGAAGACGCTGAACAGGACATAGAATTTGATCACCTGATCAATCAGGAAAACCCAGAAACCGGTCCAGAACATCAGCCGCATATCGCTGCCCCTTTAATGACGGAAATGGCGCATGCCGGTAAAGACCATGGCGATCCCGGCCTCATCAGCGGCGGCGATCACTTCATCGTCGCGCATGGACCCACCCGGTTGGATAACGCAAGTGGCACCAGCTGCCGCAGCTTCCATCAGGCCATCGGCAAAGGGGAAAAACGCATCCGACGCAACAGCAGACCCGTGGGTCAGGGGTGCGGACAGGTCCATGGCCTCTGCCATCCGCTCCGCCTTTCTGGCGGCAATCAGGGCGCTATCCAAGCGCGACATCTGGCCTGCACCGACCCCAACCGTGGCCTTATCTTTCACATAGACGATGGCGTTGGATTTGACGTGCTTTGCCACTTTCCATGCAAATAGCAGATCGGCCATTTGGGTGTCAGTCGGGGCCAGTTTGGTCACAACCTTCAGATCATCCAGACCGATATACCCTGTGTCCTTGTCCTGCACCAACATACCGCCAGCAACTTGACGATAGGTGGTGATCGGGGCCTTCACATCAGGCAGGCCATCTGTGGTTAGCAGCCGCAGGTTCTTCTTGGCGGCAAAAACGGCCTTGGCCGCGTCTGATGCGCCGGGGGCGATCACCACTTCGGTGAAAATCTCGACGATTGCCTTTGCTGTTTCTTCATCAAGCGGCTGGTTCAGCGCGACGATCCCACCGAACGCGCTGGTCCGGTCACAGTCGAATGCGTTCTGATACGCCTCCAGCAAAGTCTCGCCCCGCGCAACACCACAAGGGTTTGCATGTTTGATAATTGCAACCGCAGGGCCATCGGCGGGGTCAAATTCTGCCACCAGCTCGAACGCGGCATCCGTGTCATTGATGTTGTTGTATGACAGTTCCTTGCCTTGATGCTGTACAGCGGTGGCGACGCCGGGGCGCTCGGTGCCATCGGTGTAGAACGCAGCACTTTGATGGCTGTTTTCGCCATAACGCATGGTCTGCCGAAACGTCCCGCTGAACGACCGGCGGCGCGGGCTATCAGCCTCGATGGCACCCGCCATCCATGTGCTGACCGCTGTGTCATAAGCGGCCGTGCGGGCATAAGCCGTCTGGGCCAGCTGTTGTCGCAGGGCCAGCGTTGTCTGCCCGTCATTGGCGTCCAGTGCTGCCAGGACGGCGTTGTAGTCTTCGACATCGGTGACCACGGTAACAAAGGCATGGTTCTTGGCCGCAGACCGGATCATCGCGGGGCCGCCAATATCAATGTTCTCGATGCAGGTATCGAAATCGGCACCCTTGGCGACAGTTTCTTCAAACGGGTAAAGGTTGACGACCAGCAGATCGATAGGGCCGATGCCATGCTCAACCATCGCATCACGGTGCCCGGCCAGATCGCGCCGTGCTAGCAAGCCACCATGCACCACGGGGTGCAATGTCTTGACCCGGCCATCCATCATTTCAGGAAATCCGGTCACATCGGCCACGTCGCGCACCTCTAACCCCGCATCGCGCAGGGCTTTTGCCGATCCACCCGTCGACAGTAATTCAACCCCCCGGGCAGATAAGGCACGTCCGAAATCAATCAGCCCCGTCTTGTCTGAAACAGAAAGTAGCGCGCGGCGTAGTGGAGCAAGGTCGGTCATGGCAATCCCAAGTGCTAGTCGATCTGGTCCGTCAGATCAGCCTGCACAAGATCACGGACAACATCGGGGGTGTCCTGTGATTTGGCCAGCGACCAGCGGATGCGCGTCGCATAGGCCATTGCGCGCCCGGATAAAACCACCTGTTGGCTGGTTCTTGGCTTCAATCGCCCGATTTCAAGATAAACCGAAGGCGCAAGCGTCATTTCCGCTATACCATCATGACGAAACACCCAGGTTTCGCCTGATTTCAGAACCATGGACACAGCGGTGCCTGCCAAATCAAGATTGGCTTTCACATCAGGATGAAGGTGGAATCGAATGGCATAGGGGACACCCGGCAACGGGGGTTGATCATGAACCGCACCGAATTGCTTTTCATCATCTGGCGAAAGGGCTGCCAGCAAATCCTCACCATCCAGGGAACGCCCATCCAGCGACAGCTCAAGCACACGCGCATGCGTCAGCCCATGGCTTGACCTGTAGCCGTCATGGGACAGTTCCAGCTTGCGGGCATCATCTGTTTGGGTGGCATTGCACATCACTTGTCCGGGGATATTTGCCAGCAGGTTTTGCCCGGTCGCCAATTCGGATGATGAAACCCCCTCGATCCCCAATGTGGAATGGCTGGGCGTGGCACGGCTGGCCCTGCGCCATTCCTCGCCAAACCGGATACCAGACCCGCAATTGACGATGACAGGACGCCGACCAGAGGTCAGTTCGAAACCCAGCGTGCTGGCATGGGCATTCGCCGAAACGGGGCCAGCGGGCGGGGCAGCCGCGTCGACAATCAAAGAGCTGCGGCCGCAATTCAACCGCATGAACCCCATTTGCAGCCCCGGACCCGGTAGATCCTTAACGCCCGACCCGGCCAGCGCCTCGTCCAATCGGCCTTCTGGCCCACGTCCACCGCCGTGAAACCGGGCAAGGCCGCCATCGCCATGGCGCAGCGCCCGAAGAACCGGGGTCACGCGTGCGATAGCCGCGAGAATTTGCGTTGGCACGCGATTGCCGGTTTCATTCAGCGCCAGCACCGTCCAATTCAGCAGGCTCAGCAGGTTCAACAGCTCTTCGGGGTTGCGTGTGGCAATACCACCGCCCGCGTCGATCTGTGTTTCGCAATCTCGGGCCAACGCATCGACCGCAGATTGCACATATGCATCCATCCCCTCAAGCGACAGGCCAGCGTAAACCATACCTGCCAACGCCTCAAAGCGGGGCAGGCCGGGCGAAGCGGTTTTCCACCGTTTGGACAAGAACACCGTTTGGCGGGCGAGGCTGCGATAAAACCGCTGGGTCGCTGCCTTTTCCTGCCCGCGAAACAAAAAGAACCCGTGATTGATCCAGCGGATCAGGCGCCGCCCTGTCAAATCAGGCGTCCAACCTGACCCCGCGCCCTTTCCATAGCGATCAATCCAGTCATACACCCAGGCCTGCGCGCGGCTGCGCGCCTTGTCGGTGCCAACGGCAGCCAGGTCATCCAGCCATGTACATCCCTGAATCTCGGCGGTGACCGCAGCATTGTCAGCACCAACATCCCAGATCGACATGTCCGGGCTTTCCGCCAGAAAACCCGAGAACAGGAAATTCCCGGCGATCAACTGGTGCCCCCGCGCAACATTGCCGATGGTACGGGGTTCGGGGGCCGACACGAATGCAGTGGCCGCAGACCCACGGCCAGCCCTGCGCGCATGCAGGCGATGCATAAAATTGATCCGGCGGGCACGCCATGTGGTCGGGTTGGCCAATTATGATTGCCTTAAGACAGGGCTATTGGCCGAACCATAGGAAAGGGTTGCTGCGAAGTCACGCAGGCTTTGACAGGACCGCCATATAGAACCCATCCATGCCGCCAATATCTGCCCAATAATCCGGGCGCAGGCGTATGCCGCCTTCCTCGGTTCGCCAATCGGCGGGCACATCCGGCAGGTCGGTTAATACTGTGGTCAGGCCGGGATGGCGGACCAACGCATCGTCAACCTGCACTTCGCCTTCGTCAGGCAAGAGCGAGCAGGTACAAAACACGAGGCGTCCGCCGGGCCGTAGCAGCGTGAGGGCGTGATCAATCATCGCTTCCTGCTGCGCGATCAACCCGCCAATGTCGGACCCGTCCTTTGCGTAGGGCAGGTCAGGATGACGGCGGAGCGTCCCCGTCGCCGAACAGGGCGCATCCAACAGGACAGCGTCATAACCACCTTCGTCAAAGCCAAAAGCATCGCTGACGACCGTCTTGACCGCCAATCCGACGCGCGCCAAATTCTCGGTCACCCGTTCCATCCGCCGTTCGGACACATCCAACGCAGTCACTTGCGCCCCGGCGGCGGCCAGTTGCATCGTTTTGCCGCCCGGTGCGGCACATAGATCAAGCACAGACAGACCAGCAACGTCACCTAACAGCCCGACAGGCAGTGCGGCGGCAGCATCCTGAACCCACCAGTGACCATCTGCATATCCGGGCAATGCTGATACCTGACTGGCACTTGGCACACGAACGGTGCCAGTGGGCAGAACGGTCCCGCCAACAGCCTTTGCCACCATCGCAGCATCAGCCTTGGCGGTCAGATCAAGCGGCGCACCGGCAAAATGCGCAGCCTCCATTTCTGTCACGACCTTGCGCCCCCATGCCGCGACAAGCGGCGCGCGCAACCAGTTGGGGGTCAGCGGAACGGGGCGCTTTGACCACCCTTCGGGACCTTCTGCCGCCACTTTGCGTAACACGGCATTGGTCAGCCCCTTCATGGGCTGGGTACGCTTGTTTCCAGCGACGATTTCAACATAGGCATTCACGACCCCATGGGCGGCTTCACCATAACACAACTCTGTCACACCAAGCCGCAGCGCGTTCATCACAAAAGGGGGCGGGGCCTTCTTTAAATAGGGCTTTAGCATGCGATCCGCCCGATCCAGCCCACGCAGGGTATCAAGGGTCAGGCGTTGGGCGCGGGCACGATCATCCGGTGGCAGGTCGGCCAAGGCGCCAGCGGCGATCAATTCGGACATCAGGCGATGTTCGGCGGTGATCTGCATCAGCAAATGATGGGCTGTACGACGCGCAGGCAAGCCGGTTTGGCGCATAGAGAAGGTCCTTGAAGGTGGTTGATGGCGCAGTATATCAATCTCATACGCCCCACAAGGAGACGGCGATGAGCGACGACACCCCCGATATCCCAGACGCTGCAAAACGCGCGTTGGCCGAGGCCGAGGAACGACGCAAAAGGGCTGGCGTTAATTTGCCGCCCGAACTTGGCGGGCGTGACGGGCCTGAACCTGTCCGCTATGGTGACTGGGAAAAAAAAGGACTGGCCGTCGATTTCTAGGAATTGGCCAAAGAGGTAGAAAAGAGCATGAAGAAAATAATCACAACCATCGTGGCAATCATCGGGCTTGGCACTGCCGTTCAGGCGCAAGGCGATTGCACAGCAGAAGCGATCCAGACGAAATCCGGTGAAGTGGCAGCAGCCTTGCAAACCATCGGCGCAAAGGATCCTGATCGGGCGCAGGTATTGTCGGGTGAAATCGAAGACCTGATGACTGCCATCCAGAATGGCGCTGATATTCGGACCGTATGTAACTTCTTCGACAGCGTCGTCAGCGAAGCCGCCAATTAACTGGCGGTGTGTTTGCACTTTGGGTGCGATTTACCCGCACCCAAAGTCCCAAACCGACGACATTAGATTAATGGATTTTGAATGATCGGTGATCCAACCGCTTTTCCTGAACAAGGTGCACGCGGTGGCGCGGGCGGGTGACCGCAAGGTGCTGAACGGCATCTTCTGACGGCTCAGAACAGGTACGCTTTGGGTGGATATACCGGCCCGACGGGCTGCGTTTTTGCTTTATTTCAGCGGCGCGTGTCGCTTGCCCATAGAACAACTATGGTCTGCACATCGCAAACCGCTAATATTTTGTGAAAACACGGCTGACGGCGCAAACATAACGGGTTCTGACCCTAACGCTCGGCCCAGCGCGAAAGCTGCCCAGATAGTGGAAAAATGCATGCCTGTAGCGCGTGATAGATATCTGGCTTGCCATTGAAGATAGAATTGGTTGGCACGCCTTCACCATCAATAGCGGGGAACCACCCACCGTTCTTGTGATCGATAAAATGGCTATCAGCAAAAGCCCAAAGCTTGCGATACCAATGCTCGTCCTTTGTCCGGTTGTCCAAGATCAACAAAGCCGCCATCGCGTTGATCGCCTCCGTCACCGGCCACCAGAACCGAGAAGGATCAGCAACGCTGCCGTCAAAACTGAGCGTGTAGGCCAAACCACCCTCAGGCAGCCAGGCATCGTCGAGCGCGCGTTCTATCAAACGCCGCGCCTGATCTGGGGCGTTGGCATCTTTGCGGCCAGAAAGATCCCAGTGTTGCAGCAACAGGCGCCCCATTTCAAACGAGTGCCCGGGCGTTGTGCCTGCAGGCCGGAACATATGGTTGCCCGCATATGATCTGTCGATGTCCCAGCTATCTGTGTAATGCTCTACCAGACGCCAACCTTCGGACGGGCCGATCTTGCCAATGAAAAAGTCCAGAATCCGCCCGGCGCGGGTCAGATACAGCGCTTCGCCGGTGGCTTCGTAAGCCGCCAGAAGTGCCTCAACACCATGCATGTTGGCATTCATACCCCGGTAAGTCGAAAACGGTGTCCAGTCGCGGTTCCATTCATCGCAAAACAGCCCGATATCATCTTCCCAAAAATGCCGATCAAGCACATCAGTAATGTCGGCAATCAGTCTTTCTGCGTCCGGGTGCCCCACGAGTTTGGCGCTCGATGCGGCCAGCAAGACAAAGACATGCCCATATGCAAGCTTGCGCCCATCCGTGACCCGCCCTTTATCCATCCCCCAGACGAACCCACCATATTCGTGATCTTTGTGGTGATTGATCAGGTAGGCCATACCGTGATCGACCCGTTGTTGGGCACCGGGATGTCCCCGCAACGCACCAAGCGCGTAGGAATGCACCATACGGGTTGTGCTGTGCAGTTCCTGTATTGTCGCAGGCAGCGGGTTGCCTTGATCATCCAAACTGCAAAAGCCCGGATCGGCTTGCAAGCTGGCGTCAAAGAATGACAGCAGCGCCTCACCTTGCTGCTTTAGCCACGCTTGGTGCGTTTCATCCTGCAACCAGTGCCCTGCGGCAGCAGGCGGACCGGGTTGCTGCACAGGCGTCATTTGATCATTCATTGCACTGCCCTGCCTTATGCCATCATCAATCAGGTCAGTTTGATCGCCAACCCCTCGCTATCAAATGCATGTGTATGCCCCTTGTCAAAGGCAAGACCAGCCTTGTCGCCCGGCTCAACGGTTGAGGTTCCATTGACGCGCACTGTGATCTGTCCTGCATCGCCGCATGACATGATCACAAACGTGTCCGCGCCAAGATATTCCAGCACATCGACGGTGCCTTGAATTTGCCCCTGTCCGGCGTCGGTGAGCGTTATATGTTCGGGCCGGATCCCGAATGAGACAGCATTGGACGGCAAATCCACGGCCGGGGCGGCAGCGGCCTTGACCACATTCATGCTCGGCGAGCCAATGAACTGCGCCACAAAGAGGTTGGCCGGGTTTTCATAAAGTTCGCGCGGGGTTCCAACCTGAGCGATCTTGCCAAACTCCAGTACAACAATGCGGTCCGCCAGGGTCATCGCCTCGACCTGGTCGTGAGTCACATAAATCATCGTTGACTTAAGCGTCTGGTGAAGCTTGGCGATTTCATACCGCATCTCGACGCGTAGTGCTGCGTCAAGGTTGGACAGCGGCTCATCAAACAAGAACGCGGTTGGGTCGCGCACAATTGACCGACCGATCGCAACCCGCTGGCGCTGACCGCCTGACAGGTCCTTTGGGCGGCGATCAAGATAGTCATCCAGCTTCAGCACGCGCGAGGCCTCGCTAACTTTTGCGTCGATCTCGGCCTTGGGCAAACCCGCAGATTTCAGCGGAAAACCAACGTTGTCGCGCACCGACATATGCGGATAAAGCGCGTAGGACTGAAACACCATTGCCAGCCCGCGCTTGCTGGGCGGTTCAGCGGTGGCATCCCGGTCACCGATCATGATCTGCCCGCGCGAAGTCTCTTCAAGCCCGGCAATCATGCGCAACAAGGTGGATTTGCCGCAGCCTGACGGCCCTACAAAGATGACGAATTCACCCTCTTGGATCGAGAGGTCGACGCCCTTAATGACCTGAACGGCCCCGAACCATTTTTCAACAGCCTTGAGATTAATCGAAGACATTACGCTGCACCCCTTGCTTGTTCATAGTCATCCCCTGCCCATGTCAGCCAGATCGCGGCTGTCCATGTGAAGTCGGCACCGCCGCAGGGCGTGGCATCAACCGGATCGAAATATTCATAGAATCCGTGCTTGAGGATCAGATCGGCCGTTTCGGCCTTCAATCTTGCCTCAAGGTCGGTGCGGCCCATGTCCCGAAACCCAAGGGCAAGCAGCGAGTTCACAACTGGCCATGTTGGACCCCTCCAATAGCGGCGGGGGTCGAATATCGCAGCCTCCGGGTCGGCTGATGGGATCCCGTATGAAACGACGTTCCAGACCCGCATGAGCTGTGTATCAAGCTCAGGGTTGCCAGCCTTTGCAAGGTAGGCAAGGAACGCGCCCGACCCCAAAACGCCGGCAAATTCCCCTGTGTGCAGGTTCTTGGCGTCATAGGCTTTGATCTCTGGGTTCCAGATATCAGCCAGAGCCAGTCGCAGCGTCGTCGCCCATCCTTCAATTTCGCTTGTGTCCTGTCCCAGCGCTTCACCGATTGCGATCAGGTCTTCATGCGCGCGCGACAGGATGAAAGTGATGCCCGGATCCGCCATCAGGAAGGGGCCTTCGGCGACAATGCGCTTTTGATTCCAGCCGACGCTGACCCCAAACTTCACCATGGCAATGTAGCGGTCATACTCTTCTTGCTTTGGACGCATAGAGGCATCCACATGCCCAAGATCACGGCGTGTGTATTCGCCGGCTCCCGTGCCATCGACCTCTGCCATCCCGATGTCCCAATCTGGGCAATTGTCGCGTCCACTTTCCCAAGGATGCACAATAGCCGCAGGCCCGTATGTGCAGCGCACTTCATGCCACCACCGGTGCCACGAAACCAGTTTTGGATATGTCTGACGTCAGCGCCTATGGGTCATGAAAAGTGTGTTGTGTTTCTTTGAAGCAATATTTTGCAAATGCCGCCTTTCGATCTGCTACACCTTGGTTGTAAGCGGCTGGGTCGGGCTCCTTGCGAACGTTCACGCCATGAATAAAAACGGCTTGGACCATAACAGTACCCCAATAATCTCATGCAAAATATCTTGCTTTAACGGTGCCGCATTGAAACTGAATTTGTTTAATGACGCAAGATTTCAACTCCAGGTAAACTGCTGGCGTAGTCTTGCCTGCCGAGGATGGACTTTACGGATTGGCAGGACACCTCCATGTCCGACCTCGATCACACGGCTTATATCAATTCCTGGCGCGATGAACGTTATGGCAGCCATCAGATGTTGCGGGCCTACGCCCAAGACCTACGCACCTTCGCGGAGTATACTGCGCAGGTCTATTTGGTCGGACCCTTCTCACGGGTCGACATACTCGCCCTGACGCGACCAAACCCTCTCGCACATGTTCGCGATCAAGACGGCGTCCATCTCCTCCACGGAAGAAAAGGGGCGGTCACAGAACTTCATAACGTTCTCATGACCGAAATGCGTATCAGCAGTATACCAGTGAGCCATGGTTGCTATCCGAGTTTCCCTGATTTTTTCGTAGGATAGCTGGTCACACCCAAGCTGCAACATCGGCGAGTACGGCCACAACGTCATCTGCAGCGATAGTGGCCGAAGCGCCAAATCTGCACACTTATGCGTAAATCTGCACTCTTATGAGTAAATGACAATAAGGAAAAATGGTGAGCCGTGATGGGTTCGAACCATCGACCTACTGATTAAAAGTCAGTTGCTCTACCAACTGAGCTAACGGCCCACAACATCGCGTACTTAGAAAGCGGTTGCGCTCTGGTCAACCCCTCAAATGCTGTAGCCGCTGGATAAGTCGTTTCCCATTGTTTATATGCCCGCCATGACTAATCGTGAACCGCCATATCTGCCTTTCATGAAGATGCATGGGCTTGGCAACGACTTCGTTGTCGTTGATGAACGTAGAATCGCACCCGGCGTTGACCGGGCGGTGGCGATTGCGATGGCGGACAGGCATCTTGGTGTCGGGTTTGACCAACTGGCGACCATCTCGACCACGCCAGAAGCAGATATTAGCCTGACATTCTGGAATAGTGACGGGTCAGTTTCAGCTGCCTGCGGCAATGCAACCCGCTGTATCGCACGCTATATTATGGACGAAACGGGCCAGGAAACGCTGCGGATCAAGACCGATCGCGGCCTGTTATGGGCCAAGGATGCCGGCCAGGGCATGACATCGGTCAATATGGGGCAGCCGCAATCGACTTGGGACGCCATCCCGCTTTCGACCGAAATGGATACGTTGGAACTGCCCATTGAGGGTCGGCCAACGGCAACCGGCATGGGGAACCCACATTGCACGTTCTTTGTTGATGATGCGGAAGCCATTGACCTGGAAGCGCGCGGTGCAGCGATGGAACACCATCCGTTTTTTCCCCAACGGACCAATGTTCAGTTTGCCAGCCTGACCGGACCAGATCAATTGCGCATGCGTGTCTGGGAAAGGGGCGTTGGCGTGACCCTTGCGTCCGGATCATCGTCATGCGCGACAGCCGTCGCTGCCGCCCGTCGTGGCCTTACAGGTCGTGACGTCGCAATAAAGCTGGATGGCGGTGACCTGCAGATCAGCTGGCGTGATGACGGGGTGTGGATGACCGGGCCGACAGCCCATGTCTTTGACGGAAAATGGTATCTGTGATGGACCGGGAAACCCTGATATTCTCAAACCATGGCTGCAGGCTGAACGCCTATGAGACCGAGGCGATGAAGGAACTTGCGCATGCGGCAGGTGTCTCTGATGCGGTTGTCATCAACACTTGTGCCGTCACTGCAGAGGCCGTGCGCAAAGCCAGGCAGGATATCCGCAAGCTCCGCCGCGACAACCCACAAGCAAAACTGATCGTCACTGGCTGTGCCGCACAGACAGAACCCGACACATTTGCACATATGGATGAGGTTGATGTCGTCATCGGCAATACCGAAAAGATGGACCCTGCGACTTGGGCAGGCCTTGCGCCCAACCTGATCGGCCAGACTGAACCTGTGCAGGTCGATGATATCATGTCCGTCACCGAAACTGCCGGACATTTGATTGATGGGTTTGGCACGCGCAGCCGCGCCTATGTTCAGGTGCAAAATGGCTGTGATCACCGCTGTACATTCTGCATCATCCCCTTTGGCCGTGGTAATTCGCGATCGGTCCCGGCGGGTGTTGTGGTGGATCAGATCAAGCGGCTTGTCGATACCGGCTATAATGAGGTTGTCCTGACCGGTGTCGATCTGACAAGCTGGGGCGCAGATTTGCCAGCGACGCCTAAGCTCGGCGATCTCGTGATGCGCATCCTGAAATTAGTGCCGGATTTGCCGCGCCTGCGGATCAGTTCCATCGATAGTATCGAGGTGGATGAAAACCTGATGCAGGCCATCGCAACAGAAGCCCGGCTGATGCCACATCTTCATCTGTCGCTCCAACATGGCGATGACATGATCCTAAAGCGCATGAAGCGCCGCCATTTGCGCGATGATGCCGTCCGTTTCTGTCAGGATGCCCGCGCCCTGCGCCCCGATATGACCTTTGGTGCCGATATCATTGCTGGTTTCCCAACAGAGACGGAAGCGATGTTCACGAATTCCCTGAAACTGGTGACGGAATGTGATCTGACATGGCTGCATGTCTTTCCATATTCGCCTCGCCCCGGCACACCAGCAGCCCGGATGCCGCAGGTGAACGGCAAACGGATCAAGGAACGTGCCGCCGCCTTGCGCGCCGCAGGCGATGCGCAGGTGAGCGTGCATCTTCAGGCCCAGATTGGGGTGACCCATAAAATCCTGATGGAAAGTCCCCGCATGGGACGCACAGAACAGTTTGCCGAGGTGCAATTCAGAAGCGATCAACCCGAAAGCCAGATCGTCCATGCGCCGCTGACAGGTGTGATGGACGGCAAACTGGTCGCCTGACGAATGTCCACCCTACCGATCCTCTGGTCGTTCCGGCGCTGCCCCTATGCCATGCGTGCCCGGCTGGCGATCCGGTCCAGCGGCGTACCGGTGATCTTGCGGGAAATCTTGCTACGCGACAAACCTGATGCATTCCTTGCCACGTCACCAAAAGGCACAGTGCCGGTCGTCGACACAGGCAATAGCGTCATCGAGGAAAGCCGTGACATTATGATTTGGGCGTTGACGCAAAACGATCCCGAGAAGTGGTTGGACATGCCCCCGGCTGGGCATGGATTGATCAATCACTGCGACGGGCCGTTCAAACAGGCGTTGGATCATACAAAATACGCCGTCCGGTATCCAGACATCGACATCGCGGTCGAACGGGCCAAGGCATTGGCCTTTCTGACAGAGCTGGAGTCCCGTTTAAACCAAACCGGGTTTCTCATGGGGCACCGCTGCACATTGGCTGATATGGCGATCCTGCCCTTTGTCAGGCAGTTTGCGAATACGGATCGCGAATGGTTCGACATACAAGGTCTGACCGCTGTGACGAAATGGCTGGACGATTTTCTGAGATCGGCAGAGTTCAAAGCGATCATGACCAAATACGTGCCTTGGCAAGATGGGCAGGATGCGGTGCCATTTCCTTAGATGAAGGCGGCTCAGCCGATCCGGTCGCTTTCCGACGGCACCGGTTCGGCCTTGATCCGCACTGTTTGCGTCAAAAACTGGCTGACAACGCGCTGACATCGCGCAAGGTCGCCATCCGGCATCAGGCTGATCAAAACCCACGCCCCGCTACGTAGCGCGATTCGACGCCAGTGGTGTAGAACGAGAAGCCGCCGCGCCGCGGCGTCCAGAGGTAAGCGGGTCGGTCTTGCGAGGCTATCCGCTTCGACCGCATCAGCAAGCTTCGCTGCCAAAGCGATAAAACCCTGCGGCAGAAGCCGCGCTTGCAGCCAATTGGGCACATCATGACCAATCAGTGGCAATACCATCGCATCAAGCTGATCGGACGGCACATCTGCGGGGGCCAGAGCAATATCTTTGCTGATGACAACATAGGGTTGCCCGATCTTGGCATCCCCATCTGTCAGAATACAGCGCCATTCACCCTCAAACCGCGCGCCTTCACGGTACACATCGGCATAGGCGGCATGGGTTTCGTGGACCCCGCGCTTTGATAGTCGGTATATGGCCTCGCGGCCATGTCTGTGCGACGTGATCCAGTCTTCCTTTTTCAGACGATGCATTGCCACACGGGTCGCTTCGGGCTTGATCCCGATACGACCCAGAAGGGCGCGGATTTGGGTACCGGTCAGCGTTTCACCACCCAAATCGCCAAATAGCGTGACAATCAGCGACCATGTCTTGATCGGTGCAAGTTCCGTAAGTTCAGAAATGAGCGCATCAGATGTCTTCAAGGCTTTGGCCAATGTCGTTTCGCCGTTTGTTAGACCGGAACATTAGACGTCAAGCATGGAAAAGCCCACATTATCGGTTCAGCCTATGGGGACCTCATAGGCATTCATCGTCAACAGCTCATATTCGGCGACCATATCGTCCGCCTGATTGGTCAGGGTGACGTGCCACCTAACCTCTCCATATTCCGCATTGCGCGGTGTTTTCTGCTTCACCGTCAGCCGGACCTTGATACTGTCGCCGGCGACAATCGGTTTCATAAACCGCAGATGATCAAGGCCGGTATTCGCAAGCACCGGCCCTTCATCAGGCTGCACAAATAGCCCCGCCGCAAAGCTTAGCAGCAGATAGCCATGCGCCACCCGTCCGGGAAAGAACGGATTTCGTTTGGCTGCGGCATCATCCATATGGGCATAGAACGTATCGCCGGTGAAATGCGCGAATTGTTCGATATCCTCCAATGCGACTTCACGCGGCCGGGTATGCAGCGTTTCACCCAGTTGCAGGTCATGAAAACTGCGCGTGAAAGGGTGGTCATCGTTGGAAACCTCACGGGAACCGGGAACCCACTTGCCGCAAACTGCCGTCAAAACGTCAGGGCTGCCCTGGATCGCCGTGCGCTGCATATAATGCATCACGCCGCGCACACCGCCCATTTCTTCACCGCCACCCGCCCGACCGGGGCCACCATGCACCATATGTGGCAAGGGCGCGCCATGCCCTGTGGCTTCCTGCATGCTGTCACGATTGTTGAAATAAAGCCGCCCGTGATACGCACCAGCGCCCAGCGCAACCTGCCGTGCCACATCGCTATCACGGGTAATCACTGACGCCACCAGACTGCCCTGGCCGCGATTGGCAAGATCGATCGCGTGCTCGAGATCACGATAGGGCATGATGGTGGAAACGGGGCCAAAAGCCTCAACCGCATGAATATGGGTTGCCGCGTCAGGATCGGCGCAGTGATACAGCATAGGGGGCAGGAATGCGCCTGCCCCGGCACTTGCGCCAAGTACATCAAATCGATCCGGGTCGCCAAAAACACGTTCGGCCTCATGCCCAATCAACGTCGCCTTGTTTAGCACATCCTGCTTTTGATCCGCTGACACTAACGCACCCATCCGGGTTTCAGGAACTGCTGGATCACCAATCACCGTTTCGGCAAGCCGTGCGCCCAGCGCATCAATCAACGCCGCGACTTGACCATCTGGCGCAATGATGCGGCGAATGGCCGTGCATTTCTGGCCCGCCTTCACGGTAATCTCGCACGCCGCCTCTTTCACAAACAGATCGAATTCGGGTGTTCCTTGTTCCGCATCAGGGCCA
Organism: uncultured Paracoccaceae bacterium; assembly: GCA_947495295.1. Taxonomy (GTDB): domain Bacteria; phylum Pseudomonadota; class Alphaproteobacteria; order Rhodobacterales; family Rhodobacteraceae; genus Yoonia. Next base: position 32,336 of record CANLYJ010000005.1, read on the forward strand.
AGGATCGATGCATTCAAGCTATCCTGTTCCGCGACAAAGCGAATGGCGTTCTTCTGGATATGCGGGGCTGACCGCAGTTTGAACGCGGTACCCGCAGAGCCCGTAAAACTGATGACATCCTGATGTGTCAGCTTGTCCAACATGCGGCCCAGACCACCTGAAACCAACTGCAACGCACCTGCAGGCAGGATGCCACTGTCCAGCATGATCTTCACTGCATGCGCAGTCACATAACAGCTGACCGTTGCCGGTTTCACAATCGCGGGGACACCAGCCAAAAGGGTCGGGGCCAGCTTTTCCAGCATCCCCCAGACCGGGAAATTGAACGCATTGATATGCACCGCAACGCCTTGCAAAGACGTACAGATGTGCTGGCCGAGAAAGGTGCCGTTGCGCGACAACTGCTCAACCTCGCCATCCAGATAAATATGGGCATCCGGCATCTCGCGGCGGCCTTTGGAGGCAAAAACAAGCATCGTGCCGATACCGCCATCGATATCAATCAAATGGTCCTGCTGCGTGGCGCCTGTCGCAAAGGAAATATCGTATAGCTGCTGCTTATGTTGACCAAGGTGAAGTGCAAGCGCCTTCAACATCTTGGCCCGTTCATGAAAGGTCATCGCCCGTAGGGCCGGTCCACCGACACCGCGCGCGTAATCGAGCATCGCATCAACATCCAAACCGTTATTTCCGGCACGGGCGATAACCTCACCCGTCACAGCCGACCGGATCTTGCGGGCGGAACCATCAGTACCGATCCATTGGCCAGCAACAAAGCTTTGGACATCCTGAACGATCATCGCATCACCCCCCGCCGCAAATGTGCCTGGCACGGTTAGCGGACTAATATTGACCAACCGGTCGGTTTATGTAAGGACGGGTAAGCTTTCACCGATCAGAAAGCAAGGGAGAGTTCAGTGTCAGAGACCGTTCTACAAACCGACCACGGCAACTGGGCCGAGGTGACGCTGAACCGGCCTGACAAACTGAACAGTTTCAACGAAGCCATGCATGTTGCCCTGCGCAAAGCTATCGAAACGGCGATCAATAACAACAAACGCGCGCTTCTGCTGACCGGTGCTGGGCGCGGCTTTTGCGCGGGCCAAGACCTTGGCAATCGCGATCCGGCCAAGATGGACGGCCCACCAGACCTCGGCCAAACGCTGGACACCTATTACAACCCTCTTGTAAGGCTGATCCGTGATGCCGACATACCCGTGATCTGTGCAGTTAACGGTGTTGCTGCCGGGGCCGGGGCCAATCTGGCCATCGCCTGTGATATCGTCATCGCGGCCGACACGGCAAAATTCATCCAGTCATTTGCACATGTGGGCCTTGTTCCCGACGCAGGGGGCACCTGGAGCCTAACGCATCTTCTTGGGCCGGCACGTGCCAAGGCCCTCGCGATGACCGGTATGCCGCTCACCGCCACTCAGGCCGCCGAATGGGGCCTGATCTGGCAAGCCGTGCCCGCAGAGGACCTAATGCCAACTGCACAGGCGCTTGCGGCAAAGCTTGCTGACGGGCCAACAAAGGGATTTGCATATACCAAGAAGGCGATCCACGCCGCAGAAGTGAACACGTTCGACGCCCAGCTTGATCTTGAGGCGCGATATCAAAAAACCTGCGGTGCATCTGCAGACTACGCCGAAGGCGTCGCCGCATTCCTGCAAAAACGCAAACCACAGTTCAAAGGGGTATGACAATGATCCCAAAAGAACGGGCTGAAAAAGCTGCCAGCGCAATGTGGATGGGCGACCAAGCCAGCCAATCGTTGGGCATGTCGCTTGACCATATTGACGAAGGAACTGCCACCCTATCGCTGACAGTCAGCGAACATCATACAAACGGGCACGGCAACTGCCATGGTGGGATCATCTTTGCGTTGGCTGACAGCGCCTTCGCCTTCGCCTGTAACAGCCGCAATCAGGCAACCGTCGCCCAGCATAACAGCATTACCTATGTCGCACCCGCGAAACAGGGTGATCAACTTACGGCGACAGCGACCGAGATTAGCCTGACCGGGCGCAGCGGCATCTACGATGTGCGCGTGACAAACGACCAAGGGGCCGTCGTCGCAGAGTTCCGTGGCCACTCGCGCACCATCCGCGGCACGCTTTTTGACGAATGACCAGACAAGAGAACAGGCATGCATGATCTGACACCAACCCGCGACAGCCTCGACCCGATTGAAATCGCATCGATTGATGAAATCCGCGCGTTGCAGCTCAAGCGGATAAAACGGTCCACCCGCCATGCCTATGACAACGTGGCGATGTATCGACAGCGATGTGATAATGCGGGTGTACATCCTGACGATCTACAAAACCTCAGTGACCTGTCAAAATTCCCGTTCACCCACAAGGACGACCTCCGCGACAACTATCCTTTCGGCCTTTTCGCCGTGCCGCGCGAACAGATCATCCGCGTTCATGCATCCTCTGGCACGACAGGCAAGCCAACCGTCGTCGGGTACACCAAGGGCGATATCGACATGTGGGCAGACATGGTTGCCCGGTCGATGCGCGCCAGCGGCACCCGCCCGGGTGACATGGTACATATCGCCTATGGTTACGGGCTTTTTACCGGCGGCTTGGGGGCGCATTACGGCGCCGAACGGCTTGGCTGTTCGGTGATCCCCGTATCCGGCGGCATGACCGAACGACAGGTCACCCTGATCGAGGATTTCAGACCAACAACCATCATGGTCACACCGTCCTACATGCTCAACATCCTTGAACAATACCACAAGGCCGGGATCGACCCGCGCGATAGCTCATTGCAGGTTGGAATTTTCGGGGCAGAGCCTTGGACAAACGCAATGCGCAAAGAAGTCGAAACCGCCTTTGATATGCATGCCGTGGATATCTATGGGTTGTCCGAAATCCTAGGCCCCGGTGTGGCCAATGAATGCGTCGAAACCAAGGATGGGCTGCATATCTGGGAAGACCACTTCTACCCCGAAATCATTGACCCAGAAACGGGCGAAACCCTCCCCGATGGGGAAATGGGCGAACTGGTGATCACCACACTCACCAAGGAAGGATTGCCCATGATCCGCTACCGCACACGCGATCTGACCCGGCTATTGCCCGGAACAGCACGATCAATGCGGCGGATGGAAAAGATCACCGGGCGATCTGACGACATGATTATTCTGCGCGGTGTGAATATCTTTCCCACCCAGATCGAAGAACAGGTGCTGTCGGTCCCGGAACTTGCACCATATTTCCAGATCGTCCTGACCCGCGACGGCCCAATGGACGCGATGACCGTGCTTGTCGAAGCCGTTGAAAGTGCCGCAACCGATGCAGCAAGAGCAGCATCAACCGCCACGCTGACGCAAAAGATCAAAGACATCGTCGGCATTTCCGTCAATGTCACCGTTGACATCCCCGGCACCGTCGAACGCAGCCAGGGCAAAGCCCGGCGCGTTGTCGATAACCGCCCAAGGGATTAGACCTGTGGCGCGTACCATTGCCAAGGATCACGAAGACAAACGCCGTCATATCCTGACCATCGCGGCACAGGTCTTTGCCCGCGAAGGGATCGCACGCGCCTCCATGAACGAGGTCGCAAAGGCCTGTGGCATCTCCAAGGCGAATATTTATCACTACTACGCCAGTAAGGATGACGTGGTCTTTGATATTCTTGATAGTTACCTGTCCGAACTGCGTGATCTGATCTGCAACCTTGACCGCAGCGCGATGACCCCGGCGGATCAGCTGCACCTGATCACCCGCGAATTCCTGCTGGCCTATGACGGGATGGATCATCAACACAAGATCCAGTCCGAAGGGTTGCCGCGGCTTTCCATGGACAAACAAGAAGTGTTGAAAGGCTACCAACGTGATCTGGTCAACCTCGTGGCAGACATCCTGCAAGACTGCGCGCCAGATATCCTTGCGACGGACAAGGCCAAATGTCGCGATATCACCATGTCTGTCTTTGGTATGCTCAACTGGTTCTACATGTGGCATCCCAAGGCGACCAGAACCGCGCGGATCAGCTATGCCGCTTCCATCGCAGACCTGACCTTGCATGGCGTCGCGGGTCAGTGCCCCGAAGCGTCATAATCCCAAACAACTTTTTTGTCTGAAACCGGATAACACTGACAGGTCAGGACATATCCCTGCTCAACCTCGTAATCTTCCAATGCATGGTTGGCGATCATCTCAACCTCGCCTTCCACCACTTTCGCCTTGCAGGTCGAACAGACACCCGCCTTACAGGCATGTGGCGCATCCAGATTGTCTTGCAACGCAGCATCAAGCAAGCTGGTACCTTGCGGAATGACGAGCGGGCGCGTTTCACCCGATATGATGACACGTCCGGCAACGCCGTGGTTATCAACCGTTGTCACTTTCATAGGCTTAGACAAGCGGCCCGGCTGTTGGCTTGCAAACAACTCAAACCGAATTTGATCCCGCGCCAGCCCATGCGCCTGTAAACTATCCCTGACCACATGCATCATCGGCTCCGGGCCGCAGATATACGCCTTTGTGACACTGGACAGGTCGATCCAATGCGCAAAAAGTGCAGCACATTTATCGGCGTCGATCCGACCCCGAAACAGATCAATGCCGTGCGGGTCATCAGACAGAATATGGATCAGGGTTAGCCGATCCATATACCGGTTTTTCAGGTCTTCCAGTTCCTCACGAAACATGACCGTGTTCGGGTTACGGTTAGCATAGACTAGCGTCGCTTGCGCCGTCGTATCCGCCGCCAGTACCGCGCGCAGAATAGATAAGATCGGCGTGATCCCGGACCCGGCAGCGAAGGCGAGGTGATGTGCATGACCCGTATCGGCCGATCCAAAGAAGTTCCCCATCGGCGGCATCGCCTCGATCACATCACCAACCGCCAAATCCGTATTGGCCCAACTTGAAAAGGCACCGCCATCCACATGTTTGATACCCACCTGCAAAATACCATCATCTGGGGCCGCACAGATCGAATAGGACCGGCGCAGTTCCTGCCCGTCAAAATCGCGGCGAAAGGTCAGGTATTGGCCTTGGGTAAATACAAAATCCTGCGGGCTATCCGGTATCAGCGTGACAACCACGGCATCGCGGGTAGTCCTCTGAATATCGGTGACGGTCAGTGGATGAAAATGGGCCATGCGCACCCTTTCAGATACATTTGAAATAATCGAACGGCTCCAGACAGGACTGGCACCGCCACTGCGCCTTGCAGGGGGCGGAACCGAACTGGCTAATCTTTTCGACCGCATCAGACTGGCAGCGGGGACAACGGGCAGGGCCACCTGCGGGCTGGGGCGGGGCAATGCCGTAACCTTCCAATCGGGCGCGACCCTTGTCCGACAACCAATCCGTTGTCCAGGCCGGGGCAATCTTGGTCTCCAACTGCAAATCTGTGACACCCTGCTTGGCCAGCGCAGTTTCAATATCCATCGCGATAATCGCCATGGCGGGGCAACCCGAATAGGTCGGGGTAATGGTCACCCTGACCTGATCACCGGCCACATCCACCCCACGCACAACGCCAAGATCAACAATGGATATCACTGGGATTTCCGGGTCCGGTACATCCTCCAACCAAGTCCAAACCTGCGCCTCGGTGATTGTCTGTAGCGCCATTACCAAACCGCACCGGGGTATGACCGCTGCAAAACCTGCATCACCGCCAGCATATGACCCAGATGTTCGGTATGGCGCGCACCGGTGCGGCCACCTGAATGGGCAAAATCACTTTCGGGCAGCTTCAGACATGCCGCCTTTGCCGTATCCTCCACCGTCGTCGCCCAAGCCGGGCGCAGGCTGGACGGTAACGGGGCGATGGAGCCATCCGCCATGGCGCTGTCCGTCTCGTCATCGGCAAACAACTCACCCGAATAAGGCCACAGATAATCCAGCGCGGCCTGCATCCGCGCATTGCTGTCTGCCGTCCCATCGCCCAGCGCAACAACCGTCTCCGCCGACCGGTCCAGATGATAGGTCGCTTCCTTCAAGGACTTTGCGGCAATTTCAGCGACCCGAGGATCGGCAGATGTCTGCAACGCCGTCAACCAAGGAACCTGAAATGCATCAAAAAGGAACTGACGCATCAGGGTGCGGCCAAAATCCTCATTCGGGACCTCAAGCATCAGCAGGTTACGAAAATCATAGGCGTCGCGCAAATAGGCCAGATCATTCGCCGACCGGCCAGTATCTTCAACCTCCGCTGCATAACCCAGCCACAACTGGGTCTGACCAATCAGATCCAGCGCTGTATTGGTCAGCGCGATATCCTCTTCCAGCGCCGGGGCAAGACCGCACCACTCAGATGTGCGATGACCCAGAACCAGCGCGTTGTCCCCCTGCCGCAATAGAAATTCAAACAGCGGCTGCATCACATTTTGCCCGCGTCATCGGGGATGTCGTAAAATGTAGGATGACGATACACTTTATCACGCGCTGGATCATACATCGGACCCTTTTCCGACGGGCTGGATGCTGCGATATCTGCCGCCTCAACAACCCAGATGCTCACACCCTCATTGCGGCGCGTATAAACATCGCGGGCATTTTTGATGGCATGTTCCGCATCCACCGCATGAAGCGATCCGACATGGCGGTGGCTCATCCCATGCTGACCGCGGATAAACACTTCCCACAAAGGCCATTCTTTGCTGCTCATCATCTCACTCCGCCGCCTGTTTGCGCGCGGCTTTCTTTTCCGCATGGGCAACCATCGCCTCGCGCACCCATGCACCATCGTCCCAGGCCTTCTGTCGGGCGTTCAACCGGTCCACATTGCAGGGGCCATTGCCCGAAATCACCTCGAAAAACTCGGCCCAATCCGGCTCTGTGAAATCGTAATGGCCAGTGTCTTCATTCCATTGCAGATCGTCATCCGGGATGGTCAAACCCAGATATTCGGCCTGCGGCACCGTCTCATCCACGAATTTCTGCCGCAGCTCGTCATTGGTGTTCATCTTGATCCGCCAGGCCATGGATTGGGCGGAATGCACGCTGTCCTTGTCGGACGGACCAAACATCATCAGGGCAGGATACCAGAATCGATTCAGGGCATCCTGCGCCATCCGTTTTTGATCTGCGGTGCCGTTCACCATCGCCATCATGATGTGAAAACCCTGGCGCTGGTGAAAGCTTTCTTCCTTGCAGATACGCACCATCGCCCTGGCATAAGGGCCGTAAGATGTGCGCTGTAACGGGACCTGGTTCATGATCGCTGCCCCATCCACCAGCCAGCCGACCGCGCCCATATCGGCCCATGTCAGGGTGGGATAGTTGAAGATGGATGAATACTTCATCCGCCCATCCAGCAGCATTTCTGTCATCTCATCGCGGCTCACACCCAAGGTTTCTGCCGCGCAGTAAAGGTACAGGCCATGACCCGCCTCATCCTGAACCTTGGCCAACAGGTTGGCCTTGCGCTCCAGCGTGGGGGCACGGGTAATCCAGTTGCCTTCGGGCAATTGGCCAACAATCTCGGAATGGGCGTGCTGCCCGATCTGACGGATCAGATTACGGCGATAGCCGTCGGGCATATAGTCCTTCGGCTCGATCTTTTCGCCCGCATCAATGCGGTCCTGAAAGGCACGGTCTTCGAACGACATATCTTCGCGTGCGACCAATCCCTTGCCTGTCGACTTCACCATCTGTGCGTACATCGTTTCCTCCGTTCAGACCCGTTCAAGGATCATCGCAACACCCTGACCGACACCGACGCACATGGTACACAACGCATAACGCCCGCCGGTCCGTTTCAGTTCATAGGCCGCTGTTATCACCAGCCGGGCACCCGACATTCCCAAAGGATGGCCCAGCGCAATGGCACCGCCATTCGGGTTCACATGGGCCGCATCGTCAGGCAGGCCAAGTTCGCGCATGACCGCTAGGCTTTGTGCGGCAAATGCTTCGTTCAGTTCGATCACATCCATCTGCTCAAGGCGCAGACCTGTCCGATCCAGCACCTGGCGCACCGCTGGAACCGGCCCAATGCCCATAACGCGCGGCGCCACACCAGCAGCGGCCATGCCCACTACTCGCGCCAAAGGCGCGTGGGCTTTTGCTGCAGCGTCATCGCCCAGCAACAATGCAGCTGCGCCATCATTGACGCCGGACGCATTGCCCGCTGTCACCGACTTGTCCGGCCCATTCAGTGGCCGCAGTGCCGCTAGCCTGGCTATATCGGTGTCAGAACGTGGATGTTCATCTACCTTAACCGTAATCGGCTCACCTCTGCGCTGCGGAACGCTGACATGCATCAATTCATCTGCAAAAACACCTGCTGCCGCGGCTGTCGCATAGCGCGCCTGCGACCGGGCAGCAAAAGCATCCTGATCAGCGCGGGAAACACCGTAATCCTCGGCGACGTTATCGGCCGTCTCTGGCATGGAATCGATCCCATATGCCGCCTTCATGTCGGGATTTACAAAACGCCAGCCAATCGTCGTGTCGTAAACCGTGTTGGCGCGCGAAAAGGCACCTTCCGCCTTGGGCATGACAAACGGCGCGCGGGTCATGCTTTCGACGCCGCCCGCAATAGCAAGCCGATAGTCGCCTGCCTTGATCCCACGGGCAACCATACCAACAGCATCCATGCCGGACCCGCATAAGCGATTGATCGTAGTGCCGGGCACGGTTTCGGGCAGACCTGCAAGCAAAGCGGCCATACGGGCGACGTTCCGGTTGTCTTCGCCCGCCTGATTGGCATCGCCTAGGATCACATCATCAATCGCGCCAAAATCAACGCCCGGGTTGCGGCGCATCAGCTCTGCCAGGGGCAATGCCGCCAGGTTATCAGTCCGAATGCGCGCCAACGCACCGCCAAAACGGCCAATAGGCGTCCGGACAGCATCCAGAATATAAGCTGACATCAGTTCAGGGCTTTCTCGGTTACGACCTCAAAACCCTAACATGTTACAATTTCATCAGTCAATTCTGTGTTTGTAACATAACAGCGCGCCATATGATCGGCTGGCGTTTCGCCAAGCTATCGCGGACTGCGTTTTGCCAATATCCGTTGCAGGGTACGCCGGTGCATCGACAACCGTCGGGCTGTCTCAGACACGTTGCGGTCGCACAGCTCGTAAATCCGCTGAATATGTTCCCAACGGACCCGGTCCGCACTCATCGGGTTTTCCGGTGGCGGGGGCAACTCATCCTGCCGGGCCAGCAGGGCATTTGTGACATCCGTCGCGTCAGCAGGCTTGGCCAGATAATCTGTCGCACCAATCTTGACCGCAGCAACAGCAGTCGCGATTGCGCCATAGCCCGTCAGCACCACGATACGGCTTTCGGGGCGGCGGGCGCGCAGTTTTTCAACCACATCCAGGCCGTTTCCGTCGTCCAGACGCAAATCAACAACGGCATAGGCCGGGGGGCGCGCTGTCGCAATTGCGCTTCCAGCGGCGACTGATCCGGCCATTTCAACCTCAAAGCCACGGCGCTCCATCGCCTTGGCAAGCCTGCGTAAAAATGCCTCATCATCATCAACCAGAAGAAGGCTCTTGTCCTCGCCCAGATCCAGCGCTTCGGTGCTCATATCTTGTCCTTTGGTGTTTCACCGCAGAACGTAGGACTGACTTGCGAACCGTCAACTTCTCAGGATTGCGCGACAAAGCACGCCGTGATCTCCGCCACTTCCTCAGCAGGCGTGGGTTGCCTGAAGAACTCGACAAACCCCGCCTCTGGCAGCACCAGATAGGTAAAGGTCGAATGCTGCATCAGATAGTAGTCCGGGTCATCATCCGCCTTGGCGTAATAGGTTTTATAGGCACGGGACACGGCCGCGATCTGCTCATCCGATCCTGTCAGGCCGATCATCTTGGGATGAAAGTTATCTGTGTAGTCACCAACAACGTCCTGCGTATCACGCGCCGGATCGATGGTAATGAAAAGCGGAGTAACACTGACCCCCTGCTCTGCCAGAATATCAACGGCTGCCGCGTTGCGGGCCGCATCCAGCGGGCAAACATCCGGGCAGAACGTATAACCGAAGTAGATCAACGCGGGCTCCGTAATCACATCGGCATCGGTGACGGTTTCGCCGGTTTCACTGATCAATTCAAACGGGCCGCCGATATCGGCACCACCAACTGCTGTTGCACCACATGCGGCAGCCGTCGCGCCAAACCGGCTCATGGCAAAGACATAGGTCACACCCAGCATGGCCACCGTTACAGCCCCAGCCGTAATTGCGATTGCCTTGGACATCGTCAAACCCCTTCGCAGAATGGTCGCATTGATCCTCTATGCCAGCCCGCCTATCAATGGTCCACCTTGCCGCACAGTATCAGAGATCACATGTCCGTTTCCGAATTCGAGATGTTTCAGGACCAGCAGCGCAGCAACTGGGTGCGGCTGCGGACATTGGTCATGTTGCGCTGGTTCGCAGTGGCCGGACAGGCTGTCGCGCTTATCGTTGCGGTGCAGGTCTATGGATTGCAGCTAGGGGTGGGGTTTACCGCCATGGCCATCGGCGCATCCGTTGTCGCCAACCTTATCTCATTCTTCCTATACCCTGAAAACAAGCGCCTGTCAGAACGCGAGGCGTCTTTGTGGCTCGCTTTCGACATCATGCAACTCAGCGTTTTGTTGTACTTCACTGGTGGCCTGAACAACCCCTTCGCAATGCTTGTACTGGCACCAGTAACGATTGCGGCAACAGTGCTGCACCTCAGCAGCACTGTTTTACTGGGGCTACTGGCAATCCTGCTGATCACTGTGATCAGCCGGTTCAGTCTGCCCATCGAAACCGCCGAAGGGGTTATCCTTTCCCTTCCAGTGCTCTTTCAGTTCGGCTTTTGGGTAGCACTCCTGATCGGGGTTGTTTTTTTGGCCATCTACGCCCGACAGGTGACAACAGAAATGCACGCGATGGCAGAGGCGCTGGTCGCTACGCAGCTTGCCTTGGCCCGCGAACAGAAGCTGACAGATCTGGGCGGGGTCGTCGCAGCAGCAGCACACGAGCTGGGCACGCCATTGGCAACGATTAAGTTGGTCGGCAGCGAGCTGATGGAAGAACTCGAAAATCACCCCCATCTGCTTGAAGATGCGGCACTGATCCGGGATCAGGCCGACCGATGCCGCGACATCCTGCATTCCATGGGGCGGGTGGGCAAAGATGACCTGCACCTGCGCTATGCGCCGCTTGAAACTGTCGTGAAAGAAGCCGCAGAGCCGCATATGCAACGGGGTTCCACGGTAAGTTTCGACATCCGTCCCGAAGACGATGCCGATCTGACGCAACCAACCATCGCGCGCAGGCCCGAGATTATCCACGGTTTGCGGAACCTGATCCAGAACGCCGTTGATTTTGCGTCATCCCATGTTCAGGTCGATATCCGTTGGTCCAAAAATGAAATCAGTGTCCGAATTTCTGATGACGGTCCCGGCTTTCCACCATCCGTCATCGGCCGGATTGGTGACCCTTATGTCAAACGCAGGCGCGCAAGCGAAGATCGGGCACGCAGACCGGGCTATCAAGGCATGGGGCTGGGGCTGTTCATTGCCAAAACGCTCCTTGAACGATCGGGCGCCAAGCTGACATTCTCCAACCGTCGGCGGCACGGGCACGCCAGTTGGACAGGGCAAGCCACCGGCAGCGCAGTTGTGAACGTGCGGTGGCCACTATCTGTACTTCCCAAGGTTGATGACCGTGGCGATGGCGGCTTGGGTGAAAACGTCCCGCTGGATCCATGGCCCAACGCCACTTAACCTGACATTAACCTTCCTCTTCGATTGTCCGTGGCAGAGAGGCTAGGGGAAGTTAAGATATGCTAATGGGTTGGTTCGATTTCTTTATTGTCGCAACAACAGCGGTTTTTGGGGCCGGTATTGTCGTCATAGTCGTCCAAAAAATTGAACAGCGCATCAAGCCATCGAAACCTCCTGTTACAGCACCAGAAAGCGATGCGGCGTTTCTTTTTGAATCGGGGATCATGCTGGATGCCACGCCCGATGCAATGGCGATGATAACGCCGCATCTGGGTCAGATGTCGGAATATGATGCGGCGCTTCACGTTCTTGGGGGTCGCTTTGCCGGATTTCGCGAAGCACTGACCGACGACGATGTCACATCACAACGGATCGATGATGAAGCGGGCAAAGGACTCTTTGTTGAGATTGAAAAAGACGCGAACAGATTGCGGATCAGCGTCCATGGCAACCGGCAGCGGATAACCGGTGGCACGGTTGACATTATCGAACGCGACATTCGTCTGTCAGAGCTGATGATGCTGCGCGACCTCACGCAGCACACGCCACAACTCATCTGGCAAGAGGATCTTTCCGGTAAACTGCTCTGGGCGAACCACGCCTATCTGTCGTTCTGCGACAAGTTGCGCGACGATGACAGCGCAGATCAGACAATATGGCCCAACAAACCACTGATCGCTGACTTGCACGAAAACAACATCAGCAAAGCGCCCTCGCTGCGCCGTGTTTCAGTGCCCCTGCAGAAACAAAAGGCCGAACAATGGTTCGATGTCACCAGCGTCCGCCGCGCGGATAGCCTGCTGCATTTTGCCAATGATGCGAACGCAATCGTGCGGGCCGATCAGGAACGGCGCAATTTCGTGCAAACCCTCTCCAAGACATTTGCACAACTATCCATCGGTCTGGCCATCTTTGATAAACGGCGGCAGCTCGCCATGTTCAACCCGGCCTTGCTGGATATGACAAACCTGCCGATCCAGTTCCTCAGCGCGCGACCAACGGTTGATGCGGTTCTGGATCGGCTGCGGGAATCCCGGATGCTGCCGGAGCCTAAGAATTACACATCTTGGCGCGATCAATTCACAGCGCTGGAACAGGCCGCCAAGGATGGCAGCTATACCGAAGTGTGGAACCTGCCCGACGGGCAAACCTACCGCGTGACCGGACGACCACATCCTGATGGGGCCTTTGCCTTCCTGTTCGAAGATATAAGCGCCGAGGTTTCGCTGACGCGTCGTTTTCGGTCCGACATCGAAACGGGGCAGGCGGTGCTGGATACGCTTCCAGATGCGATTGCGGTTTTCTCAAGCTCGGGCACATTGATCATGTCAAACCGGGCCTATTCGGAACTTTGGGGGCCGGTCAGCGACGAACGTATCCAGCAATACGAGGTGCAGTCAGCGATCCGAACCTGGCAAAACCGTTGCACCCCAACAAAAATGTGGGGCGAATTGCGCAAGTTCATCCATCTTGTCGGACCACGCAAACCCTGGTCGGATAATGCCCTGCTGGATGACGGGCGCCAGATCAATTGCGAAGCAAACCCCATTGCCGGCGGGATGACGATGGTGAAATTCGCGATCTCGTCACCCAAACACCCTATCATCCACAAGCTGACGCAACATGATCCGGCATTGCTCGCAGCCAAACGCTGAATTTGCTTGCAGGTGTCACGGCAGGCCATAGTCTTCGGGCATGTTGGCCAATCAGATCCATCGCTTCTTACCAACTGAAACCGACACGGCTGCCTTTGCAGCCGCGTTGGCACCCCGTTTGCGACCCGGTGACACAGTCTTGTTGGAAGGTCCAATCGGGGCAGGCAAATCCGCCTTTGCACGGGCACTGATCAGGGCACGGCTTGGCCGGATGGAAGACGTGCCATCCCCAACATTTACGCTCGTCCAGACCTATGAACACCCTGATGGCGACATATGGCATTGCGACCTTTACCGGTTGACCGACCCTGACGAGGTACTCGAACTTGGACTGGAGGACGCTTTCAGCACCGCTATCTGCCTGATCGAATGGCCGGACCGGCTGGGCAGTGATACGCCCGACAGCGCGCTGCAAATGACATTCGCGGCAACCGAAAAGGGGCACACAATCGCAATGAATGTCCCGCAAAACTGGTCGACACGACTGGACAGCTTGCATGACTGATAGAAAGGCGATGATTGACCAGTTTCTGCAGGCATCGGACTGGGCAGGCTGGACACGGCAACCACTGGCCGGTGATGCCTCTGCCCGCCGGTATGAACGGCTAACCAGCAAGGACGATAGCATCATCCTAATGGACGCCGATCCAGCCAATGGTGAAGACACTGGGCCCTTTGCATCAATCGCGGATTACCTTTCAAATCACGGGCTCTGCCCACCGGCAATACTGGCACATGACACCGATGCCGGTTTGATGATCATCTCGGACCTTGGGCAGGACGATTTTGCCAAATGGTTGCGGCACAACCCGCAAGACAGCGGCACACTCTATCAGGCCGCTACGGATGTCCTGCTCGCGCTCCACAAACAACAGGCGACCATGGATCTGCAACAGCTCACCCCGGCAATCGGCGGGAACATGGTCAGCATCCTCCACCCGTACTACACCACCAATCCGATTGACGATCTGATTCAGCAAACAACCGAAGCACTCACCAACCTCGCGCCCGACGCAGATACTTTGGCACTGCGCGACTACCACGCGGAAAACCTGATCTGGCGCCCGACCAAACAAGGGAATAACCGGGTTGGGTTGCTCGATTTTCAGGATGCGATCATGGCACCAGCAGGCTACGATCTGGCATCACTGATCAGGGATGCGCGCAGGGACGTGGAACCAAAACTCGCCGAGGATATCATCACCTATTTCCAAGAACGGGCCGGAACCGGGCCGGGCTTCCGGGCGCAGCTGGCCTGCCTCGGTGCCCAGCGCAACTTACGCATCTTGGGCGTCTTTGCGCGTCTGGCCAAGACACGCCAAAAACCACATTACATCGACCTGATCCCACGAGTCTGGAAAAATCTGGTGATCGACCTGCAAAACCCCGCTCTGAAAACCCTCCGCGAAGCCGTGGAAGACGCATTGCCCGTACCAAATACTAACCATCTGGCAAAACTGCGCACATGAAGCTTCCGATCCTTCTTTTCGCGGCCGGTCTTGGCACCCGTATGGGCGATCTGGTTAAAGACCGGCCAAAACCGCTTGTTCCTGTTGGGGGCATACCCCTGATCGACCATACATTGGCGTTGACCAATGTTGATGGGGTCGGCCAACGGGTGGTGAACGTCCATTATCAAGCCGACAAGCTCAAAAATCACCTCAAAGACCGGCCCATCGCGTTTTCAGACGAAACCGATGCATTGCTTGAAACCGGCGGCGGATTGCGACACGCGCTTCCCTTGCTGGACGGCAATCCGGTTATGACGATGAACACCGATGCGATATGGCGCGGACCCAACCCCGTTTCGCTGATCCTGGACGCATGGGCAGACAACATGGAAGCCCTGTTGCTAATCGTGCCGAAACAACAGGTCAGCGGCCACTTGGGCAAAGGTGATTTCACCAAGGATGATCACGGAAACCTCCACCGGGGCCCCGGCGATATCTATACGGGGCTACAGATCATCCGCACCGAAACGCTTGCCAACATATCGGAAACGGCGTTTTCAATGAACGTGATCTGGGATCAGATGGCGGCACGCGGCGGGCTGTTTGGCCTGCAATACCCCGGTCAATGGTGCGACGTCGGGCAACCATCCAGCATTCCGCTGGCCGAGGCGCTGCTCGATGTTTAAAGACCAGCAAACCCCGCATATCTTTGCCGAACCGCCCGGTGTTGATTTTGCAAAAGGGCTGGTTGATGGGTTAACCCGCCGCGCCAGTGGCCTTGCGCCGCATGATTGGGCGCGAACAGAAATCTACGTCAACACAGCACGCATGCAACGGCGGATCCGCGATGTGTTTGACGCCGGACCAGCACGGCTACTTCCCCGGATCAGGCTGATCACCGACTTGGCGAATGACCCCGTATCGGTCGATATCAAACCCGCCGTTTCGGCATTGCGACGGCGGTTGGAACTTTCTCAGTTCGTGGCCAAACTGCTGGATCAAGAACCCAATCTGGCACCACGCACGGCGCTCTATGATCTGTCGGACAGTCTCGCCAGTTTGATGGATGAAATGCAAGGCGAAGGGGTCAGCCCCGACGCCATTGCCGGGTTAGATGTAACCGATCAATCCGGCCATTGGGAACGGGCGCTCAAATTCCTGCGGATCATCACGCCGTTCTTTACCAACTCCACCGACGCACCGGACAAAGAAGCGCGGCAAAGGGCCGTCATCTTTGCACGCGCCGCCGATTGGGCCGCGAACCCGCCCAGTCACCCCATTATCATCGCCGGTTCAACCGGGTCGCGCGGTGCTACGGCACTGCTCATGCAGGCCGTTGCGAAACTACCGCAGGGCGCTGTGATCTTGCCCGGCTACGATTTCGACATACCGACCCACGTCTGGGACTCGCTTGATAACGAAGACCACCCGCAATACCGTTTTCACCGTCTGACACAGCTGATCGGTTTTGAACATCCGGATGTAACGCGCTGGTCAAACGAACAGCCCAACGATGCGATGCGCAACCGGCTGATTTCGCTTTCCCTGCGCCCGGCACCGGTCACAAACCAATGGCGGGACGAGGGGCCCAAGCTGGGCAACCTGATCACCGCCACCAAGAAGCTGACTTTGGTTGAGGCCGCGACGCCAAGGACAGAGGCGGAAACAATCGCGCTACGCCTCAGACAGGCAGTCAAAGACAACATCACAGCTGCATTGATTTCACCCGACCGCATGCTGACCCGGCAAGTGACAGCGGCACTGGACCGATGGAACATCACGCCCGATGACAGTGCCGGCCTGCCGCTTGCGCTATCCCCGCCGGGGCGGCTGCTGCGCCATGTCGCCGCGATGCAAAGCGACGTTTTGACGGCAGAGGCGATCCTGACGATCCTCAAACACCCGCTCTGCCATTCCGAACGCGAAGATCGCGGCGTGCATCTTCGCCATACCCGTGAACTGGAACTGCATCTACGCCGCCATGGGCCACCCTTTCCAACGGCGCAAACCTTCATCGATTGGGCAGACAAGGACGAAAACCGCAAACAATGGGCCGCATGGTTGGCACAGATTGTTGGGCAGCATGATATCGCGAACGAACAACATCTAACGACGCATCTGCAATCACATCTGCAACTGGCCGAACAGATTTGCGCAGGACCAGATGCACCCGGATCTGGTGGGCTCTGGGCAGAGGCGGCGGGCCGAGAAGCGCGCCGTATCTGTGACAACCTGCGCCAGAACGCTGATGCGGGCGGTTTGCTTAACGCTCGCGACTATGCTGCCCTTTTTGGTGCAGTTTTGGCCGATGGGGTTGTCCGGGATCGGGACAATGGCCATCCCAACATCCTGATCTGGGGCACGCTAGAGGCACGGGTTCACGGGGTTGATCTGACAATCCTTGGCGGGATGAATGACGGCACCTGGCCCGAAGCAACCCCACCAGATCCTTGGCTGAACCGCAAAATGCGGGCGGATGCCGGGTTATTGCTGCCCGAACGCCGTATCGGTCTATCGGCACACGACTATCAGCAGGCCATCGCTGGGGCAGAGGTATGGATCACACGATCAAAACGATCCGCCGATGCGGAAACCGTGCCATCACGCTGGATCAACCGGCTGACAAACCTGCTGGGCGGCCTGCCGGATGGGGATGGGCCAAAAGCTCTGAATGCAATGCGGTCGCGCGGCGATCATTGGTTGGCCATGGCCGAAAAACTGTCCCACCCCACCGACCGGATAGCACCTGCGGGGCGCCCTTCACCGCGACCACCGCTTGCCGCGCGACCGGACAGTTTCTCAGTCACACAAATCAAAACCCTGATCCGCGACCCCTACGCAATCTATGCACGCAAAACGCTACGGCTGGACCCGATTAACCCGCTTGTCCCCACCGCAGATGCACCACTGCGCGGCATCATCATCCACGCCATTCTGGAACAATTCATCAAAGAAGGGGGCAGACCAACAGATCGCGACCGGTTGATGGACATCACGCGCAACCACTTTGCCGCAAAATGCCCATGGCCAACAATCCGGGCACAATGGATCGCCCGCATGGATCGGGCAGCCGATATCTTTCTGGCGGATGAAGCCACCCGGCAAGCCGCCGCCGCCACCCAAATGACCGAAGTAAATGGCAAGATTGAACTACCTGACCAAAACATCACGCTGACCTGCAAGGCCGACAGGTTCGACATCACGCCCGACGACAATGTGCTGATCTACGACTACAAAACCGGGCAAGTCCCGACAGCCGGACAGCAAGAAAATTTTGACAAGCAACTCCTGTTAGAGGCCGCAATGGTTGAACGCGGGGCGTTCAAAACGCTTGGCCGTAAACAGGTTAGCAAGGCCAGTTTCATCGGGGTGAACGCCGCGATGAAGGTCGTCGCTGCCCCCTTGGAAAAACAGCCACCAGACACCGTCTGGGCGGAACTGGAAACACTATTCGGCAATTGGCAGAAACCATCACGCGGCTACACCGCCCGGCTCGCCTTGTTCCTAAAAGCCGACTTATCGCCCTACGACCATCTCTCGCGCTATGGCGAATGGGAAACCAGCGACGATGCCGCGCCCGAGGTGCTGACGTGATCCGCGATGCCGCTTCCCAACGGCAAGTCGATGCCGCCGACCCCAGAACATCCACCTGGCTGGCTGCAAATGCCGGATCAGGCAAAACCCGCGTGTTAACCGACCGGGTCGCGCGACTGTTGTTGGAAGGCGTCTCACCCCAAAACATCCTGTGCCTGACCTATACCAAGGCCGCCGCTGCAGAAATGCAGAACCGGCTGTTCAAACGCTTGGGCGAATGGGCAATGATGGCTGATGAGGCGTTGCGCGACGACCTGCGTCTATTGGGTGTTGACCGGTCAATCGGTGCGGACGACCTGCGCGATGCGCGCACGCTATTCGCGCGCGCCATTGAAACGCCCGGCGGCCTCAAGATCCAAACAATCCACGCATTCTGCGCCAGCGTGCTGCGCCGGTTCCCATTGGAGGCCGAAGTCAGCCCACAATTTCGCGAAATGGACGACCGGCAGGGCGAGTTACTGCGGGCAGAGGTGACCGACCAAATCGCGCTGGGCGAACAATCGGACGCACTGCATGACGTGTTGCGGCTGTTTACGGGGGATGACCTGTCAAAATTGACCGCAGAGCTGGTGCGCAAACGCGACGATTTCCAGCAAGATATCAGTCGGGAAACGATCTGCAAAACACTCGACCTTGACCCAAATCTGACCATCGACCGGCTGGTGCAAAGCATCTTTAACGACGATAACCGCGAAATCCTGCAAGACGTTGCCAGGATTTGCGGCCAGGGGGGGACGACAGAACAAAAGGCAGCAAAGATCATCAGCCTAGCATTAGACCGGCAGCCACCCGGATTGACCGAACTGGAACAACTCGAAGGTCCGTTCCTGTTTGGCGCAACGGCGAAATCGCCGTTCAGCGCCAAATGCGGAACCTTCCCTAACAAAGCGACGCGCGAGGCACATCCGGAATTAACCGAGGCGCTCAATGATCTGATGCTGATGGTCCAGGACGCACGCGACGACCGGCTGGCCCTGATCACTCTGGAACGCACACTTGCGATTTATCGTTTTGGGCAGGTCTTTGTCCCGGCCTATGAACACCGCAAACTGTTGCTGGGCATGCTGGATTTTGACGATCTGATCCGCAAAACAAAGGCGCTTCTGACCAATCGCAATGTCGCCGAATGGGTGCTCTTCCGGCTGGATGGCGGGATCGATCACATGCTGGTGGACGAAGCACAAGACACCAGCCCCGACCAATGGACAGTGATCAGATTGCTAGCCGAAGAATTCGCAGCCGGCGAAGGGGCACAGCCGGAAAGGGAACGCACGATTTTCGTCGTGGGCGACAAAAAGCAGTCGATCTACTCCTTCCAGGGTGCCGACCCAGTGACCTTTGACGACATGAAATCCCATTTCGACGCCGCGCACCGGGCGATCAGCAAACCCTTTGCTGAAACATCACTCGACTATTCCTTCAGGTCGTCGCAAGCGATCCTGTCAGTGGTCGATGAAACCTTCGTTCGGGACCGCGCGGCAGGAATGGAGGATGACCTCAAACACATCGCGTTCAAGGAAAATATGCCGGGGCGCGTCGATCTTTGGCCAGTGATCACAAAGCCTGAACAAGGCGATAAACGCAACTGGTTCGACCCGGTCGATGAACCCAGCGAAACAGATCACACCGTGCTGATGGCCACCCGGATCGCTGATCAGATCAAGCATATGATCAAACATGAAACACTGCCCGGCGAAATCGGAAGCAGCGGGCAATACCAGAAACGCAAGATCACCGAAGGCGATATTCTGATCCTTGTGCAGCGCCGGTCCGATCTCTTTGCCGAAATCATCAGGGCTTGCAAAAATGCCGACCTCAATATCGCCGGGGCCGACCGGCTGCGCGTCGGGGCTGAACTCGCGGTCAAGGATCTGGGCGCCTTGCTTAGCTTCCTGGCGTTGCCAGAAGATGATCTATCGCTCGCCGCCGCCCTGCGCTCACCGCTTTTTGGATGGTCCGAACAGGACCTTTTCACGCTTGCGCATCACCGGCCGGAAAAAGGATTCCTCTGGCCCGCCCTGCGCGACAGCGATCATGAAAGCACCCTTGGCATTCTGCACGATCTGCGCCAGCAATCAGATTTTCTGCGGCCCTACGACCTGATCGAACGTATCCTGACACGGCATGGCGGGCGGCACAAACTGCTGGCCCGTCTGGGGCCAGAGGCAGAAGACGGCATTGATGCGCTGCTGTCGCAAGCGCTGGCTTACGAAAGCACCGCTGTACCCAGTCTGACGGGTTTCCTGACATGGATGGAAACCGATGACCTTGAAATCAAACGACAAATGGACAGTCAGGGGGACCGGATCAGGGTCATGACCGTCCATGGGGCCAAGGGGCTGGAGGCACCGATCGTTATCCTGCCTGATACGGCCAAACGCCGGATAGATGTGAATGATGAACTTTTGCCCGCCGAAAACCACCTGATCTGGAAACCACCCGCAAAACAATCCGGGCCGCCGGTCACGGCCTTGCGCGACGCATATAGCGCCCGGCAAGAACAGGAACGGCTACGACTGCTTTATGTGGCCATGACACGGGCAGAAAAGTGGTTGATCGTCGGGGCAGCGGGTGATGTCGGGGAGGGCGATCAAAGCTGGTACAACATCGTGGCGGACGGGATGCAGCATCGCGGCGATTACGACGCGACCAGCGGCAATCTGGGTATCAGACGGGTGTCACATCTGGACTGGTATGCGCTGGACGAAAAGACGCGCGACCCCGTCAAACTGCCTGACATCACCGTGCCCCATTTTGACGCCGCGCCAAAACCGGACAGGGCAAAGACGATCTCGCCCTCCGAATTACCGGGGGCAAAGGTCCTGCCGGGCGATCCCGGAGACAACGACCCAGAAACCGCTAAAACGCGCGGCACTATGATCCACCGGTTGCTGGAACATCTGCCGCTGGCAACACCGGCGGAACGGCTTAACATCGGGCAACAGCTTGTGGGGCAAGACAATACCGATCTGGTGCATCACGTCGCAACCCTTCTGGACAGCCCCAATCTAAAGGCGCTTTGGACCACCGATGCCTTGGTCGAGGTTGATATCACCGCAGACATCCCAAACCTCGGTCGGATACACGGGACCATCGACAGGCTGCTCTTCAGCGAAAACGGCATTCTGGCCGTGGACTACAAATCCAATCACCTCGCCCCGACCGAACCCGAACAAACCCCACAAGGCGTCCTGCGGCAACTCGCCGTTTACGCGACGGCACTTGCGCAAATCTACCCCGATCAACGCATCGACATAGCGATCCTCTGGACACAAACCGCTACACTGATGCCGATACCAGCATCACTGCTTCACGAAGCACTGAACTCTGTTACTGATGCTTGACCCCGCCCGATGCCGTCCCTACGTTCAGCGTCCAATGTTTTTCGCCAAGGAGTACCTCAATGGCAACCGTAGCAGTAACCGACGCAACATTTGACGCCGAAGTCCGTCAATCCGACATTCCGGTCGTGGTGGATTTCTGGGCAGAATGGTGCGGACCATGCAAACAAATCGGCCCCGCTCTGGAAGAGCTGTCAGCCGAGATGGAAGGCAAGGTCAAAATCGTCAAGGTGAACGTCGACGAAAACCCGAATTCGCCCGCACAGCTGGGCGTGCGCGGCATTCCAGCCCTCTTTATGTTCAAAGATGGTGAGGTTGTATCGAACAAAACTGGCGCTGCACCAAAGGCCGCACTGCAAGGCTGGATCGAAGAATCCGCCTGATCCATTGATCAGACGCACGGAAAAGGGCACCAACATGGTGCCCTTTTTTGTATATTAAACAGGGTTGTTCCACACTGACCCACCCGCCATATAGGTTGCACGAATAGCAGGAGCAGATGATGGCCAAAGAAGAATTCCCCGGCTGGCACGGCACAACAATCATCGGCGTCCGCAAGGGCGGCAAAGTCGTGATCGCGGGTGATGGGCAGGTCAGCCTTGGCCAAACTGTCATCAAAGGCACGGCGCGCAAAGTGCGACGGCTATCCCCCGGTGGGCAAGACGTCATTGCCGGGTTTGCCGGATCAACCGCCGATGCTTTCACCCTGCTGGAACGGCTGGAAAAGAAGCTAGAGGCGACACCCGGTCAACTCGCCCGTGCGTCTGTCGAGTTGGCAAAGGATTGGCGCACCGACAAATACCTGCAAAAGCTCGAGGCGATGCTGATCGTCAGCGATGGGAAAGAACTGTTCGTGATCACCGGTGCGGGCGATGTTTTGGAACCTGAACATGACGTGACCGCCATCGGATCAGGTGGGAATTACGCACTAGCTGCCGGGCGGGCGATGATGGAAACCGACCTGGATGCCGAAGCGGTGGCTCGGCAGGCCATGGCGATTGCCGCTGATATTTGTGTTTATACCAACGGCAACCTAACGGTCGAAACGATCAGCCAATAGGTGCCACACCCAAGCCGACGTTGAAACGTTCGCACCAGATGTAAACTTCGTTATATGCGGCCGGATCAATGCCATCCGGCACGGTATAGCTGGATGCACCGGCATTGCTTTGCAACGCGCCCATCAGGGTCGTCGGATCATAAACACCATCCCTGCCCAGCGCGACCTTTGGGTCCGGGGCACCGTCAAACGTGAAATCATCCAACAGGTTAATCTGGTTACCAGCAATTTCGGCAGTACCTGTCGTGACGTGGTTATTCAGGCCAGCAAACGTCCCAAGACGGCCATGGCCACCGGCGAATGCGGGCATTGCGGTTGTCGCCATCGCAGCAACAAGGAAAGAGCGTCTGTCCATGATCGGACCTCCATAATTCAGATGGGATCAAACTACCGCGAAGCCGCAATCAAACAATTGGCCGCACGCATTTGTGAACCGCTGTCATTTCATGCAAAAGACAGACGGCCCCCTTGGACTTACCCAAAGCAAACCATAGGTTGGCGTGAACAAAGGACTGGACATGATCGAACGCGATGATCTTCGGGCTGCTGTCAGCAGCGGCCTGATCAACGAAAAACAGGCGGCACATCTGATCAGCCTCGCTGACAGCCGTCGCGGCGCACGCGCGGACCTCGCTATCGGGGATGAGCCATTTGAACTCTTTAAAGGGTTCAATGAGATTTTCATCGTCGTTGGTTTATGCATCCTTGCCACCGGATGGTACGGGGTCACGGCGCTGTCGCTGGGCACAGAGATCGTCAATCTACAAAACTACGCCGTGATGGTCACTGGCATCGGGGCTGTCGTGGTTTGGCTTTTGTCAGAATACTTCGTCCGCCATCGCCGCATGGTCGCCCCGGCCATTGCGCTTTCTATTATGTTCGCGGGCAATGCTGGGTTCGGGTTTGTCGCCTCAATGGCCGAACTGTTCATGATTGGTCGGGGCGATCTGACCAGCATTCCGATGCCCCTCCTGCTCGCCACTGGTGCGCTGGTCATTTACTGGTGGCGCTTTCGGGTGCCGTTTGCCATGGCAATGATCGCTGTGGGGCTTTTTGCAACGGCCATTGTCTTTACAGCGGCCCAGGGCGGCGAAATCCGCGACCCAAGCGATCTGTTCCTGCTTTCGGCTGGCGGCCCATTCGCATGGATCACCCTTGCACTTGGGCTTCTTGTCTTTGCCGTCGCCATGATCTTCGACATGAGCGACCCACACCGGGTCACCCGGCGTTCTGCCAACGGGTTTTGGCTGCACGTCGTGGCCGCACCCGCATTGATCAACACCATTGCCCTGTCGCTGATCGAAAGTGATGCCTATGGGGTCTTGCTGATCGTGCTGGGTTTCTTTGCGTTGGTCGCGATCATCATCGACAGGCGATCCTTCCTGATCACCGCAATCGGCTATGTCGTCGCCGTCACCAGCATCCTGTTTGAGGGCAGTGGAACCGCCATGACCATCCTGATCCTTGGTATCGGGCTGCTGCTTCTCGGCGCGCTTTGGGAACAGATCCGGGCCACCGTACTTCACCTTCTTGGCGGCGTCCTGCCTTTGGACAAACTGCCCCCTTCTCATGCTTAAGGACTGACATGACAGACCTCACCCCTCGGGAAATCGTATCGGAGCTCGACCGGTTCATCATCGGCCAGAAAGACGCCAAGCGGGCAGTGGCTGTGGCCCTGCGCAATCGCTGGCGGCGCAAGCAACTGGGTGATGATCTGCGCGATGAGGTCTATCCCAAAAATATCCTGATGATCGGGCCCACCGGGGTCGGTAAAACCGAAATTAGCCGTCGTCTGGCAAAACTCGCGCGCGCACCGTTTATCAAGATCGAAGCCACCAAATTCACCGAGGTCGGTTATGTTGGTCGCGACGTTGAACAGATCATCCGCGATCTGGTGGACACCGCCATTCTGGATACCCGCGAACACATGCGCGAGGATGTGAAAGCCAAGGCACATCAAGCCGCCGAAGATCGGGTGATCACCGCCGTGGCCGGGACCGATGCACGCGACGCCACCCGCGACATGTTCCGCAAAAAACTGAAATCGGGCGAGCTTGATAACACCATGATCGAGCTTGAACTGACCGACACCTCCAACCCGATGGGCGGTTTCGAAATCCCCGGCCAACCCGGCGGAATGGGCGGCATGATGAACCTTGGCGATCTGTTCGGCAAAGCCATGGGCGGACGCACGATCAAAAAGAAGATGACAGTCGCGGAAAGCTACGAAGCACTGATCGCGGACGAGGCCGACAAACTGCTCGACGATGAAACTGTCACCAAGGCAGCGCTTGAAGCCGTCGAACAGAACGGCATCGTCTTTCTTGATGAAATCGACAAGGTTTGCGCCAATGCTGACCGGCGCGGTGCCGATGTCAGTCGCGAAGGTGTACAGCGCGACCTGTTACCGCTGATCGAAGGCACAACCGTGTCCACCAAACACGGACCGATCAAAACCGACCATATCTTGTTCATCGCCTCCGGCGCGTTCCACGTCGCCAAACCATCGGACCTGCTGCCCGAACTGCAAGGGCGTTTGCCGATCCGGGTCGAACTGCGCGCCCTGACCGAAGATGACTTCGTGCGCATCCTGACTGAAACCGACAATGCGCTGACCCTGCAATATTCCGCCCTGATGAAAACTGAAGAGGTCACCGTGACCTTCGCCGAAGACGGGATCAAAGCGCTGGCAAAAATCGCGGCAGAGGTGAATGAAAGCGTCGAAAATATCGGCGCGCGCAGGCTCTATACCGTGATCGAACGCGTGTTCGAAGATCTGTCCTTCAATGCCCCTGATCGGGCGGGCGATGACATCACAATCGACGCAGATTTTGTCGAGGAACATCTGGGCGAACTTGCCCGTTCCACGGATGTCAGCCGCTACGTTCTCTGAACTTATAAGACGGGTGGTTTGAGGGTTTCCACCCGGATTAAACCGGATCATCAAGGGCGGCATGAGCCAACCCACCGGATACCTGCGTTTCATTCGCGAAAACCTGCCTTTTCTGGCAACGGGCGCGCTGCTATCGCTGCTGTCCAGTTTCGGGCAAACCTTTTTCATCGCCATCTTCGGCAGCGAAATCCGCGACACATACGGACTATCCAACGGCGATTGGGGGCTGATCTATATGGTCGGCACAGGGGCTTCCGCGCTTTTGATGGTCTTTGCCGGTGGGTTGGCAGACAGGTTCCGGGTGCGAACACTCGGCGTATTGGTCGTCTTACTTTTGGGCTGTGCCTGCCTATTTATGGCCTTCAACACTGCCGCCGCACTCCTCCCCCTTGTCATTTTCGCCCTGCGTTTCATGGGGCAAGGGATGACAAGCCACATGTCCACCGTCGCCATGGCCCGCTGGTTCGTGGCGACACGCGGGCGGGCGCTTGCCGTTGCCGCATTCGGGTTCATGCTGGGCGAGGCGACATTGCCCCTGACCATGGTCTGGCTGAAATCCATGATCGACTGGCGGACGCTCTGGATCTGTTTCGCCGGGATCTGCGTGATCGCCGCGCTGATCCTGCACCGGCTCTTGCGGCTGGAACGCACGCCGCAATCCATCGCCGAAACGGAACAATCCACGGGCATGCAAAACCGGCACTGGACACGAGCAGATGCACTGCGCCACCCGCTATTCTGGGCCATGGTGCCAGCCGTCATGTCCTTTTCCGGGTTTGCAACCGCGTTCTGGTTCCATCAGGCACATTTCGCCGAAATCAAAGGCTGGTCACATCTGGCACTCGTCTCTGTCTTCCCGCTCGGCACGCTGGCCCTGTCGCTGTCCACCATAGGATATGGCTGGGCCATCGACCGGCTGGGGGCCGTACGGCTTTTGCCGATCTACCTGCTGCCACTGGTTATCGCGTTCTTTCTGCACTGGTACGCACCCAGCCTTGGATGGACCGCGCTTGCTGTCATGTTGATGGGGTTGGCCGGCGGGGGACAGGCGACATTGCTCAACGCCTGCTGGGCCGAACTTTACGGCACCAAACATATCGGGTCGATCAAATCGGCTGCAACGGCATTAATGGTGCTTGGTTCAGCGATTGGGCCTGGGCTTAGCGGGTGGTTGATCGACAATGGCATTGGTTTTGAATTGCAGCAGCTGGGCTATGCCGCAATCTTCGCATTTGCCGCGCTGATCCTGATCGCCCCGTCCCGCCGGGCGCTAGCGGCGCTTGCGTAGATAAACATAATAGGCGCCATGCCCGCCATGGCGCAGATGGGCTGGCGTGACCTGCAAAATCGCTTGCGACAAGGGCGGCAAGGCCAACCATTGCGGCACCTGATGACGCAACACACCATGACGCGTGGGAATCGGGCCGCCATCATCGCGATCCTTTCCCTTACCCGTAATCACCAGCACCAAACGACGGCCCAGTGATTGCGACCCAAGGATAAAAGCCACCAGTTCGGGATGCGCCTCAGCCATGGTCATGCCGTGCAAATCGATTTTCGCCTCAGGTTTCAGCTTGCCACGCTTCATCTTGCCGAATGACTTGTGATCCATATTCACCGGTGAAACCGACAAACGTTCCGTGATCCCAGGCAAAATATCGTTGGACCTGCGCGGGGGTGCGCCCTGACCAACTTCAAAACGATCGACCACCGTCTTTTTTGATTTTGGTTTGGCAGGCTGTGGTGTGACGGGCTCCTCACGCTTGCGTTGCGGGTCCATCGGCGTGGTCCGGTCTGCCACGCGATCCCACAACGCCTTTTCCTCAGCCGACAGGTGGCGCGGACGGCGCATTAGCGGTTCGCCACCACAAGCGGATGCGCGATGGTCGATGGCAGCAACACCACCATGCGACCCGCATCCTTGATCTGCCCGGCGGCACGGCCAGCATCCGCACCCGTGCCGAAAAAGATATCCGCGCGCTGTGCACCTTTGATGGCCGATCCGGTATCTTGGGCGACCATCAGCCGGTTCATCGGCTCTGCACCCTGTTTTTCGATCCAGACCGGGGCACCCAAGGTGACAAAAGCAGGATCAACCGCGATGGTCCGTCCTTCGGTGATCGACCTGTTCATCGCACCAAGCGGACCCAGATCAGCGGGCACTTCGCTTACCTCGCGAAAGAAAACATAGCTTTCGTTTTCCCACAAAAGGGCGCGGCCTTCCTCGCGATTTTCACGCACCCAATTGCGGATCACAGCAGCAGACACCTGATGCGGTTCAAAAATACCGCGTTCCACAAGTACCCTCCCAACAGAGGAATAATTGCGGCTATTCTTGCCACCATAACCAACACGCATCATCGACCCATCTGGCAGGCGCACGCGACCCGACCCCTGCACCTGCAGGAAAAACAAATCAACGGGATCGGTTAGCCAGGCAAGCTCCAGCCCCTTACCCCGCAGCGGTTGGTCTTCATCAATTTCCCGGCGGGTGAAATAGGGCTCGCCCGGGACCAGATCATCCGGCACAGCGTAGATCGGGTATTGATAGTCATTGCCCCTCTCGCGGGCGCCCGGCAGTTCCGGCTCAAAATAACCAGTGAACAACATCGGTTCACTATCTTCCATCAAGACGGGTCGAAAGAACTTTTCAAAAAATCCACGCGGCTCTGGCCCACGGCGGGCATAATCGCACAGGATTTCCCAACGCGGATCGCGGATATCGCCGCAGGTGTTCAGAAAAACATCAAGGGCGGCCTGATGATCATCCGCCGCCCAACCGGTCAATTCCTCAAACGGAATCTGGGTATATGTTGGTTCGGACATCACACTGCCTGCCATCGTCAGGGAAAGCCACAGACCACCAAACCAACTGCGGCTCATTCGCCCGTCGCGATAAGCCGCCAGTTCGGATCATCCGAATCCATCTTGCGCGAGAATGTCCAAACATCCTTCTGGCGCTTGATCTCGGAATCACTACCCTCAATGACATCGCCTGCATTATCGCGGACAACCGATGTCATTTCGCTCTTAAAGCTGACCGTGACGTCACCCTCTTGCGTGGTTTCATCAAATTCAGCCTCGACCAATGACATATCGCTGATGCCGATGAAATTCGCCTCAATCGTCAGGCCCTTGCGCTGGCGTTCATCAACGACGGTGGCAAATGCCTCGTAAACGTCCTCGGAAATGAAGGGCACAACCGTGTCCAGATCACCCTTTTCAAAAGCCATCAGGATCATTTCATAAGCACCACGGGCACCGCCAAGGAACTCACCCACGTTAAATGACGGATCGACACGTTTCATTGCCGCCAGGGCTTTCGCATTATCAGAATCCTCAGCCACATGATCCGTGATATCCAGATCAGGTCCACCTTCGATCACATCGAATTCAGGTTTTTTGCGCCGGTCGGCGTCGGGCCGGGTCACTGCCGGTTTTTCATACCCTTCACGGGTGCCAAGAACACCGCGCAGACGCAGGATCAGGAAGATGGCGATGCCAGCAAGAACAAGAAGCTGGATAATCGGAGAGTTCATAAGGACCTCGTTTCAGGGTTGGGCATGGTAATTACCCAGTCGAACCTTATGTAGGTCAGGGGTAAGGCCAAGTCCACCTTACCCCCAAACAAGTTACGAAAGGCATCCCCATGTGGCTGTTACTTGCTTTTATTGCGGTCCCAATGATCGAAATCGCCCTGTTTATTCAGGTTGGCGGCCTGATCGGTGTCTGGTGGACGCTGCTGATCGTACTGATTACAGCGATAGCCGGGTCCTATCTGGTGCGGGCGCAAGGGCTACGAGAGCTTGGAAATCTGCAGCAATCCTTCTCTGAACTGCGCGATCCGACAGAACCATTGGCCAATGGGGCAATGATCCTGTTTGCCGGTGCGTTGCTTCTGACGCCGGGGTTCTTCACAGACATCGTGGGATTGTCACTTCTTGTGCCACAGGTGCGACGGTCCGCATTCCTGTGGGCGCGGTCAAGGATCAAGGTGCAGCGCTTTTCTATGGGACCGCAACCGCAGAAAGAGCCGGAACCACGGGACCGCGTGGTCGATGCGGAATTCACGGACGTGACACCGGATAAGAAACCAACCCATCCCACATCAGGCTGGACCCAGCATTGAGCCTTGCTTGATTGGCTGCTAGGAACACGCCAACTCAACAATCCAACCGGAGCAATTCCTAATGTCTGATGCACCCGCCGAAAACGGCGCAGAACAACCGCAACAACCGCAAGTCACCAGCCGCGTTCTGGCGCAGTACATCCGCGACATGTCGTTCGAAAACATTCTGGCGCAAAAGGGTGTGCAGGGCGATGCCCAGCCAGAAATTCAGGTGCAGGTCAATCTGGACGCGCGCAAGCGCACAGCTGACAACCAGTTTGAGATCATCACGAAGCTCAACATCACCAGCAAGACCAAGGAAAAGGGCGAACCGCTTTTCGTTCTGGAAATCGAATATGCGGGCGTGTTCCACGTCGAAGGCGTGCCAGAAGAACAGATGCACCCCTATCTGCTGATCGAATGCCCGCGCATCACATTCCCATTCCTGCGCCGGATCGTCAGCGATGTGACACGCGATGGTGGCTTCCCACCGCTGAACCTGGAAACTATTGATTTCCTGGCACTTTATCGCAGTGAGCTGGCCCGCCGGGCAGAAACCGAAAAAGCCAAAGCAAACTAGGTTTAACCTAGTTTCTTCCACAATGCGCCGTCGCCCAGACTGTCAACAAAGGCAGCATGGGCGGCGGCTTCTTTTTGTCCGATACGCGGTGGCAACGGGGTGGGCCGCGGCATCGGTCGCCAGTCTTCGGCATCAGCACTGTCAGATGTCTTGCGGGTATCGGCCGCTAATGCAAAATCCGGCTGACGGCCACCAATCAGCTCCAGATACACTTCGGCCAGAATTTCACTGTCCAACAATGCGCCGTGCAAGGTCCGCGACGAATTATCGATACCAAAACGCCGGCAAAGCGCATCCAGCGATGCGGGCGAACCGGGGAACCGCCGACGGGCAATAGCCAAAGTATCCAATGCCTGATCCATCGGCAGCAATGGGCGGTTCAGCCATCCCAATTCTGCATTCAGGAATTTCATGTCGAAAGCGGCATTGTGGATGACCAGCTTTGCGTCACCAACAAAATCCACAAAATCCTGGGCGATATCTTCAAAAACAGGTTTGTCGCGCAGGGTTTCCTGCCCCGGCTTCGGCTCTTGCGGCGGTTCAAGCAGATCAGGACCGATGCCATGCACACCAAACGCCTCCGCAGGCATAGATCGGCGGGGATTGATATATTGGTGATAGGTGCGGCCTGTTGGGACATGACCCATCAGTTCAACGGCACCAATCTCCACGATCCGGTCACCTTCGGACGGTTCAAAACCTGTTGTTTCAGTATCAAGGACGATTTCACGCATCTGTCTGGCCTCTGATCGTAGCAATCAGATTCTGCACCGCCGCGCGGGTGTCGTCCAGCGTGATCGTCTCAATCACGTGATCCGCGCGATCACGCTTTTCCGCATCGGGTATTTGTCGGGCCAAAATCGCCTCAAGCTGTTTTTCGGTCATGCCCGGGCGGTCAAGAACACGGCGGCGCTGCACATCAGCAGGGGCAGAGACAACAAGCACCGAATCGAGCCATTCGTCAGCGCCGGTTTCGAATAACAGCGGAATATCAAACAACAGTAAGGGGGCATCATGCTGCGCAATGAAATCTGCACGGCTACTGGCGACCAACGGATGCACAATCGCCTCGATCCGGGTCAGGGCGTCTGGGTCGGCAGCGATCAGGGGTTTCAACGCATTGCGCGAAACCGCGCCATCAATAACAGCATCTGGAAATGCCTTTGCCATCGGGGCAACAGCAGCGCCACCTTGATCGTAAAGCTCATGCACAACCGCATCCGCATCCCAGACCGGCACACCCGCATCGCGAAACATCGCTGCCGTCGTCGATTTGCCCATGCCAATCGAACCGGTCAAACCCAATAGATGCGTCACGCCAGAACAGCCGCGCGGGTTGCAGCATCAACAACGGGCCTTTGCCCAAACCATCGTTCAAATCCCGGAACACCCTGGTGCAGCAACATGCCCAGACCATCCACAGTCACGCAGCCCTTTGCGGCGGCAGTTTTCAGAAATGCAGTCTGCAGCGGGTTATAGACAATATCCGTCACCAACGCGTCAGGTCGCAATGACTCCATCTCAACCTTGAATGGCTGCGCACCAGTCATGCCAAGCGATGTGGTGTTCACAACTGTCGTCGCTGTCTCCAGCATCGTATCCGCCTGCACCCAATCAACAACGTGAATGCGGGTGCCGAACTCAGCCTTTAACGCCTCGGCCTTCGGACGCGTTCTGTTGGACAACAGGATCCCGGGCACGCCTGCGTCAGCCAAAGCAACAATAATTGCACGAGCGGCACCGCCAGCGCCAAAAATTGCGGCTGGTCCAGCCTTGGGATCCCAATCCGGGGCACCTTGCCGTAAATTAGCGATGAACCCGTAACCATCTGTATTGTCGGCTAAAATTGTACCGTCTTGTTTGAATGTAATGGTATTGGCAGCGCCTATCAGGGTTGCGCGGTCAGTCACTTGATCGGCATATTTTAGAACGGCGACCTTATGCGGAAGCGTTACATTAATCCCGACAAAACCCTTCTCAGGCAACGTGCGCAACGTAGCTTCCAACTTATCCTCGGTCACATGGATCGCTTCATACGCGCCCGGCAGATCATATTGCTTAAGCCAGTGGCCATGCAGCTTTGGCGACAATGAATGGCTGATCGGATTCCCGATTACGCCCGCGCGGGGAAAATCTGTCATGATGGCAGTGTTCCGCGAAGCGTCAGGTATGACAAGAGTTCAATCAGCGGCAATCCGAGAACGTTGAAATAGTCTCCCTCAATGCGTGTAAAAAGTCGCACTCCTTCTTCTTCCAGCTTATAGGCACCAACAGCATGACGAATGCTGTCCCAGTTGCGATCAACGTAGTCGGAAAGGTAAGCGTCCGAGATGTCTCGCATATGCAATCGGACCACGCCAACATGACGCCAGACAGGCTGATTTTCATGATAGATGACAGCGGCCGATAGCAGCTGGTGCTTTTGTCCAGCCAAAGCAGTCAGCTGTTCATGTGCCTGCGCAGGCGTTTCCGGTTTGTTAAACATCTGGCGCCCAAGAGCCAGAACCTGATCACAGCCGATCACCAGGGCCTCTGGGTGCCTCGTCCCAACCCGTTTGGCTTTCATCTCGGCCAGTGCATCGGCAATATCACGCGGTGATGCATCCTCTGCGATCAACGACTGTTTAATCGCATCCTCATCCACACGGGCTGTCTTTGTGGTGAAGTCTATGGCAGCATTCCCAAGCAGCTGCGCCCGAATTTCGGAGCCTGAGGCGAGGATGATCGGCGTGGTCATGTGGATAACCTTCTGGAGAAACAGGCGTATGGATTTGGGTGTAAGAAGGTGAACATTGGATCATCCGCTGCTGATGTGGAAAGCTGTCGCTTTATGCGCAGGTTTGGTCAAGTTTTTCCACGGTGGGAAAGGATAAGTCGGCATTGTGGACGAATCTGCATAATTGGCGATGTCAAGAGACCGATGTGACATAGTCGGATGAGAGGATTGATTATATCCTATTGTTATTAAAAGATAAAAACTAACTCCAGATGATGAAACCAACACTCATTTGCACTGCTTACCTTTGGATAAGTCTGAGGATGAAAAAGAAATTCACAGAAATTTTGATGACTACAGACAACATCATCTTTTCTTTCTTTAAATATTTATTAAGGAAAGAGCAGGCTAAGAAAGTGGCATGCGATGTTTGACATTTTGAATGCGATCTATCCGTGGATCAAAGCAATTCATATCATGGCAGTGATCGCATGGATGGCTGGGCTGTTTTATCTCCCACGATTGTTCGTTTATCACGCCGAAAGGGCAAGTGTGGGGTCTGAACTTGATCAGACATTCCAGATCATGGAAGAGAAGCTGCTGCGGGTCATTATGAACCCAGCAATGATCGTCGCGTGGATTGCTGGTCTGATCATGATTGGGCTGGGGGCGTTTGACTGGGGATCAGTTTGGGCCTGGGCAAAGATTGTGGCGGTGATCCTGATGAGCGCGGCACATGGCTGGATGGCAGCACGACGCAAGGAATTTGCGGCAGGGGTGAATACGCGAACCGGGCGAACCTACCGGTTGTTTAATGAGGTGCCGACGATCTTGATGTTGATAATTGTGATCGCGATTGTTGTGCGCCCATTCTAAAACATTGACTCCGGGATAGTCGTTGCCTATCTATCGTCCCGCTACCCGTCCGGGATAGCGATTTTCCATTCCTGATCGAAGAAGTGCCCGTCGACAGACTGGCCATGGATATATTGATGTCACAACACCGTCTGAACCTTGCTGACCTGAAGGCGCAAAGCCCCAAGGATCTTTTGTCGCTCGCCGAGGAATTGGAGATCGAGAACGCCTCGACCATGCGGAAAGGCGATATGATGTTCGCCATTCTGAAAGAGCGTGCAGATGAAGAATGGATCATCGGCGGCGATGGTGTTCTGGAAGTGTTGCAGGACGGGTTTGGGTTCTTGCGGTCACCAGAAGCGAACTATCTGCCTGGTCCAGATGATATTTATGTGTCCCCCGACATGATCCGCCAACATTCCTTGCGCACCGGCGATACGGTCGAAGGTGTGATGAAAGAACCGAATGATACGGAACGCTACTTTGCGCTGACATCTGTTGAGCAGATCAATTTTGAAGAGCCGGAGCGTGCCAAACACAAAGTCGCCTTTGACAATCTGACGCCGCTATACCCCGATGAACGGCTGAATATGGAAGTCGAGGACCCAACGATCAAGGACCGGTCAGCACGGATCATCGATTTGGTTGCCCCAATCGGGAAAGGCCAACGTTCGCTGATCGTGGCCCCTCCGCGGACTGGTAAGACGGTTTTGTTGCAGAACATTGCCAATTCGATCGAAAAGAACCACCCGGAATGCTATCTGATCGTTTTGTTGATCGATGAACGGCCCGAAGAAGTGACGGATATGCAGCGGTCTGTGAAAGGTGAAGTTGTGTCTTCGACCTTTGATGAACCTGCGACACGCCACGTTGCGGTATCTGAAATGGTGATCGAAAAGGCGAAACGACTGGTTGAGCACAAGCGTGATGTTGTGATCCTGCTGGATTCGATCACGCGTTTGGGACGGGCATTCAACACAACCGTACCTTCATCCGGTAAGGTGCTGACCGGTGGTGTGGATGCCAATGCGCTGCAGCGGCCGAAACGGTTCTTTGGTGCGGCGCGGAATATCGAAGAAGGTGGTTCACTGACGATCATCGCAACAGCACTAATCGATACCGGCTCGCGGATGGACGAAGTGATCTTTGAGGAATTCAAAGGGACAGGTAACAGTGAAATCGTTCTGGATCGGAAAGTCGCCGACAAACGTGTATTCCCGGCCATGGATATCCTGAAATCCGGCACGCGGAAGGAAGAGCTGTTGGTCGATAAAGGTGATCTGGCCAAGACTTATGTGCTGCGGCGGATCCTGAACCCGATGGGGACAACGGATGCGATTGAGTTCCTTTTGGGTAAACTCAAGCAGACCAAGACAAACTCTGACTTCTTCGATTCCATGAACACCTAAACTTATTGTTTTAAAACAATGGGTTAAACTTATGCAGACAATTTTTGCCTTAGCGACAGCCAAAGGGCGTTCTGGTGTTGCGATCATACGCATATCAGGCCCTGACGCGGTAATCTGTGCGCGTAACGTCATGGAGTCCGTTCCAGATAAACGCGGGATTCGGAAGATTTACGATAGTGATGGTGCGTTGCTAGATGAGGCGCTTGTCTTGCAATTTCTCGCTGGTAAAAGCTTCACCGGTGAACCGGTGGTTGAGCTACATCTGCATGGCAGTCCGGCTGTCGTGGCTGCGGTGACCCGCAGGCTTGGTTCTGATGATCGGCTGAGACCGGCAGAAGCGGGTGAGTTCACGCGTCGTGCATTGGATAATGGTCAGTTGGATCTGGCGCAGGTCGAAGGGCTTGCGGATCTGATTGACGCGGAGACGGAGCATCAACGCAAACAGGCGATGCGGGTTTTTTCCGGGGCGCTTGGCGCGCTTGTGGATGCCTGGCGGGCTGACCTGATCAGGGCGGTCGCTCTGCTGGAAGCCACGATTGATTTCGTTGATGAAGAGGTGCCGGTTGATGTGACGCCAGAGGTGAGCCTGCTACTTGAACGGGTCATGTTGCAGATGCGCGGCGAACTGGCTGGCGTGCAGGCCGCAGAGCGGGTGCGTGACGGATTTGAGGTGGCAATTATCGGAAAACCGAATGTTGGGAAGTCAACTTTGCTGAACAGACTGGCGCGCCGGGATGTTGCGATTACGTCCGAGATTGCTGGAACGACGCGCGATGTGATTGAGGTCAGGATGGATATTGATGGTATCCCGGTGACTTTGCTCGATACGGCAGGCCTGCGGGAAACTGATGATCTGGTTGAAAACCTGGGTGTAATCAGGGCGCGGGCGCGGGCCGCAGATGCAGATTTATGTATCTACATGTTGGATATGGATGAAGAGATACCACATGATATAGATGATAAGTGTATCGTTTTACGTGCGAAGGCGGATCTAGTAGCGAATTCTGATCACGCGGTTTCGGGTCTGACAGGTCAAGGCGTTGACGATCTTATTTCGACG
This sequence comes from uncultured Paracoccaceae bacterium, assembly GCA_947495295.1. Lineage (GTDB taxonomy): Bacteria > Pseudomonadota > Alphaproteobacteria > Rhodobacterales > Rhodobacteraceae > Yoonia. The sequence goes on from CANLYJ010000005.1 coordinate 68,748, forward strand.
ATTGGTACAAAATTGGCAGGTCAGGTAGGCTCTGTTGGTGTTGCTATCCGGGAACGGCATCGGATTGCGTTGATGCGTGGTGAAACCGAGATTGAGGAAGCCCTCGCAAAGTTACGCCGTGACGATGGGTTGGCCGAAATCACTGCGGAACATATATGGCGCGCAGTCCGGGCTGTGGATAGCCTTGTTGGGCGGGTTGATGTAGAAGATGTCCTTGACGAAATATTCAGCAGCTTCTGCATAGGCAAGTAAGAGGTGTTTCACGTGAAACATTCCCAGTTTGATGTCATCGTTATTGGCGCTGGTCATGCTGGCGCGGAAGCTGCGCACGCATCCGCAAGATATGGTGCGCGTACAGCGTTGGTCACACTTACCCGGGAGTCGATAGGCGTTATGTCGTGTAACCCGGCCATTGGTGGGCTGGGGAAAGGGCATTTGGTTCGAGAGATTGATGCGCTTGACGGTGTTATGGGCCGTGTTGCAGATGCTGCCGGTATTCAATTTCGCTTGCTAAACAGGAAAAAGGGTCCAGCCGTTCAGGGACCTCGCGCCCAGTCAGACCGCGCGCTGTACAAAGCTGCAATGCGTCACGAGCTGGAAAGCCGCGAAAACCTGACGATTGTGGAAGGCGAAGCTGTTGATCTATTGATGGATGGCGCATCAGTGGTCGGTGTCGCCTTACGGGATGGTGCAGAGATTCGGGCGCAAGCCGTTGTTTTAACAACAGGAACTTTCTTGCGTGGTGTCATTCATATTGGCGACGTCTCACGGCCTGGTGGGCGTATGGGTGACAAGCCGTCGATTCTCATGGCAGAGCGACTTGACGGTTTTGGTTTGCCACTTGGTCGTTTGAAAACGGGGACGCCGCCGCGTTTGGATGGAAGAACGATCAAGTGGGATCAGCTGGAGCGTCAGCCATCCGATGAGACGCCGAGCCTGTTTTCTTTCCTTTCAACCGGTGCCACGGCGCGACAGATTGACTGCGGCATCACGCATACCAATGAAGTCACGCATGATATTATCCGGGCTAATCTAGACAGGTCTGCCATGTATGGCGGGCATATCGATGGGGTTGGACCACGGTATTGTCCCTCAATAGAGGATAAGATCGTTCGCTTTGCTGATAAGGTATCACATCAGATTTTCCTTGAACCAGAGGGGCTTAACGACAACACGGTCTATCCAAACGGTATTTCGACGTCGCTGCCAGAGGATGTTCAGGAGGCGTATGTTCAGTCTATTCATGGGCTCGAAGATGCCAGGATTATCCAGCCGGGTTATGCGATCGAATATGACTATGTCGATCCGCGAGCATTGAGGCAGACGCTAGAGCTAAAGGATGTGCCGGGTCTTTATCTTGCAGGTCAGGTCAACGGCACCACAGGATACGAGGAGGCCGCAGCACAAGGTATGGTAGCTGGTATAAACGCCGCCACGAAATCCAGAGGTAAGCCAGCTGTTCAATTCAGCCGACGGGAGTCCTATATCGGCGTGATGATTGATGATCTCACGACAAGGGGCGTATCGGAACCGTACCGTATGTTTACATCGCGCGCCGAATTTCGTTTATCGCTGCGTGCAGACAATGCTGACCAGCGCTTAACCGAAATAGGTCGCAAGATTGGTGTTGTTGGTGATACGCGCTGGCGGGCCTTCTCAAGAAAACAGGATGCCCTCGTAGATGCGCAGCAGAAACTCTCCGTTATTCAACTCTCGGCGCGGGACATATCGGGGTTGGGCGTCAAGCTGAACGCAAATGGGCCTCGTCGATCTGCTTTGGATGCATTGTCATTGACTGATTTTGATTTTGAGCATCTCGATACGCTCACCGAAGAAGCGAAGGATATTGCTCCCAACATCCGGGATCAGATAAAGAAAGACGCGCTTTACGTACACTATGTCGCACGGCAGGAACGCGAAATTGCCGCATTGGAACGGGATGAGCAAATGAATATTCCGGTCGAATTTCACTATGCCGGCATTAACGGTCTATCTCACGAACTTGCGACAAAGCTCAGTAAAATAAGGCCCACGACGGTCGCCCAGGCCAACAGGGTCGACGGTATGACGCCTGCGGCACTGGTACTGATCATTGGTGAGTTAAAACGGTCCAAAGCACCACTGACCGGGACCTAAGCGATGACAAACAGGGTTGGTGGACAGAATGTTTCACGTGAAACATATGAACGGTTGGAGTGCTTCGTGGCTTTAGTTCACAAGTGGACGGCCAAAATCAACCTAATCGCCCCAGCAACAGTCGACCATATCTGGAGCCGCCACATCGATGACTCCGCGATGATTTACGGCCTCGCCAACCAAAGCGCAAAAAAATGGACAGATATTGGCAGCGGCGGTGGTTTTCCTGGAATCGTCGTTGCCATCCTGGCAAAGGGCGATTCATCCAAAATCCAGGTCACACTAATCGAAAGCGATCAACGAAAGGCGACATTCCTACGAACGGCGGTCCGAAACCTTGATCTAAACGCCCGAGTTTTGGCTGAACGAATCGAAATGGCCCCACAACAAGAGGCAGATATTGTATCGGCGCGGGCGTTAACCTCATTATCTGGGATGATGCCACTCCTACAACGCCACCTCTCACAAACAGGTTCTGCGCTGCTGCATAAGGGCAGAAACTATCAACAAGAAATCGCCCAGGCGCGCGAAAAATGGTCCTTTGACCTTGAAGAATACCCCAGTTTCACTGATCCTGACGCACGACTCCTCAAAATCAAAGGGATCTCTGAACGTGAATAATGGCGTGCGTAAAACCCCAAAAATCATCGCCATCGCGAATCAGAAAGGTGGGGTTGGTAAAACAACGACAACGATCAATCTCGGCGCGGCGCTCGCAGAGAAAAGGCAACGCGTCCTCCTGATCGACCTTGACCCGCAGGGCAATGCCTCAACAGGCCTCGGCGTCAGTTCAGAGCAACGCGATATTACGACCTATGATCTGCTGTCAGGGGATGCCACGCTGCAGGACGCAATCCAGTCGACATCCGTCAAAAACCTCTCCATCGTGCCCGCCACGACTGATCTAAGTTCCGCTGATATTGAGCTGATCGACAATGAAAAACGCAGTTTCTTGCTAAAGAACGTGCTCAACCACACTGACGAAACTGCATCGCGATACGACTACATATTGATAGATTGTCCGCCATCGCTCAATATATTGACAGTCAACGCGATGGTCGCGGCGGATTCCATCATTGTCCCACTACAAAGTGAATTCTTCGCCCTCGAAGGGTTGTCGCAACTCATTCTCACCGTCCGCGACGTGCGGCAAAGCGCAAATCCTGACCTTCGGATCGAAGGTATAGCACTCACAATGTATGACCGGCGCAACAACCTGTCGCTGCAAGTCGAAGACGACGCACGCGAAAACATGGGCGATATGGTGTTCAAAACTGTAATACCCCGCAATGTACGGCTCAGCGAGGCGCCATCCTTCGCAATCCCGGTTCTGGAATATGATCCAACCTCAAAAGGCAGCTTGGCTTACCGGGCGCTAGCCAAGGAAGTCATTGAAAAATCAAAGAAAAAAGGAACAACAAGACATGGCGCGTAATACGAAAAAAACCCGTGGCCTTGGCCGCGGCCTGTCTGCGCTCATGTCTGATGTCGCCGCAGAGGACGGGTCGAGCACACAACCACCACGCCCCGACATGCAGGTTCCCATCGAACAGGTGCAACCTAATCCTGATCAGCCCCGGCGGACGTTCGATCAGGATGCATTGGATGAACTGGCGGCCTCGATCCGTGAAAAAGGGGTCATTCAGCCGCTTATTGTGCGCAACGGCGCGAACGCTGGCACCTATGAAATTGTGGCGGGTGAACGACGCTGGCGCGCATCACAATTGGCAAATCTGCACGAAATACCCGTCATCCTGCGCGACTACGATGATACCGAAGTCCTCGAAATCGCGATTATCGAAAACATCCAGCGGGCAGATTTGAACCCGGTGGACGAGGCTGCAGGCTATCGCCAGCTGATCGACCGCTTTGGCCATACGCAAGAGCAATTGGCGACAGCCTTGGGCAAAAGCCGCAGCCATATCGCGAACCTGATGCGGCTTCTTTCACTGCCGGAGGAGGTACAAAATTACCTCACAACAGGCGCCCTGACAGCGGGCCACGCGCGGGCCCTTGTCGGCCATGACAGGGCCACGCAACTGGCGCGTGAAATCATCCAGCGCAACCTGTCGGTGCGTGAAACAGAACGACTGGCCAAACACGGCCCGGCTATCACCAAACGCGCAAAACCGGGCGCACCCGTGCCTAAAGACGCCGACACTGTTCAGGTCGAAAATGAGGTGAGCGCAACCTTGGGCATGAAAGTCACAATCGACCACAAGCCCGGATCAGAAGGCGGAAAACTGTCGATCAGTTACAAATCGCTTGACCAACTCGATGATCTTCTGCGCGCCCTTTCAGGACAATGAACCACCGCTAATCCCGCAACAATTCGCGCAAGACGGCATTTAAAACCGGACGACCACGATCGGTTACACAAATCCGGTCGCCGCGAAGCTGTAATAAGTCAATATCAGTTAAACTATTGATATTATTCAATAAAACCTGATCTTCATCAAACCCAAACCGGTAAAGATCAATCCCGTCAGCCAAACGCATACCCATCAAAAGATACTCGGTCCTCTGCGTTTCGAAATCCAGCAGCTCACGATCATTTTCGCCATGCCCGTCTCGCCGAACTTGCTGCAACCATGCTGCCGGGGCCAACGGTGTTGATGTCGCGTAGCGTTGCCCGTCAATCGTCAATCGGCCATGCGCCCCCGGGCCAATGCCGACATAGTCGCCATAGCGCCAATAGATCAGGTTGTGGATGCTCTCCGCGCCCGCTGGGGCATGGTTCGAAATCTCATAACCCGCATAACCGGCCGCGCCACAGATATCCTGGGTCAGCGTATACATGTCCGCAGCCGTATCTTCATTCGGTAAATCGCGCAGTTTTCCTGCGGCGTAGCGATCACCAAAGGCGGTGCCGTCCTCTATCGTCAGTTGGTACAATGACAAATGATCAACTGCCATCGACAAGGCGGATTGCAACTCCCCCTGCCAATCCGCAAGGCGCTGACCTTGCCGTGCATAGATCAAATCGAAACTGACCCGATCAAACACATTCCGGGCTATGTCAAATGCGGCCATCGCCTCGGTCGCTGTATGCAGACGGCCCAACCGCTTCAAATCCGCATCGTTCAACGCCTGAATACCCATCGATACGCGGTTCACCCCGGCATCGCGGTAGCCTTTGAACCGACCCGCCTCGACCGACGTTGGATTGGCTTCCAAAGTGATCTCGATATCGTTGGCTATCGGCCAAACGGCCCGCACTTTGGTCAGCACCGCATCAACGACCTCGGGGTCCATCAGGCTGGGTGTGCCACCGCCAAAGAATACAGACCGCAAGACCCGCCCCTTGGTTTGGGCGCCAATCCGGTCAATCTCGCTTAGATAGGCGTCTTTCCACGCGGTTTGATCAATCGCCGCCACAACATGAGAGTTAAAATCGCAATAGGGGCATTTCGCCTGACAAAACGGCCAATGGATATAAAGGCCGAAACCCCCATGTTCCCAATCCTCAGCCAAAACAGGCCTTCAGCTTGGCAAATGCGTCCGCACGGTGGCTGATCTTGTTCTTTTCCCAACGATCCATCTCGCCAAATGTCTGATCATAGCCATCCGGTTGAAAAATCGGGTCATAGCCATGGCCCTGATCACCGCGCATTGGCCAAACAATCTGCCCCGGCATCACACCGGGAAACACCTCATCATGGCCATCCGGCCAGGCCAGCACCAATGTGCAGCAAAACCGGGCCACGCGGGGGAACGGGGCGTTCACCGCTTCCAATTCCGCCCAGGCACGCTCCATCGCCATCACAAAATCACGGCCATGCGGGGTTTCTGCCCAATCAGCCGTATAAACGCCAGGCGCACCACCCAACCCGTCAATCTCAATCCCGCTATCATCCGCCAATGCAGGCAGGCCGGTGGCTTTTGCCGCCGCATGGGCCTTGATCCGGGCATTGCCAACAAATGTCGTCTCAGTCTCTTCCGGTTCGGGCAAACCGTGATCAGCATTCGACGTCAGGGTGACACCATAGGGGGACAAAAGATCGGCAATCTCTTCCAGCTTCCCCATGTTATGGGTCGCCACAACCAGCCGATCACCGTCAAACCGGCGCATCAGGCGACAGCAGCCAACTGGGCAGCGGTTAGTTCAGCCACACCCTTTTCCGCCAGATCAAGCAAGCCATCCATCTGCGCACGGCTAAACACGGACCCTTCGGCAGACATCTGCACTTCGATCAGCTTACCGCCTGTCATGACAAAATTGCCGTCCACGCCAGCCTCGCTATCCTCCGGGTAATCCAGGTCAAGCACTTCCTGCCCCGCATATATCCCGCAAGAAATCGCAGCGACCGGATCAACCAGCGGATCAGAGGTCACATCACCCACCTTCATCAACTTCTGCATAGCCAGCTTCAGGGCAACCCAACCGCCGGTGATCGACGCACAGCGGGTGCCACCATCAGCCTGAATCACATCACAATCCACAACGATCTGACGCTCACCCAAGGCAACCCGATCCACACCAGCCCGCAAGGACCGGCCAATCAGGCGCTGAATTTCCTGCGTGCGGCCTGATTGACCATTCTTTGCCTCACGGCGCATGCGGGTATTCGTCGCACGGGGCAGCATACCGTATTCGGCAGTCACCCAACCAAGGCCCGAATTCTTCAAAAACGGGGGGACACGTTCATCAATCGTGGCGGTACACAAAACATGTGTGTTGCCGCATTTGATCAGGCAGGACCCTTCGGCATGCATGGTCACACCGGTTTCAATGGAAATTGCACGCATTTCATTCGTCTGACGGCCAGATGGGCGCATGGGATCACTCCTGTTGATGTTTGCGCCTCCGATACGCTGATGCACTGTGAAATCCAACCCCGATTGACGCCGCCGCAACTTTGGCTTTAATTGGCCCGCCCTGACCCCGTGGATACCATGAACGACCAGACGCCCAACATCGAAGAGATGAACGACCGCTCGCGCGAGGTTTTTCGGCGGGTTGTCGAAGGATATCTGGAAAGCGGCGCGCCGGTCGGGTCCCGGACCTTGACCCGCACCCTGTCAGAAAAGGTCAGCGCGGCAACGATCCGCAATGTGATGCAGGATTTGGAATATCTTGGGCTACTCGACAGCCCGCATATCAGCGCGGGGCGCGTGCCGACCCAGCTCGGTCTGCGGATGTTCGTCGACGGGCTGCTAGAGGTCGGCGATCTGGGCGGTGAAGACCGCGAAATCATCGACCGGACGTTGGGATCAAACGACCAGGATGTGACAACCGTACTGGATCAGGTCGGGCAGGCGCTGTCTGGCGTCACCCAAGGGGCCAGCCTTGTGCTGACGCCCAAACACGAAGCACCCATCAAACATATCGAATTTGTGTCGCTGTCACGGGAAAAGGCGCTTGTTGTGCTGGTCTTTGCCGACGGGCATGTCGAAAACCGCATTTTCAACCCACCACCGGGGCAAACCCCATCTTCAATGCGCGAGGCGGCGAATTTCCTGAACGCCATCGGGGCGGGACATACGATTTCGGAACTGGGCGATGTGATCAAACGCGAGATCGCGACAAGACGGCAGGAAATTGATGCGCTCGCGGCCGCGCTCGTCGAAAATGGGGTGGCGCTTTGGGAAAACGAAGGCGAGGCGACCGAACGGTTGATCGTGCGCGGGCGTGGCAACCTTTTGGCCGACAGCGAAGATGCGGTCGATCTGGAACGGATCAGAACCCTTTTTGATGATCTGGAACGCAAGCGCGATATCGCCCAATTTCTCGATTTGGCCGAAGAAGGTGACGGCGTACGCATTTTTATCGGCTCAGAGAACAAATTGTTCTCACTTTCGGGTTCCTCTCTCGTCGTTTCCCCTTATATGAACGCCGACCGAAAGATTATTGGCGCCGTGGGCGTCATTGGTCCGACCCGACTGAATTACGGGCGGATCGTCCCGATTGTGAACTACACCGCACAGCTGGTGGGCAAGATGATTGCCGACCGCTCATGACAGGAAATAAATGATGTCCGAAAAAGAAGAAGAGCTGCAATCACTCGACGAACTCGCCGCCGAAGCGGATGAACCTGACTTTGATCAGGCCGAGGCCAGCTATGACGAGATTGAGGCCCTCCGGGCAGAGCGTGACGATTTCCGCGACAAATTCCTGCGCGCACTGGCCGATGCGGAAAATATGCGCAAACGGGCAGATCGTGACCGGCGCGAGGCTGAAAACTACGGCGGATCCAAGCTGGCCCGCGATCTTCTGCCTGTCTTTGATAACATGAGCCGCGCACTGTCTTCTGCCAAGGAAGGCGACGAAAAAGTGCCAGATGCCCTGCTGGAAGGGATCGAACTGACGATGCGCGAACTGCTCAACGTGTTCAAGAAACACGGGATCGAACCGATTCAGCCCGAGGTTGGTGAAAAATTCGACCCCAAACAGCACGAAGCCATGTTCGAAGCGCCATTGCCCGGCACCAAAGCAGGCGAGATTATTCAGATCTCCACGACCGGCTTCATGCTGCATGACCGGCTGTTGCGCCCGGCGCAGGTTGGGGTATCATCAACACCGGCATCATGATCGATGTGATCAAAGCAGGGGCGTTGCTCCTGCTTTTTTCGGTCGGCGCGGCTTTCGCGCAAGCCCTCCCCGAAGATCGGGATTTCTTCGTCAACGACTACGCCGAACTTCTGACCGATGCGCAGGAACAGGCGTTACGTGAAACACTGGAAGCCTTCTATGAGGCGCGCCAGATTGAATTCACCGTCCTGACAATCGATCAGATGTCCGATTACGGTCATCAAGGCAGCATCGAAAGCTTCGCAACCGACCTATTCAATACATGGGGCATCGGCGATGCCCAGCGCAATGATGGGCTTTTGTTGTTCGTCTCGCATCTGGACCGGGAATTGCGGATCGAGGTTGGGGCAGGCTATGGCGATGCGCTTGATGGTCCCATGCAACGCATCATCAACAAGAAAATCGTGCCGTACTTCCGGCTGGATGATTACCCCAATGGGATCACCGCGGGGGTCGATGAAATCATCTATCAAGTCGCCGGGCGCTACCCAGGGGAATACGATCTGTCATGGTTCAATCACGCGCTGAACCAGATCAAGCGGGGGTTCAGTAGTGTCATTTCGCTCTTTGGCGCATGGCTTTTGCTTCTGGCCATCCCGCTCATCCCTTTTGGCCGCCGTTGGTACAAGCACTGGCAGCGGAACCATGCCCGCAAATGCCTCGTCGACGGATCACGGATGCGTCGTTACCTCGAAGAAACCGAGGATGAAAAACTCTCACCCGGCCAGCAGATGGAAGAACGGCTAAAATCCATCGACCATGATGTCTGGTATTGTGACCAATGCGACCACATCACCATCACATCCTACCCCACCAGGCAAAAGATCTACGGCGCATGTCACAACTGCAATCATTGCACGCTGGAAGGGCGCAGTCTGGTCACCGCCATGCCATCAACAACACAATCGGGCGAAAGAACGATCACCTGGACCTGTCATAACTGTAACGACGTGAACGTGGAACACCGGGTCATTCCCGTCACCCGCGCCCGGTCTTCATCTTCGTCCAGCAGTTCATCGCGATCCTCGTCTTCATCTCGTTCACGATCCCGAGGTGGCGGCCGATCCAGCGGCGGTGGGGCCAGTGGCAAGTGGTAGGATGGGTGATATGCCTGACCAATTCCTTTCTTAGCCGCACGCTGGCTTAATCGCGCAAAACGCCGCGCAGGGGTCCGACGCTTTGCCGACGTCGCGCCGACGCTCTGCCGACCGGGCAAATCCCAACAAAGTATGGCGTTAACCTACGATTCGCCGCCTTTGGCGAAAACCACCGTTCGATCGGGGGTCACGCAACACCCTCAACCGTCCTCTAAAAGGTCCCGCAGTTCGTAAACCAGCTCCAACGCCGCCTTCGGCGTCAGCTCATCCGGCAGGACCGTCTTCAGCCGCTCCTCAACGTCGGATTCCTTTGTTTTTAAGGGCGTAGGGGCCGGTGTGGCGGAAAAAAGCGGCAGATCATCAATGATCGCCTTCTGGGCACCACCGCCCTCACGTTCCCCTTTTTCCAAGGCCTCCAAAACCACCTTGGCCCGTTCAACAACGACGGGTGGTAAACCAGCCAAACGGGCGACCTGCACGCCATAGCTGCGATCCGCCGTACCGCGTTTGACCTCATGCAGGAAAATCACATCACCATCCCATTCCTTCACAGAAACAGTAGCGTTTTCAACACCTTGCAGCTTCGCGGACAGGGCAGCCATCTCGTGATAATGCGTGGCAAACAGGGCGCGACAGCGGTTCACATCATGCAAATGTTCCAACGTGGCCCAGGCAATCGACAGCCCGTCATAGGTTGCCGTACCACGGCCAATCTCATCAAGAATAACCAGCGCCCGATCATCCGCTTGGTTCAAAATCGCCGCCGTTTCAACCATCTCAACCATGAATGTGGACCGGCCTCGGGCAAGGTCATCGGATGCCCCGACGCGGCTGAAAATCTGGCTGACAATGCCGATATGCGCGGCTTCTGCCGGGACAAAACTGCCCATCTGCGCTAAAATCGCCAGCAGCGCATTTTGCCGTAAAAACGTGGATTTACCCGCCATATTCGGCCCGGTCAGCAACCAGATCGGTGCTTCGGTCAGCCCGCAATCATTGGCAATGAACGGCGCGCCTTCTTTCTGCAAAGCAGCCTCAACAACCGGATGACGACCACCTGAAATTTCAAACGTGCGACTATCGTCGATCTTGGGACGGGTCCAGTTTTCGGTGACCGCCAGATGCGCCATGGATGCTGCCAAATCAATCTCGGCCAGCGCCCGCGCCAGCGCGCCCAGCGGACCGGCCTCAGCCACGATTGCCTTTGTCAGGCTGGCATATAGCGTCTTCTCAATCTCCAACGCCCGACCGCCCGCATTCAAGATCCGGGTCTCTATTTCGGACAGCTCGACGGTCGTAAACCGCACCTGATTTGCCGTGGTTTGACGATGGATAAACCGGTCGTCAGCCATCATCTTTTCCGCATGGGTGGCGGTCGTTTCGATGAAGTAGCCCAGCACATTATTATGCTTGATTTTCAGTGATGTAACGCCGGACATCTCGACGTATTTCGCCTGCATTCCGGCGATGACCGACCGGCCTTCATCGCGCAATTTGCGCACCTCATCCAGCTCCGTTTCATAGCCGGGCGCGATGAACCCACCATCGCGCGCCAGCAATGGCGGCTCGGCGACCAAGGCGTCATCCAACAGCCCCAGCAGGTCATCATGCCCGGTCAAATCGCGCACAGCATCTGCCAGCAAACCAGGCATCTCATCCGGCAAGACCCCCGCCAAAGCGAGAGCCTGCCCCAGCGTATTTCGAATGGCCGCCATATCCCTAGGTCCGCCTCGATCCAGCGCGAGACGTGACAAAGCGCGGTCCAGATCATAAACCCCGCGCAACTGATCACGAATATCTTCCGTCAGCCCGTTCTGCTCAACCAGAAACGCGACCGCATCCTGACGACCGGCGATAACTGACAAGGTACAGGACGGGGACGCCAATCGCCGCTCCAACAGCCGCGCCCCTCCAGCGGTGACGGTCCGGTCAATGCAATGCAACAACGACCCTTGCCGTCCGCCCCCCGTAGCCTGCGTCAGTTCCAGCGATTTACGTGTCGCAGCATCGATTTGCATCGCTGCGGATTGCCCCTCCAGCACCGGCGGGCGCAGCAGGGGCAAGTTGCCTTTCTGCGTGATCTCCAGATATTCGGCCACCGCAGACATGGCCGCTATCTCGGCCCGGCCAAAGCCGCCAAACGCATCCAGTGACCCAACTTTATATAATGAACACAAGCGTTTCTCGCCTGCGGTGCTATCAAACGCAGCGGCACCCAACGTGGTCAATGTGGCACCGGCCTCCGCGACGGTATCAGCCCAATCCGCCTCTGACCCATCCACAACGATGACCTCTCGCGGGGTCAGTCGGGCCAGTTCAGGGCCCAAAGCGGCACCGGCACAAGGCATCACGTGAAACGCCCCGGTTGAGATATCGACCCAGGCCAGTGCGCCTTCATCACGGACCATATGAAAGGCCGCCAGAAAGTTATGGCGGCGGGCGTCCAGCAGCGAGTCCTCAGTCAACGTGCCGGGCGTCACCAGCCGCACGACCTCGCGTTTCACAACAGCTTTATAGCCACGCTTTTTCGCCTCTGCCGGGCTTTCCATCTGTTCGCAGACAGCCACGCGAAACCCTTTGCGGATCAGGGTTAGAAAGTATCCCTCTGCGGCGTGATGGGGGACACCGCACATTGGAATGTCCTGATCGTCATGTTTGCCGCGTTTCGTCAGGGCGATATCCAGCGCCTCCGCCGCGGCTACCGCATCGTCGAAAAACATCTCGTAAAAATCGCCCATCCGGTAAAACAGCAAGGCATCCGGATACTGCGCTTTGATATCAAGATATTGCGCCATCATGGGCGTGACAGTGGCTTTTGTAGTGGTCATGCATCCCCCAGGATCATCAGCCGCACATTAGCAGGCCATGAAAGGCGCGAAACCCCGAAATCAACCCGTTGCAGCCCCGTTCCAGAACCCGCTATGTCTTGTGGACTGAAACCGGGGGACAGCATGCCAAAGAACAAACTCACGCGCGAAGACGCATTGCAATTCCACATGCAGCCCAGCCCCGGCAAATGGGAGATTCAGGCAACTGTCCCGATGACGACGCAACGCGACCTGTCGCTGGCCTATTCCCCCGGTGTAGCCATCCCGTGCGAGGAAATCGCGGCTGATCCATCAACCGCCTACGACTACACGAACAAAGGTAATCTGGTCGCTGTCATCTCGAATGGCACGGCGGTGCTTGGCCTTGGCAATCTGGGCGCGCTGGGCAGCAAGCCGGTGATGGAAGGGAAATCCGTTCTTTTCAAACGATTTGCTGATGTGAACTCCATTGATATCGAATTGGACACAGAAGACCCTGACAAGTTCATCGAGGCCGTGCGCCTGATGGGCCCTACATTCGGTGGGATCAATCTGGAAGATATCAAAGCGCCTGAATGCTTCATCATTGAACAGACGCTGAAAGAGCAGATGAACATCCCCGTGTTCCACGATGATCAGCACGGGACAGCGGTGATTTGCGCGGCGGGTCTGCTAAACGCGCTGCATCTGTCTGGTAAGAAGATCGAAGATGTAAAGATTGTTCTGAACGGGGCCGGGGCCGCCGGGATCGCCTGTATTGAGTTGTTGAAATTCATGGGTGCGCGCCATGACAATTGCATCGTTTGCGACACCAAAGGCGTGATTTATCAGGGTCGTACCGAAGGTATGAACCAATGGAAATCCGGTCACGCGGTCGCCACTGATCTGCGCACGCTGGAAGAGGCGATGAAAGATTGTGACGTGTTCCTTGGCGTATCTGCCAAAGGCGCGGTGACGCAGGCGATGGTGGAAAGCATGGCCCCGAACCCGGTCATTTTTGCCATGGCTAACCCTGACCCAGAGATTACGCCCGAGGATGCACATGCCGTCCGCGAGGACGCCATCGTTGCCACGGGTCGCAGCGATTATCCCAATCAGGTCAATAACGTCCTTGGGTTCCCCTATCTGTTCCGGGGTGCGCTGGATATTCACGCCCGCGCTATCAATGACGAGATGAAGATCGCCTGCGCCGAAGCGCTCGCGGCACTTGCCCGCGAGGACGTACCGGACGAGGTTGCCATGGCTTATGGCAAGAAACTGACCTTTGGACGCGACTACATCATTCCCACACCCTTTGACCCGCGTTTGATCCACCGCATTCCGACAGCGGTTGCCCAAGCCGGAATGAAAACCGGTGTCGCGCGGCGGCCAATCGTGGATATGGACGCCTATGAACTGTCTCTCAAATCCCGGATGGATCCGACCCAATCTATCTTGCGCAGCCTGAATGCCCGTGCCCGCGCGAACCAATCAACATTGGTGTTTGCCGAAGGGGATGATCCGCGCGTTTTGCGGGCTGCCGTCCTGTATCAACGGTCCGGCATGGGCAAGGCGCTTGTCGTTGGGCGCGACGATGATGTGAAAGAAAAGCTGACCGCGGAAGGCCTGCCAGAAGCTTTTACAGAGCTGGAAATTGTCAACGCGGCCAATACACCGCATCTGGAAACATACAAGGACTTCCTGTACGAACGCTTGCAACGCAAAGGGTTTGACGCACAGGATGTCCACCGGATGGCCGCGCGTGACAGGCATGTTTTTGCGGCACTGATGCTGGCCCATGGCCATGCCGATGGGATGGTGACCGGGGCAACCCGTAAATCTGCGCATATCCTTGAACTGATTAACCATGTCTTTGATGCACAACCGCATGACGGCGCGGTTGGGGTCACGGCGGTCTTGCATAACGGGCGGATCGTTCTGATCTCTGACACGCTGGTGCATGAATGGCCTGACGAAGATGATCTGGCCGACATCGCTGAACGGGGCGCTTCGGTGGCGCGTGCGCTGGGCTTGGAACCACGCGTGGCTTTCCTGTCATTCTCGACCTTCGGATATCCGGTGTCCGAGCGGGCGGAAAAGATGCACAAGGCACCCAAGGTGCTGGACGCCCGCAAAGCCGATTTCGAATACGAGGGCGAAATGACGGTCGATGTGGCCTTGAACGCGCTGGCGCAGGAAAACTATCCTTTCCAGCGGTTAACCGGCCCGGCAAATGTGCTGGTTGTGCCTGCCAGACACTCTGCCTCGATCTCGGTCAAGTTGATGCAGGAAATGGCCGGGGCCACGGTGATCGGGCCGATTCTGTCGGGGATTGGCAAACCGATCCAGGTCTGCTCAACCGTTTCAACGGTCAACGATATCCTGAACATGGCCGTTATTGCAGCCTGTAAGGTGGACTGATGGCGATCTGGAATCTCGGCTCTATCAATGCCGATCTGGTTTATGCGGTCCCGCATATCCCCGCGCCCGGTGAAACGCTTAGCTCGACAGGCAGGCAGACGTTTTTGGGCGGCAAAGGTGCGAATATGTCGGTTGCGGCCGCACGGGCGGCGGCACATGTGAACCATATCGGGGCTGTCGGCAGCGACGGGCGCTGGGCGGTGGAACGCCTGCTGGAATATGGTGTTGATACGCGCAATATCGCAGAGGTTGATACCGAAACGGCCCAAGCGATCATTATGGTTGATGCCGAAGGTGAGAATGCGATCCTGTTGCATCCCGGTGCAAATGCAGAGATTCCGCAAGCCACCTTGCAAACCGCCATGGCAGAGGCCCAGACCGGTGATTGGCTGGTGATCCAGAACGAAACAAATCTGCAACGGACTGCCGCCGCGTTGGGCAAAAAAATGGGGTTGCAAGTCGCCTATGCCGCCGCCCCCTTTGATGCCGAACGGGTGATGGCCGTTCTACCGCATCTTGATTTCCTGATCCTGAACGCGGTCGAGGCAGAGCAGTTAAAACAGGCAACCGGTCAGTCGCCCAAGGACCTGCCTGTGCGTGACGTGATCGTAACTCTGGGTGCCGATGGGGCCGATTGGTATAACGCGCGCGAAAAGGAGCATTTCGCGGCGATCAAAGTGCAACCTGTTGATACCACCGGTGCTGGTGACACGTTTACCGGCTACGTCCTTGCGGGGCTTGATCGGGGAATGCCCATGGGCCAGGCCATCGCCCAGGCCACCAAGGCCGGGGCATTGATGGTGACCCGTCACGGCACGGCGGATGTGATCCCCGATCTGTCAGAGGTGCAGAATTTTCACTTCTGAGCAAAGGGCGCCGCATCACCCCAAAGCGCCAGCACCCGCGCATCCCGACCACAGGATTCGCGATAAAACGCATAGGCGTCGCTTTGTTTCTTTGGGCCACGCCGGGTCAGGATCGTGGATGTGCCGCGATAGTAATCCTGATGATAGGCTTCAGCTTCGTAAAACGTGGCTTCGTCCAAAATCGGGGTTACAATCGTCTGACCAAGGGCTTGCTGTGCTGTGGCCTTTGCTGCCTCTGCAACGGCGCGCTCTTCGGGGTCCGATGTGAAAATGGCGGTCCGATAGCTTTCACCCCGGTCACAAAACTGGCCACCGGCATCTGTTGGGTCAACAGACCGGAAAAACGCATGCAATATCTGCGCATAGCTGACCACATCCGCGTCATATGTGATTTCAACGGCTTCATAATGGCCCGATCCACGAAGCGTTTTATAGGTCGGGTTGACGGTGGTCCCACCGGTATAGCCTGAGACAACGTCGCTTACGCCCGTAACTTTCTCAAAATCGCTTTCGATACACCAGAAACATCCCCCAGCAAGAATGGCGGTTTGAATATCCTCGGCGGCGGCCATCTGGCCGATAGGCAGCAAGGCAAGCGCTGCAATAACAGGTTTCAACATCACAAAATCTCCTTCGCTGATACCCTTTCAACCTTTCATCGCAGCACGCAATCATCCTGAACCCAACTCACGCGCTGTTTACTGCTTGGAACATTAGAAACTCTGTCCTAGCGTGCCCCAAAACGGAGGACAAAATGAGCGACGTGACCACCCATCAGGCAGAGGAAGACGCCCGCAACGACAGCATCCTGATCTATCTTGATGGGCGGATTGTGCCAAAGGCTGACGCAATGGTCAGCGTCTATGATAGCGGCTTCATGCTGGGCGATGGCGTCTGGGAAGGGCTACGGCTTTACGATGGTAAATGGGCGTTCATGGACGAACATATCGACCGCTTGTTCGAAGCCGCAAAAGCCATCGATCTGGATATTGGCATGGATCGCGATGGGGTTGTACAGGCACTGTTGGCAACCCAAGAAGCCAACAAGATGACCACCGATGCCCATGCAAGGCTGATGGTGACACGCGGGATCAAGACGCGACCGTTTCAGCATCCCAGCCTGTCGCAGCAAGGGCCGACCTTCGTGATCATCATGGAACATTCGCAACCGAAAATCCCCCGTCCGATCACGCTGGCGACTGTCCCACATCAACGCGGACTGCCAATGACCCAAGATCCAAAATTGAACAGCCATTCGAAGCTGAATTGCATCCTCGCCTGTATCGCCGCGCAGAAGGCGGGCGCGGATGAGGCGCTGATGCTGGATGTGCATGGCTTCGTGAACACGACCAACGCCTGCAACTTTTTTATCGTGAAAAACGGTGCGGTTTGGACCTCTACCGGGGACTACTGCATGAACGGGATCACCCGGCAAAAGGTCATTGATCTGTGCCGGGCCAATGACATCCCTGTTCACGAGCGAAACTACAGTCTGGTTGATACCTATTCCGCGGATGAGGCATTCCTGACGGGTACATTTGGCGCGCAAACCCCCGTCAGCACCATCGACGGACGGATGATTGGCACCGGCGAGTTGGGCCCGATGACGAAGCGCTTGCGTGGCCTATACAAAAAATTGGTGGATCAATCATGAGAATTGCAATGTGGTCGGGGCCGCGCAACCTGTCGACGGCGATGATGTATGCCTTTGGCAACCGAGATGACTTTGCCGTCTGGGATGAACCGTTTTATGCGCCCTACCTTGCGGCCACGGGTCTGGATCACCCAATGAAGGACGCAATTATCGCAGCTCATGAAACGGACCCGCAGATCGTCGCCCGGCGCTGCGCTGGACCAATTCCTGAAGGGAAGCAGCATTTCTATATGAAACAGATGCCGCATCACATGATTGACGGCATGCCGTTGGATTGGGCGCAGGACTGCGTCCATGTCCACCTGATCCGGCATCCTGCGCGGGTCATGGCCAGCTACGGGGCCAAGCGGGACGAGATGACATTGGAAGATATCGGTTTCCCGCAACAGGCAGCACTTTATGAAAAGTTGGGTGGCGTTGTCATCGACAGCGCCGATATACGCGCCAACCCAGAAGACATGCTGCGCAAACTCTGTGCCGCCATCAATCTGGACTATGACCCCGCCATGCTGTCTTGGCCCGCCGGACGGCACCCACAGGATGGGGTCTGGGCAGATCATTGGTATGGGGCGGTGCATAAAAGCACGGGATTTGCCGGGGCAGAGGGGCCGCTGCCTAAATTGACGGAAAATCAGGACATATTGGCGAAGGCCTTGCCGATGTACCAGTTTCTGGAAGCGAAAAAGCTCTAAAGAACCTTTTCCAACTGCACTTCACCGTCGGATTGCTTGCCGGTGAGTGCGTATCCCAGAGCCTTGTAGAAATCGATAGCAGCGGTGTTGCTTTCTACTGCTTGCACCTGAACGACACGGCAGCCACGCTGGCGCGCCCAGTCTTCGGAAAAGGCCATTGCCGCAGTGCCATATCCCTTGCCCTGCGCATCCTGACCGATCAAAAGACGCCAGATATGGGCGCCGTCGGGCGCATCGATCTCGCTCCGGTCCTCATGTTCTGACATATCGATCAGGGCCAATAATCCGACACGTCGATCGTCATCCCAGATGCAGAAATCATAAGCGCCCGTTTCGAACCGCGCTTGCGCAATGGTAACAGCGTTGGGGGCGACGAAATCATCCTGATCTGCGCGCACCGTCACTTTGTGCAGCGGCCCAACATCATCCATCGTGATCGGGCGCAGTTCGGTTGGCATGGCTTACCCCTTTGTGCGGCGGTTCCTTGCAGCGAGCAGTTTCAGCCGCAATGCGTTCAACTGGATGAAACCTTGCGCGTCGGTCTGGTCATAAGCGCCCATGTCATCCTCGAATGTCACATGTTCTTCGGAATAGAGCGTTTCATCTGACCAGCGGGCTACCGTGGTGCAGGACCCTTTATACAGCTTCACGCGGACAGTGCCGGAAACATGTTCCTGGCTTTTGTCGATCAAGGCCTGCAGCATTTCGCGTTCGGGTGAGAACCAGAAACCATTATAAATCAGCTCTGCATAGCGTGGCATGATGCTGTCTTTCAGGTGGCCCGCACCACTATCCAGCGTGATCTGCTCGATCCCGCGATGCGCCTCTAGCAATACTGTCCCACCGGGTGTTTCATAGATGCCGCGGGATTTCATCCCGATGAACCGGTTTTCGACCAGATCAAGACGACCCACGCCATGCTTGCCGCCCAATTCGTTCAGCTTGGTCAGGATCGTGGCAGGCGACATCGCCTCACCGTTGATCGCGACCGCATCACCTTTTTCAAAGGTTATTTCGACCATTTCGGCGGTGTCGGGCGCCTCTTCTGGCGACACGGTGCGCTGATAAACATGCTCCGGTGCTTCCTCGGCCGGGTCTTCAAGTATTTTGCCTTCGGACGAGGTGTGCAGCAGGTTGGCATCCACGCTGAACGGGGCCTCGCCGCGCTTGTCCTTGGCGATTGGGATTTGATGCTTTTCGGCAAAGTCGATCAACTTGGTCCGGCTGCCCAAATCCCATTCGCGCCATGGTGCAACCACGGCGATTTCGGGGTTCAGCGCATAGGCGGCCAGTTCAAACCGGATCTGATCATTACCCTTGCCTGTCGCACCATGGGAAATCGCATCGGCCCCTTCGGCGGCTGCAATCTCAACCAGACGTTTGGAAATCAAAGGGCGGGCAATGGATGTGCCCAGCAGATACAGGCCTTCATAAAGCGCGTTGGCGCGGAACATCGGGAACACGAAATCACGCACGAACTCTTCGCGCAGATCTTCGATATAGATGTTGGTGGCACCCATCATTTCGGCCTTGGCGCGGGCAGGCTCCAGCTCTTCACCCTGGCCCAGATCGGCGGTGAAGGTCACGACCTCACAACCATATTCGGTCTGCAACCACTTCAGGATGATCGAGGTATCAAGCCCGCCAGAATAGGCGAGAACGACTTTCTTCGGAGCAGTCATGCGGAGGGCCTTTGCATCAGATGTATCTGAAAACGCGCGATAGCCGTTTTCGCAAGGCAGGGCAAGGATAGGGGCGTTGACGGTGCGGTCGGACCGTGCAAGCAAAGCGGGAATACAACTCAAAGAGGCTCCTCATGGCATTTCAGATCATCCGGCACGCGTTTTCAATGATCATTGGGAATCTTGGGCAGGCGCTGCGGGTTTCTGTCGGACCCTACATGTTGTTGATTCTGATCGTCGTTGCGTTCTTTATCATGGCTGGTTTCCCCGGCGCGCTCCAGATTGACCCAACGACTGGCTACATTAACCCCGCAACGGTGGGATCGGTGAATCCGGTTGTTGTCCTGCTGGTCCCTTTCCTGATTGCTTTTGGCTTATTTGTGTTCGGCTGGGTCGCTGTGTCATGGCATCGGTTCATTCTGCTCGAAGAGTATTCCGGTGCTCTGCCACCCGTCTCGGGTCGACCTATCTGGCCCTATATCTGGACGAGTTTCCTGTATGGCTTGCTGCTGGTTTTGGCGGCAATCCCGCTCTTTGTCATTGCCGGGTTGATCGGTTCGGTCTTTGGCCCAGCTTTCACCGAAATCCTCTTCCTTGGGGTCGGGGCAATTATGACGTACATATGGTTCAGGATCGCGATTGCCCTGCCATCCGTGGCGATTGGAAAACCAATCGGCTTGGGTGCGGCTTGGCAGGCATCATCCAGCATGTCCGGTGTCATATTTGCGGTCGCTGTC
The DNA here is from genome assembly GCA_947495295.1 of uncultured Paracoccaceae bacterium. GTDB lineage: Bacteria > Pseudomonadota > Alphaproteobacteria > Rhodobacterales > Rhodobacteraceae > Yoonia. The sequence goes on from CANLYJ010000005.1 coordinate 89,351, forward strand.
CTTTTGATGGTAATCAATGGTCTGGCGGGCATAGTCATTGGTTTGATCGCGAGTTTTGCAGGGATCATCGCATTTGCACTTGATCTGGTCGTGCAGTGGACCTTGCTGATGCTGGGGATCAGTATCTTAACAACTTTCTATGGCCACCTGATCGAAAAGCGCCCGCTAATCGAATAGCTGCCGCACAAAATTCACATCGCCCAAATTGTACAGTTCTGCCATCGCATCCCGCGGTGTCATCCAAAGGGCGGTGTGGCCTTCCTCGCTCGGTGTGCCATGCGCCCGCACTGGATGGGCGGCATAGATGTGGCACAGTTTCTCGGCGTGAATGCCATATTCGGGCATATAGACAAACCGACGAAACGCGCCCAACCGCCGGGGGTTGGCGATCCGCCAACCTGTTTCCTCGAACACCTCCCGGTGCAGGGCCTGCACGGGGCTCTCGCCTGGATCAATTCCGCCACCGGGCAATTGCACTTCGCTATGCGGGGCGGCTTGGTAGGTCAGTAAAAGCATACCATCGCGGGGCAGAATGGCATAGGCGCCGGGTCGCAACGTGTACTGCTGTCCCGTTTTTGGTGCATCGCCATACCGTCTGATCATAACTTGCCCCCTTGGACGCGCGGTTGCTCCGCCTATATAGGCGCGGTATGCCAACTCCTGACATGTTAGGAAAGACCATGAGCCTCGGCACCCAAATCGCTTGGGACGATACCGTCCTGCCGTTTCAAATTGATGCCTCTGATATCCGTGGCCGTGTGGCCCGGTTGGATGGGGTGTTGGAACAGGTCCTGTCGCAGCATAACTACCCACCGCTGGTCGAAGGGCTGGTGGCGGAAATGGCTTTGCTGACGGCGTTGATTGGTCAGACGGTCAAACTGCGGTGGAAACTGTCATTGCAGGTCCGCAGTTCCGGTCCGGTGCGTCTGATCGCGACGGATTACTATGGCCCTACCGATGACGGGCAGCCTGCCCGCATTAGGGCCTATGCATCCTATGACGCGGAAGAACTGGATGAAACGGCTGATCCGTTCAGCCAGATTGGCAGCGGTTATTTTGCCATCCTGATTGATCAGGGGCAGGGCATGACACCCTATCAGGGGATCACTCCGATTGCCGGTGGGTCGCTATCGGCTTGTGCGGAAACTTATTTCGCCCAGTCCGAACAGCTGCCAACCCGGTTTGCGCTGACCTTTGGCCAGTCGCAGCTGCCTGGCGAAGGCACCCACTGGCGGGCCGGTGGCGTGATGCTGCAGCACATGCCCAAAGCCTCGCCTGAAATGTCCGGCGAAGGCGGATCGGGTCAGGATGGTTTGCTGGATGCGACCGATATCCTTGATGCGGATGAAGGCGAAAACTGGACCCGCGCCAACGCGCTGCTGGACACCGTCGAAGAGATGGAGTTGATCGGCCCCAGCGTGGCCCCCACCGACCTGCTGGTGCGGCTGTTTCATGAAGAAAAGCCAAGGGTGTTTGACGCGCAGGCGATCAGCTTCGGCTGTAGCTGTTCGGAAGATAAGGTGCGCCAAAGCCTGTCGATCTATTCGGCCAAGGATATCAGCACGATGACCACGGATGAAGGCACGGTGACTGCCGATTGCCAGTTCTGCGGTGCGCATTACAGCTTTGATCCCGACACGTTGGGGTTCGAGGCCAAGGATGCCAGTGTCTGATCTTGAAAAACGGTTACAAGATGCGCTGTCCCGGCCGGGCAGCGCGTCATCTGATTTCGACCTGAACAAGGATGTTCGGGTCCCTGACTGCAAACTGACCCCTGCGGCGGTTCTGGTCGGTATCCGGGCTGAGACTCAGACACTTATCCTTACCAAGCGATCAGCCCGACTAAAGCATCACCCGGGGCAGATTGCCTTTCCAGGCGGCAAACAGGACCCCGATGATGGCACAGCAGAGGCCGCAGCGTTACGTGAAGCACGCGAAGAAATTGGCCTGCCCAGCGATATCGTGCAGGTCATGGGCACCCTGCCACCGCACCAAACCGTTACCGGTTATCAGGTCACGCCCGTCCTGGGGTTGGTCACTGGGCCCTATGATCCGATCCCCGAAGCAGGCGAAGTCAGCGAAGTGTTCGAGGTTCCGCTGGCCCATCTGAATGATCCTGCCATGTTCCGCGTTGAAGGACGGCGCTGGCAAGGGCGCAAACGCTTTTACTACACTGTGCCATACGGTCCGTATTATGTGTGGGGTGCCACTGCCCGGATCTTACGCGCATTGGCCGAACGGATGTCATGACCCGGATCACAGCACCATGGCTGACCGGCGATGCGTCCCAGCGCGTTTGTGGGCTGTTGACCCGTGCAGGGTTTCAGGTGTGGTTCGTGGGTGGCTGCGTGCGTAATGCACTGATGAACGAACCGGTTGCCGATCTTGACCTGTCCACCGATGCCTTGCCGCGAAAGGTGATGGCGCTGGCACAAGCTGCCGGGCTGAAGGTGATCCCAACCGGGATTGATCATGGCACTGTGACCATAGTCGTGGACGACATCCCTTTCGAGATCACGACATTCCGCCGCGATGTGGCCACAGATGGGCGGCGGGCGACCGTTGCGTTTTCTGACAACATGACAGACGACGCGCGGCGGCGCGATTTCACAATGAATGCGATTTATGCTGCACCCGACGGGACGGTTGCCGACCCGCTGGGCGGGTTGCCTGACCTGCATGCCCGACGCATCCGGTTCATCGAGGACGCCGATACGCGGATCAAGGAGGACTACCTGCGCATTCTCCGCTTTTTTCGGTTCAACGCCTGGTACGGCGATCCGGCTGATGGGCCGGATGCCGACAGTCTTGCGGCCTGCGCGGCTAATGTCGAAGGGCTGCAATCCCTTTCGGTGGAACGGGTGACATCGGAGCTGCTGAAACTGCTCAGCGCCCCTGATCCGGCACCAGCGATGGCATCCATGGCGGCAACGGGCGCGTTGGCCCAAATCCTGCCGGGTGCCACGGCCACTATGCTGGCTGTCTTGGTGCATCTTGAACAGCAGAATGACCTCGCGCCGGACCCGATCCGGCGCCTCGTGGTTCTTGGTGGCGATCCGGCTGCCGCATTGCGGCTGTCCAAGGTGCAAATGACCCAACTTGATCAGATCAGCAGTGTGATACCGGATGCAGAGGCCGCTTACCGTTATGGCGGTAAGGTCGGGATGGACAGGCTGGTGGTTATGGCGGCCAGTGTTGGAGCGCAGATTGATCCAGAAGCAGCCCAAGTGGTTAAACACGCCGCTGACCAAACTTTCCCACTGACCGCCGCTGATCTGATGCCGAAACTAAAGGGGCCCGCGCTGGGCGAGGCATTAAAACAGGCTGAACTACGGTGGATCGAATCCGGCTTCACCCTGACAAAGGCTGATCTGCTTGGCTGAATTTTTGCCCCTGATCGGGTTCGTCTTCTTCGGTCTGTTCTCACCCGGGCCGAATGTAATCCTGCTGACCGCGTCGGGCGCGCGTTTCGGGTTTCGACACACAATTCCGCATGTTTTGGGCGTTGCGATTGGGGTTGGGATAACTTCGGCAGTCACCGGATATGGGGTGGGCGCACTGTTGGCGCAGCAACCGGGGCTGACACTGGCCCTGAAAACCGGCGCCTGCCTATGGATTCTTTGGATGGCCTACCAACTTTGGCATGCCAACCCGGCCAAGGGCCGAAGCCGCGATCGGCCCTTCACATTCATTGAGGCGGTACTGTTTCAATGGATCAATCCCAAGGTCTGGGCCGTCGCACTCAGTGCCATGGCTTACGTGCCAGCGATGTCGCCAAGCGGACAGGCGGTCACGCTTGCGACTACATTTTCCACCATTAATCTGGGGGTTTGTCTGTTCTGGTCTGCGGCAGGCGCATTGCTTGCCTATCTTTTGACCAACCCTGTCGCCTGGCGCGTTTTCATGCGCGTCATGGCGCTCGCGCTGGGCGTGTTTTCCGTTCTGGTTTTCCTCTGACGAAAACCTTGTTATGTCTGCGACACACCTACCCTGTAAGGCAGACCAATGTTTCGATATTTCGAAGGCCTGGTCGATCCCTATACCGCGTATCAGGAGACCGACACGCCGCCCAAGCGGCTCTATCCGTTTCTGCGTCTTTATGCAGAACCGTTCAAAGGAATATTGCTGATCACAGGGATCGCATCCGTGGTGATTGCGGGGGTGGAAATCTGGCTTTTGGGTTATGTTGGACGGTTGGTGGATACCATGTCCAGCGGTCCGCCGGCGGATGTTTGGGCACGTTACGGCACCGAATTCATTCTTGTGGCACTGTTCATTCTGACGCTGCGCCCGGTGTTGCACATCTTTCAGGTTATGTTGTTGAACAACACGATTTTCCCCAATTTCGTCACTCTGGTGCGTTGGCGCGCGCATAAACATGTGCTGCGGCAATCGGTGGGTTGGTTCGAGGATGATTTTGCGGGCCGGATCGCCAACCGGATCATGCAGACGCCATCCGCGGCGGGCGAGGTCATATTCCAGCTCTTTGACGCACTGACCTTTGCGGCCGCCTATGTCGTCGCTGCTGCCGTTCTGCTGGGGCAGGCCGATATACGGTTGGTGGTCCCGCTACTGCTATGGCTGGTCCCGTATCTTTTGTTGCTGCGCTGGGTGGTCAAACGGATTGGTCCGGCATCAGAGGCGGCATCAAATGCGCGCAGCAAGGTCACCGGTCGGATCGTTGACAGCTATACCAACATCCATTCGGTCAAGATGTTCGCCCATCACGACCGCGAAATCGCCTATGCCAAAGAGGCGATGGAGGAAAGCCGCCAGACTTTCCAGGCAGAGATGCGGCTTTATACGATCATGGATGTGGGCCTGATGATCCTGAACGGTCTTTTGATCGTTGGGGTCGTGGGATGGGCCATGTGGCTATGGGGTATGGGCACGGCAACGGTGGGTGTTGTTGCCGTTGCAACGACGCTGGCGCTGCGCCTGAACGCCATGTCGGGCTGGATCATGTGGGCAACCAGCAATTTCTTTCGGGAATTAGGGGTCGTGTCCGAAGGGATGCAAACTATCGCCCAACCCGTAACCCTGCTGGATCAAACCAAAACCGATTTGCAGATCAACGCAGGCAAGGTCGAGATCGACAACCTGTCGCACCATTATGGCAAGGATGCAGGCGGACTGGACCGGATCAACCTGACCATCGCAGCCGGTGAAAAAGTCGGGCTGGTTGGGCAATCCGGTGCGGGTAAATCGACCCTCGTGAAATTGCTTTTGCGGTTCTATGACGCCGAAAGCGGGGTGATCGCGATTGATGGACAGGACATCATGCAGGTGGCGCAGGACAGCCTGCGGCGGATGATCGGGATGGTCCAGCAGGACAGCGCCTTGCTACACAGATCGGTGCGCGACAACATTGTCTATAGCAACCCCACCGCAACTGATGATGACATGATCGCCGCAGCCCGCAAGGCAGAGGCGCATGAATTCATCCTTGGTCTGGAAGACAGCGAAGGTAACAAAGGGTACGAGGCCAAGGTCGGCGAACGCGGGGTGAAATTGTCAGGCGGACAACGTCAGCGGATTGCGCTTGCTCGGGTGATCCTCAAGGATGCGCCGATCCTGCTCTTGGATGAGGCGACCAGCGCCCTAGATAGTGAGGTCGAAGCCGCCATTCAGCGCACGCTCTATGGAATGATGGAAGGCAAGACGGTGATCGCCATCGCGCATCGCCTGTCCACCATCGCGCGTATGGATCGGATCATCGTCATGGATCAAGGCCGCATCATCGAGGACGGCACCCATGATGAATTGCTGGCGGCAAACGGACAATATGCAAGGTTCTGGGCGCGGCAATCGGGCGGTTTTCTGGGGCAGGATACGCGAGTAGCAGAATGACGCCAGAACGCTGGATTGACCCTTTTGAGCGGGCGGAAGGACCGCCGCCGCAGACGCTGATGGCGTTTCTGCGGTGGTGTTTGCGTGGCAGCACCAAAGTTACAATCATGGCCGGCCTGATTTCGGCCCTCGCCGGTACGTTGGAAGTCATGACCGCATTGATGCTGGGCTGGGTCATCGATGCTGCACTGACATCAGATACAGGCAGCTACTTTTCTGACAACATCATCCTGTTGCTGGGGGTAACCGCGTTCTTCGTGATCCTGCGCCCGATCATCCTTGGCGTCTCGGGCGTCATGCAGGCCGTCGTCGTTGGCCCATCGCTTAGCAATCTGATCCTGTCACGGCTGCATCGGCATTCGCTTGGCCAATCTGTCACCTTCTTTGATGATGATTTTGCTGGACGTATTGCGCAGAAGCAGATGCAGGCGGCACGTGCCACGACCGACCTGATTGTGGATATGATCCACACAGTTGCATTCGCGCTTGCCTCCTTGGTCGGCTCTGTCATCCTGCTGCTGACCATCGACATGCGCACCGCAGCACTTCTGGCGCTTTGGGTTGCGGCTTACATTCTGATGATCCGGTTTTTCATGCCGCGTATCCGCGAACGGTCCAAGGCGCGGGCGGCGACGCGTGCCATGGTGACGGGTCAGGTTGTGGATACGATCACAAATATCAAGACGGTCAAGCTTTTCGCCCATGACGATCACGAGGATCGGGCGGCGATTGAAGCCATGGCCAATTACTGGGGAACAGCGGTCAATTACGGCTGGTTATCCGCGTCTTTCCGGTTCTGGCTGATGGCGTTGGGTGGTTTGCTGCCCATCTTGTTGGTGGGCACCACGCTGTATTTCTGGACGACAGGTGCAGCCACAGCAGGCAACATCGCCGCTGCGGGTGCAATCGCCCTGCGTTTGTCGCAGATGACCGGCTGGGTCAGTTTTACGCTAATGGGCATGTACGCCAATGTGGGCGAGATCGAAGATGCGATGCACACGCTTAGCCCGCCACATAAGCTGGTGGATGCAGATGATGCCGACAAGCTGAACGCGCATGAAGGTGCGATTGCCCTCCAGCATGTCAGCTTTAGCTATGGTGGTGGTCCGGGTGGCTTGGACGATGTCAGCTTGTCAGTTGCGCCGGGTGAAAAGCTCGGTCTGGTCGGGGCATCAGGGGCCGGGAAGTCGACCCTCGTCGCATTGCTGTTACGGCTTTACGACACCGAAGATGGCGATGTGTTGATCGATGGGCAGGACGTGCGCGACGTGACGCAGGAAAGCCTGCGCCGTCAGATCGCGATGGTCACGCAGGAAACGGCCATGTTCAACCGGTCCGCCCACGACAATATCAGATACGGTAAACCCGACGCCACGCAGGACCAGATCGAAGCAGCAGCCAGACAAGCCGAGGCACATGAGTTCATTCTGGATCTCGAAGATCACAAAGGGCGCACCGGCTATGACGCTCATCTGGGCGAACGCGGGGTCAAGCTGTCCGGTGGACAACGGCAGCGCATTGCGATTGCCCGGGCGATCTTGAAAGACGCACCAATTTTAGTGTTGGACGAAGCGACCAGCGCACTTGATTCCGAGGTAGAGGCCGCAATCCAGCAGGCGCTGGAACAGATCATGGATGGCAAGACGGTCATCGCCATCGCCCACCGATTATCGACCCTTGCCCGGATGGACCGTATCGTCGTGCTTGACGCGGGCCGCATTGTCGAGGAAGGCACACATGCCGATCTGCTGGCCAAGGGCGGGCTTTATGCCCGTTATTGGAACCGGCAGTCGGGTGGGTTCATCAATGTGAAAGACGCTGCCGAATAAATGCTGACGATTGAAAGCTTGAACCATCTTGGGATGGGCCGCGCCTCTGACGGGCAATCGCTGCTGCCGCGTGTTCTGCCGGGCGAGGAAGTCGTGGTTGCACAGGACGGGACAGTGCGGATTGTGACCCCGTCACCCAACCGGGTCGCAGCACCCTGTCGGCATTTCAAATCCTGCGGCGGTTGCGCAATGCAACACGGGGCGGATGCGTTCGTTGCAGAATGGAAGATGGACATCGTCCGCAATGCGTTGCGGGCACGCGGGCTTGATGCAGATATGCACCCTATCGTGACGTCCCGGCCACGATCGCGCAGACGGGCGAAGTTTTCAGGGCGACGTACAAAGAAAGGCGCGATTGTCGGGTTTCACGCCAAGGCGTCCGACATGGTTGTGCAAGTGCCCGATTGCCAATTGATCACACCCGCATTGGCGCAGGTATTACCCGCGCTAGAGGCGCTGACCGTCATCGCCTGTTCCCGCAAAGGCGAAATCGACCTGACCGTGACGGACGCGCCGCCGGGCGCCGATATCCTTGTTGAAACAGACAAACAGCTGACCCCGCAATTGCAGATCGAATTGGCGGCATTTGCGCAGACAAACGGTTTATCGCGGCTGGCATGGAATGACGAAACACTTGTCACGATCAATGCCCCGGCACAGGATTTTGGCGACACAGCCGTCACACCACCCCCCGGCGCGTTCTTGCAAGCCACCAAGGAAGGTGAGCTGGCATTGCTGGCCGCCGTGACCGAAGTGACCCAACATGCCACCCGGATTGCCGACCTGTTTGCGGGTTGTGGAACATTCACCCTGCCACTCGCCAAATGGGCAGAGGTTCACGCCGTTGAAGGTGCGGGTGATATGCTGATGGCTTTGGACCGGGGTTGGCGGGTTGGGCACCAGTTGCGCAAGGTGACAACAGAGACGCGGGACCTGTTCAGACGGCCGCTGGAACCAGACGAACTTGCGCCTTTCGATGCGGTGGTGATCGACCCGCCGCGTGCCGGTGCCGAAGCGCAGATTGCGACCCTCGCCCAGTCAGCGGTCTGCACCGTGGCCATGGTATCGTGTAACCCGGCCACGTTCGCCCGCGACGGGGCGACATTGACCGCTGCGGGGTTCGATATGAACTGGGTGCAAGTGGTCGATCAATTCCGCTGGTCACCCCATGTTGAACTTGTGGCATCATTCACACGGCCGTGATCGCTGTGCCTATGTTTTTCTACCATTAACCAAGTTTTTGGTGTAGCACGTCATAAACGGCGTAGACCGGAAAATTGGGCAGAGTGTAATGATTTCAAGACGATCAATGATGGTTGGGGCAGCACTTGGCGTTGCCGGGTGTTCAACGGGTACGCCGAAGTATCGGGGACCTGAAGTAACGCGGATTCAAGTATTCAAGCAAAAGCGACAGATGCAGCTTTTGCATAATGACGGGTTGCTGCGCGAATACCGCTTTCAGCTTGGGTTTGCGCCAATCGGCCATAAGGTCCAAGAAGGCGACGGGCGCACACCGGAAGGGGCCTATCTGATCAACCGGCGCAACCCTTACAGCCGATTCCACCTGTCGCTTGGGATCTCATATCCCAATGCCAATGATGTCGCCTACGCAAAGGAAAATGGGCTCGATCCCGGCGGGGATATCTTTATCCACGGGACACCAACACGCGTTATTGGCGTCCCCGATTGGACCTGGGGCTGTATCGCTGTTCAGAACGAAGAGATGGACGAGATCTATGCCATGGTGAACAACGGCACCAAGATCTTTATCTACGCCTAAAACGCGGTACTTGGGATCGGCTGGCTGACGGCAGGGTCGCTGCCCATGTTCAATGTCCACCACAATTTGCCCGCAGGTTCCTGAAACCAGGCAAAGCCCATCTGACGCGCATCGGGGTCAAGGATAACAGCGCGGGTATCTTCCTGCTCCATCCAGGCGGCAAGTGTGGGCAATTCGCCCTCATATGATTCCGAGATATTCTCGCCCAGCAACCGACCCTGGAAGCCAACGCGGCGGGCACGATCCACAGGGCTCGATCCGTCCGAGCCAAACAGCCAGGGGCGGTTCTGGATCGACATATCGCGGGCGTGGGTTGCAGAGGCTGCATTTAGCTGAGCGTTCAGCGCGACAGGGGCAAAACCGCGCGCGGAACGCAGGGCATTCACGCTATCAAGCATACGAAACTGGATTTCAGCCTCTTGGCCGGGCCTGATCCGGTAAAGGGTCGGCAAAGGCAAACCATCTGGACCAATACGGCCTTCAGGAACTTGTGCACAGGCTGCAAGCCCCAGCGCGCCAAGCCCAAACATCATTTCACGTCGATACATCGTCAGTACTACCATTTTGTTCATCATTCCTTAGCGGCATTGGACTGACACTTCAAACACACATGCGCGGAACTCTGCATGGTCTGACAATTGTTTGATTTGTTATGGACGTGAAGACACACTAGAAGATGCCAAGAATTTTGACCTTTTGACGGAGAATGTGATGTCTGACGATCTGACCAACCGCATGTCGCGCCGCGGTTTCCTGGCGGCGACGGCGGCCACGATCGGTACGGGCGCTGCTGCGCAGACCGCAAATTCAACCGAAATCGAAAGCGACATCAGCGCTGGGGTGCAACGCAACATCGCCAGCTTCCGGTCGCTTGACTGGCAGCCATACTTCAGCAACTTGCGCAACGGTGCGGTGCTTGTCGATATTCAGTCGCGGGCCCTGCATTACTGGTCAGAAGATCAGTCGATCTACAAGCTTTACCCAACAAGCGTGCCCCTGACAGAGGATCTGACCCGCAAGGGCCGGACCGAAATTACCCGCAAGGTTGAGGGACCAAGCTGGGCGCCGACACCGGCGATGAAATTGCGCAACCCAGAATGGCCTGATTTCATTGGCCCCGGTCCTGATAACCCGCTGGGCACACATGCATTGCACCTGTCTTGGCAGTATTACCGGATTCACGGCACCCATGACACGCGCAAGATCGGGCGACGTTCTTCGAATGGCTGTATCGGCCTTTACAATGAACAAATCGCTGAGCTGTTCAGCTATACCAAGGTCGGAACGCAAGTGCTGTTAATTTGACGGTAAGTGCTTGTTCAGGTCCAATAAAAAGGCGCGCCATCACTGGTGCGCTTTTTTTAATGCGGGTTTTATCGCCAGCTCGACCGAAACATGCTCATCTTATGGCGAAGCTTCGCGCGTAGTCGGGTCGGCATAGCAAGGTCTTGCTCACCCACCGGGGGCGCATCTTCTGCCGCGCCTTGATCAGCGACCGGGCCGGGTTGGACGTCTTGCGAAACAGGGCTGTCCAACACCAAAGGCGCGGCTTTGGCGGATCTTTCCGTCTCTGCAGTCAGAACCAGAGGTTCTGGCGCGGCGGCGGGTTTAGGCTTCGGTGACGTGTCGGGATTAACCGACTCTTCATTGAACTCGCGCACCCAATCCGGAACAAAGCGCCGTTCTTTCGGCGCAGGTGGCTCTGGCGGTTTTTCTTTGACCGGTGCGGACTTCAGAACATAATCGTTTGTTTCAGAAATCAGCCGGTTCAACGTCGCGCCAAGTTTCTTATTTTCCGACAAAACCAGCGGTGCAGCGCGTTTCTTTGACGGATCAATCATATCCGCCCATTCGCGGGCCGATTGCAAACGTTCCTTGGGCAAGACGCGCATGGCCTTATCAACCGCAGCAAGAAACGCCGAATCGTAGTCGTCAAAGCGGCCTGCCAGCGGGACACATGGGTCTTCGCCACCGCCAGCAACCTCTGCCATCCGGGTTTGGCTGTTCGGGGGCACTTCGCCCGAAATGACGTGGTAAAAGGTGGCGGCAAGCGCATATAGATCGCTGCAAGGCGTCTGCTTTCCGCCAGCGAAATAGAATTCCTGCGGGGAATAGCCATCCTTGACGACCAGTACCGCCGACATTGCACGGGTTTCCCGGCTTGCCTCTTCGCGTGCGGCTCCAAAGTCGATCAGGACGGGGCTGCCCCATTTATCAAGCAGGATGTTGTCGGGTGAAATATCGCGGTGCAACAGATCCTGCTGATGAATCAGATCGATGGCATCCAGCAGTTTGGTCAGGATATTCACGATCTGGTTGGGGCTAAGCGCGCCCGGGTCCTGCTTGATGATATTCAGCAGATCACGGCCATCAATCAGGTCCAACGCCATATAGGCGGTATCATTGTCCTCAAAAACGCGGTGAACGCCAATAACATTGGGATGACGCAGCTTTGCGATGGCGCGGGCTTCGCGCATGAACATGTCCACGATGGACCGATATTTATCCTGGTTTGCGGTTGACCGTACCAACACCGATTTGCCCGCGCGATGGCAGAATACTTCTGGAAAGCATTCCTTGATCACGACATCACGATCCAGATAATTATCCTTCGCCAGATAGGTGATCCCGAAACCACCATTTCCCAGCTTATTGGTGATCGTAAACTGATCACCCAATAAAAGCGTCCCATCCAGAAGCGCCTCATTGCGTTCTTCTGGAATGGCCTCTGGCTCTGTGCTCTGTAGCGAAGTCATAATCTACCAAACTCCGTGCCCCAAACGGCACATTCCAAAAACCGAACGAGTCATCTTTGGTTCACAAATATGTTTGCTTTGCGGCGTAGTTGGGAAAAGTTGTGGGTTTTTCCGACCGTTTGAAAGTAAGGCTGCAACCCGGCGCAAGGTGGTCGCGACTTAAACCATTATCAATCCTATGAGCTTATCAGGTGCCAGAGGATGCGACACGCGCCAACTGCGCGGTTACTAAACAGGAGGTTGTGGAATGGCCGCAGCGTGGGACGGACGAAACCGGCGCAACAACTGGCGCCGGATGAAGTTGCGGCACAAGGTACCGATCCTGATCGCTGTGCCCACACTTGCAATCATGGCGGTCGCCTCGGCATTCTCGCTATTCAATGCGCGATCGGCACTCGATTCCCAGCGCAACATCGCCTTTGAACAGCTGATTCTGGAAAAGACGGAAGCTTTGGAAGAATGGCTGACGGATGTCGAAACAGACATGGTTGTTTTGGCCAATGGCCGGGCAACGCAAGAAGCCATTATTTCGTTTCGCAATGGCTGGCGGGCCATGGAAGGTGACGCCGAACAAACACTGCAACGGCTTTACATAACTGAAAATCCGAACCCCACCGGCAAGAAAGACAAACTTATGAAGGCCGATGATGGTTCGGCATGGTCAGCTTCGCACGCTGAATTTCACCCAGGCTTCCGTAGCTTTCAGATTGAACGTGGATATTACGATCTTTTCCTCTTTGATCTGGAGGGAAACCTGATCTACTCCGTTTTTAAAGAGGCGGATTTCGCAACAAATTTTCAGTCTGGCAAATATGCTGATAGTGACCTTGGGGTTGTGTTCCAGGCGGCTGTCAACCTCCCCGCTGGCGAATACCATGTCACTGATTTTGCGGCCTATGAACCAAGCTTTGGCGCGCCAGCCAAGTTCGTCGCCATGCCAGTCTTTGACAACGCAGGTGAACGTATTGGCGTTACCGCCCTACAACTTCCAGTCGACGAAATTGCGTCAATTTTATCCATGTCGCCGCTATTGGGCGAAACGGGGCAGATCTACGCCGTAGGTCCTGATGGGAATGCCCGGTCTGGATCGCTACGTGCGGGTGGCCATACCCTCCTTGATCCAATGCCCGATTTGCCGCAGATCATCGCCGCGCGAAATGGTGAGGAACGGCAACTCATTGGCGTGACAGGCCTGTCGGGAAACCCTGTTCTGGCCTACACTGCCGCGATTGATCTATTTGGCACGCCCTGGCGGCTGATTCTTGAGCAAGATCTGAGCGAAGCGAATGCCGCAGCAACCCGGTTATTGCTTTTGACGTCAATTCAGACCGTCATTGTGATGCTCGTTGTTGCCGTGCTTGGCTACTGGATTGCCAAAAGCCTAACAGGCCGCATCACCGCGATTGCAAACAGTGTCACCGGTATCACATCTGGTGATTTCGAAAATGAAATCCCGGAAACCAAAACCGGCGATGAACTTGGTGATATCGCGCGCGCGCTCGACCGGTTCAAAACGGATTTAGCCGATGGCAAAGATGCAATTGCGGCGCAGGCCAAAAGTGCCGATACGCTGGAGGCAGTGATTGACACCGTAAGTGAAGCATTGGGCGCCCTTGCCGATGGGTCCCTTGATTGCCAGATCAACACGACGTTTCCGCAAGACTACGAACGACTGCGGGGCAATTTCAACAACACTGTCGGAGCATTGACAGAAATCGTGACGAACCTGCAGGCCAATGCAGATCTGATCAACGAAGATACGCGCAATTTGACGGATGGAACAAACGATTTGTCCCGTCGAACCGAAAGCCAGGCAGCGACCCTCGAACAAACTGCGGCTGCAATGGAAGAAATCAGCACAAGCGTCAAATCAACTGCAGAGGGTGCGCGCGGGATTGTCACCGCAATCGACAATACACGTCAGCAGGCCGAACATGGCGAGGAAGTCCGTGGAAGAACCGTGGAGGCCATGACCCAGATCGAAGGTTCATCAGCTAAGATCAGCCAGATTGTGCAATTGATCGACGATATTTCTTTTCAAACCAACCTATTGGCACTCAATGCCGGGGTCGAAGCCGCGCGTGCTGGCGAGGCTGGACGTGGTTTCGCCGTTGTCGCGTCAGAGGTGCGTGCGTTGGCGCAGCGTTCGTCTGAAAGTGCGGCAGAAATCCGTGCGCTGATCGTCGACTCGACCGACGACATTGCAAAAGGGGTCAAGCTGGTATCGGACATGGGTGCAGCAATACAGGAGGTTCTGGATGGGGTCAGTCAGGTATCGGAACACATCCACGGCATCGCAAATGGTGCCGAAGAACAGGCCGTGGGCCTATCCGAAATCAACGCCGGCATATTAATGCTGGATAAGGTCACCCAGCAAAACGCAGCGATGGTGGACCAAAACGCGAGCTCGTCACGGGTGCTGCAACAAAAGGCCGACGAAATGCGCGCACTTGTGGCCCGCTTCCAGCGGACCCGCTCTGCTTATCACGACGTGGAAGGCATCTCGCCGCTTGAACAACAAATTGACCTGACCAGATCAGCCTAGCCAGCCGGTCAGGTTCTTTTCGATGACACCGGACAGCGCGGCGATATGCGCGTCATCATCATTGAGGCATGGGACATAGGTGAAATGCTCACCCCCTGCTTCTTCGAAGCTTTCCTTGATCTCTTCGTTGATCTCTTCGAGCGTTTCGATGCAATCGGCGGAAAAGGCAGGGGCGCAGACGGCAATGTTTTTGATGCCATCTTCCTCTGCCAGGCGCGCGACCTCTTCGACGGTATAGGGTTTCAGCCACTCTTCGGGGCCAAAGCGGGACTGAAACGTCGTCACAATCTGGGTGTCGTTCCAGCGCAACCGTTCTTTCAGCAGGCGTGTCGTTTTCTGGCATTGGCAATGATAGGGATCGCCCTCACGCAGATATCGTTCTGGCACACCGTGATACGAACAGATCAGCTTTTCCGGCTTCACCTCGGCGGCGGCGTAGGCCTTTTCAATCGATTGGGCCAAGGCTTCGATGTAAGCGGGCTCATCAAAATAAGGCTCGACAACCCGGGCGACCGGTTGCCATTTTTCGTCCATCAACGCGCGAAAGAATTGATCATTGGCGGTGGCGGATGTGGCCCCGGCATAATGCGGATATAATGGGAAAAACAGGATCCTGGTGCAGCCCGCTTCGACCATCTCGCGGACCTTGGACTTCGTCGATGGGCTACCATAGCGCATACAAAAATCCACGCGCACATCGTCACCGTACCGCTTGACCATCTGCGCCTTGATGGCGGCGGTCTGCGCTTTGGTAATGGTCATCAATGGGCTTTCATCGGCCTCTTCATTCCAAATCGATTTATAGGCGGCACCGGACGAAAACGGACGTTTCGTCAGGATGACCAGTTGCAGCAATGGCTGCCAAATCCAGGCGGAATAATCGATAACACGCTTATCCGACAAAAATTCGTTCAGATACCGGCGCATTGACCAGTAGTCGGTGCCATCCGGCGTGCCCAGATTCGCGAGCAGAATTCCAACCCTGGCGGGTTTGATTTCTGGATGGTCGGGCCCGGCATGCGCGGGGCATGTTGCAGGCCGTTCAGTGTCTTGGCTGTGTGCGTCAAACATTTCCATGCCCTCTTGGATAGCGTGATTACAGATGCAGTTAAATGGAATACGGCGGAGGTCAATCTTTGGATGGGTCTAAACTGGTTTCAGTGGTGCCCAAAACATCAGCCAACCGGGTTGTGGCACTTCCCGGGCGCAGCGGTTGCGGCTGACTGTTCGACGGGGCCCAACCGGTCAGCGAGATAAGCTCGAATGTCGCATTCACCCGCCCATCGGCGTCGCCAAAGCTGTCCGTATAAATCGCTGCGGCTTCTGCCATCACGGCACGGCGTGTCAGATGCCGGATTCGGCCTGACAGAGCGTTCGCTTCACCCATGCGGCGCAGATCGCGCATCAAATTAAACGGGGTGGGATAGCTGGCCTGCAACATCGTGCCATCGGCCACTGGTAAGGCATAGCCGGCACGCTGCAACAGGCCGCCCAAATCGCGAATCTCACCCATAGGGGCGATGCGGGGGGATAGACCGCCGGTTATACGTGCCTCGGCCTGCGCCATGACAGCGCGCAATTCATGCAAGGTTTGTCCGCCCAGAAAACACCCCAGAAACAAGCCGTCTGGCCGCAAGGCATGGCGACACTGGACAAGCTGGCCAACAGGATCATTGGCCCAATGCAAGCACATCATATGCAGCAGCAGATCATGGGCATCTGCGCGCAGGTCAAGCGCATCTGTATCTGGCACGATGGCGGCGTCAGGGAATTCCGACGCCCAGAAATCCGGGAAACCAGTCACAATCGCGACGGATTGAAAGGTTCTGTTAACCTCTGTCAGTCTTTCCTTAACCTCAGCCGCCGCATGGGCGTGCAGGAACAGCGCATCGCCCTCGGCGCGGCGGCGGTTTCTGGCCAATGCGGCCCGATCAGTCATTTGCGGCATCGTCATGCCGGTCATTTAGGACGCATTCATGCGGTTGCAAAGCATCATTCGGTCGATCTACCCGCCGCAATGCGTGTCCTGTGACGCACCGACAGAAGCGGAGTTCGGACTGTGCGGCCCATGTTGGCGCGAAACGAAATTCATCGGCGGGGCGATCTGCGACACCTGTGGTACGCCATTACCGGGCGAGGCCAGCGATGAGGTGCTGCAATGTGATGACTGCATGACCATCGCGCGACCGTGGGCGCGTGGGCGGGCCGCGCTGATATACGCTGGAATAGGGCGAACGCTCGTCCTGCGGCTCAAACACGGGGACAGGACAGAACTGGCGCGACCGGCAGCACAATGGATGGCACGGGCAGCAAAGGAATTAGTCAATGAAAACAGCATTCTAATTCCGGTACCGCTGCATTGGGTACGGCTGGCAAGGCGGCGCTATAATCAGGCGGCTCTGTTGGTGCATGCACTGGGCGCGGAACTGGGTCGGCCTGTTTGCCCGGATGGGCTGCTACGGCCACGCAAGACAGCGCCGCTAGAAGGGCACAGCCGGGAGGCCCGGTTTAATGCACTTGCTGACGCGATTGTACCAAACCCAAAAAGGGTTGATGTGATCACGGGCAAATCGGTGCTTTTGGTCGATGATGTGATGACATCAGGGGCGACCTTGGCTGCCAGCGCAGAGGCGGCAATGGCTGCCGGTGCCGCAGATGTGTCGATTGTTACACTGGCAAGAGTGGTCAAAGACGCTTAAATGATCTCGGAACCGACCAAGGAAACCGATGATGAGTAGCGTGGAACTTTATACAAAACCGACCTGCGGCTTTTGCCTGATGGCAAAACGATTGCTGTCCAAGAAGGGCGTCAGCTTCAGCGAGGTGAACATCACCGCACAGCCGGATAGGCGCGCAGAGATGATCCAACGAGCGCAAGGCGGCACGACTGTTCCGCAGATATTTATCAACGGCAACCATGTTGGCGGATTTGATGATCTTTATGCGCTTGAAAATAATGGTAAGCTGGATGCTATGCTGGCCGCATGAAAGCGGCCCTTGTTCAACTGAATGCATCTGACGATCCGGCAGCGAATCTGCCAGTTACCCGCAACCTGATTGACCAGGCAGCGCGACAAGGTGCGGAATTTGTCGTGACGCCAGAGGTCACGAATTGCGTTTCGAATAGCCGGTCGCATCAGGCGAATGTGCTGCAACACGAAGATGACGACATTACCCTTGCTGGCCTGCGTGATGCGGCACGGACGCATGGGATTTGGCTGTCGATCGGGTCGCTTGGAATTAAGACCGGGGATCCCGATGGACGGTTTGCCAACCGATCTTTCCTGATTGATCCCAAAGGTGACGCCGTCGCGCGCTATGATAAGATCCACATGTTTGACGTGGCAGTCACCGCCACAGAAACCTTTCAGGAATCAGCTGGTTATAGGCCGGGCAACCGGGCGGTGGTCGCTGATACCAGTTTTGGGCGCGTTGGGCTTAGCATCTGTTACGACATACGCTTTGCCTATCTTCATCGGACGCTTGCGCAGGCTGGCGCAGAAATACTGCTGATTCCGGCTGCATTTTCGCCAGTGACCGGGGCGGCCCATTGGGAGCCGCTTTTGCGGGCGCGGGCAATTGAAACCGGATGTTACGTTCTGGCGGCGGCACAGACCGGCCAACATACCGTGAATAAGGGCAAACAGCGCACAACATATGGGCATAGTATGGCAGTTTCGCCCTGGGGTGAGGTCCTTGTCGATATGGGGACGGCGCCGGGCGTAGCGATGGTTGATCTTGACCCTACGGAAGTGTCAGAAAGCCGTAAACGTATAGCGGCACTAACACATGACCGCGATTTTGAGGGACCGGATGTCTGATGCATCGCAAAGTCTGGCAGTTTCGCTTTTCAGTGAAATTCTGATCGTGGACCAATTGGCCCGCGCATCAGTGGCCAAGGTTTTGCCCAAAGGAATGGAACTGTCTCATTTCGCCGTGCTCAACCATCTGGCCCAATCAGGGGAAGAACGGACACCAGCCCAGCTTGCCAAGACATTCCACCTGACCCGCGGGGCGATGACAAATACGCTGCATAAACTGGAATGGGCGGGCTGGGTACATATCCGGCCCGACTGGGATGATGCGCGGCGCAAGCTCGTTTCGATCAGCCCATCAGGCCAATCCGCCCGTGATGCGGCACTGGCCGCAATCGCGCCGGTGATCGCTGATGTGGTCAATAAGGTCGGCGATGATAAAGTGCGCACCGCCCTGCCTGTTCTGCGCGCGATGCGCCAGAAATTGAACGAACTGGAATAGTTCAGGTGGGTTTCGTCGAAGCAGTGACATAGTTCACCGAAAGATCCCGATCCGAGATCGACCATGTAAACCGGGCAAAGTTCAACACAAAACCTTTGCGATCCACCGGCGTCATGCCTGCCTTTTCCAGCAGGGCGCATAGCTCATCTGGCGTAATAAACTTTGCCCATTCATGCGTACCCTTGGGCAACCAACGCATCACCCATTCCGCCCCGACAATCGCCATGGCAAAGGATTTTGGGTTCCGGTTGATGGTCGAACAGATATGAATGCCACCCGGTTTCATCAACGCATGACAGGCGTTCAGATAAGCTTGTGGATCGGCCACATGTTCCACCACTTCCATATTCAAAACAGCATCAAACTGTTCGCCAGCGTCCGCCAATGCCTCTGCCGTGGTGTGGCGGTAATCAATCTGCAATCCCGATTGTTCGGCATGAATGCGGGCGACGGGAATGTTCCGTTCGGCGGCGTCAGCACCAACAATAGTTGCGCCAAGACGGGCCATGGGTTCGCACAGCAAGCCACCACCACATCCGATATCCAGTATCCGCAACCCGTCAAACGGTGCCGGACCAGTCAGGTCGCGGCCAAACTCGGCGGCGATCTGCGAGGTGATGTAATCCAAGCGTACTGGATTCATCATATGCAACGGCTTAAACTTGCCATTCAGATCCCACCATTCGGCCGCCATCGCCTCGAATTTAGCAATCTCGGATGGGTCAACGGTATTGGTCGAAGTGGCGGACATTTTCAGGCTCCGAATGATGGTCAGGCGTCTCGATACGCGATATAGGACGCATATGGATAAAGTCGTAGGACAAAAGCGCCCAGGTGCACATCTTTATCAGCCGATTGATCCGTTTGATCAGCGGATGATCGACATGGGCGATGGGCATCGGATTTACGTCGAACAATGCGGCAATCCTGATGGGGTGCCGGTTGTTGTGCTGCATGGTGGGCCTGGTGGCGGGTGCAGCCCGGCGATGCGGCGGTATTTCGATCCGAACATCTTTCGAATTGTGCTGTTTGATCAGCGCGGCTGCGGGCGGTCACGGCCCCATGCAAGTGTTGAGGCGAATACGACCTGGCATCTGGTCGCTGACATCGAACGGATTCGCGGAACCCTGCAAATCGACCGCTGGATCGTGTTCGGCGGCAGCTGGGGCGCGACGCTTGCCCTGATCTATGCGCAGGCGCACCCTGATCAGGTGGCGGCACTGACCCTGCGTGGCGTTTTCCTGATGACCAAACCGGAACTGGATTGGTTCTATGGCGGTGGTGCAGGGAAGTTCTGGCCGGACCTGTGGGAGAGGTTCACAAACCTGATCCCGGCAGATGAACAGGATGATCTGATCGCCGCCTATCACAGGCGATTGTTCTCGGGTGATCTGCCGTTGGAAACCCGTTTTGCGCGGGCTTGGGCATCGTGGGAAAACGCGCTTGCCTCAATCGACAGTGACGGCATCACTGGTGAAAGCCCGGCTGATTACGCGCGGGCTTTTGCGCGGTTGGAAAACCACTATTTCTACAATGGCGGCTTCCTGAAAGAGGATCAGCAAATCCTGCATCCGGCCCAAATGGCCAAGATCGCCCAGATACCAGGCGTTATTGTGCAGGGGCGTTATGACATGATCTGCCCGCCAACATCCGCCCATACACTGGCAAAAGCCTGGCCAAAATCACGGCTGACTTTCATCGGACGGGCCGGCCACGCCCTGTCAGAGCCGGGGATCAGTGCGGAATTGGTGCGCACTATGGACATGATGGGCGCACAAAGGGGCGTTCTCGGACTTTAGCCGGCCTGAAAGGGTTTACAGATGAAAACATCCCGTTAATGTTTACCTAACCAACGGGGAACACAAACATTTGGGCAACGTCCTAACGATCATCCTGCAGCGCCTTGCACTGGGCGCGCTGACACTGCTTATCGTTTCTATCGTGATTTTTGTGGCGGTGAACCTGCTTCCGGGTGACTTTGCGCAGAACATTCTGGGTCAGGGGGCCACGCCAGAGGCGGTCGCCTCAATCCGAAAAGATCTGGGATTGGACCAACCGCCCGTGACCCGCTATTTCGATTGGCTGGGCGGTGTGTTGCGCGGTGATCTGGGGTCAAGCTTTGCGCAAGCCAACTTTGCGAGCTTCACAGGCACGGACTCTGGGGCCAAGACGGTGGCCGATCAAATCGCCCCGCGTTTTGCCAATACGATGTTTCTTGCAATGGTCACGGCGATCATCGCGGTGCCCCTATCAATTACGTTGGGCGTGTTGGCCGCACTTTACCGCAATTCGGTGTTTGACCGAGCCGCGAACATCACGACCTTGTCGTCAATTTCCAGCCCTGAATTCTTTCTGGCCTATATCCTGATCCTGTTTCTGGCGGTGCTGAACCCGATCTTGCCGTCGCTGTCGAATATCTATGACGGCATGGCATTCAGCGAACGCTTGCAAAAATCGCTCCTGCCTGCGCTGACGCTCACGCTTGTGGTGACAGCGCATATGATGCGGATGACCCGCGCGGCGATCATCAACCTGCTGGCATCGCCCTATATCGAAATGGCGCGGCTCAAGGGCCTGTCGCCGATGCGTGTGATCGTCAAACACGCCCTGCCCAACGCCCTGGCGCCGATCATCAACGTGATTGCATTGAACCTGGCCTACCTGATCACCGGCGTTGTCGTGGTCGAGGTGGTGTTCGTCTATCCCGGTATTGGTCAGCTATTTGTGGATAGCGTGAAAATCCGCGACATCCCTGTCGTGCAGGCCTGCTGCCTGATCTTTGCCGCCGCCTATATCCTGCTGAACCTGACGGCCGACATCATGTCGATCCTGTCCAACCCACGGCTGAGGCATCCCAAATGATACTATGGATTATCGCCGCATTGGTTGGCATGGGGGCGCTGGCTTGGGGGTTTCGGTTTGCCGGGCAAGCGGCCACCGGCAACGCACCCAAATTCCGCGATATGCCTTATGGCGTGGCGTATGGATACGTGCTGGGCGCGGTTGTGCTGCTCTGGCTGATCTGGGCCTATATGCAAGGGCGCAGTTCTGATCCGGCAATCGCCAACAAGTTCTTTTTCCTGCGCATTGCCATCGAAGGGTTCATCATCTTTGCCATCGCTGCATGGCTGTTCCGCCTGCTGGGTCGTGCCGTCGGCACCGCGTGGAGCCGCAAGATGTTCCGTTCCATGCCGCTGACCGCGTCATTCGGCATTCTGACAATCCTGATCTATGCCATTCTGGCAATCTTTGCCCCGGCTTTTGCGCCCTACGGGCAGGAACAGATCATTCCGGGTGTTGCGGCCAATATCGTGCCCGGCGGCGACGTTGCGCTGGGCGGTAACCCTGATTTTCCTCTTGGAACTGACCAGATCGGGCGCGATATCATGAGCCGCCTGATTTATGGTGCGCAAAACACCGTTGGCATCGCCTTTGCCACGACCCTTTTGGCCTTCCTTCTGGGCGGCACGTTCGGGTTTCTGGCGGCGACATTGGGCGGCTGGCTCGATCAGATCCTGTCACGGTTGGTCGATGTGCTTATGGCTATCCCGTCGCTGATCTTCGCGCTGCTTTTGATGACCATTGCTAGCGTCTGGGCGCCGCAACTGGGTATCCCGCTGACGGTTTTCATGGTTGTGATCATCGCGGTGATCGATAGCACACGGGTATTCCGTCTGGCGCGGGCGGTAGGGCAAAACATCGTTGTCATGGATTACATCGAGGCGGCCAAGCTGCGCGGTGAGGGGCTTGGTTATCTGGTGTTCAAGGAAATCCTGCCCAATGCGACTGCCCCATTGCTTGCTGAATTTGGCCTGCGCTTCTGCTTTGTGTTCCTGACAATTGCGGCGCTGTCCTTCCTTGGTGTCGGCATTCAGCCGCCCTTGGCTGACTGGGGGACGATGGTGCGCGACCTGGGTGGTTTCGTGAATTACGCACAATTCGCACCACTGGCTGCAACTGCACCATTGCTGGCTGCGGGGGCCATTGCCCTCCTCACCGTCGCCGTGAATTTCGTGGTGGACTGGATGCTGCATAAATCCTCGGGGTTGAAAGAATGACTGACGAAACCCCCCTTGTTAAAATCCATGGCATCAAGCTCGAGGGCCGCAGTGATGAAGCCTGGAACCCGATCATCAACGGCGTTGACCTGACCCTCGCGCGGGGCGAGGTGCTGGGCCTGATCGGCGAATCCGGGGCTGGCAAATCCACGCTGGGTCTGGCGGCGATGGGCTACACCCGTGATGGTGTGCGGATCAGCGACGGGACCGTCGAATTTGACGGGATCGACCTGCTGACAGCTTCTGCGGCAACCAAACGTGACCTTCTGGGCAAGCGGATCGCCTATGTGGCACAATCCGCTGCGGCCAGCTTCAACCCCGCGCACAAACTCATGGACCAGCATGTCGAAGGGCCGGTGCAGCACGGGGTTAATGATCGCGGTTCTAGCGAAGAAGACGGGATCGAACTTTACCGCAAATTGCGGCTGCCCAACCCTGACGAGATCGGCTTTCGCTACCCGCATCAGGTTTCTGGCGGACAGTTGCAGCGGGCGATGACGGCCATGGCGATGTCTTGCCGGCCCGATCTGATTATCTTTGACGAACCGACAACCGCGCTGGATGTGACCACGCAGATCGAGGTCTTGGCATCGATTCGCGATATCGTGGAGCAATACAACACCGCCGCGATCTACATCACACATGATCTGGCAGTCGTGGCGCAGATGGCGGACCGGATCAAGGTGCTGCTGAAAGGGGACGAGGTCGAAACCGCCGACACCCGCACCATGCTGTCGGCACCCACGCAGGAATACACCAAATCGCTCTGGGCGGTGCGCAGCTTTGAACGCCCGAAAAAACCGGCTGTTTCTGCCGGTGCAGTGCCAGTTGTCAGCGTACAAAACGTCGATGCGGCCTATGGGAAAGTGCCGGTGCTGTTTGACGTCAGCTTTGACATGCATAGCGGGCGTACCGTTGCCGTTGTGGGCGAAAGCGGATCGGGCAAATCGACAACAGCGCGATGCATCACCGGGCTTTTGCCACCCACAACAGGGCAAATCACGCTGGATGGTGAGGTGCTGCCAGCGGACTACCGCAAGCGCAGCAAGGACCAGCTACGACAGGTGCAGATGATCTATCAGATGGCGGACACCGCGCTAAACCCGCGGATGTCGATCGGGCAGATCATCGCGCGACCTGTGCAGTTCTATCTGGGGCTGACAGGGGCCGCAAAACGCAAACGCGTTGATGCGCTCCTGGAACAGATCGAACTGGAACCATCTGAATATTATAACCGGCTGCCGTCAGAGCTGTCGGGCGGACAAAAACAGCGGATCGGGATCGCAAGGGCATTGGCCGCCGAACCGAAATTCATCATCTGTGATGAGGTCACATCGGCGCTTGATCAACTTGTCGCCGAAGGCATCCTGCGTCTATTGGCGCGGTTGCAGGATGATTTGTCGCTATCCTATATGTTCATCACCCACGATCTGGCGACCGTCCGGGCCATCGCGGACGAGGTTGTTGTGATGAAGGATGGGCGCGTGATCGAACAAGGCGACAAGGAAGAAATGTTCCGGCCGCCGCATCACGCCTATACCGACCTTTTGCTATCGTCGGTGCCGGAAATGGACCCGGATTGGCTGACAAATCTGCTGGCTGAACGCGGAGTTGATAACATCGGCGATGCCGCAGTTGATAAGATGTAAAACGAATCAAACGGCATGGACATGCCGTCAGAAGTGAAACAGGGAGATATTCACGATGAATGGAATTAGTAGACGCGGTCTATTGAAAACAGGTGTGGCGGCAGGTGTGCTCGGCCTGTCTGGCATGCCGCTGCGGGCGCAGACGCGCGGTGGCAAGCTGACGGCGGGCCTTTCTGGCGCCAACACGACCGACAGCTGGGATGGCCGGACGCATTCGGATCTTTTCATGATTGCATCAGCACATGGGACGGTCTTTGACTGCCTGACCGAAGTCGCAGCCGACGGGTCGCTTAAGGGCGAACTGGCCGAAAGCTGGGAAGCCTCAGCAGATGCGAAAACCTGGACATTCAATCTGCGTCAGGGCGTGACCTTCCACAATGGCAAGGCTTTTGGCGCCGACGATGTGATCGAGTCGTTGCAGATGCATTTGGGCGAAGAATCCAAATCTGCGGCGAAACCCATCGTCGAAGCCATCACCGATATGAAAAAGATCACCGACCATCAGGTTCAGTTCACTCTGGCCGCTGGCAACGCTGATTTCCCCTATCTGATGTCGGACTATCACATCCTGATGTTCCCTGCCGGTCAGATCGAAGAAGGCATCGCCAATGGCATCGGGACAGGCCTTTATCAGGTGAAATCCTTCGATCCCGGCGTGCGTATGGTCGCGACCCGCTATGCCGATCACTACAAAGGTGACAGCGCGGGCTTCTTTGATGAGATCGAATATATCGCCATCAACGACAACACCGCCCGGATGAACGCGCTGATGACCGGTCAGGTTGACGCGATCAACCGGATCGACTTCAAGACCGAAGCCTTGCTGCGGGCCAACCCCGCGCTGCGCATTCAGGAAGTCACCGGTAACCAGCATTACAGCTTCCCGATGCTGACCAAGACGGCACCATTTGACGATGTGAATGTGCGTCGTGCCCTGAAATATGGTATCAACCGTCAGGAAATGGTCGACAAGATCCTGCTGGGTCACGGTCAGGTCGGCAACGACACACCAATTGGACCAGCCAACCAGTACTATGCTGGTGATATGGAGCAGCTGGCCTATGACCCGGACAAAGCCAAGTTCCACCTCAAAGAGGCGGGGCTTGATAGCATCGATATCGACCTGTCTGCATCAAACGCCGCCTTTGAAGGGGCCGTGGACGCCGCACAGCTGTTCCAGGCATCCGCTGCCGCTGGCGGTGTGAATATCAATGTGGTGCAGGAGCCGGCTGATGGGTATTGGTCGAATGTCTGGCTGAAAAAGCCATTCTGTGCGTGCTACTGGTCCGGTCGGGCTACCGAAGACTGGATGTTCTCAACCGCTTACGAGGCTGGTGTGCCATGGAATGACAGCCAGTGGGATCAGCCACGGTTCCAGGAACTGCTGCTTTCCGCACGGGCGGAACTTGATAGCGACAAACGCCGCGAGCAATATACCGAGATGCAGCAAATCCTGCGTGACGATGGCGGGGTTCTGATCCCGATGTTCGCCAACTACGTACAGGCGGTGAACAACCGGATCAGCTCACCTGACACTGTGGGCAACCTTTGGCAAATGGATAACGCACGGATGGCCGAACGCTGGTCAGTGGCGTAAGCGATAGCGCAAAACAATCACAAGGCCCCGCGCACCAGCGGGGCCTTTTTTGTATCTGGAGTGGGAAGAAACCGCCGGTCATGAACAATGCGGTTGCCCCGTCGTGGTGACATTCATCACGACCTAGAAACCGACAGCCTGCCCATCTTTTCTGGGGTCTGACCCGGCGGCGTAGGTGCCGTTTTCCAACCTTGCAATAATCTGTGCGCCCCCGAAACCGAATGCGCTATCAGGCTCTTCAACATCGACCAAGTGGCCCATGTCGCTCAGCTTTTGCAATGTCGCATCAGGCAGCGTGGTTTCGCATGCCAGACCAAGACCGCCAGTTACACGCCAGCGCGGCGCATCAACAGCCATTTGTACATCCTGATCCCAAAGCTGTGTTCGCAGGGTCATCTGCAAATGCCCCTGTGCCTGCATCGGACCACCCATGACACCAAAGCTCATTAACGGCTGGCCGTGCCGCGTAAGGAACGCAGGGATGATCGTATGGAAGGGTCGCTTGCCCGGCGCCACAACATTCTGGCTGCGCGGATCGAGCGAGAAACCGGCACCGCGGTTTTGCAGGCTAATGCCTGTCCCCGGCACAACAACACCCGACCCGAAACCCGCATAGTTGGACTGGATGAAAGACACCATCATGCCGGACGCATCCGCAGCTGTCAGATAGACCGTGCCGCGCGCGGCAGGCGTGCCGGTCGCGAAATCCGTCGCCCGATCCGGTTGTATCAACTTGGCCCGCTCTTGCAGATAGCCGGGATCAAGCATGGCGCCGGGGGTAACGTGGGTCATATGGTCAAGATCGCCGACATAAGCCTCGGTATCCTTCAACGCCAGTTTCATCGCCTCGATTTGCAGATGCATGGCAAGTGGACCATCGGCATCCAAGTCGCGGATTGGCGTATGATCCAGCATGCCAAGGGCCATCAGCCCCGCAATCCCCTGACCGTTTGGCGGTATTTCATGCAGCGTGACATCATCGAAACCCTGATCGATTGTGCCGCACCAATCCGCCTGATGTGCGGCCAGATCAGACGCGCGCATTGCGGCACCATGATTTTTCGCGAACGCCTCGATCTTTTCGGCAAGCACGCCTTGGTAAAACGCCTGACCGCGACTTTCTGCAATCAGTTGGAGCGTGCGAGCCATATCGGGACTGCGAAAGATTTCTCCTGCGGTGGGCGCCCGCCCGTCTGGCAGAAAGGCTTCTGCAAACCCGGGCTGGTCACCAAAACGCGCACCCGCCAGCGCCCAAAGCTTGGCGATGACCGGGGATACTGGAAAGCCGTTCTGCGCATAGTCAATCGCGGGTTCGAAAAGCGTCTCAAACGGTAATTTGCCAAACCGTTCGGACAGTGCGACCCAGCCAGAAACCGCGCCAGGAACCGTGACGCTGTCCCATCCCAGCATAGGGATTGCATCCTGCCCGGCGAAATACTCCGGCGTCCAGCCTGCGGGGGCCCGGCCCGATGCGTTGAGCCCGTGAAGTTCGGTGCCATCCCACAAGATGCAAAATGCGTCAGAGCCGATTCCGTTGCCAGTCGGTTCAACCAGTGGAAGCGTAATGGCAGCCGCAAGGGCGGCATCAACAGCGTTTCCGCCGCGCGCCAGCATTGCAAGACCCGCCTGTGCGGCAAGAGGCTGGCTGGTGCTGACGATGTTGCGGGCAACAAGGGCAGAGCGCCGGGAAGGATAGTGATGATGCGCGCGCAAATCCATGGCGGGTCCTTTCATAGTCAGGCAAGAGGCGTTGCATGGGATCGGGAGGCGATGCCGTTCTGAGCCATCTCGCGTTCTTTGTCGGCGATGGCTGCGTCGAGTGGTGCGCGATCCAGCATGCCAGAGAAGTTTTCGCGTGTCGGCATGGCCGTTCGGAACATCGCAAAGCGTTCTTCCGAGACAGCAATCAACCGCCGCAGTTCGGCCAGTGGATCGGCATGATCATCGACGCGTAAATCGATTGCCGGATAAGGTTGACCTTCATGCACGACAAGTGCCGCTGACTGACGCCCGCGCTTGTCGCCGCCCGCATGCTCACCTGCTTCCATTGCGTCCATCAGGCGGGCGACAAACGGATGCCCCGCCGTATCCGACCATGACTGCATCATGGCGTCGACAACTTCCGGACCGGTGAGCATGTTACCAGCGCAGGACATGTCTTGCGCCTGCCGGTGCCCCGCCCAAGGAACACAGGCGGACCCCGTATGCTGGGCGATCCGTCCGTCCGGGGCGATCATATGCGCTTGCCTGTTCGCCTGCCCTTTGTCTTGCGCAACAAGATCGGCAAGGATTTTGTCGGGTGCCTCGCCAGTGTTCAGGCGGTGAAGGCCGTCCAACCCCCAGAGCGGGTTGATAAAGGCCTGACTGGCAAAGGCCGCACGGTCCGAGACGTAGGGCACCATCGCCCCGCAGGCGAAAAACCGGCTGGCAACGGCGATCCCGATCGCGCCCGTTTCGGTTTCTTTTGCAACAATCGAAAATGTCATCGTCATGCCTTTTCATGTCGTCACTACTATGCCGGAACCGCTTGCGGCGCAGTTGAAATTCAGAATGCACAAATTTTAAGCATTATCGTTCGCTATAGTGAACCAAAACATAATTGGTTCGCAATCTCAAGCAAATGACGCTAGCCTGATTGGAAATATCCTTATGAGAGATTCTGGTTGCTGAAATCATAGAACACGTACCGAGGGAGAGGCTTCTGTAAGACGTGCCGCTTTTAGATACACAAAACCTGACCGTTTCCTTGACCCAAGACGGGATTGAAACGCCGCTTGTGCGGGATGTTTCGTTCAGCGTCGAACGCGGTGAAACCCTTGCCATTGTCGGGGAAAGCGGATCGGGCAAATCGGTATCGTCGCTCGCGATCATGGGGCTGTTGGCCAAGGCGCTGCAGATTCAATCGGGTCGTATTCTGTTCGAAGGGCGCGATCTGCGCCACCTTGATGACGAGGCGCTGCGGCAAATGCGCGGTCGCGATATGTCCATGGTCTTTCAGGAACCCATGACATCGCTTAACCCGGTGCGCAGCATTGGGTCGCAAATCATCGAAAGCATCGAAGAGAACCTTGGCTTCTCGCGATCTGATGCCCGCGCACGTGCGATTGACCTGCTGAAAGAAGTCGGCGTCGCGGATGCCGAACGTCGGCTCAAGCAATATCCGCACCACTTTTCGGGCGGGATGCGACAACGTGTCATGATTGCGATTGCACTGGCCGCAGAACCCAAACTGATCATCGCGGACGAACCAACAACCGCGCTTGACGTGACCATTCAGGCGCAGATTCTCGACCTGATGGCGCGTATCTGCAAGGATCACGGCACGGCGCTTATCCTGATTACGCATAACCTTGGTATCGTCGCGCGCTACGCGCAAAGGGTAAATGTCATGTATGGGGGCCGGATCGTTGAATCCGGTAATGCGCGCGCGATCTACAATGCCCCGCGCCATCCCTATAGCGAAGGATTGCTGCAATCCGTACCGCGTCTGGATCAGGACCGCAGTATTCCACTGAAACCGATCCAGGGCAGTCCGGCTGATCCGTTCACGTCGATTTCCGGGTGCCGGTTTCATCCGCGCTGTCCCTACGCCGCGGATATTTGCAAGCAAGAGGTGCCCCCATTTACAGCCGGTGTGGCCTGCCACTTTCCCCTGACCGCCGATACATTGGAGCCCGCGTGATGACGGCCCTTCTGCGTATCGATGATGTCTCTGTCCACTTCCCAATTCGCAAGGGTCTGCTGCAAAAGCAGGTTGGTGAGGTGCGGGCCGTCGAAGGTGTAACACTATCGCTTAAGCGGGGCGAAGCCTTTGGGCTGGTTGGCGAATCCGGATGTGGCAAGACCACCCTTGCGCGGACCGTCTTGCGATTGGTTGATCCGACCTCGGGCGCCATCTGGTTTGATGGCACGAATGTCAGCGGGCTCAGGGGCAAGGCGCTTGCCCCCTATCGCAAACAGGTCGCAGCCATATTTCAGGATCCGTTCTCATCCCTTAACCCGCGTATGACGTCCGGCCAGATTCTGTCGGAAGTCCTGCATGTGCATGCATTTGACGGCAGCATCCCGGATCGGGTGTCAGAGCTTTTGTCGCTTTGCGGTCTGGCACCACGCTTTGCTGATCTTTACCCGCACGAGATGTCGGGCGGTCAGCGGCAACGGGTCGGGATCGCGCGTGCGCTGGCACTGGATCCCGAACTGATCGTCTGTGACGAAGCGGTCAGCGCGCTGGACGTGTCCATTCAGGCGCAGATCATCAACCTTTTGGAAGAGTTACGGGTCAAATTCGGGCTGACCTACCTGTTCATCGGCCATGATCTGTCCGTTGTTCGGCACCTGTGTGACAGGCTGGCGGTGATGTATCTGGGCCGGATCATGGAAACCGGCACATCCGATGAAATCTTCTCATCACCGCGCCATCCTTACACACAA
Source organism: uncultured Paracoccaceae bacterium (assembly GCA_947495295.1). Lineage (GTDB taxonomy): Bacteria > Pseudomonadota > Alphaproteobacteria > Rhodobacterales > Rhodobacteraceae > Yoonia. The sequence goes on from CANLYJ010000005.1 coordinate 120,103, forward strand.
GCGCTGATAGATGCCGTGCCAGCCCCCGACCCGGACGGGGAAGACGCAAGAGAGCATGTGAACCTTGCCGGTGAAATTCCTAGCCCGCTCGATCCGCCATCGGGCTGTGTGTTTCATACCCGCTGCCCAATCGCCTTTTCAAAATGCGCCACCGATGTTCCACCGCTGCAACGGCTTGGCGGACACCATGCCGCGTCCTGTTTCGCGATCGATCAGAACAAGAAAACGACGGATCCCAAGATCCGCAATGCGCAATCACAATGAACTTTTCTACAGGGAGACTGAAAATGAAAGATGATGATCTGATGAAAGCCGCCGAGGCCGAAATCCGCGACGCACATGATTTCGACCCGCGCGATCCCTTGTTCGGGCTTAGCCGGGCCGAGATGAGCGGGCCGCGACTATCGCGGCGCGCCACCTTGCGCCTGCTGGCGGCAGGTGGTGCCTTGACGGTGGCGCATGTACTGCCGGGTCTGCGCCCAACCCCGGCAATGGCGGACGGCCACGGGGGTGGCGAATTGCGCTGCGCCTGGGCTGGCGTTGCAGAAATCGTGACGCTTGATCCGGCACGGATCAATCAGGTGCTGCAATTCCAGATCGCCTCAAACGTGATGTCGGGCCTGATGCATATCAACAACGAACTGGTGGCCGAGGGCGATCTGGCGGAAAGCTGGGAAATCTCTGCTGATGGGCTGATCTACACGATCAAACTGCGTGAGGGCGTCACCTTCCACAATGGCGATGCGTTCAATGCCGATGATGTTCTTTACACGTTCGAACGGTCTAGCGATGCCGAAAAATCCATCCACAGCCGGGTGATTGCCAATGTCGCAAGCCTTGAGAAACTGAACGATTTCGAGGTGCAATTCACGCTTACCAAACCGCAAGCCTCGTTCCTGACCAAAGCACTGGAGCGCGCATCGGGTCGCGCCATGACAATCGTGTCTCGCGGCGCAATCGAGGAAATGGGCCTGTCGCAATACGGCCTGACGCCTGTGGGCACCGGCCCGTTCCGCATCACCGAACACCAGTTGGGCGGCTCTGTCGTGATGGAGAAATTTGCCGATTACTTCGACCCGGAACGCCCGAAGCTCGACAAGATCACCATAACACCCGTCGACGGGACAGAACCGCTGGCCGCAGCACTCGAAGCAGGCGATATCGACTATATCGGCGGTAACCCGGTGCCAAGCGAATTGTTGGATCGGTTCAAGGCGAACCCTGATCTGACGGTCGATATCAAGCCCGGACCCGGTTTCCAGTCGATCTGGATCAACCCGTGGCACGAGGCCATGCGGGTTGAGGACTTCAACAAACCGCTGGAAGAGTTGAAGGCCGAGAAGGGCTTCAAGGTCCGCCTCGCCTTGGCCAAGGCGCTCGACCGTGACCTGTTCGTCCAGCAGGCGATGTTCGGGAATGGTATTCCCGCCTATGGGTCGATCAACGCGGCGATGGGATTCTATTACGACGATAGCCTGGCTGACACGTCCGAACAGGCGTTCGATCCTGAAGGCGCACAACAATTGATGGCCGATGCGGGCTATCCCGGCGGTGAAGGCTTCCCGACGCTCAAGTTGCAGACCACGCCCAACACGCGGCGTGCGGGTCTTGTCGTGGCCAATATCTACAAGCAGGTGCTGGGTATCAACGTAGAGGTTGATCCGCAGGAATTCTCGGTCGGGATCGAACAGTTCAACAAACTGGACTTTGATCTGCGCCTTGGTGGTTCGGGCGGGGATTACGACCCCGATGACGGGCTGGTCGACTGGATGCAGACCGGTTCCAAGTTCAACGGACCGGACCGAGACAAGGATCAGTATCCCTTCGGGTTCTGGAGCGAGACGGAATCTGATGCGCTGGTTGACGAACAGGCCGCCACCGCCGATCCAGAGGCGCGGCGCGAACTTGTGATGAAAGCCAACCGGATCACATCGGACAAGGTATGCTGCGGCTTCCTGTTCCATCCGGTTGATGCGCTGGTGCATTCGAACCGGGTGACCGTGCCTGCCGAAAGCCGGATACCCGGTTTGCACGATTTTGACCGCGTCACCCTCTCGTGACTGAAAAGAAGAAGGGCGGGCCACACGGCCCGTCCGTGCCCTGATGCTAGGTTATATCCTCAGACGCCTTGTCGGCGCGGTGCTGGTCATGCTGGCGGTGGCCACGCTTGTCTTTTTCATGATCCGGCTGGTGCCAGGCGATCCGATTGCGGCAATGCTCGCCGATGCGGGCAGCCAAGAGGCGCGCGAGGCGATGACCCGGCGACTTGGGCTAGACCAGCCGGTCATTGTCCAGTTCTTTTATTGGTTCGGTAACATGTTGCAGGGCGATCTGGGCGCGTCGATCTATGGATCGAACCAACCGGTGATGAAAATCCTGATGGAGGCACTGCCAAAGACGCTATCACTGGCTCTCATATCCTTTCTGATCGCGATTACCATTGCGATTCCCGCTGGCATCATTGCGGCCACGCGCAAGAATTCAGCCGCGGATGTCGGGGTTTCGCTTTTTGCGTTTCTGGGGCTCTCCATGCCGGATTTCTGGTTGGCGATCATCCTGATCATTGTCTTCGCAGCCAATCTGCAATGGCTGCCTGCAATCGGATACGCCCCGCTGGCAGACGGGTTCTGGCCATGGCTCAGCCACCTGATCCTGCCCGGCATCGCCATCGGAACTGGATTTTCAGCGATTATCGCCCGGATGATCCGGTCCTCCATGCTGGAGGTCATGCAGGCCGACTACATGCGCACGGCGGCGTCCAAAGGTTTGACCCAGCGGGTCGTTCTGATGCGCCACGCCTTCCCCAATGCGTTGATTCCCGTCATCACCGTGATTGGCATCGCCTTCGCCCTTTTGATCTCGGGGGCGGTTGTTGTTGAAAACGTGTTCTCGATCAAAGGGCTGGGAAGGGTCCTGATCCAGGGCATCCAGAACCGGGACTATCCCGTCGTGCAAGGCGCCGTCCTGCTGATTTCGGCGTTTTTCGTTCTCACAAACCTTGTCGTTGACCTGCTTTATGCGGTGATCGACCCGCGCATCCGGTATTCCTAATGAGCGATCTTACACTTGATCCCGCCCCGCCCGTTGATGCACCGCAGGTGAAGCGGAAGAATCGATTTCGCAGCGTCTTTGCGCGTGACCGCAAGGCGCAATTCGGTCTTGTCATTCTTGCGCTCTTCATTCTGGGTGCGCTTCTTGCACCGTTCCTTGCCCCCTATGATCCAAACGAAATGACGCTCAACATGATGAGCAGCCCGTCAGGCGATAACCTGCTGGGCACGGATGATCTGGGGCGCGATCTTTTTTCACGCATCCTGTGGGGCACGCAGATTTCGCTGTTTGTGGGTGTGGCAACGGTAACGCTGGCGCTGGTCTTTGGCGTGCTTCTGGGGGTGCTTGCCGGGTATTATGGCGGCTGGATCGACATGGTGATCATGCGCTATATCGACCTGCAATGGGCCTTCCCGAACTTCATCATCGCGGTCTATCTGGTGGCTGTATTTGGCACCGGCCTGCTGAACGTCATTGTGGCCATTGCTCTGGCGTTTCTGGATGATTTCGCCCGGATTGCGCGGTCCATGGTGCTGACCCTGAAGGAAGAACAGTTCATAGATGCCGCACGGGTTCAGGGGTTTTCGGACCTGCGCATCATGCTGCGGCATATCCTACCGAATGCGATGGCACCGATCATTGTGCAGGCGACAGTGTCGGTCTCCTATGCCATTCTGGGCGAAGCGTCACTGTCTTTCCTGGGCCTTGGTGTTCGCGCGGATACGCCAACCTGGGGACTGATCCTGTCGGATGGGCGCAGTTTTATCAGCCGCGCCTGGTGGCTGGGTGTCTTTCCTGGTCTTGCAATCATGCTGGTTGTGCTGTCAATCAACTTCATCGGCGACGCATTGCGCGACGCGCTGGACGTCAGAGAGACCGATATCTAGTCGATGTCAAAGCCATCAGAGGGCCCGCTGAATGAACAAGGTGACTGCAATCGATGTCAGACGCTATGTGGTCGACCTGCTTATGAATGGCAGTCTGGCTGCCAATGCGCGGCTGCCAACCGAACGGGAATTGTCCGAAGCAACAGGCGCCTCGCGCCGCGTTGTACGGCAAGCCCTGTCTTCGATTGAGGCAGAGGGGCTGATATGGCGGCGGCAGGGAAAGGGCACGTTCGCAGGCCAGCCAATTGAACCGGTCAGCGCATTGGCCGCCGAGATCAATCAAACAGCCGAACCCATTGAGGTGATGGAGGCCCGGCTTTGCATCGAACCAGAGATCGCGGCCCTTTGCGCAACGCGGGCCACATCGGATGAGGTCGCGCGTATGTGGGCGCTGGCCCGTCTGCATTACGACGTCGAGGATGATGAGGTGACAGAGCTTTGGGATTCTGCGCTTCACCGCCTGATCGCACGATGCGCCCGCAATCGGCCTTTGCAGACCGCCTATACACTGCTTGATGACACCCGCGCGAGCAGAGATTGGCAGGGCATGCGCGCGCGGACCCGTTCGGAAAGGTCGCTGCGCGAAACGATGGCGCAGCATATCGCGATTGTGCGCGCGATTGAGGCCGGGGATGCCAGTGCTGCACGCGAGGCGATGCGCGATCACCTTCTGACCCGGATCAATGCTATGTTCCAGGCGGCAGCGCTGGCCGGCACAACAGCCGCCGACAGCGATATCACCTATGATCATGAGGCTTCACATGTCTGACACGCCCTTTACTTCGGCTGATATCGCAGCGGCAGAACGGCTGGTCGGCGTGACCTATACGGCGCAGGAACGGGCGCAGATGCTGGATAATCTGGAAGGGCAGATTGCCGCAGCACAGGCGCGCAGGGTGGTCGATCTGCCGAATGCGTCGCCCATGGCGCTGCGCTTCGACCCGCGCCTTCCGGGATTCAAAATGCCGACTGACAGCGGCGTTTCGGTGCGCGCGGTCGACAGACCGCTGCCAACAGATGACGCCGATATCGCCTTTGCAACCTTGCCCGAACTGTCCAGTTGGATCGCCTCGGGGGCGCTCACCAGCCGCCGCCTGACCGAGATTTATTTGACCCGGATCGCGGCGCTTAACCCGACATTGTTCTGTTTTGCGACCGTCACAGCGGATTTGGCGCTGTCAGAAGCTGACACGATGGATGGGCTGACCCGCAAAGGTCAAAGCCTCGGTCCGTTACACGGGGTACCCTACGGGTTGAAAGACCTCTTCGATACGCAGGATGTCGTCACCGGCTGGGGGGCAGAACCATATCGCGACCGGGTGCCGGACACGGATGCGCGCATCGTCACGCTTTTGCGGGCGGCGGGTGCGGTCCTGCTGGGCAAGACGACGGTCGGGGCATTGGCCTATAACGATATCTGGTATGGTGGCCAAACCCGTAACCCGTGGAATCCGCAAGAAGGCGCATCCGGTTCAAGTGCGGGGTCGGCCTCGGCCACGGCTGCGGGGCTATGTGGTTTTTCGATTGGCACCGAAACGCTTGGCTCCATCACATCGCCATGCCAACGCTGTGGGACAACGGGTTTGCGCCCGACTTTCGGAAGGGTCAGCCGCACAGGTGCGATGGCATTGTGCTGGTCGCTCGACAAGGTTGGTCCGATCTGCCGTGGGGTAGAAGACACCGCATTGGTGCTTGACGCATTGAACGGGGCGGATACGGATGATCTGGGGTCCATTGCAGCGCCTTTCAGCTATGACGCGCAGCGCGATATCAGCGGGCTGAAACTGGGCTACCTGCCTGAAGCCTTTGGCGACGGGGCGACCGATGTCGATCACGCCGCACTGACCGCGGCAAAGGAACTGGGCGTCAACGTGGTTGAAACATCGTTGCCTGACCTGCCCTACGACGCGCTGATGAATATCGTCTACGCAGAAGCCGCCGCCGCCTTTGAACAGCTCACCTTGTCGGATTTGGATGACACGCTGACATGGCAGGATCCCAGCGCATGGCCGAACATCTTCCGTAAGGCACGGTTTCTATCCGCAGTGGATCACGTCCAACTCGACCGGCTGCGCTATCTCGTGATGCAGGCCGTTGATACCCTGTTTCGTGATGTTGATGCGCTTATTGGCCCGTTTTCAACCGGGCCCATGCTGGTCGCATCCAATTTCACGGGACATCCCTGCCTTCATCTGCGCGCAGGTTTTGAACGGCACAAGACGCGCAGGCCGGGATCACTGGCCGCCGGAAAACTGTCCGCTGGTGCCGAGGGTCCAGCAGGCGAGACATTTCTTGTTCCACAAGGTATTTCGATCTGGGGACGCCTGTTTGATGAAGGCACGATCCTGAACATCGGACGTGCCTTGGAACACAAACTCGACCAGTCCGCCCGCACGCCACTGGAGTTATGATTATGACAAAACCAAAGATCGAAGAACGCGAAAACGGACCCATTGTTGCCACCGGTGTCAGCAGCTTGACTGGCCCGGATGGTCCAATTGAAGTGAAGCCCGTTATGGCGCTTTGCCGTTGTGGCGCCTCCAAAAACAAACCGTTCTGCGATGGCAGTCATAACGATATCGGTTTCGAAAGTCGGGGTGGGACACCAGCCGGGCGTGACCGTATCATTGCATATGAAGGCAAAGAGGCGACGGTGAACTATAACCCGCTTTTGTGTTCACATGCGGCCGAATGCGGCCGATTGGCCAGCAATATCTTCAACCCGGCGCAAAAACCCTGGGTACAGCCAGATAACGGAACCATGGCGGAGCTAGAGGCGGTGATTGCCGCATGTCCATCCGGTGCATTATCCTTTGCAGGCCCCGACCACCGCTATGCCGACCGGTCGCAGATCGAAATCGAAAAGAACGGCCCCTATTGGGTGCGTGACATCCCGGCCCCAACCGATGACCGGGCCGAAGGGGCCGCGCCGGATAAATATGTACTCTGCCGCTGCGGATTGTCGGGCAACAAACCCTATTGCGACGGCACGCATCGCGATGCGAAATGGACGGATGATTAACATGTCGATCATATCAGGGCGCTAGAAGGGTTTGATAGGTTAATAATTCGTTGGACCACCCGGCGCAGGGGTCCGACAGAAGTCCGACGCATGTCCGACGTGATGCAGACGGGATGAATTTGACCTAAAGTATTGAACAAAAACACATATTTGCCATTTCCAACGAAATGGCATGTTTTCGCCCCCAAACCACCCTTGCAGACTCGCACAGGGCGGCGTATATGACGACCAACAGCGGCGTTTTGGCTTCCACCCCCAAGGCTCCACCGGGAAATATCAACGGGCCGCGCGCCCGTTTTTTTGTGCCGCAACATAGGCGGTTTTGATCGATGAATGACCTGATTGCAAAAGCAGCGATAGATCGGCGTGTCGCCGAAATCATCACCCCCGTCGTCGAAGACATGGGATTTGAAGTCGTGCGTGTCCGGATGATGAGCGGCAAGGAAACGATCCTGCAAATCATGGTGCAACGCCCCGATGGCCAGATCGAAGTCGACGAATGTGGGCAGATTTCAACGGCGCTCAGCGCTGTTCTGGATGTTGAGGATCCGATCCTTGACGAATATAATCTTGAGGTCTCAAGCCCCGGTATCGACCGGCCGCTGACCCGGCTGAAGGATTTTGATCAATGGCAGGGTTTCGAGGCCAAGGTCGAAACCGAACAACTGATCGACGGGCGCCGCCGGTTCAAAGGTGAACTGGCCGGGGTCGAAGGCGACGAGGTTCTGATCAACATCACCGAAGGCACCGTTGGTCTGAAATTTGAATGGCTGTCAGACGCCAAACTGGTGCTGACAGATGAATTGATCCGCGATGTTTTGCGCGGGCGCAAGGATGCGGGCCAGATCGACGAGGCCCAGTTTGATGAAATCGAAACCATCATCGATGGCGAGGAGAACACATAGATGGCAATCACATCAGCCAACCAGCTAGAGCTTTTGCAAACAGCAGAGGCCGTCGCACGCGAAAAGATGATCGACCCCAACCTGGTCGTCGAAGCGATGGAAGAATCGCTCGCCCGTGCCGCCAAGTCCCGCTATGGCGCGGAAATGGATATCCGCGTGGCCATCGACCGCAAGACCGGCAAGGCAACATTCACCCGCGTCCGCACCGTGGTTGAGGATGAAGAGCTTGAAAATTATCAGGCCGAATTCACCGTCGAACAGGCCAAGCAATACATGGAAGACCCAGAGGTCGGCCAACAGCTGATCGAAGAGGTGCCACCGGTTGAACTGGGCCGCATCGCCGCGCAATCGGCCAAGCAGGTCATCCTGCAAAAGGTCCGCGAAGCTGAGCGTGACAAGCAATACGAAGAATTCAAAGACAAGGCTGGCACGATCATCAACGCACTGGTCAAACGCGAAGAATACGGCAACGTCATCGTTGATGTGGGCGCCGGTGAAGCCGTCCTGCGCCGCAATGAAAAGATCGGTCGCGAGGCGTACCGCCCCAATGACCGTATCCGTTGCTACATCAAGGAAGTGCGCCGCGAACAGCGCGGCCCGCAGATTTTCCTGTCGCGTACTGCACCGGAATTCATGGCTGAACTGTTCAAGATGGAAGTGCCCGAAATCTACGAAGGCATCATCGAGATCAAGGCCGTCGCCCGTGATCCCGGATCACGCGCAAAGATTGCGGTTATCAGCTACGACAACTCTATCGATCCGGTCGGTGCCTGCGTTGGTATGCGCGGCAGCCGCGTGCAGGCCGTCGTGAATGAATTGCAGGGCGAAAAGATCGACATCATTCCATGGAATGAAGATATGCCAACGTTCCTTGTGAACGCGCTGCAACCAGCCGAGGTGGCCAAGGTTGTTCTGGACGAAGAAGCCGGCAAAATCGAAGTTGTCGTTCCCGAAGAACAGCTTTCGCTGGCGATCGGTCGTCGTGGTCAGAACGTGCGACTTGCCAGCCAGCTGACCGGCCTTGATATCGACATCATGACCGAAGAAGAAGAATCCAAACGGCGTCAGGCAGAATTCGAACTGCGGACGAAATTGTTCATGGATACCCTTGATCTGGACGAGTTCTTTGCCCAACTACTGGTGTCTGAAGGGTTCACCAATCTCGAAGAAGTGGCCTATGTTGAGTTGGAAGAACTTCTGGTCATCGAAGGCGTGGATGAGGCGACAGCAGGCGAATTGCAGGCTCGTGCCCGCGATTACCTTGATGCGCAGGCGAAAAAGGCGATGGAGGCCGCCCGCGCATTGGGCGTTGAAGACAGCCTTGTGAACTTCGAAGGACTGACACCCCAAATGCTTGAGGCATTGGGCGGTGACGGCGTGAAAACGCTGGAAGACTTCGCAACTTGTGCAGATTGGGAACTGGCCGGTGGCTGGACCACCATTGATGGTGAACGGGTCAAGGATGACGGGGTTCTGGAACCATTTGATGTCTCGCTCGAAGAGGCGCAGAATATGGTCATGACCGCCCGCGTCATGCTGGGCTGGGTTGATCCGGCTGATCTTGAGGCGGATGCCGAAGAAGACGACGCAGAAAACGGCGATGCAGTCGAAGAGGAAGCGGAGGCCTGATCGCAGGCCTTCGGGAATCTGAAAGATGGCGCGTGGGGGTCATAACAAGGAACGCGGCGATGCGGAGCGTAAATGCATCGTCACGGGCGAGGTGCAGCCAAAGGCTGGGCTGATCCGCTTTGTTGTGGGGCCTGATAATCAGGTGTTTCCTGATGTGTTAGGCAAATTGCCCGGGCGCGGCATGTATGTGACGGCGGACCGTAAGGCGCTGGAGGAGGCGACCAAAGGCCAATTCTCGCGCGGGGCCAAACAGGCGGTAACGGTGCCGGACGGGCTGGCGGATGAAATCGAACGGCAACTGGCCCGCCATACGATTGACCTGATCGCATTGACCCGTAAATCGGGCCGCGCGGTCTGCGGATTTGAAAAGGTAAAGGGCTGGCTCGCCGGTGGTGAACGGGTCCGGGTTCTGTTGCAGGCCTCTGACGGGTCGGAACGGGGCAAAGCAAAACTATGGACGCCAGAGGGCGCCCGCTACTTTGGCTGCCTGACGTCAACCGAATTGGGTTTGGCATTTGGGCGGCAAACTGTGATACATGGCGCGCTTGCCACTGGTGGACTCAGCAATCGTGTTGTAGAGGAAGCCACAAAGCTACGCGGTTTGCGCGAAGGGAACGGCGGCGATACGGCCTCCGGGAAGGATAAAGAAGCTAGATGAGCGATAACGACGGTAAAAAGACACTCGGTCTGGGTGGTTCGCGTCCAAGTAACGTGAAGCAAAGTTTCAGCCATGGGCGGACCAAGAACGTCGTGGTGGAAACCAAGCGTAAGCGCGTTGTGGTGCCAAAGCCGGGTGCGGCAAAACCAACTGGCAAGCCATCTGGTCCTGTCGGCGGTGACCCGTCAAAGCGTCCTGCAGGCATTTCGGATGCAGAGCTGGAACGCCGGATGAAGGCGCTGGCCAATGCCAAGGCACGCGAGGCTGAAGAACAGGCCAAACGCGAAGCCGAGGAAAAGGCTCGCGCCGCCGAACGCGAAGCCCGCCGCGCCGAGATCGAAGCCAAAGAGGCCGAAGACAAAGCCCGCGAAGAACGCGCCAAGGCTAAGGCCGAGGAAGAAGAACGCAAAAAAGCAGAAGCCGCGCGCAAAAAAGCCGCAGCCGACGCGCCACCGGCAGCGGCGGCTGTTCCCGGTGAAACGGCCGTTGATCGTCCGACACGGGCGAAAGTCGATCGCGAACGCGACACCAAGAATGATCGCACCAATAAGGCAAAGCCGGGCGGTCGCTCCGATGACGGTCGCCGGTCTGGTAAACTGACGCTGAATGACGCGATGGCGGGCCGCGATGGTGGCCGCCAGCGTTCCATGGCTGCGATGAAGCGCAAGCAGGACCGCGCCCGCGCCAAGGCAATGGGTGTGTCTGCTGAACGTGAAAAGGTGTTCCGCGAAGTGGCGCTGCCAGAGGCGATTACCGTTTCTGAACTGGCCAACAGGATGACTGAACGTGTGGCCGATGTGGTCAAGGCCTTGATGACAAACGGCATCATGGCGACCCAGAACCAAACGATTGACGCCGACACTGCCGAATTGATCATCGAAGAATTCGGGCACACCGTGGTCCGCGTCTCTGACGCGGATGTGGAAGACGTTATTCAGGCCGTCGAAGACAAGCCCGAAGATCTACAAGCACGCCCACCGATCATCACGATTATGGGCCATGTTGACCACGGGAAAACATCGCTGCTTGATGCGATCCGCAATGCCAAGGTTGTGGCGGGCGAGGCTGGCGGCATTACCCAGCATATTGGTGCCTATCAGGTGAAAACCGATGGCGGTTCTGTCCTGTCATTCCTTGATACACCGGGCCACGCGGCGTTTACGTCCATGCGTTCACGCGGGGCGCAGGTGACGGATATCGTCGTGCTTGTTGTGGCGGCTGATGATGCGGTCATGCCGCAGACGATCGAGGCGATCAACCACGCCAAAGCGGCTGAAGTACCGATGATCGTGGCGATCAACAAGATCGATAAGCCCGAAGCGAATGCCGACAAGGTGCGCACCGATCTGTTGCAGCACGAGGTCATCGTCGAAAAGATGTCCGGCGAAGTGCAGGATGTCGAAGTCTCTGCCATCTCTGGTCAGGGTCTGGATGAACTGCTTGAAGCCATCGCGCTGCAAGCTGAAATTCTTGAACTGAAAGCGAACCCTGACCGGGCCGCCGAAGGTGCCGTGATCGAGGCGCAACTTGACGTGGGCCGTGGCCCCGTGGCGACTGTTCTGGTGCAGAACGGGACATTGCGTCAGGGTGACATCTTTGTTGTAGGTGAACAGCACGGTAAGGTCCGCGCGCTGATCAACGACAAGGGTGAGCGGGTGAACGAAGCTGGCCCATCCGTCCCGGTTGAGGTGCTGGGCCTGAACGGCACACCCGAAGCTGGTGACGTGCTGAACGTGGTCGAAACCGATGCGCAGGCCCGCGAAATCGCTGAATATCGCGAAAAAGCGGCCAAGGAAAAGCGCGCAGCTGCCGGTGCGGCTACGACCCTTGAACAGCTGATGGCCAACGCGAAAGAGAACGAAAACGTCAGCGAACTGCCGATTTTGGTCAAGGCCGACGTACAAGGTTCTGCCGAGGCAATCGTGCAGGCGATGGAAAAGATCGGCAACGACGAGGTGCGCGTGCGCGTGCTGCATTCGGGCGTTGGTGCGATCACTGAAACGGATATCGGCCTTGCCGAAGCATCCGGCGCACCTGTCTTCGGCTTCAACGTGCGCGCGAACGCGTCCGCGCGGAACACGGCCAACCAGAAGGGTGTGGAAATCCGTTACTATTCAGTGATCTACGACCTTGTGGATGACGTGAAGAAAGCGGCTTCTGGTCTGCTCTCTGCTGAAATTCAGGAAAAGTTCATCGGTTACGCGACCATCAAAGAGGTCTTCAAAGTCTCCAACGTGGGCAAGGTTGCCGGCTGTATTGTCACTGAAGGTGTCGCGCGCCGTTCTGCCGGTGTGCGTCTGCTGCGTGACAATGTGGTGATCCACGAAGGTACGCTGAAAACGCTCAAGCGCTTCAAGGATGAGGTACCCGAGGTGCAATCAGGTCAGGAATGCGGGATGGCATTCGAAAACTACGATGACATCCGCCCCGATGACGTGATCGAAATCTTTGAACGGACAGAGGTCGAACGCGAGCTTTGATCTGACCGATAGACCAAAAGAAAGGGCGGGCTGAAAGGCGCGCCCTTTTTTCATTGGTCAGCTTCGCATCCGAATGTGATCCGGATCATAAGGCGACGCAGCGATCACGGTTGCGTCTGTCATGATACCGCATGAATCCAGTTGCATCGTGCTGTCGATCTCGGCCAACTCGGGTGTGACAAACGCATAGGCAAGGTTCAGCCCGGTCCTGTGTCCCCAATCACCTGATGTGATGGTGCCAACCACCTGATCGCCCTGCATCAGTGATGCGCCCGCATGGGCAGGCGCCCGCGATGCGTCTATTTTTAGGGTGACGAGTCGCTTGGTCGGCCCTGCAGTTTTCCGCTCGCGCAGCGCGTCCCGCCCGATAAGTTCGTCTTTGTCCATTCTCACAAACCGCTCCAGTCCGGTTTCGAATGGATCAAATTCGGTGATCAGATCGGCCTTCCAATGTAGAAACCCTTTTTCCATGCGCATTGATTCAACGGCCCGCGCGCCGAATAGTTTCAGACCATGCACCGCCCCCGCTTCGCGCAACGCAAGATAGGCAGCATAAAGCGAGGCGTTGGGCACGTGAATCTCGTAAGCCAGTTCACCGGAAAAGCTGACGCTCATCACCGTCGCAGGGGCAAACCCGACATAGCATTCGCGCACGGATAGCCACGGAAACGCCTCCTTGGACCAATCACCGCGTGCGCAGGCTGACAAGACATCGCGCGACCTGGGGCCCGCCAGAACAAGGATCGTCTGGTCATTTGTCAGGCTACGGATTTGCACATCTTCGCCATCACGCAGATGCGTGGTCAGCCAATCCATATCGTGAAACTCCGCCGCAGCGGCCGACCCGTACCAAACGCGATCCGGCCCGCGATCTGATGCGGGCAGATTGGCCAATGTGGCCTCCCCCTTGATCATTCCGTGGTGGTTCAACAGATAGCCCAGACCAACGCGACCATCACGTCTGCCGACATTGCTGCAGAACATCCGATCAAGGAAACTGTGACGGTCCGCTCCGGTAATCTCGAACCGGTTAAAGCCGTTGACCTCAGCCAGCCCCACGTTTTCCTGCACATTGCGAACCTCGTCAGCGACGACATCAAACGCCTCATCAAAATCGAAACTCAGCGAGGGGCGAAAATCCGGCGTGGGCTTGATGTACTCCACCCTTTCCCAGCCATTGACGACGGTAAAGGTGGCTCCCTCCGCCGCCAGGACCGGGGTCAGCGGCGTGGTTTTGGCAGGGCGCCCGGCGGGCCGGTGTTCATTTGGGAAATGAAACCGAAATTCGTTCTGATAATCCTCGACCGCTTTCAGGGCAGTCAGTTCAACAGTCGCATGTCCGGTGAAACGGCGCGGATCCAGACACCATGTGTCGTAACAGGCTTCCCCATGCACAATTTGCTGCGCCAGCAGCCAGCCATGTCCGCCGCCCTCGCCCACACCGGCGCGCAGCCCGATGATGCAGAACGCATTCCGTTTGCCCGGGATCGGACCCACCAGCGGCGCGCCATCAATCGTATAGGTGATCGGCCCGTTGACGACACGTTTGATCCCCGCTTCAGCCAGTGCGGGCATCCGCGCAAAGGCACCTTCGAGCACATCCATCACCCGATCCAGATCGTCGGGGCATAGGTCATTGGCAAAGCTGGGGCTGATCCCATCCATCCCCCAAGTCTTGCAATCCTGCTCATAGAAACCGACCAGCAGGCCCTGCTTTTCCTGCCGACAATAATAATCCGAGATCGGGCAGCGTAGCAGCGACATCCGATGACCCGCCTCAATAATCGCTGGAATATCCTCGGTCACAAAATACTGGTGTTCCATCGACGCCACCGGGTGCTGCACACCCATCATTGCGCCCACCTCATTCACCCGGTAGCCGCAGGCATTTACGACAATATCGGCGTCGATGCTGCCCTTGTCAGTCTCGACCGTCCAAGTGTCATCGCCGTGCTGCGTCAGGGCGGTGACGTTGGTATGGCGATACACCTCTGCGCCCGCCTTGCGCGCATGAAAAGCGAGCGCCTGACAAAGTTGGGCGGGGTCAATATCGCCATCTTCGCCATCCCATAGGCCACCGATCAGGTTGTCGGTCGAAATCAGCGGATGCCGCCGGGCGCATTCTGCGGCGTCGATCACCTCAAACGTGACATCCATGCCCCGGGCCATTGATGCGAAATGGCGATAGCCTTGCATCTGCGCCTCGGTATTGGCCAGGCGAATACCGCCATCGCCATGATGATAACCAACCGGGTATTCAGGGTCGTCGCGCAGTTTTTTGTACAGGCTGATCGAGTGCTTTTTCAGCCCCACCATTGTCTGGTTCATACCGAAATTCGTGACCTGCGCGGCTGAATGCCATGTGGTGCCAGAGGTGAGTTCATCACGCTCAATCAAAACCACATCAGACCAGCCTTCCTGTGTCAGATGGTAAAGCGTCGAACAGCCCGCGATACCGCCCCCGATGACGACAACTTTCGAGCGTGATTTCATGACCAGTATCCTCCCAAGCTTCCCGGAAATTGGGCGGTACTTTCCCGGTCACGACAACCTATTAGGCGTAATTTCGAAAAACAGTGAATTGAAATTTGATTATTTAGGATAAAGTTCAATCTCATCGCCAGATACACCGCAAACGTCTTTGATCGCATCACTGGCAATCGCACAGGGCTGCAGGCATGGGTGAATCCATCAAACGAAAGGGACGTCAGGCGCGTCTTGCAAAACGCGCTGCTGCACCTGCGTTTGATCCATGTCCGCCCGGCCAGATTGGCGGCGCATACAAACCCCTGTCCGAGGCTGATTTGCAGCGGATCTATGATACTGCTTTGCAACTGCTGGAAAATCTGGGACTGGGTGAGGTGCCTGCGCGACTGCATGCTGATCTTCTGGCAGTGGGGGCTGCTGATGGTGGTGCAGGACGTATCCTTTTTCCGCCGACATTGGTTGAGCAGGCGATTGATCAAGCTGCGAAAACCTTTGTCCTACATGGGCGAGACGATGACCGCTCAATCACGGTTGGCGGCGCCCGGGTGTATTTTGGCACGGGCGGTGCCGCAGTGCAGACCCTTGACCTTGATAGTCGAAACTATCGTCCCTCGACTCTGGCAGACTTGCATGATTTTACGCGATTGCAGGACACTTTACCCAATGTCAGTTGGTACACCCGCTGTTGCGTGGCCACGGATGTGCCCGACACATATGATCTGGACGTGAACACCGCCTATGCGTTGATCAAAAACACGACGAAGCCGACTGCGACCTCTTTCACGCTGGCAGAACATGTTGCCCCGATTGTGGATATGCTGGATATCGCTGCTGGCGGCCCCGGCGAATTTGCCAAACGCCCGTTTATGAAGGCGCATATCAGCCCGATTATTTCGCCGCTGCGGTTTGGTGAAGACGCGGTGGATGTCGTTTATGAATGCATCAAAAACAACATTCCCATGTCCTGCATCACGGCGGCGCAAGCGGGTGCCACAGCCCCGGCAACGCTGGCTGGTTTCCTCGCGCAATCGCTGGCAGAGACGTTGGCGAGCCTTGTGATGGTCCACGCTATCCAGCCCGGCTTTCCAATGGTGTTTTCCAACTGGCCGCTTGTGATTGACTTGCGGACAGGCGCATTTTCAGGCGGCAGCGGGGAAACGGCGGTGCTGAACGCGGCATCCGCACAACTGTCCAACTGGTTGGGCCTGCCGTCCGGTGTGGCCTGTTCGATGACCGACGCAAAGGCCATTGATGCGCAATACGGGATGGAAAAAGGGCTGACATCACTCGCCGCTGCCTTGGCTGGGGGCAACCTGATCTATGAAAGTTCAGGTATGACGGCGTCGCTGCTGGGCGCTAGTTTTGAGGCGTTTGTGTTGGATGATGAAATGCATTCGCATACCTATCGTGCCTTGCGCGGGTTGGAGGTGTCAGATGAAAATCTGGGCTATGACGCAATCGTCGAGGCGGTTTTGGGTGAGGGGCATTTCCTAGGCGGTCAGCACACATTTGCCGCGATGGAGCGGGATTACTTCTACCCGACGCTTGCGGACCGCAATGAACCACGCAGTTGGGCCCAAGCGGGTGGGAAGGATGCATGGGCATTGGCAAATGAGCGCGCGCGGGACGTTCTAGACAATCACAGACCGGTCTACCTCACCCCAGAACAAGATGCCCGGATCAAGGCGCGCTTCAATATCCTGCATGGGTGAAAAGTATCATTCAATCAGGGTGAATTGGTCTTTGAGCCACGGTGCTGTTTGCTGAAAAGATCGCAAGACGTGCTGCTCCAACGCCTCACGAAGCCTGGCATTGACCAATTCGCTGACAGATCGGGAACAATCCGGCGTCGCAACCAATGATAAGGTGCGCGAGAAGCGTTTGCCGGGAAACGGGTGCATCCGCAGTTGCGGTTGGAACCGGCGGGCGCGCGAAAAAAGCAATGAGGTTGTGATGGTCCAACCCGCGCCCGCGGCCACCATGGCCATCAGTGTTTGATTGCTGCCACATTCGAATTTTTGCGGCAAAGTCAGGCCTAGCCTGCGCAACTGCGCCGCGATTTGTCGGGCGATGATCAGGTCACTTGAAAATTGCAGGAACGGCAATTTCGATTGGCCTGCCACCACGTCAGCCAGCGGCGCCTCTGATAATGCGGGTAACACAACAACAAATGGATCCAGCAAAAGCGGACGGTCGCGCAGGTCGCGCAAACGCTCAGGCGGGCTTGTTGTGATGCCCAGATCAAGTTCGCGGTTGCCCAGCATCCGCGTAATCTCGTGGCTTGATGCGGTGTGATACAGAAAATCGCAATCCGGCATCTTTTTGGACAGATAGACCGCCAGATTCGGCATCACATCACTATCGAAATCCTCGATCGCGCCAATCCGCAGATAGCTTGCCTCGGCAATATTGCCTGCTGACGCTTCGGCCTTGGCCTTCCGGATTGTATGTAGTGCCTGATCGATATTGCGCAGAAAAACGTGGCCTTTGGGGGTCAGGACCATGGGTTTGCGTGTGTGGTCAAACAGGGCGACGCCTAAATGATCCTCAAGATTGCGCAGGTGATGGGAAACGGTGCTAACTGACAGGCCGGTTTCCTGCGCCGTGGCTTGCAGTGATCCCTTGCGCGCGCAAACCTGAAACAGCTCCAACCCTTTCAGGCTCATGTCTTTGCGGGGTGTGGGATCGGACATGCGAGTAACCATCCTGATGTCGTCAGCTTTGCGGGGTTCCCCTGGTTACAACCAATCGCGTAGGATTGGGATCAGCGGAATATCAGCGGCGGGCATGGGGTAATCGCGCAACGCGCTTGGCCTGACCCATTTCAGCGTTTGATTTTCACGCGACTGCGGGACTCCGTCCCATTTGCGGCAGGCGAACAGTGGCATCAGCAGATGAAAATCAGCATAGGCATGACTGGCAAATGTCAGGGGCGCCAGACAGGACGCCCAAGTATCGATGCCCAGCTCTTCCTGCAATTCACGGATGAGCGCCGCTTCGGGGGTTTCGCCCGGTTCCACTTTGCCGCCGGGAAACTCCCACAGACCGGCCATGGATTTCCCTTCGGGGCGTTGCGCCAATAGGACCCGCCCATCCGGGTCGATCAGGGCAACTGCCGAAACCAGGACGACCTTCATGACCGGTAGTCTGCGTTGATCTGGATATAGCCATGGGTCAGATCGCAGGTCCAGACAGTGCTCGTGCCATTGCCCAATCCCATATCCACCGTGATCGCCAGTTCGGCGTTCTTCATATAGGCGGCACCGGCCTCTTCGGTATAGTCAGGCGCGACCCAACCATTTTCGGCGACCAGAATGTCCCCAAACCGGATGCACAGACGGTCACGATCTGCGACAGCCCCGGATTTACCTACCGCCATCACGACGCGGCCCCAATTCGGATCCTCGCCCGCGATGGCGGTCTTGACCAATGGCGAATTGGCGATGGCCAGCGCAACCTTGCGCGCGTCATCATCATTGGTTGCAGAGGTCACGTCGACGGTAACGAATTTCGTGGCGCCCTCACCATCGCGCACAACCTGATGCGCCAGATCAAGCATCACGCTGTGCAGCGCATCTGCAAAAGTCGCGTTGCCGGTGACATCAACGCCGGATGCGCCGGTCGCACCCATCATCAACGTGTCAGAGGTCGACGTATCGCTATCCACGGTGATACAGTTGAACGTCTTGGCGTTCAGCTCTGCCAATAGCGTTTGCAAGGCGTTCTGGCTGATCACCGCATCGGTAAAGATATAGACCAGCATGGTCGCCATGTCCGGGGCGATCATGCCCGATCCTTTGGCGATGCCCGCAATTGTGACGGGCTTTCCATCAACATCAACCACCGCGCTTGCCGCCTTGGGGAATGTGTCGGTGGTCATGATCGCCTCTGCCGCAGCGTTCAAACCGCCGGCGGTTTGCCCTTCGGCAAGTGCGCCCACCTTGGCCACAATACGGTTATGCGGCAGCGGTTCGCCAATCACCCCGGTTGATGCCGTAAAGACGCGCTGCTGATCAATCGCCAGCGCCTGTGCCACGGCCTGACAGATGGCAGCCACGCTGCCATCGCCATGCCGCCCGGTGAACGCATTGGAATTACCCGAATTCACCAGAATTGCCGCGCCGTCAGCCGGGTCACCGCCCAGCTTGGTCTGACAATCCAGCACATTGGCGGATCGTGTGGCCGAACGGGTAAATACACCCGCAACTGCGCTGCCTGGGGCCAAAACGGCCAGCATCACGTCGGTGCGGCCGGTATAGCGGACACCGGCAGCGGCCGTCGCGACGGTCACGCCGTCAATCGCGGGCAAAGCCGCGATTTTGGCAGGCGCAAGTGGTGAGACAGGCATGCCTGTTATTCCAATTCCAAAAGATCGGTCTGGTCGACGATATTGGGATCAAAATCACCTTCGGCAGGCTTCTTGATCGCGGCATTTTCGCTTAACTCTTCCAGACGGGCGGTGACAGCGGCCTCCTGCAACTCAGCCACCAACTGGCCGCGCATCTCTTCCAATGTCGGTTTTGCCTGAACACGTTCTTCGTTCAGGGTGGCGACATGCCAGCCGAACTGGGTTTCAAACGGGTCAGAAACACCGCCCGGCTCAAGCGATGTGATCGCCTCTTCGAATTCGGGGACCATCGCACCGGGGCCAAACCAACCCAGATTACCGCCATTCGGGCCTGTTGGCCCGGTGGACACATCCCGGGCGACATCGGCAAAGGCTGCGCCATCATCAATGCGCTGTTTGGCGGCATTTGCCTCTTCCTCGGTTTCGACCAGCAGATGCGAAGCGTTGAATTCGGTCACATCCTCCGCATCTGCAAATCTGGCGTCATAGGCCTCTTGAACGGCTTCGTCGGTCACCGCGTCCTTGGCAATCGCGTTGATGACCTCATTCGCCATCATAGAGCGGCGTTCGTTTTGCAACGTCATCTCAATTCCGGGGGGCACTGCATCCAGCTGGTCGGCCAGAAGTTGCTGCTGGATCAACTGGTCGATCAACCCGTCAAGCAGAACCTCGTTAGGAAACTGGGCGTATTGCGGCGGCAACAGCCTGCGCGCGATGATGACATGGCCCACTGTAATCTCTGTATCACCCACTGTGGCGATAACGGTGTCCGCAGTCACCTCTTCCTGGGCGAAAGCCGCCGTAGACACACAAAAGGCCAGCACAGCTGACCCCAAAACTGCAACATGTTTCAGCATTAAACGATCCCTTGATAGCCCGCATCGGTGCGTGGCGTTGACACTGCATATCCGGCCCCTTACATCCCTTGAATGCCTCAGAGGGGGCTGGTCTTGGCCCTTTGTATGTGGCCCACGACGGGCCTACAAGCGACCTCCTCTCAAATAGATGTCAGACAGGCGCGACTGCGCCGCCGGAGTGAATATGCTGGGTATCGGAACGATCGCGAAAAAGGTGTTTGGCACCCCTAATGACCGCAAGGTCAAATCGGTGCGCCCCCTTGTCGAAAAGATCAACGCGCTGGAAGCTGAATACGAGGCGCTGAGCGACGAAGGTATCAAAGAAAAAACCGAAAGCCTGGCACAACGGGCGATGAAAGGCGAAAACCTTGATGATTTGCTGCCAGAGGCATTTGCCAACTGCCGCGAGGCGGCGAAACGGGCCCTTGGTTTGCGTGCCTTTGACACGCAGCTTATTGGCGGCATTTTTCTGCATCAGGGCAATATTTCGGAAATGAAAACGGGTGAGGGTAAGACCCTCGTCGCGACCTTTCCGGCCTATCTGAATGCGCTGACCGGCAAGGGCGTGCATATCGTCACCGTCAACGATTATCTGGCCCGCCGCGATGCGGAATGGATGAGCAAGGTTTACGGCGCATTGGGTCTGACCACTGGCGTCGTTGTGCCGCAACAACCCGATGATGAAAAAAAGGCGGCTTATGCCTGTGATGTGACCTATGCCACGAATAACGAGCTTGGCTTCGATTATCTGCGCGACAACATGAAATCCGAACTGGATCAGATGTATCAACGCCACCACAGCTTCGCCATCGTCGATGAGGTGGACAGCATCCTGATCGATGAGGCGCGGACCCCTCTGATCATTTCCGGCCCTGCCCAGGACCGTAGCGAAATGTACGCCAAGATTAACGAAATCGCGCCAGAGATTGATGACGCGCATTTCACGCTGGATGAAAAAACGCGGCAGGCCACCTTTACCGACGAAGGCAATGATTGGCTTGAAGAACGGCTTGCCCAGGTTGAACTGCTGCCCGAGGGACAGACGCTTTATGACCCAGAGAGCGCCACGTTGGTCCACCACGTCAATCAGGCGTTGCGAGCGCATAAGCTGTTCACCAAGGATAAAGACTACATCGTGCGCGATGATGAGGTCGTGCTGATCGACGAATTCACCGGCCGGATGATGGCGGGCCGTCGCCTGTCCGACGGTTTGCATCAGGCGATCGAGGCCAAGGAACATGTCTCGATCAAACCTGAAAACGTGACCCTCGCTTCTGTCACGTTCCAGAACTATTTCCGGCTATACGACAAGCTGTCCGGCATGACCGGTACGGCGCTGACCGAAGCCGAGGAATTCCAGCAGATTTATGGCTTGGGTGTCGTCGAAATTCCGACCAACCGTCCCATCGCCCGCGCCGATGACAACGATCAGGTCTACCGCACCGCCCGCGAGAAATTTGAAGGCGTGGTCGCCGAGATCAAGAATGCTCATGAAAACGGGCAACCGATCCTTGTGGGTACGACATCCATCGAAAAATCCGAACATCTTGCTAATCTACTTAAGGCTGAAGGGATCACCTTCAACGTGCTCAACGCGCGCCTGCATGAACAAGAAGCGCAGATCATTGCGGACGCAGGTAAACTGGGCGCGGTGACCATCGCGACAAACATGGCGGGTCGTGGAACAGACATTCAGCTTGGTGGCAACGTCGAAATGCGCGTGCTGCAAGCCATGGCCGAAGATCCCGAGGCTGATCCAGAAGCATTGCGTAGCCGGATCGAAACTGAAGTTGCCGACGAAAAAGAAAAGGTGAAATCCGCCGGTGGTCTGTTTGTTTTGGCCACGGAACGGCATGAAAGTCGCCGGATCGACAACCAGTTGCGCGGTCGCTCTGGTCGTCAAGGGGACCCGGGTCGCTCCTCGTTCTTCCTTTCGCTCGAAGACGATCTGATGCGCATCTTCGGGTCCGAACGGCTGGACAAGGTGTTGTCGGGGCTGGGGATGAAAGAGGGCGAAGCGATTGAACACCCATGGGTGAACAAATCGCTGGAACGCGCGCAGGCCAAGGTCGAAGGGCGCAACTTTGACATCCGCAAGCAGCTTTTGAAGTTCGACGATGTGATGAATGATCAGCGTAAGGTGATCTTTTCGCAGCGGCGCGAAATCATGGAAGCAACCGATCTTGGCGAAATCGTGCAGGACATGCGCCATCAGGTTATCGACGATCTCGTTGCAGACTATATGCCTGCGAAAACCTATGCAGATCAATGGGATACTGAAGGGCTCTATGCGGCGGTCATCCGTGACATCGGCGTTGATGCGCCAGTGATGGAGTGGGCCGAGGAAGAAGGCGTTGATGATGAAGCCATGCGCGAAAGGCTGGAAGAGGCCTCTGACGCATTCATGGCAGAGAAGGCCGAAGCCTTCGGTCCGGAAACCATGCGGAATATTGAAAAGCAACTGTTGTTGCAGACGATTGATGCGAAATGGCGCGAACACTTGCTGACGCTGGAACATCTGCGGTCGGTCGTTGGGTTCCGCGGCTATGCGCAACGTGACCCGCTGAACGAATACAAGACAGAAGGGTTCCAACTGTTTGAACGGCTTTTGGATGGGCTGCGCGTAGATGTATCGCAAAAGCTTGGCCAGATTCGTCCGATGTCGGAAGAAGAACAATCCGCCCTGATCGCGCAGCTACGAGAACAGCAAGAGCAGGCGGCCAAGTTAGCGGCCCCGGCCCCAGCGGCGGCGCCAAGCCTGGACAAGCCGAATGCGCCAAAGGAAGGGTTCGATGAAAACGACCCCAAAACGTGGGGCAACCCGGGGCGAAATGACAGCTGCCCATGTGGATCTGGCAAGAAGTTCAAACATTGCCACGGGCGGCTTGCCTGAAACTTGACATAATTGGGTCACCGTAAGGCCCAGTACCGGTCCTGCTGAAGACACCGTTTCTTGGAACACCCGATAGTTGAACTGGGTAGGCGAAGGAGACCGGGGATGGCTCTTACGCGCAAACTCGCTTTTGCGATTTTGGCAGCGGCAATGGTATTGGGCGTTGGTTTGTTGTTGCAAAACGGCAGCCAGGCCAACGAACGGGCCGTCCGAAAGGCCAGCCAGCCAACCGCCAGCTACGTGAATGGTGTGATGATGGCGCGGGATGCGTCGGGGAACGCTGTCTTTGGGGTGCCAGAAGCCGTTGGCGCGCCCAAGTCGATGCCAATTGCCAACATCCAGACCGTGGCCGCCGTCGATACCCAGTTTCAAGAGATGGAAGCCCCCCGGATTGGTTTTGTTCCCGGCTCTCCACTTGATGGCTGTAAGTCAGTGCTTTCGGCGACACAGCAGCTTGCCGCGATGGTGCAGTTGAACATTCAGTCGCCCTGCCACACCGATGCTGATTTTGTCGTGTGGCATCAGGGTATGGCCTTTTCGGGTCGCACCGATGCTGACGGGAATGCGACCGTCAGGACGCCGGCATTGGACCCGAACGCCACATTCACCGTGACCTTTGACAATATAGAAGCGGCGCGCGTGACTTTGATGGTGGTTGATGCGTTGGAATATGACCGGGCCGTTCTGCAATGGCGCGGGAACAACAATCTGCAACTCCACGCGCTTGAATTTGGGGCGACCTTTGGTGACCCCGGCCATATCTGGTCGGCGTCAACGCAAAGCCCCGAATTGGCGCAGCAGGGGGAACGCGGGTTCATGATGCGTTTGGGAACCTCGGACGCGCAACTGCCCTACTGGGCCGAGATTTACACATTCCCAGCCGGTTTGATGAACCGCGATGGCCTTGTAGCGTTGCAGGTCGGTGCGACCGTCACAGATAACAACTGCGGCCGCGATGTCGATGCTGTCGGTATTCAGACAAACTCAGGGCGCCTTTTGGTATCGCAGGATTTGGCGGTGCGAATTCCATCTTGTGATGCGGAAGTACCTTCTGTCATTCACGCCAATATGTTTCGAACGCTTGTGGAAGGCTTGCAATAGACAAGGCCGAGAAGCGAATTAGCACATCAAGCCTTGTGATCGGAAACTCAGCTCGCAGGATTTTCCGATAATCAGATGGTCATGCACGGTGATGCCCAGTGCCCTTGCCGCGTCATCGATCTGGTGTGTCATATCAATATCGGCCTGTGACGGCGTCGGATCACCAGACGGATGATTATGTACAAGGATGATGGACGTGGCATTGAGTTCCAACGCTCGTTTTACAACCTCGCGCGGATATACCGGGACGTGGTCCACCGTGCCGCGCGCCTGTTCTTCATCAGCGATCAGAACATTCTTGGTATCCAGATAAAGAATGCGAAACTGTTCGGTGTCACGATGTGCCATAACGGTGTGGCAGTAATCTAGCAGCGCCTGCCAACTGGACACGACATGCCGCTGCATAACCTTTGCACGGGCCAGCCTGTGGGCTGCTGCCTCGACCACTTTCAGTTCAACAACGACTGCGTGACCAACGCCCTTCACCTCGGTCAATTGGGATAGGGGCGCGGATAGAACGCGGTTGAAGTCACCAAACCGGTCCAGCAAATCACGGGCGAGCGGTTTGACATCTTGCCGGGGAATGGCGCGAAACAGGATAAGTTCCAGCAGTTCATAATCCGGCATGGCAACTGCGCCACCCGTCATGAACCGTTCGCGCAGCCGCTTGCGATGATCACGCATATAGGATGGGGTACGCCCCTTGGGCAGGGCGGGCACCGCAACAACATCGTCATGATCAGCAAAAAGCGACCGAGTTTCGGAAAAGTTACTCATACAAATAACTTTGCCGCGTTCTTGGTTACCATGCCGTTAAGCCATGTAGCAAAACGCCCTAACTGTCAGCTTTTCATACTGTCCCAGAAGCTTTTGACAGATTTGAAGAAACTGGAGCCTTGCGGGTTGTTATCTTCGCTGAGCTTATCGAATTCCTTGAGGATCTCGCGTTGCCGGGATGTCAGTTTGACGGGTGTTTCAACCGCCAACTCGATGAACATGTCCCCCGTACCACCACCACGCAGGGCCGGCATACCTTTGCCGCGCAAGCGCATTTGCCGACCGGATTGCGAGCCTTCGGGCACTTTCACCCGACTGCGGCCACCATCAATCGTGGGCACTTCAATCTCACCGCCCAAGGCTGCCGTCGCGATTGAGACGGGCACCCGGCAGAACAGATTTGTGCTATCGCGTTCGAACAACGCGTGATCGTTAACCTCGATAAAGATATAAAGATCACCGGTTGGGCCGCCTCGCATCCCGGCTTCGCCTTCGCCTGCCAGGCGGATGCGCGTGCCGGTTTCAACACCCGCAGGGATGTTGACGGATAGCGACTTTTCCTTTTCGACGCGACCCTGCCCGTGGCAAGTGTTGCATGGGTTCTTGATGGTCTGGCCGATACCCGAACATGTCGGGCAGGTGCGTTCGACGGTAAAGAAACCCTGCTGTGCGCGGACCTTGCCCATGCCGGAACATGTCGGGCAGGTTTGCGGTTCGGATCCACCTTCAGCACCTGTGCCGCTGCAAGCATCACACGCCACGGCTGTTGGCACGGTGATGGTCTTTTGCAGCCCAGCAAAGGCGTCCTCCAGCTTGATCCGCAAGTTATAACGCAGGTCGTTGCCGCGCTGGGCTCCGCCCCGACGGCCACCGCCGCCACGACCGCCCATGAAATCGCCGAACAGATCGTCAAAGACGTCCGAAAACGCGCTGGCAAAGTCACCCTGCTGCCCGCGTGGTCCACCCCCGCCCATGCCGTTTTCAAACGCGGCGTGGCCATAGCGGTCATAGGCGGCTTTCTTGTTGTCGTCTTTCAGAACCTCGTAAGCTTCGTTCGCCTCTTTGAACTGGGCTTCGGCGTCAGGGTTGTCAGAATTTCGGTCGGGGTGAAGCTCCTTCGCCTTTTGGCGATAGGCTTTCTTGATTGCAGCGGCATCTGCCCCTTTGGCGACCCCTAAAACATCGTAATAGTCACGTTTTGCCATGGTAATTTTCCCCTTGGGAAACGGAAAAGACCGGCCCGGTTCACGGGCCGGTCAAATTCCTAGCGGCGGGCCGCTTTAGTTGTCACGCTTTTCGTCGTCCAGATCTTCGAAATCGGCATCAAGGATGTCGTCATCGGCTTCATCTGCACCGCGTGCCTCGGGCTCTGCCTCGCCCTCTTCCTCCTGCTGTGACTTATAGATCGCTTCGCCCAGCTTCATGGCGGCTTCGGTCACGTTCTGGATACCAGATTTGATCTTGTCAGCCTTCGCATCGTCGGCTTCCAGATCGTCTTTCAGCGCAGCAATCGCCAGTTCGATAGCTTCGATCGTGGTTGGATCAACCTTGTCGGCATGCTCTTCCATCGACTTTTCGGTCGAGTGGATCAGGCTTTCAGCCTGGTTCTTGGCATCCACCAACTCGCGGCGTTCCTTGTCTGCCTCGGCATTCGCCTCGGCATCCTGGACCATTGCTTCGATATCCTCGTCCGACAGACCGCCAGAAGCCTGAATCGTGATCTTTTGTTCTTTGCCAGTGCCCTTGTCCTTGGCACCCACTTCAACGATGCCGTTGGCGTCGATATCGAAAGTCACCTCGATTTGCGGCATGCCGCGTGGGGCTGGTGGAATATCCTCAAGGTTGAACTGGCCTAACATCTTGTTGTCAGCAGCCATCTCACGCTCACCCTGGAACACGCGCAGCGTCACGGCGTTCTGGTTGTCCTCAGCGGTCGAAAAGACTTGAGATTTTTTGGTCGGGATCGTTGTGTTCCGGTCGATCAGGCGGGTGAAGACACCGCCAAGTGTTTCGATACCCAAGGACAGTGGTGTCACGTCCAACAAAACGACGTCTTTCACGTCACCTTGCAGAACACCGGCCTGAATAGCGGCGCCCATGGCAACAACTTCGTCAGGGTTCACGCCCTGGTGTGCTTCCTTACCAAAGAATTTGGCGACCTCTTCCTTTACCTTGGGCATCCGGGTCATACCGCCGACAAGGACAACCTCATCAATGTCGTTGACCGAAAGGCCCGCGTCTTTGATCGCTTCCTTGCACGGTTTGATAGAGTTCTTGATCAGGTCGCTGACAAGGCTTTCCAGCTTCGCACGGGTCAGTTTCATGACCATGTGCAGCGGCTGCCCGTTTGATCCCATCGAGATAAACGGCTGGTTGATTTCAGTGCTGGAAGAAGAAGACAATTCGATCTTCGCCTTCTCAGCAGCTTCCTTCAAACGCTGCAGCGCCATCTTGTCTTTGGTCAGATCGACAGAGTTCTCTTTTTTGAACTCATCGGCCAGGTAGTTGACGATGCGCATGTCAAAGTCTTCACCACCAAGGAACGTATCCCCGTTGGTGGATTTCACTTCGAACAACCCGTCGTCGATTTCCAGGATGGTGACGTCGAATGTACCGCCGCCAAGGTCATAAACGGCGATGGTCTTGCTGTCTTTCTTGTCGAGACCGTAGGCCAGTGCAGCAGCTGTTGGTTCGTTGATAATCCGCAAAACCTCAAGGCCAGCAATCTTGCCTGCGTCCTTGGTCGCCTGACGCTGGGCGTCGTTGAAATAGGCAGGAACTGTGATGACCGCTTGAGTCACGTCTTCGCCAAGATAGCTCTCGGCGGTTTCTTTCATCTTGCCAAGGATAAAGGCAGAAATCTGGCTTGGAGAGTATTTCTCACCCTTGCTTTCGACCCATGCATCGCCATTGCCGCCATCGACAATGTTGAATGGCATGTTCTTTTTCTCTTTGGACAGGTCCTTGTCGTCGAACCGACGACCGATCAGACGCTTCACAGCAAAGATGGTGTTTTCAGGGTTGGTGACGGCCTGACGTTTTGCAGGTTGGCCAACAAGGCGTTCGTCGTCGGTGAATGCCACGATAGATGGCGTTGTACGCGCACCTTCGGCGTTTTCAACAACGCGTGGTTTGGAGCCATCCATGATGGCGATACAAGAATTGGTCGTTCCCAGGTCGATCCCGATAACTTTGGACATTTTCAAATCCCTCTACTTTAGGCGGTTTGAGTTGCGCGAACCCATTTTGGCACTCGCGCCAGTTACATGAGTCTGATCAGGGGTTTAGCCCTGAACAATTATCTTGGCGTATATAGGGATGCGAAATGGGGCCTGCAACCGCAGCTTCCATAGGAAATAGGGGAAAAAATCATATTTTTTGACGACATCGCGTCATGTATGTCTGTGACCTGTTGTTATCGACCGGCTGACCAGCTGGGCGATACATGCCGCTTTGTATAGAATTCGCCCATCATACCGACCAAAAGCAGGATCAGTGTGATTTTTAGTGTGTAGGCCCAGCTCGAAAAATGTGGGTTGTAATGCAGAAATACAAAGCCCCGCATCTGGTCAATAATGTGAAACAGCGGGTTCCAGTCAAACAGTGAGAGCTTTGACGCGGGCAATGTGTTTGCAACAAACATCTTGCCCGAGGCAATCATGTTGGCACGGATATAGATCGCCGAGCAGATACTGACAAAACCGGGGGCCCAGGGCTTCATCGCCAGAAATACGATTCCCACAGCGACCCCTGAAAACCATGCCAACAGGAACATGCCCATCGCCGCAACCGGCATGTCAATCGAGATCGGGGTAATGGCGATATGGTAGATCAACAGGATGATCAGCAGGGAAAAAAACTGAATATAAAGGCTGGATACGGCAGATGCGCTGATCGCAATGATCGTGTTCATCGGCGCGTGTTGCATCATTGGTGATGCAGGGCCTTCGGAATTCAGCACGGCGCCAACCGCCTTGATATGCGTAATGTAAACGAAAATACCTGACATGATGTATAGCAGGAAATCGCCGCGTAGCGCCGCGCCGCGAATGCCCAGAAGCTCGAACATAATGAAAAAGGCAAAGACCAGCGTCAGTGCCTGCACCATGTTCATCAACATGCCAACAACCGCATGCCGGTGCGATTGCCGGAGCGACCGCACGATTGAGAAATAGATCACCTCAAGCAGGCCAAAGGCGCCGCGCGCCTTGCTTGTCTTTGTGTTGGCCTGAAACATGAAAGATGACTTTCCGGCGTGCCGATCAGTGGCGGTTTAAGGGTTTGCTTGCTGTTCGCGTAAGCCCCGATCATAAGGGTGAAAACGCTGATTTTCAATGAATCCTGCAGGAGGCCCAAAAACAAATGGACTTTGATCAACTGACCCAGGTCATACGCCGACTCGCGCTTCAGGCCGGTGATAAAATCATGGAAGTCTATCAGTCACCGGACTTCGATGTACGCGCTAAAAGTGACGACAGCCCTGTCACAGCGGCAGATGAGGCAGCGGATGCGATCATCAGTGCCGGTTTGCGGGCCGCTTTCCCGGATGTGCCGCTGGTCACCGAAGAGCAGGCCAGCACACACACCCAGTCAGTCAGCACCTTTCTGATCGTGGATCCGCTGGACGGCACCAAGGAATTCATCAAACGGCGCGGCGATTTCACGGTCAACATTGCCTATGTGGTTGACGGCAAACCCGTGCGTGGGGTGGTCTATGCCCCTGCGAAGGAACGGTTGTTCTATACCAATGCAGACGGTCAAACGGTTGAGGAAACAGGGCCTTTCGATAAAGAGGCTGCTGGTAGGCAGACCGCCTTGGCCGTGTCGACACCGGACAATGCTGCCTTGCTGGTCGTCGCCTCAAAGTCGCATCGGGATCAGGCGACCGATGACTACATTAACAAATACAACACTGCCGACATGAAAAGCGCGGGATCATCGCTGAAATTCTGCCTTGTCGCCACGGGGGAGGCTGACATTTATCCGCGCCTCGGGCGGACCATGGAATGGGATACCGCTGCCGGGCATGCGGTTCTGGCAGGTGCTGGTGGGCAGGTCGTGCGCTTTGATGATCACAGCCCGCTGCAATATGGCAAACCGGGTTTCGAAAACCCGTTCTTCATCGCCTATTCCCCTGATGTAAAACTGCAAAACGCCTGATGTCAGTCCTAATCGTCATACCCGCCCGCTATGCATCGTCCCGGTATCCCGGCAAGCCTCTTGTCGCGCTCAGAGGGGCAACGGGTGAAAGCAAGACATTGATTCGACGATCCTGGGATGCGGCCATGGCCGTGCAAGGCGTGGACCGCGTCGTGGTTGCCACCGATGATAGCCGTATTCAGGACGCGGCCACCGCGTTTAGGGCCGAAGTTGTGATGACGTCGCCCGATTGTCAGAACGGGACAGAACGCTGCGCAGAGGCGTTGCAAAAGCTAGGCGGCGATTTTGACATCGTGGTCAACCTGCAAGGCGACGCACCCCTGACCCCGGCATGGTTTATTGAGGACCTCGTCAAAGGCCTAGCGGCAAATCCGCAAGCGGCCGTCGCCACCCCGGTTTTGCGGGCGGACGGACGGGCGCTGAACGGGTTCCTTGCTGATCGGCGTGCAGGGCGCGTTGGTGGGACAACGGCGGTTTTTGGGGCGGATAACAACGCGCTCTATTTCTCCAAAGAGGTGATCCCATACACCAACAAGACCTATCAGGATGACGCCGACACCCCGGTATTTCACCATGTCGGTGTCTATGCATATAGGCCCGGGGCGTTGATGGATTATCCCGGCTGGACGGCTGGTTCACTTGAGGAATTGGAAGGTCTTGAACAGCTCCGGTTTCTGGAACGCGGGGTGCCCATGCTCTGCGTCGAAGTGGCCGCAAGGGGACGGCAATTCTGGGAACTCAACAACCCCGAAGATGTGCCGCGCATCGAAGCCATGATGCAGGAAATGGGGATCACCTAGATCGAGCTTGTCAGAAGTTTCGATATGCGGTCCAAGTTTTACCGTGTTTTTGCAGACATGATGCCGTATTGTCTTGAATATTGTCAGAGAAATTTTGCAAAGAACTGTTGCATTGTTACGGGGCGCATTTTGAGCCCCCATCGTTAAGAGAGTTTGGATATGAAGAAGAAAGTTACAAAAGCCATTTTTCCGGTCGCTGGGCTGGGCACGCGGTTTTTACCCGCGACCAAATCCGTGCCGAAAGAGATCATGACACTGGTCGACAGACCATTGATTCAATACGCAATTGACGAAGCGCGCGCCGCAGGGATCGAAGATTTTATTTTCGTGACATCGCGGGGCAAAACTGCACTTGAGGATTACTTCGACCTCGCACCGGACCTGGAATCCGCGCTTGAAAAATCCGGTAAGACTGCATTGCTCGACGTGCTGCGCACGACCAATATGGATAGTGGGGCGATTGCCTATATTCGCCAACACAAGCCGCTTGGTCTGGGTCATGCGGTTTCCTGCGCGAGCAAGTTGATCGGCAATGAACCTTTTGCTGTAATCCTGCCCGATGACGTGATTGCAGCAGAAAAACCCTGCCTACAGCAGATGGTCGAAGCGTACGAAGAAACCGGCGGCGCAATGGTCGCCGCAATGGAAGTGGCGCCAGACAAGACATCGTCCTACGGTGTGTTGGATGTGAACGACAAGAATGGCGATGCCGTTGTTTCCATCAACGGAATGGTCGAAAAGCCTGCGCCAGGAACGGCCCCGTCAAATTTGGCGGTGATCGGTCGCTACATTCTGACGCCGCATGTCATGCAGAACTTTGCCCATATCACCAAAGGTGCAGGTGGTGAGGTACAGTTGACCGACGCTATTGCCGCAGAAATCAGCCAAGGCCGCGATGTGTTCGGTTACCGATTTGACGGTCAGCGCTTTGATTGCGGGTCCAAGGCAGGTTTCCTGCAAGCAACCGTGGCCTTTGCACTGGCCCGCGATGACCTGCGCGACGACCTTCTGTCATACCTGAGCGATCTGAACGCGGCCGACAAGGCAGCGCAATAACCATTGCGGGCGACTGAACCCCAACCAAGGCTGGGTTCGCTGGCGGAATTGAAGCTGGCATATCGCCTGCGTTGGAAGCGCAGGCGATTGTTGTTTCGGTGCCTGCGCAAGCGGCGACAGTTGCATGCGGTTCAAAACCGAACAGCAGCCATCCGCAAAGGGTCCATTCTGGGGTTTAGCTGTGTCCGTAACGAAGTTATCCGGCTTCCCTACTTCATGCAGCACTATCGCGACCTTGGGGTTGATCATTTTCTGTTTGTTGACAATGGCAGCGATGATGGCACGGCGGATTATCTGGCGGAGCAGCCGGATGTGTCGCTTTGGCGGACAGATGACAGCTATCGGCTGTCGCGGTTCGGCATGGATTGGTTGGGTTGGCTGCAAATGAAATACGGACACGGGCATTGGTGCCTGACCGTGGATGCCGATGAGTTGCTGATCTACCCGCAGCATGACACGCGCAAGCTGCCTGATCTGACGTCATGGTTGGATAATCAAGGGCGGCAGTCCTTTGGCGCGCTTATGATCGAACTTTATCCGCGTGAACCGGTCGGGCAGACCACCTATCAACCGGGGACGGACCCCGTTGCGGCGCTACCGTTCTTTGACCCTGATGGTTATCGCAGCACATGGCACGCAATTTTCCGAAATCTGTGGATACAAGGGGGCGTGCGCGACAGGGTGTTTTTTGGGCCGGACCCGACACGCGCACCAACACTCAACAAGACCCCGCTGATAAAGTGGGACCGACGGCACGCCTATGTCAGCTCGACACATCAAGTCTTGCCCAGGCACCTGCATGATGTCTTTGGCACGCCGCAATATGACAGGATGTCTGGTGTCCTTTTGCACACGAAATTCCTCGACATCGTCGTTGAAAAGTCGAAAGAGGAACAAATCCGCCAACAACACTTTGAAAACAGCGCAGTTTATGCAGAATATCACAAAGCATTAACCAAAAGCCCTGATCTTTGGTATGCCGGGTCCAACCAATACGAAGGTTGGCGGCAGCTTGTCGATCTGGGATTGATGTCAAAGGGCACTTGGGGTTGATAAGGTGGTGGTTGAACCGGCGCGAAACGGGACATCTAGTTGAGTATCTTTCGATCATATTTGTTGAGACTTCAGCGCAAGCGCTGGAAAATCCGGGCGTTCCGCAAGCGGCGCGAACTGGTTGAGGTCAAAAACCGAACCAACACAATCAGACCAGATGACATCCTGCTGTTTTGCACCTTCCGAAACGAAGATATCCGGCTGCCCTACTTCTTTGAATACTACCGCAATCAGGGCGTTGATCACTTCGTCATGGTCAACAACGGCAGCACCGATGGCGGTGATGCCTATGCGGCCGCGCAACCGGATGTTTCATTGTGGTCAACCGATGCCGGATACGGCAACGCGCGTTTCGGGATGGATTGGTTGACCTACTTGCAATGGCGATACGGGCACGGGCATTGGGCTTTGACGGTCGATGTGGATGAATTTTTTGTCTACCCGTTCTGCGATACGCGACCATTGGCGGCGCTGGGCGACTGGCTGGACGCGTCGGACGTGCGGTCTTTTGGGGCGCTGATGCTTGATCTTTATCCGCAAGGGCCGGTCAGCGACGCCAGATATGAACGGGGCATGGACCCGCTGGAAATCGCAAACTGGTTTGACGCAGGCAACTACACGATCAGCCAGAACAAGCGCATGCGTAACCTGTGGATACAAGGCGGGCCAAGGGCGCGAGCATTCTTTGCCGACAAACCGGAAAAATCGCCAGCGCTGAACAAGGTGCCATTCGTCAAATGGGACCGGCGATATACTTATGTCAGCTCAACACACATGATCCTGCCGCGTGGGCTGAATCTTGTGTATGATCAGCAAGGCGGGGAAAAGACATCCGGTGCGCTGCTCCATGCGAAATTCATCAACACATTCGGTGAACGCGCGCAAGAAGAAGCGGCGCGAGGCGAGCATTACGGCGCTGGCCATGAATACCAACAATATACCGAAACGGGCCAAGATGATCCCAAGCTCTGGACGAAATGGAGCGAACAATACCTCAACTGGCGCCAGCTTGAGGTGCTGGGCCTCCTGTCCAAAGGAAACTGGGCATGAACCTCGGTGTTATCGTCCTTGCCCATACCGCGTTGCAACGGGCGGAGCAGGCCATCAGGCACTGGGCGGATGCCGGCTGCCCGGTTGTTGTGCATGTGGACAGGAAGGTCGATCAAAACGAATATTCTGCCTTTGTCGATGCGCTGTCCGATCTGGATCGAGTAAAATTTACCAGACGGTATCGGTGTGATTGGGGAGGGTGGGAACTTGTTGCCGCGACGCAGAATGCAGCAACGGAATTGTTGGATACCCACTCCGAATTGCGGCACATCTACCTGGCATCGGGCGCTTGCCTGCCGCTGCGGCCGGTGTCAGAGCTTTGCACATATCTTGATGCCAGACCCGAAACCGATTTCATCGAAAGCTCTACGACCGAAGACGTCCCTTGGACCGTTGGCGGGCTGGATGAGGAAAGGTTTACGCTGCGGTTTCCATTTTCCTGGCGGCGGCATCGGCGAATTTTTGACCTCTATGTCAAATTGCAGCAGCTTATCGGTTTCAAACGACGCATCCCTACCGGGGTGGTCCCACATATGGGATCGCAGTGGTGGTGCCTCACGCGGCGCACGCTCAACGCTATTTTGACCGATCCCAAGCGGCCGATCTATGATCGTTATTTCCGCAAGGTCTGGATTCCTGATGAAAGCTACTTTCAGACTATGGCACGGCTGCATTCCACCAAGATCGAAAGCCGGTCACTAACGCTGTCAAAGTTCGATTTTCAAGGCAAGCCACATGTTTTCTACAACGATCACAAGGCTTTGCTGCGTCGGTCGGCCTGCTTTGTGGCGCGCAAAATCTGGCCGCGGGCGGATGAACTCTATGACACGTTTCCACTGCCCTATGACAAACCGGATGATCATGTCACGCCAAATCCCAGTTCCGTTGACCGGGTCTTTGCAAATGCGGTTGATCGGCGCACATTGGGGCGGCCCGGGCTTTACATGCAAAGCCGTTTCCCAACCGTTGACCGGGAAAATGCGGTTACGGCAGGTCCGTATTCCGTCTTGCAAGGGTTTGCCGAGGTATTCGACGATTTTGAGGGCTGGCTGACAAAGGCAACTGGCGGGGGCGACGTACATGGACATCTGTTCGCACCAGACCGCGCGCATTTTACCGACGATAGCCCAGTCTATGTTGGCGGAATGTCCGACCACCCGACGTTGCGGGACTACAACGCAAAGATGTTCCTCACCAACCTGATCTGGAACAATCGTGCCAAACATCAGGCGTTCCAGTTCGGTCCGATGGACACGCAAACGATCAACTGGATGGTGGCCAAGGATACCAACGCCCGTATTTCTGTTGTCTCAGGGGCATGGATCATTTCACTGTTCCTTGCGCGTGAAGAATTCTCAGACGTGCGGAAAGAAGCGGCGCGCCTCCAACAAATTGAACATAAGCAGCTTAAGATACTGCGCTCGCCATTCACCAAAGCGCGGGTGCGGGTGATGACCTTGGCTGAATTTGTGCGCTCACCTATGGAAACGCTGCAAATCATTGTGGATGAGGTCAGCGAACAGCCTCATCCCCGACTGGCAGAGGCGCCAAGCATGGTAAAACTAGATGGGCTTGGCGCATTCCTGCAGGATTTGCGTAATCAGGGCATGCACCCATTCCTGACAGGTGAATTCGCAGAGGACACAGATACAGGAACGTCATTGCAAACCCAACAAAAGCCATATCTGGTGCGATGACCATGTCGAATTTTGATTACTTCGTAGTGTTTGCCGAAATGCGAACCGGGTCGAATTACCTCGAAGCCAATATCAACCTGTTCGACGGTCTGAAATGCCATGGTGAGGCGTTCAACCCCAGCTTCA
Source organism: uncultured Paracoccaceae bacterium (assembly GCA_947495295.1). GTDB lineage: Bacteria > Pseudomonadota > Alphaproteobacteria > Rhodobacterales > Rhodobacteraceae > Yoonia. The sequence continues at coordinate 156,140 of CANLYJ010000005.1, forward strand.
TCGGTTACCCAAATTATGACGATCTGCTAGGGATAACCGTCGACGCGCGCGAGGAAAACCCAGATGCACTTCTTGACGCGATCAAAGCCGATGAAGACCTGGCAGGTTTTCGGTTCTTTAGTGATCACGATCAACGCGTGCTGCCAACCTGCCTGTCTGACCCCCGCTGCGCCAAGATTATCCTGACGCGCAATCCTGTTGACAGTTTCATCAGCTGGAAGATTGCCAAGGCGACAGGGCAATGGAAGCTGACGAATGCGACCCATGCCAAGGCCAAGAAGATCCAGTTCGACGGGACAGAATTTGCGGCATACGTGGATAAACTTCAGAAATTTCAGCAGCGTTTGCAAAACGCATTGCAGTGTTCTGGGCAGACCGCCTTTTTCCTGAATTATGATGATTTGGGTGAAGTCGAGATCATGAATGGTTTGGCGGCTTTTCTGGGCTGTCCAGATCGGCTGAATTCGCTTGATCGTAAGCTCAAGAAACAGAACCCCGTACCGACAATTGATAAGGTCACCAACCCAGACGATATGAAGGCTGCACTGGCGGGTTGGGATCGGTTCGACCTGGACCAAACACCAAATTTCGAACCACGTCGGGGGCCAATGATCCCTGCTTATGTGGCCGCACCCAAGTCCGGGCTTCTTTATCTGCCGCTACGTGGTGGGATTGATGACCAGATTGGCCAATGGATGGCTGATCTCGACGAACGACCCTATAAAGACTTGCGCCGGGGGTTTTCGCAAAAGACGCTGCGCGAATGGAAACGGCGGCATGCCGTCTATCGGAGTTTTGCCGTTCTACGGCATCCTGTGGCGCGCGCGCATGATGCGTTTTGCACGCATATTCTGTTTGAGGGGCCACAACTGTTCCCAAAGATTCGTCAAACGCTGCGCAAGGTACATAAATTACCGATCCCGGCTGACCCGCTCTTGCCGCGCAACCTCAAAGGCTATGATATCAAGGTGCATCGCAAGGCGTTTCTGGCTTTTCTCGGCTTTGTCAAAAACAACCTGTCGGCTCAAACCGCTGTGCGGACGGACCCGGCCTGGGCCAGCCAGTTGGCCGTATTGCAGGGGATGGCGCAGTTCGGACTACCCGATATGATCATGCGCGAAGATCAGTTGGAAAAGGACCTACCATTCCTTTGCGATCAACTTGGACTCACCAACGCGCCAAGTTTGCCGGATGGGGACGATATTGTGCTATCTCTCTTGCGCGAAATCTACGACAGCAACATCGAGGACGCTGCGCAAGATGCCTATCCGCGCGACTATCTGTCTTTTGGATTTGGTGACTGGATGTGATTTAAGCGGCCTGGCTCGAATGCACTTCTGTCAGGATTGTATGCAAGGTCCCGGGGTCGCCATTCGCCCGCAGCTTTGCGCAGATGGAGGCGTCGCGTAGTGTACGGGATACCAGCGCCAGTGCCTTGAGGTGATCAACACCTGCATTTTGCGGGGCCAGCAGGGCAAACACCAAATCAACGGGCTGCCTGTCAATGGCATCAAAATCCAACGGTTTTTCCAGACGCAGAAAGACGCCTTTGACATCCGTGACGTTGGCTAGCCGGGCATGTGGTAAGGCGATTCCTTGGCCAACACCTGTCGGGCCAAGGTTTTCGCGTTCCAGCAATGCATCAATCACCAAGGTTGCATTCAAATTGTAACAGGCCTCAGACAACTCGCCCAGATCATGGAAAAGGCGTTTCTTGCTGGTGCAGGAACCGATGGTCTTGACCGCGCCAACATCCAAGATTTGTGCAAGTTGCATCTGATACATCTTTCAAAAATTGGTCTCAGTTCAACCCGCAGCTTTCGGATCGATCCAACCGATGTTCCCGTCGTCCCGTCTGTAGACGACATTTATTCCACTGTGTTTTTCGTTGCGAAAGACAAGCACCGGTGCGCTTGCAATTTCCATCTGCATAACCGCCTCACCAACCGAAAGCGAAGGAATCTTTGCTTCCATCTCGGCCACGATCATGGCGTTTACATTATCTTGTGCCGCCTCGCCCGACTCGTCCCTTGGTTCGAGGATATAGGACCCTGCATCAGAAAGTTCAACGGGTTGTGAACGTTCCTTGTGATGGTCTTTCAATCTCCGCTTGTAGCGGCGCAGTTGCTTGTCCATCTTCTCGCCGCTGCTATCGAATGCGGCATAAATCTCATTCGCCCGACCCGTGGCCTGCGCGTTCAAACCAGTTGAAAGATGCACCACGGATTCGCAGATAAACTCATGCCCTGACTTGGAAAAAACGACATACGCATCGGTCGGACGACCGGCATATTTACTTAGTATTTCGTCTAATTCTGTCTTCACATGGGTTTGAAGTGCTTCGCCGATGTCGATCTGTTTGCCACTGATTTGGTACCGCATCGTTTCTCCTATGTTTGATGTGATGACGTCAAAACAATCCACATTGCGCGGGCTGCCCGTCATACTATTGGAAAACGATAACGCCCGTTTGGTTCAACCTATCCTCGTGTCCGGGCATTTCTGCGGCCACAATAAGAACAAAGTGAAGCGGGTCTGTCATCTCCTTCATTTGGCGTCAGAACAGGTCGGTTTGTCAATGACGCAGTGGTTAACGCGCCGACCAAATTCACGTTACACGAAAGTTGTCACCAAGATATACACGCCGAACGTTCTCGTTTTGAACGACCTCATCCGTCGTCCCGCTCATCAAAACTTTGCCGTCATGCAGGATGTAAGCGCGATCCACGATCTGCAGCGTTTCCTGCACATTATGGTCGGTGATCAAAACCCCAATGCCCCGGTTTTTCAGATCCGCAACCAGATGTCGTATCTCGCCCACGGCAATTGGATCAACGCCTGCAAATGGTTCATCAAGCAGAACATATTTCGGGCCAGCCGCAAGGCATCGTGCAATCTCGACACGCCTGCGTTCACCGCCAGAAAGCGCCATGGCAGACGCGCGACGCAGATGCTCTATCGAAAACTCAGACAGAAGCTGCTCCAGCCGTTCGCGTCGTTTGTGACGGTCATCCACTGCGATTTCGAGAATCGCCATGATGTTATCTTCAACAGACATGCCGCGGAAAATCGACATCTCCTGTGGCAGATATCCGATCCCCATGCGTGCGCGGCGATACATCGGCAAGGTTGTTACCTCGCGCCCATCCACGATCACACGGCCACCTTCGGCGGTGACCAGCCCGGCGATGGCGTAAAAGCAGGTCGTTTTGCCGGATCCGTTGGGACCCAGCAGTGCCACAACTTCACCACGACCCAGATCAATGCTGACATCACGAATGACGGGGCGCTTGCGATAGCTTTTGCGCAGGTTGATAATTCGTAATCCGGCTTCGCCGTCTTGAACCGTAAGGGCTGGACCGTCCATCAGTTCTCGCCTTGTTGTAAAACGGTGCGCACACGGCCTTCCATCACCGCCGAACCATCAGCAGTGTTCACCACCATCTTTTCGGCGGAAATGGCGCTTAGCCCTTGGGTCAACAACACGTCGCCGGTCAGGGTCAAGGTTCCGGCGGCCAAGTCATAATCCGCATTTTTTGCCTCCGCCGCTTCGGTTGCGGTTACAAAAGTAACACCACCGGTCGCAACCAAGCGTGAAATACTTCCTGTGGCTTCGGCGTACAACACTTCGACATTGGCCGCTGATACTCGCATTTCACCTTGGACAATGACGACATTGCCGGAAAAAACCGCTGTACCGGTATCCTGATCAACAGATAGGTTATCCGCCGCGACCTCGACCGCCGCAGTATCATCCACCGCGATGCCGCCAAGGTTGATATTCGTCTGCGCGATGGACGCGTTTGCAACCAAAAGACCAATCATGCAGGCGAAAAATCTGAACACGGTGCGTGGATTCCTTGAATAAAGCTATTGTTGGTCTTGGGGTCGGTATATCAGGCGGACGCCTTGTGTGAACAGTATCTGTTGTCCGACCTCGTCTGCGGTTACCCGCAACGTCATCTGCCCGGCGGTCAATTCACCAAATGGCGCGTGGATTTCGAGTACCCCGTCTGAGGTTACAAGACCGGTGTCCAACGCGGCCGTCAGCGCGCTCGTCTCCATCTGGTAGCCGCTGGATGTCTCCATCCGCACCAGGCCAAAGAAACGCGCGGTTCGCGAAACACCATTCACTTCACCGCTTGTGGCTGTGATATCGACGGTGACACCTTGGTCGTTATCTATCCCAACAACTACACGATCAATGCTGATTGTGTCCGGTTTTCCGATCTCTGGTTTGGCGCTTTGGGCCGAAATGGCAATGATCGCACCATCATCGGTGACACCTGAAAACAGCGGAGCCGAGATGCGTTGATCCCGCGCCATGGCCTCAACTTCCGCGAATGAGATTTCTGGGGGCGGGCCTTTGTCGCGGGCAAGCATGAACAATGTTGACAGCAGTCCCAACGCAGCCAAGGGCAGAATGATCTTGGACCACCCGACCAGCTTGGAGTGAAAATTATCTGCCGCCAGCATCGTCAGATCACACCGGCGCGCAGGCAATCATGGATATGCAGTACGCCGACGACCTCGGCATCATTTTCCGACGCAGTCACAAATAGACAGGTGATCTGACCGCTCATTGCCGCGACGGCTTCTTCGGCCAGCGCCTCCGGTTGGATCGTCTTGGGGTTTGCGGTCATGGCCTGACCGGCTGACATGTCCAGTAATCCGGTCATGTGGCGCCGCAAGTCGCCATCCGTGATTACGCCAACCAATCGACCGCTGTCATCCAATACGCCAACCACCCCAAAGCCCTTTTGGCTGATGATCAGCAATGCTTCACCCATTGGCGTATCCTGTTGGACGAGCGGCACTGCATCGTCCCGATGCATAAGATCGCCAACCTTTGACAAGCGCGCGCCCAGTTTGCCGCCGGGGTGGAATTCGCGAAAGTTCTCTGGCGTGAAGTCTCTATGCTCCATCAGTGCAACAGCCAGCGCGTCCCCCAGGGCGAGGGTCATCGTCGTCGATGTCGTAGGCACCACGCCGCTGCCGCATGCTTCACCTAATTGCGGAAGTTGCAGAACAATATCTGATTGGGTGCCCAGACTGCTGTCAGCACGACTTGTCATGCCAATCAGGGGAATACCAAACCGGCGTGTATAAGCCACCAGATTGGCGAGTTCAGGCACTTCGCCAGAGTTCGAGATTGCGATAACAACATCTGTTGGCGTGATCATGCCCAGATCGCCGTGGCTCGCCTCGGCTGGATGCACGAAATGCGCTGGCGTCCCGGTGCTTGCAAGGGTTGCTGCAATTTTCCGTGCGATATGCCCCGATTTACCCATTCCGGACACGATGATGCGCCCTTTGGCGTTGATGATCAGTGCGGCGGCTTCGGCAAAACCCGCGCTGAGTTGATCAGCAAGTTCGCGCAGCGCGTTCGCCTCTTCCAGGATAACCCGACGTCCGGCATGCAGAAATTTCTCAGGATCGGTCATCAGTGGGCAAAGATATCAATATCTGGCCAACCGGTAAGGTCCAGTTTGGCGCGTGTTGGCAGGAAATCGAAACATGATTGCGCCAGCGCTGTCCGGCCCTCGCGCGCCAAAAGAACATCGAACGCTGCTTTCAGTTCATGCAGGTGCAGCACGTCTGACGCAGCATAATCAAGTTGGGCGTCAGTCAGCGCCGCCGCACCCCAATCGCTTTGTTGCTGGTGTTTTGAGATATCGACGCCAACCATATCCTGCAAAAGCGTTTTCAACCCATGCCGATCCGTGAATGTGCGCACCAATTTAGAGGCAATCTTTGTACAATAAACCGGGGCCGTCGTGATACCAAAGGCGTTTTGCAGGGCTGCAATGTCGAAGCGTCCGAAATGGAAAAGCTTGAGCGTATTGGGATCTTCCAGCATCGCGCAAAGATTTGGGGCAGGCCGGGCATCGGGCGCGACTTGTACCAGATGGCAGTTTTTGTCGCCATCGGACATCTGGATCAGGCAAAGCCGGTCACGATGCGGGTTCAGACCCATGGTTTCACAATCAATTGCCACGATAGGGCCCAGTTGCAGCCCATCTGGCAAATCATGTTGATAAAGGTGATTGGCCATGGATAGCCCCTTGTGCTGCGATGTCTCTATCTTGCAGATACGTCTTGCAGCAGCCCGGCTCAAGCCTGCATCGGGATTTGATCCAGCGGTTGGGCGAATGATTGCGGTCGACTGGCATATTCCTTGAGCCAGGTGTCGAATTCTGGCGCAGGCATTGGGTGGGCAAAACCATACCCTTGCCCAATCTCACAACGGCAATTTCTAAGATAGCGGGCCTGGTCATCAGTTTCGATCCCTTCGGCAATGACTTGCAGACCAAGTTCGGCAGCAAGCGCCAGAATCGCCCTGACAACGCTGTCTGCACCCGTGTCTGGCAGCGGCGCAATCAATGACCGATCCAACTTGATGCCCGACAGGGGGAGTTGGGTGAGTTTTGACAAGGATGCATAGCCGGTTCCAAAATCATCCAGTTCCAGCGCCACACCACATTCCGCAAGGCTGTCAATGTTGATCGCCGCCATATCGTCGGACCCTTCAATCAGGGTCGTCTCTAGTACTTCGACCACAATCTGATCAAGGCGAAGTGTACTGCCATGCAGCATCTTCAGAAGTCTTTCGATCAGGAAGGGATCGGAAATCGTGTCTGGTGCCGCATTTAGCGATATCGCAAGCTTATGATCGTCTGACCCCTCCCATTGCTGCGCGCAATTGACAGCGGCACGCCAGATCGCGTGATCAAGATCAATGACAAGGCCCGCATGTTCCGCAGCGGGTAAAAATTTATCCGGTGTCAGCAGACCACGTTTTGGATGGCGCCAACGGGCCAAAACCTCCGCCCCGCGTATTGTGCCATCGGCCAGATTAATCTGTGGCTGGAACCATGGTTCAATCTGACCCGCCGCAATGGCATCGCGCAATTCCAGTTGCAGTTCCAGCATATCGGCAGATTCGTCGCGCAACGCTTGTGAAAATTCAACAGCCCGTCTGCCGCCCGCCGCCTTTGCAGCCTGCAATGCGATCCCGGCATTTCTGACAATCTGATCTGCCTCACTTTCCCCTGCAAAGGCGGTGAGGTACCCGATACTGGTATCAACGCTGACACTGCGGCCATCAATCACGAACGATTCGCTCAAACTATCCAGAATGCGCTTTGTCAGATTTTCAGGTGGTTCAGAGGTGGTCAGGATGAATTCATCGCCACCCACACGGGCGACAAGATCGTCATCATCCACACAGGCCTTCAACCGACCGGCCATCGCGATCAGCATGATATCTGCGTTCTCATGACCAATCGTGTCATTGATCGCCTTGAAACCATCAAGCCCAATAAACAAGACGCCAAGCTCGTCCCAGCCAGGTTGGGCAAGGGCATCGCTCAATCGTGTCGTCATGTACGATCTGTTGGGTAGGCCGGTCAGCGGATCATGATTTGCTAGATGATACAGCTTGTCATTCATCCGTCGCAGCTGTTCCTGCGAACTGGTCAGCACCTCTGTTTTGGCGCGCAGTTCCCGAAAAACTGACCGTACAGCCAAATGAGCAGGCCGGAAGACGAGCAAGGCCTCAGCCAGCAGTACAAAAGCAGCGATCAAAAGATACAGGTTTAGCAAACCATGCAGGCGGTCGATGTCTGATCGTGACGCATCACCGAATAGGGTCGCAGCTTGGCGCAGCCCATCCAACAACGCGCCCGATCCCGAAAGAGCCTGCATTTGCGCAACTATCGGTGCATGGTCAGACGCTGGCAGTTGGGCCATCTGATTGGCCAATCCTGCAAACTGGGTGATCCGTTCGTCCAACGGGGCGGGACCGGCAAAGTAGTGATCTTGCAATGCGGCCGACCACGGGTTCCCCCGCAACAACACCGCATGGGTTGCTTCAAAACGCGCTATCAACTCTATGCCGATATCTTGATCTGGATCGATGGCTTGCAACATGATCTGCTGGCTTAGCACTGATAGGTCCTGCGCGGCCACAGTGGTACGAGCCGCAAGATCATGCTGCGCGATGATTGCCCTATTTGTAAGATACGCTGAACATAGCAAGCCGATGATCACGCAAAGCGCAACCGTACAATGAATCCAGATATTCTCTGGATTAAGGAGCTTGCGTCCCTTCATCATGTCTTGTGCCTGCGATGCATCCCCGAATCCTAGTGGCTACCGCAGCAAGCATCGAAGAGAGAGATTAAGTTTAAGTTTCAATGGCATTGAAACCTAAACGCGTTCATTTCGTAGGTAATGTTTATAACCCGCGTGGTGCAAAACTTGGCGCAATGGTTCCGGGCCGGTGACGTTCAATTTCGGTCAAAATATCGGTCACGGGTCGGTTCCCCACATCTATCAGTGCGGGCGTGTAGGGCGGCAGATTGGTGCATTCCAGCAAGATATGCCGATGTACAGGCTTCAGATGACGCGCGACAAGGGCGACCACTTCGGCCCTTGCAAGATCACTATCAAGCCGGGATAAGTCACCTTCGATCACCTGCCGCAAATGGCTACCCCTGGGCAGACCCACAATAGCGTGGGCAAATGCTGAATGTTGCCCCAGATGCGCGGCGGTCAGCCTGTCTGCATCAAAGGTGACAATCAGAACTTCGGCCGGGCCATGATCAAGTGCCAACCAATCAAGGGCTATCAAGGACGAACTGATAAATGGCCTGTCGGTCAAGGCCGCCAGCGTTTCCTGCCAAAATGACAGAAACCCGCAAGAGGTGACGATAACATCGCCTTTTGCCTGGCGGATCGCATCCGCAAACGGGGCAATATCAAACAGATCAGGCCGATCACTGACCACCTGACCGACGGTCGCCTGCGGAATACGCAGAATTTCGACATCAGCAATATAAGTCGCGGGGCATCCCACATCCCCCGGAATCCGGGGAAAATAGGTATCCAGTTGCAAAACAGTGACGGCAGGGCGCACGCGCTAGCCCTGAATGTTGTTCGGCAGCCATGTTGCCAGTTCTGGCCAGATCACGAGGATCACCACCATCAGCAACATCAAGGCCACCATGGGCAAAGCAACCTTTGAAATATAGCCAATCTCGTGTCGGGTCATGCCCTGCAACACAAACAGGTTAAAGCCAATCGGGGGGGTGACCTGCGCCATTTCAACGACGACGACGATGAAGATGCCAAACCAGATCACATCGATCCCAGCCTGCCGGATCATCGGCTCTACAATCGCCATGGTCAGAACAACGGATGAAATCCCGTCCAGGAACATACCCAGAATGATGTAGAACACCGTCAAAGCGGCGATCAGGGTGATCGGGGACAGGCCCATCGTGTCAATCCAAGCCGCCAAGGCACGGGGTAACCCGGTGAACCCCATCGACAGCGACAAGAACGCTGCCCCCATCAGGATCAGGGCGATCATCGCTGATGTGCGGGTCGCGCCCATCAGGCTTTCATAAAAGGTCGACACTGTCAGGGATCGTTGGAACAACGCCAGCGTCAGCGAACCGAGCACGCCAACCGCAGCGGCCTCTGTCGCGGTGGCCCAGCCGAAATACATTGATCCGATCACCGCAAAGACAAGGCACAAGACCGGGATCAAAAACCGGCTTTCAGACAGCATTTCGCCAAAGCTCATCGGGGGTTCAGGTGCCGGGCGTTGGCCGGGGCGGATGTAATGCCATAAAACGATGTAAGACATGAACAATCCGGCCAGAACGAGCCCAGGGATGATGCCCGCCATGAATAGCTTGATGATGCTTTCGTTGATCGACACGCCATAGACGATCAGGGTCAGGGAAGGCGGGATCATCAACCCCAATGTGGCTGCACCGGCCAATGTGCCCACGATCATGTATTCGGGATATCCGCGCTTGCGCAGTTCCGGGATCGACATCTTGCCCACGGTGGTTAGCGTGGCTGCGGAAGAGCCCGATACGGCGGCGAAGATTGTGCAACCTGCGATATTGGTATGCAGCAATCCACCCGGCAACCTACGCATCCATGGGGCAAGACCGCGAAACATGTCTTGCGATAATCGGGTCCGATACAGAATTTCACCCATCCAGATGAACAGCGGCAGGGCGGTCAGGGTCCAGCTGCTGGCCCCGGTCCAAATGGTCGTGATCATCGCGTCACCGGCAGGGCGGGTGGTGAACAACTCCATCCCGACCCATGCAACGCCCATCAGGGCGAGGCCGATCCAGATTGATGACCCCAGCAAGGTAAACAAGACAAACAGGAATACGATAGTGGCGTAGGCTTCGGTCATTCGATGGCCTCCGACACAATCGGGTTCCGGCCAAGGATCAATAGGCGATAAAGGGTGTCCCAAAGGGCCACAGCCAACAGGATAGTGCCGATGGACATGGCCAGTTGCGGGATCCAGACCGGGGTGTAAACTAGCGCATCACCACCTTGCAAAGCAGCATCAAAATCCAACCGGAACAGGGATACGACCCATTCGGGAATCTGATCCTGCCCCTGCGTGCGGTCGTTCAGCATCTCCGAAAACGCATTCGCCTTAACGGCATAGCGGGCAAAATAAGTGGCGATGATGGCGGCGCTGAACACAGCAAAGATATCCAGCCATTTGCGGGTAAACTGGTTGGCGTTCAATATGATCGACACCCGGATATGAGCGCCCTTGGTCAGGGCGTAAGACAAGGCGAAAAACGATGTGGCGGCCATGGCGTAGCCTGCAAATTCGGTTGTGCCGGGCAAGGCAAAACCGGTCCAACGAGCAACCATTTGGGCCACGATCAGCACAAGAATGGTGACCATGAACAAGGCAGAAATCAGACCCGAGGTCAGATAGACGCCATTCATCACCTTCCAGAATGGGCGCAACGGACGTTCAAGCCGAGGGCCAAGCAGCAAACATAAAATCGCCGCCGCGCTGGGCAGCACAAAAAGCCAAATCCACAAGGGCAGGCCCATCACCGGTGACCAGTCACGCATGTATCATTCCTTGGAAAGAAAGCGGCCAGCCACGATCGGGCTGGCCATTGCGCGATCAGTTCGCGTTATAGGCGTCAAGGATCGCCTGACCATCGGGACCAGCCGTTTCCAGCCATTCGGCGGTCATCTTGGCACCAATCGCCTCAAGCTCGGCCAGGAATTCCGGGCCAGCATCCTGAACAGTCATCCCGTTCTTGGCCAATTCATCAAAGTAGAAATCGGCAAGTTCGGCAGATTTGGCGGCACATGATGCGGCAGTCTCGTCCGCGGCACGTTGAACGGCAGCCTGGATATCGGCATCCAACCCGTCCCATGTCTGTGAATTGACCATGACATAGTTGCGGGGCAGCCATGCATTGACCTTGTAATAATGGGTCAGATGTTCCCAGACCTTGCGATCATAGCCGGTCGAGCCGGACGAAATGAACGCAGAGGCAACACCAGTGGCCAAGGCTTGGCTCAGCTCTGCGGCCTCAATCTGCACCGGGATCATGCCCAGTTCTTCGGCAAATGTGGCTGTGGCAGAGTTGTAAGACCGGAACTTTACACCTTGCGTATCGGCAGATGATGCAACCTCTTTGGCGAAATAGAAACCCTGACCGGGCCATGGGCAGGTATAAAGCGCGACAAGGTTCAGATCGGCCAATTGTGCGTTTACGGTATCGCGGGCCGCCTCCCACAGCTTGGCATTGTCGTCATAGCTGGTTGCAATAAAGGGCAGATTGTCCCAACCCAGCAAAGGGGCTTCATTGGCATGGGCGGACATGAACCGTTCGCCAATCGGGACTTGCCCAGTCTGGATCGCGCGCTTGATATCCCCGCCACCAAACAGTGAACCGCCCGGATGCACGGTAATGTCGATAGCACCGTCAGTATATTCGCGGACCTTATCGGCAAAGATTACACCCTGTTCAGAGTGGAAATTGGTGGCAGCATAGGCCATCGGCATATCCCAGCTTTGGGCATGGCCATCAGCAATCGCCCCCGTGGCGATCAGCGCGCCAGTCACCGCGGCACAAGCCAGTTTTGTCAAATCAGTCATTCGTTCCCTCCCAGTATGCCGCATCTATTTGGCAGCGTATTTTTGTGGATCAAACGGGGATAGATCCATGTTTGGTTTGTCCCCGCCTATAAGTTCCGCAATCAACCGACCCGTTTTGGGGCCAGCTGTCAAGCCAAGGTGCTGGTGGCCAAAGGCGCTGTAGCTGCGGCCTGCTGGATCATTGGCACCGATCAGCGGCAGACTGTCGGCAGGGGCGGGACGATGGCCCATCCATTCGACGGTGTGGTCATAGGTAACATCGGGCAACAGCGCCGCAACCTGCCGTTTGAGCAGATCAAAAGGTGCTTTACTGGGGCCGTGTTCCAACCCGCCAAATTCAACCACGCCAGCGGCACGAATGCGACCTTCCATCGGAGTGATAACGAACTTGCCAGAGGCAATCATGACAGGCGATTTGGGCATGCGGGACGGGTTGATCAGCTCAATATGATAGCCGCGTTCGCTTTCCAGCGGGACCTTGACCCCCAGCTTATGGGCGATGTCGCGGGACCACGGACCCAAAGCCATGACAATATGATCGGCGCGCATCGGGCCATCGGCTGTCTGTAGGGCATCAATTGCACCGTCCTTAACGGCTACATCTGTGATTTGAGTCAGATGGAGGTGGCCGCCCTCAGCAACAAAATGGTCGGCCAAGGCCTGCACGTACCGTCCCGGGTCAGTGATGCTGCCATGATTTTTGCATCGGACGACAGTTTCAAACTTGTCACCATAAAGCGGATCATAAGCCGCATAATCGGCACCGCTGACCACCTCATAGGTGAATCCTGCCGCCTTGCGCTTGTCCCATGCATAGCTGTCGGCGACAAAGTCGGCTTTGGTGGCATAACCAAAACAATAATCCGCCTGCTTGATAAACCGGGCGGCGGCGGTGTCCGCAGCAAGGGCAAGATGCTGATCGACGGTATCATGCATCAGATTCGTCATTGCATGGGCATAGTGGTCCACATGGGCATCGGTCGCATGTGACATGTAGCGGGCCAGAAAGGGCAATAATTTAGGCAGATAGGACCATTTCAAAAATAGCGGAGCATCCTTGCGCCACAACATACCGGGTGCCTTGCGGGCCAACCCGGGAACGGTCACCGGAACAATCGCAATGCCTGCCAGGACACCGGCATTGCCGTGACTGGTACCGCTTGCAGGCCCATCTTTATCCACCAGCGTGACATCATGCCCCGCCCTTTGCAGCCAGATGGCACAAGACACGCCGACAATACCCGCACCCGCAACGATTATCTTCATCTGGTCCCCATTTTTTGGGTACTATGGGGTGTGCAATTCCATTTTGCCAGCATGACAATTTGCCAGTGCTCACCAAATAGGGCAGCGCCGAAAAATCTGCTGCGCAGATTTGTCTATCTGCCATAATCGCTGACGTCAAAAAATCTGAGTCAGACTTTTCTACCCCGAAAAACCACCGCCTTCGCATGTCCCCAAGTCACAAAAAGGCCCCGATCAAATTGATCGGGGCCGTCATTTTCATCTGCCATAAATGTCGCGCGAAAAGCCCTAGTCAGCCGTCAGCAGCGGGGGCTTGTCGCCCTTATCGGTGATTTTGCCTTGCTCCGGTTCCAGATATTTCAATTCCAACGCGCCTTTCTTGACACCAACCTTCACAATCCCGCCTTTGACCAGTTTCCCGAACAGCAATTCTTCGGCCAAGGGCTTCTTGATGTGTTCCTGAATGACGCGACCCAGCGGACGCGCACCCATTTTCTCATCATAACCCTTGTCGGCCAGCCATTCGGCGGCACCTGCGGTCAGCTCAATATGCACGTTGCGGTCAATCAACTGCGCCTCAAGCTGCAGCACGAATTTCTCGACCACTTGCATGATCACCGGTTTCGGCAGTGAACCAAAGGAAATCACCGCGTCCAGACGGTTGCGGAATTCCGGCGTAAACGTGCGTTCAATCGCTGCCGTATCTTCGCCCTCGCGGGTTTCGCGACCAAAGCCCATCGCGTTCTTCGACATTTCTGCCGCACCGGCATTTGACGTCATGATGATGATCACGTTGCGGAAATCAGTTGTCCGGCCATTATGGTCGGTCAGTTTCCCATGATCCATGACCTGCAGCAGGATGTTGTAGACATCTGGATGCGCCTTTTCCATTTCATCCAGCAGCAGCACGCAATGCGGGTTCTGATCAACGCCATCGGTCAGCATACCGCCCTGATCAAAGCCGACATAGCCCGGAGGCGCACCAATCAGACGTGAGACAGCATGCTTTTCCATGTATTCAGACATGTCAAAGCGCAGCAGCTCCGCACCCAGCGTGCTTGCCAACTGCTTGGCGACTTCTGTCTTACCCACACCAGTTGGGCCGGCGAACAGGTAGTTGCCAATCGGCTTCTCAGGTTCACGCAGACCAGCCCGGGCCAGTTTGATCGCTGATGATAGCGCCTCGATGGCCGGATCCTGACCAAAGACGACGCGCTTCAGCGTCTTTTCCAGATCCTTCAGCACCTCAGCATCGTCTTTTGATACGTTCTTGGGCGGAATGCGGGCGATCTTGGCGACCACATTCTCAATCTCTTTGGTGCCAATCGTCTTGCGACGCTTGGATTCGACAACCAGATGCTGGGCAGCACCCGCCTCATCAATCACATCAATCGCCTTATCAGGCAGCTTGCGGTCATTGATATAACGGGCTGACAGCTCAACCGCAGTCTTGATCGCATCAGCCGTATATTTGATGCTGTGATGCTCTTCAAAATAGGGCTTCAGCCCTTGCAAGATCTTAATCGAATCTGGCACGGATGGCTCTGTCACATCGATCTTCTGGAACCGGCGCGACAATGCACGGTCCTTTTCGAAATGCTGACGGAACTCTTTATACGTGGTCGATCCCATGCAGCGCAGCTTGCCGCCTTGCAGTGCGGGTTTCAGCAGGTTGGACGCATCCATGGCACCACCTGACGTGGCACCGGCACCGATCACCGTGTGGATTTCGTCGATAAACAGCACCGCATCTGGATGGTTTTCCATCTCAGACATCACCGCTTTCAGGCGTTCCTCAAAGTCACCGCGATAACGGGTGCCGGCCAGCAGCGCGCCCATATCCAGCGAATAAATCGTTGCGGATGCCAACACTTCCGGCGTTTCACCATTCACGATCTTAAAGGCCAGACCTTCGGCGATGGCTGTTTTACCAACACCGGGATCACCCACCAATAGCGGGTTATTCTTGCGGCGACGGCACAGGACCTGAATGCAGCGTTCCACCTCATGGGCGCGGCCAATCAATGGGTCCACATCGCCCTTGGTCGCTTTGGCGTTCAGATCAACGCAATACTTGGCCAGCGCACTTTCTTTTTCTTCGCCATCGGCACCGACCGAAACGGTCTCGCCTTCTTCGGTCGAACCTGTCACAGGACGAGCCTCGCCAAAGGCGGGGTCCTTGGCAACGCCATGGGCGATGAAATTCACAGCGTCATAGCGAGTCATATCCTGCTCTTGCAGAAAATACGCGGCGTTGCTTTCACGTTCGGCAAAGATCGCAACCAGCACATTGGCGCCGGTCACTTCATTACGGCCTGACGATTGAACATGGATGGCAGCACGTTGGATGACACGCTGAAATGCAGCAGTCGGCACTGCTTCCGACCCTTCCACATCGGTGATCAGGGTGGAAAGGTCATCATCGATGAAATCCTCCAAATCCTTGCGCAGATCATCCAGATTCACCGAACAGGCACGCATCACACGGGCCGCATCAGGTTCATCAATCAACGCCAGAAGCAGATGTTCCAACGTGGCGAGTTCGTGGCGGCGGGCATTCGCAAGGGCAAGCGCCCCATGAATGGACTGCTCTAATGTTGTCGAAAATGATGGCACGTTCGTGCTCCTTCATATCGGGGGCGGGACTGGACTTCCGGCCAATCCTACCGTGGCCTCTTATCCTTAAGGTTTGGTTTTATCCCGGAACCTTCAAGGGTTTTTTTCGCTTTGCGGGTCACAAATCGCCGCATCGCAGGGCAAAGGCCCAATTTTTACCAGATCACAAACAGGCTCTCACATGTTCGTGGTTAAAATTTGTCCTTTCGTGCCCGAATTTCGGCAAACACATCAACATCAGACGAATCTGTCATGCCCAAGGTGGCCTTCAGGCCAGGGTCATCAGCACGTAAAAACGGGTTTGTGCGCGTTTCTTCATCCAGTGCAGAAGGCACTGTCGGTCGTCCGGCGGCACGCGCGGCCGTGATACCTTCGACCCGAGAGATAAGGTCGGGATTGTCTGGGTCAAGGGTCAGGGCGAAACGGGCATTCGTTTCGGTATATTCATGACCCGAACAAATAATTGTGTCTTGCGGTAACGCACGCAGCTTTTGCAGGCTTTCCCACATCTGCGCGGGCGTTCCTTCAAACAAACGGCCACAACCCAGCGCCATCAGGCTGTCTGCCGTAAAGGCCAGTTCAGGTTCAGGCATGTGAAAGGCGATATGACCAACCGTATGCCCCGACACATCCAGAACATGGGTGTCTACGCCACATATTTCGATCACATCACCATCGGCGACCTGCAGATCGAGCGGGGGCAGACGGTGGGCATCACGGGCGGCACCGATGACACGGGCACCGTTGCGCAGGGCAGCGACCCCATCAATGTGGTCGGGATGATGATGGGTGATCAGGATATCGGTCAGGGTCCATCCCTTGATGCGCAGGGCATTTTGGATGGGCGCGGCTTCGGGGGCATCGACCAAAACGGTTTCGCCCGTATCCTTGTTATGCACCAGAAAGGCGTAATTATCAGACAGGCAGGGCACGACCACCAGATCAATCGGAGCAAAATCATCAGGCATGGCAATCCGGCTTTCTGTTGTTATTCTATAGGTAGCTTCGCCCAAGGACAGCCAAACCGCAATGCATCTCGATGTGCTAGATCTGCGAAACTTCTATTACCGCAGCGCGCTGGGGCGGGCAGCGCAAAAGGTGATCCGTGATGAACTGGTCACCATCTGGCCAGAGGCGAAGGGGCAGATGGTTGTGGGCTTCGGCTTTGCGGTGCCTCTGTTGCGGCCATTCCTGAAAGACGCGCGGCGGACCATTGGGCTGATGCCGGGACCGCAGGGGGTCATGCCTTGGCCGCCGGATGGGCAGAATGTCAGCGTCTTGTGCGAAGATACGCTGTGGCCGCTGGAAACCGGCCATGTGGACAAGCTGGTGCTGATGCACGGGTTGGAAACCACCGAAAACCCCTCGGCCCTGTTGGATGAGGCATGGCGGGTACTCGGTCCGGGTGGGCGCGCGGTGTTCATCGTGCCGAACCGGGGTGGGCTTTGGTCGCGGTCCGACGCCACCCCATTTGGTTACGGGCGGCCTTATTCGATGGGGCAGCTTGAGGCGCAGTTGCGAAAACACCAATTTGTCACCGAGCGGACAATCTCCGCGCTGTATCAGCCGCCATCAACCAGCAAAGTCTGGCGCAAATCGGCGGGTTTGCTGGAAAAAATCGGACATAACATGCCCTTTGTCGTGGCGGGCGGGGTGCTGATGATCGAAGTCAGCAAACAAATGGCCGCGCCGACAAGGCCGGGGCTGGGCGAGGCGGTGAAGCGGCCACTGCGTGCATTGGAAGAAATCACTAAACCCAAGCCGAAACCCGAAACGGCGCGTGTTGCAAATCCGGGTGTTCGGACCAACCGCAATTAGCATAACAACGTCAGTGGTCCTAACCCCGTGGTCAGGACCTCACTGAGTGGCGGACCACTTTGAACCCCTCATCCTCTGTTGGTAGAATAAAGTGCTTCGTGAATTGATGGAACTGCGCCTCTGTTGCGGCGAATGCGTGTGCGCCTTCGGCATTGCGGGCCCGCAGGCGCTGAAGGCAAACCTCATCAGGCGCATCAAGCACATGCATCTGGTGCGCCACACCGGCCCGTTGAACGATCTGCCGCATCCAGCGGCGCTGCGCTACGGTATTAGCCGCGAAATCGAGGATCACGGACAAACCAGCGTCCAAGAGTGCGCTGACATGAGGCGCGATGATCTTCTGCAGCCTTGTGGAATAGTGAAGGTAGTCGGCACCCGTCGACATATGCTCTGCGAATAGAGCATCAAGCCAAGCGTCTTCTGAGATCAGGACTGTTTCCGGCGCACGCGAAAGCTCTGATGCAAGGGTGGATTTACCGGATGCGATCTTACCACACAGCAAATGAAGGGTGGGTGCATCTTTGGACATATTCGGGTCTCCTCTCTCAATCAGGTTTTGATCCTGCTGTCATACTTCCGGGGTGGCCGCCTTGGGGCGCGGCGGCCGATCCCCATTAAACCAGGCGCATCTGCATTTGCGTAAGCCAAGTGAGCCCAGAAAGCATCAGTGCCGCAGACAGTGCGCAAGCAATGGTTCGCACCGTGTTCCAACCCGTCCAGCGCGGCAGATAGGTGCCGGTCCAATAATCCCGGGTTGCATTGGATTCCAGATCCATGCCTGCCAACGCCTCGTTCATTGGCACGTTGAAAAAAACGGTGACGACGAAACAACCTAAAAGGTACACCAGCGCGCCAACAACGATGAGCATTCCAGGACCACCAGCAAGATTCATTGCACCGTAGATCACTATAAAAACCGACACCGCCGCCATGCCAAGGAAAAGAGTCATGAAAATCCAGCGAAAGACCTCTCGGTTGATCACCTGCATGGCCTGCACACCACTGGCGCCATCCGTGTACGCCAGCGAGCGCATGATGAAGTCAGAGAACGCGAGGAATACACCGCCAATAAGTGCGTAGGCGAGGATAGACAGATGTAGAAGGACGAAGACAATAAGTGACATCGTATTTTGCTCCTGTTTTGAATGTTGGCGGCGGGGCGCCCGGATGAACGCGCCACTGCCGGAAGATCAGGACCGCGCATCAACGCCGGTCACATCGGCTACGCTGCCCATGATTCGTCGGCGAAAGGCAAAGATGCAGAGCACCGCGATTGCTATTTCCAGCACCAGCGCGCCGATAATGCCGCTTGATGGCACCCCGTCGATTACGAGACTGATCAGCCGCCCCGCCGGGAAGGCGAGGAAGACGATAAGTGCCGCTGCAACCGCCATTTGTGCCATCGCGGAGCGCCAGATGCCGGTAAGCATGAGGACGCCCAGCGTCAAAAGACCTGCCGTTGGCGCGCGCAGCTCGCTCAATAAACTTGGGTCATCGTCAAGTGTAATGCCGTAGCTGGCATAAAAAGCATGCGGCGCGACCATGATAAAACCGCCAATACCGACAGCTGTCAGGCCAGAGATACCAAGGGTGAATTTTTCGAGAAGGGTGAGAGGCATAAGACATCCTTTCATTGGAAGAGTGAGATCAGGCAGCCGTATTCCAGGCACCCAAGGAAGCGGCAATCGTCGCGAATGCTGTAAAGTCGCGCGGCTCTCGCCCTAGCGCCCGCTTGACGCCGTCAGCAGTATGCGCATTCCGGCCATCAAGCGTTTCCCGCGCGATGGCAGTGAAGACATCAGCGACAAAGTCATCACCTGACGCGGCCACGTTGGCGTGGAAATCCTCGAATGTGATTGGGATGTGCTGAATTGGGCGGCCGGTTGCTTTCGCCAGTACATCGGCTATCTCGGCGAATGTCATCAGGCGCGGGCCAGTCACTTCATAGAGTTCACCTTGATGACCCTCTTCCGTCAGCGCCGCAACGACGACGTCCGCAATATCATCAATATCGATGATCGGTTCGGCGATGTCGCCACCGGGCATCGGAAGCACACCTTCCAGGATCGGATCGCGAAGGTAGCCTTCACTGAAATTCTGGGCGAACCAGGCGGCGCGGACAATCGTGAACGGGACACCACAGTTACGGACCACGTCCTCGCCCAGACGGGCGTGATGTTCTCCGCGACCCGAAAGAAGCACGATATGCCTCAGTCCGCTGGCAGCGGCAACCTTGGTGAAGGCTTCAAGCTTCTCCACAGCGCCTGGAAAGGCAAGATCAGGAAAGTAGGTCACATAGGCTTTAACGACACCGCTGAGCGCCGGTGCCCAAGTGGCTGGTTTTTCCCAGTCGAATGGCAGCGCAGAGCTGCGTGAGCCGCGGCGAATGTCGACGCCTTTTTGTTCAAGCTTGGCTGCAACGCGCGAGCCGGTTTTGCCGGTTGCGCCGACGACGAGGATGGTTTGATTGGTCATGGCTTTATCCTTGGTTGAATGCGTATGACCAAGGGATAGGCTTGGCGGACGCCTCAGATATTGACCGAGGATGCCAAGGATTTGACCGTGCCCGCCAAAGCGCACGTCGCTCGGCACAATCGCAATTCCAGACATCTCCTCTGGACAAACTGTCCTGTGACATCGTGAAAGATCGCGGATAATATCTTCGCATGTCAGGTATCAATTGAACGAAACCCTTCTCAGGATGGCCTATGTAACATCTCTATTTGCGCGCAAGATGGTCGCCGCTGCTGGACGAGCGGTCGATCCCAAGGCGACTCTTGCGCTTGCGGGAATTGATCATGATGCGCCATGGGATCCAAAGGTCATGATGCCGGCCGTTGTGTACTATGACATGCTTGAATCCATGGCCGACAAAGTCGATGTGACGGAGCTTCCAGTGCATGTTGGCGCGTCGATGCGTTGTGACGATTACGGTGCGCTTGGCCTCGCCTGGAAGGCAGCCCCGACGCTTTACGGGTCTTGCGCACGTATCGAACGATATGCGCGGCTCTGGACCGGTGTCGTCACCTATGAGCTACGCAAGGATCCGCGTGGCACGCTCTTCATCCTTCACCGCACAGGCGAACGACGACTCGGGCTGCGCCTTTCGAATGAGGCAACACTGGCAAGTGCGGTATCTCTCAGCCGTGAGGTGTGCCCGGTGCCGTTTGCCCCGGTCGAGGTGTTCGTCCAGCATGCCGCACCGACGTCGAAAGCGTTTCATGAGGATTGGTTTGGTTGCCCCGTGACCTTTGATGCCGATCTCGACGCGGTCCTCATATCGCAGGAAGCGATGGAACGTCCAAATATCCTCGGGGACGCAGGCATCTCGCGTTATCTTGTTTCGCACCTCGACGCAGAGCTTGCGGATTTCACATGCACGCCTCCACTTGTCGCGCAAACCAAGAATGCGATCGCACAGGCCCTGAATGAGGGCGCGCCACGCATGAAGGACATCGCAAAAAGCTTGGGGTTGAGCACGCGTTCCTACCATCGTCGCCTTTCAGAGCATGGCCTGAGCTTCCAGTCGCTAACCGAAGAAACGCGCCGCGATTTGGCCGAGGGCCTTCTTCGCGACGCGCAGCATTCGCTGGCCGATATCGCCTTTCTGACCGGTTTCTCTGAACAAAGTGCCTTCACAAGGGCCTTCAAGCGATGGTTTGGCAAAACCCCGGCGAGCTATCGTAAGTCGCACCTATGAAGGGCGGTTGTGGCCTCAACCATCAACAGTCAGGGCAAGCGCGGTCTGTGCCGAAGCCGTCGCGCGCCCAATGATGGCGGGCGCTTCATGAATGAGCCGGTCATCGGTCAAGGCATGCACCATGAAAAGCGCGAAGTCCGTCCGCTTGGTCAGGTTTGACGCCAGCACCGGATCGCCCACATGCTCCGCCCAAACTGGAAGGCCATCGCCCGGACCTTCTTCAAGGTCGGAACCGCGCACAACCGTCCAAAGCCGATCTGATGCAAAGATCCGTCGCGCCGCTTCGATCTGATCGTTCAGGTCCACTAACCGCAACAATGGGCCAAGCCACTTGAACAACCATTCGACAAAACGCAACTTGAAGCTGAACACATCTTTGCCGTCCTTGGTAATATGCCAGCCACATGAAAAGATCAGACGGGCGTCAGGCTCTGCAAAGTCTAAAACCGCTTGGGCCGTGCCCGAAGCATAATTGTCCACGCCCCAAGGTGCCAGAACCGTCAGAACGCCATCGCAGCCGTCGACCGCTCTTTGCACCACGTCCCGATCATCCGTGCGTCCGGGAAAGATGGTGATCCGGTCACCGAAATGGTCGAGTTTGCCCACACTTTCCGGGCGGCAAACCCCCACGACCTCGTATCCTTGCTTGAGCGCGTGCTGGGTCATGTACTGACCCAGCTTGCCAGAGATGCCGATGATACAAATCCGATTCATGCCAATGCTCCTTCCACATGTCCGGGCGCTTTGGGCGCGCGGATCAACAACCAAAGGGCAAAACCCACTTCAGACAGGGTAACGATTGCCAAAAGACCGGCGCGCAGCATCCCAAGCCATGCAGCATCCGGGAAGGCAAAGGCATAGGCCGAATCCAACACATACCCCATAGCACCGATCATCAGCCCGTAACCAAGCAAGGCCGGAAAGCGGTTTGACCGCAGCAAAAGATACCCGAGCAGCAACAGGTGGACGGTGAAAAAGACCTGCCAGATCCAAACCCCAGCGCGGTGCATCTCCAGGAACAAGCCCACAATGTCAGCGCGCTCAGCGGCACTGAACTGGGTCATCACGTGATCAGAATGGGCCAGAAGGTCAGCCCCTGCGTGAAAGAACAACATCGCTGACATCACGCTGACCATGCTCAGCCGGGCCATGGCCGCCGCAAAAGATAGCGTCTTTGAAACATCGCGAAACATGAAATACAGCATGGCCACGGCCATGATTTCAAATACCATGACCACAAGGTCGGCAGCGATACCCATATGATAAAGACCGGTGCGACCGATGATATTGGCGACGGTGGCGCCGGGATCGTCTGCAACAACAATTTGGCTGGGCACATAAGCGATGGAAAAACCGCCCGCGACGGCGATGCCCAGATAAAAGAAGCCGGTCCAGCGGGCGTATGAACTGGACAGTGGGTCAGAAAAACGTTGCATATCTTGTCCTTTCGAATGCGCGCATGTCCGCAGCGACGGCAACAGCCGTCATTTTATGCGCTGGTTTCATGAATTCTGTGACGCCGGTTGGTTGCGGCGATAAGGATCTGATAGCCAATCGGGCTACTCAACAAAATTGACGCATATCGTAATTCTGATATGCGTTTTCGTATGGATTGGAATGCCGTCTCATTTGACTGGAACCGCGCCCGGGCGTTTCTCGTGACTGCCGAAGAAGGGTCGCTGTCTGCGGCAGCGCGCGCATTGGGCTTGGCACAACCGACCCTGTCACGCCAGGTTGAAGCGCTACAGCAAGAACTTGGCGTCATCCTTTTTGAGCGGTTCGGACGGGGACTGGAACTCACCCCCGCGGGAGCCCAGTTGGTAGACCACGTCCGGATCATGGGCCAAGGCGCAATGGCGCTTTCCATTGCGGCACAGGGGCAAAGCGATGAAATTGCGGGGCCAGTCACGATCTCGGCCTCGGATGCTTACGCGGGGTTGTGGCTGCCGCCGATCCTGCAGAAGCTGCGTGCGCAGGAACCCGGATTAGCGATCCGTGTACTTGCTGAAAACAATGCGTCAGATTTGATGCGCCGCGAGGCTGACATCGCCATCCGCAACTTCCGTCCAAAAGAACCTGAACTCGTCGCCCGACGAATTACAGACACGGCAGCGGCTTTCTATGCAACGGATGCCTATGTGGCAAAGCACGGCTTGCTTGAAACAGGGCATGACTGGGAAAATGCAAACCTGATCATCCCCGGCGATGCCGACATGTTCCTCAAGAGCCTCCAAGCTGCGGGTATCCCGGCTACGCAAGCGTCCATCGCATTTGAATGTAGCAGCTACCTTGCCATGTGGGAGATGATGCGGAGCGGGCTGGGTGTTGCTGTCCTGGATGTCCGGCTTGGCGACCACGAGGCGGGAATAGCGCGTGCATCAATGAAGCCGCTGCGCATACCCTTTCCCATCTGGCTTGTGGCGAACCGCGATATTCTCACAAACGTACGATTGCGGATGGTCTTCGATTTTCTGGTGAAGGAGCTGAAAAAGACGCCGGGTGAGGCTGCGCCAGCGAAAGTGCCAATCTACAAGCCGCATGGCCAATAGCGTTCTGCACTACCCTGAAGGGTCGATCCGGATCGGAAATGCGCGAGGTTTAGACTGGAGTTACCTCACCGGGCCAAAGATCTGATCCGAAAACCGGATCCATCCATTCATATCCACGAACGAGCGAATTACCGCTCAGCAAAAGCCGCAATAATTGCAAAGCCTTGCCGCCCGTTCAGCGCGCCTTGCCCATGCCGCAATTCCCACTATTCGTCTAACAACCAAAGCCTTGTGAAATGTGACTGATATGAAAAGCTGGCCAATCACATGGATGCTGACCCTGTCGCTGGGCTTGGCCGCAAGTAGCGGGGGCGCACAAGAGGCGCCAAACCTACAACAACAGGCCGAGGATGCGCTGACAGATGGGCAGCCCGAACAAACCATCATGCTGGCGCAAACCATTCTGGCCACAGATGCAGATAGTTACGCAGCGTTTTTCCTGACGGCATTGGCGCAATCCGAACTGGGACAATTCAAGCAGTCCGCGACAAGCGCAGGACAGGCCTTTCACGCAGCGCGCAGTCCCGATGAAAAGGTGCAGGCGGCAAGGCTGGCTGCCAGCGCGAGATTCAGGACGCAGCAATTCACCCGCGCCCAATGGTGGCTGCGGCGGGCGGCCAACAATGCCCAAACCGAAGAAGAATTCAGCAATATCCGGCGCGAATTTCAAAACATCCGGCAAAGTAACCCGTTGTCGGTCTGGGTCAATTTCTCGGCCGCGCCGTCCGACAACATCAATAACGGTTCAGAGGATGAGTCCTTCCAGCTAGAAGGCTTGCCATTCCTGTTCAGTTTGCCGCCCGATCAACGGGCGTTGTCCGGTATCGAATATGCGGGCGATCTGCAGTTTTCGTATCGGCTGTCCGAAGGGCCGCGACAGCGAACCAGCCTTGGGGCCTATATCTATGGTCGGACCTTCACATTATCGGATGGCGCGCAGGAAAAGGTACCCGATCTTAAGGGTAGCGACTTCGCCCTGACCCTTGTCGATCTGTCGGTCACGCATGAACGGTTGATTTTTGATCAGGTCGGGCCAACCAGTGCTGCCCTGAACATCGGCAAAAGCCAATATGGCGGGGAACCGCTCTGGGATTATTGGAAGGTCACGCTTGGGCAGGGTTTTGTGTTGGATGAAAACAGCAGGATCAGCCTGCATGCGGCGTTTCAGGACCAGACCGCGCGGCTCGAAACTCAGCGGGACACAGAAATCTCTGAAATTGGCGGGCGCTATGCCAGGTCATTGCCCAATAACGACCAAGTGCAATTGTCGTTGACGGGGCGATTGAATGACACTGGCGATGTTGAAACCACCTATCAGGAATATCAGGCCAGCGTCGACTACGACATCGATCAGCCCGTTTTCGGGGCTGACTGGGTCTTCAATCTGGGCGTGGGGCATATCAACTACGATGAATTCACCCTGTCGCTCGACGGGCGGCGGGACAACTATATCAGTCTTGGGGGAACGGTGACGTTCTCGGATATTTCCTATTTCGGCTTTTCCCCCAGCCTGTCGATCACCGCGAAACGGACGGAATCAGATGTGAGCCAATTCACGTCGTCGCAAGTGCAAGGACGGCTGGGGATACAGTCGAACTTCTGAACCTATTGTTCTGTCGCCAAAACCAGCACCCAGTATTTATTCGATCCCGATCCAGCCTTGGCTAGACCAAAATCTTCAAAATTGCGGTTTTCGTTGTTGGCACGGTGACCGCTGGAATTCTGCCAGGCGTTCAGCACAGCTGCCTCGTCCTGCTGACCACGGGCAATGTTTTCACCATAAGTGCGCCAGCGATAGCCCTGGGCGGTGATCCGGTCGCCGGGGCTCGACCCGTTCAACCCGGTATGGCTGAAATAATTGTTGGCCAGCATGTCATTGGCATGACCCTGTGCAGCGCGACCCAGACGGGCATCAAACGTCACGGGGCCAGCGCCTGCATCTGCACGGACATTGTTCAACATGCTGCGAAAGCTGGTGTTTGTCGGTGCGCTGGGCGCCGGGATCGTGCTGGACCCTGATCCCATCGTCGACGTGGTGGTGTTAGCGTTGGATCCTGCGGTTGATGTGTCGGTGCCACCGCCTGACCCCATACAGCCAGCCAAGACGCAGATGGCGGCAACGGAAACTATCTGTTTCATGTTCTCACTCCTATGCCCCGGACCATTGCTAGTGGTGCAAGGCGTTAGACGTAAACGACGCCATGGAATCGCCAGATTCGGGGCGACAACCTGCCGATCCGTTCAATTTCGGCAGGCATTCTATCGCTCGTTGACCGGCTTGCGTCCGACAGGTGCAACACACTATGCAGCCCGGATGACCTACAGCGCAGAAATATTTATGACGGGCACCCCGGGGTTGGAATCGGCTCTGCTGGCCGAAGCCCAGGCAAACGGTTTTGCCGATGCAAGGCGGATCCCCGGCGGCGTCACCTTCAACGGAGGCTGGGAGGATGTCTGGCGGGCCAACCTGACGATGCGCGGTGCGACCCGCATTCTGGTGCGTATCGGATCCTTTATGGCATTCCATTTGGCACAGCTTGATAAACGGGCAAAAAAATTTCCATGGGCTGAGATGTTACGACCGGACATTCCGCTCAGGGTCGAGGTCGTGACATCGCGCAAATCCAAGATTTACCATGCCGGGGCAGCGACGCAGCGGATCGAGGATGGGCTGAAGGCCAACGGCTATCAGATCAACCCCGACGCGCCCATCGCAATCAAGGCGCGGATTGATGACAACCGGGTCACGATCAGCATCGATACATCCGGTGAAAGCCTGCACAAGCGCGGACATAAAGAGGCGGTGGGCAAAGCCCCGATGCGCGAAACACTTGCCGCTTTGATGCTGCGGGAATGCGGCTATGACGGGCGCGAACCCGTGTTGGACCCGATGTGCGGATCGGGCACATTCGTGATCGAAGCTGCTGAAATTGCAGCAGGTCTGCTGCCGGGGCGCACGCGCCGCTTTGCCTTTGAACAACTCGCCAGCTTTGACGCCGACGCATGGAATGATATGCGTCAGATGCGCGTTGATGCGCCCCGCCCCGCCGCTCATTTCCATGGCTCCGACCGTGATGCAGGTGCTGTCCGCATGGCCACGGCCAATGCCGAACGGGCTGGTGTTGGCGACCTGATCACCTTCGCAAACCTGAGCGCCACAGACCTGCAACGGCCCGATGGTCCACCCGGCCTGATCATCTGCAACCCACCCTATGGCGGACGGATTGGCAACCAAAAAATGCTCTATGGGATCTATGCGGGGCTGGGCGAAACACTCAAATCCCGCTTTGCTGGCTGGCGGGTCGGGCTTGTAACCAGTGAGGCAGGGCTGGCCAAAGCCACCGGGTTGCCCTTCAAACCCAAGGGGGCACCGATCCCCCATGGGGGGCTGAAAGTGTGGCTGTTTCAATCCGAAGAATTATAGGCAGTAAAGGGCGCGCCGCGCTGCATTGGTGATCGCAGCTATGCCGCAGGTTAATGCGGGATAGTGCAGAAAATGCAGGTCGGCAAAGCGTCGGCCCCACGTCGGCGAAACGTCGGACCCCTGCGCCAATAAGAGGTGGGTTAAAGCGCCGCGCTGAGGGTGTGTTGATGTGGCATGTGGATTACGCCGTAGGACCCAATCCTGCAGACCAGCTGCTACGTGGTGTCAAAGACCGCCTACTTTCTGCGGTGACCGGAATGCCTATGGCCCTTCGCAGGGGTTGATTTGCCCTAACGATCCGTCAACACTCAACCCCAACAACAGGGGGATATCATGTATCAATTCAAACGCCTTGCCGCGTCCGCTGCTATTGGGCTTTGGGCCACGACCGCCTTGGCTCAGGACAGCATCACAGTTGCCATTCAATTGGAGCCGCCGAACCTTGACCCCACAGGTGGGGCCGCGCAGGCGATTGATAGCGTGCTTTATGCTAATGTGTTTGAAGGACTGACCCGCTTTGATGCCGATGGGGCGATTATTCGCGGGCTGGCGCAAAGCTGGGATATCTCGGCAGATGGTACGGTTTACACTTTCAATCTGGCGGCTGGTGTCACCTTTCATGACGGCACCACAATGGATGCGGAAGATGTGAAATTCAGCCTTGATCGCGCGCGCGCGGAAGACAGTACCAATGCGCAGAAAGGTTTGTTTGCAGGTATCACCGATGTGACTGTGCTGGAGCCGCTGGTAGTGCAGGTCACATTGGATCAGCCAAACGGGAATTTCCTGTTTAACATGGCATGGGGTGACGCCGTGATTGTGGCACCCGAAAGCATTGCCGATATCGCATCGAACCCGATTGGCACGGGTCCATTTACCTTTACTGACTGGGTGCAGGGGGATCGGTTGGAGCTGACCCGCAACGCGGATTACTGGGGTGACGCCCCCGCATTGGAAAGCGCCACCTTCCGTTTTATCAGTGATCCGACTGCGGCCTTTGCCGCCGTCATGGCCGAGGATGTGGATGCTTTTATCGGTTTCCCCGCGCCAGAAAACCTGCCGCAGTTTGAGGCTGATCCACGGTTCCAGGTATTGGTTGGCAATACAGAGGGTGAGACGATCCTGTCCACCAACAACAAGATGCCCCCATTTGACAATGTGCTCGTCAGGCAGGCCGTCGCCCATGCCATTGACCGGCAGGCGATTATTGACGGGGCGATGTTTGGGCTTGGCACCCCGATTGGCACCCATTTTGCGCCGCATAACCCGGCCTATGTCGATCTGCTGGCCAATTCGCCGCATGATCCTGACCGCGCACGAGAATTACTGGCTGAGGCGGGTTTTGCCGATGGGTTTACCACAACACTGAAGCTACCGCCGCCATCCTACGCCCGCCGTGGCGGAGAGATTATCGCCGCCCAGCTGCGCGATGTGGGGATCGAGACCGAGATCACCAATCTGGAATGGGCGCAATGGATCGAAGAGGTGTTCAAAAACAAGGATTTCGGCCTGAGTATCGTCAGCCACACGGAGCCGATGGATATCGGGATTTACGCCAATCCAGATTACTATTTCCAGTATGATAACCCGGATTTTCAAGCCTTGATGGAAGAGTTGAACGCGACAACTGACCCCGCAGGTCGCAATGATCTGCTGGCCAAGGCGCAGACCATCATTTCAGAGGATTACGTCAATGGGTATCTGTTTGAACTGGCCGTGGCGACGGTAGCGAAGGTTGGCGTGCAGGGGCTTTGGGTCAACCAGCCAACGGCGGCGGTTGATCTGACTGGTGTGTCCTGGGCTGAGTAGAGCGCCCGCCCGGCGGCAACGCCGGGCAGCCCCCGACCGTCCCCCAGGGCGGGGGCTTCACCCCACCCGCGGTCGGGGCCCGCCCTCAGTAAACTGACCATATGATCCGCTATGCCCTTGGCCGTCTGACGTCGTTGATCATTAGCCTGTTGGTGGCGTCGCTGGTGATCTTTGCGGTGATTGAGGTGATACCGGGTGATCCGGCAGCCTTCATGCTGGGGGTGAATGCCCGCCCGGATACGATTGCCGCTTTGCGGGCTGAGATGGGCTTGGATCAGTCCATCATCACCCGGTATTTCGACTGGGTCACGGGGTTGTTGCAGGGCGATTTTGGCCAATCATGGACGTATAAGACGCCTGTGGCGGAACTGATCAGTGACCGCATCTGGGTGTCCTTGCCGCTGGCGATCTATGCCCTGATCCTGTCGGCCCTGATTGCCTTTCCCGCCGGGATTTTTGCCGCCAGCAGGCGTGGTGGCCCGGGTGATATCACGATCATGGGGGCCACCCAATTGGGCGTGGCGATCCCGAATTTCTGGTTTGCGATGATTTTGGTGCTGATCTTTGCCATCAACCTGCGTTGGTTCAGCGCGGGTGGATTTCCGGGCTGGGGTGATCCGTTGCAGGCGTTGAAGGCGCTGACCTTGCCTGCCATTGCCCTGGCCTTGCCGCAGGCCGCGATCTTGGCCCGTGTCATGCGGTCATCCCTGCTGGATATGCTGGGAGAGGATTTCATTCGTACCGCCCGCGCCAAAGGGCTGACCCGTCGTCAGGCCTTGTGGCGTCATGCCGTGCGCAATGCCCTGATCCCGGTGCTGACGATCATCGGTTTGCAGTTTTCGTTCCTGCTGGCCGGTGGGATTATCATTGAGCAGGTTTTCTTTCTGCCCGGCCTCGGCCGCTTGATTTTTCAGTCAATCAGCGCGCGTGATCTGATTGTGGTGGAAAGCGTGGTGATGTTGCTGGTCTTCACGGTCATCGTTGTGAATTTCACCGTTGATCTGGCCTATGCCGCTGTTGATCCACGGTTAAGGGCGAAGGCATGAGCCGTAACCTGATCATCGGTGCGGGGCTGAGCGTTTT
Source organism: uncultured Paracoccaceae bacterium (assembly GCA_947495295.1). Classification (GTDB taxonomy): domain Bacteria; phylum Pseudomonadota; class Alphaproteobacteria; order Rhodobacterales; family Rhodobacteraceae; genus Yoonia. The sequence goes on from CANLYJ010000005.1 coordinate 186,340, forward strand.
GTTCATCTGTCTCGCTGCGCTGTCATTTATCTGGACGCCCTATGATATCGAGGCGCTGGATATTCCAAACAAACTGCAAGCCCCTGGTGGCGCCAACCTGTTGGGCACGGATCATTTTGGTCGCGATATTCTGTCCATGATCATGATGGGCGCGCGCACGTCGATTGCTGTGGCGCTGGTCGCGGTTGGCATTGGCATGGCGCTGGGCATTCCGCTTGGCCTGCTGGCCGCCGCCCGTCATGGGTCGCTGCTGGATGAGCTGATCATGCGGGGCAATGATCTGGTATTTGCATTTCCGTCGCTGGTGATTGCGATTTTGATCACGGCTGTTTTTGGCGCTTCTGCCGTCAATGCGATTATCGCCATTGGTATCTTTAACATCCCTGTCTTTGCGCGGCTGACACGCGGTGCCGCGCTGCCGCTATGGGAGCGGGATTTCATTCTGGCGGCCCGTGTCTGCGGCAAGTCGGCGGCCCGTATTTCGGTGGAACATATCCTGCCCAACATCACCAATCTGATGATCGTGCAGGGGACCATCCAGTTTTCGCTGGGTATTCTGGCAGAGGCCGCGCTGTCCTATATCGGCCTTGGCGCGCAGCCACCAACGGCCAGCTGGGGCCGGATGCTGGCCGATGCCCAGACGTTGGTGAGCATCGCCCCGCATACGGCGCTCGTCCCCGGTTTTGCCATTCTGTTGATGGTGCTGGGGCTGAACCTGTTGGGGGATGGGTTGCGCGACTGGCTGGACCCGCGCATTCGGGTGGCGCGGGTATGAGTATTCTGTCGATCAACAACCTGTCACTGCGAATTGGTGCGGTGGACATTCTGCATGATGTGGACCTGTCCATGCAGCATGGCGAGATTGTCGCCATTACGGGCGAAAGCGGGTCGGGCAAGTCGATCACGGCGCTGTCAGTCATGGGGTTGTTGCCGCGCGGGGCGGTGGCCGAAGGTCAGATCATGCTGGATGGCGCGGATGTCTTGCAGACGTCGGAACCTGATCTGTGCCAGATGCGCGGTAACACGATGGGCATGGTGTTTCAGGAACCGATGACCGCGTTGAACCCGGTGCAGACCATTGGTGCGCAGGTGGCCGAGACGATCCTGATCCATGAGGATACGACACGGGCCGAAGCGCATGCGCGCGCAGCAGAGATGCTGGAGCGCGTGGGGCTGAAAGTTGCGCCGACCCGATACCCGCATGAGTTATCCGGCGGGCAGCGCCAGCGTGTAGTGATTGGGATGGCGATTGCCTTGCGTCCGAAACTGCTGATCGCGGATGAACCGACAACCGCGCTGGATGTGACCACGCAGGCCCGCATTCTGGACCTGTTGCAGGGCTTGGTGCGGGAATTTGATATGGGGTTGTTGCTGATTACCCATGATCTGGCTGTGGTGGCTGACGTGGCCGACAGGATCGTCGTGATGCAAAAGGGGCGCGTGGTTGAGGCTGGTCAGACGCAAGACCTGCTGGCGAATATGCAGCACCCCTACACCAAAGCCTTGTTTGCCGCGTCGTCGCATCAGGTGGAATTGCCCGAGCAGATCGCGGCTGCGCCGCTGCTGTGGGTTGATCAGGTTGCGCGTGACTATCCGCTTCCCCGCAAGGCGGTTTTCGGTCCCCGCCCGACATTTCGTGCGTTACACGACATCAGCTTCAGCATTGGCCATGGCGAACGGGTCGGGCTGGTGGGCGAAAGCGGCTGCGGCAAATCCACCCTGACCCGCGCCATTCTGGGGCTGGAGGATGTGCAGGAAGGCCGGATCAGTCTGGACGGTGCCCCCGTTTTTGCGGGCAAACAGCCAAATCTGGCGGTGCGTCGCAAGATGCAGGTGGTGTTTCAGGACCCTTACAGCAGTTTCAATCCGCGGCACCGGGTGGACCGGTTAATCACCGAGCCGTTTCATTTGCTGGATGAACCGCCCGTTGGTCTGGCGCGTGATGCGGCGATTGCCAAGGCGTTGCAGGATGTGGGGTTGTCGCCGGGTGATGCGGGCAAATATATCCACGAATTTTCTGGTGGGCAGCGTCAACGCATTGCGATTGCCCGCGCGCTGATTATCGAACCGGAGCTGATTATTTTTGACGAGGCTGTTTCGGCTTTGGATGTCTCTGTCCGCGCGCAAGTGCTGGACCTGATAGCTGACCTGTGTCGCAAGCGCCCGCTGGCCTATCTTTTTATCAGCCATGACCTGTCTGTGATACGGTCGGTCACCGATCGGGTGATGGTGATGCAGGCGGGCCGGATCGTGGAACAGGGGAAGACAGAGCATGTCTTTACCACCCCGCAACACCCGTACACACGAGACTTGATCGCAGCCGCACCGCAACTGCCGGAGTTACCCCATGCCCTTGACCCCGTTTGATATTCCCGAGGCCAGCAACCTGATTGACGGGGCTTGGATTCGGGGCAATGCCCCGATCCAAGTCACGAACCCATCTGACGGTGAACGCCTGACCAGTATCGCGCGCGGCACGGCGCAGGATGTGGATGCCGCCGTGCTTGCCGCGCAAAAAGCGCGTGATGGCGATTGGGGGCGTATGACGGCGCTGGAACGGGGCCGCATCCTGACCCGGTTGGGTGTGCTGGTGCTCAATCACCGCGAAAAACTGGCCCGGCTGGAAGCGATGGATGTTGGCAAGCCGCTGACGCAGGCCCGTGCGGATGTCGTGGCTTTGGCCCGTTACCTAGAGTTCTACGGCGGGGCGGCGGATAAGATCACGGGTGAGACGATCCCCTATCTGGATGGCTACACCGTCTATACGTTGCGCGAACCGCATGGGGTGACGGGCCATATCATCCCGTGGAACTACCCGATGCAGATTATTGGCCGGTCTGTCGGGGCGGCCCTGGCGATGGGCAATGCTTGTGTGCTGAAGCCGGCAGAGGATGCGTGCCTGACCGCATTGGCCTTTGCCGCATTGGCGATGCAGGCAGGGTTGCCCGCGGGGGTTTTGAACGTTGTGACCGGGTTGGGGACAGAGGCCGGGGCGGCATTGGCCGCCCATTCCGGCGTGCAACATATGTCATTCACCGGGTCGGTCCGCACCGGCGAGGCGATACAGGCCGCCGCCGCCCGCAATGTGATTCCGGTGACACTGGAACTGGGCGGCAAATCCCCGCAACTGGTGTTTGATGATGCCGATCTGGATCGCGCACTGCCGTTTTTGGTGAATGCAGGGATACAGAATGCAGGCCAGACATGTTCCGCATCCAGCCGTATTCTGGTGCAGCGCGGTATCTATGATCAGGTGCGGGATCGGATGGCGACCGCCTATCGTGATCTAAAGGTTGGCCCGGCGTTGGATGATTTGCAGGTGGGTCCGCTGATCTCGGCCCGGCAAAGGGACATTGTGACGGGGTTTTTAGAGAAAGGGGCCGATCTGGATATCGCCGCCCAAGGCCAGATCGTGACCGATGCGCCCGGTCATTATGTGCGCCCCACACTTTTTGCCGATGTGCCGCCGGATCACCTGCTGGCCCGCGATGAAATTTTTGGCCCGGTGCAGGTGATCATTCCGTTCAAGGATGAGGCCGAAGCGGTGCAGATCGCCAATGGCACGGATTACGGGCTGGTAGCATCCATTTGGACCCGCGACGGGGGCCGCCAGATGCGGCTGGCCAAAGCGTTGCGATCTGGGCAGGTGTTTATCAATAATTACGGCGCCGGAGGCGGTGTTGAACTGCCCTTTGGCGGTGTTGGGAAATCGGGGCATGGCCGCGAAAAGGGGTTTGAGGCGCTATATGGTTTCTCTACCCTGAAAACGGTGGCGGCATGGCATGGGTGAGCGCATGAGACTTTCTGGAAAGACGGCATTGGTCACGGGGGCCGGGTCCGGTTTTGGGGCGGGCATCGCGCGCAAATTTGCCGCCGAAGGGGCGCGGGTGTTTGTGGCGGATATCAATGCTGACGCAGCCCGCAAAATCGCGGACAAGATTGATGGCACCGCAATCACCTGCGATGTGTCTGATGCGGGGTCGGTGGCAGAAATGGCCGCGCGTATCGGTACGGATGATACGCTGGATATTTTGGTCAACAACGCTGGTGTCACCCATTTACCCAGCGCGCTGGAGGATGTGACCGAAGACGATTTTGACCGGGTTGTCGCGGTGAATATGAAGTCGGTTTATCTGACTGCCCGTGCCTTTGTCCCGCAATTCAAGGCACAACAGGCTGGTGCGATCCTGAACATCGCATCAACCGCTGGTGTGTCGCCCCGCCCCAGGCTGAACTGGTACAATGCGTCCAAGGGTTGGATGATCACGGCGACCAAGACGATGGCGGTAGAACTGGCCCCGCATGGTATTCGGGTCAATGCGCTGAACCCGGTGGCGGGGGAAACCCCTTTGCTGGCGTCGTTCATGGGCGAGGACACGCCCGAGATGCGGGCGAAGTTTCTGGCGACGATCCCCTTGGGCCGGTTTTCCACGCCAGAGGATATGGGGAATGCCGCCTGTTTTCTGTGTTCGGATGAGGCCAGCATGATCACGGGTGTTGCGATGGAGGTCGATGGTGGGCGCTGTATCTAGAGGGTCGCGCAACCTGATTACCGATGTGGCCGGATTGCGGGTCGGGAATGCTCAGGATGACCGCTTGAAATCTGGCAGTACGGTGTTGGTCGGCGACAAGCCCTTTGTGGCCAGTGTGCATGTCATGGGCGGTGCGCCGGGGACGCGGGAGACTGATTTGCTGGCCCCGGATAAGACGGTGGCGGCGGTTGATGCGCTGGTCCTGTCGGGTGGGTCTGCTTTTGGATTGGATGCCTGTTCGGGGGTCATGGACGGTTTGCGCGCCATGGGTCGTGGTTATGCGGTGGGGCCCATGCATATTCCAATTGTGCCGGGGGCGATCATTTTTGATCTGATCAATGGTGGGGGCAAGGATTGGGATGACAACCCCTATCGCGCATTGGGCCGTGCAGCGTTGGGCAATGCCGGTGCTGAGTTTGCGCTTGGTTCAGCGGGCGCTGGCACGGGGGCCATGGCGGCGATGCAGAAGGGCGGTCTTGGGTCAGCATCGATGGTGTTGCCGGATGGGACCACGGTTGGCGCGCTGGTGGCCGTCAATTCCCTTGGGAGTGTGACAACGCCGGGGGATCGGCATTTCTGGGCTGCGCCGTTTGAGATGGATGGTGAGTTTGGTGGTGTCGGGCCTGATCCGTCGGCGGGGTTGGTGGCAGCTGAGCCCAGCCGCAAGGAAAAGGCGATGTTCATGCATGCCACCGGGCAGATGGCCAATACCACTATCGCCATCGTGGCAACCGATGCCCCACTGAGCAAATCGCAATGTCACCGTATGGCCGTGACCGCCCATGATGGTTTGGCGCGGGCGATTGTGCCTGCGCATACGCCCCTGGATGGCGATCTTGTCTTTGCCGCCGCAACCGGGGTGGGTGAGGTCGTGGATCATCAAGTGATGCGTGATATCGGCGCAGCGGCAGCGGTTTGCCTGAGCCGCGCCATTTGCCGGGGCGTGTATGAAGCGACACCGGCAGAGGGGGATATCATCCCCACCTATCGCGAGATGCTATAGGTTCAGCGTTTCGAGGGCCGAGGCGCGGGCGGCTGTTCTGATTTCGTCGGAAAGGGTCGGGTCGCCAACGGTGCGCGCCAGCACCATCCCGCCGACACATGTGGCCGCAAGCGACAGGGCCTTTTGCCGCTGCCTGGCCTCATCCGACCCGTTATGTTCAAAAAGCCAGACCATGGCGCGCAAGAGATCGGTATAGGCATTGCGCACCTTGTCAGAGGCGCGGGCGGTATCGGAGGGCAGGGCGATCATCGGGCATTGCCCGTCTAGGTCGCCCAGATGTTCCGATGACAGGTAGCTTTCGATCATGTCCCGCACGCTGGTCGGATCGGCGTTTTGCGGGTCGACCCCGGCTGCGTCCCGCCATGCCTTTCCGCGCCCGTTCAGAAAACTGGCCACTGCTTCGGCGTAAAGCGCATCCTTGTTGGGAAAGTGGTTGTAAAAACCACCGCGTGTTAGCCCCGCTTCATCCATGATCCGGTCGATGGAAACCTCAGAGAACCCTTCGCGGTTAAACAGGATACGGGCGGTTTCAACAATCCGTTTGCGGGTTTCGGCCTTGTGAGCGGCGGAATAGGGCATGGTGGCAGTTCCTTTGATCTCTCGCAGATGGCGTATCACAGTTTTAAATATGTTCTTTAACATATTTTGATTGGTGACATGGTGATGATCAAATGGTTCACCGCGAAAGGCTTCCCAATGACCACACTCTTTGACGCATTGCCCTATCTGGAGGCGTATCGCCCCGCTTTCATCGTGCTTGCCATTCTGTCGCTGATCACGTTGATCCAGAATTTCCTGACGGCGCCGCTGGCCTTTGTGAAGGAAGAGCAGGTGCCGGGTATGCCATTGCGGTTCGACCACAGCAAACTGAGCTTTCGGGCGTTGCGGACTTATCAGAACTCTGCCGAGAGCCTGCCCGCTTTTGTGGCGGCCCTGTTGGTTTCAGTCATTGCGGGTAGTGCAGCGATGGTGATCAACATTGCCGCAGGCGTCTACCTTGCCGCGCGCGTCGCTTTCTGGGCGTTCTACTACATCGGTTTCGGCAAGATCGCAGGCGGTCCGCGCACGCTGTCATTTGTGGTGTGTCTGCTGGCGAATATCGTGATTGCGGTGGCGGCACTGATTGCGCTGCTTTGACAGCAAACGGCCCCGGGGTGCCCGGAGCCGTTTGTTGTGTAGGTTAGAGGTCCCGGATCAAGTCCGGGACGGGGCCGTGCTTAGTTCAACGCCTGATCTGTGATCACGCTGGTCCATGCCCCTTCAGGCTGGGCTGTAATCACGGGATCTGACCCACCGGCCAAGAGCGTGTCCACTGTCCGCTGGAAATCTGCCGGGTCGAGCGACCCGTTGGACCCCGCCGTCAGCTTGGCAATCTCGCCCATCATGCGGATCTGCGCGACTTCTGACTGCGCCCCGGTTTCGTCATTGTCCAGAACGATGCCCGCGGCTTCTTCGGGGTTTTCCTCGGCCCATTTCCAGCCTTTCATCGATGCGCGCACAAAGCGGACCATTTTGTCCACGAACACGGGATCTTCGAGGTTTTCTTCCAGCGCATAAATTCCGTCTTCAAGCGTGGCGACGCCATAGTCTGAATATTTAAAGGTCACCAATTCACTTTCCGAAACCCCGGAATCCAGTATTTGCCCATACTCATTGTAGGTCATCGTAGTAATGCAATCTGCTTCACGCTGCAGCAAGGGGTCCACATTGAATCCAATCTTCATTAGCGTCACACCTTCCTCTCCACCATCGGTGGATATCCCAAGCTGCGACAGCCAGCTTAACAACGGATATTCGTTCCCAAAGAACCATGTACCCAGTGTATGCCCCGCGAAATCTTCTGGAGTTTCAATCCCAGAATCTTTCCAACAGGTCAGCATCAGGCCGGATGTCTTGAACGGCTGGGCGATGTTGACCACAGGCAGGCCCTTTTCGCGCGCGGCGAGGGCGGAGGGCATCCAGTTCAGCATCACATCAGCGCCGCCGCCAGCCAGTACCTGCGGTGGGGCAATGTCGGGGCCGCCGGGCAAGATGGTCACGTTCAGCCCTTCCTCTTCATAGAACCCCTGATCAAGGGCCACGTAATAGCCTGCGAATTGCGATTGGGTGACCCATTGCAATTGCAGGGTCACATCATTGGCATGGCCGTCCGCCATTGCCGTGCTGCCTAGACCTGCGGCAAGGGCTGCCGCCATCATCAGTTTCTTCATGTCTTTACTCCTAGTTGGTGTTGCGCCCTCTTGCCGGGGCTTGATTATTTTCGTTGTGACGGGTGCCAGAATGTGACCCTTCTTTCGATCCATGCCATGGCCCCGTAAAATGCACTGCCTGCGATGGCTGCCACCACAATCTCTGCCCAGACGAGGTCGAGCGCAAGCTGACCGACGCTGGTGGATATCCGAAATCCCATGCCAACCGTGGGGGAGCCGAAGAATTCAGCAACAATCGCCCCGATCAGCGCCAAAGTAGTGGCAATTTTCAGCCCATTGAAGATGAAGGGCATCGCCGCTGGCAGCCGGAGTTTGAAAAGGGTGGGCCAGTAACCCGCCCCGTAGGTCCGCATCAGATCGCGTTGCATCGATGTTGTGTCCCGCAGCCCGGCGACCGTGTTCACAAGGATTGGAAAGAAGACCATGACGCCCACGACTGCCGCCTTCGATTGCCAGTCGCTGCCCAGCCATTTGACGAAAATGGGTGCCGTGCCGACGATTGGCAACGCCGCCATGAAGCCGCCGACCGGCAGGATGCCCCGGGTCAAGAATTCTGATCTGTCGGCAAGGATGGCGATGCCAAAGGCGGCAATTGCCCCAATGATGTAGCCTGTCATCGCGCCCTTGATAATCGTCTGTTCGAAATCGGCCCAAAGCAACGGTAATTCCTGGCTGAACCGGGTGGCGATGGCTGTAGGCGGGGGCAGGATCACCGGGCTGACTTCAAGCAATCGCACCAGTAGTTCCCACATGATCAGGAGTGTCAGACCAAAGATCGCAGGGACCAGCAGTTTGACGGCCCGCGTCTGAGCCGCAGCACTGTTCGCCAGCCGGGCATTGATAAACCAGCCGGCCCCCCAGACCGCAATCGCGCTAATGATCGCCGTACCGGTCATGCCGCCTGCATCCCCATACGCCGTAGGGTCAGACGTTCAATCGCGCTGAACAGGCCCACCAGAACCGCTGCGGTGATCGCCGCCGCGAACAGCGCGGCCCATGTGACAATTGGCTGTCCGTACTGATCGCCCACCAGCATCCGTGCCCCGAACCCGGCGCGCGCGCCCGTGGGCAATTCGGCCACGATGGCCCCCACCAATGACGCCGAAATCCCGATCTTGAGCGAGGCAAAAAGGTAGGGGACAGAGGCAGGCAGGCGCAGTTTCCAGAACCCCTGCGCTGGGCTCGCATGATAGGTGCGCAGCAGGTCCAGCTGCATCCCGTCGGGGCTGCGCAACCCTTTCACCATCCCAACCACGACAGGGAAAAAGCTCAGATAGGCGCTGATGATCGATTTGGGCAGCAGTCCCTGAATGCCAATCGCGCCCAGCATGACGATGATCATAGGGGCCAGGGCAAGGATCGGGATCGTCTGGCTGGCGATCGCCCATGGCATCACGCTCATATCCATCGCCTTGTTATAAACGATACCAACGGCCAGCAGGATGCCCAGCGTTGTCCCAATCGCAAAACCTAGCAAGGTCGCCGACAACGTCACCCAACCGTGATACACCAATGACCGGCGCGAGGTGATTTTCTTGGCAAAGATCGTATCCCACATCTCGACCCCAACTTGATGGGGCGAAGGCAGGCGGGGCCGTTCCAGCACATAGGTGCGGCTGATCAGGCCGGTATTCTTCAGGGTCAGGCCAAGGCCGGAATAGGCCTGCCGCTCTGCCGGGGTTGCAGGGCTGACGACCAGCCCATCCCGCTGCGCCTGATCAGCGGTCAGATGCATATTCATCGGTATCACCGAGACGACCCAGAACAAGAGGATCGCACCCACAACCGTCAGGACTGGCAGAACCGACTTCACGCAAGGTTCCTATCATTTTGCCAAAAATACTCCCGCCGGAGGCCAGAATTTTCCTTCAAAATTCTGACCTGCCTAGTCATCCACATGCCCCGCCCGCAGACCATCACGCACCCGATGCGCAATTTCGATAAATTCCGGCGTGTCGCGAATATCCAGGGGCCGCTCTTTCGGCAGCGGGCTGTCGATCACGTCGGTGATCCGGCCCGGACGTGGGGACATCACGACAATCTTGGTGGACAGATACACCGCCTCGGGGATCGAGTGGGTCACGAACCCAATTGTCTTTTCCGTTCGTGCCCACAACTGGAGCAGTTGTTCATTCAGATGGTCCCGCACGATCTCGTCAAGCGCGCCAAAGGGTTCGTCCATCAACAGGATATCGGCATCAAAGGCCAGTGCGCGGGCGATGGATGCACGCTGCTGCATCCCGCCTGAAAGCTGCCAGGGAAACTTCTTCTCAAACCCAGCCAGATCGACAAGCTCAAGGACCCGCTTCACCCGATCCGCTTGCTCCGCCTTCGAAAACCCCATGATCTCCAATGGCAGCTTGATATTCCCCCCAATCGTGCGCCACGGATAAAGGCCAGCGGCCTGAAAAACATAGCCATAGGCACGGGCACGCCGGGCCTCATCCGGGGTCATGCCATTGACGGTGATCTCACCACCTGTGGGGGTTTCCAACCCAGCGATACAGCGCAGAAAGGTGGTCTTGCCACAACCCGAGGGGCCAATGAAGCTGACGAAATCGCCCTTATCGATCCCAAGATTTACATCCTTGAGAGCATGCACCGGCCCGTCATTGGTCTGAAATGTCAGGTCAAGCCCTTGCGCGGCAATGACAGCCTTCGAAGGGGGTGAAACGGTGCTGTCTTCCTTTTGCAGAGCTTGCCCTGCAAGTTCGGCAACTGTTGGCATCAAACCCCCGTCGCCGGAATACCGGTCCGCTCCACCGGACGCGGGGCGGTCAGTTCTTTCCAGGATGACAGCGCCTTGTTCACCGTCCCATTTCCCTCACGCTTCACAAAATCGCCATGCCCTTCCTGTGTCCGCACCTCGCCGTCGTGGATCGCCACATGGCCGCGGGTCAGGGTAAACCGGGGCAGGCCTGTCACCTTTTTGCCCTCGAATACGTTGTAGTCGATGGCTGATTGCTGACTGCCCGCCGTGATTGTCTTCGACTTCTCCGGGTCCCAGACGACCAGATCAGCATCGGCACCCACCAGAACAGCCCCTTTGCGTGGATAGCAGTTCAGGATCTTCGCGATGTTGGTCGAGGTCACGGCCACAAATTCGTTCATGGTCAGCCGCCCCGTGCGGACCCCGTGGGTCCAGAGCATCGGTAACCGATCCTCCAGCCCTCCGGTCCCGTTGGGGATCTTGGTGAAGTCACCGACACCAGACCGCTTCTGTTCGGTCGTAAAGGCGCAGTGATCCGTTGCCACGACTGACAAGCTACCGCTTTGCAACCCGGCCCACAGGCTATCCTGATGCTGCTTGTTGCGGAACGGGGGCGACATGACACGGCGGGCGGCGTGGTCCCAATCCTTGTTGAAATATTCAGACTCGTCCAAGGTCAAATGCTGGATCAGCGGTTCACCCCAGACGCGCTTGCCTTGCATCTTGGCGCGGCGGATCGCCTCATGTGCTTCCTCGCAAGAGGTATGGACCACATAAAGCGGGACGCCCGCCATATCAGCGATCATGATGGCGCGGTTTGTCGCCTCGCCTTCCACCTGCGGCGGGCGGGAATAGGCGTGGGCCTCTGGACCCGTATTGCCCTCGGCCAGCAGCTTTGCCGACAGTTCAGCGACCACATCGCCGTTCTCGGCATGGACCATGGCGATGCCGCCCAGTTCGGCCAGACGGTTGAAGCTGGCGTAAAGCTCATCATCATTGACCATCAGCGCGCCCTTATAGGCGAGGAAATGTTTGAACGTGTTGATCCCGCGGGTTTCGATCACGGTTTTCATGTCGTCGAACACCTGCTCGCCCCACCAGGTGACGGCCATGTGGAACGAATAATCGCAATTGGCGCGGGTCGATTTATTGTCCCAGCGCTTGATGGCATCCAGTAGGCTTTCGCCCTGATTGGGCAGGCAGAAATCGACAACCATCGTGGTGCCACCGGCAAGGGCCGCGCGCGTCCCGCTTTCGAAATCATCGGTGGAATATGTGCCCATGAACGGCATTTCCAGATGTACGTGCGGGTCAATGCCGCCGGGCATGACATAGCAGCCGGTCGCATCCAATTCCTCGTCCCCTTTCAGGTCCGGGCCGATTTCGATGATCTTGCCATGATCGATAAGGACATCGGCCTTATAGGTCAGATCAGCGGTGACGATGGTTCCGTTTTTGATGACTTTGGTCATTGGTGTCTCCCTGTCTTCACCCGTCCCGGCCTTGAGCCGGGACCTCATGGTGGCTCAAACAGGGATTTGGTGTGTAATATCCTGCCAATGTGGGTTGGCTTCTTGTATAAGCTCGTCTTTCCAAGCACGTCGCCAGCGTTTGACGCTGCGTTCGCGTTGGAGGCTTGTTGCGAAATTGTCGTGCTGCTCGAACCAAACCAGCGTCTTTATTTTGTATTTGGCGGTGTGTGCCGACATCCCCGCGCGGTGAAACTCGACACGATTGCGCAGTTGGTGAGTGCGCCCAATGTAGACTGCACCGCCGGCGCGAGACGCCATGATGTAGACAAAATGCGGCATGCGCGAAGGCTGCACGCTTGTGGTTAATAGTTGATAAACTCGAGTCCCGTCCCGGCTTTGAGCCGGGACCTCTAACCGGGTTCTCCACGAGGTCCCGGGTCAAGCCCGGGACGGGTGTATTGCGGGCTAGCCTCACCCCACAATCTCCGCCGTCTCGAGCACGGCATGAAACAGCACATCCGTCCCCGCCCGCGCCCATTCGGGGCTGATTTCTTCGGCCTCGTTATGGCTCAGCCCGTCTACGCAGGGGCACATCACCATAGATGTCGGGTATAGGTCATTAATCCAGCAGGCGTCATGTCCCGCACCTGACACGATATCCATGTGGGAATAGCCCAGCCGCTCCGCCGCGTTGCGCACGGCCTTCACGCAGCCCTCGTCAAAGGCGGGCGGGTCGAATTGGCCGACGATTTCAGCCTCAAACGACACGCCAATCTCTTCGCAAAGCTTCGGCGCCCGCTCCATCAGCTCATCTACCATCGCATTCAGCTTGTCCAAAAGATGCGTCCGCATATCGACGGTAAAGACCACTTTGCCGGGGATGATGTTGCGGCTGTTCGGGTAGACGTCGATATGGCCGATGGCCCCCACCGCATTTGGTTGGTTCTTCATCGCGATCTCATGCACCAGTTCGGTGATCAGGGCGAGGCCGCGCCCGGCATTCTTGCGCATATGCATCGGGGTGGAGCCTGTGTGGCTTTCCTTGCCGGTCACCCTGCATTCGATCCAGCGCAGGCCCTGCCCGTGGGTGACGACGCCGATATCCTTGCCTTCCGCCTCAAGGATTGGCCCCTGTTCGATGTGGAGTTCAAAGAAGGCGTGCATCTTACGATCACCCACCTTTTCGGTGCCTTTCCAGCCGATCCGTTCGAGTTCATCACCAAAGCGTTTGCCCTCGGCATCGACCCGGTCATTCGCCCATTCCAGCGTGTGCTTGCCCGCAAACACGCCAGAGGCCAGCATGGCAGGGGCGTAGCGCGTGCCTTCCTCGTTGGTCCAATTGGTCACAACAATCGGGTGTTTGGTCTTGATGTCGAGGTCATTGAGCGTGCGGATGATCTCCAACCCGCCCAATACGCCAAGCACGCCATCATATTTCCCGCCCGTCGGCTGGGTATCCAGATGTGAACCCACATAGACGGGCAACGCGTCGGGGTCCGTCCCCTCACGCCGCGCGAACATATTGCCAATCTCGTCCACGCCCATGGTGCAACCCGCATCCGCGCACCATTTCTGGAACAGGTGGCGGCCTTCGCTGTCCTCATCTGTCAGGGTCTGGCGGTTATTCCCGCCTGCAATACCGGGGCCGATCTTGGCCATCTCCATCAGGCTATCCCAAAGACGTTCACCGTTGATACGCAGGTTCTCTCCGGGGGATGGCATTGGGCTCTCCTTCATCTTTGTTTGACCAACTGGTCAAATCAACGCTAACAGAGGGGCGCAGGCAGTCAAGTTTTCCGCGTGTGGTGGGGCATGATATTGTGCAGCCGCCTGATATTTGAGCAAAGGCAGATCATGACCAAGCCGCCGACCCGTATCCAGAAACGCAACAGGGCGGCGATCTTGACTGCGGGCCTGGACGTCTTTTCGCAATTTGGGTTTCGGGGCTCGACGCTTGATCAGATTGCGACCGCGGCCGGGCTTTCAAAACCCAACCTCCTTTATTATTTCCCGTCGAAGGATGCGATCTACACGGCCTTGCTAGAACGGCTATTGGAGACCTGGCTGGCCCCGTTGCATCAGATGGACGAGGATGGCGATCCTGTGGCCGAAATTGTAGGCTATGCACGCCGTAAGTTGGACATGAGCCGGGATTATCCCCGCGAAAGCCGCTTGTTCGCCAATGAAATTGTCCAGGGCGCCCCGCATATCGCCAGTCATCTCAGCGGCGAGTTGCGGGTATTGGTGGAAGAAAAGGCCGCCATCATCAAAGGATGGTCAAGGGCGGGTCAGATTGCGGATGTCGACCCGCATCATCTGATCTTTTCGATCTGGGCGCTGACCCAGCACTATGCTGATTTTGATGTGCAGGTGCGTGCGGTGCTGGATACCGATGATCCCTTTGCGGGCGCGGGTCCATTTCTGGACCACGTGATGCGCAGCATTTTGCGGCCATAACATCTGGTCTGGCGGTAAGGTTTTCTAAACCAAGCTGTGCGTAGCGTCGGCACATGAGACAGATCCAGATGCGCCATACCCGTTTTGCAAAGGGAAACCCTGCGTTTTTTCATCAGCTTTTTAGCGCAAAAGCTGCATTGTCAGGTGGGGTTGTCAGACGTGCCGTGCGTGATGTCGAGCGAGAGGTGGGGCGCGACGCCATGATTGCCGAGGTTACGCGCCGGGGGTTTCATCTTCTGGAATGCGCTGACCAATTCGTCATCATTTGTGCGCCTGATCATCTGACCGTGCATGTGTAACTCAACAAAGTCTTCGTCACGAAGACTTTGTCAGCGGACAGACTTTTCGTAACGAAAAGTCTGCAGATGCGGTTTATTCGGCGGCCACGGCACCCGGGTTGTTAGGATGCGTGGTCCAGTTGGCATACTCTTTTTCCACCGTCTTGCCTGTGCGTGGGTCAATCGTGCCGGGTGCCATTGGCTCCATCGTGATGCAGTTTTCAACGGGGCAGACATCAACGCAGAGGTTGCAGGCGACGCATTCTTCGTCGATCACGGTGAACGTCCGATCATCGGACATCGCAATCGCCTGGTGACTGGTATCTTCGCAGGCCGCATAGCAGCGTCCGCATTTGATACAATCATCCTGACTGATTTTCGCCTTGGCCACGTAGTTGAGGTTCAGATATTGCCAGTCGGTCACATTTGGCACGGCGCGACCGACGACCTCCTCGACCGATGTGTAGCCCTTTTCATCCATCCATTGTGACAAACCGCTGATCATTTCTTGGACGACCTTGAAACCATAGGTCATGGCCGCAGTGCAGACCTGCACATTGCCGCAACCAAGGCTGATAAACTCTGCCGCGTCACGCCATGTGGTGATGCCGCCGATACCGCTGATTGGCAGGCCGTGGGTGTCGGGACTACGCGCGATTTCCGACACCATCGACATCGCAATGGGCTTGACCGCTGGGCCGCAATAGCCACCATGCGATCCTTTCCCGTCAATCGACGGTTCCGGCGACATCGTGTCAAGGTTCACTGATGTAATTGAATTAATGGTATTAATCAGGCTGACCGCATCCGCCCCACCACGCATGGCGGCGGCGGCTGGTTTGCGCACATCGGTGATGTTGGGCGTCAGCTTCACGATCACTGGTTTGTCGTAATACTGCTTGCACCAGCGGGTGACCATTTCGATATATTCGGGCACCTGACCAACAGCCGCACCCATCCCCCGTTCCGACATGCCATGCGGGCAGCCGAAATTCAGTTCGATCCCGTCAGCCCCAGTTGCGGCAACGCGGGGCAGGATATCTTTCCACGCCTGTTCCTCACAAGGCACCATGATCGACACGATCATCGCGCGGTCGGGGTAATCCGCCTTGACGCGGGTGATCTCTTCAAGGTTCACCTCAAGCGGTCTATCGGTGATCAGTTCGATGTTGTTCAGCCCCAGCAACCGCCGGTCGGCCCCATAGATTGCGCCGTAGCGTGGTCCGTTGACATTGACCACGGGCGGCCCTTCGGCCCCAAGCGTTTTCCACACAACGCCGCCCCAACCGGCCTCGAACGCGCGACGCACGTTGTATTCCTTATCTGTGGGCGGTGCAGAGGCGAGCCAGAACGGATTTGGGGATTTGATGCCCAGAAATTCTGTTGTCAGATCAGCCATGTGCTTTCCTTTCCTGCCCTTGGTCAGGGCTTGTCAAAAATCATCTCTACCGGGGCGATCCGATGTGCCTCGACATTTGCCACGTAGTTTTTCAGCTTCTCGCCAGCCGTGTCGCCCATCAACAGGTGAATCCCCAAGGGCGGTGGCCCGCCTGCCTTTTCAATTGCCTGAAAAACATGGGAAAAATAGCTAAGCGCGAAATCGCGCCGGTAACGCTGCCCGTGCAGGGTCAACCCAACAGCGGCGCCAGCTTCTTCATAAGCGGACCCGGGATCAACAAAGGAGGTTTGCGGCATTTCGGACCATGGCAGCGGGAATTGCAGGTCATCCGCGCTGTCATCACGCATCACGTCAAACAAGGCGAAACGCCCGCCGGGTTTCAGGACGCGGGCCGCCTCGGCAAACAGATGTTCCTTGTCAGCGATATTCATGCCGACATGGAACATTGTCACAAGGTCGAATGCCGCATCCTCCATAGGGAGTGCTGTGGCAGAAGCCACTTTCAGGTCAATCGCTTCGTCCAGATGGACGCGGGCATTCAGGGCGTTGCCAACCTCAACAAAAAGCGGTGTCAGATCGATGCCGGTCACATGCGCCCCGTAGCGATGCACGATGTGGCGGGCTGTGCCACCAAGGCCGCAGCCAATGTCGAGAACGCGTGTTTCCGGCGTGATCTCAAGCTGCGACAAAAGCGCATCTGTGGCTTCCAACCCGCCGGTGTGAAATTCATCCACCGGCTTCAGGTCATCGACGGTTGCAACGTCAACGCCCTGTTCTTGCAGTGCTTTTTCGATACGTTCCAGCAGATCTTGCGTGGTGTAATGTGCGGCCACGCGGGTTTCGAGCGTTTCCATCTCATCCTCCGGCGCTGTTATTCCCGCATCCAGCATAGCACAGATCAGGCAGAAAGCGTCGCGTGGATATCCATCGCCGCGTCGCGCCCTTCGGCAACGGCGGTCACGGTCAGGTCATCGCCGCCAGACGCGCAATCGCCCCCGGCCCAGACGCCTTTGCGACTTGTGCGACCCGCCCCGGTGACGGCGATCTTGCGCCCTTCAAGGTCTAGATCCCCAGTTGTTTCAAGGGTTTGCCCGATTGCTTTGAATACCTGATCGGCGGGCAGGCGGATGGTTTCGCCGGTGCCTTTCAGGCCGCCGCCATCGTCGCTGGTATATTCCAATTCAATTTCGCCTGCGGCACCGTCACCATAGATCGCTGTGGGTTGCAGGTTGAACATCAGCCGAACGCCTTTGGACGCGGCGAGGTCCTGCTCAAAGGTGCTGGCGCTCATCGCGTCGCGGCCACGCCGGTAGGCGATGGTGACGTTTTGCGCGCCCAGAAGTTTCGATTGCACAGCAGCGTCGACGGCGGTCATACCGCCGCCGATCACCACCACGTCGCGACCGACAGGGAGGGTTGCAAGGTCGCTGGCTTGTCGTAATTCTGCAATAAATTCAACGGCATCGCGCACGCCACTTTTGTCTTCGCCTTCGCTGTGCAGCGCGTTCACACCGCCCAGACCGACGCTGAGAAAGACCGCTTGAAAGCAGCCCGTCAGATCATCAAGCGACAGATTATCGCCCAGCCGCATGCCGGTTTTTATGGTGATCCCGCCGATGCCGAGCAGCCAATTAACCTCGGCCGCAGCGAAGTTGTCGGTTGATTTATAGGCGGCAATGCCAAATTCGTTCAGCCCGCCGGGTTTGTCGGCGGCGTCATAGATTGTCACATCATGCCCGTGCATTGCCAGCCTGTGCGCGCAGGCAAGCCCGGCGGGACCCGCCCCCACGACGGCGACTTTTTTGCCGGTCTCCGGCGCGCGCTGGTAGGGATGGCTTTGCCTGGCCATCAGCGTGTCGGTGGCGTGCCGTTGCAGGCGCCCAATCTCGACCGGTTTACCTTCGGCGATCTCGCGCACGCAGGCCTGTTCGCACAGATCCTCTGTCGGGCAGACCCGCGCGCACATTCCACCTAAGATATTGCTATCAAAGATTGTTTTTGCGGCTGCTTCAGGCGTGCCGGTGCTGATTTGCCGGATGAAAAGCGGGATGTCGATGTCTGTCGGGCAGGCTGTTACGCAGGGCGCGTCATGACAGAAATAACAGCGGTCTGCGGCGACTGCGGCCTCGTGCGGGGCAAAGGGCGCGTGCAGATCAGCGAAGTTATCGGCAAGGGTTTCCTGCGGCAGACGGCCGGCAGCAATGCCGGGGGTCATGGGGCTGTTTTGCGGGCTGGACATGGCTGGTTCCTGTCGTGGCTGGTTGGGTATAGCCTGCCACAGTTTCATTTTTTATCAAATGGTAAATTTTTGGCAGTTTGAAAACTGGCAACGCAACGTTCGGTGGGGGGTGCGTGCGGTGCGTTGCGCCATTGGGCGCGAATCGAAGGTTAACGCCTTATTTCATGGCGAAAACCGCTGTCGGCAAAGCGTCGGCCAGACGTCGGCAAAGCGTCGGACCCCGAAAGCCGGAAGCCCCCCTTTAACGAAGCGTGCGGTCAAAGGATGAACAGGCTGTTAAGGATTTGGGCAAAATTGATCAGCCGTCACGGCGCATAGGTCGATTTGATCATGTCAGCCGCTTTTTCGGCGATCATGATCGTCGGTGCGTTGGTGTTGCCCGAGATCAGCAATGGCATGATCGACGCATCAACAACCCGCAGCCCTTGCATCCCATGCACCCGTAACTGGCTGTCGACCACCGCCATATCGTCAGCACCCATCTTGCAGGTCCCGACCGGGTGATAGACCGTGTCAGCCCGGCTGCGGATATGCTGTTCCCATTGCACATCGGTCATGTTGTCGGTCATGCCGAACATTTCCTTATGCTTGAATCGCGCCATTGCCGGTGCTTCCAGTGCCGCGCGGGCCATCTTGCTGCCCTTGATCAGGGTTTGCAGATCACGGTCATCGCTGAGGAACTGAGGGTCAATTGCCGGGGCTTGCAGCGGGTCGCCCGACTTCAGTGTCACCGTCCCCCGCGCATGTGGCCGTAGCACGCAGACATGGCAGGAATACCCATGGCCCCAATGCAGCTTGCGCGCGTGGTCATCGACAATGGAGATCACGAAATGCGTCTGTATGTCGGGCCGGTCAAGCCCCGGATCGGTTTTGAAGAAGCTGCCGCATTCAGAGATGGTGGAGGCGATCATGGAATTGCCGTGCTTGCGCCATTTGAGCATCTCGCCGATCAGCTTGGCCGCCCCACGGAACCCGATGCCGAAATTGTCGGTGTCTTTGGTCCGGTAGGCCAGGGTAAAATCGATGTGGTCTTGCAGGTTTTGCCCGACGCCGGGCAGGTCATGCACCATGTCGATCCCATGTGGGGTGATGTCGTCTGCCCGTCCGACCCCGGAGAGTTGCAAAAGCTGTGGTGACTGGAACGCCCCGCCGCACAGGATCACCTCTTTGGCTGCGCTGATCTGTTTTTCCTGCCGTCCCTGTCTGTAGGCCACCCCAACGGCGCGCTTGCCGTCAAAGATCACCTTTGTCGCATGCGCCTTTGTGATGACTGTCAGGTTGGGCCGCTTGCCCATCACCGGAAACAGGTAACCTGCCGCCGCCGAACAGCGCTCCCCGTTTTTGTCGGCACTGTGATGGATTGTGGTTTGCCAATATCCCGCGCCTTCATTGTCGCCGCTATTGAAATCCTCGGTCCGGCGGATCTGCATTTCACCGCTGGCTTCGATAAAGGCGTCTGATATTGGCCGCGGTGCTTTCTGGTCGGACACTTGCAAGGGGCCACTGTTCCCATGGATCGCATCCGCCCCGCGCACGTTGTTTTCCGCCTTTTTGAAATAGGGTAGCACGCTGTCCCAATCCCAGCCGTCATTGCCCAGATCCGCCCAGCCATCGTAATCCTGCCGCTGCCCGCGCACATAAAGCATGGCGTTGATGGCACTTGACCCGCCCAGCGCCTTGCCGCGTGGCTGATACCCCCGGCGCCCGTTCAATCCCGGTTGTGGTTCTGTCTGGAAGGCCCAGTTGTTGATTTTCGGCTGCCCGCGCAGCATTGCCACGACCCCGACTGGCGCGCGCACCAGAATGCCGTTTCCGCCGCCGCCCGCCTCGAGCAAACAAACGCTGGTGTCGGGGTCTTCGGACAGGCGCGCGGCCATGGTGGACCCGGCTGATCCGCCGCCCACGATGATGAAGTCATAAGTCATGCCACGACCCTAGAGGTGGAAATCCGCGACGGCGACCCTTTTGCCGAGTGTCAGGGCATCGGCCACATGGATCATTGGTGACAGGTCTACGTCGGATGCGCTGGTTTTGACCAGTTCCGCCATCCGGTCATAAAGGGCGGGGTATTCGCGGTCGGTCCCTGCCTCCACCTCTGCCCCGTCGATCAAAAGCCGTGCGCCGCCATCATGCAGCGTCAGGTGACCCGCATCGGTTTCGACATGGATATCCCAGCTTTGCGGCCCTTCCTGCCGCCAGTCGAAATCGCCGCTGACATTGCCGGTCCATTGCATTCTTGCGGCGATGGGCGTGTCGCAATTGGATGGGAATTCCAGCGTTGCATGTTGCAGATGCATCGGCTGCGGCAGGATTTCGGTGATGATCGACAGGGCGTTGATGCCCGGATCAAACACACCCATCCCGCCGGGTTCAAACACCCAGTGCTGGCCCGGATGCCAGCGGCGCACGTCTTCCTTCCAGTTGATATGGGCGCGGGTGATCGTCTTGTCCGCCAGCCAAGCCTTGGCCGGTGCGACACCGCGCGCCATCCGGCTGTGCCATGTCGCATAAAGGCTGACCCCGGCGTGCGCGGCCATCGTTTGCAGGGCGTGTACCTCTGCCAATGTGGCCCCGGGCGGTTTTTCCAGCATCACATGCCGTCCCGCCGCAATCGCCTTGGCCGCGTAATCATAGCGCGGCACCGGCGGCAGGCAGAGCGATATGACCGGAATGTCGGGCCGGTCGGCCAGCATCTGATCAAAATCGGTGAAGGCGGGCACGCCGTCGACTGTGCCTGACCGGCTAACCGTTGCTGCCAGTGTCCAGTCATCGCTTGCGTTGATGGCTGGCACATGCTGATCCACGGCGATTTTGCCGATCCCGACAAGGGCGATATTGGTGGCCATTTGAACCCCGATCCTTTGGTTGATCTGTGTTTAACTTTCATGTCTGATCAGCGCTGGCAAGAATGGAGGCCCGTGATGACACATCCCAATATCGACAACTGGGCAGAGCGGGTGGATATGGCCGCCGCATTCCGCTGGACCGCCCGCATGAACATGCATGAAGGGGTGGCGAACCATTTCAGCCTTGCCATTAATGATGATGGCACCCGGTTTCTGATGAACCCCAACCAGATGCATTTCGCCCGGATCAAAGCCAGCGATCTGATTGTGGTTGATGCCAATGATCCTGATACGCTGCGTGGCCCGAACGCCCCGGACCCGACCGCATGGGGCCTGCATGGCGGTATCCACCGGCTGGTCCCCCATGCCCGTTGTGCGATGCATGTGCATTCGATCTTTGCGACCGTGCTGGCGTCTTTGCAGGACAGCCGTCTGCCCCCGATTGATCAGAACTGCTGCACGTTTTTCAATCGCTATGTGATTGATGACGGTTATGGCGGGTTGGCGTTTGAGGAAGAAGGCGCACGTTGTGCCGCCTTGTTTGATGATCCGTCCAAACGGGTCATGATCATGGGCAATCACGGTGTGCTGGTCATCGGTGAAACTGTGGCCGAGACATTTAATCGGATGTATTATTTTGAACGGTCGTGCGAGACCTATATCCGCGCCTTGCAGACCGGTCTGCCGCTGCGTGTGTTGCCTGATGCGGTGGCCGAAAAGACCGCGCAGGAATTGGAAGCCTATCCCGAGCAGGATATCCGCCATCTGGCTGAATTGAAGGCGATTTTGGATGATGAAGGGTCGCCCTATGCTGCATAAAAATGGCGTGCAGGGGTGGGACAACCCCTGCACGCCGTTGGGGTCACGCGGCGGTACGATTTCACACAATGACTGGTCCAAAACCCGCGTAACTGACCCAAGACACATCCGTAATTGAGCGCCCTTGTGATAGGGTTACGCATAGGGTTCGGGGTTTATTCCCGGTATTTTCGATTTTTTTTGATTAGGCTTTGCGGAAGCTGATCAGCCGCGCCATGTCGTTGCGGTGATGATCGTCCGCCCGGTCGTCATAAATGCGGATGTCGCGGGTTGTCAGGTCATGGACCCTATCACCAAAACCGTTCAAGGCTTGTCCAAACCCGGCCTTATCGAAATGCACGCTGTTGACAGAAATCACGAATAGCGCGCCGGGTGCCGCCACAGGCAGCAGGTTTTCCAGTGCGGCAGGTCCGACATGGCCAAGGGTGAATGTCCCCGCGCTGACGATCCCGTTATAATGCTGTGCAGGCAGGTCCAGCGTGGTTGTGACGTCACCGGTCTGCAATGTGCGGTAATGCCCTTTCATCGCGGCCACTTGCAGCATCTCATCCGACAGGTCGATCCCGTCAACGGGCCTGATCCCTGCATTGGCCAGATGCGCCCCCACCAACCCGGTGCCAGCCCCCACATCCAGTATTGGCCCTTGTCCGCCAGCGCCCTGGAACGCCATCGCCACCGTCCGCGGGAGTTGATACCCTTGCCCGTCGTGAAAGCCGGTGTCGTAGCTATGCGACCATGTCCGATAGAGCGCCTTGACCTCTGCGGCAGAGGACATGGCATATGCGTCATCGACATCCGGATCATTTTCCATGATTTGGAGCCTAGGAAATAAAGTAGAAGATTACCATGACCCCGGCTGCACGCATAAACGCCGCAATTGAATTGACGGACCGTATTCTGGCCGGTGCCCTGGCTGATCGTGCTTTGGCGGAATGGGGTCGCAAGAACCGCTATGCCGGGTCCAAGGATCGGGCGGCGGTTGCTGATCTGGTTTATGATGCTCTGCGGCGCAAACGCAGTTTGGCGGCGTGGGGTGGTGGTGCGGACGGTCGTGCGCTGCTGCTTGGCCTTGTCAGGGACAGTGGGCAGGACCCGGACGATGTGTTCGGCGCGGGCCCTTATGCCCCCGCGCCCCTGACTAATGCGGAACGCGCGGCGGGTCATGCGCCACAGCCTGACACGTCAGAAGCTGCGGATTTTCCACAATGGCTTTGGTCTGATCTGCGCGATACGTTGGGCGATACCACAACGGAAATTGCCAATGCGATGCGTAGCCGCGCGCAGGTTCATCTGCGGGTTAATCTGGCAAAGTTGCGCCGCGATGACGCAATTGCCGCGTTTTCAGCGGAGGGGATTGAGTGCCAGCCGCATCCGCTATCCCCGGCGGCGGTCGCGGTCACCGCTGGCGCAAGAAAGATCAGGAACGCGCAGCTCTATTTGCAAGGCAAGGTGGAGTTGCAGGATGCGTCGTCACAAGCGGTTGCCGATATGGTGCCGCTGCGCCCGGGGGAAAGACTGTTGGATTTCTGTGCCGGGGGTGGCGGCAAGGTTTTGGCTGTGGCCGGGCGTGTGCAGGGTGAATTTGTGGCCCATGATGCAGAACCCCGTCGGATGAAGGACCTGCCAGCGCGTGCTGCGCGGGCGGGGGTGGGTGTGACATGCCTGACCTTGGCCGAGATCGCGCAAGCTCTGCCATTTGATGCCGTCCTTATTGATGCGCCCTGTTCGGGCAGCGGGTCCTGGCGGCGCGACCCGCAGGGCAAATGGCTGCTGACCCGTGAAAAGCTGGACCAGATATTGCAGACCCAGCGCGACATTCTGGATCAGACCGCCCAATTTGTCAGGCCGCAAGGCCACCTCGTCTATGCCACATGTTCATTGCTGGATGCCGAAAACGCAGATCAGGTGCAGGCCTTTCTGGGCCGTCATCCGCAGTTTTCGTTGGTGGAAGAAAAGCGGTTCACCCCGTTGGACGGGGGCGACGGGTTTTATTGTGCTGTGCTTTGCCGCGCCTGACGGGCTTGCGCATTTCGATGCCCTGATGCACCAGTGGCATCATGGAAAAAACCTTACTTTCATTTGGTCATGGCTATAGCGCACAGGCGCTGGCCCGTATCCTGTTGCCGCAGGATTGGCGCGTCATCGGCACCACAAGATCAGAGGATAAAGCCCCCCGCCTGATGGCTGATGGGGTGGAGCCGCGTATCTGGCCCGGTGCCGATATGATCCCGGCCCTGGACGCTGCCACGCATGTTCTGATTTCTGCCGCGCCGGGTGAAGATGGCGATCCTGTTCTGGCCGCATTGCAGGACGAAATTGCCGCCCGTGCCGGTCAGTTTGCCTGGGTTGGTTATCTGTCCACCACCGGTGTTTACGGCGATCATCAGGGCGATTGGGTGGATGAGGCGACCCCGCTGACCCCGTCCACCAAGCGCGGGATTGCCCGTGTCGCGGCAGAGGCCGCATGGGCCGATATCCCCGATCTGCCGCTGCATATCTTTCGTCTTGCCGGGATTTATGGCCCGGGCCGTGGCCCGTTTTCCAAGGTCCGCAACGGCACCGCCCGTCGCATCATCAAACCGGGTCAGGTGTTCAGCCGGACCCATGTGGCCGATATCGCAAGGGTGCTTGCTGCATCCATCGCCCGCCCCAATCCGGGGGCTGCCTATAATGTCTGTGATGATGATCCCGCACCGCCTGAGGATGTGATCGCCTATGCTGCCGAATTGCTGGGCGTGCCTGTGCCGGAGGCCGAGGGCTTTGCGACTGCTGACATGACGCCCATGGCCCGCAGTTTCTATGCCGAAAGCAAGAAGGTGCGGAATGATCGGATCAAGGATGAGCTGGGTGTCGCGTTGCTTTATCCTGATTATCGCAGCGGGCTTAAGGCGTTACTGGCCCACGAAATCGGCGCCTGACGGCCCAGGCCAGCCCCGCATAGATCAGCAGCAGCACAACCGCCGTGGCGATGTTGCTGCCGTAAAAGATCATCCGTTGCGGCAATTCCAGATTATTCAGGAACGGGTAGGGCAGGCCGGAGGTGACATCCCCGACCGGTTTGGCGTTAAACCGCTGCACGATCAGTTCGGCCCAAAGCACATAGGCCCCGATCACCCCCAGCAGCCAGCCGATGGCCGTTTGCAGTTTGCGAAAGCTGCGATGGATGAACACCGCATCGATGACCTGCAACAGCGGCCCCAGCCCGTGCAGGTAAAGTTCCAGATGCCAGATTCCCAGTTCGCCGTTTCGTGTAACGGAGTTCGGGTCTGCGAAGTAAAGCCGCCAGTACAAGAAGACGACCATGGTGTTCAGCACTGCTACCATGCTGACCAGCCCGTCCCAGCGATTTTCGCTGCGCCCTTCTTCGATTGCCATCATCCGGCTGGCTGCAAAGAAGGACAGGAACAGTGCCCAGATTGTCAGAAATCGAAACGGCCCCCCGAAATTCCCGCTGAAATCCCCGAGGATCAGCATCCGCAGGCAATAGCCCGCAGCCAGCAAAAAAACCATCCAACGGTAGACAAGCACAGGGCGTAGGTTCATCGCGGGCCTTTCGATTTCAATCAGCATGTATCGCGGCGTGTGCCTTGGTCCAGTCTGACCATACGTCACGGTTTTGTGGCGGTGATCCAAAACCGTGCTTGACGCCTGCGGTTCAACTGCTGAAACTCTGCATTACTGCTGATTGTATTGAATTTGGTCTTTTCATGTCCCCAGATGACGCCCCGCCACTTGAAGAGGAAAAGACCCGTCCCCCGGCGGTGGCGACCCGATATGATACGTTGGCCGATCTTTATCAGGCGATCCCGCAATTGGCCGAAGTGACCCAGCAGCGCCCCCGCCCCGAGGAAGAGGCGCTGGATTATCTGATGCGCCTGCGCCAATCCACGACCCCCGAAGAGGCGATTACAGTGACCGCCTTTGCCATCCAGCCAAAGCTGGCCATTTGGTGGTGTCACGAATGCCTGCGCAATATGCCCGATGCCCTGACCCCGCTGGACCGGCAGATGATGGAACTGGTCGCATCCTGGATCGGTCGCCCTGACAATGCATTGCGGCATCATGTGATGCGCGAGGCGCTTTTCGCCCCGGCCAAGTCCCCGGGCGTTCATCTGGCTTTGGCTGTGGGCTGGTCAGGCGGGTCGATTGCCCCCAATGACCCCGCGCCCGTCCATCCCAGCCGCGCCCCAAAGGCGATCAACACATCGATCCTGTCCTGTCTGGCCCGTGCTGACCTGTCCCGTCGCCCGATCTTTCTGGCCCGCTTCATCGACATGGCGGAATCGCTTTTCAAGGTTTATTAGCGGGTTCACGGTTTCATTTGATTAGGTACGACGCTGCATGACCCTGACGTTGCGGATCGAGAATTATGACAGTCTGCCGGATGGCGGGCCGACCTCGGTCACGGTGACGGGGCAGGGGCTGACTGTGGGCCGGTCGTCGTCATCCGACTGGTCCTTGCCTGATCCGCAGCGCCATATCTCGAGCCGTCATTTCGAGGTCATCTATCGCGATAATGCCTATTTCCTGAAGGATCTGTCGACCAACGGTGTCTTTCTGGATGGTCAGCGTCATCGGATCGAAGGTGAATACCTGTTGCAGCAGGGGGACCGTTTTCAGGTTGGTCATTACTTTATCGTCGTGCAGTTGGGTGCGGGTGCTCCTGCTTCTGCGCCGGCGCTTGATCCGACGCCACCCCCGCCCCCGGCAGTTGATGACAGCGATCCCTGGGCGGTTGATTCTGCCCCTGCCGCCCCGATTGATGTGAACCCCCGCCCGGATCCACGTGCGTTTGAGGATTTTGCGAGCGATTTCATTGTGAACCCTGTGCCGCCGCCTGCGGCCACGCCTGCACCTGTCCCGGCTGCCGCCCCATCGCCGCTGAGCGGATCGGAATCCCCGTTTGGTGATGGTCCCGCCCCTTCGGCGCCGCCCCCTGTCGCATCGCCGGTTCCCGCCCCCGCCCCGATGCCGGCTGCGGCACCACCACAGGCGGCTGTGTCGGATAATGGCGCCGCCGTTTTGGCTGCGTTTTGCGAAGGTGCGGGTCTGCCCGCGCCGCCTGCCGGTACGTCTGCGGATGCCACGGCGCTCGCGCGTGAACTGGGCCGCACGATGCAGCAATCTGCTGCCGCATTGATGGCATTGTTGCAGGATCGTGCCGCTGCCAAGCAGTTTACCCGCGGTGGTGACCGCACCATGATGGGGGCGGCCAATAACAACCCGCTGAAGTTCCTGCCCGACCCCGCGCAGGCGCTTGAGGTTATGTTTTTGCAACCGCGCGAGGGGTTCATGACCGGGGGCGAGGGCATGACGTCGGCCTTACAGGATGTCAAAACCCACCAGATGGCGGTTTTTGCCGCGATTCAGCCTGCCCTGATCAAGCTGTTGGAGGATTTATCCCCCGAAGCGATTGAAGAGGCGACGGGCGGCGGGTTGCTGGCGGGTGGGCGTCGCAAATCCTGGGACGAATTTGTCAAACGCTGGGACGCCAAGGCTGCCAATACCGAAAATGGTATGCTGGATGTGTTCCTGCGCCATTTCGCGGAAAGCTATGCCGCCGCTGTTGCCGCATCGCGCGAATAGGCAACACTGTCGCAAGGGTCTGGAATCCCTTGCTTGACCCTTGCCCGCCTGCACGGCACCTTGCTGTGTGTGAATATTTTATTGGTTTTGTATTGGTTACCGGATTGCTGCCTGCCGCGAAGGATATGTCATGAGTTTTGACTGGCTCACCGCCCCGGTGTCAGATGACGCCCCTTGCGGCCCTGACCTGGAAGCCACGGACGAGCCTGCATTCGTCGATTACTACTACGAAGCCGAGAGCCGGATGCCGGAGCGGTATTTCCTGCCCGGTATCAAGGGGCCGGATGATGAGTTTACCCCCGGCACCCTGTTTGATCCCAAGTCGATCCCCCATGCCACCGAGAAAAAGACGATAACCGCGTTGCTGGAACGCAGCCGCGATGTCCGTCTTTTGTCATTGTTGGCCCGGATGATGATCCTTGCGGGCCGTTTGCCTGATTTTGCCGACGCGCTGGAAGGTCTTGCGCTGGTGATGGAGACGTTTCCGGCGGATGTGCACCCGCTTGACGGGTCAGAACGCCGTGGTGCGATTGATGAGCTAAGCGGGTCCAGTACGGTGCTGCTGCCGTTGCAATATGCCAATCTGGCCGGTGCCGGAGAGGTATCATTGCGCCGCTATACCGTTGCCAATGGTGCGGCGGAGCCGCGCGAAGGCGAGGTGGGGCTAAGCAGTGGCACGATGCTGTCTGAACTGGCGGCGCCAGGCAATAGTCAGGCGGTCGAGGCATCCCATGCTGCATTGTCCAAGGCTGCGGATGCGCTGGCGCGCATCAACTCGGCCTGTTTGCGGCTTGATGCCCCGTTCACCCCGGCCTTGTCGCAAACGCAAAGCCTGATTGCTGATATCCAAAAGCTGATCAATGATGGTCGCAGTGATCTGGCGCTGTGGTCTGCCGATGGCGTATCTGCCCCCGCACCAGAAGCAGCACCCGCTGATCAGGCAGAAACGCCGGATGAAGATGCAGCGCCAGACGCCGCCGCACCCGCAGCCTCGGCTTTGGTTCCCAGCACAAGCGTGCCCAATCGTGCCGCCGCCTTGCAGATCCTGACCACGTTGGAATCCTATCTTGCCACGCATGAACCCGCCGCCCCGTCACTGCTGTTGATCACGCAGGCCCGGTTGCTGGTCGGTCGCCCGCTGGTTGAAGCGATTGAAACGCTGATGCCCGAGCAGGCCAATCAGACCAAGATGACATTCGGCGGCGATAGCGGTTTCGTGCTATATATGGACCGGCTGAAGATGCTGGCTGGCGAAGGCGCAGGCCAGGCCAGCCCTGATGTTGATGCCGATCCCGGCCCGCCGCCGGTGATCGAAAACCGGGCCAGTGTTGCCCCGTTGATCGGTTCTGTCGAAGAGTATTTTCGCATCCGCGAACCGGCCAGCCCGATCCCGGTTTTGCTGTTCAAGGCGCGGACATATCTGGACAAGGATTTTGCGGCGATTGTCGCAGATTTGTTACCGCCAGCGGCTCCTGTGTGATTGAGCACATACAACCAGAGTTTGCATGTGTTATGGTGCGAATGCCGTTGACTTCAAAGGGAAGACAAAGTTTCATGTTGCCGATGTTGAGGAGAGATTAGATGCCATCAGATTCCGCCACTGGATTTATC
This sequence comes from uncultured Paracoccaceae bacterium, assembly GCA_947495295.1. Classification (GTDB taxonomy): domain Bacteria; phylum Pseudomonadota; class Alphaproteobacteria; order Rhodobacterales; family Rhodobacteraceae; genus Yoonia. The sequence continues at coordinate 215,502 of CANLYJ010000005.1, forward strand.
AAACGCAATCGCCCGCCACGGGTAAATATCTCTTACGCTGATCCGTATGATAGTGAGAAAATGGTTGAGCTGCCATTTGTCATGGGCGTGATGTCTGATCTGTCGGGAAATGCCTCGAAGGTTGAAAAGCCTGCCTTGGCTGAACGCAACTTTACCGATGTCACCGCTGCCACGCTGGATGACTATATGGCGAGTGTTTCGCCCGCCCTGTCCTTTGCTGTTGATAACAAGCTGGACCCCGATAGTGGCACCAAGCTTGGCGTGAACCTTGAGTTTTCATCGATGGATGATTTTGGCCCGGCACAGGTGGCCCGTCAGGTGCCCGCCCTTGCCAAGCTGCTGGAGGCCCGTGAACAGCTGGCAAACCTGTCGCGCTATATGAACGGCAAGTCAAAAGCGCAGGACCATCTGAAAGCGTTGCTGGAAGACCCGGAATTGATGGCCGCACTGGCCGAGGCCAACAAGGCCGATGAAGAAAATGACGACGATACAGAATAAAACGCCGTGATGCGGCGTATACTTATTGGATCGCGGATCAACAGGAAGATGTGAAATGGCAGAAGACGCGCAACAACAAGACGCTCAGGTCCAGGAAGGGCTCAGCGAGCTTGACGAATTCTCTGATATCCTCAAGCAGACGATCAAGCCTCGGACGGATGAGGCCGCCAAGGAGGTGGACAACGCCGTTGTTACCCTTGTTCGCGAGGCGTTGGATGACCAGACGGTCATCTCCGAGGATATCATCGACACAATCGGTGCGATGCTGGCCAAGATCGACAAGAAGCTGACCGAACAGGTCAACCAGATCATTCACGCCCCCGACTTTCAGGAGTTGGAAAGCAGCTGGCGTGGTCTGGCTTATACCGTCAATAATTCAGAGACCGACAGTTCCCTTCGGGTGAACGTCATGAATGTGTCCAAGGGCGAGCTGAAAAGCGAACTGCGCCGTTATCCCGGTGCCAAATGGGACAAGAGCCCGCTGTTCACCAAGATTTATGAGCAGGAATTCGGCACCATGGGTGGCAAACCCTTTGGCGTGTTGATCGGCGACTATTATTTCGATCATTCCAGCGGTGATGTTGGCCTGTTGCGCGATATGTCCAAGATTGCGGCGACTGCGCATGCGCCCTTCATCTCATCCGCTGCGCCTACATTGCTGGGCATGGATAACTGGACCGAGATGCCAAACCCTGCTGATCTGTCCGAGATTTTCGACACCCCCGATTACGCCGCATGGAACAGCCTGCGTGATAGCGAGAATTCCCGTTATCTGGCGCTGACCCTGCCGCGCGCCTTGTCCCGCGAACCTTACACGCAGGATGGCTCGGCCGTGGTTGAGGAGTTTGATTTCGTCGAAGAGACCGATGGCCACGAAGGCAATCAATATGCCTGGATGAATGCCGCCCATGCGATGGCATCCAATATCAACCGCGCCCATAAGGAACATGGTTGGACCGTGAAAATCCGTGGCGTCCAGTCCGGTGGTGAGGTGATCAACCTGCCCACCCATACCTTTGATACCGGCGACGGGTCCAAGGATATGAAAATCCCCACCGAAGTGTCCATCACCGATCGTCGTGAGGGTGAGTTGAGCAAGGCGGGCCTGATTGGCCTGATCCACCGCAAACATACTGACAAGGCGGCCTTTATCGGTGCCCAGTCGCTGTATCGTCCCAAGAAATATGTCGATGATCTGGCGACCGCCTCTGACAATATGTCGTCGCGTATCCCTTATATCTTTGCTGTTTCGCGCTTTAGCCACTACCTGAAATGCATGGTGCGCGACAAGATTGGCCAAAGCCCTGATCGCATCCAGTTGGAGAAAGATCTGCAAACCTGGATTAACAAGTATGTCTCTGCGAACCCTGAAAGCGCCACCGAGAAAGAGAAGGCCAAGAAGCCTTTGGCCGGTGCGACGGTGCAGGTCATAGAAGACGAGGAAAACCCCGGCTACTACATGGGCAAGTTTTTCCTCAAACCGCACTTCCAGATGGAAGGCATGGATATCGGCATGAGCCTGGTGTCCAAGCTGCCTAGCGGCAAATGACGACCCCTCCCCCCACCAACACGTTAGCGCATTTCATCACGCTGACGGCCAAAACGGAGTAATATAATGGCTGTTGATATTTTTCTTAAACTCTCAAACAACATCAAGGGTGAATCCCAGGATTCGACCCATATGGACGAAATTGACGTCCTGGCATGGAACTGGGGTATGTCCCAGTCTGGCACAACCCATGTTGGCGCCGGTGGCGGTGGCGGCAAGGTCAATATTCAGGACATTTCCCTGACCAAATATGTTGATCTGGCATCCAACGACCTGATCAAGCGTTGCGCATCTGGTGAGCACATCGAAAACGGTGAACTGATTGTGCGCAAGTCCGGCGGTGCCGCCCCTGTGGAGTATTTCCGCTTCAAGCTGGAAAACATCATGATCACGTCCTATGCGACAGGCGGTTCCAAGGATGGTCTGGACCGGATTCAGGAAAACCTGACCCTGAACTTCCGCAAGTTCGAAATCGCCTACACCCTGCAGGAAGCATCTGGCGCCGCTGGTGCTGAATCGCTGGCCGGCTGGGATGCTGCCGCGAACGAAGAGTGGAGCGCGTAATCGGCCATTTGCCGATGACATTGCAAAACGACAGTTTTCGGGGCCCTTTGCGGCCCCGAATTTCCTTGAGATGTCAGATTTTATCTAGCTGCCTGTCATGAATACGAACTCGTCAGATCGCAAATCCGCTGGCCGGTCCGACCCAAAGGACCGCCGCCAGATATCGCTGATGCATGTGTTTCGCGCCGCCCGTGCCAGTGGCGATGCGGGCAAGGACGAAGCCAATTATCAAGACGGTGCCCGCGAGATGACCGCCCGCAGTCAGGAACGCCGTATGGGCACCGACGAGGCCACATTGCGCGCCCATCTGACCGCTGATCTGGCCAGCCTGATGAATACGATCAATCTGGATGCCATCGTGCCGCTTGACGATGCCCCCTATGTGTCGAAATCCGTGATTAATTACGGTTTCGGCGACATGAGCGAGATGTCCAATTCGTCCCATGCTGGTCGCCAGATCGCCGCCCTGATCCGCGAGACGTTGATCGAGCATGAACCCCGCCTGATCGCCGACACGATCGAGATCAAGCTGGACCGTGATGAACAGGAGGCCACCCAGCGCCTGAGCTTTGATGTATCTGCCGAGATGGTCGCCACCCCGGTTGATGTCCCGCTGGATTTCGTGGCCGAGGTTGATATGGGCGCCGGGAAAATTCAGATGACCCGTTTGCGGGTGCAGACATGAAAAAAGCCTTCCGCGACGCCTATAACAAAGAACTGGCGCTGCTTTACGAACGCTCGCGCGAGTTTGCGGCGGACTACCCCGGTATCGCCGACCGTCTGGGCGGGCTGATCAAGGAAAACCTGGATCCCGCTGTTGCCGGATTGTTGGAAGGCACCGCCTTTATGGCCGCCCGTGTCCAGCTAAAGATGGAAGAAGAGTTTCGCACCTTTTCGTCCGAACTGCTGAATCAGATTTTCCCTGATGCCCTGACCCCCACCCCCAGCGTGATGCTGGCGCAGGCCAACCCGCCCTATGACAATAAAGACCTGATCCAGGGTCTGCATTTTGAGGCGGGCGATTATCTGGACGCCCGGTTTGTGGATTCTGATCAGCGTGTGTCCTGCCGGTTTTCCTTGTGCGGGGCGCTGTCTGTCTGGCCTTTGAAGATACCCAAAGCCGTCTATCACGCCAGCCCGGCCCCGTTTCTGGCCGCCGGCGAAACCGAGGTCGCGCCCGGCACAAAGGGTGGTTTGCAACTGACGATCCAGCGCCCCCTGTCGGCCAATAGCGAAAAGGGCGGCGGTCCGCTGGCGGATGTCGCGGTTGATGCCCTGCCTGTTTATCTGATCGCGGATATGCCCGATGCGGTGGCCCTGTATGAGCAGATTTTCTGCGACCTCAAACGCGCCTCTTTGCGCTATCTGGACAAGAATGGTGACCCGGTTTTCATCCGTCTTGACCCTGCCAGCATTGAACAGGTCGGTTTTGATGAAAGCGCTGATCTGTTCCCCCATGATGGTCGGTTGTTCAACGGATTTGCGGGCTTGCGCGAGTTCTTTGTCTTTCCGCGCAAATTGCTGGGATTTCGCCTGACCGGGTTGCAGCAGCATCTGCCCCGTATCGCTGAATCCGAATTGCAGTTGATGCTGGAATTTGGCAGCGCCAACAAGAACCTTGCCGCCCGCGTCAATGAAAAGGCGTTTGCGCTGAACTGCGTGCCCGCCGTCAACCTGTTTGAGGAAAGTGCAAGCCAGATCAGGCTGGATGACAAGCGCACCGAATTTGTGGTGACGCCCGATAGCAGCCCGCTGACCCATTACGAGATTTACAATATTGTCGCGGTCCATGCTCATTATCCGGGTGTGCAGGACAAGGTGCGGGTCAATCCGCTTTATGCGGTGCCAAAGGGTGGGGCCAAGCCGCGTCAGTCGCTTTACTACACCAGCCGTCAAAAGCCCCGCCGCCCGACCGAAAAGGAACGCCGCTTCGGTGCCCGCCAACGCTATGTCGGGACGGAGACGTTTATTTCGATCTATGAACCCCCCGAACAGGAGGGCGAGGCGCGTGCCCAGCGTTTGCAGGTCCGCACCCGCTGTTCCAACCGTCATCTGCCTGAATACCTGCCCATCGCGGAAAGCCGCGATGATTTTCACATGTGTGACGACGTGAGCGTTAGCCTTGGCTGTGTTGCGGGCCCGACGCCGCCCCGCGCGCCGATGACAGAGCTTGAGGCGAAATCGGCCCATCGCAACACGGCCGGTGACAATTACTGGCGTTTGATCAGCTATCTGTCGTTGAGTCATTTCAGTCTGGAAGGCGACAATGATGGTGCGCGTGCCGCTGAATCGTTGCGCGAATTGCTGTCCTTGTTTGCTGACCTGTCCGATGTGGTGACAGAGGCGCAATTGCAGGGCATCAAATCGGTGACCACCCGGCCGATTGTCCGGTCGGTTCAGCGCGGTGACGGCTATCACCCTGCCCGCGGGTTGGAGGTGCAGATCCTGCTGGACGAGGCTGCATTTGAAGGATCGGGGATTATCCTGCTGGGTGCCGCGCTCGACCGGTTTCTGGCAGAATATGCGGCTGTGAACAGCTTTACCCAGACGGTGATCCTGTCCACTGATCGGGGCGAGGTTGCGAAGTTTCCGCCGCGCACCGGCACCGGGCCGCTGCTATGACAGAGCAGGCAGAACAGCGCCCCGTCGGCTATCTGGCCTTGCTGCGCAATCTGGAACGTGGTGCCGATGGCAAGCCACGCATTGGCCGTAATACAACGATGGCCGAAGAGGTGGCGACGATTGGTCAGGACCCGTTTCTGGCTTTTCCCGACGGTGATCTGTCCGATATTCGCCGCGACAAGGCGGGCCGCCCTGATCTGCGCAACCAGATCATCGGGTTCTTTGGCCCGCATGGTGCGCTGCCGCTGAACACCACCGAAGAGGTGCTGCGCTGGGCGCAAAGCGGTGATCTGGCCTTTGTCCGGTTTACTGACCTGTTTGCCACACGGTTTCAGCAGCTGTTCTTTCGGGCCTGGTCGGATGCACGGGCGATCACCCAGTTTGACCACCCCGATGACGACAGATTTTCGCGCTATGTCGCGGCCCTGATCGGGATCGGGACGCCCGCCTGGGCGGATCGTGGCGAAATCCCCGATACCAACAGGCTGGCCATGGCCGCCCTTGGCATTGGCCGCGTCAAAAGCCCGGTGAAGCTGCAACAGATGCTGCGCTATGATCTGCAAGCGGCGATCAGTGTTGATGAACATGTGCCCACATGGATCGATTTCGAGGCGGACAGCCTGAGCGAGCTTGGCCAGCAGGGCAGCACGTTGGGCCGGAACTGTTTTCTGGGGTCGCGCGCGCAATCGATCAATGAAAAGATCACGATCCGGGTGCGTGCCCGGACCCTTGCCGAATATCGGGAATTTCTGCCCGGCGGGGACGCACATACCCGTATGCTGGATATCGTGAACGGCTATCTGGGCCGTAGTTTCGAAGTGGGCGTTGCCATATCCCTGCCCGCAGATGCCTTTGCCCCGGCGGTGATCGGCAAATCGGCAGAACTGGGTTGGATGGCGACATTGACCCCAGAACCCGCACCGCCGCCGGGCACATATTTGCCTGGTGCCACCTATACATTAAGCGCCGCCGCCTAGGCGCAATTCATTTCAAGAGGGCTATGCCATGGCTGAGATCAATATCGAGAAATATGCAGGCAAGATGAACCGTCTGGGCTATGATGCGTTCCTTAAGGCGATGCGTCAGGCCCGGTCTGAAAAGAACCGCAATGTCGGCACGCCCCATTTCCTGTTTCATCTGGTGTCGGATCAGAATTCTGACCTGTCCTGCACATTGCGCGAATTGGGTCTGGACCGGGGCAGCGTGCTGAAGGATCTGATTGCCGCCATTGACAAGCTGGACAAGAATGTCACCGAAACCCCCGGCATTTCCGAAGGCCTGTCCGATACGCTGAACCATGCCTGGACCTATGCCACCCTGTTCTTTTCCGAGGTACAGATCAGATCCGGCCATGTGTTGCTGGCCATGTTGAACGACAAGAACCTGCATCGCGAACTGACCCGAGCGAGTACGATTTTCAACGATATCTCCGTTGATCAACTGGGCAAGGAATCCCGGTCGCTGTGGAAAGACAGCGATGAGGAAGAGATGCGCCCGATGGATGGCTCCGGCCTGCAGGCCGGCGGCGGTGAGGCCGCTGATGGCGCCCCTGCCTCTAGCGGGTCCACCGCACTGGCCCGGTTCAGCGTTGATATGACCGCCGATGCCGAAAGCGGCAAGATGGACCGCGTTGTGGGCCGCGATGATGAGATTCGCCAGATCATTGATATCCTGCTGCGCCGTCGCCAGAATAACCCGATCCTGACCGGCGAGGCGGGTGTGGGCAAGACCGCTGTTGTTGAGGGATTTGCGCAGCGGTTGGCAGATGGTGAGGTCCCCCCGAAACTACAGGGCACCCGCCTGCATATGCTGGACATTCAGGCGATGCAGGCTGGTGCATCTATGAAGGGGGAATTTGAGCAGCGCCTGAAATCCCTGATCGATGAAGTGCAGGCATCGCCGACCCCCATTATCCTGTTCATTGATGAGGCACATACCTTGATCGGTGCAGGTGGTGCGCAGGGAACGGGTGATGCCGCGAACCTGCTGAAACCCGCCCTGGCGCGCGGAACGTTGCGCACCATTGGGGCCACGACATTCGCTGAATATCGCAACTATTTTGAGAAAGACCCGGCACTGACCCGCCGTTTCCAGCCGGTGAATGTGGACGAGCCTGATAATGATCGCTGCGCCTATATGCTGCGGGGTATCCTTGGTCCGATGGAGGCGCATCACAATGTGCGCATCTCGGACGAGGCGATTGTGGCTGCGGTGAACCTGTCGGCCCGCTATATCCCCGCGCGGCAATTACCCGACAAGGCCGTATCGCTGCTTGATACCGCTTGCGCCCGTGTGGCTGTTTCGCAGGCCAGCGTGCCTGCCCGGATCGGTGACTTGCAGGCGGCGATTGCGGCGCTGGAAACAGAGATTGCCAGCAAGACCGCCCAGCGTGATCTGGGCGAGGAGAATGAGGAACGGCTGGCCGAGGCTGAGGCGGAACTGAAGGACAAGCGTGAAGAGCTGGAAAGCTTTGAGGCGAAGTTTGAAACTGAAAAGAAAGTCGTCGATGACATCCTTGCCTTGCGTCATGAACTGGCCAAGGCGGAAACCGGCGTTGATGATGCGGCGGAACCCGGCGATGTAGGCGATGCCCGGACCGAGGAAGAGATTAAGGAGGCCGAGGCCGAAGAGACCGATCCGCCCCGCGACCCTGACACGATCCGGGGTGAAATGCTGGCGCTTATGGCCACGCTGGATGCGACCGATGCCGATGATCGGATGGTCTATGCCCATGTGGATGAACAGGCGGTCGCATCGGTGATTTCCGATTGGACGGGTATTCCGGCGGGCCGCATGGTTGTGGATGAGCTGGAACAGATCCTGAACCTGTCCGGCCACCTTTCTGAACGGGTCATCGGTCAGGATCACGGGCTGAAAATGATCGCCAAGCGGATCGAAACCAGCCGTGCCGGGTTGTCGAACCCCAACAAACCCATCGGAGTCTTCATGCTTTGCGGCCCTTCTGGGGTGGGTAAAACCGAAACCGCACTGGCACTGGCCGAAAGCCTTTATGGCGGTGAGCAGAACATCATCACCATCAACATGTCCGAATTTCAGGAGGCGCATTCGGTGTCGCTGCTGAAAGGGGCGCCTCCGGGCTATGTCGGCTATGGCGAAGGGGGCCGCCTGACGGAGGCGGTACGGCGTAAACCATACTCCGTCGTGCTGCTGGATGAGGTTGAAAAAGCGCACCCGGACATTCACGAACTGTTTTTTCAGGTCTTTGACAAAGGGATCATGGAGGATGGCAATGGCAGACCCATCAATTTCAAGAATTGCCTGATCCTGCTGACGTCGAATGTGGGGACTGACGTGATTATGGAAATGGGCGAGGGGGGCGAGGTGATCCCCGATATGGACGAGTTGAACACGGCCATGAAACCATTCCTGCTAGAGGTGTTCCCACCAGCCCTGATGGGTCGGATCGTCACGATCCCCTATTTCCCACTGGGCAAGGAGGTGCTGGGTGGCATCACCAGGCTCAAGCTGGGGTCAGTGGCGAAACGGCTACGGGAATCGCATGGGGCCAGGATGATCTATGGCGATGACGTGTTGGCCCATATCGTGGATCAATGCCGTGACCCCGATAGTGGCGGGCGGATGATCGACAATATCATCACCAATTCGATCCTGCCTGATCTATCCCGGCAGGTGCTGAACCGGATGGTATCGGGGGAAGAAATGAAAGAGGTCAGCATCGTCATGAAGGACGGCGCAATCACCTATGATTTTGCGTGACAGAAGCCATGGCGTAAGATGGGTCTTGACCCATCCTACCCGGATTGAGCCAATAACCACGTTTTGAAAATCTTTGCGCGGGCCGACAGGCCATCTGGCAAATGGGCGATGTAATATCCCAACCCTTCGTGGTGGTCACGCATCACTGCGATCAGTTTCCCACTGGCAATATCATCCGCAACCAACGCCGATGACACAACCGACACTCCGCCCCCTGCACGTACGGCGGATAACAACATGCTGAGTGTGGCGACCTCGTTCATCTGGCAACAGGCCATGTCCATTCCCATTTCGGTCACCCATTTGCGGGCCTCGCGATGCACAGCCTCGAATATCCATGGCAGGTCCTGCACATCCGCAATGGTTTTTGCCGCCCGTCCCGCCAGCAGTGATGGCGCAGCCACAACGGTGTAATCGGCGGCGACCAGTTGTGTCGCCTCAACCCCTGGCCAGTCGCCCGTACCATATCTGATTGCCATGTCGAAACCGTCACGCCGCAGATCGACCAGATCCGTGCTGGGTGAGATCGAGATTTGTTCACCCGGATAGGCCGCCCAGAACCCCGCCAGCCGCGGCATTAGCCAGTTTTCGGCAAAGCTGGGTGTCACGCTGATCGCAATTGGTCGGTTGGCCGTGTCAGCTGCGATCTGACGGACCCCTTGGGTGATCAAACCGAACCCTTCGCCAAGTGCTGCGGCCAGTTGCCGCCCTGCATCCGTCAATGCCACGCCCCGGCCTGCGCGCACCAGCAGGGATGTTCCCAGCGCTGCCTCGATTCCCCGCACATGTTGGGCGATGGCTGCATGGGTCACGTTCAATTCGCGGGCGGCCTGGCTGAAATTGCCCAGCCTTGCTGCGGCCTCGAACGCGCGCAGCGCCGCAAGAGAGGGGATATCACGCCAATCCATATGTAAGTTCAACTTTCATGTTGGAAATCATACGAAGTCGCTTTGTTCTGCCTGTCAAGCTATTTTCTTATTATCAGATTAGGAAAGGACAAGCCATGCTTACAATACTGGCAGATGTGATGAAGACCGCCACCCGCCGTGGTGATTGGGATGCGCCGGATCATTGGCACAATCATGATGGCCGCAGAACCCGTGCCCAGATGGAGCATGAGGCCGCGCTGCGCCGTCAGCGCCTTTACCGCGATGCGTGGATGTGGTGATCAGGTTTCGTCGCGCAACAGCGCGTCAATTGTCGCGATATAGGCGCGGGTTTCGGCAGACATGGCCGGTTGCGGCGGGGCGCTTGACCCGCCCCCGGCCCCCCGCATCTTGCGCTGCGCCCAGGCTTTGAGATCGGCGATTGTGTAGTTCCGCAAGAACGGGTTGGCGTTTACCACGCCGGCCCCCATGACCGCCAGAACAGTCTGATTATCGGTCGATGACAGCACCCGATGCGCCCCGGCAGGCCCCAGGAAATGCGACAGGTATAATCGACCCGCATCAACCCGATGCCCGCGCGCCCGCAGAAAATTTTCGTTTTCGCGCGCAAGATTCTGCACCATTTCCCGCGATAATGTCGGATCAACCCGGAGCGCCAGCAACTCTGCCCGTGACATGGTGCCCGCCAGATCGGGCCGGTAGTCGCGCATCATCCGCAACCATGTGCTTTCGATGAACTGCCCCAACCCAGTGGCGGTGGATAGCGGGTTCTTGGCGTTGGCATTGCCTGCGCTTTCGACCTTGATGATCTGGTCGGTCAGTGCCTCAACCGCTGATGATGCCCCCAGCGCCCCGCCATTCCCCAGTGAGAACGGATCAATCGGTGCCCCGTTCTTGCGGAATTCAAAATGCAGATGCGGCCCGGTGGATCGTCCTGTTGTGCCGACAAAGCCGATCACGTCGCCCGCCTGCACCTGTTTGCCGACAATGGCGATGGGCGCGAACCCATCCATATGCGCGTAGCGTGATTGCAGCCCATCGGCGTGGTCGATGTAGACGACCTTGCCATAGCCGCCCCCATTGCCCACGACTGCAAATGTTCCGTCCCGTGCCGCCAGTATCGGTGTGCCTGTGGGGGCTGCCCAATCAACCCCGCCATGCAACCGCACCTCTTTCAGGATCGGGTGGAACCGGGGACCAAAGGGCGATGACAGCGTCCCGTTCACAGGGGTGACAAAGGCCGCAGCACTTCCCGCGCCGAGTGCCCCGCGTTGATCAAAGCAGCCGAACGCCTTGTCCTTTCCGCCCCCCGGGGCGACGTAGCAGGGCATGTTGCCTGATGGTCCGTTGATGGCGGCATAGGCAATCTGTCCCGGCCCGTCGCCTTGCCCCGGCGCAAATAGCAGAGTGACCTTGTCGCCGGGGGCGGCTACGGCTTCCAGATCGTAGGATTGCGACAGCATCACGATCAGCTCGCCAACAAGATTGGTGGGCACCCCGCTGCGGATCACCGCACTATAGACCGCATCCAACAGCCGGTAATCCTGCACAACAGTATCAAACCCCTGATCGGGTGCCGCCAGTGCGGGCAGATCGACATTGATCCAAGGGTTGCTGCCCAGCACGTAGCCTGCGAAACCCCGACGGGCGAGCGTGCCTGCATAGCCATCCGGCCCGTAAATCGCGATTTGTAACGGGGTTGCGGCGCCGTTGATCAATCGGTGACGCACGGCAATGATTGTATCGGCAGGCAGCCCGTCATCGCCATTGATCGCCGCAAAATCGGGCAGTTTGCCTTGTGCTGTTTCATCGATCTGCGTTGCCAGCGCCCCGGCAAAGCCGTTATCCGTCAGGAAGTCCTGCAATGACGTGGCCCGGATCAGCCGCACCACCAGATCGGTTGAGACATCCTGCCTGTCCGCTTCGCCCCGCACAAAGGCGATAGAGGTCGTGTTCTGGATCCGCGTATCGACATAGCTGGTTGTCGCTGTCCCGGTTTGCCCCAGCGCATCCCCCCAGCTGTTATCGTCATCGGTGATGGTGACCGTTTCGCCGTCACCCAAAGGGGCGGCAGGTGTGGGCAGGCTGGGCGTTTGCGCCAATGATTGGCTGCGCTGGGCCTGAAAGAATGCGAAATCTTCCCGGCTTGACGGCAGGGCCGTCATCAGCCGGTTTTCACGCACCACCAGATCTTCGACCAACAGGGTGAACCGCCCCGGTACAGGGGGGCCGAACCGGGCAGGCGGGAGCGTTGCGGGACCGGCCAATGTCTGTGCGCTATCCGTGTCACCGCTGTCGAACCGCAGGATCATCGGATCGCCTGGAATATCGGCAAAGGGTGTTGCCAGCCGGACCGCAGGTGTGGCGCTTTCGGTTTCGACCTGGGTAATCTGGGTGTCTTCGATGGCCGGTTCGGGTGCGTCATCCCCGCCCAGAACCTGCACCAGCAGCAAGACCAACCCGACCAGTACCGCAGCCCCGGTGGCCCCACCGCCAATGATCAGCCCGGTCCTGACCTGTCGCTGCCGTTTGCGCCGCTTTGCGGCCTCTTGCGATTGGCGGAACTGGGGGTCGACCTCCATGCAGCCCGCCGCTTAACGGAAGATACCGGTGCCGGTGTTGCGGTTGATTGTCCGCGACGGGGCGGGGGCCGGTGCCGGGGCGGGCGCAGGTGCGGGGGCTGCGCGCGGTGTGCTGGCGCGCGGTGTTGTTGTGCGCCGTGGTGTCGATGCCCGTGGTGCCGGTGCCGCCCGCACGACTTCGGGGCATGTCACGTCATCGCGCATCATGATCTGCCGAAAGATCGCAACATCCGGGTCCTGCGATGGCGATGCCCCGTCGATCTGTTCGTAATACCGGCCCACGGCGCCGCGTGATCCCGGCCCCCAGGCCCCGTCGATACCTGAATTATAGCAATTCATCCGGGCCAGTTCGGTTTGCAATGCCACGACCAGTTCGACCGGTGGCGGGTCGAACGCCCCGGTTTCGACCAGCGTGGCAAAGAGTTCCGGGTCGTTGTCGCGCAGGCTGCGCCGCCCGTCCAAATCGGCATATTCGATGGCTGCACCGGCCACTGGACCGGTTGGGGCTGCGGCGGTGGGGAAGTTCGCCTCTGTCGGGGCGATCACGCCGACGATAATGGATGGGCGCGGCAAGCCGCCCGCGCCGGGAACGGGGCGTGCGGGTGTGGCGGAGGCCGGGATCGGCACCGCCCCTTGCGGCGCAAGACGTACCCCGCCAGAAACTCGCGCAACGCTGGGCGCAATCGGCGCAAGTGTGGCCCCGCCGGTGCTGACCGCTTTGACGGGTGATGTCAGGACGACCGTTTCATTGGTTACAATCCGATTGACCGTTTGCGGGGCCGGCGTATCGGAGCGATCAATGGCAATGCCCGCCGCTGCCCAAAGCGCCAGCATCTGTTCCTGCGCCTCTGGCGACAGGTTATCTAGCATGTTGTAGTCATCCGCAGTCAGACGCATGCCGGTATCAACGGTTCGGAAGACAAACGGTGTGTTCAGTGTGGTTTCTGTCGTGATATCGGTATCGGCGAAGAGACCATCAGTCCCCAAGCCGGGCACCAGAAGCCGGTCCAGCATCAGATCGGTGAGGTTCGCGTCTTTACCCGTGCAGGCGCTGCCCGGAGCAATGGGGGCGGCCACAAAAAGCTGATCCATCTGCGGGAGTGGGCCAAGCCCGGCGAAGGGTGCGGTTTCATCCGCTGTTTCGTCTGTGACGTCGGTCGCTTCAGTCGCCGCGGCGATGTCAGTCGCGGCATCCTGACAGATATCAAGAAACAGGGCGGTCATGTCGCGCCTTCCAGCGCCAGCCCGGTTCAGCGCGTTATCCAGCGCGATCGTGTCGCCACCAACCAGTTGCAGCAGGGTCTGGTCACCATCAACCTGTGACCGACCGGCATAATAAATCACCACTGGCCCTGGGTCCTGCGCCAGCGCGTCAAGCGCGCCGCTCAGCGCGTCAACTTGCGGATTTTCCAACCGGTTGACGATATAGCCCAGCCCAAACAGCGTTTCGGACAAGTCTTTGGCGTCTTTGCGCATTGCTGTCTGCGGGGCTGCGTCGTCATAGGCGAAGTTGGCGATAATCAGCGCCCGTTCCGCAGCCGCGCTGGTACACAGCATCGCACCGCCCAACAGGGCGGCCCATTTCAAAGCGGTTTTGGGCAGCTTTGGCATCACAGGTTCAAACATCTTGCATCAATTACGGGCAGATTAGCCGATCCCCCCACGTCGCGCTATGGTGGTGGGGCTAAAAACAGCGTCCAACGTTCGGTTTCCAGCGTATCAACCTCAAGAAACAGCGCCTCCAGGTGGCCGCGCAGCAAACATCCGGTTTCGCCACGGATCACGAAACGCTTGGGGGCGAGGCATAATGGTTTTGTGCCTTGTAGGATTTCCTTGCCAAACACGTCTTGGGCAAAAACATAGATGTAGCGGGCCTGTAATTCGTCGCGGATGACATTGGCGCATTGGTTTGGCCCGATTGTCCACCAGCCACGGGTGACAAAGGCGTCTTCCTCAAACTGGCCGATGGCCACGTTCACCACGTCAAAGGATTGATTGCAAACGGCAAATTCGGCCTTGGCCATGCCGGGGAACGGGATCAGCCCAGCCAGACCGACAAGGCGCAAGACGCGCGATATGTTGGGGAAAGGGCCAAGCACAGTGTGACATTACCGACAATTGTTTCGGTTTTGAACATGATCTGGTGACCAAACTATCGAAATTTACTGCTCTTAAGCGGTTGTTCTGTTATAGTTGATCCTGTTGGGGCCAAGGAAAAGGAGGATTGTCGACATGACAAATCCTTTGAACGCGAAAATTGCGGGTGTTGTTTTTGCCTGCGTAACCAGTGTTGTTCCTGTTGCAGGATATGCGCAAACGCTTGATGCGGCGCCGTCCGGCTCTTTCACGTTTGGTAATTTTGGAAGCGTGCAAGCCGAAGCTTTGCCATTGGAAATGGCACCCGAATCGGCGGCACCCGCCCCGCGCTCATCCCGCGTGGTGACAGAATTCGTCGCACCCGTCTTGCCAAATCAGGTTCAGACCTCGCAGGTGCGTCAGCGGATGATCCGCGACACCTGGGCCATCGGTGTGTTTCGCTAAAGCGTTTCACGAAAACGCCAATGTCAGCTTTTCTGCCAAACGCCGTAAAGGCGTATTGACAGCTGTGGGTTGATACGGCCCAATCTTTCTCGTCTATATTGCATGATCGGGCGCTGCCCATCCCATGCCAATGAACAGATTTGAGGGACGAGATGTCATTGAAGAACTTTGTTTCAAGCGTAACTGCGGCTGCTTTCAGCCTGAGTATGGCCGCCGCGCCGGTGCTGGCACAGGATGCCGCCCCCAGCTTTTCACTGGATTTGAATAACGTAGCCGATACCGAACAGGGCGGTTGCCGCCTGACCTATGTGGCGAATAACGGCACCGGCCAAGCGCTGAACGCGGTGTCCTATCAGGTGGCCGTGTTTGATGCCCAAGGGATTGTGACCAATCTGCTGGTGCTTGAATTTGGTGCATTGATCGAAGGCAAGACCAAGGTGGTCCAGTTCGATCTGGGTGGTCGTGGATGCGCCGATATTTCCCGCATTACCGTGAATGAAGTGGCCGAATGCACCCTTGCCGACGGAACCGTTGGTGATTTTTGCATGACAGGATTAGAGACCGCATCACGCAGTGCCATCCAGTTTGGTATCTGAAACCAACCGCCCTGATTTTCGTTTCATAAGGGATTTTGCATGAACGCCCCGGATCTTTCCGCCCTGAACGCGCCAACCATTGCTGTGTTTGTGGCACTTGCCATTATGTCGGTCCTTGCTGTGACGGTCGCCTTTTTCAAAATCTTTCAGTTCGCCCGGATGGGCGTGGGCAAGGTTGGGGCCGCCGAGGCGATCCTGAACGATTGGTTGGGGGGTAAGGCCGACAAGGCGTTGCACGACGCCCGGCTGCGCAAATCGGTGTTGTCGCGCGTATTGCAGGCCGTGTTCACCGGCTTGCGCGCCCACCCCGATGAACATGGTTTTGCCGAAGAGCTGGGCCGCCAGACCGCGATTGTTGAACTGTCTGCGATG
Organism: uncultured Paracoccaceae bacterium; assembly: GCA_947495295.1. Lineage (GTDB taxonomy): Bacteria > Pseudomonadota > Alphaproteobacteria > Rhodobacterales > Rhodobacteraceae > Yoonia. The sequence continues at coordinate 231,451 of CANLYJ010000005.1, forward strand.
ACCAGCCGCATGCGCCTGTTGGAAACCGTCGTGCAGGCCGCACCGATGCTGGGCCTTTTGGGTACAGTGATCGGGATGATTGATGCGTTCAGCACATTGGCCAGTGCCGAAGGTGCCGTTGATCCTGCCTTGTTGGCGGGCGGCATCTGGACCGCGTTGACCACAACCGCCGCCGGTTTGGCGATTGCGCTGGTCACGTTCTTTGTGGCCACGTGGCTGGAAGGCCGGATCGAAACAGAACGGCAATCGATTGAGGCCCTGATCTCTGCCGCGATCAATGGCCGTGTTGACGCCAAGTCCGGCTGATGTCGGAAATCGCCAAAGCATATACGTCGCGCGAACATCCGGTGATGCAGCGCCGGTCGTCTGCCCGGTATCGCTTTGCTCTGACCCCCTTGGCGGATGCGATGTTCCAGCTTTTGATCTTTTTCATGCTGACATCCAGCCTGACCCCCTATTCGCTGTTGACCATTCGCAGCGGGTCAGAGCCGGGCACAACCGCCAGTGACCCTGACGCGGCCCCTGCCGAACAGGATGTGATCATCGGCGAAAACGCCCGCGTCTGGTCGGTTGAACAAGGGCAGGTGGTGATCAACAAAACCGCCTATCAGCCGTCTGACCTGCCCGCATTGGCCGCCGTGGTCAGTCAGGATGATACGGCAGAGGTGATCCTGCTGATGGCAAGCTCGGCCGAGGTGCAGGATCTGACCTCTGTCCTTGAGGCCTTGACCAGCGCGGGTGTCACCGCGGTAAAAATTGCCAAGGCGGATGGCGGGGCATGATCCGCGCATTGCCCAAGCGCAAGGCCGCCGTCGGCATGGATGTATCCCTGGCGATTGTGAATATCGTGCTTTTGCTGATCTTCTTTTTCCTGGCCACGGGGCAATTACTGAACCCCCCGACCCAGGGGGTCGAGATTTCGGAGACCACTGAATTGCCGTTGGATCAGCTGCCTGCCCCGATCCTGATCGTCCGCGATGATGGCAATTGGGAACTGAATGACCTGCCGGTTAACCCCGATATTCTGGGTGCCGCCATTGCTGAGCTTGAGGCCCCATTTACCCTGCATGTCCTGATTGGCCGCGATGCCCCGGCCGCCAGCCTGCTGGACATTCTGGATCGTCCCGAATTGGCCGAGGTCGAGATTAAGCTGGTCACTCTGCGCAGGCCGGTGCGCCCATGATCTTTGGTGATCATAAACCCCGCAGCCTGCATTGGGCCGAGGCATTTGGCGCATCCGCCGTGGTCCATCTGGGTGCGGCCATCCTGATGTTTGATCTGTTGGACGGGCTGATTACCTTCGCACCCGAGGTTGTGCCCGAGCCAGAGATTGAGATTATCACGCTGCTGGATGACAGCTTTGTAGCGGCACCCGATCAGCCCGAAACCAACGATCCGTTGTCAGAAACCCCGACAGAGCCGGACACGCCGGGCCCTGAACCCGTGGTAGCGGATGACCCGCCTGATGATCCGGCGCCACCGCCCGAGGAAGACCCGGAACCTGTGGACCCCCCAGAAGAGTTGCAACCGGTTCCGGCCGATATTGCGGAGCTTGAGCCTGAGCGGCTCGCCCCGCTTGCCCCTGATGCCGGGCAAACCGCGATTACGCCACAACCGATCAGCCCGTTACGCCCCGAGGATGGCACAGCCATTCCCGTGGCGCCGGTGGCGTCGACCGCCGCTGTCGTATCATCCGCAACGCAGCCGGGGACCACGTTGTCTGCCACCCTGGTGACCCGGTTATCTCCGACTGCACCCACATCCATCGCACCTTTGCAGACTTTGCCAACCCCGCCGCCGACCCCGGCCACCGCACAGGCTCCGACCCCGGACGGGCAGACCGCCGGTGGCGCAGTCAGCGAGTTGATCAACCGCATCAGGGGGCGGTTGACCGACCCTTGTCTGTTGGCCATTCCGCAGCAATCTGCCGATAGCGTGCCGGAACTGGTGCTGATGGGATCCGATGAGGCGCAGATGCAGGGTTTTGTATCGGCAGTCCTTGCCGATCTTGTGCCCCGCCCAACGGACCGTCAAATCCTGATCGATACTCGCCAATGTGCGGCCTTGAACTTTGCCCGCGAGAACCGGTTCTATCCGGCGTTTCGCCTGTCGATCAGCCTTGATCAGGCCAGCATTGAAAGTGGGACCAACCTGACGGGTGCCATCGGGAACACTGCGGGGCGTTATATTTCGCTGTTGCTGGTGGATGATAACGGGGTGGTGCAGGATATCGGCAATTACCTGTCGTTCACTGGCAGTTCCGCCAGGTTTGATGTGTTGCTGACCCGCGACGGCAATGCCCGCGACACCAGCCAGACTCTCGTCGCCCTTGCCACCGCAACCCGACCGTCCACATTGAACACCCAGAATGGCCAGTTGGCGGCTGACTTCTTTGCCGCCCTGCGATCCGAACTGGGCCCGGATACACCGCTGGTTCTTGTGCCGTTTGAGGTGCGCTAAGGCCGCAGATCAAACCCGGCTATCGCGACCCCGGCTTTGTTGTCATTGCGTCCAGAGATTTCGGCCTCGATCAGGGGTAAGAGTGTGGCCGCACTTGTTCCATCCGCAGATGCCGCCGCCGCAATCAGCGGGCTTTCGGTCGAAACCGCGATCAGCAGTTGCGGGGTTTCGCCCGCCCCTTCCTCAGCGGACAGGCCAAAGCTGAAGGTCGCGCTGCCGTCGCCCTGTTCGGTCAGCCGCCCCGTCAGGTTGTAAACGCCCCCTTTGTCAGACACCCAAGCCAGCCATGTGGGTCGCCCGCGCCGATCACTAAGCCGCCCGACCGTGGTTCCACCGCTTTGCATCAAACCGGTATCAAGTGTCAGTACCGGGGGCGCCGTGTCGGGATTGCGCAGCGCATCCGCCAGCGCCAATGCCGGACATTGTTCGGCGGTGATCTGGCGTTCCATCAGCGTCGGACGGCTGTTGAATGTGTCATCATAGCTGTCGCGCAGCCCATCAAAAGCGCCTGTGGTCGATGAGAAGGCGGCGATTGTGCCGCTATTGGGTCCGGCCTGCAGGCGCGTTGCAAAGATGCAGGGTTCATCTGACCACCCGGCAAGGAACCCTTCACGCGTGTTGGCCCAAGGGTCGTCGGGATCATCGGTGCTGACAGGAAGTGTTGGTTGCAGGTCTGTGGTGCGGGCGGTGCCGATTAGCCCTTGCTGCCAGGCAATAAACGCCCCGATCCCGCCAAAGACCAGCAACACCAGTATCCAGCGCAGTGCGCCGCCGCCAGATGCGTCGGGCGCGGGGGGTGGGGTCTGCTGGTCAAACCCGGTGGTTTGCCCAAAGGGTGAGGCGGAGCCCGTATCCACAGGCGAAATGCTGGCTGGGGCGCTGCGGCCCGGCGGCTGGCGCAGCCCGGGTATATCCACGCTGACGGGCGGTGCGGCGGAGCTGGCGACAAGGCCCGGATCATCCAGCATCGCAATCACTTGCGCCATGCTGTCGGGCCGGTCCGCCGGGTCCGGTTCCAGCATTTGCGCCAAAAGCGGGCGCAGGGCGGGGTTGATATCAGACAGGTCGGGGACTTCGCGGCGGGCATTCACCGCCTCGACGATTGAGCTGCCCATGTCCAACGGTTTGCCCCGCAAGGCGGCGGCCATCAACAGCCCCAGCCCGTAAATATCGGTCCGCGGTCCAATCTCACCGCCGAAATGCCCCAGCTGTTCGGGTGAGATATATTTGAATTTGCCCGCCAATTGGCCGTGCAGCGTGTTTTCGGCCATCTCGGTCGATTTGGCGATACCGAAATCGATTAGTACGGCGTTATCCACCGATCCGTCACGCAGCATCACGTTATCGGGCGACAGATCACGGTGGATCACGTCCATCCCATGCGCGCGCTCCAGCCCGGTCGCAAGCCGGCGCATCAGCCCGGTGGCCTGTGGCAGGGTCAGGGGCGCCACGTCGCGGATATGGTCCGACAGGGCGGTGCCTTCGATGAATTCCATGATCAGGCAGAACCTGTCCAAATCTGCATCGCGCACAAAGTTGTAATAGCGCACGATGGCCTGATCAGAGAGTTGGCACAGCACTTTGGCTTCGCGCATGAACAGGGCGGCGACCTTTTCGTCATGGGCCAGCGATTGCAGCACGATCTTGATCGCCACGGCATCACCGGTGAAGACGTTTTCGCCTCGGAACACCTCGCCCATGCCGCCTGCGTTGATCAGTTCCTTGATCTCGTAATTGTTGTTGATCAGCGTGCCGATGGGGACCTGCACTGCGGTCGCATTTTCGTTGGGCAAGGGGGCCGCATCGGGCATCGGTGCAGCCGGTGGGACGGGTGGTGGCGTGGTGATCCGTGTCGCGTCATCATCGGGTTGCGGTGCGATTTCTGTGCGGTCCTCGACCGGGGGTGCGATCTGGGTCTTGTCGTCATCACCGGGCGGGTTTGTTGGGTCGTTTGTCATGCCGCGCCCCTACTCGAAATCGACCGCAGGTGCGACGAATGACGTTGCCAAATAGCGCACCACAACCGTGGTCACGTTGTCTTTGGCCCCCCGATCCAGCGTCTGTCGGATCAACCCGTCGCAGATCGCCTGCGGTGGATGGCCCGACTGCAAGGCACGCCCAATATCGTCATCGCCGCAATGTTCGGTCAGCCCGTCAGAGCAGAGCAGGAATGCGTCACCTTCGACCAGTTCCCCGTCAACCACATCACAGCGCGGCGCGTCGGTGACCCCGATTGCGCGGGTGATGACGTTTTTGCGCGGCCAGTGTTCCGCCTCTGCCGCGGAAATCAATCCGGCCTCGAATAATTCGCGCACTTCGGTGTGGTCCTTGGTCAGTTGGGTCAGCGCCCCGTCGCGCAGCAGATAGATGCGGCTATCGCCCGACCAGATGCAGATAAAGCGGTCCTCGAACGTCAAAAGTGCCACCAATGTCGCGCCAACTGTGCCGCCCCCAAGGGCAGCCGCATGTTGCCTGATCCGGTCATGCGCCCGCCCCAGCCGTTCCATGAACCGCGCCTGCAAATCTTCGGGCGAGCTGCCATAACCGACCGAGGCAAGCTCTGCCACGATGGTCTGGCTGGCGAAATCACCGGCGTCATGTCCGCCCATCCCATCGGCGACCACCCAGACCCCGAATTCCGGTTTGGTCAGATAGCTGTCTTCGTTATGCGCGCGGACCATGCCCGTATCAGTGGCGGCCCCGGTTTCGATATCAAAATACTCGGTCTGCACTTGGGTCATTGTGTTGCAGCCTCGTTTTCTGGGGTGGTGAATGCGGCGCCCATCATCCAAGCAAAGGCGGCGGCGCCTGGTAAACCGTTGGTGACATAAAGCGCTGATCCACCCTGATCGCTGCGCCACAAATAGGTGCGCGTGGCCTGCGCCCGAGCGATATCGGCGGCGGAAACATCAGACCAAAGCCGGATGACATTGGCGTCAGGCCGCGACGCCCAGAAATCCGTAGCCGGTAGCGGGTCTGCCATCGCCAAATCCGGCATGATCGCATCAGCAAAGCGTGCGGCCATCGCGCGCGCGTCGTCATCGCCCCTGTTGTAGTGGTTCAGAAACGCGTCAATTTTATCATAGAAGCCTTGATCGGGGTCGGTCGGGGGTGGTGCAATCGCTGCCCCTTCAACACCGGCCAGCAGGGGAAAGCGACGACCGACCTTGTCGCGCGCCGCAGCCATCATCCCACAAAAACCGCGCCCCTTGGGCGTCAGGGCAGGGCCCATCCAGATGCGCATGACGGGGGCGTTGTCATAATGTGTTTCCCACGCATCGGCGACGCCGTCACGCAGTTGGGGCAGCATGTGGTTCAGCCAGCGTTCAAGACAATCGGACAGCGATTGCGACAGGCCCGCCGTGATGAAATCGCCAAATTCAGGGTGCTTGCCGTAAAAACCGGCTGCCATCTGGTTATGTTGCAGGGATTGGTCCACCGGATCAGTCCACGCTTTGCGGGCAGCTGAAATTCGTCAGTTCGGGCATCGTGAACGGGTTGAAATTGGACGCAAATGTCATGTCAAACCGCACCGCGCGGCCCGCGAAAATATGGGTCAAACGTACACCATTGCCCAGATCGCGTGGCTGCTGCCCGGACCGAATGAAATCAACAATCGCCCATTGTCCGCCGCTCCATTGCCGGGGGCGTACGGAGGTTTCAAACCGCGAATCCGTGTTCATTTCAACGACATTGCCGGTGCCGGGCCAGGTGATGGATTGCGATGTGCCATCCTTGATCAATTCGACTTTTTCATCATTCACGCTGATCGTCACATTGACCAGATCACCGGGCAAATCTTCGGGCGAGAAGGTGATCACGACCTCAGGCTGACGTTCGCCGCTGGGAAAGAAAGCGCGCTGGATCTTGTCGGCCCGTTCAAACTGCAACAGCATATTGGCGGACAAACGCCCGGCCAGTGGGCTGCCATTGCGCACCCGGAATCCATCATTCGTCTTGTCCACATGACGGCTAAGGTAGGTGTCGTAATAGGTTTGCATCGTGCCACCCGGCCCAAAGAACCGGCTGAAATCCTGTACAGAGACATGCCGCGCACTGCCCAGATCAAACGGGTAATAGCCGTCCACGCTTTGCCGGCACTCGAAGGCGACGGTGTTGCCCATTTCGCGGTTCATCTCGCCAATATCGGCATCTGTTGCTTCGGCCTCAAAATCGCTTTTGACGTCGTTGAGGTATCGGCCAATTGGCCCTGGCAGGTTCGAATTATAGCGGGTCAAATCGTTTAGAAGGCCGGGCAAAAGCTGTCCTTCGACGCCGCCGGGGGCCTGTACGGCCAGGCGGCGGTTTTGCTGGATCTGCTCCATGGTGGCGAGGATCACGTCGATGGGTCGCCCCGCAGCGCCTTGTTCGACCGCGCGATGCCAGAGTTCGAACCGGTCTTCGATCCGTTCCGCTTCGCGCCTTGGTCCGCCTTCACCGCCGCCAACGCGCTGCTGGTTCTTGGCGCTGTTGCTGGCTGCCTCAAGCAGGATGCGCTGCAACCCGCCAGAGGTCTGTTTGAATCGCTGGAACATCTGCCCACCGACATCGGCACCAACGCCACCCGTCGCCATGGCAGCGGGGTCGATGCTTTCCAATTCATCCAGAAAGCTGGTCAGTTTGGTTTCGCGCACGACCGCATTGGCCAGCCGCACGATGGGGGAGGCGAATTGCGATGATGCGGTGCCAAGCGCTGTGTAATTGGGTGCATCGCCAGCCATGTTATTGACCTGCACCCGGTCCAGCATATCCGACCATGCGGTTTCGAAGTCGCGCGCATATTGGCGTTGCAGAGCTTGTTCCAATCCAGCCAACTGGCTGTCGTAATTGACCGCATTAGCCTGATCGCCCAAGACCCATTTGTCGTTTTCCAGGACTGCGCCGACCTCTAGCACCTGATCAAGAAAGAAGAACCAGTAGCCGTCAAATGTATAAAGTGCCGGCACGCTGAGCGCGGAAAAATCGCTGCCATCATTGGTGGCGAACACGATAGGCCCTTCTGGGTGCAGTTCCTCTGCCAGATTGAAATCGGGCAGGGCCGATTGCCGGGCCTTGTCCTGAATGATCGCATAGGCCTGATCGACAAGTGACATCTGCACAATCGCGCTGCGCGACAGGGTGATGGCCGCATCATCAACGGGGATCGCGATATTCTTGGTGTCGTCCAGTTCCAGCATATTGGCCAGATGCTGTTTCAGCGCGTCGCCGGTCGCTTGATTGCCCAACCCGGCAAAGGCATCGTCCCAGATCGGTCCAAACCACGCCTTGATCGCGTCGTCATCGGGGCGTGGTCCAAGGCCCGCGAGTAGCATATAGACCTTCAGCGCGCGGTAGATTTCAGCCGGGTCGCCCTGTTCGCGCAGGTTCGGCAGCCGCTGTTCCAGATCAAGGATCAGGCGGGGCCGCAACATCTGTTCCAGCGCGTCACCATAGGATGCCTGACCGGCGGTGTTGATCCGTGCCAGTTGCCGCAGCCCGAACCCGTTCCACGTCGTTTCTTCGACAATCGCCCCGTCATTCAGGGTGACGTCCTGCATCTGGTCCAGATAGGGTAGGACAGACACGACATCGGAGTTGTCCACCTCTGTCCGGTTCAACTCGGTCTGGGCGGTATTGGCATATTCGAATGCTTGCTGTTCAACCGTGTCGACGTAGTTCTTGTTTTGCCAAAAGCTGAAGCCAAGCCCGGTCAGCAGGGCGGCGGTGCCCAGCCCGATGGTGGACAGGCCCAATATGCGCAAGATGCGGGCGCGGCGGACGGCGCGGGCGTCATGACCCACCCAGTCACGCTCTTCAAAGATCACCCGCCGCAGCACATCATGCAGGAAAAAGCTTTTGCCCTGACCGGACATGAAAGACGGGGCAAAGGCCCCCGCTGCCTGATCATTGCGCGACATGGCCCCAAGGACCTGATCAATTGGCGTGCCTTCCTGCGTGCCAGAGGTGAAATAGAACCCCCGCAGGATCGCGCTTGATTTATACCGTGTGGGTTCAAAGATGCGGCGCAGGAAATCGCTGACATTATCGCGTAGCAGGGCCATCTGCCCCGGCAGGCCAAAGATGGCGACACGGCTGATGCCGTCGGGTTCCTCGGTCAGCCGGTCGATCAATTCGTCCGAGAGGCGCGATACCAGCTGGTCAAACTCTGCCGGGACCTGTTCGTGGGTTTGCGTCTTGCGGTCTTTGGTTTGAAAGGTCACGCCCCAAGCCGCCTTTCGTCGGTTCAGGCTGAAACTGCTGAAATATTCCCGGAAGCCCGAGATCAGGTCGCATTTCGTGAACAGCACATAAACCGGGAAATCGATGCGCAGCTTCTCATGCACCTCGCCCAGACGGGCGCGCACGATCTCGGAGTGTTGTGCCAGCTGTTCGGGTGTGGCGTTCATCATATCCTCGACCGAGAAGGCCAGGATCACGCCGTTGATCGGCTGTTTCGGGCGTGATTTTTTCAGCAGATCAAGGAAAGACTGCCAACTGCTTTCATCCGCTGTCTTGTCGCTGTCTTGGGTTGTGTAGCGGCCTGCGGTGTCGATCAGGATCGCGTCTTCGGCAAACCACCAGTCGCAATAGCGGGTGCCGCCAAAGCCAGACACGACGCCCGCATCATCCGCGTTGGACAGGGGAAATTCGATGCCGGAATTGCGCAGGGCGGTGGTTTTCCCGGCACCGGGTGGGCCGATGATCACATACCATGGCAGATCATAGAGATAGGATGCGCCGCCCGATTTTTTCAACGTGGCCAGTGCCCCGTTCATCCGTTCGGCCAGAACCGTGCCATCGCCGGTGGGTTCAGGCGGGGTCAGCGCCTCTTCGATATCACGCGCAGCGGCGCGGCGTTTACGCCAGCCAAGGATCTGGAGCAGCAGGATCAGCCCCACAATCACCCCGATCAGGATGGCCCGCAGCCAGACAGTGGCCATGATCGCGACGCCGGTCATCGGGAACCCGATCCAGATCGCGACGACCACACAAAGGATGCCAAGGATGATGGCCGGGATACGCATCCAAGGGCGCCAGCGCAGGAAACGGAACACGATGCGGAAAATGTTCAAAACGTCCCCTCCCGGGCCAGCATGATTTCAACCCGCCGGTTTTGTGCCTTGCCCTCGGCGGTGTCATTGCTGGCGATGGGCTGTGTTTCGCCCTGACCATCCACAGTGATGCGGTCTGCTGATCCGCCGCAACCTGCGCCATCTGCCGGGACGGGCACATCAATCGCCTGTCCGTTTGCATCAACCATGGTGACAGCGACCGTGTCGCAGGCAGGCGTCGATAGACCATCGCGCAGGATTGTGGCTACGGATTCGGCGCGGGCGACAGAGAGTTCGGTATTTGTCTTGTACCGACCACGGCCCGATAGCGGGTCGCTATCGGTATGGCCAACCACACGGATTGGCCCCGGTTCGCTGTTCAGGATGCGTGTGATTTCGGGTGCCACTTCCTGAAAGGCGGGGGACAGTTCGGTGCTGCCCCGGTTGAACAGCAACGCGTTGCCAACGCGAATAAAGATGAAATTGCCCTGAATACCCACCTCAACCGATCCATCGGCAATCAGATCGGACAGGCCATCCTTGATCCGGTCCAGCTGGGTCTGGTCTGGTTCTGGCGGTTGGAACGGCTCAATCTCGAAATTGCGGATCAGGGTGATTTGGCTGACATTCTGGTGCAGGCCGGTCAGATCGGTGGCGACGGCATTGCCGTCCCGGTTCAACAGGGTGGACAAGGTGGCGAATGTGCCAACGATCAGGGCACCGGCCACCGCAGCATAAATCCACAAGGGCAAGCCGCCGAATTTACGCCGCCCACCCAAGGGCACACCGGCCCAATTGACCGAGATGTCTTCGTCGGGACGTGGTTTCACCCGCCGCAGGGTTTCGTAAATCGCCGACCGGATGCGCGACAGTTCAACCGCACCATTGGGGGCTGTGCGATACTGCCCTTCAAAACCCAGTGACAGGCAGGTCAGCATCAGTTCCAGCAGGTTAAAGCGCTGGGCGGGGGCCTGCATCGCCTTTTCCGCCTCTTGAAAGAAACCGACACCGGAATCGCGGCGCTGAAAGAAACGGGCGACCATCGAATATTGAATCCAGACACCCCGATCGGCCCCCGGCAGGTTCTGGACGATGTCATCGGCGGTACCGGATAGGGCGTATTTGGCAACCTGCGCTTCATGCGGGTCGGCGCCAGCGGCGACGGCATTGGCCTCGAACTCGGTCAGTTCCCGGGTTACATGTTCCATCAGCGGCTGGGCCTGCATTTCGACCATGCCAGTGCGCAAGCGGCCAAACAGGATCAGCAGATTGGCGGCAGCAGCAAGCAACGGATTGCTTGGCCCACCTTTGCCTAACCCCTTGGCCCGCAAGGCTTCCTGCAAAGAAATACGTGGGGTTTGCAGCGGGGCCGCCTGCGGTTGATCGCTGGGGATGTCGGGGAAAAAGCTGTCGCTGGGGGCGTTGGGTCGCCCCATGTCACCGCCCGGTTGCGGTGTGGCCCCGCCCAGCCATGTGTTGCCGCCCGGTGGGGCCGGGCGTGGTGGGGTTGGTGCAGGTGGCGGCACTGCACCGCCGATGACAGTCCGGTCACCATTATTCGGCGGCGAGGGTTTGGCCCCCGGCAAGGGGCCACCAAATACCGTCTTGTCGTCGTCATCATCCGACATCAGGCTTTCTCCGGTATCGCCCAAAGCTCTAGTTTCAGTTCCGGCCAGTCACCCGCGAAATGCATCCCGATGGCGGGGGCCATGGAAAATTCCTGCCAAAGCGGTGTCTTTTTATCTAATAGGAAATAGACATTGCTGGATACCACTCTGATCTGCCGTGGCGGATTAGGCAAATGCATCAGGCTGATGCCCGGCAGGTTGTTCTTGACGATTTCGGACATGCGCGTGTTGGGGCCAACCTTGCACAGTTCCGGGAATTGCTGCTGGACTTGCGTCAGCGGTTTGCCGGTTTCGACCTCGATCACGAAGGTTGCATCGCGGAACAGGTTGCGATCTGCCACTTCGGCAAGGAAGGAGTTCTGCCGCACCTGCCGCAGGTCAAGCCGCACCGCCCGGCCCACATCACGGCTAAGCAGGCGCTGGATATCCTGCACCACCGGGGTAAAGGTTTCTTTTAGATCGCCATGGTCATAGGGTTTGTATTCGCGGGCCATCCGTTCGCCATTGTCGAATGTGGCCAGTTCGCCCGCAAACCCGATCAGCCGTTCATATAGCCGTTCGGGATGCACCGCACGCCCATGGCCCAGATGACGCAGCACGCCGATTTCACGGTTCAGGGTCATCAGCATCAGGTAATCGGTGGCCTGCATACCGCCCCCCGATGACGGGTCAGAGGCGTAGCGGGCGAGGCTGCCCAGTTTCGCCTCAATCCAGCCGATCACCCGGCTCAGGTAGCCTTCGATCACAGGATGCACGGCGAGGATCAGTGCGGGCGGCGGGACCGTATCATCAAGAGAGATGACACCATCGCGCACCTCGTTGATCCGGGCAAGACGCAGGCATTGATAGCCCGGCTTGGCTGATTTGCGGATGTCCAGTTCCAGCCGGGGCACGGCGGTTTCGATCTGATGTTCGATCCGGGACGCGCTAGCATTGTCGGCTACCGTATCGGATGATAGCACATATCGGGTTGTCGCGGCATCGGGGCCTAGGCCCACATCCTGCCCATTCTGGCTTTGATCCGGCAGGGTCAGCCAAAGATAGAGGTTCTTGGCATCCTCGGGCACGTCGACGGGCAGGGGCAGTTCGCCCGCATTGGGGGCGTCAAAGGGGGTGCCATCGGGCATGATCCCCACCACGCTGCGCAATCCCAACCGACCCTGTTGGGCCAGATCGCGATCGATTGTCATTTCGGCCAGCCCCCAAGGATAGGGTGTCATTACATCAGTACGGGCCTGGATCAGTTTTTCAAGGTAGCGGTCGCTTTGCTGTAAATGCTGGGGTTGCAGAAACAGACCTTCTTTCCAAGCAACTTTGCTAAACCAAGACATGACAATCCAATCAATTCAGTAGTACAAGCAAAGGCGCTGCCGATGCCCGGTAAGTCTGAAACCTTGACCCGGCAGGGTCAAGGCAGGAACGCGCGGCAATTCAGAATTGAATACGCAGCTGGCCAGTCAATCCCCAGCTGTCCAACTGGTCGCTAGACCGCAGATCGCCCCGGATACTGGCGCTGATCTGCTTGGCCCCTGCTGGTGCGCCGACAGGCAGGATACGCAGATAGTTCAAACCGGCGCTAAGTTCGGCATAGGCGCCGAGATTTTCACCCACAACGCTGCGCGGGTCTTGCCCGGTATCGGCACGCGGGGTGAACACGGATGTCGGCGCATCGGCAAAGTCGTTGTAATAGGTGGCGGTCACGAACTGGTTCAGTGCGGATGATCCATCCTCTCCGAAACTGGTGCGTGACAGGGTGCCGCCGATAAACAGCGTCTCTGACGTGAAATCCTCGACCTGGACAGAGCTGCTGTCGTTGAACGAAATCAGGTCAGTGCTCACATCTGTATAAGCGAAACCGGCCGTGGGCACGAAGGTGAAATCGCTTTCGCCAAGTGGTACGGCATAGCTGATTGATCCGCTGAATGTTGACGCCTCACTGCTGAAGTCGGTTTCAGATAGCCCAAGGCCGGACGATCCGCCAACGCCAGTGTTATCAGCGACAAAGTCGGTCTGTTCGACGCGGTACTGCAGATCAACGGCGAACCGGTCATAGGCGCCGGTCAGATAGATCCCGCCATAGCTTTGGTCGAAATCCACTGTGGTTACACTTGTCAGTTCATCACCAACGATCAGGTTGCCCGACCCGTCGCCGATCAGGCCAAAGACTGGCTGTTCGGTTGAACCCTGGTTCAGGCCTGCGATCCCCCCCACCGAGATATCCCAGCCGTCGAAATACCCGTTGAAACAGGCCAGATCGCCGCCGACCTGAAAACCGGTATAGTCGGCCGAAATCTCACCATCAAAGCTGAGACCATTTGCACTTTGTTCGGTGACCCGGCCGCTGGAATCGGCTTGCCCGCCAATGGCGCGTGCCCATGTGCCCGGCCCGCACGGGTCCGGATCATCATAGGCCAGTCCGCTGACAAAGGGGCTGGAGGGTCGGTTGATCACCGATCCGATTAGCGATTGGGTCAGCACGATGGACCCTGCAAGCGCCCCGATGCCGGGGTTCAGCGCGTCACTGATAAAGACGTCCCCCACTTCGGTCGGGTCCGCACTGCTGGTGATCTGGTTCTGGACATAGATGATCGCCTCGCCCTGATCGGGCAGGCCACGCACGTCGACGTCAAAGCTGTTTGCCTCTGTCCCGTCCACGTCCAGTACCAGGATATCGTCATTCTGCCGCCCGTTTGTGGCCAGCAGATTGAAATCGAGCGTGACATTGCCCGTGACAGGCCCGTTCACACGCACGACATCGCTACCGGTTTCACCGGCGGCCATATCGGTTTCGTCAGACAGGTTGATATCAAGATGGAATGTGCCATCCCCACTAAGCCCGCCATCGATCTGGACGACATCATTGATGACCCCGGAATTGGTTGACACGTCGACCAGCCCGTTGTTCTGCAGATCGCCGCCAAAGGCCAGCGCACCGGTATCAAGCATCACCGTCCCGCTGTTGCGCACATCACCGCCAAAGACGCCGTCATCGAAATTGACGCGTCCTGCATTGTTCAGGCTGCCATTCAGGCTGCCAGCAAGCTCTACGATGCCGCCGGATTGGTTGACCAGTCCGCTGGCCGATCCAAAGGTGGATCCGTCCACGATATCAAGGATACCGCCGCTTTGGTTCGTCATCCCGGCACCAAGTGACAGGGTGCTGCCGCTGGCAAGGTCAAACGCGCCGCTATTGGTGACCTGGTTCGTAATAGAGGAAACGCCGCTGAAATTCGCGGTTGCTGCGTTGTTCAAGGTGCCGCCGAGTACCCCGCCCGTCACCTCGACCACAGCGCCGCTTTGGTTCAGCACATTGCCGACAAGTGTTCCGTCAATATTGATTGCGGCATTTGACTGGTTAGTCACAAGGCTGTTGAACGTGGCCGACACATCAACATTCAGTTCTGCGCCGGTGCCCGTATTCAGGGTTGTGCCATTGATGATACCAAATGAATCAACCGTGCCGCCGGTATTTTCCAGATCCCCGTTCAAAGTCCCCAGCAACCGGAAATCGCCATCTGCCCCGTTATCCACATCACCGGTCAACGTGGCAGGTGACGCTATTTCGGCCATACCATCGCTATTGGTGATGTTACCGCTGGCGCTGCCATCGACCTGCACGGTGCCACCATCATTGGTCACACCGTCGTTGAACGTACCGCCTTCGACGGTGAAGTCACCGCCGGTCACCGTCGACGCGCCGGTGATCTGTCCACCGGCCGCAAGGGTGAAATCACCCGAACCCGATACAGTGACACCGTCTTGGATCAAACCGGAATTGTCCGCGGTTCCCCCGCTGATCGCCAGCCCGTCACGCATTGTACCGGCATTGTTTGTGGTGCCACCGGTTGCGGTTACGGCCCCGGTTACGATGTTGTTATTATTGAATGTATTGCCTTCCACCAGTACCGGCCCGTTGATCGTGCCGGCATTGGTGATGACGCCCGTTGCAGGTCCGCCGCTGTTGGTGCTGGTGACCTGACCGTTCACAACGCCCGCAGCCCCGATATCAACCGTGCCGTCATCGCCGGTCAGCGCACCTGTGGTGATTGTCACGGTTCCGTCGATATTGGTTTGGCCGTCTGTTGCCAGAATGCCCTGACCGAAAGTGCCGCCAAGCGCGTCCAGCGTGCCGCCGGACACGGTGGCCAGCTCTGTTGCGCCACCACCGGCATTTACCGTGACGGTGCCGCCGGTCACGTCAACCGTGCCATCAACCGTACCGCTGATTGTGGTGTCGCCAGAGTTGTTGGTCACATCCCCTGTCAACGTCCGCCCGGCATTGATCGTCACGATCCCGCCGGGTTCCACCGGGCCAGTTGTGCCGTTGGTGATATCGGCGGTTGTGTCTATTGCGACGGTAAAGGTGCTGGTCGGCCCAACCCCGTCGTCGGTCACGATGATACCGCCGCCAAAGCTGCCGCCATTGGCGATCAGGTTGCCATTGCGCACCCGGCTTGTGCCTGTGACGCTGCCGCCCACATTGTTGGAAACCGTGCCGCCGTCCATTACGATGGCTGACCCGCCATTGCCGGTGATCGCCCCGTTATTCTGGAACACCCCGCCCTCAGAGGTCAGCGTGCCGTTCAGCGTGCCGTTATTTTCAGCCTCTTGCGTGGCTGTGGTGGTCATGGTCACGTCGCCGGTCAGCACACCGCCGCCAGCAATCGTCAGATCGGTGCCTTGAACGCTGATATCGCCATCAACCGCCCCGCCGATATTGATATTGCCAGCGGTCCCGGTGATCAGCCCGTCAAATTCGCCACCATTGGCTTGCAGGACGCCACCGGTTACCGATGTCGTGCCCTGCACGTCGCTATTGGTTGTGGTGGTGAAGGTGCCATCGGTCAGCACAACGGCGTTCGCATCGGCCCCCGCCCCGGTGATGATGCCATCGCTGGTCATCGTGTCGCCATTGACGAGAACGTCGCCATTGACCCGGCCGCCAGTTTCGATTTCGGACGCGCCGGTGTTCTGGGTCAGGTCACCTGTCAAATTACCGCCAGCGGCGATAGTCACGCTGCCCCCGTCATTGACGATATCGCCGCTTGCTGCGCCATCCACGGTCACCGCGCCATCTGTGTTGGCGGTGATCCCACTGCCGAATGTGCCGCCGGAGACGGTCATTGTCGTTCCGGCACCGGATACAGTGACAGCGCCGGTTACCCCGTCTGTGCCTGCGGTGTCGGCATTCTGGGTAAAGCTGCCACCGGTCAGATCCAGTGTCCCGACAATGTTGCCTGATGACGCCATTGTCCCGCTTTGGTTGGTCACATCATCGGTCAGGTCAACATTCTGGGATATCGAGACATCCGACCCCATATTGACCAGATCAAACCCGGCAAAGCTGCTATCGGCTGTGACGTTGATATTGCCGCCCGTGGCCGTCAGTGCAGTAAATGTGCCGCCTGCGACCTCGACCGTGCCATTGCCATCAACGGTCACATCATCCAACACAGACCCCGCATTTCGCAGCGTGCCTTCGGTCACGATCAAGCCACCGGCGCCGGTGTGATCCAGCGTGCCGCCATCGACATTCGTGGTCCCGCCGTTCTGGATCAGTTCGGTGGTCAAGGTCGCGCCTGTGTCGATGGTGATCGTCCCATCATCAATCTGGGTCTGGGTGACGGATGTTGTCTGATCAACGTCAAATGCCCCGCCATCAACCAGCACATTGCCCCCGAAAGTCCCACCATTGGCGGTGATCGTGCCATTCGTATTCGCCGTAACAAGGCCAGTCAGGTTCCCTCCGGTGTCGTTGCGGACTTCGCCCCCGTCCGAGATGTTGATATCACTGCCGATCAGGCCTGCATTTTCGATCACCCCTCCGGTGACATCCACGCCATCCGCGTCAACCAGGCTGCCGCCATTCGCGATTGTTGTCGTCCCGCCGGTCTGGTCGAAATCTGTTGCAAGGCTGACACCGCCACCATCAATCGCAACAGTGCCGCCTGCATTGGTGACGGTGTCGGCCGTCGTCGAGGCATTCACATTAAACGTGCCATCATTGACAACAACATCGCCAAATGTGCCACCGTTGCCGTTCAGGATGCCTCCCGCAGTGTCCATTGTGACGGTGCCGGTGATGTCGCTTCCTGCATAGTTGTTGACGGTGCCGGCGGGGCTATTCATCGTCACGTTGCCATTGATCGTCCCGGTTGGCGTGCCGGTGATGTCGCCATTATTCAATATGCCACCAGTCACTGTCTGGTTTCCGGTGATCGTGCCGTCATTGTTGGTCGTCCCGCCGGTGATCAGCATATCGGATGTCAGGGTAAACGTATCAGCCACGTTGACCACACCATTATTCTGTGTGACGGCTGCCGCTGTTGTATCGGCAAGCACTTCGAACGCACCGCCATCAACCTGCACGCCACCGGTGAAATCGCCACCCGTTGCCGTCAGCTGACCGGTGCCGCTGACTGTTGCAAGGCCTTCGATGTCGCCGCCGGTCTGGTTGTCGAAACTGCCCGCAGTGACATCCACGGTGCCGGTGATTGTGCCCCCGTTGAAACTGGTGCCAATGTTGGTGACGACATTGCCGGTCAGCGTATTGCCGCCATTGATATCCAGTATGCCGCCGGTTGCACCGTTACCGTTTGTGATACTGCCGGTCGTGTCGGCATCAACCGTCAGGGTCCCGCCCGTCATCCCAACGCCACCGTCAAAGCTGCCGCCCTGACCAAATGCATTGCCGCCGGTAATCGTTGTAAACCCGCCGACAGAGCCAGAGACGTTGTTGAAGGTCCCGCTGTCCAGGGTCACCGTACCCAGAACAGAACCACCATTGTCGATGGTCAGCGTGCCGTCGCCTCCCACGGTCACGGCGTCGCCTGCCGCAGTTGACCCATTGATTGTCAAGCCGCCGGACTGCACCGCATAGGTAGCAGAGGTGCCCCCGTCATCATCGTCATTCGCTGCATTCAGGATCAGCGTGCCATCGCCGCCGCCGCCATTGATGGTGACCGTGCCGCCATTGGAAAGTTCAGCATCAAAGGTAATATCGCCTGACGCGATCTCGATCCCCATGCTGCCTGTCACGGCGATGACGTGATCCGCATCGCCCCCATTTTCAAACGTGTAGCCGCCCGACTCAAAGGTCATCGCAGCGGGTTCCACCGGGTCGCCAAGTGTGATGGTCGCAGAGCCGCCGCCAAGGTCACTGAATGTGACCGTGTCACCATCATCAAACCGCGTGTTCGCATCGTTGTTGTCTGGCGCATCGAATTCGGGATCGGCCTGATCCTGCCAATTCTGGTTGCTGCCGCCGCCTTCCTCCCATGTGCCACTGCCATTTTGCAGGCCGTTGGCCCCCGAGTCGCTATCCCATGTCAGATCATCGGCCACAGCACCGTGCGGCAATACAGCGCTCAGAATTGCGGCCATGCCGACGATTGCGGTCGTATTCAGAAGTCCGGTCCGCAGCGCCACGGCGCGCCTCACACCAAAAATATGCGTCATTAAAATCCCCAGGAACACAAATGCTGAACAGGTCTTGGGTTGTAGTTTAACGAATTGGTAACCATTTCACAGTGCCTTCCGGCACATTCAGAAATAAAATGCCGGTCGTTGCATTATTGAATTTATCAATAATTTACAGTGCGTTAGGTGTGATCTATCAGTGGGCGTGAACGCTTTGGTTCCATATCGTGAACAACTGCCGGTTGATGGTGCATTGTAGAGTGAAATGGGACTTGACCCTACGACACTTTATGCGCGCCCAACTGCGCCACTGCCAACACCTCCAGCACCTTGGCTTCGATATGTGATGCGCTTAGTTCGGCCACGTCGTACATGGCGGCAGGGCTTGCCTGATCAATGAAGATGTCCGGCAAAACCATTGATCGGAACTTCAGCCCCTGATCAAAAACAGCCTCATCCGCCAGCAATTGGGCCACATGGCTGCCAAAGCCACCAACTGCGCCTTCCTCGATGGTAATCAGCGCCTCGTGATCGGCAGCCAGTGTCAGGATCAATTCCCGGTCAAGCGGTTTGGCAAAGCGGGCATCGGCGACTGTCGGGGTGATCCCCCGTGCCTGCAACGCTTCGCAGGCGCGCATCACCTCTTGCAGGCGCGTGCCAAAAGACAGGATCGCAACCCGCGCGCCTTCCTGGATCATGCGGCCTTTGCCGATTTCCAGCACTTGTGGGTTTTCCGGCATCTCGACGCCCACGCCTTCACCACGTGGAAAACGGAACGCGATTGGCCCGCTGTCATGTGCGGCGGCCGTGGCTACCATGCGTACCAACTCAGCCTCATCTGCGGCGGCCATCACCACAAAGCCCGGCAGGTTTGCCAGATATCCAACATCAAAAGACCCTGCATGCGTCGCCCCATCGGCACCGACAAGGCCCGCCCGGTCAATTGCAAAACGGACCGGCAAACGCTGGATCGCCACATCATGGACGACCTGATCATAGCCGCGTTGCAGGAATGTTGAGTAAAGCGCGCAGAATGGGCGCATCCCGCCAGCGGCGAGCCCCGCACTGAAAGTCACGGCATGCTGTTCGGCGATGCCCACGTCAAAACACCGGCTGGCATAGCGTTCCATGAATTTCGACAGGCCGGTTCCATCGGGCATCGCCGCTGTCACAGCACAGATGCGCGGATCATCAGCGGCGTGTTTCAACAGGCTTTCGGCGAAGACAGATGTGTAAGATGGTGCGTTGCTGGGCGCTTTCTTTTGCTCGCCGGTGACGACGTCAAACTTGGCGGTCGCATGCCCTTTGTCGCGTGCCCCCTCTGCCGGGGCGTATCCTTTGCCCTTTTTGGTGACCGCGTGGATCAGGATTGGCCCATCGGCGCGGTCCTTGACCGTGCGCAGCACCGATAAAAGCTGTTCCATGTCGTGCCCATCAATCGGACCCAGATAGGAAAATCCAAGTTCCTCGAAAAGCGTCCCGCCCACCGTCATGTGTTTCAACATGTCCTTGGCACGTTTGGCCCCTTCGCGGAACGGTTCGGGCAGTAGGGACACGGCCCCCTTAGCGGCGGCCTTGAATTCCTGAAACGGCTCGCCCGCATAAAGGCGGGACAAATACGATGACATCGCGCCCGTTGGTGGGGCAATCGACATCTCGTTATCGTTCAGGATCACGATCAGGCGCTTGCCCAGATGGCCCGCATTGTTCATTGCCTCATAGGCCATGCCTGCGGACATCGCCCCATCACCGATCACGGCAATCGCATCGCCGCCTTCACCGCCCAGATCCCGGGCAACGGCAAAGCCGAGTGCGGCCGAAATCGACGTGCTGGAATGGGCCGCGCCAAACGGGTCATAGGGGCTTTCGGAGCGTTTGGTAAAACCGCTCAACCCACCTTCCATGCGCAAGGTGCGGATACGGTCACGCCTGCCGGTCAGGATCTTGTGAGGGTAGCATTGATGCGACACGTCCCAGATGATCTTGTCCTTGGGCGTGTCAAATACGGCGTGGAGGGCGACCGTCATCTCAACCACGCCAAGGCCCGCGCCCAGATGGCCGCCGGTCACAGACACCGCTGAAATGGTTTCGGTCCGCAATTCATCTGCCAATTGGCGCAGTTCTGCGTCGGACATGGTTTTCATGTCTTCAGGCGTGTTCACGCGGTCCAGAATGGGGGTATGGGGCTGGTCTGACATGGCGACCCTTTCAATGCGTCCGCGCGATTACAAAACGGGCCGCTTCTTTTAATGTCTCGGCATCTTCGCCGTAAGCGGATAGCGCATCACACGCCTCTTGTACCAGTTCTGCAGCGCGGCTTTTCGCCCCATCCAGGCCAAGATGGGATACAAATGTTGCCTTGCCAGCATCGGCATCCTTGCCCACGGCCTTGCCGACAACCGACGCATCGCCGGTCACATCCAGCACGTCGTCAGCGATCTGAAAGGCCAGCCCAAGGGCCTCGCCGTAAATCGAGAGGGGGCCACGCTCTGCCTCTGCGATGCGTGGACCGGCCAGCGTGGACCACAGGATCAGCGCGCCGGTTTTGCGGGCTTGCAGGGCCATGATCTGTTCCAGCGTCAGCGGGGTATCTGCGGTTTCGGCGGCCATATCAGCGGCTTGGCCGCCTACCATGCCACGCACGCCCGATGCATTGGACAATGTCATCACAAGGCTCAGCTTGGCGCGCGGGGCGCAATCGGTCTGGACCAGCAATTCAAAGGCGAGCGCCTGCAAGGCATCGCCGGTGAGTACGGCTGTGGCCTCATCCCATTTGACATGGACCGTGGGCTGGCCACGGCGCAACGCGTCATCATCCATACAAGGCAGATCATCATGGACCAGCGAATAGGCATGCAGGCATTCGATTGCCGCAGCCGCACCCGCCGCTGACGCTGGGTTGATGCCATGCAGGCGGGCGGTTTCGAGCACCATAAATGCGCGCAGTGCCTTGCCGCCGGTGACGGCATATTTCATTGCCTCCACGACAGGCCCATTTGCCCCGGCAAGGGCAAAGCCGACCCGGGCCTCGGCCACTTCGGCGGCATAGGTCAGCGATTCCTTGAACGGGCGGCGGGCAAGGCCCTTCGCATCGGGCACCCGAAACGGTGGCGTTTTGCCGTCAGCCATCCAGTGGTGCCGTCCCTTTCGGCTCCCCACCTTCGCCCAGCGTGATCTTGGCGACCTTTTCTTCGGCTTCCTTCAGTTTCGCCTCGCAACGGGCCTTTAGGGCGGCGCCGCGTTCGTACAGCGCAATGCTTTCATCCAGCGCCACATCGCCGCGTTCCAGCTGACCGACGACCGTCTCAAGTTCCTTGATCGCATCTTCAAAGCTCATCTGATCTACATCGCTCATCGGCCGCGTTCCTCCAATATCCTGACATGGGCAGCAGCAGATGCGCCCAGCGCGGCCAAGTCATAGCCGCCTTCAAGGCTCGATACCACCCGGCCGCCGCAGTGTTTTGCGGCCAAATCGCATAAGCGGCCTGTCACCCAGGCGAAATCTTCGGTCTGCAATTCCATACCAGCCAATGGATCAGCCGCATGTGCATCAAATCCTGCCGAAATGATCAGAAGTTGCGGAGCGAATGCATCAACCCTTGGCAGCACAAGCCGCTCCATCGCGTCGCGAAAGCCCTTGCTGCCAGTCCCACGCGGTAGGGGGACATTCAGCACATTATCAACGCCTACCTCATGCGCCGCCCCGGTGCCGGGATAAAGCGGTGACTGATGGGTGGAGCAGAACAGGATGCGCGGATCATCCTCGACCAGATCCTGTGTCCCATTGCCGTGATGAACGTCAAAATCCACAATTGCGACACGGTCCAGCCCATGGTGATCCAGCGCATGTTTGGCCCCGATCACGACATTGCCGAAAAAGCAAAAGCCCATCGCGGTCTGCCGTTCCGCATGATGGCCCGGCGGACGCACAGCGGCGAAGGCGTTACTGGCGTCGCCACCCATCACCAAATCAACAGCGCGTACCACACCGCCAGCGGCACGGTAAGCGGCGGTCAATGTGCCCGGTGACATATGGGTATCAGCATCCAGTGATCGCCAGCCGTCAGTCGGGGCAGCGGCACGAATGGCAGCCACATGTGCCTTGGGATGTGCGCGCAACAGGTCATCTTCTGCGGCCAACGGTGCCTTTACGCGGAGCAAATCAAGTTCTTTCAACGCCCCTAAAACGGCATCCAGACGAGCCACCTGTTCAGGATGGCCCGGCGGGGTGACGTGGTCGCGACAGTCGTCATGTGAAATCAATGCAGTGGTCATGGGGGCAGAGAACCTATTTTCAAACGCAAGCACAACCGTCTTGCGGGAAAAACACAAGGCGGGCAAATGCCAATTGCAACAGATTCATATGCCGCCCTTTGCGTAAGGGCGGCAGCCGTGAGTTTTAAAACTCGACCACAGCTCTGATACTCTTGCCTTGATGCATGAGGTCGAAGCCGTGGTTGATGTCTTCGAGTTTGAGCTT
>CANLYJ010000006.1 GCA_947495295.1 uncultured Paracoccaceae bacterium
GGAAGTCGACCGGCTTTGACGCCAGATACAGTTTGAAATTGCCCGATGGCGATATCATGCGCGCGCCTCAATAGCCAGGATTACCTTCACCAGGTCATCGACGGGATATGTGTCGGGGAGCGCAACATTGATGGCCTTATAGTGAATAACGATCTGTTCGCGGTCAATTTCGGCACTTGCGAGATGCTCTTGTTCCTCAACGACGACTTCTGAGAAAAGGCGTTCCTTACGATGCGATGCTCGTGTACAAGTGGCGCTCGGATGTCCGACGCGTGGGTGCGAGACAAACGTCGCGACGCGAAGAGCGTGTTTTTACGGAAGTCATCATAGCGGATCAGACGTGTGGTCGGCCCGCTGAAACGGAGAGTAATCAGATCGTCGTTCACTTCAAGGACGTCAATATTGCCCTTCCTGCCGCATATCCCGTCGATGATCTGATGAAGATCATTCTGTCTATTGAGGGACGCGCATGATCTCGCCTTCCGGCAATTTCAAACTCTATCTGGCATCAAAGCCGGTCGACTTCCGAAAAGGCATGGATGGACTGGCAGCGATCGTCATGAACGAGTTTGATCTCGATCCGTTTAGTGGGGCTATCTTCATCTTCCGCTCAAAGCGAGCGGATCGGCTGAAGCTGATCGTTTGGGATGGCACCGGGCTTGTCATGACGTACAAGCGGATTGAGGGTGCTGGCTTTGTCTGGCCACAGATGAGTGACGGGGTGATCACGATCAATCGCTCCCAGTTTGAGGCCTTGTTCGAGGGCCTGGACTGGCGACGCGTTGTGCCGCGACACAGCCGACGTCCAGCGGCAGTGTAGATGTATGATGAGGGACTTGGCTTGCCGCGCGGAGGGCGCAGCCGAATTAATCCACGCCAGGATCACGCCTGCCTGGACCCGAGATCAATGGCTGAGCTGGGGCGATATCAAGGATCCCATGCAGGCCGATCACATCCATCGCAGCTTTCCAGATGCTAACCCGGCCTATATCGCTGCCCTGCAAGGGCTCCTCCGGACGGCCCGCTCGTTCAAGCTCACGACCAACCGCCATCTTCAAGTCTACGGTGATATCGGTGAACTTTAGGGTGCGATCGTTCACGGGATCGCTTTGCATCGGTTTGGTGCCGAAGGCTCTGATGGGCGGCTTGGCGATGACTTCGTCGAGATCAAGACAATCTCGCCGTTCAAGAATTGGCAGGTCGTGAAGATCCGCATGGATCGACACTTCAGCAAGATTCTTGCTGTGCGCGTGATGCAGGACTTCTCTGTTCAAGGGGTGATGGTGTCACGATCTGACCTGCCAAAACCAGACGGTCCCGAAATGATCCTCGGATGGGAGTTCTTGCAGCGACTGACGTGAGCGGCGTTTGGGTCCTTGAACAGGACGGAGGAGATCAAACCAGTTGTTCACCAAATTGCCGACATTCACAAACAGGCAAGCCAATATGTGCTATGCGGGACAAACCGAGCTTTCGCCGCAACTGCTCCAATGGCTGCTTTGGGATTTTCCGGTCAAAAGTCACCAAACATGTTGGTCACACAGTCGGTTGAGTTTCGCTCCCAATGGGCTAGAAAGTTGGTGAGCAGACCCATTGTGGCAGGCGCAAGTGAGAGAAGAGCATCGATAACCTTCTAAATTTCTTTGGCGTCAGCACGTCTAGCCTTATCGGCTCTGGGGTCGAGGCCGAAGTATTCGCGCTCACCAAGGAAACTGTGCTGCGCGTAAACCGCAAAGGCTCTGTTAAATCCGACGTTGCAGCTCGTATAGAACTCTTGAACCGGATGAACTCAGGATCACAGCACGGTCGGTTCGAAATCCCCTCTGTTGTTGATTTTGGCTTCAAATTTGGTTTTGATTTTACAATCGAAAAACGCTTAAGCGGTATCCCTCTGAGTGATGAGCTTAAGCAGGTATCCGGCTCGAAGCGCGCCGCTTTGATTGATGACTACCTAAAGGTATCTACACAACTTTCTCGTTTGTTTATCGGCGACGGGGCGTATGGCGAGTTGGGGCTAGGCGAACCGATACGCAATCCGCGCTTCAAGGAATTCCTGAGACAGCGCGCCCAGCAATCCTTGGACGTATGTCAACTCGACGTTGATCTTGAGAACATTCTCGATGCTATCGACAATCCAAGTCAGCCGGAGCTGGTACACTTAGACTATTGTCCATCGAATGTTATGAATTCAGAGGGCAAAATCACCGGTGTCTTGGATTTTGGAGGCACAACAATTGCGGGAAGCTCAGCCTTCAACCCGATTGTGGCGACTGCATTTCTTGACCCCACTATCACGCCTGTGGCGACCGGGAATGACCACCATCAAGCTCTCGATTGGCTTGATGGCTTGGGACAGTCTGAAAGCACTCTGGCCATGAAAAAATGGCTGGCCGCCTACTGGTCATTCTGCGGCAGAGATAAGGACCTGCCACTCTTTAAATGGTGCCGCAGAACCTTAAACGTGTAGCGCAAATTCGTCTGCATATGACAGTGTTGCAGCCCGATCACCGAACGCCTGATCGCCGAAGAAAACCGGCCGCTGCAACCTAACCATACGCAACAAACGTAGACTAAGCCGACCTTGTAGCGCGCGCCGTGAACACCCCCGCCACAAACAAGCAGCTTGCTCCGACACGGTTTAGAAGCCGCATAGCCGCTGGCTTTTGAAATTGTGTTCTCATGCCATTTGCAAAAAAGAGCCAAAACAGGCTGTTCAGCGTAGCGACTGCCAAGAACGTAATGATCAAAATAGAAAACTGCTGGAAGATCGGGCCTATCGGGCTCACGAATTGAGGGACGAAAGCCACGTAGAAGGCAGGGCCTTTGGGGTTAAGAGCGCTAATCAAAAGAGCCTGCCAAAAAAGCCCCGGTAACGGCTTTGACGCCGCCCCTTCACTAAGCGACAAATCCTCAACAGGCGCCGTCCAAAGGGAATAGGCCAGCCATATCAGATACATCGCACCCGCCAGCTTAAGCAGCGTAAAGAGAAAAGCAGACGTCGCCAGAACCGCGCCCGCCCCCAAAAGAGACAGTGACATCGCGATGAACGCGCCAAGCACGACACCTGGAATTGTCGCAAGGCCTGACCGTTTTCCATCGCGGATCGCGTAGTTGACCGTCAAAACAATGTTTGGGCCAGGAATGAGAACAACAATCGCACTTGCCACGGCGAAGGCGATCCACGTTTCATAGGTCATTATTAACTCCGATCATTCAAATTGCTGATGCCGATAAGACTGGAAAGCCAACCGGATTGAAAGCGCAATACTTCGCTGCCAGCGGCATCAACGCCCGCCCTTTGCTTCATCGCAAGCAATCCGAACCCGAGACTATCGTTGTGGCTGGAAGTCCTTGCTGGCCAGCAAGGCAGCAGCTGCAATCATCAGTACCCCGCAAACCTTGTTCACCAAGCCAAATGAAAACTGTTTTAGCGCTGTAGCCGCTCGGACCCCTAACCAGCCCCAAAGCATCAAAATTGCCCCATCAACCACCAGATATGTGACACCCAAAATGAAGAGCTGTGGCAAAACGGGCATCGTCGGGTCTATGAACTGCGGGAACAGCGCGCCGAAAAATACAACAGCAAATGGGTTCGCCATAGATGTCACAAAGCCTTGTCGGAACAGTTTAAATGATTGACCAGACGAGTTGGCGGTAACGTCATCAGCTTTGTCTCTTGAGAGAATGAGCTGGACCCCAATCCAGACCAGATAGGCGACCCCTAGCCATTTGATCCAGATGAAGGCCGTTGCAGAGGTTGCGATAATTGCCGCCAAACCAAACGCAGCGCCCGTCATTTGCAAGCTGTTGGCGGTCAAGTCTCCAGCGATTGTATAAGCGCTGCGCCGAAGCCCATGTCTTACGCTGTTCGATATGATGAGGAGCTGGCTCGTGTCGGGGGGCGTCGCAAAAAACACGGCTACTGCCATCAAATAGATCATATACGTTTCTATTGTCATGGTCCGAGCCCTTCGCAACCGTTTCCATAGGCTACGACCGATCCCCTTCGCCGGTCAAACTGTCATTGCAGTCTCCACTTTGATGACGTCGCCCAGGTCACAGTGAGGTCTCGATGCCGGTCATTCATGTGTCCTGCAGCATCGGTGGCTATGGGCTCAGTTTCGCCGTTCGCGGCAAAATGCATGAAGGTCAGCTTGGCAGGGCAAGACTTGCTCAAGGGAAGTCGTGCCAACAGGGACCCGACTGACATTGCGTCAGGACCCCCTCTAATCATTGATGGGCTTCTTCTTCCGCGCCCTCGCAAGAATGGCCGCGACAGTCGTTCTTGAAATACCTAGAATTCTTGCGGTCTTCGATGCGTCTTTGCCATTGTCTTGGTAGGTGCGAAGAACGGTTTCGTCAGTGAGTCCCTTAAGGAAGTTTCCCGGTAGCCGGACCTCGCCTATCCGATCGGCAATCCTCTTGATGCTGTCGCCTGACATCATGTGGAGCGCTTTGATTTTGCGATCCGACGCACCGGACCTGATGGCATCCTCGATCATCCTGTCAACGTCAAAACCTTCTGCGATACATTCTTTGCGGATCCGTTTATGGCTGAGGCAACCAACCCCCTCGCTTACCACGCGAACGGATTTCTCGATTTCGAGAACGATCGAAAGAAGCGTGCCGAGGTTTCCGTCACCAGCCCCAGTTGGTGTAAGCGTCATGTAGTATTTGGGACGATGGCCGAGAATCTCTTCAAGGGCTGCATACCAGTCGACCTTGTGATTGCTTTTATCCATTGTTCAGTTTGATCCCCAATTTAAAAAACCGCACCAGTTCTGGTATTTCTGGCCGATTTCGAGATCGAACTGCACAAGTTACTGATTAAATAGCATTTTTTTGTTGACCGTGAATCGACCGATTCTTATCACTCAGATTAGAGACCGGCCGCGCCGCATGAAATAGAAATCTAAATACTATGACTTATGATTTCGACGATTTTAGCGGACAAGTTCGGTTTCGCAAAAGTTAGAAGAAAAGCGGCGATGCCAAAACTGGCACCGCCGTTTTTTGCTCGCATGGCCACGTCTATTTCGTAATGATCTCGGGGCCCATAAATGTGTTGGGCAAGACCGTCGAAATCCACGGCACATAGGTCACCAGGATCAAGAAGACAAAGAGCACCGCGAGGAATGGCAGTGCCGCACGCACTACGCTCATCATTGGCATACCAGCCACACCGGAGGTCACAAAGAGGTTCAGCCCAACCGGAGGTGTAATCATACCGATCTCCATGTTGACGACCATGATGATGCCGAGATGGATCGGATCAATGCCAAGCTCAATCGCGATTGGGAACACCAGTGGCGCTACGATCACCAGCAGTCCCGACGGTTCCATGAGCTGGCCGCCGATTAACAGGATGATGTTGACGACGATCAAGAACATGACCGGCCCGAAACCAGCAGAAAGCATCGCATTTCTGAACGGGTCTCTGCGTTGGAACATGAACTTGGCGCCCGGCTGTTTTTCAGAACGACACGGCAGGTTAGCCTGACCCAAGCTGGGTCAGAGTTCGTCCAGGATGCCAAAAGGATACTTGCCGATATCGAAAGAGCGGTCTCAAATGTTCGCCACACCGCCGAGTCTGACCTACGCCACATCCGTGTGAGCGGGGTCGATGAGGCGATATCAATGCTGCTGCCCAAAGCTCTCCTGGCCTTTCGTCGGACGGACCCGAAGGTCCATGTGCAAGTACTGGAAACCTCGTCTTCTGAACAACATTCCCAAGAGTTGATTGGCCATCGTACTGATGTGGCCTTCGTGCGCACCCCTCAACAAGACGATTTTATAACCAGTGAGCTGCTTCATCGGCAGCCGGTGTTGGTGGTCCTTGCCGATACAAACCCTCTTTCAAGCTCTGCCTCTTTGTCGGCGTCCGATATCGCCAACCAGCCAATCGTCGGGTATCCCAAACACGCCCGACCAATCCTGCACGAAGCGTTGTGGAGCGGTTTTCGCAAGATTGGCGCTCAACCAAACATTGTCTGTGAGATCATTGATAAGTCCACAATGTTGCAGTTTGTAGCTCAGGGACTCGGAATTGCATTGGCACCTGCCTGGGTCAGGAATATCGCCCCGCCGGGTGTTTCCTTCGTCCCGTTTGAACCATGCGAAAACCTTATTGACCTATACGTTGCATTTCGCAAATCGGGAAATTCAGACACCGTCAAAAGATTCGTCGATGCAGTAAGAAAAACCACGGTCTAAGGGTCCGAGACCGTGATTTTCCTCGATGGTATGGTACCGCTGTTCAATGCAGCACTTAACAAACGCGTGGCCGCCAAACTCTGGAAGCAGCCGTTAACAAAGAAAGCGTCAAAGTCTGGAATGTCCCGCTGACCGACCGGCCCGGCCCAAGATCGGATGTCGGGTTTGGGCTGGAAACTGAAGTTATCCGCGGCGTGCGCTGAAAGGAAGTGCGCCAATATAGGCCCAAATGCCTGTGCCGGGAGGTCCCAAATAGGGGGTCAGATGCAACGCTTACCGAATAAGCTACTCGGGTCGCCGCGATCTGATCCAGATCGCGGATTGGATGTAAGCGTTGCATCTGATCCCCTATTCGGTCTTGTCCTGCTGGCCACAAGGGTCTGTGTACTGGCGCTACGCTGCAATCGCACTGCTCGCTGCGAATGTCCGGGACGATACATCTTTGAAACCGTCGAGCGGGCACAAGATCAGACGACACAATGGCTCATCCCGGTCTAATAACAGTTCACGGGCCTTCAGTTTTGTTTCGACAGTTGCACGGCCAGAATGCCAGCGGCGATGACTGCAACGCCGACGATGTCAAGCGCGCCTACCCGTTCGTTGAGCAGAAGGGCTGCGATGAACACCCCGAAGAACGGGTTGAGGAAGTGGAAAGTCGATGCGCGTACTGCGCCGATCCGCCCAACCAACAGGAACCAGATCAGTGTTGCGCCTAATCCCGGCACCAGGGTCGTGTAGATGAAGGCCACGATCAGTTGCCAGTTCCAGGTCACGATCATGTCTTCCAGTATCAGCGCAGGTCCCCATAGTGCCGCGCTGCCAACCAGCATTTGTAGCCCAACGATCATCAGCACGTTGCCACCGGATGATGCGCCAAGCACGGCCATTGTGGCGACGGTCAACGATATCACCCCTAGCACGCACAAACCCAAGCCGAACAAGTCGACCCCGCCTTGTACCCGTGCCCCCATGATCAGCGTGACCCCGACCAGCCCGGCAACCAGCCCGGCCAGTCCCAGCGGCTTAACCTTTGTTCCAAAGACCAGCCATCCCGCCAGCGCCACCAACAGTGGCATTGTTGATGCGATAATGGCGGCCAGTGAAGCGGCGATTGTCTGCATCGCCACAAAATTCAGCCCGAGGTATAGTGCGTTCTGGCAAATCCCGAAGATCAGGACACCGGTCCATTGGCGGCGGGTCAGGCGCATTGACTGACCCAATGCTGACGCGATGCCGACGCCGATCAGACCGGAAATCAGAAACCGCAAGGCAAGGGCTGCCAGTGGTGGTGCATATTCCACAATCACCCGGGCTGATGTGAAGGCCGACGACCACATCAACGCAAAGGTCAGGCCCATGATGATTGCTTTGAGATCCATATGTCGCGCCTATCGCGTTTCGATAGGGAACGAAACCTGTCTGGTGCCGCGCGATCAGATGGCAGGCAGGCCAAAGAGTTTTGTGGCGTTGCGATGGCCGATGGCTGCGGCCTCATCCGTTGAGAGAGCACCCAGCAACGATTGCGTCACCTCCAGCCAATCGGGCAGCCCATTGGCCAGTTCCACGACCGGCCAGTCGCTACCCCAAACCATGCGGGACGGGCCGAAAACCTCTAACACATGATCAACATATGGCTGTATCGCCGCCTGTGTCGCGTTGCCGGGCGCGCAATAGGCCAGCAGGCCGGACAGCTTGCAATATACGTTAGGAAGGGCTGCAAGTGCCGCGGTACCTTCCCGCCACGGGTCCAGCCCATCACCCGCAATATCGGGCACGCCGCAATGGTTTAGGATGATGGTGGTGTTGTCGCAGACCTGCGCCAGTTCCGCCCCCAGCTTGAGCTGTTTCGGCAGCATGCACAGGTCAAAAGGCTTTCCCCGATCCCCTAGTGTTCGCAGATTTTTGCGAAATGTCGCCGTGGTGGACAAGTCATCAGGCATCACATGCAGGATCCGCCGATAGCCCACCACGCCCAGATCGTCACATTCATCCAACCAATCGGCAAAGCCTGCATCCTCTTCCGGCCGGCAAGATGCGATCAGGCCAAGGATGCCGCTGCCCTGCTGTTTGGCAAGGGTTGCGACATGCCGCGCCTCGGCCTGATAATCCGCGTCATCGACACCGGTTTCCATAAACAACGTCCCGGCAACATCGTGGCCAGTCGTCAATTCGGCGTAGCGTTCCAGCGGAAACGCCTTATCGGCCAGGGGTGGAATACCATCTGTCCATCCGTAGCCTGCGACATCGGGATAGACAAAATGCTGGTGGGTATCGATCAGCGTGACCATGGTATCATCTCCTATTCTGGATCTGTGATTGCCTGCTGTTTTTGTTGGCCAAGCCCGTCGATGCCCAGTTCAACCACATCACCGGGTCGCAGATATTGTTGGGGTTTCTGGCCCATGCCAACACCGGGCGGGGTGCCGGTTGAAATCACGTCACCGGGCATAAGCGACATGAACTGGCTGAGGTAACTGACAAGGTGAGCGACCCCATAAACCATTGTTTTCGTTGACCCGTCCTGCATTTTCTTCCCATTGACGGTCAGCCACATCGATAGGTTCTGCGGATCGGCGATTTCGTCCTTGGTCACCAGCCACGGACCCAACTGGCCGTAGTTGTCACAGCTTTTGCCCTTGGTCCATTGGCCCGCACGTTCGATCTGAAACGCCCGCTCGGACACATCATTGGTCACGGCATATCCGGCCACATAGTCCATGGCGTCGGCTTCGCTGACATATTTCGCGCGTTTACCGATGATGACGGCCAGTTCGACCTCCCAATCGGTCTTTTCCGATCCGCGCGGGATAATGATGGGATCATCGGGGCCACAGATTGCGCTGGTGGCTTTCATGAACATTACCGGTTCTGATGGCACTTCCATCCCGCTTTCGGCGGCGTGATCGGCATAGTTCAGGCCGATGCAGATGAATTTTCCGGTGCCGGACACGCAAGGCCCAAGCCGGGCATCGGCGGGGACGGTTGGCAATTGTGACAGATCGGTTGCAGCGATCCTGGCCAGCCCATCCGCAGACAGCGCATCACCCGCGATGTCATCCACAACCGAGGACAAATCGCGGATCGTCCCATCTGTATCAAGAATGCCCGGTTTTTCTGCGCCCTCGGCGCCAAATCTGAGTAACTTCATTCAATCAATCCTTATGTATTGGACCAGCCGCCATCAATGATATGGGCGTGGCCTGTCGTATAGGCACTTTCATCCGATGCGAGATGCACCACAAGGGCTGCAATTTCCTCTGCTTTGCCGATCCGCCCGATGGGCTGCCGCGCGATAAACGCCGCGCGTGCCGCATCATAATCGCCCGTGTCATGAAGC
Source organism: uncultured Paracoccaceae bacterium (assembly GCA_947495295.1). GTDB lineage: Bacteria > Pseudomonadota > Alphaproteobacteria > Rhodobacterales > Rhodobacteraceae > Yoonia. The sequence continues at coordinate 9,551 of CANLYJ010000006.1, forward strand.
CGTTGTTCAAGCGACGGGCTTTCGACCGTGCCTGGACAGATCGCATTGCATCGCACGCCTTGGGTGATGAAATCAGCCGCAATAGCTTTTGTCATCCCGATCACTGCCGCCTTTGTCGTGCCGTAGGCGAACCGATTTGGTGCCGCAATCACGGATGAGGCCACCGACGACATGTTGATGATCGACCCGCTACGGCGGTCCAGCATGGTGGGTAGAAACGCCCGGCACATCCGATACATTGCCGTGACATTCAGGTCATTTGAAAAGGCCCATTGGTCTTCGTCACAGTCCAGAATGGTCCCATGCGCCACGAACCCTGCGCAGTTGAACAACACGTCCACGCCGCCCGTGACGTCCAGCGCGTTGGCGATAGATGCCGTATCGGTCACGTCCAGTTTCAGGGTTTGCAGCCCCAGATCGGCCAGTTCTGACAGGGCGGCATCGTTCACATCGCTGGCAATAACAGTGGCCCCTTCGGCCTGCATGGCCAGTGCAGAGGCGCGCCCGATCCCTTGCCCGGCGGCGGTCACAAGACAGGTTTTTGCGGTGAGTCGGTTCATTTGTTGTCCTTCTTCAGGCGGGCAGACAAGCCGGGCCAATGGGTTCAAAGCTTTTATAGGTCAGGATGAATTCCTGATGCCCAAGCTGTTCGGATTTGGTCGGTTCCCCGGCGGCAACCTGCCCGACCAAGTCCATGATTTCGGTCCCCACAGTTTCCAGATCGGCGGTGCCGTCGATGATGCGGCCCGCATTGATATCCATGTCCTCGTGCAGACGTTCATACATATCGGGATTGGCCGCCACCTTGATCACCGGCGATATCGCTGACCCGACGACAGAGCCGCGCCCTGTCACAAAGATGGTCATATGCGCGCCGGATGCCATCATCTCAACTATTTCGGCATTGTCCGAGATATTGGGAAAGCCGAATTGCACCGGCCCGTCAGGCACCACATCCATCAGGTACAGCCCGCCCTTGGGTGGGATATCCCCCGGTTTGATCAGGCCCGAGATTGGGGACGCGCCGGATTTGGCATAGGCGCCCATCGATTTTTCTTCGATCGTGGATAATCCGCCATCTGCATTGCCGGATGCAAAGCTGCCGTAGCCCAATTCTGCATAATACCGCGCTGCTTTCTCCACCGATGCGCGCAGTTCAATCGCCAGTTCGGGCGTGGCGGCGCGGCTGGCCATGATATCCTCACATCCGATCAACTCGCCCGTTTCTTCAAAAATGCAGGTAGCCCCGGCGGCCACAAGTTGATCAAAGGCGCGGCCTGTTGCCGGGTTGCCGGAAATCCCGCTGGTCCCGTCAGAGCCGCCGCAAACCGTGCCAATCACCAGATCGGACAGGTCCATCGGCGCGCGTGGTGTGTTGTCCAGCGTCTTAACGGCGTCGGCCACAAACGCCCTGCCGCGTTCAATTGCACTTTTGGTGCCGCCGGTTTTCTGGATAACAAGGGTTTCAACCGGCCTGCCGCTATCGGCCACGACGCGTTCCAACTGCACGCGGTTGAAGCTTTCGCAGCCCAGCGACACGAGCAACACGGCCCCGACATTCGGGTGCGTGCATAGCCGTTCCATCATTTTCTGGGCGTATGGGTTGGGAAAGCAGCCCGGAAATCCGATGACATGGGCTTTTTCCCGGTCAAGCAGTGCGATTTCGCGGGCGACGTGATGAGCACATTCGACCAGATAGGCGACGATAACCTGATTGCGGATGCCCTTGCGCCCGTCGGCGCGCAGATAGCCTCGCATTGTCATGCAATGTCTCCTGTTTCGGTCAGGGCATAGGTGGGGGTGTAGTCGCTTTTCATGTTATGCAGGTGAACGTGATCCCCGACTGCAATGGCCATGGTGGCAGACCCAATCGGCACACCATATTTCAGCACCTTGTCGCCGGGTTGCATCGACGCCCGCGCCAGTTTGTGCCCCATGGTGACAGCCTGCATCAGCGTCACCACGGCATCACCGATCTGCACCTTTTCGCCCGCATCAATGGCGCATCGCACAACGGCCACAGTGTCATGGTCATTAAGGATGATCAGCCGTGGGTCGATGTCTGGCATCAGTCAAAACTTCCCATAGGCCAGATAGGCCTCTTGCGGGTCAGTGCCATCCAGAATGGCCTTGCGCACCTTGTTTTCGGTCTGCATGGCGGACAGGGATTGATCGATAACATCCTCCAAAATCTCTGCCGGGATACAGACCATCCCGTCGCGGTCCCCGTGCAACCAATCGCCGGGGCGGATCAGCACATCTTCGATCATGATATCCACTTCGGTCGCGGTGGGCAGCCAGAAACCGACAATATCGCGCGGCGTGTGATGGGTGCGCCAGCAGGGCAGGCCAAGTTTGAGAATGAAATTGGAATCCCGTAGCCCACCATCCAGTACACAACCCAGCACGCCTTTCCCATGCAGGGTTTCAGCGGACAGTTCACCCATTTGCGCGATCTGGTGCGTATGCGGTTGGGCCGTCCAGATATGCCCCGGCTTGGCCTTGGACAGCAGCCCTGTCCAGGCCAGCAGGGTTTCATGCGGATCGGCGGTTTCATCGACCCGCCCTTCAACCGTCCAGGCCGGACCGCACAGCACCATGTCAGGCTGCAATGGTGTGATCCGGGGCGGCAGGGTGAAATTGCGTCGCCCCATGGTGCGCATCACGTCATGAATAACGCTGGTGTAACACCCTTTCAGTTGCCCAAGCCGGTTATCCGTCATGGTGAAACACCTCTTCCATCATCGCCCACCATTCGCCGTCTTTGCGGGTGTCCAGCGGCTCTTGCATGGGCATGCAGATGTCCCACCATTCCTGCGTTTTGGGGTCCGCTGCCATTTTGGCGGCGTCGGCTGCAAAATCTGTTCCGTGATACTCCCAATAGCCAAATAGCAGATTTTCCGGTTCGCGCAGATAGATCGAATAATTACGGATGTTGCACGCGCTGATCTGGGCCAGAATTTCAGACCAGGTATCCGCGTGAAGCCGTTTATAGTCCGGAATTTGATCAGGTTTGATGCCGATCACCATTGCCATACGTTCCATGATCTACCTTTCTATCGTTGCGTTCAGACCCGCGATGGAGCGCGATGCAATTGCGTCCCAATCCCAGGCGATGCCCAGCCCCGGCGCATCGGGCGCATGGGCCTGACCGTTTTGAATATCAAGCCGTGATGTCGTGATATCATCAAGCTGCGGGATGTATTCCAGCATCGGCGCGTTGGGCACGGCACAGGTCAGGCTGACATGCAGTTCCATCAGGAAATGTGGGCAGATTGCGACGTTGAATGCCTCCGCCATATGCGCGATTTTGAGCCATGGGGTGATCCCACCAACGCGGGCCACATCCGCCTGCACAATCGTGCATGCGCCCATCGCCAGATAATCCTTGAATTGGCTGAGCGAATACAAGCTTTCGCCGACCGCGATGGGCACGGGTGAAGCGGCAGTCAATTGCACATGCGCGCCCACATCATCAGCGGGCAGCGGTTCTTCGAACCAACCGATATCATATTCCGCCAGCATAGCTGCCCGCCGCCGCGCCTCTGCCAATGTGAAAGATTGGTTGGCATCGACAAGGATCTGATAGGTCGGGCCAACGGCATCGCGCACCGCCTTTAGCCGGGTCCGATCTTCGGCAAGGGTTGGTTTGCCGATCTTGATCTTGGATCCGGCAAAGCCTCTCTCCTGCATGGCGAGCGCATCTGTCACCAAATCCTCTGTCGGAATATGCAGCCAGCCGCCTTCTGTGGAATACATCGGCACCGCCGGTTTCGCGCCGCCCGCCATCCGCCATAGCGGCTGATCAGCCCGCAAGCAGCGCAAATCCCAAAGCGCTGTGTCGATTGCTGCCAAGGCCAGTGAGGTGATCGGCCCCACCGATGTCGCATGGGTGGACATGAGCAGGTCGCGCCAGGTGGCCTCGATCTCCTCCGCCTCCCGCCCGATTGTCAGCGGTAGCAGCGTATCGCGCAGCAGGCTCACAATCGCAGGGCCGCCCGCGCCGATGGTGTAGCAATAGCCGGTGCCAACATGGCCATCTGCATCAGTAAGGCGCAGAATTGGGGTTTCCTGCGATACGAATGACTGGATCGCATCGGTTCGCGCGACCTTGGGCACAAGATCAACCATCACAAGGTCAGCTTTGACAATCTGTGCCATCAATCGGACCGGACAGAGTTGCCGGTCGCGGCATCAAACAGATGCGCACGATCCATCGCGATATCGAATTCCAATGTCTCACCCGGCGTAACATCCCGTGGGCCAAACATTTTGCCCTGCGCTTCCAGCCCCGCGATGCTGGTGTAAAGGATGGTTTCTGTTCCCAGCGGTTCGGATAGCACCACATCCAGCGTCAACCGGGCGCTGTCACCGCTTTCGGCAATGCCATGGCCAACTGGGGTTAGGTCATCAGGGCGCAGGCCAAAGATAACCTCTTGCCCATCGCGCACCCTGTCGGCCAATCGCGTTGGAACGGGCAGGGATTTGCCATCCGTGAACACGACTTCGGTGCCCCGGATTGTTGCAGGCAACAGGTTCATCGGGGGCGAGCCGATAAAGCTGGCCACGAATGTGTTGACCGGATGATTGAATACCTCCATCGGGGTGCCGACCTGTTCGATATGGCCGTCCTTCATGACGACGATCCGATCGGCCAATGTCATCGCTTCAACCTGATCATGCGTTACGTAGACCACGGTTGTTTTCACCTTCTGATGCAGTTTCTTGATCTCGGTCCGCATCTGCACGCGCAGCTTGGCGTCAAGGTTTGACAGGGGTTCGTCAAACAGGAATGCCTCTGGGTGGCGGACGATGGCGCGGCCCATGGCAACCCGTTGGCGTTGCCCGCCTGAAAGCTCGGCTGGTGTGCGCTCCAACAATTCGTCCAGCCCTAGAATATCAGCGGCCTCGTTGACCCGCGCGGTGATGGTGGCTTCGTCCTGTTTGGCAATCTTCAGCCCAAAGCCCAGATTTTCACGCACCGACATATGCGGGTAAAGCGCATAGTTCTGGAACACCATCGAGATATTGCGCTTGCGCGGGGGCAGGTCATTCACCACGCCGGGGCCGATGGATACCGTCCCGTCAGAGATGTCTTCCAACCCCGCAATCATGCGCAGCGTTGTTGATTTTCCGCAGCCCGACGGCCCGACCAGCACGACAAATTCGTTATGCGCGATATCAAGATCGATACCATGCACCACCTCGACCTTGCCGTAGCGTTTGATGACGTTGTTGAGCGTAATTTCGGCCATATTCTATCCTTTGACGCCGCCGAACGTGAGGCCAGCGATGAGGTGTTTTTGCACAAGAAAGGTCAGGATCAGCGCGGGGATGATGATAATCACCGCCATAGCTGACATGCCTGCCCAATCGATTGTGAACTGTGCTGTGAAATCCATCAGGCCCACAGGCAGGGTTTTGCTATCGGTCGAACGTGTCAGGTTCGAAGCCAGCGCGTATTCGTTCCAGGATGTCAGAAAGGCGAAGATGCCCGCGCTTGCGATACCGGATTTGGCCAGCGGAAATTCGATCTTCCAAAACGCCTGCCAGCGTGTGCAGCCATCGACTTGCGCGGCCTCTGACATTTCCTTGGGGATTTGTCGAAAGAACCCGTCGATCAACCAGATGGTGAAAGGGACGTTCAGCGCGACATAGACTATGATCAGGCCGAGTTTGGCATCGATCAGGCCAATCCGGCTCCAGATCATGAAGATGGGCAGTGATAGAGCGATCCCGGGTACCGTCCGCGACAGCATCAGCCCCAGAAACAGCCCGTTTTTGAACCGGAAGCGATAGCGGGCAAAGGCGTAGCCGCCTGACATCCCGATCAGCAAAGCAATCGCTGTGCTTGTCAATGCGATAATCAGGGAATTGGCGAAATAGGCGGGCACCGGAATGGCGACCTGATCGGCCCCAAAGCCGAATATCTTGGCAAAGTTATTCAGGCTGGGATTTTCGGGGATCCAGACGGGTGGCTTTGCCAGCACCTCACCGTTCGGGCGGAAAGCGGTCAGCACCACCCAAAGGCCAGGCACACAGATGATCACCATCAGGATGAATGTCAGGACCCAAGTGGCGATGGCCCCGATTTGTTTGCGCAGCTTGCCGTTCATCATTCGGCCCCTCCCATGTATTTGCGGGCCGCGAGCAGCTTGGTGAAGAAATAGTACGTGAATGCGATAGACAGCAGGATCGACACATAAGCCATCGCATTGGCCTGCCCCATGCGGGCATTGTCATAGCCGGTGCGTGCAATCAGGGTCCATAATAGCTCGGTCCGGCCTGCCGGCCCGCCGCCCGTCATGACATCAACGATGTCATAGGCGCGGGCGACATCAAGGCTGCGGATCGTCATGGCGATGAACACAAACGGCATCAGAAAAGGCAGGGTGATGTGGCGAAAGACTTGCCATGGATTGCAGCCATCGACCTTCGCGGCCTCCAACGGGTCGCGGGGCATGGCAAACAGGCCCGCAAGCAGCAGGATGGCAAAGACCGATGTGCTCATCCACACTTCGGCAAAGATGATCGAAAAATTGGCCAAGTACTTATCCACCAGCCAGGGGATCGCCCCATCGCTCAGGCCCAGAGACTGCAAAGCGTTGTTCAGGATACCGATATTGTCGTTGAAGACGAATTTGAACTGATAGCCCACCAGGATTGGCGAAAACATCATCGGGAACATCATGATGGTGCGCAGCGTGCGCTGCCCCCATGTGATCTTGTTGATCAAAAGGGCGATGCCCAGCCCAAACAGGAATTCGAGATTCAGCGCGATGGTCAGAAAAATAATGGTCCGGCCAAAGGCAGTCCAAAAATCCCCATCTGCAAAAATACGTTGGTAATTGCGGAATCCAACCCATTGCCACAGGCTTTCGGGCCGGATCAGCCGATAGCCTGTAAAGCTGGTGTAAAGCGAGAAAAGCAGCGGCAGCAGCACTACAAACAGCAGTGTCAGAATTGCAGGAAGCAGCAGCAGAAACGGGGTGTATTTTTCCCGTTGCCAGAACGGTGGGCGCTTGGTGGCCATGATGTGGCTGCCTTTGAAAAAGATTGCGAAAATGGCGCGAACAGTTGCTTGCCCGCGCCAGTTCAGGGAGGTGCGTTAGAGGTATCCGGCGTCTTCCATGACGATCCGCGCGGCATCTGCGGCTTCGTCCAGCGCCTCTTGCGGTGTCTTTTCACCAAGGATGGCGGCCTGAAGCTGCGGCCAGATCTCGTTGGAAACCTCGATCCATGGTGTGATCAGGGGTGGGGTAAACGCGTCTTCGGACATGGACACAGCATAGGTTTCAAAAACCTCGACAAGAAAATCATTGCCGTCGGCGGTGAACTGCGCCTTTGCATCGTCCCAAACGGCGGCGCGCGTAGGCAGCAGGCCTGCCGTCGCCTCAACCATCTGGCTTTCATGACTTGTCAGGAAGGTTACGAATGATGCCGCCGCATCCTGATTGTCACAGGTTTCGGTGATCGAAAATGAGTGGCTACCCGACCACCCTGTCCGGATACCTGCCGATCCTTTGGGCGCACGGACAAGGCCGATATCGCCCGCGATCTTCGAATTCTCTGGATCGTTAAAGAACGACGCCCAGCCCGCCCAGTCGAGGTTCAGCGCTACTGTGCCTGATGCAAAACCCAGCCCGGTATCATCCCAAAGATAGTTTAGCGATCCGGCAGGAACGGCTTGCGCCTCGTAAAGGTCCTTGAAGAAATTGACGGCCTCAACGCCTGCTGCGGAGTTGAAGGTGGGGTTCCAGTCGTCGTCAAATAGGGCACCGCCATTGGCGATGAGAAGTTCATAGAAACGACCGGTGATGGCCTCGTCCTTGCCCACAAACTGTGTGCCATAGAAGGTCGGCGCATCGGCAAAGAACATGGCCTGATCCTTGACCTGATCCCATGTTTCAGGCGGGGTCAGGGCATAGCCGTATTCAGCTTCGAATTTGGCCTGATTGTCGGCGTCCTCGAACAGTGACTTGATGTAGTACAGGTTCGATATGTCAGAATGGCGGGGCAGCTGCACCAAACGCCCATCAACGGTAGAGTTTTCCAAGGCAAGGCTCTGGAATTCGGCCAATGTCGCATCAGCAATCACGCCGTTCAGGTCGATATAGATCGACCCGTATTGCGGGGCGAAGCTGGTATGGTTGGACCCCACGCACCAATCCAACGTGCCTGCGGCAATGTCCTGCTTGATCTCGCGATCCAATTCGAAATGGTTCTTGCGCGACAGCACATCGACTGTTGCGCCGGTCATCGCCTCCCATTCTGCGATCCGGGCATAAAGCGGTTCATATTGCGCGCCGCCGATTAGCTTGACGCGCAAGGTGTAGCCATCAAACTTGCCGTAATCGACCTCTTCTGCGATGGCGGCTGTCGCCGCGATGCTGGTCAGCGCAGTTGCTGTCAGCAGTCTTTTGAATGTCATCTTGGTCATGATTTCCTCCCTCGGATGTTTGACCGTCACTGTGCCGCGTCTTGCGGCCGTTTGGGGGCCAGAACACGATCCGTGTCCTGTCCAAGCGCGGGGGCAGCGCGGGGTGATTTCAGCGTGGCCCCGTCAAAGCGGATGGGTGAGCGTACAGTTTCAAGATGTACGCTGTGGTTCCGCGTAATCGATTGTTCCAGATCGAGGCGTTTGTAGGCCTCGGTTTCGCGCATCTGTGTCCAGTTCAGGACCTCTGAACACCAGATGTCCGCCGGTTGCAGGATGGCCAGCCATTCGGCTGTGGTCCGGGTGGCGATCTGTTTGGAAAGCACGGCCTTGATGTCATCCCGCTGACGCATCATGGCCGCCGGGTCATCGAAATAGCCGTCCAGCCCATCGACCTGCAACAGGTCGGCAAGCACCTCCAACGATGGAGTCATCGCCAGTGCCAGATAGCTGTCCTTGGTCGCGTAAACACCGTAGGGCGCCCCAAGATATGCATGCGCCCCGTTAACGCCGCTGCGTTCGGGCAACCGCTGACCATCGTTCAGATGGGTGGACAGCACCTCGAACTGAAAATCGATCATCGCTTCCAAAAGGCTGGTCTGCACCAGCGCGCCGCGACCGTGAATGCCCCGCCCGACAAGTGCGGCCAAAATACCCTGCGCCAGCGCATTGCCCGCCAACATATCGGCCACGGCCAGCCCCATGGGCATTGGTGCATCATCGGCGCTGCCTGTCAGCCACAAAAGCCCAGACCGGGCTTGCGCCAACAGGTCCTGACCGGGCAGGTCCTTCCACGGCCCATCTTCGCCGTAACCGGATATGCTACCATAGATGATCCGCGGGTTGATCGCTTTAACGGCGTCATAGCCCAACCCCTGACGTTCAATCACCCCGGGGCGAAAGTTTTGAATAACAACATCCGCGGTTTTGATCAGTTCCGCCAAGGCCGCATGATCACCCGGGTTGCGCAGGTCTGCGGTGATGCTTTCCTTGTTCCGATTGATCGCGTGGAACAGCGAATTGTCACCGTCGATATCGGTGTCTGACAGGTAAAGATTGCGGCACAAATCCCCGATGCCGGGGCGTTCCACCTTGATCACCCTTGCGCCCAGATCGGCCAATTTCAGGCCGCAAAGTGGCCCCGACAGGAATTGGCTGAAATCCATAACCACCAGCCCATCAAGCGGACGATCGGATTGGGGCAGCACCTTCATAACCGGCTCTCGCGATAGGCATCATCCAGCGTATTTAGCGTGTCCGTTATCGTCGCATCGCCGCGCAGGCAGGCGTGCAGGATGTCGCCACCCCGATCCTGAAATCCCATATATCCGTCATAACGGGGGCGCAGCCATGCGGTTTCCAGCGTTTCGCGTGTGTTACGAAAGAAGTCGCGCGTGGCCGCATTGGTGCTGTCGGCCTCCCACGCGGCGGCGTTGCCGGGCTGTCCCCCGCTTTCAAAGAAAAGACCGGTTTGACAGGCAGCGCCAGCAATCCAGAACGCATAATCGGCAGCGATATCGATATGGTTGCAATTGCTGGAAATGGCGATGCCCGTGCCGCCAATGACGGTGCCGCGCGGGCCGTTGTCGTCCACGCCGGGCGCATCGACGAATTTGATCGGGAAACGACAATACCCGTCGCGGCTGTAGTTGGTGTAGCCATAACCAAAAGGGCAATAGGCGGGCGCATCTGCGGTGCGCCCCATCCAGTCCAAAACGCCGATCGGGTCCAGTGTCAGGCAGCGCGGATCAACTTTTGCGGCCAGTTCCTTCAGCATCCCAAGGACCTGTTCGGCTTGGGCGCGCGCCATCAGCACCTCAGGATCTTCGGCCACCGCCATGCCCTGATTACGGGCCAGTCCAAAGAAGGTCATCAACGTGTTGATCGGGATCAGCGCCAGCGCGACTTTGCCGTCTGCGGCCAGCTGCATCACCGCGTCCCAATGTGTTGGTGCGGCCTCGATCAGATCAGGGCGGAATGAAGCGACAGGTGTGGCAGCGTCAATGGCGAGCCCCCATTGATACCCTTTGAAATTGTAGGACGGATGCGATGCACCGACTGATTGCGCGGCCAATGCGGCCAGCTCATCTGCGCGACCTAGCTGGTCGAATGCCACCAGATGGCCTGATCCTGCCACCTCACCCACATGAGGATGGTCGATCACCATCAGGTCGTAATCTGTGGCCATGTCGCCGATAGGGCGGTCCGCGAAAGCTTGTAACGAACGCTTTTCCCAGATGATTTCAATGCCGGGGTGATCCTTCGCAAATTGGGCAGAGGTTGCCAGCATCGGGTCAACGCCCCGACTGTGGTTCCACGTCATCCCGCGCAAGGTGATCTTATCCGCCATCGCGCGCCTCCGCCGGGTCACGGTAGAGCGCGGTCATCAGATGTTCGCAATAAAGCGCCAGTTCGCCTTCGCCTTTGTAGACGGAATAGCTGACCCGGACCTTGCCCATCTTTTCGTCTTTGGGCTCTTTGGCGATGTTTTCGCGGATCGTGTAGATCGTGTCGCCGATGAACACGGGCCTGATAAAGCGCAGCCGGTCATAGCCGTAGGAAAACGAGTTCAGGCAATTGGTCGCGGCCAGTCCCAGCCCATACGAAAAGACCATTGCGCCTGCCACCAGACGTTTACCAAAAACGCCTTCTTCCGCCGCAAATTCCTGATCGCTGACATAGGGGTGGTGATCCATCACCAGGCTGTTGAACAGCATAGATTCCCCTTCGGAAATCGTGCGCCTGATGGACCGGATTTTATCGCCGATCTCGAAATCCTCGAAATACCAGTTTTCGGAATTCCAGACCGGCACCTCGGCGTGGTCTGCAGGCAAACCGGGAAGCCCACGCTTATGCGTTCCTATCTGTGCCAAGTGAATCCCCATCCAAGTTGAGCGAGTCCTAGCATTCAGGCTTTTCATATGTCAAATTATTTTGTACATATGAAAATAATCAAAACGGGGTGGAGCTGTGGAATACGAACAATTCTTCGACGATTACGTTACCGGCGCGGTACGTAAGACAATCGGCCGCACGATCACCGAGACGGATTTTGTCGTGCATGCCGGTCACACAGGCGATTTCTTTCCGCATCATATGGACGCGGAGTTCTGTGCCAGGCAGCCTTTTGGCCAGCGCATCGCGCATGGCACCATGACCTTTGCTATCGGTGTTGGTCTGACAGCCACCCAGATCAATCCGCGTGCATTTACATACGGGTATGAACGGCTACGCTTTCCGACCCCGGTGCATATCGGTGATACGATCCACACGATTGTCACCATCGGCGATATGGCCCCGGATCCGAAACGCGAAGGCTATGGTAAAGTGGTCGAAATCACCGAGACGAAGAAGCAGGATGGCAGCACCGTGATGTATTGCGAACATATATTGCTCGTCGAAATGAAGGGGGCAGCAGCATGAAAGATCTAAGACAAAGCTGGCCTGCGCCAAGCAAGCCGAAACCGATTGTCATCATCGGGGCGGGTGGGATCGTCCGCGATGCCCATATGCCCGCCTATGCCAAGGCCGGGCTGACCGTTTCCGGGGTTACCGATCTGGATGCCGGGCGCGCGCAAGGTCTTGCTGATGATTACAAGATCACCAATGTCCATGACACCGTCGCGGCTGCTGCGGCTGCAAATGGCACAGATGTGATCTACGATATTGCGGTGCCGCCCCATGCGATTGCGGGGATACTGCGCGATCTGCCGGATGGTGCAGCGATGCTGATCCAAAAGCCGATGGGCGCAGATCTGGATCAGGCGCGCGAGATTCGTCAGATATGCCGGGACAAAGGGCTAAAGGCCGCTGTCAATTTCCAACTACGGTTTTCGCCCATGATGATGGCTGCCCGCGCCGCCATTGAACAGGGGTTGATTGGTGAACTGCTAGAGATTGAGGTTCACCTGAACATCTTTACCCCCTGGACGCTGTTTCCTTTCCTGATCCCGATGGAGCGGGTCGAGATTGCGGTGCATTCGATCCATTACCTTGATACGATCCGTGCGCTGGCCGGGAACCCTGACGGTGTGTTCGCCCGGTCCATGCGCGACCCGCGTGCTGCTGATTTTGCGCAGACTCGGACCTCGGTCATTCTGGATTACGGCGATACGTTGCGCGGGGTCATGTCGATTAATCACAACCATCAGGCGGGCCGCAAATTCCAATCGGCCTGGTTCCGCATCGAAGGGACGGAGGGCGTCATGATGGTCAAGCTTGGGGTCTGTTTCGACTATCCCAATGGTGAAGCTGACGAGCTTTGGTACTGCAAGAACGGTGAAGAGTGGGAGCAGATCCCGCTTGAAGGCAGTTGGTTCATTGAAAGCTTTATGGGCACCATGCGTAATGTGCAGCGTTTCGATGCGGGTGAGGATGATCATCTGTTCGCCGGGGTCGAAGATGCGTATCAGACAATGGCATTGGTCGAGGCTTGTTTCGAAAGCATGAAAACACCGGCCACGCCGCTGAACCTTAGCTAATCTCTGGCGGTTGACCGCCCAAATGACGGGTTAGGCTGGCTGCGGTTGCGACAAGTTCCTGCTTGCACTGATCAAAGGTGATCGTCTCGCCGTAGCGTTCGATATGCGGCATGGTCAGCGCACCGACAGCAAGGCCGGAATGATCGATGATAGGGGCCGAGATGTTGACGACCCCCTTCACGATAAAGCTATCGCGCACCTCAAGACCGGTCTTTTTGATCTGGGCCAGTTCCTCAAGGATCTGACTAGCGGGGCTTTCATCCGGCAGGGGCACGTTCTGCATCAGGCGGGCCACTTCCTGTTCTGACGTAAAGGCCAGAATCACGCGCCCCGAAGAGGCACGCCATAGATCAATCTTGGCACCCAGCCGGACCGACAGAACATTGTTACCGGGTGAATTGGCCTGCCCGACCACCAGCACGGTGCCTTCGCTGAGAATGGCCAGATGGACAGATTGATTTGTTTTGGCAGACAGATCGCGCATCAGCGGACCGGCAACGGCCGTCATGCGCCCGACAACAGGAATGCGAAGCGCGATTTCAAAAATATAGGTTGTCAGGCTGTAGCGATCCGACAACGGGTCCTGCGATACGTATCCACGATCCTGAAGAACCATCAGCATCCGAAAAATCTCACCCACGGTCCGGCCCAGCGCGCGTGCGATTTCCGACTGTGTCAGGCCAACGTCCTGCTTGGATAACAGCTCGACAATGTCGAGCCCTTTTTCTAGCGCAGGCGCGGAATAGGTTGGGATCGGCTTTTCATTCATCCTTTCGCGTTAGACTTCACTGTTTGGATGTTGTCTAGCCAGTTTACGCAGCCCGCCAATTTCACTGTCTGCGACCCGCCCTGCAATCACCAAAGCCAAACCCAGGCCGGTGATCACCGCACAAGCCACACCGAACCAGACACCGATTTCGTTGAAATCCCAGACCCCGATGAATAACCAGACAAAGAAAGCCACCCCAAACCCCTGCCTGTACAGGCTGATCCAAACCGTCCAAATCGGACGCTTGAGCGCTTGCAGGAATGAATTGATGGCAAACAGCATCATATAGGCTGGCAGGATCAGGCTATCGACCCGCAGATAGGTCAGCCCGACGCGGATCACTTCTGGATCATCGGTAAAGAAGCTTAGAAAAAATCGACCGAAAATCCATAAGGTTGGGCAAGCGATTGCCGTCATGATGAACCCGATTTTCCAGCAATAAAAGACAGCCTCGCGCACCCGGTCATGGTTGCCCGCGCCAAAGTTTTGCGCGGCAATGGGCAACAATGCCCCCGTCATGCCAAGCACGGGTAATAACAGGATTTGTTCGATCCGAATGGCGACACCAAATCCCGCAACAGCATGTTCGCCAAATCCTTTCAGGGCGAATTGCATCACAAACCCGGACAGGAACAGGACCAACATGGAAACGGCTGTTGGCAAGGCCTGCAAGCCGATTTCGCCGAACTTATCGAGCCTTGGGATGAAATTTGCGCGCTGCACCCGTGCCATATTGCGCCGCCGCAAAACCTGCAGGGTCAGATAGGCCATGACGCCGGTTTGGCTGATCACTGTGGAAACGGCCAAGCCATCAAAACCGATACCGCCGATGACGCCGGGGATGCCGTAGATCAGTAGCGGGTTCAGCGCGATATTGGCAAAGAATGCGACCATCAAAGCCCGCTGGAATGACTTGGCGTCGCCATGTGCCTGCAAGATGCCGTTACAGGCAAAGGCCAGCATAAAACCGGGTAGTGCGAATGACAAAAGCAGAAAATACCGGATACCGGCATCGCGATAGGCCCCGGGTTCGCTGACCAATGTGATCACGGCAGGGCCATACCACAACCCGGCCATCGCCAATGCCAATGCCGCGATCAGCCCAAAGCTCATCCCTTGGGCGGCAAGCCTGCGCGCGCGCGGCCGGTTGCCTGCGCCCAACGCATTGCCGACAAGCGCGCCCATCGCGGCCCCCAGCCCGATACTGACTGACATCGCGATATAGAATGCCTGAAACCCAAGGGCGAGGCCCGCCTGCGCGCTGGTCGACAGCATCCCGGCAAAGAACATATCCACTACGTTATAAAGCGTATTGAACAGCATCCCCAAGGCACCGGGCACGGCCAGCGCGCGAAAATGCCCCGCAATAGGCCCCTTCGTCAGATCCAGTTCGGTGGGGGCTGCCATGCTGTATTACGGTCTTTCTGCCTGAACGGATAGAAACACGAATTCCGGGCTCAGCACGTCAATGAAGCCATGATTAAGTTCGGCATCAACGCTGATGGAATCACCGGGCCGCAGGGTCAACCGGGTTTGGCCGTAGCAATAGATCGCCTCGCCCTCCAGCACCTGCACGAAAACGACGCCATGGCCGACATAGGTCGGTGGGCGACCTCCATCGCGGGTCAATGTCACCCGGCGGGCCAGAAACCGCAGATCCTTGCGGGCATGCGTTGCAAGATTGATGTAATCATGGCTGTGCCCTTCGGAGATCCGGGTGGATCTCAGCCCCTCACCGTGCCGGACGAGCGTGAAATCCGTGTGGTCATTGGGCGCTTCCCGAAACAATGAGACGATTGGCACCTCAAGCGCCGCGGAAAGTGCGGCCAGGGTTCCGATAGAAGGTGAGACCAGCCCGTTTTCGATCCGGCTGACCATCGCAGCCGATATCCCTGACTGCTCTGCCAGCCAACGCGCGGATTGCCCCCTTTGCTGGCGTAGCTCTTTCAGCGAGGCGCCGATCGCCCGGTCAATCATCCTGCCCGGTGGGTCACTGTGCATCGCTGTTTCAGTCTTTCTTGTAATACCCGACCACATCGCCAGCCGTTGTCACACCCAGCCCGTTCAACAGCCGATTTGCGTAGTTGAAATAGCAGATGATCTGATTGATCTCTAAAATCGCACCGTCATCCCAACCAGCGTCTCGTAAAGCTGCGACATCATCCTCTACCATGTTGCCCGGCGCGCATGTCAGCTTTTCGGCATAGTGGAGCGCAGCAAGTTGCGCGCCATCAAACGCGGCTTCCGGCTTGCGGGTCTGCAATGCCGCCTCGACCGCATCAGCACGTTCATCATCGCCGATCAGGTGACGCGCATTTGCCCAGTGGTTGGCATATGAATAGGGGCAGTCGTTCAGTGTGGACACGTATGAACTGATGACCTCCTGAAACCACATTGGCACGGTATTGGATGCATCATGCAGGCAGGCGCGATATAGCACGACATGCCCGTTCATCGTGCTTGGGCGCAGCGAATGCACCCGCATCACATTATCGACCGTTCCGTGTGGGGTGCGCGCAAGATCAAGCGCTGCTTTCAACGTGTCGTTCGCATCCTCATCAGAAATCATGCGGATCCAGGCAGACATGGTGCGCTTCCTTTTTGATCAGTGCTGCGATGTATTGGCGCAATCTACGCCCTGATTGTCAGATTTTCATTGACGGATATTGCGTATTACGCAACGATATTAAACAAAGTGCAACAATTCTTTTTGGGGGCTTCGACCCTTGTCTGCTTGTCACGCTCCATATCCCTGCCGCTCCCGCGCCTGGTCCGCCATCAATGGTACGCGGCTGTTCGCTTTTTTCTGCGCAGCATGACAGGTCAGCCATGACCCAGACCGCGCCCATCATAGAGGCTACAAACCTTGATAAATTCTATGGCGACTTTCATGCGCTGAAGGATGTGAACCTGACCGTGCATCAAGGTCAGAAGATGGTGATTTGTGGTCCATCCGGGTCTGGAAAATCGACACTGATCCGGTGTTTCAACGGGTTGGAGTGGCATAATTCCGGCAAGCTGGTCATCGATGGGATCGAAGTACACGAACATGCCAAGGAAATCCGTGAGCTGCGTCAGGAAGTCGGCATGGTGTTCCAGCAATTCAATCTGTTTCCGCATCTGACGGTGCTTGAGAACCTGACAATCGGGCCGATGAAGGTCCGCAGGATCGGGCAGCAAGAGGCCGAAGAAACCGCGCGCAAATATCTTGATCGGGTTCATATCCCGGAACAGGCCAATAAGTATCCGTCGCAACTGTCGGGCGGCCAACAGCAACGTGTCGCCATTGCCCGGTCTTTGTGCATGGAAACGCGGATCATGCTGTTTGATGAACCGACATCCGCCTTGGATCCCGAGATGATCAACGAGGTCTTGGATGTCATGGTCGAACTGGCCAACACTGGCATGACGATGGTGGTTGTGACCCACGAAATGGGCTTTGCACGCAAGGTGGCCGATACGATGGTGTTCATGGAGGACGGAAGGATCGTCGAAACCTCGCCCCCTGATCAGTTCTTCACCAACCCGTCCAGCGAACGCTGCCGGATCTTTCTTGATCAGATTCTGGAACACTGACCATGAGTTTGACTGAAACACCCATGCTCAAAGGTCAGGCACTGCCCGAACGACCCGCAATCCAACGGTTCTTTGGGTCAGTACCGGTATCGGTGACGATTTATCTGGCCGTGATCGGGCTGATTGCTTGGGGGTCATATACCGGCGCGCAAAACATCGGGTACAATTGGCAATGGTATCGCATTCCACAGTATCTTTACAGTTTTACGGATGACGGGTTTCAGCCGGGCGAATTGCTGATCGGGCTTGGTGCCACGCTGCAATTGTCGATAACGGCCTTTGTGCTGGCCAGCGTTCTGGGGCTTTTGGTGGCTTTGCTGCGTCTGTCTGGTCTGGTCATCGGGTCGGCAGTGGCTGTCGGGTTTCTGGAATTCATCCGCAACATTCCGCTATTGGTGCTGCTTTACCTTTTTTACTATGTTCTGGGTCCGATTTTCGGCCTTGACCGTTACGCCGCATCTATCCTGACCCTCGCTGTTTTCCACTCGGCCCTAATTTCGGAAATTCTGCGCGCAGGCATTAACGCTGTGGCCCAGGGGCAGTGGGAAGCCGCGAAATCCATCGGGATGACGACCTCGCAAACCTATCGCTACATCATCCTGCCCCAGTCGGTGCGGTTCATGTTGCCGCCGATGACCGGCGAGGTGGTGCACCTGATCAAGTCATCGGCGATTGTCAGTGTGATTGCGGTTGCGGAACTGACCACCTTTGGCCGTAACATCATTTCCGACACCTATATGAGTTTTGAAATCTGGTTCACCGTTGCCATGGTCTACATGGTTGTCACGCTGATCCTTTCCGTCGGCGTCAGTTATCTTGAGCGGAGATATGACGTTGACCAATAAACCCCAAGAACAACCGCTTTTCCCAACAAGGAGAATACCATGAGACTGCCAAGAAGATTATTCGGGCTGGCCCTTGCCGCAACTGCTGCCGCCAGCCTTGCCTTACCTGCATCGGCGCAAAGCGCCACGCAGGAGTTATCCAGCGAATCCGTGATCGAGACAATCAAGCAAGATGGCGTGATCCGCATCGGTCTGTCGCTGTTTGTGCCGTGGTCGATGCGCGACAAAAATGGCGAACTGATCGGGTTCGAACTCGACGTGGGTCGCAAGCTGGCAGAGGATATGGGGGTCGAGGTTGAGTTTGTCCCCACCGCGTGGGACGGGATTATCCCGGCGCTGGTATCGGGCAATTTCGACGTCATCATTTCCGGTATGTCAGTGACCGCGCAACGGAACCTGACTGTCAATTTCTCGGACCCGTATGCCTATTCGGGCCTTGCGATCCTTGCCAACAAATCGATGACGGAAGGTATGTCGCTAGAGGATTTCGACAGCCCCGATGTGACATTTGCAGCCCGGCGCGGTGCCACCCCGGCATCGGTTATCGCCAAGAACTTCCCAAACGCGACGCTGCTCTTGTTTGACGAAGACGGCGCATCCACCCAAGAGGTGCTGAACGGAAACGCGCATGCCTCTATGGCGGCGCAACCGACGCCAAACCGCGAGGCCGGGCGCAACCCTGAAACGCTGATCGTACCGTTTGATAACCTGTATGACCCACGTGGTGAGGCGTTCGCCGTCCGCAAGGGCGACCCGGACGCGATGAACTTTTTCAACAACTGGATTGCACAGAACTGGCGGTCCGGCTGGTTGCAGGAACGTCACGATTACTGGTTCGTTGGCGAAGAATGGGCCGATCAAGTCGCCCAGTAACCGTTTGATGATCCGGGGGCGGCCTGCCGTCCCCGGAACGCAACAGGGATGCCACCGGTGCACAGTTTCGTTCAACGACTGAAATGGCCAGATTACCTGATCGCGGCAGTGCTGATCGGGTTCTTTGGCTATATCTGGTACGCGATTGAGGGCACGCTGAACTACAAATGGCGCTGGGAACTGATCCCCGGCTATATCGTCGGTTGGCATACGGGCCGCGAGGAATACTTCGCCAATCTGCTGTTGCAGGGCCTGACGGCCACCATTCGGATCAGCATCTATGCCAGTATTCTGGCCTTGATCCTTGGCACGATTTTGGGCGTTGCGCGCTGTTCGGCAAACCTGACTGTGCGCATGTTGGCCCGGACCTATCTGGAATTCCTGCGCAATATCCCACCGGTCGTTGTGGTCTTCATCTTCTTCTTCTTTCTCTCGCAGCAACTGATCGACGCGCTGGACCTTGCGCGCTGGTCGCGCGGGATCGCCCGGCAGGATGATATCTGGCTGTGGGAGCTGTTTTTTGGCGACATGCGCCGCTTTCCTTCCTTGATTTCCGGGGTCATCGTTCTGGCCCTGTTTGAAAGTGCCTTTGTCGGTGAAATCGTCAGGGCCGGCATTCAGTCCGTGCCCAAAGGTCAGCGAGAGGCCGCGCGATCCATCGGGATGAGCCGGACGCAGGAGCTACGCTACATCGTGCTGCCGCAGGCGATGAAAAAGGTTGTACCGCCCATGGCCAACCAATTCATCACATTGATCAAGGACAGCTCCATCATTTCGCTGATTTCAGTGCAGGAGCTGACCTATAAGACGGTCGAACTGGTCGCCTCGTCCCGGATGATATTCGAGGCGTGGATTACAACAGCGGCGTTTTATTTCATCGTCTGTTTCGGGTTAAGCAGGCTCTTTGCCCGGTTCGAAAAACGGTCCGATCAGCGATAGTTCAGTCCGGGCGGGCAGATACGGTAATGAATTCAATATGGGTGCCGGTGATGTCGGCAAAACCATGGTCCAGCTTCGTGTCAAAGCTCAGCGTGTCACCCGGCGACAGGTCAAACCGTTCCGGCCCGCAAGTATAAACCGCGGCGCCCGAGATGACATAAATAAACGCATACCCTTCATGTTGGTAACGCGGCAAGGCACCGGCCTGATCAGCCGTGATCCTGATCCGGGCCGATTGAAAGGTGCCGCCCGGCCCGCCATGTTTGCCCAGCAGCAGATATTCATGCACATGATCCTGCGCGACCCGATGCGACGGCAATCCTTGCCCGGCTTTTACGTGATGCACATCGCTGGTGTCATTTGCCTGCGCCATCAGGGCCATGACCGGAACCTCCAACGCCTCTGCCAATGCGGCCAATGTCGCCAGCGACGGTGAGACTTGCCCCCTCTCAATCCGGCTGATCATCGCTTGGCTGATCCCGGCCTGCGCCGACAGAGATGTCACCGTTTTGCCGCGTGCAAGGCGCAGCCGTTTGACGGTTTGCCCGACCGCAACCTCAATCTGCTTGTTCTTGTTCATTTACCTGCCTTATCGCTGAATTCGCTTTCGAGAAATGCTTGACCTGTCATTACTCATAATAAAATATATGCCCATGATGCAAAAATATTCCGCTGCTGCCCTACTGCGTCATGGGCTGAACCGGCATACAACCTGGCCACGTGCATGGCGCTGCCCGCCGCTGAAAGATGCCTATGACGTTATCATCATTGGCGCAGGTGGTCACGGGCTGGCGACTGCCTATCATCTGGCCAAGGATCACGGGATCACCAATGTTGCCGTATTGGAGCGCGGGTGGCTGGGTGGCGGGAATATCGCCCGCAACACGGTCACGATCCGGTCCAACTACATGCGTGATGCGTCGATCCCGTTCTACGTCAAATCAGTCGCCCTTTATGAAGAGCTGACCAAGGCGCTGAACTTCAACATGATGCATTCCAAGCGCACGATGGTCGACGTCGTGCAAACCTATCCCAAGATGCGCGAATTGCGGCGGCGGCAGCTGACCATGGATATCTATGGGTCAACCTATGAACAGATAACGGTCGACGCGTTGCGACGCCGCATTCCCGCCCTGACCGGTGGCGGCCCTGACGCGCGCCTGCCGATCATCGGGGGTATGGTGCATACAGATGCAGGCGTGAACCGACATGACGCGGTGGCGTGGGGCTATGCCCGCGCGATTGATGCGATGGGGGTTGAGATCCATCAGCAAACGGCGGTTGAAAGCCTTGTGCGTGGGGCAGATGGGCGGATCGAAGGCGTGCAGACCAATCGCGGTCTGGTGCGCGCGCCCAAAGTTGCCGTCGCCGTGTCCGGCCATACCACAACGCTGACCGAAACGGCGGGGCTGAAACTGCCGCTGCGTACCATGAACCTGACCGCTTTTGTGTCCGAGCCGGTGAAACCACTTGTCGATGTGATCGTGAATTGTCCCGATGCGGGGTTCTATTTCAGCCAGTCTGACAAGGGCGAGATGGTGATCGGCGGTGCCCCCGATATGGGCCAGTCGTTCCGCCGCGACATCAAACAACATGTGTTTGAGGACACGGTCACGGCCATGCTGTCGCTGTTTCCGTCGTTCAAAAAGCTCAAGCTGTTGCGCCAATGGGGCGGGCATCTGGATATCGCGCATGATGCGTCGCCGATCATGGATCAGACCGATGTGCCGGGGCTTTTTATCACGGCTGGGTGGTGGGGCGGCTACAAGGCGATCCCGGCCGGTGGCCTGACTCTGGCCCATCTGGTGGCGACGGGTCGGCCCCATGATCTGATGTCGAAATTCACCCTGAAGCGGTTCCGTCACCTTGATTACGTGATGGAAAGCGGCACGACAACGGCCAGATAGGAGGGCACTAATATGATGAACATTCCCTGCCCATTCTGCGGCTCGCGCAATGAGGCTGAGTTCGCCTTTGGTGGCCCGGTTAAGCCTGACCGCTCTGATCCAAACACCGTTAGCGAAGAGGAATGGGTCGCCTATCTGACGCAGGTGCCAAATCCACTGGGCCCGGTGCAGGAACGGTGGTGGCATGTCAAAGGTTGCGGGATGTGGCTGACTATCTGGCGCGACACCCGCACGCATGACATCGTGGAAGGCCCCGCCGATGCCGAGTAACCGCATGGATACTGGCGGGCGGATTGACCGTGACAGGCCGCTTAGTTTCACGTTCAACGGGCGCCGTTTGCAAGGGTTTGCTGGCGATACGCTGGCTTCGGCCCTTTTGGCCAATGGCGTCCGGCTCACCGCCCGCAGTTTCAAATACCACCGGCCACGTGGGATTGTTGGTGCCGGGGTCGAGGAACCATCGACGCTGGTGGAGTTGCTGGGGGATGACGCCAGCGGCAACCGCCCCGCAACCACCGTCCCGTTGCGTGACGGCCTGATCGCAAAGTCGGTGAATTGCTGGCCATCACCGGGCTTTGATATGGGGGCGATCAACCAATTGATCGGCCGATTTATCCCGGCAGGGTTTTACTACAAAACCTTCAAATGGCCGGGCTGGCATCTTTATGAACCCACGATCCGCAAGGCGGCTGGCTTGGCTGCTGCCCCGGCCGCACCGCCCGAACAAGGTCATTTTGAAAGCCGTTTTGCGCATTGTGATCTGTTGATCGCGGGCGCTGGTCCTGCGGGGTTGATGGCCGCTTTAACCGCTGGCCGTGCAGGCTTGCGGGTCATGATCGCGGATGAAGCGACAGAGGCGGGCGGCAGCTTGCTGAACCGGCGGCTGACAATCGGCGGCACACCGGCGCTGGGCTGGGTGAAAGCCGTCGTGGATGAACTCGCAACCTTGCCCAATGTCACCCATCTGCAAAATACGACGGTCTGGGCCTATCGCGAACACAACTACCTGATGGTCAACGAACGTGCGCCAGATAATCCAGGCCTGTTGGAACGTAACTGGCGTGTTCGAGCAGGCCAAGTCATCTGCGCGACCGGCGCGATTGAACGGATGCTGGTCTTTGGCAACAATGACCGGCCCGGTGTGATGCTGGCCTCTGCCGCGCAGACCTATGTGAACCGATATGGGGTGCGTCCGGGGCAGCGGGCCGTGGTGTTCACAAACAACAACTCCGCTTATGCGGTGGCCGCCGATCTGGCCGCAGCCGGGATCACCGTTGCGGCGATTATCGACAATCGGACGGATGTTCCGGAAGAGGCCCGCACCTTGGTGGAAGATGTCGATGTTCTGGCCGGGCATGTCGTGACCGGTGCAAGGGGGGCGCGTCAGGTGCGGGGCGTGACCATTGCCCCCGTGGATGGTGGTGCATCACGACAGATCTCTTGTGACCTGTTGGCGCATTCCGGCGGCTGGAACCCCGCAGTGCATCTGTGGTCGCAATCGCGGGGGAATTTGCGCTATGACGACACGCTGACCAGCTTTCTGCCGGATCAGGCCGCACAGGATGCAACCAGCGTCGGGGCTGCCAATGGGCAGATGATACTGGCCGATGCCTTGGGTAGTGGGGCTCGGGCAGGTGCAGATGCCGCTGGCATAACCATGCCAGATATCCCAACATCAGCCGATCTGACCTATGCCATCACCCCGCTTTGGCGGGTAGAGCAGGGCAGGGGCAAGGCCTTTCTGGACATCCAGAATGATGTGACCGTCGATGATGTGCATCTGGCGCTGCGCGAAGGCTATGACAATGTGGAACATGTCAAACGCTACACGACCGGCGGGATGGGGATTGATCAGGGCAAGACCGGCAATATCAATATCATTGGGACGGTGGCGATGCAGCAAGGCGCGCCATTGGAAGAACTGGGGACAACGACGTTCCGGTCACCCTACACACCAGTTTCTTTTGGGGCCATCGGCGGGTTGCGCGAAGACAGCGTTGTTCTGCCCTATCGGCACACGCCGTTGACCGCTTGGAACATCAAAAACGAGGCCTTCATGTATGAATCCGGGGCGCGTTGGCGGCGGCCTGGATATTTCCCGCAACCCGGCGAAAGCTTTCAGGAAACGGTCAACCGCGAATGCCGGATCGTGCGCAACGGAGTGGGCGTCTATGACGGTTCGCCCCTGGGCACGTTTGAATTCAAGGGCCGCGACGTGGGCCGCTTTCTGGATCACATCTATACCAACATCATGTCCACGCTGAAGCCGGGGCACGGGCGTTATGGGCTGATGCTGTCCGATGATGGGCTGATCATTGACGATGGGGTTGCATTGCGGCTGTCGGAACATCGGTGGATCGTTTCAACCTCCACCGGCCATGCTGATGCGATGAACAGCCATTTTGAGGAATTGCTGCAAACGCAGTTTCCTGACTGGAACGTCTTTGTCACCACAGTCACAAGCCAATGGAATAACGCGACGATCTGCGGGCCGCTTGCGCGCAATGTGATGCAGGCTTTGGGAACGGATATCGATATCTCCCCTGCTGCGCTGCCCTTCATGGGTTTTGCAGACGGCCATGTTGCAGGTATCCCGGCGCGTTTGGTGCGGGTCAGTTTCACAGGCGAGCTGTCATTCGAGGTCAATGTCGCCCCTCGGCATCTGCCTGCGCTATGGGACAAGATCATGACAGCGGGCGCACCGTTTAACATCGCACCCATCGGGTCCGAGGCGAACCATGTCCTGCGCGTTGAAAAAGGGTTCCTTTCACTGGGCCACGAGGTGGACGGAACCGTCGACCCTTATGACCTCGGCTTGGGTTGGGTGATGTCCAAAAAGAAAACCGATTATCTGGGTAAACATGCGGTGGCAATCCGGCGCTCCGGCACCACCAATCGGCGTGAGCTGGTCGGCATTTTGCCGCAACCTGACCAGATGATCCCCGAAGGTGCGCCATTGACCCCGGGCGGCGAACGAAGACCTACCGAAGGATTGGTGACCGCATGTGTCTATAGCACAGTGCATGATCGTTGGGTTGGTCTGGCCTTGCTTGAAAACGGGCATAGCCGCCACGGCGAAACCGTCCATGCGCGCCTGAAAGACAAGGTGATCGCGGCCCGCGTCACGCCACCCATTCATTACGATGCAGTAGGCGAAAGGTTGCGGTCCTGATATGCCATATGACGTCCAGATAGACCGCCTGCCCTGCTTTGCGCTATTCGATCTAAAAGGTCCGGCTACAGATCTGGCCGCTTGGGCCGACGTCCTGCCTGCCTTTCCCAAAGCGGCGAACACGCTGACCCGCCATAATGGTGTTGATCTGTGCTTTACCGGACGAAACCGCTGGATATTGCGCGCTGACATCGCACGCGAAGACGCCCTGATTGCTGCTTTGCGGCCAGAGAAAGCGCCGCCCGAAATCAGCATCACCCGCGTTTCTGACACGCTGACCTTCTTTCGCATCACCGGCCCTGACGCGGCGCAAGTGATGTTGATCGGTTGCCCGCTTGATCTGCACGATAGCGTCTTTGGACCAGATGCGGTCAGCTACTCAGAGTTTTTCGGACTCAAAGCGCTGGTCATGCGTTGTGAAGGCGGTTTTGACTGCGCGGTCGAACAGAGCTTTGGCGATATGGTCGCCGATTATCTGTCACGGGCGACAGCATGAAAGCTACATCCTGACCTGCACCATACCTTTCGTGACCCGGGTCTCGAACACACGCATCGGTTTGGTTGCGGGGGCACCAACCGGCATGCCATCCCGCACATCAAATGCACCCTGATGCAGCGGGCATTCGATGACATGGCCATCAAAATACCCATCACATAAATCCGCCCCGCCGTGATTGCACAAAGCCAGTGACGCAAAAATACCGCTGGGCGTGTCATAGATCGCCAGCTTGCGTGGGCCGATGTCGACCCGCGTTACCCAGCCCTTTTCCAACGCCGACACCGCGATAATATCGCGCCATGGTTTTTCATTGGCCATGGGTCTTAATCCTGCGCCGGTCCAGGGCCGCGCAGGATTTGGCGCAGGATATCACGATGTGCGGCCAGATAACCGCCCGGTTCGACATAGATATGGTCCTTCAGCTTGTCGTGGAGCCGCGGCAAGGCGTGAAAGGGGACAGAGGCAACATAATGATGTTCGGCGTGGTAATTCATGTTCCAGCACAAGAACCGCCAGGGGGCGGATACCAGATTGGTACGGGTGTTTTCGGACATTTGCGGTACGGTAGGCCGCCCCACATGTTCGGTCATACGGATGAAGCGCATCACGGGTTCCCCCAGAAATAGCGGGATGATCCAATACCAGATCAAACCTGACCAGCCGGTGATCACGCTGCCCAGAAACAGCAGCCCGTAAATTGTCAGCATCATCCTTGCATCGCGATAAACGGCGGCATGTTCGACCTGCGGGATAAAGCGCAATTCACCGGGGCTTAACCGGCCAAAGGCATGGCGGAACAGTTCGGTGAACTTGCTGCGCCAATAGGGTACCGCCGAAAGATACCAAAGATACGCACCGATGGTCTGTGGCAATGGGATCATCTCGGGGTCGTCGCCCGTGGTCTGGGTGTAAGTGTGATGATCACAATGCTCATAACGGAAAAAGCGATGCGGCAGGATGATGATCAATCCGCAAATCTGCCCGGCCAGATCATTCAGCCAACGGGTACGAAAAACGGTGTAATGCACGCATTCATGCTGCAACGAAAAATGATGGACCAGCACGATGCCATGCAGAAACATGGCAGGCCAGATCAGCCAACTGTCCCATGCCAATGTGATCAGGGTCGTTGTTGCCACCAAAACCAGCAGCCAAATTGCCAGTCTGCGAAATGCCGGTGCATCGGACCGGTGCATGAATGATTTCAGGTCTTCGCGTGTCAGTTTTCCCTCGGCCAGGGCCTGTGTCAGCGGTGTGACGATTGCGTCTGTCATGAAGATGTCCGTGTGTTTTGCCGGCTTGGGTCATCTTGATCCTGCAACGCCAGCGCCGGAGACGGGAGTGCTCCGCACCATGGGGGTCGGCTCATCTCGCCCCCATTGGCGAAGAATAAATCAAACGCTGACAGCTTTTTCAAGCATCTGGCGCATCCCGATATCTCTGTCGGGATGGTCAAATAGTGCTGCAGCACAGGGATATTCGCGCAGGATCGCAGGACCAGATGGCAGGCGCGCTGCATGAAAGACGCCATTATCCCAGTAGGTCACACCATCCACGATGATCGTTGGATCAAATACATTCCAACTTATTTCGCCGGGCGCATAGGCACCGCAGGTGTGAAAATGCAGGACCCGTGGATTGCCAAATGCGGTCCCGCCCCAGCGTTCATAATTGTCACGCATATCCCATGGATAGCCACAGCCGGGGTGTATGCCCGCATGCCAAGAATGTACAAAATCACGCTCAATCCCGAAACGCGTTGCGATGCGATCATATTGCGCCTCTGCGCGGGCAACATCGGCTGGGGCACCTTCGAAACGCCGCAGGCGTCCGCTTTCCATCATTGCAAAGACCGGGTGGTCAAATTCTATCGTATAATCGTCGTAGTATTTTGACCCTGTGCCAGTCAGGAATGTCAGCGCCACGCGGCCGGTAAAGCTATGCGCCGGAACCGGGGTGAAAACGGACATCGGAAACCGCAAAACAGATGTGTCACCCGCTGGGGTCAGGTTCATCTGCGGGCGACCGCGCACATCCGTTCCCAAGGGACACGTGATATGGACGTCACCGGCCGCCGCCAACAGGTTATTGACCCCCGTCTTGATACGCAGAAACGCATCGTGATGCCCATTGGCCAGCCCCGACCCGAATAGCTCGCGGTTCAGGGCAAAACTGACGATGATCTTCTTGTCCTGTGGCATCTGGGAAAACCGGAGCTGATCGCCCAGCCGGGCCAGAAACAGGATAATATCCGCAGCCTCGAACCGGGCAAGCAATGCAGGGGGCAGATGCGGATTGTCGGCGTTAAAGCCTACATTGACTGCATCGACCTGCAATCCCATCTCCAGCCCGGCCTTTGTCACCACGCTGACGGCAGTTTTGTCGTAATACCCGTATTCCGGCGGTTCAAATGCGATCAAAAGCCGGTCGCCGGGCTGCGCATTTGCACAGTTTTCCAGTAAATTACGCGCACCCCGCGCAGGCGTCATATCCGGCATCGTTGCCTCTGGCTGAACCCGTCAGGTGACGGTAGCGCGGGCAGGGTTCATCACATATCTGAAAGTGTTAATAACGCGCATTAGGTGTTCTAATGCCGCGACTGAACCGTGTTGCACAACACCGTCAGGTCCGTTGACGCTGCGGTCTGGTCGCCGTGGGCATTTTGCCGCATAGTGACCTTGCGCGTTCACGATCGGACGCCATGAACGGAGAGCCGCATGAGCCATGTATTCCCACGTCATTGCCGGTCCGACTTGCCCGCGGCCAAGCGCGGCGAAGGATGCTACTTGATCGACCAGAATGGCAAACGGTATTTCGATGGCTCCGGTGGGGCGGCAGTGTCTTGCCTTGGCCATTCCAACGAACGGGTCAAACAGGCGATCAAGGATCAGGTTGACGAACTTGCCTTTGCCCATACCGGTTTTTTCACCTCCGACCCGGCCGAAGCATTGGCGGAGCTTCTGATCACGCATGCCCCCGGCGATCTGGATCGGGTCTATTTTGTCTCTGGTGGGTCAGAAGCCGTTGAGGCAGCGTTGAAACTGGCCCGGCAATATCACGTTGAACGTGGTGAGCCGCAGCGCCGACATCTTATTGCGCGCCGCCAAAGCTATCACGGCAACACCCTTGGTGCCCTGGCCGCAGGCGGCAACCAGTGGCGGCGGTCCCAGTTCGAACCGATCCTGATCGACGTCAGCCATATCGCGCCTTGTTACGAATATGCGGAACGGCCCGAGGGTGAGAGCGCCTACGACTACGGTCAGCGCGTGGCGAACGAGTTGGAACAAGAGATTCTGCGTCTGGGTTCGGACAGCGTCATGGCCTTTATCGCCGAACCCGTCGTTGGCGCCACGCTTGGTGCCGTCCCCCCGGTCGATGGCTACTTCAAACGGGTCCGCGAGATTTGTGACCAATATGGCGTCCTGCTGATCCTTGACGAGGTGATGTGTGGCATGGGCCGAACCGGCCATCTTTTCGCTTGCGAGGCGGATGGCATTACCCCCGATATCGTGACCATCGCCAAGGGGCTTGGGGCCGGGTATCAGCCGATTGGCGCGATGCTCTGTACTGGTCAGATATACGATACGATCGCTGCCGGGTCGGGTTTGTTCCAGCACGGGCATACCTATATCGGCCACCCGACAGCCTGTGCTGCAGGACTGGCTGTGGTGAACACAATTCTGGATGACAACCTTGTCGGGCGTGTGCGTGACATGGGGGCAAAGCTGGAAATAGCGTTGCATGATGCATTGGGGCAGCATGCACATGTCGGTGATATCCGGGGCCGTGGGTTGTTCTGGGGCGTCGAATTTGTTGCAGATCGCGGGGCCAAGCAACCGTTTGACCCTGCCAAAGGCCTTGCTGGCAAGCTGAAGAAAGCAGCCTTTGCAGAAGGTCTGATCTGTTACCCCATGCCCGGCACCCGTGATGGCAAACAGGGCGACCACGTTCTGCTCGCCCCGCCCTTCATCATGGACGACGAACATGTGACGGAAATCACGGACAAGCTGACCCGGGCCATTGATCAGGTGCTGTAGCTACCCCGCATCATGAAATCGCGGTGGCCGCTTTTCGATAAACGCGGCCATGCCTTCTTTTTGGGCCTCTGATCCATAAAGCGCATGGTACATTTGACGTTCGAACTGGATGCCGCTGTCCAAGGTGCTTTGCGCGGCCATGTTCACACAAGCCCGCGCCATCATCGCGATGTCGCGGGGATATCCGGCAATATCCTGCGCCACCGCCATGGCGGTCTCGGCCAGATCGGCATCCGGGATCACCCGGCTGACCAGACCCATTTGCAACGCCTCATCCGCCGTGATCATCCGCCCTGTCAGGATCAGATCCATGGCGCGCGCGCGTCCGATCAGCCGGGTCAGGCGCTGGGTTCCGCCAATGCCGGGAATGCAACCGATCTTGATCTCGGGCTGGCCGAATTTCGCGGCCTCTCCGGCAAGGATGACGTCACACATCATCGCAACTTCACAGCCACCGCCCAGTGCAAACCCGTTTACAGCGGCCAGCTTGGGCAAGCGCAATGCGGCAAAGCGATCCCACCCGGCAAAGTAATCCGCAGCATACATGCTGGCATAATCGTGCAGGGCCAGTTCCTTGATGTCCGCCCCGGCAGCAAAGGCGCGCCCGGTGCCAGTGAGGACCAAACAGCCGATATCGCTATCCGCGTCAAAGCCGGTCGCGGCATCCAGCACCTCTTGCATGACCTGACTGTTCAGCGCGTTCAGCTTGTCGGGCCGGTCAAAGCGGATCGTGGCAACACGGCCTGTGACCGCTGTTTCAATTGTCTGATACATCTCAACTATCCCAGATCGCGCCATAGGCGGGGATGCCAAGGCTTTCCATGTCATGCACCACACGGCGGGTCAGTTTCTGGTTTGCAATCACGATCACAGCTTCGGCCCCGGTTTCGCGGACGGCTTGCAGGGCAAGTGTCGTCAGATTGGGTTTGCCGTGTTCGTCGGTGTCCCAGATCACCGGGTTTTCGGTATGGGCCTCGATCTCGTCGACAATCGCATCGCCGTAGGTGGCGCGGGGGCTGCGGGTCGACCAGACAAGGTGGTTCGGTACTTTCCTTTTCAACAGATGCGGCAGGATCGGCCCGATCCCGGATCCGGTGCCGACATAGACAACTTTGGTAAACAGATCTTCGATCCGGGCGACGCCGGATGTCGTGATCCCTTTAACCCAAACATGGCTGGGCGGGTTTTCGATGAAATCACCGGTCCAGTCGCCCGCACGGCTGATGGCCAGCCGATAGCCCGGTTTGCCCGGTGTCGGGATATTGGCGAATGAATGGTATTGGCCAAAAGGGGTGTGGGACAGGGCGTTGGAACTACCCGCAAACGGGGTGTCTCCATAATCAAACCCGGCAATGACGACGTGGTTCGACGGCTTGTCGATGGTCACCTTCACCCGTTACAGCGTTAACCAAGGGGACACAATCGACAGGGTGATCAGGCACAGCATCCAGAAGGCGGGTGCCTCGGTCAGGCTACCGCCCACATCGCGTGTCATCGACATGGTCTGCGCCCAGAACAGGGCCAGCACGGTCCAGCCGACAAAGCGGTGGATGCGTTCGAACACGTCATGAAACCGGGCGCGGATCGGTCCCAGTGCCGAGACGATCATCAGGACCATCAAGCCGACCATCACAGCACTAAGGCCCAGGGTCACGTCAGACGGAATAGCCGCGCCGCTGATCCGGTTGGCCGCCATAGCAAAAAGCAGGAAGCCAAACCAAACGGTCCCGACGACGGTGCCGCCCGAATGCAGCCCGCCGAAATGGAACACTTTGCCAGCGCCCCAGCGGATCCATA
Organism: uncultured Paracoccaceae bacterium; assembly: GCA_947495295.1. Classification (GTDB taxonomy): domain Bacteria; phylum Pseudomonadota; class Alphaproteobacteria; order Rhodobacterales; family Rhodobacteraceae; genus Yoonia. The sequence goes on from CANLYJ010000006.1 coordinate 40,883, forward strand.
AGGGCCAACTGGTCGGTATCCGGGTGGCAAGCCAGAACAGGATATTCACCACACGTTGCTGACGGATCAGGATGCCAAGCGACAGATTGATCAGCGCCATATCGGCAATCGGGGCAAGGGCAAACGCCCCATCCGATAACCAGCGTCCGTCGCGCAGACCAATGGCAAACACAAAAAGGTTCACGGCGACCACCAGGAAAACAAGCCGCCGGTATTCCATCAATGACGGGTGGCGGGTGATGCGGCGGACCCGCTTGGCAAAGCCCGCGCGGGGATCAAGGTCAACGGTTTGGGTCGACATCAGTTCAACTCCACTTTGCTGGTGGCAATTGCGTCGGCGGCCATTTGCAATAGCAACCGTTTGTCGATCTTGCCGCGCGCGGTGCGGGGTAGCTCATCCAGGGCCAGGACAAGGGTAGGTTTGTTGTAATAGGGCAGACGGTTCGTCACTGATTGCGTTGCCGTGACGGGGTCAGCGGTCGCGGGCGAGATGAAAGCGACCAGATTGCGGTTGTCATATTTCAGTGTCACGGCCTGTTCGCAGCCTTCTGACGCCTCCAGCGCTGCGGAAACCCCGTCCAGTTCAACGCGAAAGCCGCAGATTTTTACCAGATCATCGACCCCGCCGAAATGTTCCAGCGCGCCATCCTCGGTCCAGGCGCCCAGATCACGGGTGCGGAACATCTTGTGACCCGGACGGAACGGATCATCGCGATATCGGTCCGCCGTCAGCGCGGGGTTGGCCAGATAGCCCATGGTCACACAATCACCGCCCGCCCACATCTCGCCCTTTTGACCGATGGGCAGGGGGGTCAGATCGTCATCCAAAACATAGACCGTGTTGTTGGGGGTGGGTCGTCCAATGGACAGGACCGGTTTGTTGGGGAAATGCGGCTCTGCGGTGTTGATGATCGTCGTCTCGGTTGGGCCGCAGGAATTGTAGAATGCACAGAACGCGGACCATGTGTCCGCCAAGGGGCGCGGGCACGGTTCGCCCGCCACGGCGGCGACCTTGACCCCATGACAGCGGTCGGCATCCAGTGCATTCAGGATCGACGGAGTCGCGATAAGAATATCCACCTTCTCTGCCGTCTCGGCGATGGACTTGCCACGAATGACCAATGTGGCCCCGTTTGATAATGCGCCCAGCGTTTCCCAAGCGGCCATATCAAATGCGATGGACAGGATCTGCCCGACCCGCAAACCTGGGCGCATACCCAGATCGCCGGGGGACGTTTGCAGGATGTTGCACAGGTTGCGGTGGGTCACCTGCACGCCGTTCGGCACGCCCGTGGTGCCAGAGGTAAACAAAACCATGGCGCGGTTATCCGGGCGCAGACGGTGTTGCGGCCCGTTCGGCGCGGTATCTGGCAGGCCGGTGTCCTGCATGGTCGTATCAATCGCAATCACGGTTTGATCCGCAGTAACAGGAACCTGATCGACAAGATGGCTCAATGACAGGATCACGCGCGCGCCAGTGGCCTTCGCGATATGGCGCAGCGCTTCGGTCGGGGCGACACCGACATGCTGCGGCGCATAGGCGGCACCAACCTTCATGGCGGCCAGAAGGCCCACCAGCATCTCGATGGAACGATGCAGATATAGGCAGACGACATCGCCGCGCTTGACGCCTTTGGCGGCCAATTGCCCGGCAAGGCGATTTGCGGACGTGTTCAGATCAGCATAGGTAATCCTGTCATCACCACATTCAGCAGCAATCGCGTCGGGTTGCCTATGCGCGAAATGCGCAAACCCCTTCAGTATCGTATCAAAGCGGGGGGTGACCTCTGGCCCAAAGCCAAAGGACACAAAGCGTTGGCGATCCTGCGGGGTCAGGCCTTGCAGCGCCTTTTCCAACGGCGGCGCCAAATAGGTCTGGACGGGAAATACCTGCTGGGACAGCGTGTTTCGGAGTGAGTGGGGCATGTATTTTCTCCTGATGGAAATATGCCCTAGAAATAATGGGAAAAAATCCCATTATTACATCACAAGATTTAACGTAGCGTCACGACAACGTGTATATGTGACAGAAATTGGCAAACGCACTACATAATACATTTAAAAATATGGATATTATTGATGAGCGATAAGTCGCCCGATCCGTTTTCCACTGCGCTGGGTGATTTGCTTGCCCCGCTCGCCCGGGCCATCGTCGCGCAGGGTTTGACACTTGGGTCGCTGACGGAATCAATGAAACAGGCCTTGCTGAATGCTGCGATCGAGACCGAAGGCGCAGACGTATCCGACAGCAGGATCAGTGTGATCACCGGGTTGCACCGCAAGGATGTGCGCAGGTTGCGTGCCGATACAGACGTATCCTCCGGTCGGAAATCGGCAAATCGCATGGCTTTGCTGATCGGCCATTGGACAGGGGCACCCGGTTTCCAAGATCAGAATGGTGCGCCGCGCGCACTTAGCCGGGACAATGACAAAGACGGTCCGGGCTTCAATGAACTGGTGCGCCGCGTGCGGCTGGATGCGGCACCGGGCACGATCCTGCAAACACTTATTGATCAGGGCGCGGTGCAACAAACCCCAGATGACAGATTCGCATTGGTAGCCAACGCCTTGCTCCCGGCGGCAGGGTCCGAGGAGTTGATCGCCGCTTACCACGCCACGCTGTCAGCCCATCTGACGGCCGCCACACATAACCTTTTGGCGGGGTCGGGCGAGGCACGGCACTTTGATCGCATCCTGCGGTATTCACATCTAAGCGATGTTGCGATTGCGGAACTAGAGGCATTGGCCAAGACAGAAGCCCAGAAGATGCTACAGACATTGAACACCCGCGCGCGCGCATTGCAGGAACGCGATGCGGATCATAAGGCCAAAGGAACGTTTGCAGCAGGGGCCTATATCCTGCCGACCCCTGCCGCAGATGAAGGGGATGCAGAATGAGGCGACTGGGCATTCTGGCGGCAGCCATCCTTGGCCTCTGCCTGACATCTGCGGCATGGGCAGAAGCAGAGGATACCGAACGCGAAGGCGGCATCCTGGGCACCGGCATTGTCGGAACCATCACAGCCTTGGGCAGTATCTATGTCAACGGCCAGCACATTCTGTTTGATGATGGCATGGCGGTCGAAAACCTGTTGCCCGGTCATACCGTGGCCGTGCTGGCACATCTGGAAGGGTCGGAATGGCGGGCAAGGGATATCCGGCAAATCCTACCGCTTGTTGGGCCTGCACAGGTATCGCCGGATGGTCAACTGACCATCATGGGCACGCGCGTTTTGACAGCTGATGGCATGGCTTCGGATATCGCTACCGGTGATTGGGTCGCCATCAGCGGGCTGTGGCAAGCAGGGCAGGTGATCGCAACGCGGGTGGACCGGGTCAGTGATCCCGTCAACGCCCGTATCGAAGGGACGGTCTTTAATACCCAGTCGGATCGACCCCTCAGGCTGGGCGGCACGGAAATCAGGGGCTTGCGGCCACAGCACCTTCAGGACGGGGATGTCATTCGGGCAACAGGCGAGCCGGCAGAGGACAGTTTGCAGGTAAGCCAGCTGGAAACGGGTGTCTTCGCCAGCGCGCCGGGCATGGTGCTGATCGAAGGATACTTCTCAGCGCCACAACCATCGGGGCTTTATACCGTGTTGGGGTCAAACATCGTATCATATACCGACAGCCCGGAAATGATTGATCCTTTGGCCAAACAACTGATCTGCAGTAGCGCAGGGATAATGGTTACGGTTGATATCACGTCCATGGACCCTGGGAATCTCGTGGAAATCCCGGCAGAGTGCGTCGATGGGACGATGGCACCACTGGACTAATGCAGACACCCCAACAACGAATCCAAGTTTGCAGAATATCATATATATCAACGTGATAAATGATATTCTTGAAAAAAGAGAAGTCCGAAACGGCCCGCCGATTTTATGGCTATGCAAGGATAGGCCAGCCCGCGCTTGCGACATCCGACCCGGCGGATCGCGCGCCCTTTGCGCTAAACCAAACCGGGACATAGCCCTTTCACAAGACGCCTGAAACTGCGCCAAAAGCGCAATGTGTAGGCAACTGGTCTAAATCAAATCCAAAACTGGCCCTAATGAACTGAGGGTCATCGCGCGTAGCTTAAATTACTTGACTGGGGCGGCTAAGACTGTGCTCTTCAAGTAATGCGATGAAATTCGCAAGTATCAACGAGGAGGATTCTATGACATTTATGACGAAAATTACGTCTACGGTCGCCGTTGCGGCAGCGGCAACGCTGCTGAGCTTTGGCGCGGCCGAGGCGAAAAACTTCAAAATCGCCGTCGGCGACAGCGGCGGCAGCAGCCAGGAAGCAACCGGCCTGGCCTTTATCGAAGCGTTGGAAGAGCTTTCGGGCGGCGAGCACACAGCAACACTGTTCCTGAACGGTCAGCTGGGGTCAGAGCAGGACACCGTGAACGAAGCCGCAATCGGCACGCTGGATATGTCGCTGCTGGCAATCAACAACGTAACACCGTTTTCACCAACAGTTGGCGTGTTCTCACTGCCATATGTGATCCTGAGCCTGGAAGACGCTGAAAAGCTGACCCAAGGGCCAATCGGTCAGGAACTGACAGAAAACACAATCAACGACGCCGGCGTGCGGATCATCGCATGGACCTACACAGGGTTCCGCCGTCTGACCAACTCCAAAAAGCCAGTGACATCTGTCGCTGACCTGCAAGGGCTGGTGATCCGCGTTCCCAAGAACGAGATCATGATCGACACATATAAGGCATGGGGCATCAGCCCAACGCCGATGGCGTGGTCCGAAACATTTGCTGGTTTGCAGACTCAGGTTGTTGACGGTCAGGACAACCCATACACCACCATCAACGCGATGAAGTTCTACGAAGTACAAAAATACGTCACGAACATCCGTTACATCTTCTCTATCGAACCTCTGATCATCTCCGAGCAGGTTTTCCAGGAACTGTCCGAAGAAGACCAGAACATCGTTCTGGAAGCAGGCAAGGCGGCAACAGCTGCATCTGCCCAGTTCCTCCGCGACAAAGAAGCCGAGATTAAGCAGATCCTGCTTGATGAAGGCATGGAGATCATGGACCCGGAGAACAACGAAGAAGAGTTCATCACGCTGGCAACCGAAGCCGTATGGCCAAAGTTCTATGACAGCATCGGCGGCATCGACAAGTTGAACGCTGTACTTGCTGAAATCGGTCGCGATCCCGTCTCCGAATAATTCGCAATACAAGAAATGGGCAAGCGCCTTCCGGCGCTTGTCTGAACGAAGTGGGAGGGGCAAATGACAAAATTTTGGTATGTCGTCGATAATATAGAAAGCTACATCTGCCGCACGTTACTTGCGATATTTGTATGCTTGCTGTTTTTGCAGGTCGTCGTAAGAACACTGTTCGACTTTTCGTTTTCATGGGTCGAAGAACTGTCGATCTACATGTTCGTCTGGTTTGTGTTCTTTGGTGCAAGCTATGCCGCCAAGATGGGGGCGCATAACCGCGTGACCTTTCAATTCAAGTTCCTGCCACCACGGGCCATCAAATATATCGAAGCTTTTGCTGACCTGTTCTGGATCTTCTTCAATGTCTACTTCGTCTATCTGGCGATTGATTTCATCTTCAACAAGATGAACAGGTTCCAGTCCTCTCAGACCATGGGGTTCCACCTCAGCTGGGTCTATATCGTGCTGCCGATTGCATTCACGCTGATGACCATCCGGGTCATTCAGGTGAACTATCGCAAGATCATCCTGGACGAAGACATGCGTGACCCTGACTCGATCGACCTTGAAGAAGTCAGGGCCGATATTGGCGAAGCGCCAGCAACATCTGGCAGCGAAGAGGAAACCAAGTAATGGAAAGCCAAATCATCCTGATCCTCTTCGGAGGCTTCCTTCTTCTGTTGTTTATCGGCGCCCCGATCACCGTTGCGCTGGGCGTTTCGACGCTGATTTCATTCCTTTATCTGGACGAAAACCCAATCAAATTCGTGCAGATCGCCTATACGTCGGTGGGGTCATTCCCGCTGATGGCGTTGCCCGCTTTCATTCTGGCCGGGGCGCTGATGGAAGCCTCGGGGCTATCGCGACGGCTGATCAATGTCGCCGAAAGTTTCGCGGGTCCCTTTACCGGCGGCATGTCGGCGGCAACCGTCTTTGCCTGCCTGTTCTTTGGCGCGATTTCCGGCTCTGGCCCCGCAACGACAGCGGCTGTTGGCATGCTGATGATCCCTGCCATGATCGAACGCGGCTATGGCCGCAGCTTTTCATCGGCGATCACGGCATCGTCTGGTGGCCTGGGGATCGTGATCCCGCCATCAATCCCACTGATCATCTTTGGGATTGCCGCGCTGGGCATGCCGGCCCCACCCGAAGCGGTGGAAGAGTTCGGGCAGTTCCAGACCGTGTCGATCCCGAAACTGTTCATTGCGGGTTTCATGCCGGCCTTCCTGATCGCGGGAAGCTTGCTGATCATGAACTACATCCTGGCGAAAAAGCACGGCTATAAGGGTTCTGCCGAAGGCTGGTCCGCACGCGAAATCTGGTGCGAGATGTATCGCGGTTTCTGGGCGCTGATGGCCCCGGTTGTGATCCTTGGCGGTATCTATTCGGGCTTCTTCACACCAACCGAAGCTGCGATTGTGGCCATTTTCTACACCTTGGTTGTGGGGGCATTCATCTACCGCGAACTCAGCTGGCAGAAGCTGTTCACTGCGCTTGAAACAACAACATGGCTGACCGGGCGCGTCCTGTTGATCATGTTTACGGCTACCGTGTTCGGCCGCCTACTGGTGGAAAACCAGATCCCTGCGGTCATCGCGAACGGTATGCTGTCAGTGACAGACAACATCTACATCATCTGGACGCTGGTGATCTTCTTCCTGCTGTTTGTGGGGATGTTCATGGAAACACTGGCAACCATTCTGATCCTGGTGCCGGTCATGCTGCCTGTGGCCTACAGCGTGGGGATCGACCCGATCCACTTTGGGGTGGTGATGGTATGCTGCCTTGGTATCGGCTTTCAGACGCCACCGCTGGGCGAAAACCTTTTCATTGCCTCGGGTATCTCGAACATCTCGATTGAAAAGATTTCGGTCGCGGCACTGCCTTTCGCTTTCATCAACACTATCGCGATATTTATAATCGCCTTTGTGCCTGAAATCTCCCTGTGGCTCCCCCGGTTCTTTGGCTATTGAACCGCAACCGGAATAGAGGCTCTTATGAAACCTACAGTAACACATATCCTCTGCGCGACTGATCTGTCGAAGCATTCGGCCTATACCATGCGCCATGCTGCCAGTCTGGCGTCGGCCACCGGGGCCAAGCTGCATATGGTGCATGCGGTCGAACCAATGAGCGACGATGCAAAGATCACCATGCAGATGTTCATGCAGACAAGCGGATCAAGCGAAAAGGCGGCGAAGGCGCGGCACGACCACGCCAAGGCTGTCATGGCCGAACGGCAAAAGGCGTTTTGGGATCTTGTCAGCGAAGAAGACAGCAATATCCGCAAGCAAGTTGAGACGATTGAACTTGTGGATGGATACCCGGCAGAGGTCATCCTGCGCCGGGCCGCAGAACTGAAATGCGACCTGATCGTGATCGGGGCGCATGAGCACGGGTTTTCACAAACCTTCCTTGGCACTGTCGCAAAACGTGTTTTGCGGCGTGCAACCATGCCCACACTTGTGGTGCCGTATCGGGAAACCGATCCGGGATAACTGACTAACCGTCACCTACGGAGAAAATGATGAATACGACACTCACCGCGCAGGATCTGCGCGATACCTTTGACGCGTTCAATCGCCATGACGTGGATGGGGTCATGACCCATTTCGCGGATGATTGTGTGTTCTACACGGTCGGCGGCGACGCCGCTTACGGTGCCAAGGTCGAAGGCGCGGATGCGATTGCCAATGCGTTTTCCGCTGTTTGGACCGGCATGAAAGATGCCCATTGGGATCACCACAGCCACTTTGTGCAAGGCGACCGCGCCGTATCGGAATGGACGTTTTCGGGCACCGATGCCCAGGGCATGCGGGTCGAGGCGCAAGGCGCTGACCTGTTCACCCTGCGCGACGGCATGATCATCGTCAAACAGGCCCTGCGCAAATCCCGGCCACCGTTCAAAGCAGCGTAACCCCTTTGTTGATGGAGCATTTCGATGCCTGATTCAAAACGCCCCCGCCACTGGCCCAAGGCCAGCTATGACCCGCGCTATGATCCAATCATAGATGCGGGCCCCGGCCATAATCGGGATCATGCCCCGACCTACTGGATCGGCACCGCTGGCACGCCGCCCCCGGATGACGGGCCGGTGTCTGGCGATATGGATGTGGACGTCATTGTTGTCGGATCAGGCTACACAGGGCTGTCCACGGCGATCCACCTGGCTAAGGAACACGGGATCAAGGCCACAGTGCTAGAAGCAAATACCGTTGCCTGGGGTTGCTCTACGCGAAATGGCGGGCAGGCGCAGATTTCATCGGGACGGTTGAAACGGTCTGAATGGATTCAGCGCTGGGGCGTTGATGTCGCCAAAAAAATGCATGGCGAGGTGACGGAAGCGTTCGCGTTGTTCAACGATCTGATCGGTTCGGACGATATCGACTGTGATCCGCAGCCGGGCGGCCATTATTATCTGGCGCATAGGGCAAAAGTGCTGCCCAGGCTGGAAAAGGAAAGCGCGCTGCTGAACGATGTGTTCGGCTATGGCTCTCGTATTATCGGCCGCGAAGAGTTGCACGAAAATCATGTCCGAGACCAGGAAGCCCATGGCGCAATGTGGGAACCTGACGGGACCTGTATTCACGCCGCAAAGCTCGCATTCAGCTATGTGCGGCTGGCGCGCAAACTGGGGGCCAAAATCCACACGGCCAGCCCGGTCATGGGGTGGAAGATCAAGGATGGCGTGCATCACCTGACAACTCCGGGGGGGACAGTGCGGGCGCGTGCGGTGGCATTGGCAACGGCGGGATACACCCCGCCCGGACTGAATGAGCGAACCAAACACCGGTTGATGCCGATCCTGTCGAACTCCATCGTGACCCGCCCGTTGACAGATGACGAAAAGGCGGAATGCGGGTTTCAGGTGACATCACCGCTGACCGATACACGCACGTTGCGGCACTACTATCGGTTTCTGTCCGATGACCGTGTACAGATCGGCAGCCGCAGCGCTATCACCGGGCCGGATGCGGAAAACCCCAAACATCTGGAATTGCTGAAAAAGGGACTGTTCCGCAAATTCCCGGCGCTGACGGATATCAATCTGGATTATTCCTGGTGGGGATGGGTCGATGTCAGCCACGACATGATGCCCCGCATCTTCCAACCTGACCCCAAGCAAACGATCTATTATGCCATGGGTTATGGGGGCAACGGGGTGATGTATTCCGCACAGGCTGGCAAACGCCTGGCGCAACTGGTCGCAGGGCAGGGCAAGGAACTGGACCTGCCAATCTTTACCTCACCGCTGCCAAGCCACGGAATTCTGACGCCGTTTCGCCGGTTGGGGCAGCGCATGATGTATCCTTATTATTACCTGCGCGACGAAATCCTCTGACCGCCGGACCATCTGAAAGGGCAAAACAAATGCGTGTTGTAGATTTCCAGGAAAGCACGGCAGTCACAAAACGGCGCCTCGCCGATCTGCCCGACCGGGTTGTTGCGGGCGACCCGCATCACGAAACGCAGATGCGGTTTACCAGCGGTGATGGCTCATTGCTTGCAGGCACATGGACCAGCACGCCGGGCAAATGGATCGCCTTTGCGGATCGCGACGAATTCTGCTTTCTGCTCTCCGGCCATGTCGAATTGATCTCGGATGACGGCACAGTGCAGACGTTTCGGACGGGCGACAGTTTTCTGATCCCAAACGGGTTCCGCGGCTTCTGGCATGTGATCGAGACGACGACCAAGCACTTTGTGATCCGGGATTACAACGCCGGTTGATCACGTCCAAACGGCCAAAGTGTCAAAAAGTCGCATCTGCGCCTTGATCACGGATAGCAAAATGTGAAACCATTACCGTGCTGCCAAAACAGCCGCATGATCGGGAGAACCAGATAAGCTGGTGCCGAAGGAGCAACCGCCCCGGAAACTCTCAGGCCAAGGGACCGATTGTGTGTTCAAGACTCTGGAGAGAGGCGCAAATAGCGTCCGCCGAAGGGATAGCGATCTCAGGCAAAAGGACAGAAGGGGCATCACGCGCATGGTTCACCATGCGTCACTGTGGTGCCGTTTGATTTTCCTTATTGGATCAGCGGCGATGAAAGGGCCGCCTGATGTCAGATCTCCTCCATACTCCGCTGCATGATTTGCATGTCGAACGGGGCGCAAAAATGGTGCCTTTTGCTGGCTACGCCATGCCGGTGCAGTACAAACTGGGGGTGATGAAGGAACATCAGCACACCCGCGCCAAGGCTGGGCTGTTTGACGTCAGCCATATGGGGCAGGTCAAAGTGACAGGTGATGGTGCTGCCGCCGCGCTGGAACGGCTGATCCCGGTCGACATTATTGGCTTGGCCGAGAACCGCCAGCGCTACGGATTTTTCACAAATGACCATGGCGGCATCATGGATGACCTGATGCTGGCCAATCGGGGCGATCATATCTTTGTGGTGGTAAATGCGGCCTGCAAGGACGCTGATATCGCACATATGAAGGCGCATCTGGAACCTGACGTCACCGTCACGCCGGTGCCGGACCGCGCCTTGCTGGCGCTGCAAGGTCCAGCCGCCGAAACCGTTCTGTCCGCCCTTAATCCTGCGGCGGCAGATATGGCATTCATGGATGTCGCCACGCTTGATCTGAACGGTGCGGAATGCTGGGTGTCGCGGTCGGGCTATACCGGTGAGGACGGGTATGAAATCTCGGTGCCCAATGATCAGGCCGTCGACCTGGCGCAGGCACTGCTGGCGCATGATGATGTTGAACCCATCGGGCTGGGCGCACGGGATTCGCTGCGGCTCGAAGGTGGGCTATGCCTTTACGGTCACGACATCGACACCGGCACAACACCGATTCAGGCCGCATTGACATGGGCCATCCAAAAGGTCCGCCGCGCGGGTGGCGACCGGGCGGGCGGGTTCCCCGGGGCCGATGCGATCTTTTCGGAAATGGCCGAAGGCGTTTCGCGCAAACGTGTGGGGTTTTTGCCTGATGGGCGCGCACCGATGCGCGAAGGTGTGGCAATTTTTGCAGACGCGGAAAGTGACGTGCAGATCGGCAACATCACATCCGGCGGTTTTGGGCCCACGGTCGGTGGCCCCGTCGCGATGGGGTATCTGGCCACTGCACATGCCAGCCCCGGCACCACAGTTTACGGCGAATTACGGGGCAAACGGCTGCCGCTGACAGTCACCAAAATGCCGTTCACCCCGGCCAATTTCAAACGCTAACCACAACGGAGAGACGAAAGATGAAATTCACAGAAGAGCATGAATGGCTCCGCCCCGAGGACGATGTCATCGTCGTCGGCATCACCGAACATGCCACAACCCAATTGGGCGATATCGTCTTTGTCGAACTCCCCGAGGTTGGCACCACGGTTGCCAAGGATGACGAAGCCGTTGTGATCGAAAGCGTCAAGGCCGCATCAGATATCATGGCCCCGATAGACGGCGAGATTGTCGCGGTGAACGAAGCACTGGCAGACAATCCCGGCCTCGCCAATGAAGACGCGACAGGCGATGGCTGGTTCTTCAAGATCAAGCCATCCGATCCATCCCAGATGGACGACTACATGGATGAAGCCGCCTATAACGACATGATCGCCTGATGAGCATCGTTCGGATTGTCGCAGACCTGAATACCGGCGATCCGGACAAGACGGCAACTTTCTATGCGCGGCTTTTTGATCTTGATCGCGTGATGGATCACGGCTGGATCGTCACGCTGGCTGGCGGTGCCAAACAAGACGTGCAGCTTAGTCTGGCCAGCGAAGGCGGCTCCGGTGCGCCGGTGCCCGCACTTTCCATCGAAGTTGACGATCTGGACGCAACCTATGCCCGCGCCACCGAAATGCGCGCGGAAATCACCTATCCCATGACGCACGAACCCTGGGGCGTGCGCCGCTTTTTCATTCGTGATCCTGACGGCCGCCCTATCAACATCCTGTCCCATGCCCCTGCGGAGACCTGACATGACCTTCACCCCCACCGATTATCTGCCCTATGACTTTGCCAACCGTCGCCATATCGGCCCGTCACCTGCTGAAATGGACGAGATGTTGCAGGTCGTGGGGGCCGATAGCCTTGATGCGCTGATCGACGACACCCTGCCCAAACAAATCCGCCAGAAAGAACCGCTTGATTTCGGCAAGCCCAAGTCAGAGCGCGAATTGCTCCACCACATGCGGGTCACTGCGTCCAAGAATAAGGTCCTGACTTCGCTGATCGGGCAGGGCTACCATGGCACCGTCACGCCCCCCGCGATCCAGCGCAACATCCTTGAAAACCCGGCATGGTACACCGCCTACACCCCTTATCAGCCCGAGATTTCGCAGGGTCGGCTAGAGGCGCTGTTGAACTTCCAGACCATGGTCAGCGACCTGACCGGGTTGGAGATTGCCAACGCCTCATTGCTGGACGAGGCGACCGCCTGCGCAGAGGCGATGACCATGGCGCAGCGCGTGTCGAAATCGAAAGTCACCGGTTTCTTCATCGATGAAAACTGCCATCCGCAGAACATCGCCGTGATGAAAACCCGTGCAGCCCCGCTGGGGATCGAGATTACGGTCGGCAACCCTGATGACATGGATGCAAGCGCCGTGTTTGGCGCGATCTTCCAATATCCCGGCACTTATGGGCATCTGCGTGATTTCACGGACCCCATCGCCAAACTGCATGAAAACAAGGCGATTGGCATCATCTCTGCCGACCCGCTGTCGCTGACCCTGCTCAAGGAACCCGGTGCCATGGGGGCCGATATCGCGGTCGGCAGCACCCAGCGTTTTGGGGTGCCAGTGGGATATGGCGGCCCGCACGCGGCCTATATGGCGACCAAGCAATCCTACGCGCGGTCGATGCCCGGCCGGATCGTTGGTGTGTCCATCGACAGCCACGGCAACCGCGCCTACCGGCTGTCCCTGCAAACCCGCGAACAGCATATCCGCCGCGAAAAGGCGACGTCGAATGTCTGTACCGCCCAGGCCTTGCTGGCTGTCATGGCCGGGTTTTATGCTGTGTTCCATGGGCCGGAAGGGCTCAAGGCAATCGCCCAACGTATCCACCGCAAAACCGCGCGGCTGGCCGAAGGGCTAAAGCAAGGCGGCTTTGATGTGCGGCCTGCCACCTTCTTTGACACGATCACTGTTGATGTCGGCCCGCTGCAAGCGGCGGTGATGAAATCGGCTGTGGATGAGGGGATCAACCTGCGCGCCGTGGGCAAGACCCAGATCGGCATCACGCTGGATGAGCGGACCCGGCCTGCAACCATTGAAAAGGTCTGGCGCGCCTTTGGTGTTGACCGGCAGGACAAGGATTACACCCCGCATTATCATGTACCTGACAAGCTGATCCGCAGCAGCGATTTCCTGACCCACCCCGTATTCCACATGAACCGCGCAGAAACGGAAATGATGCGCTACATGCGGCGTCTGGCCGACCGCGATCTGGCATTGGACCGGGCGATGATCCCGCTTGGCTCCTGCACGATGAAGCTGAACTCAGCCGCCGAAATGATGCCCGTCAGCTGGCGCGAGTTTTCGCAACTGCACCCCTATTGCCCCACAGATCAGGCCGCCGGCTATAGCGAGATGATCGGCGATTTGTCCGCCAAACTATGTGATATCACCGGCTATGATGCGATCTCCATGCAGCCCAATTCGGGTGCGCAGGGCGAATATGCGGGCCTTCTGAGCATTGCAGGTTATCACCGGGCCAATGGGCAGGATCACCGCAATATCTGCCTGATCCCAATGTCGGCGCATGGCACCAACCCTGCCTCTGCCCAGATGGTCGGCTGGAAGGTCGTGCCGGTCAAATCCGCCGCCAATGGCGATATTGATCTGGATGATTTCCGGGCCAAACTCGAACAGCATGGCGATAACCTTGCCGCTTGCATGATCACATATCCATCGACCCATGGGGTGTTCGAGGAAACGGTGATAGAGGTCTGCAAGCTGACCCATGACCATGGCGGTCAGGTCTATATCGACGGCGCGAATATGAATGCGATGGTCGGCCTGTCGCGCCCCGGTGATCTGGGCGGCGATGTCAGCCACCTGAACCTGCACAAGACATTCTGCATTCCGCATGGCGGTGGTGGCCCCGGTATGGGGCCAATCGGGGTCAAGGATCACCTGATCCCGCACCTGCCCGGCGATCCCAACACCGGCGACGGGGCGGTTTCGGCTGCGGCCTTCGGCTCACCTTCTTTGCTGCCAATATCCTGGGCCTATTGCCTGATGATGGGGGGCGAGGGGCTGACCCAGGCGACCCGCGTCGCGATCCTGAACGCCAACTACATCGCCAAACGGCTCGAAGGGGCGTTTGACGTGCTTTATAAAGGGCCGTCCGGGCGGGTTGCGCATGAATGCATCATCGACACGCGGCCCTTTGCCGATAGTGCGCATGTGACCGTTGATGATATCGCCAAGCGTCTGATTGATTGCGGTTTTCACGCCCCGACGATGAGCTGGCCGGTGGCTGGAACGCTGATGATTGAACCAACCGAGTCGGAAAACAAGGCAGAGCTTGACCGCTTCTGCGACGCAATGCTGGCGATCCGGGCCGAGATTGCTCAGATCGAAGAGGGCAAGATCGACGCGGAAAACAACCCGCTGAAAAACGCGCCGCACACGATGGAGGATCTGGTCAAGGATTGGGACCGGCCCTATAGCCGCGAAACCGGTTGTTTTCCTCCCGGTGCGTTCCGGGTCGACAAATACTGGCCGCCTGTCAATCGGGTGGACAATGTCTGGGGCGATCGGAACCTGACCTGCACCTGTCCACCGATGGAAGATTACGCACAAGCGGCAGAGTAACGCGCGATATCACAACGCCTGCCTGGTGCGACCGCCGGGCAGGCGTTAATCAATCACACCGACAATCGGTCCCAGTTTGAAACCAATGTCTGAACGCCCCAGTGCCGGGGCGTGCAGGCGCGATACTTTGCCGTCGAAATACAGCGCGTTGGGCAGTTCCAGATAGTCGCGGAAAAAGCTGCCAAAGCTGTGAAACGATACCCGATCGTTGGAAATCGCAAAGATCGCGGTCTTGCCATCCGCCGTCGTGCCAACACCGTTGCGGATAAAATGTGATGTGCTGTCGGGCAGGAAACGGGGGTGCAATGCGCCGTCAATCACCAACATCGGTCCCGATTGGGTCGCATCGCGACACTCGGGCGATTTCTCAACGTAATCAAGTGTTTCATAGACCTGCGCATGCGTGTCATTGACGCAAAATACCCCATTGGGCAGCAGGCCAAAATTGCCGGGGCCTTCATTGGTGATGACGCGCATCTTTTCAACGCCGTCCTCGATGTAATGGCCCACCGGCGCGCGGTCATCGTGATACATGCCTGCATTCATCGCAAAGGACAGGGTTTCGACATCCAGCGTCGCCTCAATCGCGCTGAAACTGCCCAGAACCTTGCCCGTCGTATCGGTATGGAACAGGCGCAAAACCTCGTTTTCTACATCCACCGTGCAGGCGGTATAGCTGTTGCCCTGATAATCGACATCCTCGCAGGTCACCGCCGCAGCAGGGGACGCAAGAAAGATCACAAACAGCAGCAGCCAGCGCATTATTCGTCTAGATCCCGCCGCACGTGATCTTCGGCGAGCAACGCGCGGGTGGCGTCCATCTGATCAAAGGTGCCGTCAATTTCAAACCGCAATTCGGGCGCGTATTTCATCGACCCGCCCTTGACCACCAAATGCCTGATTTCATGACGATTTCTGCGCAGGGCTTCCAGCGCCTCTTCCTTGCCCTGCCCACCAAGGGGCAGCACAAAGGCAGTGGCGATCCGCAGGTCGGATGTCATCCGCACCTCGCCCACGGTTATCGACATGCGCGCCAGATCATCATCATGCACGTCGCCGCGTTGCAGGACTTCTGACAGGATCCTGCGGAACTGTTCGCCGACCCGCAACATGCGCTGGGTGGGGGCTTTGCCGTCTCTGTTCGTGTTCTTTGCCATAGCCCCCATTTAAGCCTGCCGGGCGGCATTGCCAAGCAAGGCTTTGCGCTGCGGGCAATGCCCGGCTAAGAAGTTGGCGGAAATGAAAGGACAGAGCATGACAGAGTTACCCGGCATCGTGATCACTGGCGGATCAGGCAGGATGGGTCAGATGCTGACCAAACTGGTGCTGGCATCGGACAAATGCAGGCTGGTGGCGGTGCTGGAACGTGACGGTCATGATTGGGTCGGTCAGGATGTCGGCACGATGTTGGGCGGACAACCGGTGGGTGTGAACGTCACCGATGACGCGGTTGAGGCGTTTGCAAAGGCGCAAGCCGTCATTGATTTCACGTCCCCTGCTGCAAGCGTTGCTTTTGCCGGGCTGGCGGCGCAGGCGCGTGCGGTGCATGTCATCGGCACAACCGGTATGACGGATGATGATCTGAAAGCGGTTAACGCCGCGGCCCGTCATGCGGTGATCGTGCGTGCGGGCAATATGTCCCTTGGGGTCAACCTGTTGGTGCAATTGACGAAAAAGGTGGCCGCCGCACTGGACGAGGATTTCGATATCGAGGTGATCGAGGCGCATCATCACCACAAGGTCGATGCGCCGTCCGGCACTGCCCTGATGTTGGGCGAAGCCGCTGCCGAGGGCCGTGGCGTGGCGCTGAACGATGTACGTGACAGCGGACGCGACGGGATCACCGGTGCCCGCAAGCGCGGTGATATCGGTTTCACGGCCATTCGCGGCGGCGATATCGTGGGTGAACATGACGTGCTTTTTGCAGCCCCAGGTGAACGGATCGTGCTGCGCCATATGGCGACAGACCGGGGCGTTTTTGCGCGTGGCGCGTTGAAGGCCGCACTTTGGGGGCAGGACAAAAATCCGGGTGAATACAACATGTTGGATGTGCTCGGCCTGTAACCGCCGACCAAGTGAACCAATCGTTGGGATTGGCCGTATAAGGTATAATCTGACGCTACAGGAGGTATCTTATGAAACGGCTCATTCTTGCGATTGTGATGGGTTTGACCGCAGCACCAGCTGCGGCCGATAGTTATGTCCCAATCTACGACGAAAACACGTTCCGGTCACTTGTCGACGGCAAGCTGCTGCGCAACCGCCTTTATGGGGTCAGGCTTAACGTGTTGAATAACGGGCAGATTCAGGGTGCTGCCATCGGTTGGGATATCTCGGGCAACTGGTCCTGGCAGGACGGTTATTTCTGCCGTGAAATGGTCTGGGGCGGCGATCCGATCCCCTATAATTGCCAGTTGGTCGAAGTGCAGGGCGACAGTATCCGGTTTACGGTCGATAAAGGTGCGGGCGATTCCGCGTCATTCCGCATTCAGTAATTCACTCACACGCAACGTTCGGTGGGGTGTCGGGCAACCGGCGCCCCGTTTTTTTGTCGAATCACCGTTAACGCCCGCATTTGCTGGGTTTTGGCCGGTCGGCAAAGCGTCGGCCAGACGTCGGCAAAGCGTCGACCCTTTCCCGTGACATTCCCTTATTAAGGCACCGCGCGGACCCCACCGAACGTTGCGTCGGGGGGGCTATACAGTCGCAGAATGCAGATCCCGCGACAGTCCTGACAGGACGCGGCAACCCGTGGCGGTGACGACAGCGACCTCTTCCAACCGCACCCCAAAACGACCCGGCAGATAGATCCCCGGCTCAACCGTAAAGACCATGCCCTCTCCAAGGATCAGCGGATTGTTAGAGGTGATATAAGGCGGCTCATGCACCTCCGACCCCAGCCCGTGACCGGTGCGATGCGTGAAATAGTCGCCATAGCCTGCGGCGGTGATGACGTCGCGCGCCGCTTTGTCGATGACATGGGCCGCAACGCCAGGCCGGATCGCAGCAAGGGCAGCCTGAACGGCGGCCTCAACCGTATCATGCACCTTTTGATATTCATCCGGGGGCGTGCCAAGGCAAGCCATGCGGGTGATATCCGAATAATACCCGCCTTTTTCAGCGCCGATATCAACCACAACGACATCGCCGGGGCGGATCGGCGTATCGCCCGTATGATGATGTGGGTAGGACGAATGTGCGCCCGCGCCAACGATGCCAAAAGCGATGCTGGCGCCCTGCGCAGTGAAACTGGCCTTCGCAATATCGGCCAATGCACGTTCCGTGATCCCGTCCCGCATCGCCTCTCGCACGGCAGTGTGGGCCGCATCTGCGATATGCGCATTTTCCTGCAACAGCGCCAGTTCATCCGCATCCTTGATCATCCGCAATGCGCCAAGCGTGTCGGTGGCAAAGCCGCGTTTCACATTCGGCACCCCGTCAAGCACCAAAAGGGCATGATCAGCGCGCATCGTCTCGTCCACGGCGACAGATCGCGGATGCGGGTTGATCTGGTCCAATGCCGCTGCAAGCGCCCCATCAGGGCCGTCATCATCGCGCCATTCCCAGAACGGCAAATCAGTATGTTGACGGGCGTCCGGCGCGTTCAGCGCAGGCATCACGAACCCCGCCTTGTCCGGTCCGATCAGCAGCAGGCAGGCGCGTTCATCCGGGTGTGGCATGAACCCCAATAACCAACGCAGATGCGCCCCGGGGGCCAGTGCCATAAGGTCAATGCCGGATGCCGCCATCCGGTCTTGCAAACGGTCAAGTCGGGTCATGTTCCATCCTCCATGGGGACTTCTGCAAAGGCATGCAGCAACGCGGCGCGGTGGTCCGATACCAGTCTCTCAAGCCTCTGAACCCGTTCGGGGGTAAAATGCCCGGCTTGGTCCAGGATATTAACGGTCCCGACAACCTGATCTGTCTGCATGACGGCAATGTTGATGGCCGCCTCACAACCCAGATCGTTGATTAATGCGTGGTCCGAAAAATAGGGCGCAAACGCCGCTGTCGTGTTCGCGACAAAGGTTTCGCCACGCCCGATGACCTGCGCTGTCCAGGGACTGCTGCCCATGGGCTTGGTGCCGGTCACGGGGTAAGCATCCGGGTGGGACGAATAGGCGCGCCGCGCCACACCCGCCTGCCGGTCAAGCACCGTCACGGTAAACAGGCGCGCGCCGCAAGCCGCCTGCGCCGCGCGATGCAATGCGGCAAACGTGTTATCAGATGTCATCGGTCGCTCCGAAAATGACGCCGGGCACCTACGTGGCCCCCGGCTGGGCCATCACTGTTTTTCAACCAAGCGATAGTAGACATAATCCGAACTGGCCCCATTGACGAAACCATCAACCGCGTCGGCCATGGCCACCTGTTTGATCGCCTGAAACATGATCACGAATGGGGCTTCTTCCTGCATGGCCTGCTGCAATTCGACATACATCTGATTGCGGGTTTCTGGGTCCTGTTCAGCCAATGCAGCCTTGGTCTTTTCGTTGATCTCTGCCGGTGGCATCCAGGCGTTGCGCCATGTGGTTGTCGATACATAGCTGTCGTCAGAATTGTCGGCGTTATAGGCAAAGGCCTTGGCATTGGAATGCGGATCCATGAAGTCAGGACCCCAGTAAAGCAGCATCCCCTGATGGGTGCGTGCGCGATACTTTGTGATCACCTGTGCGCCGGTGCCGGGCAGGATTTCAAAGTTGATGCCCGCGGGTGCAAAGGTCTGTTGCAGGCTGGCAGCCATATCGGTGAAGGGGGTCGCGTTGATCACGTCCAGTTCAATACTCAGCGGCAGTTCGACACCCGCATCCTCAAGGATCGATTTTGCTTTTTCGGGGTCGTAGGTGAAAGGTGTATCGGTCAACGCACCGGGGAAACCTTCGGGCCAAAACGCCTGATGCACCTCCATCTGGCCTTTCAGGAAACTGTTGGCCATGCCTTCATAATCGACCAGATAACGGGACGCCTCCCACAAGGCAGGGTTGGTCAGGGGTTCATATTTCTGGTTGAAGCTGAACCAATGCACAGCGGTTTGGGGATAGGTCTCGACCTTGACATCGTCATTGCCGCTAAGGCCCTCAACCTGATCGGGCGACAGGTTCTTGGCCATGTCCACATCACCGGATTCCAAGAGCAAGCGCTGGGTCGCGGCCTCGGCCACATGACGGATCAACACCCGTTCGATCTTGGGCGCGCCGTTCCAATAATCGGGATTGGCCTGTAGCATCATGACCTCGCCGGGGGCATAGCGGGCCAGCGTGAACGGGCCTGTGCCCGCACTGTTGCGGTTCATCCAGGCATGGCCCATGTCGCCATCAACCTCATTGGCCATGGCGGTTTCAAAATCAACGATTGTCGCCGGACGTGATGCCAGCACATTCAACACGAAAGATGGCGCAAAATCACCTTCCCAGCGCACAGTGACGGTGTTGCCCTCGGCGGTCACCATCTGTTCAATATTGTCGGCATTCCAGCCCAGGTTCTTCAGAATGAAGGACGGGGCCATATCCAACACCAGAACCCGTTTCCAGCTGCCCACCACATCGGCACCGTGCAGCGGGTTGCCGGAATGGAAGGTCACATCGTCGCGCAGCGTGAATGTGACCGTTTTTGCGCCTGCGTCGATCTCCCAACTGGTGGCAAGACCGGGGGCCAGGGTTGTCGTGTCGGTGGCATCATATTGCACCAGCTGGTCATAGGTGTTGGTGACATATTCACCCGATGAGAATTCATAAGCCGAGGCCGGGTCAATCGTGACGATGTCATCAATATTCTGTGCGACCACCAGCGCATTACCCGGTGTTTCAGCCATCGCAGGGGCCGAAGACAGCGCGATCAGGCTCACCGCGAGCGCTTTGGCGAAAGTCGGTACATATGTCATTGGTCTCTCCTGTTGGTATCAATATCAGTCTGGCGGCCGGGCTGGGGCCCGATCAGCCGCGGCGACGTGCCCGTCCACAAAAGCCGGGCCGGGCCCTTGCCGGCATTGGCAAAGGCATGCGGGGTGTCCCCCATGAAATGCAGGCTATCGCCGGGATGCAGCACGAATGTTGTGTTACCCAATGTCTGACGCAGCGATCCGTCAAGCACGATGATCAACTCCTCGCCGATATGGGCGGTTGTTTCAGATGCATAGCCTTCGGGGACGTGAACGATCAGCGATGACAAGGTGCCGCCCGGCAGGCTGGTCGTGACACGTTCATATGACAGGGACGAATCCGCCAATGCAAAGCGCGGGCGCTCGCCCTCCCTTGTGATGCTGTCAGCAGGTTTTGGGGTGGCGATAAAGACGTCGATGTCAACGCCCAGTGCGGCAGCAAGGCTGGCCAGCGTCCCAAGGCTTGGGGTCGCCTTGTCCCGTTCGACCTGACTGAGAAACCCGACAGAGATGCCTGCCTCATCCGCCAGCGCCTGAAGTGTCAGATCGGCCTTGCGCCGCAAATCCCTGATCCGACCACCAAAGGCAGGTGGCTGCGTGGGATCAATTTGACGGGCAGCATCGGGCATGGCAGTTCCTGCAGTTTTTTTGATGTTAGTAAAAAAATTTTGATAAGTCAAAAAACTTTGATATGAAACGGGAAACGGAGCTGACTTTGAACAGACCCATCGCCGCCCTGAACTTCCTGCTGACATTGGCTGTCACCTTTCTGGGGCTGCTGGCGATTACCTTTTTGATTGGGCGCGTCGTGCCAATTGACCCGGTGCTGGCCGTTGTCGGCGACAGGGCCAGCACCGAAACTTACGAGGCCGTGCGGTTGCAGATGGGGCTGGACGATCCGCTGATCGTGCAATTCGCACGCTATGTCTGGCAAGTGATGCAGGGTGATCTGGGCATGTCTGTATCCACCGGGCGCGCCGTGTCCGAAGACTTGGGGCGGGTGTTTCCCGCGACGCTGGAAATGGCGACGCTTGGTATCATCATCGGCGTGACCATCGGGGTTCCGATGGGCGTGTTCGCCGCCGCCAGACAAGGCAAATGGGTGGATCAGGTCATTCGTGTCATTGGGCTGGCGGGCTATGCAATCCCTGCTTTCTGGCTGGGCCTTGTCGGTTTGGTCATCTTTTACGCCAATCTGCGCTGGGTTGGCGGACCGGGGCGGATCGACTTATTTCTTGACGGGATGGTGCCACCACGCAGTGGCTTGCTGCTGATCGACAGCGCGATTGATGGCAATTGGGAGGCGTTCCGCAGCGCCCTGTCACACATCATCCTGCCCGCCACCATCCTTGGCTTTTTTGCGCTGGCCTATATCGCCCGCATGACCCGCAGCTTCATGCTCGAACAGCTTAGTCAGGAATTTATCACGACCGCCCGCGTCAAAGGCGTGCCCGAACGGCTGATCCTCTGGCGGCATGCATTTCGCCCGATCTGGATACAACTGATCACCGTAATCGGGCTCAGCTATGCGGGGCTGCTGGAAGGCTCGGTGATGATCGAAACCGTGTTCAGCTGGCCGGGTATTGGGAACTACCTGACCACCGCCCTGCTGAATGCCGATATGAATGCGGTTCTGGGGGCGACACTGGTGATCGGCGCGGTGTTCGTCGGGATCAATAAAGGGTCGGACGCGCTCTACCGGTTGCTGGACCCGAGGGCGCGGGCATGATCACACGCGATTGGCTTCTGTCAGACGATCCTGAAACACGGATGCAGGCGCGGCTTGGGCAGGGCTACCGGCTGGCGCGGGCGCTGCTGCGTAATCCATTGGCCATGGTCGGTCTGGCGATCATCCTGCTGTTGCTGCTGGTGGCCATGTTCGCCCCGTTGCTGGCTCCATATTCCCCGATCCAGGGTGATCTGGCGAACCGGCTACAACCCCCATCAGCAACACATTGGATGGGCACGGATGAGCTGGGGCGCGATATCCTGTCGCGGATAATTTTCGGGGCACGGATCACCCTGATGATTGTGTTGCTGGTCGCCATCATCGCCGCACCGTTAGGACTGCTGATCGGCACGGTTGCGGGCTACTTTGGCGGCTGGGTTGATCGCATCCTGATGGGGCTGACCGATATCTTCCTGTCCCTGCCCCGGCTGATCATGGCGCTGGCCTTTGTCGCGGCCTTGGGGCCTGGCATTGAAAATGCGGTCATTGCCATCGCAATCACGGCATGGCCGGTCTATGCACGCATCGCCCGGGCGGAGGTGCTGACCTTTCGCAAGGCGGAGTTTCTGGATGCGGTACGGATGCAGGGTGCATCATCAATGCGCATCATTACCCTGCATGTCATGCCGCTTTGCATGTCATCGACCATCGTGCGGGTGACCCTGGATATGGCGGGGATCATCCTGACGGCGGCAGGCCTTGGCTTTCTGGGGCTCGGGGCACAACCGCCATTGCCCGAATGGGGGGCGATGATTTCACGCGGGCGATCCTTTATCCTTGATCAATGGTGGGTGGCGACGATGCCGGGGTTTGCCATTGTCGTTGTCTCGCTTGGGTTTTGCCTGTTTGGCGACGGGCTGCGGGACGTGCTGGACCCCAAACAAAGGGCGCGGGAATGAGCCTGCTATCGGTTGAAAACCTGCGGGTCACCTTCCCGTCCGATCAAGGCCCGGTCGAGGTCGTGCGCGGCCTGTCTTTCGAGCTTGGCCGCGAAAGGCTGGGGATTGTGGGCGAAAGCGGATCGGGCAAAAGCATGACAGGCCGGGCCGTCATGGGGCTGATCGCAGCACCCGGTCAGGTGACAGCGGATAAGCTGGCATTCGACGGAACCGATCTGCGGGACATGTCCGAAAGCGCGCTGCGCAAGCTGCGGGGCGCGCGGATGTCGATGATCCTGCAAGATCCGAAATTCAGTCTCAACCCCGTGATCCGTATCGGGGCGCAAATCGAAGAAGCAATGGCCGTCCATGGCGCGCTAACCCGCAGCCAAAGGTGCGCGCGCATGCTGGACGCGCTTGATGCCGTGCGCATTGACGATCCCGCGCGGGTTGCGCGCCTCTACCCGCACGAGGTGTCAGGCGGGATGGGTCAGCGGGTGATGATCGCCATGATGGTGGTCATGGAACCCGCGCTGATGATCGCCGATGAACCCACCAGCGCGCTTGACGTATCGGTGCGCGGTCAGGTGCTGGATATCCTTGATGATCTGGTCAAACGGCGGGGCATGGGGCTGATGCTGATTTCGCATGATCTGAACATGGTGGCGCGGTGGTGCGACCGGATATTGGTTATGTATCAAGGCGCAATCGTTGAAGAGATCGCAGCAGGGCAGCTATACGCGGCAACGCATCCCTACACGCGCGGTCTGGTCGCCAGCCTGCCCCGGATCGACGAAAGCCGCGACCGCCTGCCGGTACTGGACCGGACAGCACTATGATCAGCGTGCGCAACCTGACAGTCAGCTTTGGCACCACGCAAGTCTTGCATGACGTGTCCTTTGACGTAGCCAAAGGCGAAAGTTTTGCGCTTGTGGGGGAAAGCGGGTCTGGCAAATCCACCATCCTGAAAGCGCTGGCCGGGCAATTGAAATCCTGGCAGGGCGATCTGGCGATCATGGATGCGCATCAAGGGGCCGGGTCAAAACGTGATCTCGCGCGCAAGGTGCAAATGGTGTTTCAGGACCCATATGGCAGCCTGCATCCACGCCGCACCATCGATGACACGCTGGGTGAGCCATTGGCGATCCACGGTATCCCCGACCGGGACCAGCGGGTTCTAGACATGCTGGATGCTGTCGGGCTGTCGCGACGATTCCGGTTTCGCCTGCCGCATCAGTTGTCGGGCGGGCAGCGGCAGCGTGTCGCCATCGCGCGTGCCCTGATGCTTGATCCGCCTGTGCTGCTGCTGGATGAACCGACCAGCGCCCTTGATGTCAGCGTACAGGCCGAAATCCTGAACCTGCTCAAATCACTGCGCGAGGAAAAAGGGGCTGACCTTCCTTCTGGTGACGCATGATTTGCCGGTTGTCAGCTTTCTGTGTGACAGGCTGGCGATCCTGCGGGCCGGGCAGATTGCGGAAACAACCGATGTGGCGGCCCTGCGGGCTGGGCAGTTTTCATCCGCCTATGGGCAAGAGCTGTATCAGCGGTCGGTGGACGGCTAGGGGCGATTTCTTTCCTTGCAGGCAGGGCCGGACGACATCCGCAATGCCATGCGGAATGCTTCATCATGGCAAGCACCGGGAAAGCGCAGGCATGACGGCCAAAACCCAAAAACAACGCAGATAAGGCTGGTTCAGCCACAGCTCAGGTTCGGCCAAAATTGTCCGTCCCGGTACGTTCGGACGACCCGATGCCGTCAATTCAGCTAACCAACATCAATCAAGAGAAATCAAATGACCGTTGCACAACATCACACCACCCCTTCCGCGAACCCGACAACCGGGGGCAAGACGATCTGGCTCGTCATGCATATGCGCAATGCAGGCACGCGGGCCATGTTCGTCGCGGCATTCGGGATCAGCACCGCATCGGTCGCAATGGCACAACCGGTGGATATTCAACCGCAAGACGGGCAGTGGCGATCGGTGATCAGTGTTGAACAGGCCAGCGGATGCAGTCCCGATATGCAGGCCGAGATTGAATCCGAAGCCTTGGCCAATCAGGGAGGCACGCGTTTCGTGGCATTCTCCAGGCCTTTGAACGGCGCGGATCTGAACAGGCTTGTTGACACCGAAATGACGTGGCAGCGGATCGACAGCAATCACTGGGTCGGCCGACTGCGGGAAGCGGAAACAACATTCATGGGGCGGATCGAGTCGCGGATCGACACGGTCCTGCAGGTCAGCTCAGCGCATCAGATCGCCCAAAGCGTTCTGTTGCAAATCTCTTTACCGCCGCTGATCGCGCGGCAAATCGGTTCGCAAGAGCTATGCCAGATGGATTTGCAAATTCAACATGACCGATTGGGTGACTGACACACAGGCCAGCATGCACTGGCAAACGGCCCATTTTATAGGTATGGGAAGCGGCGGACACCGCTTGCCAATCAGGCCACCCGTATCACCATGAATGACAGCCATCTCATCATCACGCTGGACGTTTGTCAGTTCGCAGTCTCGCTTTATTGCGCGAATATGCTGCTATTGCGCCAGCGTAACCAGCGCGTCTATGTGCCGCTGGCGCTTTTCTTCGTGGCCAATGCGCTTTTGTTTCTACCGACATTCATCGGCCATCTATGGCCCGAACCAGAAGCAATGCGGATCACCTGGCCGCTTGCGATCAGCATGACGCCGCTGATTTTCCTGCAACCATTCTTCTTTTGGCTTTTCGTGCGCGGGCTTTCCGCCGAAGACGGCGTGCCACTGATCAAGAACAAGCTGCTGCACGCGATCCCGCATGTGATGGTAGCGATGCTAGTGCTGATCTTTGTGCTATTCAGCCCGGCCTTTTATGTCGCAGAGCTCAGCACGATATCGCAATTGCCAATCTGGGTTCTATACCTCGCCCCTTTTGGCGTTGTCATGACGCTGCTCTATTATGCTGTCGTCGGGGCATATGTGGTGTCCGTCATACTTTTGCTGCGCCGGTACAAGGCACGGGTCAAGGACCTGTTTGCGACAACAGAAGGGCGGGAACTGACATGGGTTTCGTGGATCGCATTTCTGGCGGCCCTTTCGATTGTCTGGAGCTTTCTGGATTTGCCCGACAGCCTTTTCGGGGTCGATATGGGTGGTTCAGGTTACGAGGTTGCCCGTTTTTTCGAGAGCATGTTCGATCTGTCCATCATCTGGGTAATCGGGATTTGGGGATCACGTCAAAAACCGGGCCTTTCGCGCGGTGAACAGCCCAAACAGCCGATCACAACCCCCAAAAACGCCGAGGCAGCCAGCAAATATGAACGTTCCGCGCTGGGCACCGAGCAGGCAAAACGGATTGCCACCAAGATCGAAGCAGCGATGCAAAAAGACAAGCTTTACCGTGACCCGAACCTTTCGTTATGGGATCTGGCGCAGCATGTCAGTGTGAACTCGAACCATGTCTCCCAGACGCTCAATGCCACGCTGGAAAAGAGCTTTTTCGACTATGTGAATTCCTGGCGGATCAAGGACGCGGCGATCCTGTTGCGATCCACATCGAAATCCATACTGGAGGTGACTTACGAGGTTGGATTCAACTCACGATCCTCGTTCTACACCGCCTTCAAGCGCGAACTCGGCACAACGCCAAAGGCCTTTAAAACCACGCAGTCTGGTACAAAGAGCGGGGCAGCCACAGCCGCCTAGGGTGGGTGTGCCGCCCGCAAGTTGCCTTGCAGGCGGCTGTTTTAAACATCAGAAACGGAAACCGGCCCGCAGGCTGACAGTGTTCGTTTCGATATCCTCATCGGCGGACCCGACATCCCGGTATTGGCTGCGCAGAAACTCGGCACCAACGATGGCGTTTTCGCCAATGAGGTAGTCATACCCGAACCCGTAAACCGCGCCCTTTGCAGTGCCGCCAGCTTCGACATCCGCGCGGGCGAAACCCGCAGTGCCGTATAAAAGCCCGCCAGCAACCGGCATCCCCACACGCCCTTTCAGGTGTATCGGCTTCTCCAGCGCTTCGTCCTGGACTGCATTGTAGCTGAATTCAGCACCAACAAGCGCAGAACCCATATCAAAGTTATATCCGGCAAAACCGCCAAACGTGGCGTCCTGGTCTTTGGGGGCGTCTTTGCCGAACTCGCGGCCAACCATCACACCGCCATAAACACCGGACATATCCTGCGCGGCCGCGGTATGGGGCAGCGTGACCATGACAGATGCACAGATCGCCCCGCAGATCGTGTTGACCAAAGCCTGTTTTGAAAGACGACCACTCGTCATGCTGGCTTTATTGAACATTTTTCCTGTTTCCTTTTTTAGGTTTTGTTCGTGACGCCAGATGTCGCGGAGTTGGAAATAGAAATCGTCTCATCCTGACGGGCCGGATAGTTTCCTGCCCAGCCCTTTAGGGATGGAAACCAAACCTGCCAGTGACCGACGGTTTTTCATTGGAACACATCGGTCGCTGGCAGGGGCCGGTTATGCTTCGTTCAGGATTTCGACCGTCACCGTGTAATCGCCGCCCAGCGCGTCGCTTTCGAAAACCTCTTCGCGAGGCAGCAGACCCGCCGCACCAGCCACATCCGGGTGGGCCAGTCGGTGAAAACGCACTTCTGAATGTGCGATCATCAGATCCTGCCCCGCAAAGGCAACCTTGCCCGGCATGATCAGTTCAGCACCGTCAATGGCGGCGATGCTTGCTTCCATCGCGGTAAGGTAAAGCGGAATGCCAACCCCAAAGAGCGCTTTGAGCACAAGCAGGATGATCTGTCCGGCAACCACTATACCCTTGGGGAACAAGACAGCGACAGCCACGAAAGCCGCCGCAGCAATGATCAACGCAATGGCGATCAACGCCAGCAGAATGGCCAGATAAATCCAGCGTGCGACGGTGCGGTCATATTCACCATCCACCTCAAAAAGGCGGAATTCAGCAATGACAAAATCCAGCGCCTCCAACTGCCCAACGCCAAGCTCCTCGGGGAACAGACGCATCTCTGCGGCCCAGGTCGATGGCTGGTCCATCAGATGGGTGGCAGCATCGGTAAAGGCGGGGATGTCGTCCTTGAACGCATCACCCACCCCACCATCGGGTATGATAAAGCGACCCACAGCCGTCGTGCTTTCCAGGCGCAGATCATCGGGCCAGATGATATCCAAAAACCCCTCTGGGTCCGTGATCTCATCGCAAACCACATCGGCAAGGTTCAGATGCAGCGGTGGTGCGGATGGTTTCGGCAGCACGGCGAAATAGACGACCTGCGTTTGCACATCTTCCTTACCGATCTGCACGCCGCAATCGGCACTTTCAACAAAGGAGCTGGGAAATTCCGAGGTATTCGCCATCTCCAAAGTCACCGCGTAAAGGCCGGGCGCATTCGCCGCATCCGGCCAGATGAACCCGACGCTGTCGCCGTGATAATCGGTCGGGTCCACCCCAGCCGTGATGGGCAACCCATTGCCCCAAACCGGGACTTCAAGACTGGCGAAACCGTCAGCGGGCAAGGCATCATCATCGGGCACCAGCCGTCCGTCGTTCAGCTCCGTGCGCCATGGCCGGAACTGGGCGCGCACTTTTGCCTTGTCATCAACAAGGCCCGACCCGAACAGCGTCACGGCTTGGCCCGGCACAACATCAACAACCATGATCTGTGGGGCATCAACTGTGGGGGTTTCTTCCCCCACGGCATCCGACAACATCACAACGCAATTGGGATCGCTTAGGAAAACACCCATATCCTGCGTGTGTTCCAGCGGCTCTGGCGCGGCGCCGGGCGTTGGCACCGAAGGTACGTAAAAGCTGAGTTCCTTGTCATGGATATCGCCACGCCGGGTGACCTGACCGATCTCGGGATCCCAAATGACCGTCTGGTTGATGCTTGGCTTGGCCAGCGCTGCGGCATCCGCATCCAACAGCGCACGGATCTGGTCGGCCACTTCATCAGCCAATGACCCATTCAGCAACCTGTCCTCACAATCCTTGCCGGGTTGATAGCGGCGCCCCGGCAGGCCGCGTCCGGGTTGGATGATCTTATCCCCCAAAAGCGGATTTGGCGTCGGATTACCAAAGAATTTCACCAACCCTTCCAACCGGATGTCGTCGCCGATCAGACGTTTGCCCAGATCATCCAGTGACCCTGTGCCATCGCAGGTCACATAATCGGATCCCAGACAATCCTTCAGGGTCTTGCGCTGCTTTCGCGCAAAATCAGCCACGGTTTTGCGTTGTTTTGTATCCTTCAGATGTGGCTTCAGCATCTTGGCATATTGCTTTTCAAACGGGGTCTTGGGGTCGTCCAGCGCGCCCATGATCGAAAAGACCAGATCCTGCAGGCACAGGTCGTCTTTGGCATGCGGATCACGCTTCAGCCGTTCCTTCCAGCGATCACAAAGGGCTTTTTGCTTTTCGGCGACGCTGCGGACCTTTGAGCCACCAAAGAATCCGGCAGCTTCAAGCTGGGCAAAACTGACAGACAGTTTCAGCGGGCCGCGTTTGGGCAGTTTGTCCAAGGCAAAGCTGGCGACCGGCTTTTTCGCGCGCTTGGCCGCAGGCGGGGCGAAAAGCGCAAGACGCGCCTTTTCAACGCGGCGATTGCCAAGGGTCAAC
This sequence comes from uncultured Paracoccaceae bacterium, assembly GCA_947495295.1. GTDB lineage: Bacteria > Pseudomonadota > Alphaproteobacteria > Rhodobacterales > Rhodobacteraceae > Yoonia. Next base: position 70,904 of record CANLYJ010000006.1, read on the forward strand.
AGGTCATCCTTCGCGGCCAGCCCAAGAAGGGTGGCGCGCCCCTTGTCGTCAAACCGGGCACGGGCCAACACCTTTTTGCGGCCGCCGACCCGTGTTTCCAATGCGACGGACCAGTCGGCCAGCGGCGCATTTGGGTCGCCATTTGCACATGCCTCAATCTGCAAACCCCGGGACGGCTGCGCCCGGCGGGCAAGGCCTGTTTCCACCAGACGCGCGGGTTGTTTGGGCAAGGCCGGTTTCGCAGGCTGCTGTGCTGCCTTGTCGAATGTAAACCGCGCCGTCACGACGCCCCCGCGCAACGACATATCAATATCCAGACCGTCGCGCTTCACCTCGACCAATTGTGCGAGCAGCATCAGTGCCCCGATGGCCTGCGCCTGTGCCGGGTCACCAGCCGCACCGCGCAGGCCGGACTGGGCAACACCATGACGCACGGCCAGAATGCCAATAGCCCCGCAAAGCGATCTGCGGCGCGACCGGTTGGCACACGGCAAACGACGCTTGAGCAGGTGACCAATCTCACGCGTCAGGGCTTTGGGCAGGCGAAATGATGCCTCGAACGTGGCCTCGCCACCGCGCATCAGACCAATGACAAACTGCACCAGCAGCGCATCCAGTGCACCCTTGCCCGCACCCAGCGCGATCTTCAGGTCATGCGGCACCCAATCGCGCTGTGCCTCGGCCAGAATGTCGCCAATCGACAAACGCCCCAACAGATCGCCAGCAACCCGCACCCCTTCTTCAATCCAAGGCTCAATCGCGGTCTTCACATCACCAAAGGACAGCCCTGGCAGGGCCTGCCCGGCAATGTGGGGCAATTCCCAATCCATGTGATTGGGCCGGTCCAGTCGGGTGTTCCAAGTCCAGTTCACCAGTTTGGGCTGCCCTTCGAAACCGCCTTCCTTGCCCAGATCAACCGCCCAGAAGCAATTGTCATACCAGCCGCAGACACCGGTATTCATGTAGTAGCTGCGGAATTTAGGCGGCCCAAGATCAGCCAGTGGCCCCAGAACGAACTCGGCGGCGGCGTCCATCTTTTCCCGGATCGATTTCGGCAGCGGCAGCGCATCCAGATCATAATAAGGCATGTTATGCGGGTTATGCGTATGACCAATGCAAAGCGAACTCCACGGTGGCAGGGTCGCATCACCCGGCAAAGGGATCAGACCCGAAGGTGCAGGAACCGCCCCCGGATCAACCGGGATCAGCAACCCCATCAAAGAGGCAAGCGTTTCGGAATACATGATATCGTCAGTAAAGACGCGATCAGTGTCATCCATATGCTGCACATGATCCAACATTGCGACGGCGGGTTCATAATTCTGCCAGGAATTCAGCACCGGCAAATCACCCACCAACTGCTTGAAATTAATCAGCGGCGTGCCGGCAAACCCGATCCCCGCAACATCGCGGACCGGGTCATCCAACTGATCAAGCGGGGTGACCACGGATGTCACAACAAGTTTGCCCAGAATGTTATTGCTGTCGCAATTCCAAAAATCCCATTGATGGCCATGGGTGATAAGCAGCGGCAAACGCTCTGAATATGGCGCGCTGTTCAGGCCCAGATCGACGCGCAGATCATGCATCGTCTTGACGCCTTCAACGATCACAAAGTCGTAAATCTGGAATTCTTGATCGCCATCCGCTTCCATGAATTCACGCAGGACGGTCTGGGTTTCAGCATTTCGCAAGTAACTGTCATGATTGCCATAAATCCGATAGTAACGCCCATCATGGTGCAACTTGCGCAGCAGCTTGTAGATCTCTTCATGGCTTTCGATGATCCGCCGCAGCATGGCGGGCGGCGTTGCCGAACTGAGTTGCGACACATCACCGTGAAACCACATCTCTTCGCAGTCGCCCGCCTCGATGATGGTGTAGTTCAACGGCTTGCCATCGGCATCAACACCGCTGTCCAGATGTTGCAGCAAGGCAAGATAGTCATCGGCATTGTTCAGGAAATGATCAATCGACCCCAACCGGAACGGCCCTTTTGACGCGCCATCCTCATCGCGGTGAATATCGGAAAGAACGATATATTTATGTGCCTTGTCAGGGCGGTCCAGACGTTTCGTCTTGTAGCGCGGGTCACGTTCGACCTCATTCAGCACCAGATCGATCCATGGGGCCGGGCTGGTCACCAGTTTGATCGATGTGGCAACGGCCAGCATAAACAAGCCGACCGGCGTAAAGCGCCCCAGTTTCAGCAGCAGCCATTCCAGTTCGGGGTCCGCCTCGCCCTGTTCGATCAATGTGGCGATGATGGTTTCCAGTAGGGTTTCGGCATCGGCAATATAGTCGGTCACGAAATCACCAATCGCCCCGACAATGGGTTCAAGCGCCGCATTCAACTGCCCGTTCCCAATCGGTGTGTCGGCCAGAAGGTCGGCAAACGCACCTGCCTGCCGCAAGGCGTCCAGCATCAACGCCACAACCCAAACACCCAAGGGCAGCGTGAAAGCACCCGATGTCAGCGCCAGGGCTGACACGCCATCCAGATCAAACCCAACGTCAAACGGGGTCGCTGTCTGGCCAAGAACGCCACCCGTCTGGCCCAGCAGCAGCCAAAGCGCGCCCACCGCACTGTCACTGCCAAAACTTGCGGCACCAATGGCAAAGACCGGCAAAAGCACCGTCTGCACGCCGCGCATAATGGCCTCTGGCGTGTCGATCACATGCTGGGTCAGGGCCAGCAGGAAGGCTTCGAAATCATCAATCGTCGCGACCAGCGCCAGCATCAGCGCGCGAAAGAACTCCGCCAGATGCGAAAACTGCGATGACAGCCTGCTGACCATATGGGCGAACGCCTCGGGGACGTTACCCAGCGCCTCGGCCCAACTGTTAAAGACATCCGCCAAAAAACTGGTATCGATATCAGCCGCATCCGCAACCTGCCCGACCAGCACAAGGGCCGCGTCGTTGATCACCTGAAAATCCTGCGCAGCGGCAGAATCTGTTAGGTTCTGGAACGCATCCAATCCTTCGGACAAGCCGTCCGAGACGGCAGAAACAACATCATTGAACAACGACTCTAAGGCAGAGGGATCTAAAAATTCAGGCATAAAAATATCCAATGTTAAAAATCAATTTGGGACGCCGCAGAAAATATTACGGCGCGGTAGTGTAGGGGATCGTTGCAGAAACGCTGTTTTTAATCAAGTTTTCTGCATCTGGCGTCTGTTGATCACCCGATCAGACGCGCCACACCAATGGCCGCTTCGGTGTCAGTTGCCGGTTTCGGTGTAATCCCCAGCACGCGGGCGCGTATCCTTGTCCAGACAGGGTTGGAGGCCCCGCCACCCGCCGTAAACAAGGCCGACGGCACCCCGCCGCCAAGTTCGGTGATCGCGGCATAGCAGCGGGCCTCGATCCGGGCGATACTTTCCAGCAACCCGTGCAGGAAGACCGCATCATCATCCGGCCTAGGCCCCATCAACGGCAAATGGTCAGGGTCATTGAACGGAAATCGCTCCCCGGGTTTCAACAGCGGATAATACTCCAGATCGCTGGCCACATCCGGATCAATCTGCGTGGAAAGCGTCACCAGTTCATCCGGCGAAAACAGATCCGCCAGCACGCCGCCCCCGGTATTGGATGCCCCACCCGCCAGCCAGAAATCCCCCAGCTTGTGCGAATAAAGCCCAATCGACGGGTCATCGATCCGCGTCCGGCTGAGCATCTTGATGGCCAATGTCGTGCCCAGCGATGTCACCGCCGCGCCATCCGCTAAAGGGGCCGCCGCCAGAAACGCCGCGATACTGTCGGTTGTGCCTGCGTGAATGACCGCTTGGGCGCTGAACCCAAGATCGCGCGCGACTTCCGGCGATATCCCCCCGATGGCAGCCCCGGCAGGCATCACCTGCGGCAAAACAGCAGTATTCAGCCCGATCTGCGCGAACCAATCGGGCCAACTATCTGCAACCGGATCAAAACCCAGCTTCAGCGCGTTATTATGGTCGCTGACGCCACCCTGCCCACGCAGTTTTGCAATCACGAAATCCGCCTGATGCAACAGGAAGCGAGCCTGCCTGTCCACGTCCTCGGCCTGCAACCTTAATGCGCGGCCCAAGGCGGAATTTGACCCTTTGGTGATATGCACATCCGGCGCACATTTGGCGATCCGGGCGGCCTCTGTATCAAATCCGGCGGAGTTATACATCAATGCCCCGGTGACAGGCGACAGGTCAGCATCGGTCAAAACCATCGTGCCAGATGTGCCATCAACGCCGATCCGGGCCACCGCTGTCAGGTCATGCCCGATGGCTTTCAGCGCCTCACCCTGCGCGGCAATGCAGTTCTGCACGGCGCGCCACCAGCCATCCGCATCAATCCGGTCCGGGGCTTGTGGTTCATGCGTGGCACGGGCCGTGCTGATCACCACGCCCGCCGCATCCAGAACGGCTGTGCGAATGCCGGATGTGCCGATATCAATGCCCAGCCGCAACCCGGTCATGACCGCGCAGCCAACGCTTGTCGGTATTTCTCGGCATCCCAGTTCAGCAATTCAGCTTCTGCCGCCGTTCCAATCGGATCGGCACCCCATTCGGCGGGCAAGCGGGCAAAACAATCCGACAGGCAGCGGGTCATCGCACGTTGCGATGATGTTGCGCCGTCGCGCAGATAGACACCTTCATGCGGCACCAAAAGCGTTGGGGGATCGCCCGCACCATCTGCAGCGGGCAAAGCTGGCCCCAGAAAAACAACGTGATCAGGGTAATAGGACCCAGCCTGCACAAGTTCGCAAATGCGCGGGTCGTAGGCGATCCAGCTTTCTGCGACACGTTCAAACCCGGGCATCTGCGGACCATCGGGCAGCGGGCCTCGATCTGCGACCGGCATGGTCAACCGATCCTCCACCTCGTCCATGATCCGGGCGGTTTCTTCCACCGTCTTGCCGCAACAGATCAACCCGTGATTTTCCAGCACGATAACCTGCGTCTGACCCGTCACACGCGCCAGAATTTCGCGGGTCAGCGGCAGGCCGGGCTTTGCATAGGGCACAAATGTCGCGGGCAACCCTGACAGCTTTTCTGCGGCAACCTTGCGGCCTTCGGGGCTGATCGCATGGACCAGCGTGGCAATCGAATGGGTATGGGCGACCACCGGCCAATCAAGGGCCGCGTGAAACGTCGTTTCTATGGATGGGCGCAAGGTGTTGGCAGGGTCCAGCACGGTTGCCTTGCAGCTGCCATCGCCCGCACCTGCCGCTTCGGCCTTGGCCGCGTTTCGATCCACGACCACGAAAATCGGATCGGTTTGGGCATCCGCAAGCTCCGTGCCAGAGGCTTTGATCCACATCACATCACGGGACTTGATGGATGTGTTGCCCCCGGGGCCTTGCACCCGCAACGGGTCCTGACCAAGGCGTGCGGATAATGCGCGGAATGCGGGGCTTAGCAGATCATCCATCGGGTTACCTCAAGTCAGGAAGGGAAAAATCAGGGGCGGGCACGCCCTCGGCCTTGGCCAGCAGGGCAATATCTGTCTCGGCGCTTTGCGAGCGTATCTGCGGGGCATGCACACCCGCACAGATCAACAGGCTGGCCCATCCGGCCGTTTGCGCGCCCAGAATGTCGTGATGCAGGCTATCGCCCACCATCAGAATACGCGATGGCGGAAAACAGTCCAACGCGGTTTCCATCGCACTGAAAATCGGGCGATACGGCTTGCCATAAAGGTGAACCTTGCCCCCCATGTCACGATACCGGCGGGCCAAGGCACCCGGCGACATCACATAGGAGCCACCCCCGCGCGGCGATGTGAAATCGGGGTTCGAACAGTAAAGCGGCAACTCCAGCGCAAGGGCGGGATGCAATATATCATCATATGCATCTACCGCGCTATCATCCGGCAACCCCATCAGAAGAACCGCATCGGCATCCGCGATGTCACCCGTCACCGTCAGGGACAGACCGCCAGCCCAGCGTTCTGCATCACCAGCGCTGCCCGTGATGGGAAGGACGGATTTTACTGTCGCGGTGCCGGATACGAAATGCTGCCAAAGCGCCTCACCCGATGTCATCAGGCAGTCAAACGCAGCAGTGTCGAACCCCATCCGGGCGATGCGATCCATATTCGGGGCGGCACGCTTGCCCGAATTCGATAAAACGCCAATCTTCGCGCTGGACGCCCTAAGCATATCCAGCGTGGCAAGCGCGGATGGGTAAGCCGCGCGGCCATCATGCAGCACGCCCCATTGATCCAGAACAATTGCATCGAACTGATCAGCGATTGCGCCGATACTGTCGATCACTTGGGTCATCTGATCAGGGATCCGGCGTCGGGGGGACAAGACCCGCGATATAGGCCTCTGCCTCGGCCTTGGACAGGGCAGGGGCGGATGTTGCGGCGGTACCACCAGGCATGTCGCCAAAATAGAACTGATAGCCCGGGATCACCTGACGCCGCTTGCGCAACGGCATGCCTTCATATGGAAACACGTCCGACCGGGCATTGGCGACCTTGTCGTGACAGGCCAGAATGTAATCGGCGCGCTTGTCCAGTTCCTCAACCGATTTCCAGCCTTCATAGGAATTCACAAACCGGGCGGGCACCCAGTAACGCCAACCTTCATCGGGGTTCGGCTCCATATTGCGTTCCTGAAAAATGGCATCCCCGGCAACCACAATATCGCCCATGCTGGTGGCGACGGTCACGGCCATATGGCCAACGGAATGGCCCGGCGTGTGGAACATGGTGATGCCGGGCAGAACCTCGCATTCATCCTCAACCGCCTCGAATACGCAGCCCGCATAAGCCGGCTCAATCCCCAGATAGCCGCTTTCATAAGTGCGGTAATAAAGGGGCAGCGGATTATAGGCCATTTCGATCTCGGCCTTGGGGGCGATGTAACGGGCGTTTTTGAATTGCTTCATGTTCTGCACATGGTCCCAGTGCAGATGGGTAAAGACGATGGCGTCGATCTCGTCCGGATGCACGCCCAGTTTCTGTTCCAGATGTTCATGCACCTGCAAGCAACCGCGCTTGTCGCATTTATGGTGGTACTTGGTGGCACGCTCTTCATCGCAAAGGCCGGTATCAATCAGGATTTTATGCTCTCCGGTGTCGACATAATGGCAATAGACCGGGTTCCAGATCTTCTTTCCCGCAGGCCCCTTCCAGAAAATATAGGTGCCCAGATCGGCCTCTAGCCAACCGGTGTTGATCGGATAAATCTTGGTCTCAGCAACGCCCATGGGGTCCTCCAGATACGAGTCTCCACTTTTGTATACAATTTTTGATTGCTGTCTACAGTATTGGCGAAATTTTTCGCTGATATCCCGGTTTGCTCAGCTATTCGCCGCAAGAACGCGCATGAAACTCTCGGTCATGTGTTCGCGCATACCGTCCACTGCAACCTGACTATCGCCCGAGAATATCTTGGCCAGCAAAATCTCATGGTTCGCGACAGACGCCACCAGATCGGCTTGCGTCTCAAGCTTCTTGGCGCGGAACGGGCCAGTCTTGCGGCGAAAATCCGATGCGAGTTCGAAGATGTACTGGTTCTCTGTCGCGCGATAAATGGACAGGTGCAGCGCCTCGTTGGCATGAATGTAAGCGATGCGATCGTCGGCATCGGCAGCGGCTTTGCATTTTGCCTGCGCGGCTTCGATTTCAGCCCGGGCAAGTAGTGTAAGCCTTTGATTTGCAAGGCGCGCACAGACACTTTCGATCTCTTGCATAGCCTCGAACATCTGCGCCAATTCTTCGCGGGAATACTGCGCAACACGCACGCCGCGCTTCTCGCCGACAACCAAAACACCTTGTGCTGTCAGCCTGCTCAAGGCCTCTCGCACCGGGGTGCGGGAAACGCCAAAACGCTCGGCCAGCTTTGTTTCGTCCAGCCGCTCGCCAGGCTGCAATGCCCCGGCGGCAATATCATCCAGCAAGACACTTTCAATTCTCTGCCCCGTCGATTCGCGCGAAGATGAATTTTGACGGTCCATGATCCGGTCCTACCTTTATGTATTATCCCAACCGGTAGCATGGTTTCACAGGGAAAACCACCAAAAGAAACATCATTGGATATTTTTGGTTGCTTTTGTATACAAACTCATGTTCCATCACCGCCAACCTAGGGGAGAACGCGGCTAATGCCCGACATACGACTACAGAACCTGCGCAAGGATTACGGCGCAGTGAACGTGATCGAAAACCTCAACCTTGATATGGCTGATGGTGAATTCACGGTTCTGGTCGGGCCATCGGGCTGCGGTAAATCCACGACATTGCGCATGATTGCCGGGCTGGAAACTGTCACTGGCGGGCAGATCATGATCGGTGATCGCGACGTGTCCAAACTGGAACCTAAAGAACGCGATCTGGCGATGGTGTTCCAGGATTACGCCCTTTACCCGCATATGAACGTGGCCAAGAACATGTCATTCGCCCTGCGTCTGGCGCGGATGAACAAATCCGATATCGAAACAAGGGTGAAAGAGGTTGCAGCGACGCTGGACCTGACAGCTTACCTTGATCGCAAACCGGCGGAACTGTCGGGTGGTCAGCGCCAGCGCGTCGCCATGGGCCGTGCCTTGGTGCGCGATGCGGGCACGTTCCTGTTTGACGAACCGCTATCCAACCTTGACGCCAAGCTGCGCGGACAGATGCGCGCGGAATTGGCGCTGATGTCCCAGCGGATCAAGAAAAACATGATTTACGTCACCCATGATCAGGTTGAAGCGATGACACTAGGCGACAAGATCGTCGTCATGAAATTCGGCGAGATCATGCAGGCTGGCACGCCCGAAGAACTGTACCGCAGCCCGGCAAACAAATTCGTGGCAGGCTTCATCGGCTCCCCCACCATGAATTTCCTGACAGCGGAACTGGTCGAGGAGGGCGGCACGCTTTCCGCCAAAGGCCAAGGCTTTGCCATCCCTCTGCCCGACGCACGCAAGGCCAGCCTGCAAGCCCATAAAGATCGGCAAATCCACCTTGGCATCCGGCCATCCAGCTTTGCCGAGGGTCCGGGCGGCCTGAAAATGCCGGTGATCCTGTCGGAATATATCGGCGCGCAATCGGTGCTGATTTCGGAACTGGGCGGTGAGCGTGTGGCGATTGAGGTCAACACCGTCGCCCCGATCCGGGCGGGCGAAACACGCGAATTCACGGTGCAAGGGGATGAAGTCCATCTTTTTGATCCAAAAACCGAGGCGGCGCTCTAGGCCGCAAGAACATCTGGGAGGATGATATGAAGGCGAATAACACCAAAACCTGGTCAGCCGCGATCGCGGTCACCCTGACCTATACCGGGTCTGCCTATGCGGACGGGCATACTGCTGACGTTTATGCACCCTATGAGGGCACAACATTGGTCGTGAACTTCCCCGCGCACCCACATTATAATGCCGTGCTGGAAGTCCTGCCCGAATTTACCGAACAGACCGGCATCGAAGTTGAAGTCGACCAACTGCAATATCTGAAGATGCGCGAACGCCAGACGCTGGAACTGACCAAGGATGAAGGCGACTACGACCTGATTTCCTATGTTGTGTTTTCCAAGGCTGATTACGTCTATGCTGACCAACTGGAAAATCTGGCCAAGTATTTCATGAACCCCCGTCTGGCGGACCCCAACTATGACGCCGGTGATCTGATCGACGGCTATGTCGCCAATATCGGCGTCGCTGGCGGTGAAAAGGGTTATCTGCCCGGCCCAACCGGATCGCTTTTCGGGATTCCCTTCGGGTCGGAAACATCTGTGCTGGCCTATCGCAAAGATATCTTTGAAAAGCACGGCATCGACGTGCCGACCAACTATGACCAGCTTCTTGAAGTGGCGTGCCAGATCCCCGAATTGGAACCCGGCATGGGCGGCATGGCGTCTCGTGCGGCATCCGGCCATCAGGCCAGCCACGCATTCCTGTTGCACCTTGCGCCTTTGGGCGGTCGCGTCTTTGACAGCGAATGGAACCCGATCATCAACAGCCCCGAAGGTGTCGCAGCCGCCAACGCGCTGAAAACCATCGTGGATTGTGGCCCCGAAGGCGGTACAACATTCGGCCCAGCCGAAGCGGCGGCATCATTCCAGCAAGGCACATCTGCTATGTTCATGGATTCCATCGCCTTTGCCGCCGGGTTTGAAGACCCAAGCAAATCCACCGTCGTCGGCAAAGTTGGCTACGCCCTGCACCCCGAAGGTGTTCGTCGCGGCAGCCAGACAGGTGGTTTTGGTATCGGCATCCCATCCAATGCGCAAAACAAGGAAGCTGCGTTCTTGCTGATGCAGTGGCTGACCAGCAAGGAACAGGACCTTGCCATCGCCATGGCGGGCGGCAACCCATCGCGGTTTTCGACTTATGAAGATGCGGGGCTGAACGAAAAATACCCCTATTCGGCAACCTTTGGTGAAGCCCTGAAATACGCAGACCCAGACTGGCGCCCGATCATCCCGACATGGGGCACGATCAACGCTGATATCGGCACCACGATGAGCCAGGTGCTGACCGAAGGGCTGGATCCGCAGGAAGCGCTTGACGGTGTCGCCGAACGCGCCCGCGCCGTGATGGACGAGGCCGGCTACTACACCTGGCAGTAACCGCAAGATATCCAACGGGTCGGCGCATCACGCACCGACCCGCATCACCACCTGACCACCCCGCAAAGGCCCCGGTTTCATGAGCATCGCCAGTACGAACCGAATGACCCCCTACCTGTTTCTGGCACCTGCCGGGCTGGTGCTGGCCTTCGCCCTGTTCTACCCGATCTGCTATATGATCTATGCCAGTTTTCTGGACTGGAACCCCAGTCAGCGGATTGGAGAGGCCGAATTTGTGGGCCTGCGCAACTATTTCAAGCTTTTCGGCGATGACGCATTCCGCGAAAGCATGGGTGTCACGCTCAAATTCGCAGCCGTGGTTGTGACCATCGAAATGTTTCTGGGCGTCGGGCTGGCCCTGCTGCTGGATCGGAACATTCGCGGCATGTCGGTGCTGCGCACGCTCTTTATCCTACCCATGATGATTGCGCCCATCGTTGTGGGTTTGATGTGGCGCTACATGTACCACCCAACCGTCGGTATATTTAACAAGACCCTGAAATCATGGGGGTTTGACGGCATCCCATGGCTGTCTGACGGATCATGGGCCTTTGCGTCCGTTGTGATTGCCGATGTCTGGCAGTGGACACCCTTCATCTTCATCCTGTCACTGGCAGCCCTGCAATCACTGCCCGCCTCGGCCATTGAGGCCAGCAAGATCGACGGCGCCAGCGGCTGGCAGCAGATCATCTATATCAAACTGCCCCTGATGCTGCCGGTCCTGATCGTCACCCTTCTGCTGCGACTGATCGACAGCTTCAAAGTGCTAGAGGTGATACTGGTCATGACCAATGGCGGTCCGGGCCTGTCGACCGAAATCCTGTCACTCAGGATCAACCGAACAGCCTCCGAATTCCGCGAATTGGGCGAGGCGGCAGCAATGTCAAACCTGCTGTTGATCGTGCTGCTGATCCTGACCTTCACCATGTTCATCTATAACAAGGCACAAGACGCCCGCGCCGCCCGCCTGCGCGCGGTGGAGGAAGAGGTATGAGTCAGCAGACCTATGACCGGCAGAACCCGGCCTTCTACGCGCTGCTGATCACGCTGGTGGTCATGGCCATCGGGCCGATTTATCTGATGCTGACGACCTCGTTGAAGCTGAACATCGATATCATGTCCGACAGCTCCAGCCTGCTTTTCATGCCTACGCTACGGAACTATGAAACCGCGCTTTGCGATTTCCTATGGTACGAACCCGAACATCTGCGCCGCTGCGATCCGACATTCGGGCGGGCGCTGACCAATTCGCTGATCATCGGCCTGATCTCAACTGCGATCACGCTGATCATTGGCACCATGGCCGCTTACGCACTTGTCCGCTTCCGCTTTATGGGGCGCGATGTCGTGTCAATCTGGACGCTGATGATGCGGATGGTGCCGCCTGCGGTGCTGCTGGTGCCGGTCTTTGGCATCTGGACCTTCCAGTTCGGCATCGACGGGTCGCGCGGCGGGATCATCCTTGTCTATGTGGCGCTCAACCTGCCTTTCGTCATCTGGATCTTACAGAGTTTCATTGTCCAAGTGCCGATCCAGCTGGAAGAGGCCGCGCGCATGGATGGCGCCGGCCCCTTCCAGGTTTTCTTCCTTGTCGTCCTGCCCTTGATCAAACCGGGCATCGCGGCGGCGTCAATCTTTACGTTCCGGGTGGCGTGGAACGAATTCCTGCTGGCCAACGCCCTGTCAGACCGCAATAGTCGGACCGTGCCTGTCACAATCGTCAACAGCCTGACCGAATTTGATATCGACTGGGGGGTTATCATGGCCACCGGCATGTTGCTTGCGATCCCGCCGATCATCTTTACCTTCGTGGCGAGCCGACAGATCATCACCGGCATGACAGCAGGGGCCGTGAAAGGGTAATGAGCGTCCTGCTGCTGGCCACTTTCGACACAAAACAGCAAGAGGCCGACTACCTGATCGCAGCGATGACCGCCTTGGGCGTGCCGGTAGAGACCTGCGATATCTCGCTTCACGCGGGCGGCACCCAATGGGGGCCAGAGGACAAGATCGCTGGCATGGCGCAGGCCACCGAAAGGGCAATAGCCGAGATTTCGGCGAAGCCACAAACAGGCCGACGGATGATCGTGGCCATTGGTGGCGGCACCGGCGGGCAGATCGCGCTCAAGGTGCTGCAATCGCTCCCCGTTTCGATGCCAAAAGTGTTGGTGACCACTCTGCCCTTCGATCCGCGTTACATCATCGCCGACAGTTCGATCGTGCTGGTGCCGACGATTGCCGATCTGTGCGGGCTGAATGCAACAACGCGGGCCGCGCTGGATCAGGCAGCAGCCATTGCTGGCGGGCTGTATCATGCGACACTGCCAACCGGCGCTGCATCCCTATCGCCATCCATCGGGGTCACATCATTGGGCGTAACCGGTCCGGGTACGGATGCGCTGTGCAAACGACTAAAGGCGGATGGCAACGAGGTTACTGTTTTTCACGCCAACGGCTTTGGCGGCGCAGCCTTTACCCGCTGGGCCAAGATCGGGGCTTTCAAATCGGTGATCGACTATACCCCACATGAATTGACGCGCTGTTATGTGGCCGGGGTGAATGCCGATATGCCCGGGCGCTTTACGGCGATGGGGCATTTGCCACGGGTGGTCCTGCCCGGCGGTGTCAATTTCATCGGCATGGGCGAACCTGACCTGATGCCAGAGGTGTATCATCAGCGCCCGCATTACGCGCATTCGCCGCTTTTCACCCATGTGCAATGTACCGAAGACGAGGTGATCAAATGCGCCAATATCCTTGGTGCCGCGCTGAAAGACGCAACAGCACCGGTACGCGTGCTGATCCCCATGGGTGGTTTTTCATCCGAAGATCGCCCCGGCGGCGCGATTGAAAACGAAACCGTGCGCGCCGCATTTGCCGACACGCTCGAAACCCATATCCCCCTCACCCGGCTGGACGGACATATCAATGACCGCGCCACGGCTGATGCCGCCGCCGACGCCCTTTATGCCATTTCAAAGGAAACTCCCCATGCTTGATCCATCCGATATCGAAGCCAAGAAAGACGCCCTGATCTGGTCAGCGCGCCGTTGCTTTGACCTTGGATTGCAGACCAATGCGGGTGGCAACCTGTCGGTACGCCTGTCATCCGGCGATGCCATTGTGATCAAACCATCCGGCGTTGGGTTTGCCGAATGCAGCCGGGACAATCTGCAAGTGGTGCATCTGGATGGCACGATTGAGCCGTCGCAATTCAAACCGTCCAAAGATATGGATTTCCACCGCGACCTTTACCGGATCAGGCCCGACATCAACGCGATTGTGCATTGCCACAGCCCGTGGGCCACAGGCTTTGCCAGCGCGGGCATCGAAATCCCCTGTCTGACTGTCCAGACCATTGAAAAGATCGGGCGGATGCCCCTGATCCCGCTCTCTGACAATGGTGGACCACAGACCGAAGTGGAGATTAGCCCGGTATTTCAAGACCCCTCCATTCGGGCCGCTGTCCTTGCCAATCACGGGACAATCGGCGTCGGCAAGACCCTGACAGCCGCGCAATATCTGGCCGAGATTATCGAGGAAACAGCCCATATCGCCTTTGTCCGCGACACGCTGATGGCGGCCCATGGCAAAACCGCCGCCGATCTGCCCAGCTATGGCACGGCAAAGGACGCACGCGCCGCGAAAGCGGGCTAGATCACCGGCAACTCCGGCGCGGCGCGCGTGCTCAACAATCGCCCCCCGCCCGGCGTGACCACGATGTTTTCCTCATGCACCATCATCAGGCCATCGCCATAAGACAGTGACGGCTCCAGCGTCAGCACCATATCATCCTGCAACAGGGTCGTATCAAACGCAGCATGCGACGGCTGTTCCGTCAGTTGCAGGCCAAGCGCATGACCCAGCCGCCCGATATCGCCACCACTGTCGTCCATTTCGGCAATGATAGTGGACATTGCTTGAAACAAGTCGCGGCAGGTGTTGCCGGGGCGTGCCGCCGCAATACCCGCTTCGGTCGCGCGCCACAGTACATCATAGGCACGGCGCGCCCTGTCATCAGCATGGCCAATCGCCCAGTTGCGATCAAAATCGCAATAGTACCCATCACAGACCAATCCCGTATCCAGCATCAGGATATCACCGCGCGCCAGCGGCGCGTCATCGGGGGGCGATATCACATCCGCATAGCCGCCTTGTGCCGCCGCACCCACAACATAAGGCGCACCATCCGCCCCCTGCGCCAATGCCTCACGGCGAAACGCGCGGAAAACCGCATCCAGCGGCACGCCTTCCTTCGCCATGGCAGGCACTTGGGCAAAGGTGGCGGACCCAATCGCGCAGATATGCGCCAGCTTTTCAATCTCGGCGGGGGATTTCACCATGCGCAGGCCCTGCACCAGCCCGGTCGCATCCGCGATGGTCAGACCCGGCAAGGCGGCCACCAGCCTTTCCCAATCACCCAGCGGCATGCGCAGATGCGTCTCATGCCCCTTCATCACACCGATCTTTCCAAGTGGGGATAGCAGATCAACCAGCAGACTGATCCCGTCATCCTTTGGCGCAGGTGCGGCCCAGCTGCGGATGTCATCCAGCCAGCAACGCTGCATCAGGCTGACACCGATCTCAGGGATAATGGCAATCGGCTTACCGGATGCAGGCACAAAGACGAACCATGGCCGCGTCGGGCTTTGCCAGAACAGCGTCTGGAAACCTGTGAAATACTGCACCTCTGGTTCTGTCATCAGCAACAAACCGTCCAGCCCGGCCGCTGCCATGCGGTGTTGGGCCAGTGCGGTGCGGGCCGCAAATTCGGCATCTGGAAAGCCGCGTGTGATCGGTGTCATAGCCATAAAGCGTTCATATCATCCCGCAGCGTCACAAATTGATCGTTATCTGCGGGAAACTGGATCAATTTCATCGCCGGTGCCAGCAGGATTGATCATTGGCATAGATGAAAACCGATATCATGATGCCCCAACACCATCCACAATGGACCACGCACCATGGACCTCACGGCCCTTCGGCATGAATTTCACCAACACCCGGAGCTTGGCTTTCAAGAGCTGCGGACAAAGGCCCGCGTCGCCCAAATCCTGCGCGATCTGGGACTAGAGGTGCATGAAGGCGCAGGCGTGGTCGGCATTCTGCGTGCCGGGTCAGGCAACCGCGCCATCGGGCTGCGGGCCGATATGGACGCGCTACCGATCCATGAACAAAGCAGTCACAACTACGCCTCGCAGACCCCCGGCGTGATGCATGCCTGCGGCCATGACGGGCATATGGTGATGCTGTTGGGGGCCGCCGCACAACTGGCCACATCCCGCGACTTTGACGGCACGGTCGTCTTCCTGTTCCAACCAAACGAGGAACACGGGCAAGGCGCGCAGGCGATGATTGCCGACGGCGTGCTGGAACGTTTCCCAATCGACGAAGTTTACGCCATCCACAACCTGCCAGGCGCGCCTGTTGGCCACGTCTCTACCCGGGTCGGGCAAATCTGCGCTTCCGAAAGCCTGTTTGAAATCACCATCACCGGCCAAGGCGGTCATGCCTCCATGCCACATGCCGGCGTTGACGCGATCACCGTCGGGGCCGAAATGGTGATGGCATTGCAAACCATCATCGCCCGAAAGCTGCCGCCCAGCGCGGGCGCGGTCGTGTCCGTCACCGAATTTCTGACAGACGGGCAGCGCAACGTGCTGCCGGGTATTGCAACACTCAAAGGCGACGCGCGGGCGCGCCAACCAGCCGACCGGCAGGCCATCGCACAGTTCATGCGCCAGATCGTGAACGGGGTCGCCGCGACCCACGGGGTGACAGCAACGCTCAGCTTTGACACGGTTTTCGTCGAAACGATCAACGCCGCCGAACCCGCCCAAGCCGTCATACGCGCCGCACATACCGCAGGGCTGCAAGCGGACGGAAACCGCCCACCAATGAGCTTTTCCGAAGATTTCGCACATTTCGCGCAGGCGGTGCCGGGGTGCTTTCTCTTGATGGGCAACGGAACCGACGGGGCACATGGGCAACCGCTCCACGCCAATGACTACGACTTTAACGACGCGCTTTTGCCAATCTGGGCGGCCTTCTGGGCGACACTTGTGCAGGACCGCCTTCCAAAACGACAGGACAGCCAATGACCACTCTTTTGCCAAAGGCCACCCTTGGCCACATCACAACAACGCGGGCCACAGGCGACGCAGCCCACCGGGTCCTGACCAAAGAAGGGTTCGACACGGCCGAGGCTGAAATCACCCAATGGGACGGCTATGCGCCCACACCGCTGCACGAACTGGACGCACTGGCCGCCCATATCGGGGTGGGCAAAGTGTTCTACAAGGACGAAGGGCCGCGTTTCGGGCTGGCCAGTTTCAAGGCATTAGGCGGGGCCTATGCGGCCTTGCGGGTGCTGCAACGCGAAATCGGCCAGCAGACCGGACAGAATGTCAGCCTTGCAGATATTCGCAATGGCAAGCATCGGGATGCCTGCGCGGCGATCACGCTAGTCTCTGCCACAGACGGCAATCACGGGCGGTCACTGGCATGGGGGTGCCAAAAGTTCGGGGCACCCTGCCGAATCTATATTCACGCCGAAGTCAGCGAAGGGCGTGCCCAGATCATGCGCGATTTCGGGGCAGAGGTGATCCGGATCACCGGCGATTACGATGCCTCTGTCGCATTGGCGAAATCCGAGGCGGAAGAAAACGACTGGTTCGTTGTGTCCGACACATCCTGGGACGGCTATACCGAACCGCCCCGCGACGTGATGTCAGGCTACGGCGTTCTGACGCGCGAGCTGTGCCGCACCCTGGATCAGGCCCCGACCCATGTCTTCCTGCAAGGCGGGGTGGGGGGGATGGCTGCCGGGATCATCGCCGCCTTGGTGCAGCATTACGGGGCATCTTCGCCGCGCGTCGTGATCGTCGAACCCGATCTGGCGGCCTGCCTGTTCGAAAGCGCGCGGCAGGGGGCGGCAACAACCGTGGCCATCGCCAAGGAAACCATCATGGCGGGGCTGTCCTGTGGCGAACCATCCGCGCTCGCCTGGGATATCCTGGCCCAAGAGGCCAGCGATTATGTCACCATCCCAGACACGCTGGTGCCATCCACCGTGCGGTTGCTGGCGCGGCCATTGCCGGGCGATCCGGTGATCGAAGCAGGGGAAAGCGCGGTTGCCGGGCTTGCCGCCCTGATCGCCGCACGGGACGACGCAGACCTGTCCGATGCGCTGGGTCTGGACGGATTATCGCGGGTGCTGTTGATCGGATCAGAAGGGATCACCGACCCGGACATCTATCAACAGATCATGGAAGGGTATGAGGCGGCATGATCACACAAACACCTAAACCGTATCCAAAGCCGCCTGCGCATTTGTAAAATAGGCCCCCACCTGCTGCCCATCGACCAGCGCATGATGCACCTCCAGCGTCATCGCCATATCCCAGCGGTTGCCATGATCAACGATCTTGCCCCATGACACGCGCGGAATGCAGTCATCAGGGCCGGGCAAGGCATTGTTGATCGACGTGTAGTCAAGCCATGGCATGCAGGACAGATAGGCCAGGTCATCACGCTCACCGGTATTGGGGGCCAAATCCTGCCCGGCGGCGACCTGATCAATCAGGGCCTTTGCTTGCGCGTCAAATTCACCGAAATCAGCCAGATAGGGCACATAGGCATAGCCAAAACTGCCCGCCTGTGTCGGTACGGTCATCGATAGGGTGACCATCTCATGGCGAACCACCTGATCCCCGCGAAACCGCATGCACAGTTCCGGGACAGCATGCAGACCGGCACCGATAGCATAAAGGCAGGCGCGATAGGGCGACACACCATCAGCCTTGCGGGCCATGACATGGCTGACATCCAACCGGGACGTCACTGCATAATGCGGCTTTTGATAGGTCCGGAAAAAGTGGAACTGGGCCGCACGGGGCCATGTTTCAAGATCAACAATGTGATGCATTCTATTTCCCCTTTTTGGCGCTGGGCCTATGCTCAGGCTGCACCCGATCCAAGGAAACTGCAATTGAAGACCTGCGCAATCTGCCCCCGGCCAGCATGTCCCTGATCGGCCCCATCCTCAGCCTGCTACTATTTGCTAAGATCGTGCAATTGGTGCGGCGTGAACCACCCCATTGGGCACAAACGCTGTCGCTTATCGTACCTGCGGGCGTCATGGTCATTATTGCCCTGCCATCGGTCTTTCTTGACACAGGCTATGCTAATGACAGCCTGTGGACACTTGGCTGGGGCGGAAGGCTTGGCGTCATAGCGATCAGCAGTTTGGGCCTGATCGCCGTGTTTGGTGTGATTGCCGTGAAAAGCAAAAGAATGGCCCGACTGCCCGGATTGCTTGCGGTCCCACTGGATATTATCGCGGGTTTGTTGATCTACGGTGTCGCTTTCTGGCTCTCACCGCAGCTGTTCTACAGTTTCTACCAGATCATCTTTCCCGATTTGCCGGCGCAGATCGTGATCAAATCACCGCTTGATCAGGACCGGTTGCGGACAATCATCATCCCGGCACAAGGTGGGTCGCTCGCCGATCACCTGGCCGGGGTCGGGTTCTGGGCGGTCATCCCTTTCACCCTTTGGCTGCATGCAAGACGGAAAAGCCAGCAACTGTATTCGTCAGGCAACCTTCGCATGTCCAAAGATGACTGATGTTAACCAAACACTTCCGGCTGGGTGCAACCGCTGTGACCTCCCAGTCGTGCCGGTCTCAGGCCAGCGGCTCTTGATTCGAGGATTCGCCCCGCATGGGCCCGTTCATGCATGAGCAGCACCACCGTATCGAAAATTTCACATTTCGAATGCCGAGAAATTTCAAGAGAAATTCGGGCATCGAAAACCGCTGCCAGATCCCGGTTACTCATCACAACTCGTCTTCCAAAACAAATAAATATTTTTATAATTCAAATACTTATCGTAATCATCAAACAATATCAAACCAACCTAGTGACATCCCCGGATCAACCATGCACAACCAAAAAGCGAACCCGCGCGACGTTTGGACACGCGGATTGACGAAACTTATCGTTTGGACCAGCGCCATATTTTAGTTAGGACAAAGTAGTGTCTGATCGCCTCATTAAGCGCATAAAGCTTCGGCAGACTATGGGGGTCAGTCTGTGTTGCCCATGTGGCGAAAGTATTATTATTGTTTGCAAAATCAAATATTTACGTATTTTGTGAACATGACGAGTGAATAAATTGGAGAATGAGTATGGCATCTGCAAAATTCGGACAAAACCGAAATATGGTGTCGGCCATTGCGCTTTGCGCGACAATGCTCTTTCCAGCAAACGCCTTGGCGGACGAGGTTGTCCTGAAATCTGCGGACGGTACTGTAAACCTCGTCGGTGAATTTATCGAATTCAAGGACAACAACTATGTGATCCGCACCGATTTGGGTGATCTGCGCATCTCGGCAACGCGGGTCCGTTGCGAAGGTGACGCCTGCCCGACCTCGGCCGCAACCGAAGCTGACGTGATAATCGCAGGCTCGCAATCCGTGGGCGTTGGTGTGATGCCCTTGTTGATGTCCGGTTATGGGGCCTTCCTCGGCGCTGAGGTCACCGTCAGCTCGACCGCAGTTGAAGACGAGATTCTTGCAGATGTGGTGGGCGAAGAAGGTTTTGGCGATCCGATCGGATCTTATCTGGTCAGCTCTACCGGCTCCATTGATGCTTTCCGCAAGCTGCTGAACCGGACCGCCCAGATCGGCATGTCATCGCGGCGCATCCGACCTGACGAGGCGCGCGCGCTGCGCGATGATGGCGCAGGCAACATGATCGCACCGACAAATGAACATATCTTTGCGGTCGATGCGCTTGTAGTGATCACCCACCCTGATAACCCCGTTGATGAACTGACAACCGACCAGTTGCGCGACATCTATAGTGGCGCAATCACCAATTGGTCCGAGGTCGGTGGCAATGACGCAGCAATCGCCGTTTATGGCCGCGCCGACGGCACCGGCACCCGCGCCATTTTCGAAGAACGCCTTTACGGGGAAGACGTGCCAGCCGCGCCACGCAACATGAAAATCGCGGAAAACAGCACCGAAATGGCCGCTTCTGTGAACGCCGACGCCAATGGGATCGGTTTTGTCGGCTACGCCTTCCAAAGGGGGGCCAAGCCGCTGACCCTGATCAATGAATGCGGGCTGCGGATGACCCCTGACGCGTTTTCCGCCCGGACCGAAGAATACGCCCTGCAGCGGTTTCTCTACCTCTATAACCGGACCGATACGCTGGACGACAAAGGCGCGGATTTCGTCGCCTATGTCACCTCCGATGCGGCCGACTCCGTCATCAACAAGGCGGGCTTCATTGATCTGGGTATCGCGCGGCAGCAACAGACAGCCGACAGTGCCCGCGCCCGGCAACTGACCAACGCGAATGTCGATGCGTTCGAGGCTGGCGTGATGCGCGAAATGCTGACGCGGATGGAAAGCTACGACCGGCTCTCTGCCACCTTCCGGTTCCGCACAGGCTCATCAACGCTGGACACGCGCGGGTTGCTGAACCTTGAACGTCTGGCAGACTATCTGGAAAGCGCGCCAGCGGGCACAAAGGTCATGATGGTCGGCTTCACCGATGACGTGGGCGCATTCGAAAGCAACCGGGCATTGTCGGTCGGACGGGCACAGCAGGTGCTGGACACGCTTCAGAGTTTCGCTGGCGACCGCCTGGCAGGGATCGATTTTGAAACCACCGGCTTTGGCGAAGTGGCCCCATCGGCCTGCAACAGCACCGAAGACGGGCGCGGGATCAACCGGCGCGTCGAAATCTGGATCGAGTCTGTAAACGGCTAGGCCCGCATTCACCACAGCGATTGCCCCCGCTGCCGCGTTCCGCTAACGAAGAACCAATTCTTAGCAGTGCGGAGCAGCGCCCATGGCCAGCAATCAATTCGTCTATTTCATGGACGGCGTGTCCAAAACCTATCCTGGCGGCAAAAAGGTGTTCGAAAACATCCGCCTGAACTTCCTGCCCGGTGTGAAAATCGGCGTGGTTGGGGTCAACGGCACCGGTAAATCCACGCTCATGCGGATCATGGCCGGGCAAGACAAGGAATTCCAGGGCGAGGCTTGGGCCGCCGAAGGTGCGCGCGTCGGCTATCTGCCACAGGAACCCGAACTCGACCCAAAACTGACCGTGCGCGAAAACGTCATGCTGGGCGTGGCCGATAAAAAGGCGATCCTTGATCGCTATAACGAAGTCGCCATGAACTATTCCGAAGAAACCGCCGACGAGATGGCGCAGCTGCAGGATGAGATCGACAGCCAGAACCTGTGGGACCTCGACGCGCAGATCGACATCAGCATGGAGGCGCTGCGCTGCCCCCCCGACGATGCGGACGTCACAACCCTTTCCGGCGGCGAAAAGCGGCGCGTTGCCCTCTGTCAACTGCTGCTCGACGCGCCCGACATGCTGCTGCTTGACGAACCGACAAACCACCTCGACGCTGAAACCATCGCATGGCTGCAACAGCACCTGATCGACTACAAAGGCACGATCCTGATCGTCACCCACGACCGGTATTTCCTTGATGCGATCACCGGCTGGATTCTGGAACTCGACCGCGGGTCAGGCATCCCACATGAAGGCAACTATTCCAGCTGGTTGGAGGCGAAAGCCAAGCGTCTGGAAAAAGAAGCCAAGGAAGACAAATCCAAACAACGCACCCTCGCTCGCGAATTGGAATGGATGCAGCAAGGCGCGAAAGCACGGCAAGCCAAATCCAAGGCCCGGATCGCGTCTTATAATGAAATGGCCAACCAATCCGAAAAGGAAAAGGTCGGGCGGGCCCAGATCATCATTCCCAACGGGCCGCGCCTTGGCTCCAAGGTGATCGAGGTTGAAAGCCTCAAAAAGGCGATGGGCGATAAGCTTCTGATCGAAGGTCTGTCATTCGACTTGCCCCCGGGCGGCATCGTTGGGGTGATCGGGCCGAACGGTGCGGGTAAATCCACGCTGTTCTCCATGCTGACCGGGCAGGCAGAACCGGACGAAGGCACGGTGGAATACGGCGACACAGTGAAACTATCCTATGTCGACCAATCGCGCGACGCGCTGAACCCTGACACGACCGTCTGGGAAGAAATCAGCGGCGGGGCCGAGATCATCGAATTGGGCGACGCATCAATGAACTCGCGCGCTTACTGCTCTGCCTTCAATTTCAAAGGCGGGGACCAGCAGAAAAAGGTCGGGCTTCTGTCTGGTGGTGAACGCAACCGGGTCCATATGGCCAAACTGCTGAAATCCGGCGGCAACGTCCTGTTGCTCGACGAGCCGACCAACGACCTTGACGTCGAAACGCTGCGGGCCTTGGAAGACGCACTGGTCAGCTTTGCAGGCTGCGCCGTGGTCATCAGCCACGACCGTTTCTTCCTCGACCGGATCTGCACGCATATCCTGGCCTTCGAAGGCGACGCGCATGTGGAATGGTTCCAAGGCGCGTTCACCGATTACGAAGAAGACAAAAAACGGCGACTCGGTGCCGACGCATTGGAACCCAAACGGATGAAGCACAAGAAATTCGTGCGTTAATCCAAGTCAATACAACCATGCGGGGCATCTGCGCCGCGTGGTTGTTGATCATCGGGGTAATTCGGCAACATCCGGCATCCTTTGCCACCTCTTCCGTGCCTCGGGTTGCAGCGACGTCAGCGTCCGCTACACATGACGGGCTGTTGGGGGGCAGCAATCATCAATGCGGCCATCCCACTTTGACGAGTAGGTGTTTTGAAAGGCTGCGACATGATGAAACAATCCCTTTTAGCAACAGTTGCCATCATCTGCGCAGGGGCGGCGTCTGCCCAATCCGCCTGGGATGGACCTTATGCTGGATTGGCCTTTTCAACATTCTCCGGGGAAAGTGCATATGATTATGATCCGGTCCTGAAATACGATCTGAAAGGGACCATGGTTGGCGGATTTGCCGGATATAACATGTCCTTCAACAAGTTTGTTCTGGGTGGCGAGGTCGCATTCTCAACCGGTGATGTTTTCGAACAGGGCTTTGAAGACAGATACCTCTACTCCACAATGATCGATGTAAAGGCACGGCTGGGCTATGATGCGGGGCAGTTTATGCCCTACGGGTTGATTGGCATATCCTATGGCAATTTCGAAGTCGAAGATGATGAATTGTTCATCAGTGGTTCAGAAGAACTGATCCTGCGCGACTTTGAAGATCAGGAAAGCAGCATCTTGACCGGGGTGGGTGTGGCGTTCGCCGTCAGTGACCAAATTCAGCTAAGTGCCGAATTGGTGACGCGCCAGTTCGAGTTCGACTTTGCCGCAATCACGCTCTTGCCGGATATGGACGGCACAGTCACAAGCCTGTCACTGCGCGCCGCCTATAGTTTTTGATCTTTGATCGGGCGAAACCCGCCGGATGGGTGAATCGCGACACAACCCGTTGTTTTTGCAGCGACAACAATCCCGGCGATATCGGCAAACCCTGCGCAAGATGAATGGCTGTTAACCATAACTGCGCAGAATCTGCACAAGCTTCCCTCATTTTCGCCAACTTTGGCGGGCAATCATGGTGTCAGGATAAGATGAGAGACTGACCAATGGCCGCAATCCCAATGCTAATCGGAAGTATCGCCGCACTTCTCGCGGCTGTCCTGTCATACACCCTGATGGGTATGAACACAGGACAAGCAGCGATCATGTATTTCGTTGTGGGTTCTGCCGTATTCCTTATGGCATTTGCCTGGTCTCGTATCCCTTTCCGACCCGCAAACGCGATTTCACTTTCCAAGTGAATCGTAACTGACATCCTGACGGTGGCGCGTCGAACTCACCCAACCCCACGCGTCACCGACAGATGTCAGCCGACGGTCGATCCAAAACCCAGCGGCGCCTCACCGCGCGCCATACGCTTATCGTCATCATCGTTCAGCTTTTTCATCTGGGCATAAAGCATCTCTTCGCTCCGCAAGGCATCGCCGATTTTCATATTGGCCCATAGCGCCAGAATGCGACTGATCCGCGCTTGATAGCCCGGCCCCATCGCGCGATAAAACTTCGCCACGCTGTCATCCAGCCGCAGGGTTATCTTTGTTTTCGGCTCATCAATATCCAGATCATGTTCCAGCGTATGCCAGGCCTCTGGCACTTTCTCGCGCAATTGGAGCGACACATCACTGTCGCGCAGCATTTCTTCGTTCAAAAATCGGATCATGCCCTGCCGGGCGATCCGTTCAGCCTTGGTCATCCGGGGCATTGGCATCTCCTTTGGCGACAGATTGCCAGTACCGGGTTAACAGGGTGGGAACCGACCGTGCGAAAGGGTCCGACGCTTTGCCGACGTGTCGCCGACGCTTTGCCGACGTGTCGCCGACGCTTTGCAGACCGCCCATTTCGACAGAAAATCTTCTAATAAATTCAAACACATGAAAACTAATTTGTTAATACTAAGATTTTAGTTTGACAAAATACCCGGACTGGACCCAAGTTAAGGCAGTCGGCGAAAACCGGCTCATATAATCTCAAGGGAGGAGACAAGATGCGTAAGTATCTGCTCTCCGCAGCAGCAATGACAGCGCTGTTTGCGGGGTCCACTACCGTTATGGCTGATGAAGCCGCAGCGCAGCGGTGGATTGATCAGGAATTCCAGCCATCGACATTGTCAAAAGACGAACAGCTGGCCGAAATGCAATGGTTCATCAGCGCCGCCGAGCCCTATTCGGGCATGGAAATCAACGTGTTGTCCGAAGGCATTCCAACCCATTCCTACGAATCTGAAGTGCTGACAAAAGCATTCGAGGAAATCACCGGCATCAAGGTAAATCACCAGATTCTTGGCGAAGGCGAGGTCGTGCAGGCGGTGCAAACCCAAATGCAGACCAACCGGAACCTCTATGACGGCTATGTCAACGACAGTGACCTGATCGGCACGCACTCGCGGCTGCAGCAGGCCTATAACCTGACAGAGCAGATGGCCGGTGACTGGGCCGCAACCACGTCGCCAACGCTTGATCTACAGGACTTCATGGGCATTCAATTCACAACGGGTCCCGACGGCAACCTCTATCAGCTGCCAGATCAGCAATTCGCAAACCTCTACTGGTTCCGCAAAGACTGGTTCGACCGCGAAGATCTGCAAGCAGCGTTCAAGGAAAAATACGGCTATGACCTTGGTGTACCCGTAAACTGGTCCGCTTATGAGGATATTGCAGAATTCTTCAGCGAGGACGTCAAAGAGATTGATGGCGTCGAAATCTACGGTCACATGGATTACGGCAAGCGTGCGCCTGATCTTGGCTGGCGGATGACCGATGCGTGGCTTTCAATGGCCGGTGCCGGGTCTGTGGGTGAGCCGAACGGTGTGCCGATTGACGAATGGGGCATCCGCATGGAAGCGGGAACCTGTAACCCTGTGGGTGCGTCCGTGTCCCGCGGCGGTGCTGCAAACGGCCCGGCGGCGGTTTATGCGATCCGCAAATGGGATGAATGGCTGCGCAAATACGCGCCTCCCGGTGCGGCGTCATATGACTTCTATCAGTCACTGCCAGCGCTTGCCCAAGGTAACGTCGCACAGCAGATCTTTTGGTACACAGCCTTCACCGCCGACATGGTTGCCCCGCAATCCGCAGGCAACAACACCGTGGACGAAGAAGGCACACCCTTGTGGCGGATGGCCCCATCCCCGCATGGCCCATATTGGGAAGAAGGTCAGAAGGTTGGCTATCAGGATGTGGGGTCCTGGACCTTCCTGAACTCCACACCGGCCGATCGGGCGCAGGCTGCATGGCTCTATGCACAATTCGTGGTTTCCAAGACCGTGGATGTCAAAAAATCACATGTTGGGCTGACCTTCATCCGCGACAGCACCGTGAACCATGAATCGTTCAGCGAACGCGCACCGCAATTGGGTGGTCTGGTGGAATTCTACCGCTCACCTGATCGGGTGGCTTGGTCGCCAACCGGTATCAACGTGCCTGACTACCCAAAGCTGGCGCAGATCTGGTGGCAGCAGATTGGTGACGTGAACTCTGGCGCGTTTACGCCGCAGGAAGCCATGGATCGTCTGGCTGAAGAAATGGACATCACCATGGGCCGGATGCAGCAGGCTGATGAGGCTGCCAATGTCTATGGCGGTTGTGGTCCACGTCTGAATGAAGAGCGCGAAGCGGAATACTGGTTCGCCAACGGTGGTGCCAAGCCACCGCTGGAGAATGAGAAGCCACAGGGCGAGACCGTCAACTATGACGAACTCGTTGCCCGCTGGGCCTCTGAGTAAGGTTCTCCCTGT
This sequence comes from uncultured Paracoccaceae bacterium, assembly GCA_947495295.1. Taxonomy (GTDB): domain Bacteria; phylum Pseudomonadota; class Alphaproteobacteria; order Rhodobacterales; family Rhodobacteraceae; genus Yoonia. The sequence goes on from CANLYJ010000006.1 coordinate 97,686, forward strand.
CGGGGCGGCTTTCGGGCCGTGCCGACACTTGGTCGGGGCGCCTGTCGCCCCGGCCACTTCAAAAACAAGCGTCACGCAGGGCAGCAGATGACCATCGCACTTCATAACATTTCCAAAGTGGTCGCAGGCCAGACCCATATCAAACCGACATCGGTCGTGTTTGAAACCGGTCATTTCAATGTCTTGCTGGGTGAAACCGGGGCTGGCAAAACATCGCTGATCAAACTGATGGCAGGCCTTGATCCGATGGCCACGGGCACGATCGAGATTGACGGACAAGACGTCACCAAGCTTACCACGCAAAAGCGCAATATCAGCCTGGTCCACCAGTTTTTCGTCAATTACCCTCATATGACCGTCTTCGATAACATCGCCTCCCCCTTAAAGGTTGCAGGCATGGCTAAGTCTGAAATTCAAGGCCGCGTGGAAGAAGCGGCAGACATTCTGCAACTGCGCCCCATGCTGCACCGCCGCCCACACGAACTGTCAGGCGGGCAGCAACAACGCACGGCACTGGCCCGCGCGATTGCCAAGGAAAGCCGTGCTGTGTTCCTCGATGAACCGCTGGCGAACCTCGACTACAAACTGCGCGAGGAATTGCGTGAACAGCTTCCCGAGCTTTTTGCAGGACGTGGGGCCGTTGTCGTCTATGCCACGTCAGAGCCTGAAGAGGCGCTGCTACTGGGCGGTGCCACTGCCCTGATGGATGACGGCAATGTCGTGCAATTCGGACCCACGGCCGAAATTTACCGCAGACCACAAACGCTGATGGCGGCCAAGGTTTTCTCGGACCCGCCGATCAATGTGGCTAAGGTCACCAAACAGGGCAGCACCCTGACCATGGGGCAAAGTGCCAGCTGGGATGCGGCCAAGATGAACGACGCGCCTGACGGCACCTATCACATCGCCGTGCGGCCCCATCACGTCACCCCAATGCCCACCCCCGCCAACACGGTCGCCTTGAATGGCAAAGTGTTGGTGACGGAACTCAGCGGGTCCGAAAGCAGTGCCCATTTTGCGATGCCAGACGCTGACTGGGTATCGCTGGCCCATGGGGTACATCCCTATCAGGTGGGTGAGGATCATCCATTCTATCTTGATCCATCCGCCTGCCTTCTATTCGCCGAAGACGGCCAGATCGTTGCCGGAGGTGGCGCATAATGGCCAAAATCACGCTTTCCGACCTCAAACACAGCTACTATCCCAATCCGAAAGGGCCAGCGGATTACGCGCTAAAGGAAATTGACCTGGAATGGTCCGATGGCGGTGCCTATGCCCTGCTTGGACCATCAGGTTGCGGGAAATCCACACTGTTGAACATCATCTCGGGTCTGCTGACACCATCCAACGGGAAAATCCTGTTTGATGACAAGGATGTCACGCAACTGCCCCCCAACCAGCGCAACATCGCGCAGGTTTTTCAGTTTCCCGTCATCTACGACACGATGACGGTTTATGACAATCTGGCCTTCCCCCTGCGTAATCGCGGCGTGGACGAGGCCACGGTGAACACCCGCGTCATGGCAATTGCCGAAATGCTGGAAGTGACCGATATGATGGGTAAAAAGGCTGCTGGCCTGTCGCCCGACAACAAACAAAAGATCTCCATGGGCCGCGGGTTGGTCCGTGACGATGTGAATGTCGTGATGTTTGACGAACCACTGACCGTTATCGACCCCCATCTGAAGTGGAAGCTGCGATCCAAGCTGAAAGAGCTGCATCAAAAGGTGCGGGCGACCATGATCTATGTGACCCATGACCAGACAGAGGCGCTGACATTCGCCGATCAGGTCGTAGTGATGCAGGAAGGCGAAATCGTGCAGATCGGGACCCCGGTGGAGTTGTTCGAACGTCCTGCCCACACCTTTGTTGGCCATTTCATCGGCTCGCCCGGGATGAACGTGCTGCCTTGCGAGGTGCGCGATGGCGGAGCGTTTTTTGGCGACAACCTGATCACGCTGGAAGGCGCGATTGAACAGGGGGCCGGCACGGCAGAGATCGGCGTGCGGCCAGAATTTGTGACGCTTGGCGATACGGGCCTGCCTGCCGTCGTTCACAAAGTGTCCGATGTTGGCCGCCATGCCGTGGTTGAGGCCAAGGTAGGCGACATATCTGTCAAAGCTGTTCTTGAGGGCGAAGCGCCCGCGCAGGGTGCTGCGACACATCTGTCATTTGATGCCACAAAAACCCGACTTTACCGGGACGGTTGGATCGCCACGAGGACCGCATCATGAGCAGGATACCCGCCCCGGACCTGATCTGGGGCCTTGCCCCCATCAACCATGAGGTCCCGGGTCAAGCCCGGGACGGGCAAAGGAGCCGCAGATGAAAACCCAAAATCAAAAAGCGTGGTTCTTTGTGCTGCCGGTCCTGCTGCTGGTCGCGTTCAACGCGCTGATCCCGATGATGACCGTGGTCAATTATTCGGTGCAGGAAACCTTTGGTAACAACATCTTTTTCTGGGAAGGCGTCCGCTGGTTCGAAGAATTGCTGAACTCTGACCGCTTTCATGCAGCCCTTGGTCGTCAGTTCCTGTTTACCGGCATCATTCTGGCCATTGAAATCCCGCTGGGCATCGCCATTGCGCTGGCCATGCCGCGCAGCGGGCCGTGGGTACCTGTTTGTCTGGTCTTGATGGCATTGCCGATGCTGATCCCTTGGAATGTTGTGGGGGCGATGTGGAACATCTTTGCCCTGCCAGACATTGGATTGCTGGGCTATTTCATGAACACCACGCTGGGCATCGATTATGACATGACCCAGAACCCATTTGCCGCTTGGGCCACGATCATCACGATGGATGTCTGGCACTGGACCTCGCTTGTCGTGCTGCTGTCCTATGCGGGGCTCGTGTCAATCCCGGACGCCTATTATCAGGCGGCCAAGATCGACGGGGCGTCCAGCTGGTCTGTCTTCCGCTATATCCAACTGCCCAAGATGAAACAGGTCCTGACCATCGCGATCCTTTTGCGGTTCATGGACAGTTTCAACATCTACACAGAAGTGTTCGTGATGACGGGCGGCGGGCCGGGCAATTCGACAACCTTCCTGTCGATTGATCTGGTGAAAATCGCGCTTGGGCAGTTTGACCTGGGACCAGCGGCGGCCATGTCACTGATCTATTTCGCGATCACGCTGCTGGTGTCCTGGCTGTTCTACACATTGATGACGAAGGATGACGCGAAATGAGAAAACGCAATCTGATCCCGATCGTCTATATCCTGTTTCTGATGCTGCCGATCTATTGGCTGGTCGCAATGAGCTTCAAGACAACCAATGAAATCCTGTCAGGCTTCTCGCTATTTCCGCAGACGTTCACATGGGATAACTACGTCACGATCTTCACCGATCCGTCCTGGTATCTGACTTACGTCAATTCGATCCTTTACGTGTCGATCAACACGGTGATCTCGATCTGTGTGGCCCTGCCTGCCGCTTACGCGTTTTCGCGCTACCGGTTCCTGGGTGACAAGACACTGTTCTTCTGGCTGCTGACCAACCGGATGGCCCCTGCGGCAGTGTTCGTTTTGCCGTTCTTCCAGCTATATTCGGCTGTCGGTCTGTTTGATACGCATATCGCCGTGGCGCTGGCGCATTGCCTGTTCAATATTCCGCTGGCGGTCTGGATTTTGGAAGGGTTCATGTCCGGCGTGCCAAAGGAATTGGATGAAACGGCCTATGTCGATGGCTATTCGTTCCCCCGCTTTTTCACCACGATCTTTCTGCCATCGATCAAGGCAGGCGTTGGGGTCGCTGCGTTCTTTTGTTTCATGTTCTCTTGGGTGGAATTGCTGCTGGCCAAAAACCTGACGGCGGTTGAGGCCAAACCAATCGCCGCCGCCATGACCAAAACCGCATCAAGTGCAGGATATGAATTGGGGCTGCTGGCGGCGGCGGGTACGCTGACCATCATTCCGGGTGCCATCGTTGTCTATTTCGTTCGAAACTACATTGCCAAGGGCTTTGCCCTGGGGAGGGTCTGATGCTGTCATGGATGGCCTGGACATGGCCAACGGGCCTGTTTTTCATCGCACTTTTTGCCGCGATGGGCGTGATCACCTTTATCGAAATCCGTTATCCCGGCACCAGCGAACGCAAGGGCGTGCTGGGCCTGACCACCACACGCGGTGACCGGCTGTTTCTGGGGCTTCTTGGATCGGCCTATATCATGCTGGGCTGGCTCGGCCTTTTTGGCACCCCGTTATGGGTCCCGCTTGGCCTGGCGATTGCATGGCTCATCTTTTGCTTTTGGAAGGTCTGATGCTCAAATCCCTTGGAAAAACGAAGGGTTTCGTATTTAGTCCTGAACTGGAGGGGCGAGCAGGCCAAACCACGACGGGACCAAAAATGCGGCAGAAAAAGCGTAACGAGTTTTTGACAGAAGTCGAACTTGAGTTCATGACCGAACTTTGGACGCTTGGAAAAGGCAGTGTGCGCGACGTGCTTGCACAGCTGAACCCTGACCGCAATCTGGCCTACACATCTGCAGCAACAATCCTGCGGATCATGGAACAGAAGGGTTTCGTCAGCAGCGAAAAGAGGGGCAAGACCTTCATCTATTCGCCGGTTTTGGCAAAGGACGCCTATCAATCGCGCACCTTGCGTGATTTGTCCGAAAAACTGTTCGACGGCACGCCCGCGTCGCTTGTAGCGCGACTTGTCACTGATGACGGCATGTCCGAAGAGGCCCTCAAAGAGATACAGGCATTGTTGGAGCAGAGGTTGACCGATGATTCCCCTTGATGCCTTTCTAAACGCCTATATCGACGCCAATATCCTTCTGGCCCTCGCGGCCATTCTTTGGGTTCTGACCCGATCCACCTTGACCCGAACGCCGTTGCGCACCGCGTTTACAACGCAACTACGGCTTGTCTACGGTTTGTTGATCGTTATTGCATGCACCCCGTTGCTGGTTGCAGGGATTGCGACCTTGGGTAACCCGGTTGCGGTGAACCTGTCCGATATTGCGGTCGCGCAATATCTTGATGGCCGCTTTGCGATGGCACCGACCCAGTTTGAACAATTGCTGATGACACGCGATATCATCGTGAACGAGGTCGTGACGTTCAGCAGCCCAACCGGGCAGATTATTGCGGCCATTCTGGTCACGGGCATCGGCCTTGCCCTGCTGCGGCTCCTGACAAGTGCCATCAATTTGGGCCGCCTGATCAATAACAGCTATGCCTGGCGGCGGGTTGGCAATCTGCATATTCGGCTGACGGATGCGACGCATGTGCCCTTTTCCACGGCGACCCTGCGCCGGCGTTACATCATCCTGCCATCAGGAATGTTGTCGCAACCAACCGACCTGAAGATCGCACTGGCCCATGAATTGCAACATATCCGTCAAGGCGACCTGCATTGGGAATTGCTGCTGGAAATGCTGCGCCCGATCTTTGTTTTTAACCCGGCCATGTCACTGTTCAAACGCGATGTGGAACGGCTGCGCGAACTGGCCTGCGACCAACAAGTGCTGCAACGCTCCGGGTTGAATCCGCTGGATTATGGCACCTGCCTTTTGCGTGTCTGCCGCAATGCGTTGCGACAGGATAAGCAACGCCAAATCGCATTACCAACCGTCGCGTTGTTGCAGATTACCGGCGGCGGTACAGCCGAACGTTTCCTGCGTCAGCGGGTCACGGAAATGGTCCATGCCCGCCGCGCTGCGAACCCCGGTTGGATGATCCCTGCGCTGTTGTTGCCGCTGGCCCTGATGATGGCGCTGGGTGCCGTTTCGATCCAGCGATCGGGTGATTGGTCGCAGGATCGGTTGATGCTCTCGACCATTGTCAATCTGGAACGGCTGAACCAGCGCAATGGCCTGAATTAACCGCTGTTCACGGTTGAGCCGGGCGCGCTGCCGCAGTAAGCCATGATGATGACCCAGCATGGCACAGATCCCGAATTCCGGCCCCTTGGGGTGGATGGTATCCTTGTCCGGTTTTCCAAGGTGCTGACGGATCAGGCCAATGCTGCCGCCCTCGCCTTTCGCGATGTCGTGCAGCAACAAGGACTTGATGGCGTGACAGAGGTTGCGTCATCGCTCACCTCGATCCGTGTGGGTTTTGACCCCACCGTGACCAACAGGGCCGTGCTGCAAACGCAATTGCAGGATCTGGTCCACGCGCATGCCACCGACACCCCGGCGGCCAAACGGCTGTGGCATATCCCCGTCGCATTCGGCCCTGCCCACGCCCCGCAACTGGGCGAGGCGGCAAAACGCGCAGGCGTGACAAAGGCGCAGGCCATCGCCGATCTTACCGATCAAACCGTGCGGGTCATCGCCATCGGCTTTGCCCCCGGCCAGCCTTACCTTGGCATGCTGCCCGCCCATTGGGACATCCCCCGGCAGACGACCCTGACAGAGCGGTTACCGCGCGGGGCGCTGATCACCGCTGTGCGCCAGTTGATCATCTGGGCTGCCGAAGCGCCCACCGGCTGGCGCCATATCGGGCAGACAGCCTTTGATGTTTATCGGCCCGATGCCGATCAGCCTTTTGCCTTTGCCCCCGGCGACACCGTGCGATTTGTGCATGTGCCCGATAATGAAATGGCCGATCTGCTGGCCAATGCCGATGCCGATGGGGGCGCCCGATGCGAGGCCTTGCAATGATGCTGACCGTGCATGATATCGGCCCCGGCGTCACCATTCAGGACCTTGGCCGCCCCGGCTGGACCGCGCGCGGCCTTTCACAAGGCGGCGCGGTTGATCGGTTGGCGCTGTTGGAAGCGGCGGCCCTCCTGGGCGCCGATCCCGGGCAGGCTGTGCTTGAAATGATGGGCTTTGGCGGCAGCTTCAGCACCGATCAGGACACGCGCATCGCCCTGACCGGGGCTGTGATGCAGGCCAGCATCGATGGCGCGCCCGTTGCGCCCAACACCAGCCAATTGCTGCGCGCCGGTCAGCGGCTGACCATCGGCGGTGCCCGGCAAGGTGTCTATGGCTATCTGGCATTTGCCGGTGGCATGCAAACCCCGCAGATCATGGATAGCCGTGCCGCCCATCTGACAGCCGGGATCAACGGTCTGGTACAGGCGGGTGACACGATCCCGGTGGGGCCGGATCCCGATTTTCTGGCCGGGCCGGTGACCCTGCCGGTTGATGACCGGCTCAGCGGCGGTGCCATCCGCATCATGCCTGGACCGCAGACGGATTATTTTGCCCCCGAGACACTTGAACGCTTTGCCAATACCCCGTTTCGACGCAGCCCGCGTGGCAATCGGCAGGGCGCCCGGCTTGATTGCGACGGACCGGGCTTCACGATGGCGGGCGCAACCAATATCGCCTCTGATCTGGTGCTGCCCGGCGATTTGCAAATGACCGGTGACGGGGTACCCTATGTTCTGCTGGCGGAATGCCAGACCATCGGGGGCTATCCCCGGATCGGCACCGTGATCCCGGCTGATCTGCCAAAGGTCGCACAGGCGATGCCGGGTGCGCATTTGCAATTTACATGGCTGGATGTTGCGGATGCGGATGCGACGAACCAGCCCGAGCGGGTTATCCTTCAAACGCTGCGCCATGCATGCACGGCCATGCGGCGCGATCCGCATGAGATTGCGGATTTGCTCAGCTATCAACTGATCAGCGGCATGACCCCCGGTGATGATTTGGAAAGACCTTGATATGACACGTAAAATCGATCTGAATTCAGATATGGGCGAAGGCTTTGGCCCTTGGAAAATGGGCGATGATGCCGCCCTTCTGGATGTCGTGACATCGGCCAATATCGCCTGCGGTTTTCATGCAGGCGACCCCGATGTGATGGCCCAAACGATGGCGATTGCGGTCGAAAACGGCGTTGGGATCGGGGCACATCCGGGCTTTGCCGACCTCAAGGGGTTTGGGCGCAGACGGCTGCCAATACCCCATGATGAACTGGCCAATGCTGTTGCTTATCAGCTGGGTGCAGCCCAAGCGATGGCGCGGCGCGCAGGGGGTCATGTGCGCCACCTGAAACTGCACGGGGCGCTGGCCAATATGGCATCCGAAGATCAGGCATTGGCAACGGCCTGTTATCGGGCGGCGCTGGACGTGGACCCGGATATCGTGATCATGGTTCTGGCCGCAACCGCCCAAGAAAAGGCCGTGCATGCGTTGGGGTGCAACTATGCCGGCGAAATCTTTGCCGACCGGGCTTATGAGGATGACGCGACATTGGTAGATCGCAGCAAACCCGGCGCGGTTTTGCATGACCCAAAAGTGGCCGCCACACGCATTCTGGGCATGCTGGAGGCCGGGGCCATCATCGCCGAAAGCGGCAAACACATCCCCTGCCGGATCGACACGATCTGCCTGCATGGTGACACGCCCGCAGCCGTGGCCATGGCGCAAGCCGTGCGCGCGCATCTGTCGGAGGCAGGGGTGACGCTGGCGCCGCTTTAGGCGGTATCTGCATTTGGATCGTATCACCAGCGCAGCCGCATCTTCAAATTTTTCCGAAGGCTCCTGCGGGGGCGCGGTTGGTTCTTTCCAACAGGTCCGCGCTAGGCTCTAATGGCGAGGTATAAACCGGAGCATCCCATGCCCAAATCCCCCTATTACGCGCCAACAGGCGGCTTGCCGCCGCAATCCCAGCTGCTGACAGATCGGGCTATGTTTACAACGGCTTATGCCGTTATTCCCAAGGGAACGATGACCGATATCGTCACCAGTAATCTGCCATTTTGGGACCAGACCCGCGCCTGGGTTCTGGCCCGCCCCCTGTCAGGATTTGCCGAGACATTCAGCCAGTACATCATGGAGGTCAGCCCCGGTGGCGGCAGCACAAATCCCGAAACGGACCCGGGCGCCCAAGGCGTCATTTTTGTGGTCGATGGTGCGGTGACGCTGATCATTTCCGGCGCGACGCATGAAATGGGTCCGGGTGGCTATGCGTATCTGCCGCCCGGCTGCGACTGGCAGCTACAAAACAACAGCGATGCGACAGCGCGGTTTCATTGGGTTCGCAAACGATATCAGGCAGTTAACGGCATTGCAAAGCCCGTGGCCTTTGTCTCTGACGAAGGCGCCGCGACCACGGTTGCGATGCCGGGAACGGATAATAAATGGCAGACCACCCGCTTTGTCGATCCGGATGATATGCGCCACGATATGCATGTGAATATCGTCACGTTCCAGCCCGGTGCGGTGATCCCCTTTGCCGAAACGCATGTCATGGAACACGGGCTTTATGTGCTTGAAGGCAAAGCGGTTTATCGGCTCAATCAGGATTGGGTCGAGGTTGAAGCGGGCGATTTCATGTGGCTGCGCGCCTTTTGCCCGCAGGCCTGTTATGCGGGCGGGCCGGGGCCGTTTCGGTACCTGCTATATAAAGACGTGAACCGGCATATGCCGCTGGGCTGACGCAACCTGCGGTGGGGGTCGTACGGTGCCACGCGCCCGTTTTTGTCGAATCATAGGTTAACGCCAGTGTTTCTTGGTAAATCATCGGTCGGCAAAACGTCGGCGGCACGTCGGCAAAACGTCGGACCCCTTTGGCCCAACTTGTCTGTTTAATGCGGCGTGCGGCGTGCGGCGAAAAGATGAAGGCTGTGTTAAGGATTACGCATCTTTTAAAAGCGTCCGCAATCAGCCCATTGTGTCGATACTCTACGCAGTAGCAAAAGTCGGCTTTGCGGCAGCATGTCATAGTTTAATTACTTTGCCGTGGACAAATTGTATGTAAAGTTTTTGGTACAGCAGGGCTGTGGCAGTCCTTGCATCAAAGGATGACAACTTATTGATACCGACGTGCTACAGCAGATTGAACCTTCCGAGATAGTTGCCACTTTAAGAGAGAACCTTCTGGTGCTGACCGAGGACTTGACGGTCGAATATGCCAATGATCGGTTCTTTAAGACGTTTGAGGTGGATAAAGACGAGACCATTGGAGCACCGCTCACCGAGCTTGGGAACGGCAAGTGGAACATTTCGACACTAATCAACGAACTTGGTCGCATCCTGGATCACGGCCAAACGGTTGAGGATCTCGAGGTCGACCACGTCTTTGATCATATCGGGCGTCGTGTAATGCGATTGAATGCACGCAAGACGGTGCGGCCTGGAAATGGGTCGCGACGCATATTGTTGGCAATTCAGGATGTAACGGCTGAGAGCGACGCAGCAACAGAACTGGAACGTGAACGACTGCTCTCAACAGGTATTGTCGATACCATCCGCGAACCGTTGTTGGTGCTAGATGAACGTCTTGGTGTTGTTACGGCAAGCCGGGCTTTCTACAGCACATTTCATGTCACCGAGCGGCAAACCCTAGGACGACGTCTGGACGATTTGGGCAATGGTCAGTGGGCGATACCGGAGCTTCTCGACCTGCTTATCCACGTCGTTCCAAAAAACACATCGGTCGAGGACTTTGAAGTGCGCCACACCTTCCCGGAGATCGGCGAACGCAACATACTGCTGAACGCGCGCAAGGTTTATCGGGAGGGAAATCACACGCACATGCTTCTCCTCGCGATGCATGATGTCACGGATCGGCGGCGCCTGGAGGCAGAGCGCGAACACGCCCTGGCGAGTGCCAACCGCCTGTTAGAAGAGCTGAACCATCGCGTAATGAACAGCCTCGCAATGATCGGTGGCATTATATCAATGGAAGCACGCAAGATAAGCGATGAAGATGCTCAGGCAGCGTTTATTCGGCTGCGCGCGCGTTTGGACGCGGTCGGACGCCTCTACAAAACGTTATCGCGATCTGGTGCGGTGGACCATGTCGATGCAGCGCAATACTTGACGGCTCTGGCGGAAGATCTTGTCATGTCATCGGGTACAGTTAAGCCACCACAGCTGAAAATCGCGATAGATAAATTGCCGATATCGACCCGTACCGCCGTACCTTTGGGCCTGGTCGTGAATGAACTGATGACCAACAGTTTGAAATACGCTTTTGACGAGAATGGCGGCGGGCAACTCAATCTTACGATGAGTGTTCAGGACAATGAGAGTCATCTGACAATCTCCGACGATGGCGTTGGTATTGATGTTGAAGCACGTGTGGATTCTGGTCTCGGGCAAAGACTCACTGAAGCGTTCACCACTCAGCTTGACGGGACGATGACGACCACAAGCAACGCTTCAGGCACTCAGCATAAACTGATATTTCCCATCAATGCTTTTCGGGAAGGTTTGTGAGCCAAGCTTTTCATCGGGGCCTCATCCCTGTGCTGACTTAAGCTGTTGACCGCGTTTGATAAATAGTCTCGCGAGGATAAAAACAAGGACGAAAGCGATCACGCCAAGATAGCGCTCGTAGATGCCGTCGATCCCATCAGGCAGGAAAAAGAAGATGGGCGCAGACACCGTCCAGATGATGGAAACCCCGATCAACAGCTTCCTGTAGTGCGCTCCGGCCCGGCTTGCGCCGGATGACATAAGCCAAGGAACCAATGCCATAATCAGACCGAGCCCGTAGACAAGGTATATGTGGATCACGACACCTTCACTGTCATTGTCGCCGTACTCGTTTCGCGCGCCGATAAGAAAGACGATGAGGCCCATAAGCGCGATCCCGACAATCCCTGCACTCCATCCCCAGCCCCCCATATGGACATGTGCACAGAGTAAGGCGATAGAAATGAGGGATGCCGAAAACGCATAGATGCCGATATCAACGATAAACTCGTAGCGGCCCGCTCCCAGGTCGCTGATGGTATCCGCAATCCAGTCGTGATCGGGCACCACAACATCGGCAATCAAGATTGCGACCGCGAAGATCACGCATCCCGCAATTGCGTACCAGCCGAGCACAATCATGAGCATGGGCTCATCCTCGACTTTTGGTGCTGTCGTTTCGTCATTCATGACTGATGCAAACTCTTGAGTCTCAACCCTCGGCCAAAAAGGGATCACGCGCTAAATTCTTAAAGCCGGGGAACGATCAGACACCCCCCCGGCTCTCAATAGAACTAGTCCAAAAGGTTAGTTCCACCAACCTTCATCAACCGATTCCATCTCTTCGAGTTGTTCTTCGGTTTTGCGCGTCACGATGACGTAAGTCTTGTCATCGACAGGCGTCAGGCGGATATCTTCGACCGGTATCAGCACATGCTTATCACCGATATCGAGAAAGCCGCCGACCTCGGCCACGACGCCGATCATCTGCCCACTACGATCAAGAATAATGTCTTCAATCTCACCAATGTCGTTCCAGTCTGGGCCGACACCGTCTGCTTCCCAGTTGCCCCAGGTATCTTCGTCTAGAGGACCGTTCAGCGTATAGATATCGCCACCGGTGATGTCGCGAGTCCGAATAAGGTTTTCGGTATCCATGGTGGATTCCGCAAGCGCAGGACCGGCTGCCAAACCTGCAGCGATTAGCAAAGATGCAAAGCGTTTCATGTTGTCTCCTTTGTGTGCATTGAAAGCAACCGACCGTCGGGCGGCGCTCATGCCTGCCGAGAGCGTGTCGAGTCTTCTGATGATTGGCCAGTGGCACAGGGCGACGATCAGGCGAAACACTAAACCAGAACAAGTTTTATCCACCGTGGGTCTTTCAAACCGCAGCTACAACCGTACCGCTGAATAAGCCGCACCTTTCCGGCCGCAGTTTAGTGTCTCATCGTGATGCGATTTGCACCGACGTGCTACTTAGGGTCAGGACCCATTAATTCCGCTCCGCAGGATTTGCCGGATTTTCCGCGTGAGCTGCGTTGCAACTGCTTGAAATTCAACCAGAGTTCCTGCGCAGATGCGCCTTGTCACACGAAAAATCTGTCAAACCAGCGGAATTAATGGGTCCTGACCCTAAAGAACTAGGGTGCGGTATGTAAGGCAGTTGACTGTAGACCCGCCGTAGAAATGGAGAGGCCTTTCGAAATGGCTCGTGAAAGATCAAAACTTCAGACAAGGTGGCCTAACCAACTAGAAATTGGAGCAGACTATGTCCCAAATGCCAGAATGGATTGATTTTGGGCTCACGCAACCAGACTGGTTTCTGAAGCTAATACTCGCCATGGCATCCGGAGCCATCCTCGGATTTGATCGTGAGGTACGCAGGCGCCGCGTTGGCATTCGAACCTACATGATGGTCGCGTTGGGTTCGGCGATCTTTACAATAGCTGCCGTGGAGATGTCCCTGAGCATGGGAAACATAGACCTTGCCGCGGATCCAACACGGGTTATCCAAGGCTTGATTGGCGGATTGGGGTTTCTCGGTGCTGGAGCCATAATACAGGGCGATAAGACAGTCGGTGGAATGGCAACAGCGGCGAGCCTGTGGGTAGCAGGTGCGCTCGGTCTTGCTGCTGGTATTGGACTTGGTATTTTCTCGATCGTTTGTGCTGTACTAGCTGCCTCATTGCTTGCAGCCAGTCGGTTCATGGAAAACCGCGGTGCGGATGACCGGCCCGATGGATGAAAATCGTTGCACGCAGGGACCGGAGCAGGGCAAGGGACCGCACCAATAAAGAAATCAAGCCCGGTATTCGCGGCCATCCGGCCAATCGCACGTTTGCTTGCACCCAGCTGATGCGCGGTAGATCAGATACGCTGATGGGCCGAGCGAAGCGAGGTCCCCCACACCGGGGATCAACCCGAGCAGTGAGTCCAAACCAAAACGGATCGGTTTACCGGGTATCCGGTAACGGCTGTCGAGCATTGTCGACAACCGATCAAGCTTCGCGAGTTCCGAGTCGTCGTCCGACACTCTACTTGCGAGCCACGATATAGACAGCATGAACGAGCCCGGGGATATAGCCCAGAAGTGTCAGTAGAATATTCAGCCAGAAGTGCTTGCCAAAGCCAACCTCAAGGAAAACACCGAGCGGTGGGATGATGACGGATAGAATGATGCGAATGAAATCCATGATGGTCTCTCCTCTTTGAAGCTGGCTTGCGCAGACCTGTTTTAATTTGAAAAGCTTAGGAAATATGCCTGATGACACTAATCCATGTTAAGAAGCTGCATGACGGATGAATATGAAAGTTGCCTTGTAAGCCGATTATCGCGCTTTGTGACCCTGACGGAAGCGGAAAGTGCTTTTGTCATGGAGATGGAGAGAGACGAGCACCCGTTCCGTAGAGGACGGATCGTGGTGGACGTTGGTGATCTGACCGAAGGCATTATGGTTCTCAAGACCGGGTGGGCTGTTGTAAAGGCTGACAGCTCGGACGGTCGAAGTCAGATCTTGCGAGTCTACCTGCCAGGGGAAGTCATGGGCATTGCCGAACTTGGGGCCACCCACGCCAATCATCGGATCACCATGCAGACAGATGGAAAAGTTTGTCCGTTTCCCCGCAATGGCCTTGCGCCACTCTATTCAGACTACCCCAGGCTTGGCGCGCTGTTGACGGGTCTGAGTAGCCTCGATCAGATCGCATTGCGCCATCACGCAGGCAGTCTTGGTGCAATGGATGCAGCGAACAGATTGAAATTCTGGCTTTTGCAATTGCGTTCTCGGCTCGAGGTGGCAAATGTAGGTCTGGGAAATCGTTTCCGGGTTCCATTCAGCCAAGTCGAAATAGGACAGGCTGTTGGGCTCACATCAATCTATGTCAACAAGCTGTTACGCAGGTTTGTCGAGGACGGCGACATCGAAATCGAGCGCCCCTACGTCCGCCTTCTCAAGCGCCATGACTGGGAAAAAGACTGCGAATTTGTGAATGCGTATCATACCATGGATACTTCTTGGTTTCCCCCAGCCATTTGAAGTGGACCAGTCGGCGCCAACAGCCGTGCACCGCCGATGACTTTCAAAAAACGGCGTCTTTGTTAATTCCACCGGTTGCTAGCTCTGTCATTGTCCGATCTCCGTCATAAGAAGCATCGAGGCAACTTCTTAGCGCAATTAGATCTTCATCCAGCTCCAATCGGTCGGCGAAGGCGGCGAGGCACCCGTATCCTGCGATCGCATAATGCACGAGACGCTGGTACTGGGTGATGATCATGGCATCTTTTGTTGCCGTTTCTCCAAAAGCTTCTTCGAGCGCGTGGGCGCGTGCCTCCTTCGCCAAGCCTTCCATCCCTTTGCAATGCTCTCCATCAACGCGCTCATCGTGTCGCTCACCAATCTCCTCAAGTGCGGCAATGCCACTCTCGATACCTGCAAACCCTGCCTTAAGAGCATCACCTAGGCTTTCTTCCGTTGCAGCATCGGCCAAATCATTGGTCACATCCAGCGCCTGCTTGTTCGCGCTGTATATATCTTTGAGTTGCTCGAGGTAGAGGTCTTCCAATGTGTTAATACGCATTGCCAATCCTTTCCAGATGAGCCTCCACGCTATCCCAGTTCCATCCAGCCGGAAGGGATCAAAGGTACTCCACCTTAGGTTTATCGCGCGAAGCTAAACCAGATTAGTGTCTCAACGACCCCGATGAGATCGGAAGCCCCTATCCTGCTACTATAATGGGCTTTTGCATACAGCCCCATCACAGAGGAGCCGTTAATGCACAACATCTTCTATCTCATTGGACTGATCGTGGTCGTTCTGGCCGTCATCAATCTCGCATTCTGAACCTGAACTGGAGAAGCATCATGTCGACAGACAAGACATCGCAGACCGGCCAACATCCACCGGTCAAAAAACAAGCGAAACAAAAGGCTAGCCAGTTTGCCGAGCAGGCCAAGTCAGCTGCGGGAGAGGTGGCACAGGATGCGGCAGCCGCAGCAACGAAACAAGCGGATGCAGCTAAATCTTCCGTCGCCGATGAAGTGTCGGGCGTTGCTTCGGCATTGCGAACGGCGGCCGAAGAGATGCGGACAGGTTCGCCGCAGGAGCGGACGTTTGGGCAAATTGCCGAAGGATTGGCAGATGCGTCCGACGCCCTGCGCGAGAAAGACCTCAGCGAAATGGTGCAGGATTTGAGTACATTCGCACGCAAGAACCCGCTGGTGTTTCTTGGCGGCGCTGCGTTAATCGGCTTTGCCGCAACACGATTTGCCAAGGCGTCGCGTGACAGCACGACTGAACTGTCCGCAACCCCATACACACCGCGTAAGGGGCATCACTCATGAGCGATGACAACACGAATAAGAGCGCTGGTAACATTCTCTCAGATGCGATGAGCAATGTCAGCGGTTTGGTGCGCAGCGAGGTCGATCTCGCCCGTGCGGAGATCAGCGAAAATGTCACTAAGGCTGGCGTGGCGGTCGGCCTGATCGCAGGCGCTGCGGTCATTGCATTGGTTGCGCTCAACCTGCTTGCGGCGGCGCTCGTTGCCGCCTTGACCGAGGCCGGCCTGGAGGCCGGATGGTCAGCACTGATCGTCGGGGCTTTGCTGGGCCTGCTGGCCTATGTCCTGATCAACAAGGGCATCAATGATCTCAAACTCTCAAGCCTCGCCCCGACACGGACGGTCAAGAACGTTCAGCGCGATGCAGCAGCTGTAAAGGACGCATACGATGACAAGTGATAGCCGAAGCCCGAAAGAAATCGAACGCGAGATCGAAGAACAACGATCAGACCTAGCATCCAACATTGAGGATCTACAGGACAAGTTCTCCATCGACACGGTCGTGCGACAGATCAGCGACCAGTTCCGTGAACACGGCGGGGATATGGGGCGTTCAATCTCCAACCAAGTCAAGGCCAATCCCATTCCGCTGGCACTGACGGGCATCGGGCTGGCCTGGTTGATGTTCGGAAACGCGCAGCAGCCAAACCGGCGTACGTATGCTGAGAACGAAGACCGTTACAGCAGTGTTGAGCAGGACTATCGTCGCACGCGGATCGAGCAAGGGCGTCCCTATACACCGCCGACATCCTACGCCCCCGACAACAATCGCGCTGAAAAACCGTCTTGGGCGCGTCCCGATGATGATGACAGCGGGGGGAGTTTTGGCAGCAAGGTGTCCGACCGTGTCGGGACTGTGAAACAGCAGGCGAGTGATGCCTCGACCTCCGTGAAACAGAAGGCTGCCGACGCCTCTGCAAGTGCTAAAGACAGCCTGTCAGCGGTAGGCTCTTCGGTATCCGAGGCCGCCGCATCTGCGAAATCATCTTTAGCCAGTGGCGCACAATCTGTACGCGACGGCGCGACCAACATAGGTGCGCGCATAACTGAGGGTACGGAGGCATTGTCTGAGCAAGCCCGCGAGCGTGTCATTGCCGCTCGCCGCAGGGCGATTGAGATGCAGCAATCAGCATCGCAGTCGATTTCCGAGGGTAGGGATGCTGCTGCTGATTTCTATGACCGTCAGCCTCTGGTGGCGGGGGCACTTGCGCTGGCTGTGGGCGCGGCTTTGGGCGGCGCGCTGCCGCGCACAAAGACTGAAGACGATATGATGGGCGCGCGAAGCGACGATCATTTCGATCAGGCAGAGCGCATCTTTGAGGAAGAGAAGGCCAAAGCCATGTCCGTCGCCAGGTCCGTCAAGGATGAAGTCAAGGACATCGCGGCGGAAACCAAGTCTGATCTGGATTCGGGCGCGCCGGGTGACAAATCTGCCGTTGAGGCTGTTGGCGACAAGGCGAAGGCTGCCGCCAAACGCGTGGCGGACAAGGCCCAGTCGTCGGCTGAAAATGAAAACCTCGGCAAACCGAAGACCTAACGCAATTTGAAGTGGGGCGGCATAATGTGCCGCCTCATAATTGCAACTGGAAGGCAAGACTATGGTTCGTGGTCGTAGCGCTGAAACACCAACAGGAGTTCCGGCGGCTGGTTGGAAAGACATCGCGTTCCGTCTGAAAGACGAAATCGCTGAAGATCGTGTTGGCCTGATTGCAGCCGGTGTAGCATTCTACGGCCTGCTGGCGCTTTTTCCCGCCATCACGGCGCTGATCGCTATCAGCGGCTTGCTGGTGGAGCCAAGCGCAATTGTCGAGCAACTGCGAGGTTTGTCCGGTATAGTGCCCGAAGAAGTCATTGCGATCGTGACAAAACAGGCGAGTGCTGTCGCAGGATCCCGCGAAGGCGGACTTAGCTTGGCCGCTATCATAGGGGTTTTGTTCACGCTTTATTCCGCGTCCAAGGGGATGGCGAGCCTGATTGAAGGCGTCAATGTTGCTTATGACGAACAAGAGAAACGTGGGTTCGTAAGGCTCAAGCTTGTGACCTTCGCCCTAACGATCTTTTTGATGGTCGGTCTGCTGGTTGCCTTGCTTGCCATGCTTGGCCTTCCCGCCGCGCTCGCATTGGTCGATCTGGGGCCCGTCATCGAAGCCCTCGCTGCAACCGGCCTCTGGATCGGTCTTTTGGCGCTGACGATGTTTGGCTTATCGGTGCTCTATCGCTACGCACCCTCGCGGGATGAGCCGGAGTGGAAGTGGGCCTCCGTAGGAGCCGTCATGGGGTGTCTTGTCTGGCTCATCGCTTCAGCGGGTTTTGCGTTCTACGTCAGTAACTTTGGGTCTTACAACGAGAGCTTTGGCACGCTTGCCGGAGCGATTGTTCTGCTCATGTGGTTCTGGATTTCTGCCTTCATTATTTTGGTGGGGGCTGAACTAAATGCCGAGCTTGAGGCACAAACACGTGTTGACACAACCCAAGGCCGGGATGTGCCAATGGGAGAGCGTGATGCAGTAAAAGCCGACACTCTGGGCGAGGCCGCCGGCAAGTGATACTTTTGATGTCATGATGATAAACACCGTCTTTTGGTCGCTCGCGACCGCCATCTTGGTTACGACGCTGCTGCCGCTTACGAACTCGGTCCAATGGTATGTACGGATGTGGGATTTTCCACGACTCCACATCGCGAGCGTCGCGCTCATTGTGATCATGGCGGCCTTACCCGTCGCAATCGCTTACAAATCTCTTTTTATGGGTGTGGTTGCGGCCGCGCTTGTTTACCAATCAGCGCAGATTTTTCCCTACACGCCTTTGGCTTCGGTGGAGGTTGCAACTCAGCCAGCCCCTAACTCGACAGACGAGGTGGATATGTTGGCGGTCAACGTCCTGATGGAGAACACGCGACACCAAGACCTGATCGATATCGTCGCGCGGGAAGATCCAGATGTGCTGTTGCTGATGGAGACAGATGCGGCTTGGGCAGACGCCTTCAGTGATGCCTTGTCTCAGTACACGACCGTCAAGTCGCATGTGGCCGACAATCACTACGGCATGATCTTCGCAACCCGCCTCGACGTCTTATCGGCAGAATTCCTTTGGCCGTCAGAGGATGATACCCCGGCCGTCAAAGCGGTCTTGCGTGCTCCAAACGGGCCAGAATTCAATTTCATAGGGTTGCACCCACGGCCACCTGTCCCTGGTAACGATACTGAAACGCGGGACAGACAGATCAAGGACGCGGCCCTGATGACTTCTTCAGCGGATCGTCCGACGGTCTGTATGGGTGATTTTAACGACGTTGCGTGGTCTTGGACGACCAAACGCTTTAAGCGTTACGCCAATTTCAGGGAGCCGCGTGTCGGGCGAGGCATGATATCGAGTTTCCACGCGGATTACCCCTTCATGCGCTTTCCGATTGATCAGCTCTTTGTCACGGAGAATGTGGGTCTGGTCTCTTTTGCGCGATTAGAGAGCTTCGGGTCGGACCATTTCCCGATCGCTGCAACCGTATTCTTCGAAGACAGCGAGGGATTGGCCAGCGTTGCAGACTGAAGAGCAGATCGCTGAAGAGTCGGGCACGGCCTCGACGTCACGAAGCTGGGCGCGCCTGGATGTTCCGATTATTGGCATCTTCGTCCTGTTAATGCTGCAAGCCTTGGTTTCGGCAAGCGACTTTCTCGTTCCAGTCATAACGGCCTTTCTTGGGTACTTCGTTCTGAACCGGCCACGCCGATGGCTAAGTCGGCTTGGCGTGCCGCCAGTCATTTCGGCAGCGCTCTTCACCATGCTTCTCACCAGTTTGATCGTCGTTTTGCTGGTACAACTTAGCAGCCCTGCCGCACAATTCATTGAGGATCTTCCGTCACTCATAGAGGAGATCAAACAAAAACTCGCCTCTGCAGGGGGTGCATTGGAGGCCATAAACGAGGCAACCGACGCGGCAGAAGAAATCATGGCGGAAGGAGATGCGGATACTGTTGCAGTCGAAGTGGTTTCAGACACTGGTATTGTCACCACTATTTTTAGCATGGCTCCCGGGTTTCTGAGCCGCATCGTGTTTGCGCTGGTTCTTCTCTTTTTCCTTGTGGCCTCAGGCGACATGTTTCTTACCAAAACGGTGCAAAGCTTCGAACGCTTCCAAGACAAGCGCCGTGCCGTCGAAGTTACGCACGCAATTGAAGACCGGCTGGGTTATTACCTCGGCGGAATAGCCATCATTAATGCGGGATTGGGCACGGCTATCGCAATCGCACTATACTTCTGGGGAATGCCCAGCCCACTTGTATTCGGCTTTATGGCCTTTGGCCTGAATTTCGTACCATTCTTGGGAGGGCTTATGGGAGCGACGATCGCGGCAGCCGTCGCGTTCGTAAGCCTTGACGGGACTTGGGCGGCCGCAGGCGTTTTTGTAACCTACGTTGTCCTGACGTCTCTTGAAGGACAGTTCATCACACCGTTGGCGATCTCACGTCGGATGAGATTGAACACGACCGTCGTGTTCCTATCGGTGGCATTCTTTGCCTGGATTTGGTCCGTGATGGGCATGGTGGTGGCTTTGCCAATTCTGATTGTCGTAAAGATTGTCTGTGATGAAACTGAGACGCTGCAGACAGTGGCGAGATTTCTCGGCGACGAAACAGACAAATCATCCGGGGCATCCGCTGAAGATGGGGCCTAGAAAACGGGCGAGAATTCAATTGCCCCACCGGCGGTCGTGAGCAGGATTTGGCGGATTTTCCGCGTGAGCTGCGTTGCAACTGCTTGAAATTCAACCAGAGTTCCTGCGCAGATGCGCCTTGTCACACGAAAAATCTGTCAAACCAGCGGAGCGGAATTAATGGGTCCTGACCCTAGTCTAAGGCAGCATTTCGTGACTTATTACCAGAGGCTTCCTCCTTCAGTTCGTAGTCTCTAAACCTCTCAACAGCGCGTCGTCGATACGATCGCCGTGGAGAACAGACACATCTCCTGTTGCTTCAAGAACCACTGCCCTTACGGTGGAAAGGTCCAATGCGTTCGCCTCTCGCAGTTTTGCGGCGAGATCGTCCTCGGTCACGCGGGTTTTTAACAGCGCATCATGAAGGATTTTTCCATCCTTCATAAGCAGTACGGGCTCGTTCTGGAGAGTTGCATCAAATGCCTCTGATCTTTGCCGTGCATAAGCAACACAGAATTGTATTGCGAACAGGCTGGCCATTGCGGTCATCGTCTGCAGAAGAGACGGCCAGCTGCTCGTTTGCGCGGCTCCGGCCAGGAGGGACCCCATCGCAACGGTCATAACGAAATCGAAGTTGGTCATCTTTGAGAATGATCGTAGCCCGACGATCCGAACCAGCATGATGATCCAGCAAATACCCAGCAGGCTCAGAACTGCACCCTTCAGGACTGCATCAAAGATCACGTGTTCGACAAACATATGGATGACCTTTCGAGGTGACGGAAGTTGATTGGAGCCTAGAACCAAGTTTCCTTTTCACCTAACCGGTGTTGCTCCAAAACAGGCGTTACTCTGCGATTGCCGCAATAACGAGCGAAATACACGCCCTTAACACTTTAAAGAACACCGCCCTATTAGCTATTTGAATGTACCCGAAGCAAGGGCGCTAGACTGAAAACCGAAAATCATTTTGCGGCGTGCTGCGCGCCACGATCTGCAAAGGTCCGTCGGCAAAGCGGACCTTGCTAGTTGTTGGCGGGACGGCAGCTTCGTCCGCAATGCCGACATAGGGTGAACAGTGCGTGATGCTCAGTCCGAGCTACGCTTGCGCGCCGCACTTGGTTGCCTCAGATCATCCGGATGACGTCTTTATCAATCGCCAGCATGTATCCCTTGCGGGCGATGTTCTTGACCAGAAGTTCGCTGATCATCTGGTTGCCCAGCGTGTCGCGCAGGCGTTTGATCCGGGTGGCGCCTGCGGCCTCGTCGCAGTCGGCTGACGCGCGCCCGGAAATGACGCCTTCGATTTCGGCCCCGGACAGGACCTCGTCATCCATCCGCGCCTCTGCCAGCACGGACAGGGTTTCGATGGCCGCGTCGGTCAGTTTGAACTCGAAATCATTCAGATAAACGGCCTTCTGGTCGCGGCTGATGGTCAGTGAATTCACCTCGATCCCTTGCCGTTCGATTCGGCCCATCCGGCGATTGAGCGCGATCAGCATCACGAGGAAAGCAACGGCCGCAATCAACAAAGCCGTGGCAAAGATCAGCAGCACGAAGATCACGAAACGGTATGACGCCAACGTATCGGAAAATGCGGTGCCCGACTGGGCCAGAATTTCCAGCAGCTTAATCTCGGCATTGCCGGTCAGGTCATCGTTCTGGATGAAAAGCTGTTCAACCCGCGCGTTAAACGCATTGGCATCAGGCAGGTTGATAAACAGCAACACCGCCGCAATCGCCAGAATAACAACAATCGCCGCAATCCCTGCGATGACAATCCGGCTGCCAATTTCACGTGCCTCAGTAGCGGAGGAAGTATTCACCTGCGCTGTCCTTTCTTCCATCAAGCCCGGCAT
The DNA here is from genome assembly GCA_947495295.1 of uncultured Paracoccaceae bacterium. Taxonomy (GTDB): domain Bacteria; phylum Pseudomonadota; class Alphaproteobacteria; order Rhodobacterales; family Rhodobacteraceae; genus Yoonia. The sequence goes on from CANLYJ010000006.1 coordinate 120,146, forward strand.
CATCAAAGACACCAAGCACATTCAATAGCTGCCACCCATCACGCGACAGGCTTTGCCGCAGCTGCTTTTCCGCCTCAGCGACAGAGCAATCACCCTGCACCTCGGCCACACCGTAATGCAGCCGCAAAGGCCCATCCCGTTTGGCCTTGTAATCGGCATAACAGGCGGCCTGTGCTGCACCAGCGCAAAGCATCAGGATCATGAATGTGAAAGAAAGTTTTTTCATGACCTGACCTGACCCTGTGACGTGATGATATTCAATAACGCCGGATGTTATCGCGATGGCAATCGCATAACCATCCCCCGTTATTGTTTGGCGGGCCGGACTGCCTGCAAATTCCTTTCATCAACGCCCCATGCGTCCCCTGTACCCGAAAGGAATTGTTATGTTCAAACATCTGATTGCCGGTCTGACCGCTGCCTCGCTGATCCTTGTCACCCCCGCCCAGGCCGGTGGGCTGGACCGGGATGAGGTTGGCAAGCTGGTCCTTGGCATTGCCGCAGTTGCGGCGCTGAGCGCCGTGCTGGATCACCGCAAGAAAGACAACGGCACACGGGTCCATGACAACCGTCGTCACAATCCGGCCCCGCGCAGCAACAATAGCAACCGCTGGTCCGATCTGAACCAGCGCACCAACAGCCGGGTGATCCCACATGACTGCATGCGTCGCGTCGAAACCCGCTTTGGCACCCAGCGCATGTTTGGTCGCCGCTGTCTGGAACGCAATTACACTTTTGTGAATTCACTGCCCGAGCGTTGCGCCGTGCGCGTCTATACCGATAACGGCCCACGCCGTGGCTTTGACCCGCTTTGCCTGCGCGAGCAGGGCTACAGATCTGATCGGCGCCGCTAAGAGCGTCCGAGCAGTCGCGCGGTCACACGCCCCGGTTACCGCGTTTGCCTGGGGCAGAGAGGTTGGACATGGCTCTCTGCCCCTTTTTCCGTTGTCGGGTCTGCATCACCCCAGCCTGCGCTTTCGTCCGTTTAAATATGGTCGGGTCAAAACATATCCCGCCACGGTGAGCAGCAGCACACTCAGTACGATTTTTGAGACCGTCCCCATCGTGCCTTCGATCAGCAATGCATGAACGACGCACCCCACGACGATTATAGCCGCCAAGCTCATATGGAGCGCGCGCCATGTCCGAAAGCGCAGATGCTTGCGCCAAAGCGCCAAAAGCCCGGTTGCAAAAACCGCCCACATCGCGATCACCCCCCATGCTGAAAACGGCGTGGGTGAGGTAAAAAGCAGCGCGTCAATCACATCGGGCGGGCTGGTGATCCAAAGGCCGCCAACATGTATGATGATGGCCAACACCAAGGTCGCACCAAACCAGCGATGCATCCTGCGCCCTCGAAATCCACACAGACCGGGCAACCGCCCTGATGCCAGTAAAGGTTGGATAACCAGCAGCACCATAGCCAGAACCCCGGCAAACCCCGCAACGATGTAGATGGGATCGCGCCATTGCAGCAGCGGGCTGCGCAAGGCCATCACCACGGGCCAGAGGATCATGACACCCAACCCACCCCAGATCAGAACGGGGCGCATCACGGGGCTCAGGCAGGTTGCAGGACGAAATGTGCGGCCAGCGTGGTGTCGCTGGCACTGTTCATGATCGGGCGCAGGAACACCGTTTCGAAGTCGTCACTGTCATAGGCCAGATGCCCATGCGGCTGGCCAAAGGCGGGCACGATCTGCGGCATTTCCAGCCTGAATTCCCCATTCGCATCGGTCAGGGTCGCCCCATGGCTTGCCGCATCGCGTTCATGGCCTTCGGTCGTATGCGCCCAGATCTGGATGCGCTGCCCCGGCAGCGGTGCGCCATCTCCGGCACGGCGCACGGTGCCGGTCATCCAGAACCCGCCGCCGCCAATCCGGTCAACAATCGGCGCGCCGGGACGATAGTTGTTCGATCCGCCGCGCATGGATTTGGTCGGGGCAAGGGTTTGTGCCATTGCCGGGCGGATCAGGCCGGTGGCAACAGCACCGGCAATCACGGTGCGGCGGCTGAGTGTCGTCAGGGTCATTGGCAATACTCCTGTCAGGCAAACAAAGCTTAAACTGAGTGTAGCGCAGGATCAGTGATCGGCGAATAGTTCTTGGAGATCAAAACCCGCGACCCGCGAAAAGTTGATCGGGGTCGAGGTCGCCAATTTCTCTAAGAGAAATTGGGTTCAAATCCTCTGAGAGGATTTGTTGCCAGACTTTCTGAGAAAGTCTGGCTGGTCTGCCTGGCGCGCCTTCTGCGATTAATCGGGGATTATGCCCCACGATTTCACTTGCACCTGCTACCCCTCTCTGCTGACTAGCCGCATGTCAGGACCGGATTTCAAATTCGAGATGCGCGCGCATCAAAATGGCTTTGCCCATGTGGCGGGCGTTGATGAGGTGGGGCGTGGTCCGCTGGCCGGGCCGGTTGTGGCCGCTGCCGTCATTCTGGACCCGGGCGACATCCCCGCCGGGCTGAATGACAGCAAGAAGTTGAGCGCGAAGCGGCGCGAAGCCTTGCTGGATCAGATCACAAAGAGTGCAGCGGTCAGTATCGGGCAGGCATCCGTCGCGGAGATTGATGAACATAACATCCTGCGCGCCTCTCATATTGCCATGGTCCGCGCGATTGAGGGGCTTGGCCAAAGCCCCGATCACATCCTGATCGACGGCAACATGGTCCCGCGCGGTCTGACCATTTCCAGCGAGACGATCGTCAAGGGCGACAGCCGCAGCCAGTCGATTGCCGCTGCCTCCATCATTGCCAAACTGTGGCGCGACCGACACATGGTGGATTTGGCGCAACAGTTTCCGGGCTATGGCTGGGAGAAGAACGCAGGATACGGCACCGCCCAGCATTTACAGGGGCTAGAGGCCCTTGGTGTCACCCCCCACCATAGACGTTCGTTCAAGCCCATACACAATATCTTGTATCAAGATAAAAACGTAAGTGATTGATTCAATAAAGTTTTTGACAGCGAATCGTCTCTGACTCACATTAGGCCCAAGCAAATGAGCGGGATAACCCGCCGGGGCTATGAGGCAAGTATGACGACGAAGACGAAAACAAAGAGCGTGAAAACGCTCCCTCTGAACACGATCCTTGATGGGGATTGTATTGAGCGGATGAACAGCCTGCCTGCGGGTTCTGTTGATCTGATCTTTGCCGACCCGCCCTATAACCTGCAGTTGAAGGGTGATCTGCACCGTCCCGACAATTCCAAAGTGGATGCTGTAGACGATGCGTGGGACCAATTCGACAGCTTCAAGATTTATGACAAGTTCACCCGTGAATGGCTGGCCGCTGCCCGTCGCCTGCTGAAACCCAACGGGGCGATCTGGGTTATTGGCAGCTATCACAACGTGTTCCGCATGGGAGCAGAGTTGCAAAATCAGGGCTTCTGGATCCTCAATGACGTGGTCTGGCGCAAATCCAACCCGATGCCGAATTTCCGGGGCAAACGCCTGACCAATGCCCATGAGACGCTGATCTGGGCGTCCAAGGAAGAGGCCAGCAAATACACGTTCAATTACGAGGCCCTGAAGGCCCTGAACGAAGGCGTGCAGATGCGCTCTGATTGGGTGCTGCCGATTTGCACGGGGCATGAACGGCTGAAGAATGATGCGGGCGACAAAGCCCACCCAACCCAAAAACCGCAATCCCTGCTGCACAGGGTCCTTGTTGCCACCACCAACCCCGGTGATGTCGTTTTAGATCCTTTTTTCGGGACTGGCACCACCGGGGCCGTGGCCAAGATGCTGGGCCGCGATTTCATCGGGATCGAACGCGAGGCCGCATATCGCGAGGTCGCCGAAAAGCGGATCAAGAACACCCGCAAATTCGACAAAGAGGCGCTGGAGGTCAGCCAGTCCAAACGTGCCGAACCGCGGGTTGCCTTTGGCGTACTGGTCGAACGTGGCTTGCTGCGCCCGGGTGAAGAACTCTGGTCCCTCAATGGTCGTCACAAGGCCAAGGTCCGTGCCGATGGCACGTTGATCGGGGACGATATCAAAGGATCGATCCATCAGGTCGGCGCCCACCTGGAAGGCGCGCCAAGCTGTAACGGCTGGACCTATTGGCAATTTAAACGCGACGGGCAAAAGGTGCCCATTGATCTGCTGCGTCAGCAGATCCGCTCAGAGATGGCGAAGCATTGACCAGCGATAAGGTCAGAACGCATTCCCAACGTTGATACCGCCGGTGCCTGTGGCAAGCCCTACCATGGTGGAAGGGCCCGCATGCACTAACTTTATCCCCGCCGTCACCGTACGGCGGGGTTTTTTGTTTTGCGGTGGTTTATGAGGCTGATTGCGTGTCCCTGATGGCAACGCCGTCCATCAGCGACCCCGAGGCATATGCAAATGTGACGACAAGACGGGTTTGCGTGATGGTAACGCGAAGGCGTTGGCAGGTTGCCGCATATCGGCCCAAAACATCTACCGGATCAGGCCCGCCGAACCAGTGAACGATGCACTGAAAACGGGCGTGCGATTTGCGGACCCGGACAAATCCTGCACTCCTTGCATGCGGCTTCCGCAACCCACGGAAGAGCTTGATAAAAATGCTCGCAAAAAAAGTGTAGGTGGAACCGGGCAGACGTGGCATGCTGCGCGCCGTGATATTCAAACAAAGCTCATATTCGCAGGCACATCCGCTCTTTCTGTCCCAACTCGCGGCCTTGTTCCGGCCCGCACCGATGCAGGACTACTGGCCAGCAGTGGAATCCATGATCGAGGCTGATGTCGGCTCAAAAACAGAGCTGATCCTGCGCTTTTCCGTGGTTGGCTTTGGCGCGCTGTTTATGACGCTGGCGACCGGGCGCTACGAAATCGCCATCTGGTTGACAGGGTTCCTGCTGACCAATGGCTATTACAGCTGGTGGCTGAGCCGTATCAGGACGTCGGTCACCCAACGCCAATATATCGGGCTGACGACGCTGTTTGCGATCTCGGTCACGCTTTATACATCCTGCACAATCTACCTGTTTGTGATCGGCACACCGGCCTTTGTGACAATCGCCATTGCCGCCCTGATCGCCCAGGCCTTGTTCAACATCTCGCGGCACCGCAAAAGCGGGCTGTTGGTCATCTATGATACGGCAATCGTCGCTGTTGCGGGGTTGTTTTTCGGGCTGTCCAGCATGGGCAAGACCGGGGGCGGTTTCTCGGAACAGATGGTCATTGTCGTCTCAACAGTTGGGGTCTGCACCTATTACGTCATCGCCCAGATCCGCAAGATCCAGATCCACGACGCGCTGCAGGCATCCCGGCAAGAGGCCGCACAAACCCAAAAGATGCGCGCTGTGGGGCAGTTGACCGCCGGTGTCGCGCATGAGTTCAACAATCTGCTGACCGTGATCCGGGGCAATGTTGAACTGGCCCAGTTGTCGGACGGGGCGGATGATTATCAGGACCGTCTGGCCGACGCGATCAAGGCGGCTGACCGGGCGGATGCGCTGACCAGCCAGCTTTTGTCGCTATCGCGCAAGGCAAGGCTGGAAGCGACCGAAATTGACCTGCCCCGTTTCTGGCAGGGGTTCGATACGATCCTGCCGCGGATCACCCCGGCCTCGATCAAGGTCGAGGTGAACGCCACCGCGCTTGCCAAAACGCTGTATTGCGACCCCAATCAGCTAGAGGTCGCGCTGATCAACCTGATCATCAACGCGCGCGACGCGTTGGGCGGGCAGGGGCGGATCTGGATTGACAGCAGGCCTGCATCCGTCAGCGACCTTGCCAAGCTGGATGGTGATCATGCCGGTCCATTGGGCGTCATCGCGGTACACGATAACGGCCCGGGCATCCCGCCGCATCTGTTGCAACAGGTGATCGAACCCTTCTTTACAACCAAGGGTGTGGGCAAAGGCACAGGGCTTGGCCTGCCCATGGTCAAAGGGTTCTGCGAACAATCCGGCGGCGCCTTCCTGATCGAAAGCGACGACAGCGGCACATCGGTTGTCATGGCGCTGCCGACAACGCGGCCCTAGGGTCCTGACCCTGGGCCATGGACAAAACTGACGTGATCCTGTCAGAAGGCATGGATCGATATCAGGGCTCTCTTAATGAAACATCTCGTTCTTTTGGTTTTGGCATATCTCACGCTTGGTCTGCCAGGCACTGCATTCAGCGAAAGTTACGAGACGAGCAAGGCACAGCTTGATCAGGCGCGTGATGCGTATCACGCGATGCTGGATCAGCTTCCGTTCAACGCGCTCAGGCTCGATTTTGCTAGTGCGGGGTCTGCGGCCTTCACGGCCGAAGCAATTGAAGTGACCGCAATGGCCCCGCGCCAGGAACAGGGTTATTATTTTACACTGGGGTCCGAACTTGACGTGACTGCGTTATACGATGCGCCGCAGGCGATGGCGGACACCTATGTTGCCGCGTTAATGGCTGGCTATGGGAGGTTTCCGTCACCCAATCGGATCACGGTTTTCCCGCCATTCCGATATCCGTTCGACCATGAAATTGATGCTCAGGCAGTGTCATTCGGGGGCGCCGTGATCGAACTTCCTCGATTGGGGTCGTCGGGGAATGGTGGACTACAGGTTGACCTGCTACCTCCGGGTGTCGAGATTGGCTACCCGGACAAACAAACAATGGCGCGCCCATCCCATGTGGACGGCGTCGTGAAACTGCGGGTTCCGCGCACGATGCGGCGATATCAGTTCGCGGACTTGATGGAGGGACACACGCGATCTTCGCCTGAATTCAAGGTGATCCTTCGCCAACATAGCGGGCGTTTTGTTGCTTTCGATATCATGCGCACTGATGGAACAGCGATGTCTCGGGGTAACTTGCGGGTCTATATCAGCGGTGTGAGCGCTGATGCGAAACCCGCCCGGGTTCTGCAATCTGACCTATCCAATGTCACCGATCCGCCAGCCCATTGGGCGGCCGCGACCGACCTGCTCAGCCAATACCTTAACAAGACCATTACGTTGCAACAGGCGCAAGACGCTCTGCGGCCCTTGCGACATACATCTTCTGATCGGATTGTATTTCGCGCAGCCTTCGCAGGACCTGTCAGCCGGGCCACGATTGTGTTGTTGGAAACTGATGGCGCAGCTTTGAAAGAATACAGGTTCAGCATCCCTGTCACCGATTATACTGGTATTGGTCGCGATCTTGGCGTCCTCGACGTGCCAATACCAATGCCAGTCACTGTCTTGGACGCTGATCAGCACCAACTGCTTCAGCGGTCGCTCGCTACGCTGACGGCGGACCAGATATCGGATACTTTTGACGTAGATACTTGGTCACAAGGTGCCACGTTCCGATTGCGTCCGGTCACAAGCGACCTGCTGTTCAGCTATCAAAACCCGCGCATGCGGCTGACCGGGCCGCCGACTTTCATCAACGCGGTTGGTGATGCCATCGCGTTGCCCAAGGCGCCTTTGGATCGACCCAACGACGATCAACCGTTTTCCTTTTTTAATGGTCGTCTCGTTCTTTATCCCGACCGGTTATCGGAACGCCCCCATCGTGTGATGGGCGAGGTTGAGGTCGCATATCTGCCAGAAATGCTGCGGGAAGTTTACAGCCGCAATGACTTACCGCCGGGGGTGCAGATTATCGACAATATGGTGATCACGGGCGGGTTTCTGCGTCGCGATACGGTGCGTGTCCTTGCCTTGGATGCCGATGGGCGACCGCTCAAGCGCTTCTTTGACCGGCGGGTTGGCTTTGGGCCTTTTGGTATGACTGTCGAATATTATTATGGTCGGCCGTCACGGGTTGAAGTCCTGCAAACCGGCCCCATTGCGCACGTAACGCAAGCCTTTGATATCACTCTGACAGAAAATGACTGACGCGATGGGGTTAAGCTTGGCTTAACACCTTCGCCGTGCGCTGCGTTAATCCGGCCCATCTGCGAAAAAGGGTCCGACGCAAGGCCGACGCTTTGCCGACGTCTGGCCGATAGCGGTTTTGGCCTGAAACGCTTGTGTTAACGGGTTGTGTGGCGATTCGCGCACATGGCGGTGTTGCGTGGCCCAATGTCAGGCACCGAACGTTGCAACACCGTAAGATGGGTCTTGACCCATCCTACCTCGGCAACGGATTTCTGGCCGTTCTGTAGGCCGTCCAATCAGTGATCTCTGGATAGTACATTTCCCGCCATTTGCGGACCCGTGGGTTCATCACGCGGCGCCAGATTGTGGGGGACAATGCGGCCATGGTCATCACCGGATATCCGTATGGCAATTGCGGTGCGTCGGCCGCGCCATAGGTTTGCAACAGGGGGAACCGCCGGTCAGGTTTGTAGTGGTGATCGGAATGCCGTTGCAGGTTGATCAGCAGCCAGTTTGACGCCCGATGCGCCGCGTTCCAGGAATGACGTGGCATGACATGTTCGTATTTACCATCCCCCAGATGTTTGCGCGTCAGCCCGTAATGTTCGACATAGTTCACCAGTTCCAACTGGAACACGGCCCAGAACGCCTGCACGGTGAACAGGAACACGCCCCACCAGCCGCCGATGATGGCCGCCAACAGGACAAAGCCCGCTTGCATCGCCCAGTATGTCCAGAACGGGTTTGATGTGTGGTGCCATGGCAGCCCTTTGCGGGCCAGCATCGCCTTTTCCGCTTTGAAGGCAGAGACATAGCATTGCCACAGCACCCGTGGAAAAAACCGCCAGAAGCCTTCGCCATAGCGCGCCGTGACTGGATCACGCGGGGTGCCGACATAGCGGTGATGCACCAGCAGATGTTCGGATCGGAAATGTGAATACAGCACCGATGCCAGCAGGATATCTGCCATCAGCCGCTCTTCCTTGGGTTTTTGATGCATCAATTCATGCGAATAGGTGATCCCGATGGTCCCAGACAGGATGCCCAGCCCGGCGAAAAGTGCCCATTCCTCGCCCCAGTGCAGATGCCCTGATTGCAGCACATACCACATGATCCCAAAGACTGTGATCAGCTGCACCGGCGTCCAGATCAGGGTGATCAACCGGTGCCAGAACAGATCAGTTTCAGCCGTATCCAGATCAGGGTTCTGCGTGTTCAGCCCGACAACATAGTCCAGTCCGGTGAACAGGTACCAGGTTGAAAACGGCAGCAATAACAACATCCAGCCGCCATAGGTCGCCGCCAGCAATGCCACAGGCACCAGCCCCAATGACAGCCAGAATGGCAGGGCACTGGGCGTGGTCGTGTGTGGTGCGTCGGCGGTGATGCTCATATCCGGACCTTTCGTTTCGCGGCGAGGGTAACGCCTTGCCGGCCTTGGCTCAATCCTGCCGCAGCGTCGCAGCTGCAAGGTCGTAGACCTTGCGCATGACAGTGGGCAAGGCGGCGGGTTGAAACCGCGATTGCGCCATAAAATCCCCGCGCGCTGGGCGCACATCCTGCGGCACCTTTGCCGTCATGATCTGCAGGCGCAGATGGAAATGGGTAAAGGTGTGCCGCGCCTCTTCCCCCAGCAATGCCCAATCCGCATCCAGTGGCGGTGCGGCCTCTGGCGCGTCATTCCAGTCAGAACCGGGCCAGCCCAGCATTCCGCCCAATAGCCCCTTTTCGGGCCTTGTTTCCAACAGCCACGCACCGTCAGCCCGCCTTGCGACATAGGCGATCCCATATCGCGTTGGCGTCTTTTTCTTGGGCGTCTTGCGGGGCAGATCACTGGCCGTTCCAGCCAAGCGCGCCGCGCAAGGGTCGCGCCATGGGCAAATCCCGCAAGCGGGATTGCGCGGGGTGCAGATGGTTGCCCCCAGATCCATCACCGCTTGCGCATAGTCGCCCGGGCGTTCCTGCGGTGTCAGATCGGCGGCCTTGGCCGTCAGCTCCGGTTTGGCGCCGGGCAGGGGCGTGTGGATGTCATGCAGCCGGGCCATGACCCGTTCCACATTGCCATCCACAACCGTGCAGGGCTGATCAAAGGCAATGGCTGCAATTGCTGCCGCCGTGTAAGGCCCGATGCCCGGCAAGGTCAGCAGCGTGTCATAACTCTGGGGAAACTGCCCGTCATGATCAGCCACAACCGCACGGGCGCATTTCAGCAAGTTGCGCGCCCGGGCGTAGTAGCCAAGCCCGGCCCAGGCGGCCATGACATCGGCGTCATCTGCACGCGCCAGATCGCCTATGCGGGGCCAGAGGCCGGTAAATTTGCGGTGGTAGTCGCGCACGGCGGCAACGGTCGTTTGCTGCAACATCACCTCTGACAGCCAGACGGTATAGGGGTCAGGCAAAACCCCGGCCTTGCGGTCGGCGGGGGATGTGCGCCAGGGCATGGTCCGGGCATGCCCGTCATACCAATCGAGCAAGGATGCACTGAGTTCACGCAATGTTTATTTCCCGTATCATCTGGTTTGACTGGCTTGGCCTGCCGACACGCTTACATTAGAGCTTAGATATGAAACAGCCACGCCATACCGGCACAACACGCGGTTTTTCCAGGGCCGCCACATTGGTGCAGTCCCGCATTCGCAAAGCCAGCGAAGAGCGTGGCTTTGCCGTGGCCCGGCTGTTGACCCACTGGCCCGATGTCGTGGGCGAGGCAACAGCCCAGATCGCGACCCCGGTGAATGTGACCTATGGCAAGGGCGGTATGGGGGCCACCCTGACCGTGCTGACGACAGGCGCACAGGCCCCCATGCTGGAAATGCAAAAGGAACAGATCCGCGAAAAGGTGAATGCCTGCTATGGCTATCGGGCCATTGCGCGGATCCGGATTACCCAGACGGCCCCGACCGGTTTTGCCGAAGGGCGGGCCGCCTTTGCCCCCGCCCCGCCAGCGCGCAAAACCCCTGACCGGGCGGCGACATCTGCGGCAGATGCGCTGACCGGTGATGTCCAAAGTGACGATTTACGCGCCGCCCTTGCGGCGTTGGGCGCAAATGTCTTATCGAAACAGAAATCCTGATCAGAGGTTGAACATGGAACGTAGAACCCTTTTGGCTGCCGGTGGTGGCGCATTACTTGCCCTTGGTGGCGGCTTTGCCCTGATACCACGCGGCCAGTCCAATGATATCAGCCTGTTGCCCGGTGCGGCCAATGCACAGGAAAGCACCGGTGACCTGCCCGAAGTGGTCGAAATGGTGCAGGGCGACCCCGAAGCGCCTGTTGAGGTGATTGAATACGCATCCTTCACCTGCCCGCATTGCGCATCCTTCCATGCCAACCAGTATCAGGCGCTAAAGGCCAATTACATCGACACGGGCAAAATCCGCTTTGTCTATCGCGAGGTCTATTTTGATCGCCCCGGCCTTTGGGCATCGATGATCGCCCGCTGCCCTGGCACGCCAGAGTTTTTCTTTAACATGTCGAACCTGCTTTATGAAAAGCAGCGCGATTGGCTGGCCAGCGGTGACCCTGCCACGATTATCGACGAATTGCGGACCTTGGCCAAGACTGTGGGTCTGGATGATGCCACGCTTGATGCCTGCCTCAGCGATGGGCCAAAGGCCGAAAGCCTGTTCACATGGTATCAGGAAAATGCGGACCGGGATGGTATCAACTCCACCCCAAGCTTCATGATTGATGGCGCGAAGCATGCGAATATGGCTTATGACGAATTTGCGGACCTTCTGGACGGCAAGCTAGGCTAAGCTGTCACGTTCTTCGGGCGCTGGCAGACCAAGATCGGTCAGCGCCTGATCAATCAAATCCCAGCTTTCCAACTGTAACCGTACCGGCAGGGTCAGTACCTTTGGCCGGAACGATGGCGGCAGGCGCACCGCGTCTTTCTCCGTGGTGACCAGCTGCGCCTTTTTTGCTGCCGCATCATGCGCCAGCCGGGTCATCAACGCCTCTGTCAGGGGTTGGTGGTCGCCCAATGCCTCCCCATGCACCAGCGTTGCCCCCATATCCCGCAGGGTCCGAAAGAATTTTTCCGGGTGGCCGATCCCGGCAAAGGCCAGCAGTTTCAGATCACGCCATGGCATGCCGGTGGGCAGCGGGGCCAGATGCCCGTTGATGATGGGTTTTTGCAGCGGCCAGTCGACAGCGAACTGGTCCTGTTCCGCAGGTGGCCCGATACAGATCAGCAGGTCAGCGCGCGCTATCCCGACCTGAACCGGTTCACGCAAAGGCCCTGCAGGCAGCACCCGCCCATTGCCAAAGCCGCGCATCGCATCAACGACCACGATCGACAGATCCTTGATCACGCCGGGGTTCTGAAACCCGTCATCCAGCAGGATCACATCCGCGCCTGCCGCCGCTGCCGCCTTGACCCCCGCGGTCCGGTCAGCCGCCACCCATGTCGGCGCAAAAGCGGCAAGTAGCAGCGGTTCATCCCCGGTGTCGCTGGCGTTGTGCTGCGTCGGGTCCACAGCCACTGGCCCGGTCAAGGTCCCGCCATAGCCCCGGCTGACCACATGCGGCGTGCAGCCACGCGCCAGCAGCCGTTCGATCAGGGCAATGGCGGTGGGTGTTTTGCCGGTGCCGCCGACATTGATGTTGCCGATGCAAATGACAGGGACGCTGGCCTGATAGCCCGGTTGGCGCAGGCGGCGTGCGGTTGCCGCGCCATAAAGCGCGCCCAGCGGGACCAGAAGACGGGCGAATAATCCCGGTTTGCGCGGCGGATTGAACCAGAAGCCCGGTGCGCGCATCTAGTGCCCCAGATCTTCAAGCCGCCGCTGCACGATCCGCACGATCCGGTTGGTCACATCCGCCCCGCGCGATGTGACATCCCATGCAGCATGGGCCAGCATCGCCACCTTGTCGGTGGATAGAAGTGTTTCCACCAATGGGCCCAGATCGGCCCCGGACCGGATCAGGTGCGATGCGGCGGCTGCGTTCAGCCGGGCGGCGTGTTTCTGATAGGGGCTGACATTGGGGCCATAGATCACGGCAGACCCAAGTGCCGCCGGTTCAAACGGATCGCGGCAACCGCCCCCGTGCAATGTGCCACCAAGATAGCTGATCGGGGCAATCCTGTACCACAATCCCAGTTCTTCGTCGGTATCCACGACGAAGACTTGCGTCAGATCGCTAGGTGCGGCCTCCTCGGAACGCAAGGTGACGTAAAAATTCTTGGCGCGGGCATCTTCGGCAAAACGGGCTGCATCTGCCGGGTCTTGCGGTACGATGATCAGCAAAAGCCGGTGGGCGCGGTGGCTGGCGATCAGATGCGCGTTGATCAGATCGGTGCAGTCCTCGACCCGCGCCGCCGCGGCCAGCCAGACGGGCCGGGTGCCAATCACGCTTGCAAAATCCTGACGCTCTGCCTCATCACAGGGCAGGGGTGGTGCGCAGTCTTCCATCGGGCCGGTGACGCGCACGACCTCTTGCGGGGTGCCAGCCTTGATCAACCCTTCGGCGGCGGCCTGATCAAGGGTCAGCACCGCCTCGAACTGTGATAGCAAGGATCGCATCGCCCCGGGCACCCAACTGCCCGCCACCTGTTCCAGCCCTTCGGCTGTTGCATCAACCAGCATGCTGGGCAATCGCGCCTCGCGCCATTCATCCAGCATGATCGGGTCCAGTTCACCCCGGACCCAGATGCCCATCACCGGTTGCCAGTGCTGCATGAATTTCTGGATGTTTTCGCGGCCCTTGGGTTCTGGCAAGGCCCGGTCGGATAGTGATTTGTCCCAGTCACCGATTGTTGCGATCACCTGAACCGGATCGCCATCTTCGGTCAGTTTGCGGTTCAGCGTCTCAATCGGTGTCAACTGGTCAACATGGCTGCAACGCGCCCAGATGATCACACCCATGGGGCGCGGTGGTTGTGTGACGAAACGCTGTTTACGTTCCGGTTCACCCAGCCGCGCCAGATAGGCCGCAATCGAAAGGGAACGCGCCATTTGTGTCCTTAATCGCCCAGCTCTTCAGTGGATGAGGCTTCGGCCTCTTCATCCCGCAGCCGGTGAATATGCGCGATGAAGTAACGCATATGGGCGTTATCCACGGTGCGCTGGGCCGCGTTTTTCCATGCGTCATAGGCGGTGGCGTAATCGGGATACATGCCCACCAGATCAATGGCGTCGACATCCTTGAACGCGTTCTTGGTCGGATCGATGAGTTCGCCACCGAAGACGAGGTGCAGGCGTTGTGTCATATTGGGGAAACCTTTGTTACGGCTGTATTCGGCGCCACATTAGGGCTTTGTGCCCAATGGCTCAAGCCGCGCGGCAAGCCCTGCATGCAATTCAGCCCCACCCACCAAAACACCAGGAACCTGCGGGTGCGGATTGTTGAATTGCAGGGCCGCGCCAGCGGGGTCGGTCACGGTGGCCCCGGCTTCGGCGGCGATCAGCGCGCCTGCCGCGATGTCCCATTCCCAACTGGGCCGCAGCGTGATCATGCCGTCAAACCGGCCTTGAGCGACAAGGCATAGCCGATAGGCCAGCGAGGATCGAAAGGCGCGTTTGACAGGTGGTGCCTGCCCACCCCAGTGCTGTGGATCGAAATTGGGTTTGGCCCCCAGAATGGTCGCACCTTCCATGGCCGGTGTTGTGGCCTTTGCTGTGGTGTCATTCACGGTTGCCCCACCGCCCTTGATGGCGGCGAACATCAGGTCGCGGATCGGCAGGTAAACGGCGGCGGCAATGACCTGTCCCGCTTCGACAATGGCCAGCGAATGCGCCCAGTCGCGTGATCCTTCGATAAAGGCCCGCGTGCCGTCAATCGGGTCAATCACGAACTGCCGTGCGGTGGTCAGGCGATGGGCTGTATCCTCGGTCTCTTCCGACAACCAGCCATAGTCAGGCCGGGCTGTGCGCAGCGTGTCTTCGAGCATGGTGTTGACGGCCAGATCCGCCGCCGTGACCGGCCCAGCACCGCCCGGCTTGTCGGTCACATCGGGGTTGTTTTTGAAATACTGTGTTGCGATTTCGCCTGATCTGCGGGCTGCGGCGACAAGCAGGTCAAGATCAGTCCCCGGCAAGTGTCAGCCCCTCGACAAGCAGCGATGGCACCACCCGCGATAGATGCGTGCGTGCGTCATTGGCCGGAATAATCGTCATCAGCATATCGCGCAGATTGCCTGCAACGGTGCATTCATTGACCGGATAGGTGATTTGCCCGTTTTCGACCCAGAACCCCGCCGCCCCGCGCGAATAGTCACCGGTATTGGGGTTGATCGTGGACCCGATCATCGAGGTCACAAGCAGCCCCGTACCCATCTGTGTGATCAGGTCATCGCGGCTTTGGTCGCCTTGGGTCAAGGCGATATTGCTGGTGCTTGGTGATGGCGGGGCAGAGGTGCCGCGTGCGGCATTGGCGCTGCTGTCCAGCCCCAACTGCCGCCCGGTTGACAGATCCATTGTCCAGCCGGTCAGCACACCATCATCGACGATCACCCGGCGCGCCGTTGGCAGCCCTTCGGCATCAAACAGCCGCGAGCTGGAGGCCCGTTTGCGATGCGGGTCTTCGATGACCGACAACCCCTTGGGCAAGACCTGTTCGCCCAGCTTGTCACGCAACCAGCCAGAACCGCGGGCAATGGTCATGCCGTTGGTGGTTTGCAACAGGCTGCCAATCAGCGAATTGGCAACCCGTTCGTCAAACAGGACCGGGAAAGCACCGGTTTTGGGTTTGCGGGCGCCAGCCCGTTCCACAGCCCGGATCGCGGCCTGGGTGCCGATATCATCCGCATCGCGCAGATCGGCCTGAAAAATCCGGCTGTCAAAGTCGTAATCACGTTCCATGTCGGTGCCGGTACCGCTGATGGCCACACAGGACAGGCCGCGATCGGTGCGCGCATATCCGGCGGAGAACCCGTTGCTGGCCGACAGATGGACCCGGCGCCTGCTATAGCCCGCAGATGCCGATTGTACCTGACTGATGCCTTTGTTGCGCAGGGCTGCCGCCTCTGCCCGCGTGGCGTCGTCTTGCAGCATGGCGGGGTCGGGTTCGGGGCTGGGGTCAAACAGTTCCAGCGTTTCCGTGTCGGTGTTGGTGGCCAGTTGGGACGGGTCGGCAAGCCCGGCATAGGGGTCCTCGGGCGCTTCATTGGCCATGGCAACCGCGCGTTCGGCCATCTGCGCCAATGTATCGGGTTTGGTGTCAGAGGCAGAGACGCAGGCCTGCTGCTGCCCGACCAGAACCCGCAGCCCCAATTCGATCCCTTCGGACCGTTCCGCCTGTTCCAGCGCACCTGCACGCACATCGATAGACACCGATGTTCCGTCAACGGCGATGGCATCGGCGGCACTGGCCCCGGCCTTGCGGGCCACGTCCAAAAGCTGCTGGGTCAGGTCGGAAAGGGATTGGGTCATGGATTATCCTTTGCTTGCCAACAGGACCTAGTGCGCGTCGACGCCTGCCGCAAGCTTATCTGACCCGCTCACCATTCACGCGGACTTCACCATCCGGGTTGATTTCCAGTTTTGACGACAGCGCATCATCACCGGTGGGCCGGGTAAACATACCCAACATCATCCGGCCCATGCCAACCTCGCTTTGCGGGACGAGCCCGGCATCAACCAGTGTATCAAGCAGAGCATTCGCGCCGGTTACGTTGATTTCGGCGCTGCCTTCAGGGCGCGGAAAGCCGTCAAAGGTTTCCAGATCGGTGTTGTCAAAGCGGAACGCGCCAGAGCCGTCAGCGGTGACACCGGCCATGATCAGGTTCAGCGCGTTCAGGGTCAGTTTTTCAATCCCGATGGGCATGTCAGGTCCATTAAATGCGTCTTCCAGCCCGATGAAGTTGACCAGATCGACGCCCAGCAACAGATCACCGGCCAGATCAAGTTCCAGCCGCATTGGATCGCGTGGGATGGCGCGATCGGCGTCAAAAAGATCCCATGTGCCGTCATTCAGGGTGACATCATCCAGCGTCATCGCAAACGACATCGGTTGCGGCCCTTCGGCGGCCATCAGGGGAAAGCCGTAGCGGGCGGTGATCTGTTCCATGGCGACATTCACATCCAGATCGAAGATATCCTGCATCTGGAACCCGACTTCGACATCCTGAACATCACCAAAGCCGCTGATCCCATCGGCGGACAGCCGCATTGTCGTCTGCCCGGGGCCGGTTTTGGTGCTGTCGGAGGAGATCAGCTGATTATCCGCATAGGTGGACGTTTCGTCCAAAGAACCGGCGGTTGTGCTTGCCGCGTCGATCAGCAGACCGGCGGCAAAGGCCGGGGCCAGATTGGTGATATCGGACCCGCCTGCGGGCAAGGCCATCGTGGCCCGACCGACGCTGGCCTCGTAGACGCCGCGCCCTTCGGTCCGGTAGCCATAGCCCTCGTCCGATTGATAGGTATAGCGCATCGCGTCTGTTGTGCTTTCCAGCGTGACCATGATCAGCTCACCTTCGGTGATCCGGGTTTTCTGGCTATAGGCATCACCGGTGAAGTTGAAGGTCAGGAAGAATGCATCGCCAAAGCCCCCATCCATGTCCACATCCACGGCTGCGGCGAATGCGTTGGCCCCGCGTTGATAGGTGATATCGCCTGGCGTGCCTGATGCGGTGGCGGTGAAGCCTTCTTGGGTGATTGTGCTGTGCAGCGCGAAATCGCCGCCAATGTCGGGCATATCCTGCAGCGACACGCCTAGCTTGAATGTCTTGGGCAGCTTCTGCGTGACCGTGCCGTCGGTTTCTTCGACCATTGTCATTGGCGGCAGGCCAACCACGATGCGCCCGAAATCATAGGGGAATGTATAGGTCAGCGATGTGTTTTCCACAAAAACGCTGCTGCCATCCCGGGTCAGATCGGCTGTCAATGTCCCCCCGGTCGCGGCGTAATATGCGGTGGTGTTGGCCCAGACATCATCAGCGGTGATATCTGCCATGGCAGGCGCGGCCAAAGCCAGCAGGATTGGGGTCAGTGTCGGGTACCGCATCATCATAATAATCCTTGGTCTGCAAAGAAAAACGGCGCGGTGGTCACCCACCGCGCCGCCTGTTGGCTATTTGTCTAGCGCATTCGCTGGCCGTTCACCAGAACATGACCTTCGCCGTTCACCTCGATCTTGGTTTCCAGCTGGTCGTCGCCGGTTGTCCGGGCAAACATACCGAGCATCATCCGGCCGCCCATGATCTGATCCTCGGGGACCAGACCCATGGCAACCAGATTGTCCATCAGCTTGTTCAGGCCGGACACCTCAACGATGGCGTCACCTTCAGGGCGCGGCATCCCGTCAAAGGTTTCCAGATCGGTGTTGTCAAAGGTGAATTCGCCTGTGCCTGTCATCAGTGCGCCTGCAAGGGCAACCCGCAAGGTGTTCAGAGACATGTTTTCAAGCTCAAACGGCATATCGGCATTGTTCATTGCGGCGGCCTGTTCGGGGTCCAGCATATCAAACAGGGCCTTACCTTTGCCTGCGATATCCAGTTGGATCGTTGCAGGATCACGCGGTAACACTGAACCGGGGTCAAACATGTCCCAGATCATGTCATTCACAGCCAGATCGATCAGATTGATGCTCAGGCCCAAATCGGCCACTTCGTCGGATTTGCCGACGGGCATCTGAAAGCCGATGCCATATTCGGCCATGGAAATGTCGACAGGGAAGGGTAGATCGCTGGTGGTGAGGCTGACGGCAAGGTCCGACACGGTGGTGTCATAGCCGACGGTCTGGCTGTTAAAGACGCCTTCAAGGTTCGCAGGCCCGGTGCTGGCGGAACCGGCAACCTGATCGCCATCTGCATTGATGTCAAAGACCGCAGCGGTGCTGTCGATGGAATAGCCGCCTTCGACAGAAAAGCCCTTGGCGAACATGTCGTCGGGGTTGTCGTAATCGACATCCATGGGCATGACCATGTCAGCCTGCATCGACATGTTGTCGTATTTGCCGGATGCGGTGATGTATTCACCATCGGCGCCAGGGATCTGCACGTCGACAAGGAAATCAAGCGACGCAATGTCCATGTCATAGGTCAGATTGCGCAGTTCATCGCCGGTTGTGGTGTATGTCCCGCTCATGTCATTGGCCATCAGGCTTGCGTCACCGGTAAAGGTCACGTCGCCATCAACCACATCCACCAGCTCAATCCCGTACCGATCTGCCGAAATGGCGTAATTCATCGCCTCGGGGTCGCCGCTGACGATCATTTCAAGGTTGGATTGGCTGACCTGCAATGTCACGACCACGCCGTCATCACCGGTAATCACCAGCGGATAGCTTTCAGCCATTGTCACGCTGACGGTGCCATCGCCCAGCTCTGTCAGGGTGATGTCGCCCATTGTGGCGGCAAAGCTTGTTTCGCCATCATCCATTTCAAGTGCCAGATCGCGCACGGTCAATGTGTCGCCTGATTGTTCCTCAGCCCCGATGGTGACGCCATTTTCACCATAAAGCCCCATCTGCGATTTCCAGTCTTCCCAAACCTGAGCCGCCGTAACATCGGCCTGTGCGGCCCCACCAACAAAAAGCGCTGCAATGCAAACCGCGCTGCGCAAGGGAGTAATGTAAGTCATTGAGAATTACCTTTCGTTATCTCTCTTTCGTACCGATCCAAGCGTTCGTATGATGGTGCAAGGGGCGGGATTGACGGTTTACTACCTAGCCACCCCAAAGACAGATCGAAAGGGATAACCGTGAAAAAGATCGATATGGTCGGGAAAACCGTACTGATAACGGGCGCAAGCCGTGGGATTGGGGCGGCGACGGCGCGTGTCTTTGCTGAGGCAGGCGCGAATGTGGGGCTTGTCGCCCGCAGCACGGACGCGATTGCTGAACTGGCGGGCGATATCGGGGATCAGGCCCTTGCCATTCCCTGCGACGTGTCCCGCCATGCCGAGGTTGAGGCCGCCGTTGCTGCCACTGCCCGGACCTTTGGCGGGCTTGATATCCTGATCAACAACGCCGGTATGATCGACCCGATCGGCCATCTTGTTGATACCGATCCAGAGGATTGGGCGCGTACCATCGATATCAACCTCAAAGGTGTAATGTACGGCATGCGCGCGGCGATGCCGGGCATGATTGCGCAGGGCCACGGCACGATCATCAACATCTCATCCGGGGCCGCACATGGCCCGGTCGAAGGTTGGACGGCCTATTGTTCCTCAAAGGCTGCCGTGTACATGCTGACCCGTGCTGCCGACAAGGAAGCGCGTGACAAGGGGTTGCGCATCATGGGCCTGTCGCCGGGTACGGTTGCCACCGAAATGCAGCGCGAAATCAAGGCGTCGGGCATCAACCCCGTCAGCCAGCTGGACTGGTCGGCGCATATCCCACCAGAATGGCCCGCACAGACCCTGCTTTGGATGTGTACGGATGCGGCTGACCCTTATCTGGGCACCGATATCAGCCTGCGCGAGGACGAGATTCGTCAGCAGGTCGGTCTTGCATGATCCGCTGTGACAAGGACGGCGATCTGTGGGTCGTGACCATCGACCGCCCTGAAAAGGCGGGTGCGCTGACCCGGCAGATGCTGACAGAACTGGCAGAGATTGCAGAGGCGGCACAGGGCACGCGGGCGCTGATCCTGACTGGCACCGGACAAGTGTTCAGTGCAGGCGCTGATCTGGAGGCAGCAAAGGCTGGCTTGGCTACAGACCCGGTCTGGGAACGGCTGTCAGGTGCGATTGCCCGCCTGCCGGGGTTGACCATTGCCGCGTTGAACGGAACCGTCGCTGGCGGTGCGTTCGGCATGGTGCTGGCCTGTGATCTGCGGATCGCCGTGCCGCGTGCCAATTTCTTTTACCCTGTGATGAAACTGGGCTTTCTGCCGCAACCATCTGACCCGCCGCGCCTGACGGCGTTGGTTGGGCCAGCGCGGGCCAAGATGATCCTTATGGCGGGACAAAAGGTCAGCGCGGTGGATGCGGATGCCTGGGGGCTGGTGGATCAGGTTTGCGAACCTGACCAGTTGATCCCGCAGGCGCGTGCGTTATGCCGCGACGTGCAGACGGCCGCGCCCGCACATGCCGCTGCGATCAAAGCGATGATACCTGCCGGGGGGGCAGTCAATGGAAACTGATATTCCGCTTGTCGATCAGGCCTATGAGGCCATGGATCAAGGGATGAAACTGGGCCAGGAATGGCTATTGTCACCTGCCGCATGGTCGCAATTTGCGCTGCTGGTCGGGGCCTATTTGCTGGCGCGGATTGCCAACCGGATCATCGCGCCCCGGATCACGCGGGTCCTGGCCCCACCCCAGGATAGCGCGACAA
Source organism: uncultured Paracoccaceae bacterium (assembly GCA_947495295.1). Lineage (GTDB taxonomy): Bacteria > Pseudomonadota > Alphaproteobacteria > Rhodobacterales > Rhodobacteraceae > Yoonia. The sequence continues at coordinate 141,159 of CANLYJ010000006.1, forward strand.
TTCTGTCCAAGGCCCGCCGGTTCATCCTGATTTTCTTGCCGCTTCTGCTGCCCCTTTTGGCATATGGGTTCACCGCGATAGGGGAGGCCGTGACCCGGTCCCTTTTCGGATCAGGTGCTGTGATCGCCTTTGGCAAACGGGTGTTCCTGTTCCTTGCCGCGCGGGCGCTGGCCAAACACATCATTCAGGACCCGTTCCTGAAACTTCTGGCCAAATTCGTGCTGGTCCCGGTGGCCGCACTTTATGCGCTGGGCTTTCTGGATCAGGTGCTGGCCGCGCTGGCGGGCACCGTGGTCAGCCTTGGCAATATCAGCTTTTCGGCGCTGGCGATCATTCGTGGTGTCATCGCGGGCAGCCTGTTGTTCTGGCTGGGCCAATGGTCCAATTCGCAATCGGCGGCCTATATCGAACAGCAACCGATGCGGCCTGCGATCCGGCAGCTATCGGTCAAGGCCGCGGAATTCGTCATTTTTGGTGCCTGTTTCCTGCTGTTGATGAATATCATGGGAATCAGCCTTAGCTCGCTTGCCATTATCGGTGGTGCGGTGGGTGTCGGCCTTGGGTTCGGCTTGCAAAAGATCGCGTCGAACTTCATCTCTGGCGTGATCCTGCTGATCGAAGGGCAGGCGACCGTGGGCGATTATGTCGAACTTGATGGGGGTGAGACGGGCACAATCATTAAAATGACCGCGCGTGCCACGATCCTGGAAACCTATGATGGTCGTTGGATTGTTGTCCCCAACGAGGATTTTATCACCACCCGCGTCGTAAACTATTCCGATAGCGGTTCCGCCAACCGGTTGGAGGTCGATTTTTCCGTCAGCTACGACACCGATATCAACAAGGTCCCCGCGATCATCGAGGCTGCGGTGGCCAAACATCCCGGTGTGTTGGATATGCCAGAACCGCCCGATTGTGAGCTGCGCGGTTTTGGCGATAGCGGTATCGATTTTGGGGTCGAATTCTGGGTCGAAGGCATTGATGACGGCAAGAACAAGTATTCGTCTGACGTGCTGTTCCTGATCTGGAATGCGCTGAAAGACAACGATATCGAAATCCCCTATCCGCACCGCGTGGTCGAGATCAAAGGCAACATGCCCGCGTGACCGATGCGCTGGTGATCGGGGCTGGGCCTGCCGGGTTGATGGCGGCAGAGGTCATGGCCGCGCGTGGCCTGTCTGTCACTGTTGCCGACGCAATGCCGTCGGTGGGCCGCAAATTTTTGATGGCGGGTAAATCGGGGCTGAACCTGACCAAGGACGAACCGATTGAGGCGTTTCTGTCGGCCTATGGCGACGTGCCGGCGCCGATGGCCACGGCCTTGCGGGCTTTTGGCCCGGAGGCCGTCATGGACTGGGCGCGGGGTTTGGGCCAGCCCTTGTTCACTGGCTCTACCGGTCGGGTATTTCCCAAAGCGATGAAGGCTTCGCCCCTGTTGCGGGCATGGCTGGCGCGGTTGGAGGCGACGGGCGTGACCTTGCGCACCCGCTGGCGGTGGCAAGGCTGGACCGACGGCGTGCCGCAGTTTGATACGGTTGATGGGACGCAGATACTGACACCGAAGGTGACTGTGCTTGCCCTTGGGGGTGCCAGTTGGGCGCGGTTGGGGTCTGACGGTGCGTGGGCAGGGCACCTTCCCGGCGCGGTCACCCCATTTGCCCCCGCCAATATGGGTTTCGTTGTGCCGTGGTCAGACCAAATGACCCGATTTCTGGGCGCGCCCGTCAAGGCAGTGGCCCTACAAGCCGGGCATCAATACTCGCGCGGAGAGTGTATTGTTTCCAAAAAGGGGATAGAGGGCGGCGGCGTTTATGCCGTGTCGCGGGCGGTGCGGGACGGGGCGGAATTGACCATGGATTTGCGACCCGATTGGCCGTTGGATCGGGTCCGTGCGGCCCTGCAAAAGCCGCGCGGCAAGACCAGCCTGTCCAATCATCTGCGCAAGGTTTTGCGGCTTGATCCGCTGCGTCTGGCGTTGTTGGCAGAGTTCGGGCGACCCTATCCCGATGACCTTGCTCCGCTGATCAAGGCGCTGCCGATCCTGCATGCAGGCCCGCGCCCGATGGACGAGGCAATATCGACCGCAGGCGGTCTGCGGTTTGATGCGTTGACGGATGATCTGATGCTACAGGCGCGTCCGGGCGTGTTCTGCGCGGGCGAAATGCTGGATTGGGAGGCCCCGACCGGGGGTTACCTGATCACGGGATGTCTGGCGACGGGGCGCCTGGCGGGCCTGTCCGCCGCGCGCTATGCGACGGATTTGTAGGGTAGCAATGCGGGGCGGGACGGACGGGTTGGAACGAGGTGCAGATGGGTCGTTTCACTCTTGAGCAGCTTAAGGTCCGATTGATACCGTTGCTGGATCAACATGTTGCTTTTATTGTCATATAACCGGGACAGACGTTGAACGCCCAGCTCGTGAACCCGGCGATGGCCAAAGGCAGGGGCGATGCCCAGACCTTCGAAAATGTGGTTCAGATCAGCGACTGCATGGCTTGCCCGGACGGTATGGGTGATGGCGTCACCGCACCATGCATCAGCAGACCAGGCCCCGAATTTACGCCACCGCGTGCCATTAAGATAACCCGCGCCCCTGCCGTTGTTGCGGGTCTGCCGCAGCCATGTGCCAAATCGGGGCAAGCTGAGGCCCAGATGCTGCCGCATGCGCCAGACCGGGTCGGTCATGGCGATCCGATAGTAAAGCTGGGCCATCTTGGCATAGGGGTTCCGAACAATCGCGATACGGGTGTAATCGCGAAAGACGAGGCCTTGCATGTCAAAAGCAAGCTCGGCCTCGCCCGGCGACATACCGTTGAAAAACGGGGTTTCGGCAACCTGGGCAATATCAGACATAATGGGCTGATCGAGCCAGGGTTGAAGGGATCGTGCGATCCATGGGCATGCGCCCAATGGATCTTCAAACACGATGAACTTGTTACGATGTGATACTAACATGCGCCGAATTGAGAATAAGAAGGTTAACAATTGGTTTACACGCATAGCGTGTGGTTAAAATGCCTTGAAATGGCCTTTTTTACCCCCTGTATTTCGGGATTCCCAAAGCCAGCGCCACAGGATAGACAAGAGGGAATGCGTTGAAGAGGGAGCATGTTATGCCCAAAAGCAATCGCCTGATGTCATCAGTTGCGGCCGTGTCGGTCACGATTGCAAGCGGTGCCACAGGTCAGGACCTGACTGCCACCTATTCGCATTTTGGCACACCCGGTTTGCTGGAGATGCCAACGGCGCAAAGCGCGCCTGAAGACAGCTTTGCCGCGACAATCGCCTATACCGAAGGTTTGGCGCGCGTCACCTTGAACTTTCAGGCAAGCCAGCGCCTGTCGCTCAGCTATCGTTACGCCAATGTGGACCTGTATGAGGATCCGCCAAGCTCTGGCACGGATAATGACATCGAACGTGGGTTTGATGTGCATTATCGGTTGAACAATGAAACAGAGTATTTGCCCGCCGTCGCCATCGGCTTGCGCGACTTTCTGACACCCGGTCGTTTCCAGTCTGAATATGTAGTCGCCTCCAAATCCATTGGGGACAATCTGATAGTGACTGCCGGGCTTGGCTGGGGTGCGCTGGGCACGCGGGACGGGTTTGACAATCCGCTTGGCAGTGGTCTGACAGACCGTGAGGGCTATGACGGGTCGGACCCGGATGGCCAATTGGCATCCGGTGACTGGTTCCGGGGCGACGCGGCATTCTTTGGCGGTGTTGAATATCAGATCAATGACCGCTGGGGCGCGAAGCTTGAATATTCATCCAGTGAATATCCTGAGGTGGCAGGCGGCGTCGCTGTGCCGGTGGAATCGCCCTTTAATTACGGTCTGACCTACCGGCCCCGTCCCGGTATCCAACTTGGACTGTCATATCTTTATGGCTCGCAGCTTGGCATCTCGGGGAGCTTTACGCTGGATCCCAATGAACGGGCAGGTGGCAGCGGTCTGGAAAAGGCGCCACCACCGGTCAAGGTGCGGGCAGCAGACGCGCGGGCGGCCCAAAGCTGGGACAGGCAGGCCTTGCCTGATGCAGCCCTTCGCAATGCGTTGCGCGGGTTGCTGAAACTTGAAAACCTGACCCTGACCGGGCTGGAACTGACGGACCGCACGGCACGGGTCCGTTACATCAACAACCGCTACCGGTCGGATGCGCAGGCGGCGGGTCGTGCTGCGCGGATGATGACCCAGATCATGCCGCCATCGATCGAAACATTCATTCTGGAATCCGAACGCCGGGGTATCCCGGTATCGGCGATCAGCATCGCCCGCAGCGATCTGGAGCAGCTGGAAAACCGCGCCGGTGGGACCGAAGCGATCCGTCAGCGGTCTGGTTTTGGTGATGCGGGCGGATCTGACGGTCTGGTCAGTCTGGAACGGGAAAGCAGCCCGTTTGCATGGGGGCTTGGCCCGTATTTCCGGATTAATCCCTTTACAGGCGACGGATCGGTCAATGTTGATCTTGGGCTGCGGTTGCAAGGTGTTTACCGCATCCAACCCAATCTGGTCCTGTCCGGCGCAATCGACCAAAGCCTGTTGCCGCCCGATGATGACCCAACCGGGACCGAACGAACGCCAGACATTCAGAATGTGCGGTCCGATGGCAGCCGTTATGGCAATGACGGGGTGCCGGTGCTGCAGCGTCTGTCGCTGACCCATTATTCCCGCCCCGGGCAGGACCTGTATGGCCGCGTCAGCGTTGGCTATCTGGAACGGATGTTCGGCGGTGTGTCGGGCGAATTGTTGTGGAAGCCGGTCGAAAGCCGGTTTGGTTTGGGATTGGAGTTGAACCAGGTCGCGCAGCGGGATTCCGATATGCGGTTCGGTTTTGACGAATATGACTATGACGTCACAACCGGCCACCTGTCCGCCTATTACGACCTTGGCAACGGATATCACACGCAGCTTGATGTGGGGCGGTATCTGGCAGGCGATTGGGGCGCGACCCTTTCGGTGGATCGGGAGTTCGACAATGGCTGGGTGATCGGGGCATATGTGACCCAGACCGACATGTCCTATGATGATTTCGGGTCCGGGTCCTATAACAAGGGTGTCAGCATTTCGATCCCACAGGATTATTTTACCGGGTCCGCATCGCGGGGCAGCTACAGCAACACATTCCGGACTCGTGTCGGGGATGGCGGTGCGCGCTTGTCGGTTGATGGCAGGCTTTATGATGTCATCCGCGGCGGGCACAAGGCGGATCTGTCGGATACATGGGGGCGGTTCTGGCGATGATGAAATACACAAGACTGATAATCCTGGGGCTGGCACTGACCGGCGCCACCGCATGCGGCCCAATGGCCAAGAACAACACGTTCAGTCAGCTTGGCGGCGCATTGCTGGGTCTTGGCAAGGGCGCGCCAGAAGCCCCTGCGCCTGCCGCATCAATCACGCGCGAACAGGTCGTTTCAGAGCCGGGCAAATACATCCGGGTGTTTACCCGCAATCTGGACCGTTGGGACACCAATGTGCAGTCAGGCAGCAATGGCAACCGGTCGACATGGGTCGATAGCGCCAGTGTCAGCATCACATTCGAAAACGGGATCGTTGTGGCCACGCGCGGTCTGGTGCGTGATTTGATGGCAGCGGACGTCTCTGAAGTCTCGGCGGCGATCCGCTCAGGCGGCGGAGAAGCACGACGTAGGCATGAATTTCTGACCAATATGGACCGAATTTCGACTGAACTGTTGCAGTGCCGCATCGTTTCTCAGGGGGCGGAAACCATTGAAAGGCTGAAAACAAAGCAAAATACGACGCGTTTTGAAGAGAAATGCGCAAGCGAAGGCCTGCAATTCACCAATGTTTATTGGGTAAATGGCGCTGGACGTATAATTCGCAGCTTGCAAGCGATCTCGCCACAGGCGGGATATCTTCAGATCGATATGTTCTAAACTTCGCTAGGTATCTTGGATTTTGTCTAATGTGCTGATTTAATGTGTCAATGTGGGGCGGCTTTTGGCCGACGTCCACCCGTGCATCAATGGAGAACAGATATGCGCCTTACTACTACGCTTGCCGCTGCCGCCGCTTTGGCTGTCACCGGTTTTGCCGCACACGCTGGTAACCCTGAACCTGCGGTTATGGATGCCCCAGTCGTTGTTGTGGAAGAACCAGCGCCTGCTGGGTCCTCGATCAACAGCACTTACGTCATTGTTGGTATTCTGGCAGCCCTGCTGATTGCAGCTGCCGTGAACGAAGCCGACTAAAAGAATCTCGCTATGAGATAAATAATCGGCCGGCTTGAACCGGCCGTTTTGCAATAAAGGAAAATGAACATGCGCCTTACAACAACTCTTGCTGCTGCTGCAGCTCTGACAATCTCTGGCTTCGCCGCTAACGCTGGTGGCCTGGCCCCAGAAGTTATGGAAGCTCCAGTCGTCGTCGTAGAAGAGCCCGCACCTGCCGGTTCTTCCATCAACAGCACATACGTGATCGTTGGTATTCTGGCCGCTCTGCTGATCGCAGCTGCTGTCAACGAAGCTGACTAAGAATTTGTCGTTATGACAAATGATCGGCCGGCAGTGTTCTGCCGGCCGATTTTTTATGCGGGACCATGAACATGTGCTCCGCTACGATATATGTGATGGGTCTGCCATTCTGATATCAATGACCCGTGAATAACCAGTGACACCATGAAGCTGAGGTCTGCCGTGCATTTTTTGAAAGTGACAACACTTGCCGCCGCCATCTGTATCGCGGGTCAATCCGCGCAAGCTGGTGGATTGGCTGCCCCCGTTCAGGAGCCAGAGGCCGCAGCGCCCGAAGTGCCGTTTGATCCGCCACAGGGTTCTGTAAATGGTGGTTACATTCTGCTGGGCGCGTTTCTTGCCATGGCGCTGGCTGCCGCCAGCAACTGATCGCCTTAGCGGCGCGCCATCATCGCCAGTCTGATCAATGTGCGTTCCATCAACGCGCTTTGCGGCGCTGTGCTGGCTGAACGCAGTTGCAGATCCACATCGGTCAATGCGGTCAAAGCCCGTTCCAACCGTGCGCGTCCCCAATGACCGGCCTGACGCGCAATCTTGTCCCGCCGTGGTCCAAAGACGGGAGGGCGTAGCCGCCCGACCCCTGCACCGGGCCCGCCCGGATCAGATGCCACCACATGCAACCGCCGAAAATGCCGCATCGCCCCGATGCACAGCGTTACAGGGGTGACCCCTTGGGCATAAAGGTTGCGCAATGTCGGCCCCAATTGATCGGCTTGCCCTTGCGTGACGACATCCAGCACATCATCGACATCAACATCCGCTGATTGCGGCGCACAGGCCATCACATCAGCGACTGTCAGGGCCGTTTCATCGCCGCGCTTATACAGGCTGATCTTGTCCACCGTCTGCCGGAAATCACCCGGTTCCAAACTGCCAGCAAGCGACATCAACATATCCATCACGTCACGCTCTGGCCGGGTGATCCCGGCTTGGCCCAGTGTCTGTTCGATATCCGCAATACTGGGGGGATCGTCATAAATGCCAATGGCGACGGCATTGCCATGCCCCTCGAACACTTTGCGCAGGGCGGATTTCGCGGCCAGTTGACCGGCGGTCACAACAATCTGCGCATCCCCGGCCTGCCAGTCGCCCAAAGCGGCATCCAGCAGCTTTGACAGCCCGTCCGTGGCATCTTCGACAAAGGCGACCCTGTGCCCGGGAAAGAACCCCTGCGCCTTGATCGCATCGTCCAGCAGGGCGGGGTCCTTGCGCAGGTCGGCGGCATTGATCCGGGTTAGTCGCATCTCTTCCTCGCCCTGCGGGCCAACAAGGGCGGCGATTGCCTCTTGCCGTTTAGCGGCCACGCGCATCGGGTCGGCACCAAAGATCAAAAGCCCGGTATGGGTCGGGTCGGGCTTGCGGAAATAAGCCGTGGCTGCCTGCCCGGTCAGCTTCATTGGGCCAAGCGGGGCGACAGGATCAGCAGGCGGCTGACGATCATGTCGGCCAGTGCAACCGACAGGCGGGCATTGGCATCGGTTTCCGCTGCCTGTGTGGCTACGGTCGAACCGGTGGCAGCATAGCTGCTAAAGCTTTCGACCTTGCCGCTGTCGATCACCTGATTGTTGCGAAGGTCACGCAAGCGCCATGTCGCGTTCCCAATGACGTTGAACCGCACTGTGTCGCCGTCTGACGTGATCGCACCGGCGCGGCTGCCGCCCGACGGGCGCACACGCAGCACGTAGCGCGCGTTTTGTGCGGCACCGAGTCGTTTTTCCAACTGCTCACGCATCCGAAAACCCGCCACGCTTTCCGGCGTATCAAATGCGATCTGACCTTGTAGCGACGCCCCGTCGCGATGCACTGGCGCAAAGCCGCAGCCGCTTGCGGCGGCCAGCAGACCCAACAGGGCCGCGCGGCGGGGGATCAGGTCAGATGACAATGTTCACAATCCGTCCGGGCACGACAATCAATTTTTTCGGCTGACCGCCATCCAACGCACGCTGGACCGCGTCCACTTCCATCGCCATGGCTTCAATCACGTCCTTGCTGGCATCGGCAGCCACCTGAATTTCAGCACGACGTTTGCCGTTGATCTGGATCGGCATGGTTACAGTATCCTCGACCAGCATCGCCTCATCCGCGACGGGCCATGGCGCGTTGGCGATCAGGCCAGCGCCGCCATGCAGGGTCCAGATTTCTTCGGACAGGTGCGGTGTCATGGGTGACATCAGCTGTGCCAGCACCTTGACCGCCTGCACTTTGGTCGGTTTGCCGGCCTTTGATTTTTGCAACGTCGCGGTAAAGGCATAAAGCTTGGCAATGGCCGCGTTAAAGCCAAAGGTTTCAACCGCCAGCGTCACGTCATGGATGGTGCGATGCATGGCGCGCAGTAGGTCGTCATCACCTTGCCCAGGCGCGTCATCCATTCCCGCAATACGGTCGGCCAACGTCCAAACCCGGTTCAGGTGTTTAAACGTGGCCTCGGCACCCGAGGCCGTCCATTCCACGTCGCGTTCCGGCGGGCTATCGGACAGGACAAACCAGCGGGCGGTGTCGGCCCCGTATTTTTGCAGGATGTCATCGGGATCAACGACATTCTTTTTCGACTTGGACATTTTCGCAGAGGGGATCACATCGACAGCTTCACCCGTGGCACCCAGCCGCGCGCCTCTTTCGGTCCATTCGATATGTTCCGGCAAGTGATAGACAGGGCGATCATTTTCGTCCCGGGTCACGTAGATTTCATGCGTCACCATGCCTTGGGTGAACAGGGCGTTAAACGGCTCTGATGTGCCTTGCGGCAGGTGGCCTGTCATGTTCATCGCGCGGGCAAAGAAGCGGCTGTAAAGCAGGTGCAAAATGGCATGTTCGATGCCGCCGATATACTGGTCCACGTTCATCCAATAGGCGGCATCATCAGCGTCTGTTGGCGTCGTCGCATGGGGTGAGGTGAAGCGCGCAAAATACCACGACGAATCCACAAATGTGTCCATCGTATCCGTCTCGCGCTTTGCAGGCTTGCCGCAAGACGGGCAAGCGCAATCGCGCCATGTCGGGTGGCGGTCCAGCGGGTTGCCGGGGATGTCAAAGCTGACATCATAAGGCAGCTCAACGGGCAGGTTCTCTTTCTTTTCGGGCACCACGCCGCAATCGTCACAATGGACAACCGGGATCGGCGCGCCCCAATAGCGCTGGCGGCTCAGCCCCCAGTCGCGCAGGCGGTATTTGACCTGACCTTTGCCCAGTCCATGCGCCTCAAAGTAATCGATAGTCGCATCGATACCTTCCTGGCTGGTAGCTGTCGTGACGTCGGCAAAATGATCAATAAAGACAACAGGTTCCGTTTTCGCTGGGACCAACGCCGTATCACCAACCTCGACCTCTTCTCCGGGCAAATAGAAGGCATTGCGCACGGGCAGATCGTATTTCCGTGCAAAATCCAGATCGCGTTGATCATGGGCTGGACAGCCGAACACCGCCCCGGTGCCATAATCCATCAGTACGAAGTTACCGACCCAGACCGGCAGTTCCTGATCAGGATAGATCGGGTGCTTAACCCGGATGCCGATGTCGATCCCCTTTTTTTCCGCCTTCTCCATGGCGGCTTCGGTCGTATCCATTTTGCGGGTTTCCGCGATGAATGCAGCCAGATCGGGGTTATCATTAGCCAGGGCGATAGAGACCGGATGCTCTGGCGAAATCGCGATGAAACTGGCGCCGCGCATCGTGTCCGGGCGGGTGGAATAGCAGATGATGGGTTCGCCGCCATCAGTGCGCTGGAACGGGATCTCGATGCCGCGCGATTTGCCGATCCAGTTGGCCTGCATCAGCTTGACCTTGGCAGGCCAGTTATCAAGCGTCTCAATCGCCTCCAGCAGTTCTTCGGAATAGTCGCTGATCTTGAAGAACCATTGCACCAGCTCACGGCGCTCAACCTCGGCCCCGGATCGCCAGCCTTTACCGTCGATGACCTGTTCATTGGCCAGGACGGTCATGTCGACCGGATCCCAGTTCACCACGGCTTTCTTGCGATAAATCAGACCCTTGGCCAGAAAATCGATGAACAGGGCCTGTTGCTGGCCGTAATATTCCGGGTCGCAAGTCGCGAATTCTCGCGACCAGTCGATGGACAGGCCCAGCGGACCCATCTGCGCCTTCATATCGGCGATATTGCCGTAGGTATAATCCTTGGGGTGAATGCCCGTCGCCATGGCCGCGTTTTCGGCAGGCATCCCGAACGCGTCCCATCCCATCGGGTGCAGGATGTTATGGCCGGTTGCCAGTTTGTAGCGGGCAATCACGTCGCCCATCGTGTAGTTGCGCACATGGCCCATGTGAAGCTTGCCCGATGGGTAAGGGAACATCTCCAGCACATAGTATTTTGGCTTGTCGTCGCTGCGGACGGCCTTGAACGTCTGTGCGTCAGCCCAGGCTTCCTGCCATTTCGCCTCAATCGTGGCGGGTGCGTATGTGGTCATCGGATCGGTCTTTCAACAAAACGAAACGCCGGGCGGTGGGCCCGGCGGTATTGATAATCGGGCGGGGTGCCAATGGCTATAGGGCGCCGTCGGCAATGCGTAGCTGACGGGCGCGCGATAGGATTGCATCCTCGACGGCGCGCTGGGTCTCAATGGCGACCGGGCCGCTACGTGTCTGCAATGCGACGTTCAGCGAACGGGCATCCAACGCAGGGTCTGTGACCTGAACCGTGGCGCGATAGGCGCGGCCACTGCCCGGCGGTGTGCCAAAGCCAGTAGAGATTACGCCTGTAAACGGATCAGCGGTCTGCACCGGCAAAAAACTAAGCACATCGAGCGATGCCGCCCAAAGGTACCGGTTCACGGCCACGTTTTCGGCGCCGCGCGGCGTTGGGGCGGGGCCACCGCCGCCGCATGCTGCCATTGCACCAATCACAAGCACCATCAGGCCAATACGCAGTTTTGTCAGGGTCGTTTTCAAGCTTTCTCTCCCAATGCTGGGTTTGGCAAAAGGTGTAGCGAAGGGGCGGCAGTGTCACAAGCCAATATGGCATGAGGCCAAAAAGAAAGAGCGGCCCCGAAGGACCGCTCTGACTTAAGTCTGATCGACTGTTTGGCTTAGAACGAGAAGTTCAGCTCAACAGTTGTACCTTCCTGGTACTCGTCGGAACCGATTTCGTCTTCTGCGCCACCGTCTTTGTCTTCAGCGTAGGAGATTGTGAAGTCAGCGCCGCCGCCGAGGTCATACTTTGCAGCAACAAAGTAATCAGCTTCGTCTTCTGTTTCGTCCAGCGCACCAGCGAACAGTGTCAGGCCGTTGCCAACGTCATAAGAACCTTCCAGCTTCCACTTTTGTGTGCCCTGGTCGTCCTGGTAATCAGCAGTAACACCGATTGGACCGTCAGCATATGCAACGTTCACACCGAAGTTAGGCTCACCGTCGTTTGCGCCGCCCTGCTCGTCCACATAGTAAGCAGTTGCAGTAACTGGACCGAACGGATAGGCCACTTTGATACCTGTGGACTGCTGATCGTCAGTTGTGTTTTCAGCATAAGCAACAGTTACTGTTGCGCCACCGAATGTACCCTGAGCAGACAGACCCCAGATTTCGTCAGCGTTGAAGTCGCCGTCGCCATCTGCGAAGTCAGTTTCTTCCTGGTAAGCTGCTGTGATGACAGCAACACCGGCGTCAACTTCTGCACCGAAAGACCACTGCTCTTCACGATCGTTGTCTTCGTCGATGATAGTAGAGATCGATGCTTTGACTGGACCAGCAGCAATGTCGCCACGCAGAACAGCAGAGTCGCTGCCTGTGGAAACGCCGTCAGATTCCATGTCGCCAGCAGATTTCCAGTACTTCTCAGCGGCACGACCAGTGTCACCGAAGAACAGGCCGCCGTTGGAAGCTTCCAAAGACAGAACGAAGTCAGAAGAGCTCAGATCAATGCCGCCATCGTCGTTGGCTGTGTCATTGTCTTCAGCAACGGTGATTTCGAAGTAGGCACCAGCTTTCAGACCGTTGTCCAGCGTTGCCATCGCGGTAGTCTTCAGGTTGCCTTCCCAGTAGAAACCGGTTTCGTTGTCCCAATCAGCTGCAGCGCCGTCGCCATCAACACGACCATCGTTGGAGTCAGTGTCGTTGTAGCCCAGCGTTGTGCTCAGTGTGTGTGTGATCGATGTGTGGCCGTCAGCAGCAGCTGCGCCAGCGAAGGCGACGAGTGCTGTAGAGGCAAGAAGGATGCTTTTCATGGATATTTTCCCTCGTGTTTTTGCATTCCCAAGAATGCCAGATTTACTAGCATTGCGGACTAACTGCGCCTTACGGCCTGCACACTCAAGTAAATTGGGGAAGTTGTTGGTGGGTCAAAATAAAATGATGCATCAAGGACACACAGTGCTTTCGGCCATGACATTCAGGGCAAATCGCCCTATTTCAGGCCGAAACAACCCGTGATCCTTAATTTTCGGAGCCTTCCATGCCTCTCGCTGATATTCAGGCCAGCATGCGCGCCGCTTGTGAAGCGGCCGGTCGCGACACCCAAGATGTAGAGTTGATCGCCGTATCCAAGGTTCAGCCTAATGAACGAGTCGCAGCGATTCTCGATCAAGGACATCGTGTTTTTGGCGAAAATAAGGTGCAAGAAGCGGCGGGCAAATGGCCAGACTTCCGTGAGCGCTATCAGGACATCACATTGCACCTGATTGGGCCGCTACAAACCAACAAGGCCCGGCAGGCGATGGGACTGGCGCAGGCTATCCATACGCTCGACCGACCCAAGCTGGCCAAGACCATCGCCCGGCTGGCGCAAGAGATGGGGCAATGCCCTGATCTGTTTATTCAGGTCAATACTGGTGAAGAGCCGCAGAAATCCGGTATCCTGCCAGCAGAGGCCGACGCCTTCGTTGCGGAAACGCGCGCGCTGGATCTGCCATTGAAAGGCCTGATGTGCATTCCCCCGGTGGACGAAGAACCGTCACTGCATTTTGCCTTGCTGGCCAAAATCGCCGAACGTAATGGCCTCAAAGGTCTGTCCATGGGGATGAGTAGCGATTTTGAACGCGCCATCGCCTTGGGGGCAACCCATATCCGTGTCGGCTCTGCCATTTTTGGTGAGCGTGTCTACGGGTGACGGCTATCTACACCCCGCCGCAGGACCCGCTTGATATTCTGTATGACGATCACGAGGTGCTGCTGGTCAACAAACCCAGCGGCTTGCTATCGGTGCCAGGCAAGGGCCCTGATCTGGCCGATTGCCTGATCGCGCGGGTGCAGGCGGCCTTTCCCACGGCATTGCTGGTCCATAGGCTGGACCGGGATACATCCGGGGTCATGATCTTTGCGCTGACCCCGCATGCGCAGCGTCACCTTGGTCTGCAATTTGAAAAACGGCAGACGAAAAAGACTTATGTTGCCCGGGTCTGGGGGGAGGTGGCGGAAAAGACTGGCACAGTCGATCTGCCCCTGATCGTTGACTGGCCCAATCGCCCCCGGCAGATGGTTGACCATGAGAATGGCAAACAGGCGGTGACTGATTGGCGGGTGGTGCGGGTGCGCGATGGGGAAACCCGAATCAGGCTGATGCCCCGCACCGGGCGATCCCATCAGTTAAGGGTGCATATGTTGGCGCTGGGCCACCCGATATTGGGGGACCCGTTTTATGCAACAGGTCCTGCCCGTGATTACCCCCGGCTGATGCTGCATTCCGAAACCTTGCAGTTTCGACATCCTGATGGGGGGCGGGGAATGCGGGTCACCGCGAAATGCCCGTTTTAGGCTGCAAGAAACGCCGCAATGGCATCCACCTCACTTTGGCTGATCTCGTGACCGCCCGGATGCCAATGCAATTGAGCATGGGCACCTTGCGCCTCCAGGTAACCGGCAAGGCGTTGGGTCATCGGGGCTGGGCAGATCGGGTCACGCTGACCCGCAGTGATCAGTACCTTGCGGTCACGCAAACCAAGTTGTGGCGCGGGTTCCCACGGGATCAGGGGGTGCATCAGGATCAGCGTGTCGACCAGTTCCGGCCGTTGCAACGCAACTGACGCCAGAATGTTTGCCCCGTTGGAGTAACCCAATCCAATCACCTGATCGGCATCGGTTGCAGCACGTTCAGCATCGATAAACGTAGCCATCGCGTCCGTCCGGCGGGTTAGATCGTCCATATCATAGACGCCTTCGCCGGTGCGGGCGAAGTAACGCAATGCACCATGTTCGGACACATCCCCACGCGGGGATGTGACATGGGCGCCCGGCATTAGCTGACGGGCGAATCCGTGAAATTGATCTTCGGTGCCGCCGGTGCCGTGAAAGGTCAGGAACAGCGGTTGACCCGCTGCCCCTTTTGTTCGTTTCGCAACATAGGTCATATCAGTCGCCAATCGGCGCCAATGTGCGTTCCAGCCTTGCGCGCAGATGTTCGTGCTGGCTAGGCAGTTTGAGCGCCTCACCCAGATGGGCGCTATCCTCGTCACGATCAAAGCCGGGTTCATTGGTGGCCACCTCGAAAAGCACGCCACCGGGGGTCCGGAAATAGATCGCATAGAAATAGTCACGGTCGATTACCGGTGTCACCTGATAGCCGGTATCAAGCAAGGCTTCGCGCACCTCCAACTGGCGGGCACGGTTTTCGACAGCAAAGGCGATGTGGTGAACTGACCCGGCGCCTTGCATAGCGCTTTGGGCATCAGGCGTCACCTCAACATCAATCGCATTCGCGGCATTGCCACCCGGCACGATGAAACGGGTCACATTGTCCTGCGTATCGTATTTTTCATAACCCATAAACTGCAACAGCTCTGCACTTGCAGCCCCGTCGCGCAGGCGCATATCGGCGGAATGAAAACCACGGATCGCGATGTCTTCGCCAATGCCATTGCCGGTCCATGGGGTGCGGTTGTCATCGGCCTCGACAAGGGCAAAGCCGTCACCGTCGGGACCATCAAACAGAACACGCGTTTCGCCAAAGCGGCTTTCTTGCGATAGGCCCGTGACATCGAACGTCGTCAGACGGTCCAGCCAGGCAGATGCGGACCCGTTCGGAATGCTGAAGGCCGTGCGCCCCACCTCGCCCACGCCGGGACGACCCCGTGCGGCATTTGGGAAGGGGAAATAGGTCATGACCGTGCCGGGGGTCCCGGCCTCATCCCCGTAATAGAGGTGATAGACGTCTGGCGCGTCGAAATTCACCGTCTTCTTGACCCGGCGCAGGCCAAGCACATTGGTGAAGAACGCATTATTCTTGCGGGCATCGCGCGCCAATGAGGTCACGTGATGCAGTCCTTTGATCTGTTTGAGCATATTCACTCTCCTATCCTTTGGTGGGATAGATAAATGAAATTCAGATGCACAAAACAGCGATGGCCGCACCTATTTGGTGCAGCCATGCACATGAGCTAGTGGGGGCAGTCAGTCGTCAGCGCCAGACCAGCCAGAGATGGATTTGGCTTCCAGAAATTCCTCAATCCCCCAGACGCCGCCTTCGCGGGCACGGCCAGACATCTTGACGCCGCCAAAGGGCGCGCCCTGTCCGCGCGACTGGCCGTTCATTTCCACCATGCCGGACCGCAGGGCACGGGCCATGCGGTTGCGCTTGGCACCATCCTGGCTTTGGACATAGTTGGTCAGGCCGTAAGGCGTGTCATTGGCGATCTGCACGGCATCCTCTTCGGTATCGAAGGGGATTATCGACAGGACAGGGCCAAAGATCTCCTCTTGCGCGATCCGCATGTCGTTGCGGACATCGGCAAACACGGTGGGGCGGACGTAGTAGCCGCGGTTCACACCCTCGGGCAGGCCCGGGCCACCAGCGACAAGGCGGGCGCCTTCGTTCATGCCAACCTCAATCATATCCTGGATCTTGTCCCACTGGGTCTTGTTGACGACAGGGCCGATATGACGGCCGGTTTCGGAGGCTGGGCCGACACCCACCTTACCTGCCACTTCAGCTGCCGTTTCAACCGCCTGATCATAGACCGACCGCTCTACCAGCATCCGGGTCGGGGCGTTGCAGGACTGGCCGCTATTGTTCATGCAATGCAAAACACCACGTTTGACGGCCTTTTCATCGGCATCGGCGAAAACCACATTGGCGCCTTTGCCACCCAGTTCCAGGGTCACCAGTTTCAGCGTTTCGGCAGCAGCGGCAGAGATCGCCTTGCCCGCGCGGGTCGAGCCGGTAAAGCTGATCATCGATACATCTTCGTGACGTGACAGCTGACTGCCGACGCCGACGCCATCACCGTTGACCATGTTGAAGACGCCGGGGGGTACACCCGCATCATGCACAAATTCAGCAAATAGCAGCGAAGATAGCGGCGCTTCCTCTGACGGTTTCAACACAACGGTACAACCAGCCAGCAGGGCGGGGATCACCTTCAGCGTGACCTGGTTCATCGGCCAGTTCCACGGGGTGATCAAGCCGACAACGCCAATCGGTTCCATCGCGATGCGATCATCAGGCGCGTGCGACCCCAAGGGGCGAACCCATTCAATTTCGTCAAATGCGGTCAGGAATCCTTCGATATGCCACGGCCCGCTGGTGGCTTGACTGCTGCGCGCCATATCAATCGGGGCACCCATTTCCAGACTGATCGCCTTGGCCATTTCTTCGGACCGGGCCTGATACTGTTCAAGGATCTTTTTGACATATTCCGCCCGTTCGGCGGGCGGGGTCGCGGCCCAGCCGGGGAATGCGGCGTTGGCAGCGGCAACCGCCGCATCCGTATCGGCCTGATCACCAAGCGAGATAATGGCGCAAACATCTTCTGTTGAGGGGTCGATCACATCATGATCGCGCGCTTTGACAGGGGGAACCCAGGCACCGTTGATATAGAAATTGCGGTTCTCAATCATCTTACGACCTCGTTGTTTTCAGCGCATTCTGATCACTGTTTGTGACCGGACACAAGCAGATGTGGTACTCCCCTCGTGCCGGGTTTAGAATGGACGCCGAAGGTATTCTGCCAAAAGGAGAACGGCAATGAGCTTGCGTATCAATGACACCATCCCTGACCTGACGGTTGAGACTGACCAAGGCACGTTTTCACTGCATGACTGGATCGGTGACAGCTGGGCGATCCTGTTCTCGCATCCCAAGGATTTTACGCCCGTTTGTACCACAGAATTCGGGGCTGTGGCCCAATTGGCTGATGAATGGGAAAAGCGGGGCGCCAAGGTGATCGGCGTCAGCGTTGATGGCGTCGAGGATCACAAGAAATGGAAAGGCGATATTGAAACCGTTGGCGGGGCCAAGGCCGGTTTCCCGATCATCGCCGATGCCGGGCTGGAAGTGTCCAAAGCGTTCGACATGCTACCGGCAGAAGCTTACCTGCCCGACGGGCGCACCCCGGCGGACAGCGCGACCGTACGGTCGGTATTCATCATCGGACCGGATAAGCAGTTGAAGCTGTCAATGACTTACCCAATGACCGTTGGGCGCAACTTTGCCGAAGTGCTGCGCGCACTGGATGGTTTGCAGACATCCATCGGGCGCGGCGTTGCGACACCGGCGAACTGGAATGTGGGCGATGACGTGATCATCCCCGCCACGGTCAGCAACGAAGACGCACAAGCCAAGTTCGGTGATTTCACCACCGTGCTGCCCTATCTGCGCACCACCAAGTTAAAGGACTGATTGGTCCGCTTGTGCAAGGGCCCGATGACGGGCCCTTGCCGCCTAGAATTGATAGGACACGTTCAGTCCCACATAGGGCAGGATCGACAGGTCTGCGGCGTCATCCTGCGCATCCTGATAGTCGGCATCATTGTCGATATCATCCTGAATGGTGGCATTGCTGGCGGTTGCCGTCAGGTCGATCCCACCAATCATGGCCAGCCCCAGTTCTGAATTGAATGACCAGCCATCTCCGAAGGCCAGATCATAACCGGTGGTGATCATGGGCGCGATTTCGTTTTCGAACTCTGCCGAAATTTCCAGCGTCTCACCCGGATAGACAACATCATTCACCTCAACATCGCCGGTCACCAACGCGTCGATATCACTGTTGGAAAACAATAGCCCGGCCGAGACACGCCAACCCGATGCAACCGGGTAATAATCGGCCAGCAGGGCAACAGCACCCAGTTGCACATCAACCTCTGTGGTTTCCAGACCGTCCTCATCAGTTTCGGAATAGCTATAACCACCCATCAGCGCCCCGCGCACACGCCATTGCGGGTTGGTGTAATATCCCGCCTCCAGATTGGCGCCGAATGTGGACAGGCCAAGCGCGACGGTCGCATCGCCCGCCTCCTGCGCGTGCGACGACGTTGCGAAACAGGCGAGGGTCGCGGCAAAAAGGAACGATTTCATCAATTATCTCCAGGCTATGTTGATAACTGCCTGTTAGATGCTCGATCTCAACAAATGGTTGAGATCAGACCCTAGCGCATACGAAACCCGGGGATCGCGCCAAGAAAGCGTGCCCTCGATTTCCGACGCTTATAACATGTGATGACAGCGGCAAAGTTTTCGCGGGCTTCTTTCCAGGGGAACTGAAAATGCGCATCCGGACTGCGCCAGCCCGCCCCGTAATTCAGCGCCAGCATTTTGTCGGCATCGCACGGGGCAGGGAAGGCCGCGCCGTTCAGCGTTTGTGATCCCAAAGGGAAAACATCATCGCGGTGCAGTTCGCCAAATGTATGCGGCCAGATAAAGACACGATCATCGCGTATCCACATTGGAAAGAGGTCCACGACCACGCCTGATGTCATCTCAATCTTGATCACCGGGCTGCGTTTGCTGAACGCGGCCGGGCTTTGCAAGGCGCCGGTCTGGTTCAGCCGGTCGCCCAAGGCAAATAGCCCGGTCACCAGCGCATCATCGGTTGATCCATCGATTAGCACCGCCAGATCAGCATCATCATCATGGCCCAGGAACGCGCCTTCACGGACGGCCCCAAGGAGCGTGCCGGAGTTGATGAAACTCTGCACGCCAAGATTATCCAAAACGGCAATGATCTGGGTCAGTTCCGAAGTGACTTCATCGATATCACGGTTTCGGAAGGGCAAAGTGTAACCATGCATCGTCAGGACATAGGGGGCGGTCAGCGCGGTCAGTTCATCGCAGAAAGCCGTGAACGCATCAGTTTTGCCTTCGGCCTCTCGATGTGCCTTGATCCTTGTCTTCAGGGTTTGGCAGCGCTGGGCCTTTAAGCGGTGCTTGCAATAGATTTTGACAACACGCTCGGTCCAGTCGACGCCTCGTTGGGCGCGCGGGATTTGATCCAGCTTGGCGCGCAATGTTTTGTAGTCCGGTACGGCCTGACCATCGGCGCCCCGCAACTGGGCGTCTAGCGCGTGCAGGATCGCCCAGGCATCCGCATCCAGCGGTTTGGTCTGTTTGGGAATGTTGCGCGGGCGCAGCAGGCTGGTCACTGATCATCTCCAGGGGCTGACGCCATCACACGATTTCCATGCACGCCTTTTTATGGAGGGTGCCGGGATTTGACAACGACCAGCAAGCGGCGGCTTGACTATGGGTCATACAAAAGGCCCCGGCGTTTCCACCGGGGCCGTGATTTGGGTGAGGTCCCGGATCAGGTCCGGGACGGCGTTGGGATCAACCCTCTGCCGCTTCCTCTTTCTTGATTTCCTGACCGGTGTCCTGATCAACCATCTTCATGGCCAAACGGACCTTGCCCCGATCATCAAAGCCCAGCAGCTTGACCCAGACTTCCTGACCCTCTTTGAGAACATCGGAAGGATGGTTCAGCCGGCGGTTTTCGATCTGGGATACGTGGACCAGACCGTCGCGCTTGCCAAAGAAGTTCACGAAGGCACCAAAGTCGACCAGTTTCACAACTGTCCCTTTGTAGATCACGCCTTCTTCCGGCTCTGCCACGATCGAATGGATCATGTCATAGGCCTTCTTGATCGCGTCAGCATCGTTGGATGCCAGCTTGATCACACCATCATCGTTGATGTCGACCTTGGCACCGGAGGTTTCCACGATCTCGCGGATGACCTTGCCGCCGGAGCCGATAACTTCACGGATTTTGTCGGTGGGGATCTGCATGGTTTCGATCTTGGGGGCGTGAACGCCCAGATCATTGGCAGTGTTCAAGGCCTTGCCCATCTCACCCAGGATATGCAAACGGCCAGCCTTGGCTTGATCCAGCGCTTTTGACATGATCTCTGGCGTGATGCCCGCGATCTTGATGTCCATCTGCAAGGATGTGATACCGTTTTCAGTACCAGCCACCTTGAAGTCCATATCGCCAAGGTGATCCTCATCACCCAGAATGTCGGACAGGATGGCGTATTGACCGTCATCTTCCATCACCAGACCCATTGCCACACCGGCAACCGGCGCTTTCAAAGGCACACCGGCGTCCATCATGGACAAGGAACCACCACAAACGGATGCCATCGAAGATGACCCGTTGGATTCAGTGATCTCTGACACGACGCGGATCGTGTAGGGGAAATCCGTTGCCGCAGGCAGAACTGCCTGTAAGGCACGCCATGCCAGTTTGCCGTGACCAATCTCACGACGGCCCGGCCCCATCACACGGCCAACTTCACCGACCGAATAGGGTGGGAAGTTGTAGTGCAGCATGAAGTTGGATTTATACATGCCGGTCAGGGCATCGATCATCTGTTCATCATCGCCTGTGCCCAGTGTGGTCACAACCAGACCCTGGGTTTCGCCGCGTGTGAACAGGGCAGAACCGTGGGTGCGTGGCAGAACGCCGGTCTCGGACACAATCTCGCGGATCGTATCAAGCGCACGCCCGTCGATCCGCTTGCCGTTCTTGACGACGTCACCGCGCAGAACACCGGATTCCAGCTTTTTCAGGGCCGCGCCCAGATTGCCGTCTTCCTGCTGTTCTTCGGTCAGGGCCGCGACGATCTCTTCTTTCGCGGCTTTCACCGCTGTGGTGCGTTCCTGCTTATCGGTGATCGCATAGGCAGCGCGCATCTTTTCCTCACCAGCGGCTTTGACAGCGGCGGACAGGTCGGAATAGTCGACGGGCTGGAAATCAAACGGCTCTTTCGCGCATTCCTCGGCCAGATCGATGATCAGGTCGATGACGGGCTGAATCTGCTCATGGGCGAAGTTGACGGCGCCAAGCATTTCTTCTTCTGTCAGCTCATAGGCTTCGGATTCGACCATCATCACGGCGTCTTTGGTGCCAGCAACAACAAGGTCCAGACGCTGCTCTGGGTTCAGGCGCAGGTTGTGCATGTCGTCGATTTCGGGGTTCAGGATATAGTCGCCATCCACATAACCCACACGGGCTGCCGCAATCGGACCCATGAACGGCGCGCCTGAAATGGTCAGGGCGGCGGAGGCCGCGATCATCGCAACCATATCGGGGTCATTGACCAGATCGTGGGACAGAACCGTACACATCACCAGCACTTCGTTCTTGAAGCCTGGGACGAACAGCGGGCGGATCGGACGGTCGATCAAACGGGCAGTCAGCGTCTCTTTTTCAGTGGGACGTGCTTCGCGCTTGAAAAAGCCGCCTGGGACTTTCCCGGCGGCATAGTATTTTTCCTGGTAGTGGACGGTCAGCGGAAAGAAATCCTGACCCGGTTTTTGGGCGCGTGCGAATGTCACGTTAGCCATAACGCTGGTTTCGCCCAGCGTTGCGATGACAGAGCCATCGGCTTGACGGGCAACCTTGCCCGTTTCCAGTGTGAGCGTTTCTTCGCCCCACTGCATTGATTTTTTCACTTCGTTAAACATCATGTTTTCCTAGTTGGCCGATTTGCGGCCTTTTGCGTAGGGGGCGTATTCCCCCTCATCCCGGTATCTTCTTTTGTCAGGCGCTGGAATGCGGGCGCCGGCTTTCAGATTTGCGGGCCATAACGGGTTTTCGCCTGTTTGGAAAGGGGATGCTGCGATGCATCACCGCGACGAGGGGTGATAGGCAAAGTCGGCTGATCTTTGGCCGCCGCGAAGAAAGTCGCAGATGCTGCAAGCGTCACCTCAGAAAATGTCACGAAGGGTACACTGTTGTTGCGTTCAGGATGTCCGATAAGAGTTCAATCCCGCCGATCCGGCAGAATGTTTGGCCAACCGGTCTTTCAATCGCCCTTATTCATTTGATGTCAGGTGTCGCAATTCCGCGCCAAACCAGTTCAAACACCCGGTTGAGTTCGCCAGCATCCATCCGGACACCGCTGAGTGACGCGCGGCGGGCGAGCGTGATCGCAGGTGAGGCCAGGATGATCTCAATGGTTTCAACCGGCACATCGACCAGCACCTTCTGATCAATTCCGGCTTGGATTTCATCAAGCAATTCTTGTTGTATTTGCTTCAAAACCGGATCGCCACGGAACGCGCCGCGGATTTCAGCAGACATCAACACTGCCGTCGACACGATCATTCAGTCAGAGGGGCGTATTGACACGCTCATCAACAACGCCGGGGCCGGTTTTGTCCGCACGACCGAGCAAGCCAGCGAAGAGGACATCCACTGGGTGATGGATGTCAACTTCATGGGCGTCGTGCGCTGCACCAAGGCGGTGATACCGCATATGCGTCGGGCGCGTTCCGGCCACGTGATCACCATCTCATCTGTTGGCGGCCTCGTTGGGCAACCATTCAATGAGATCTACTGCGCCGCGAAATTTGCCGTTGAAGGTTATTCGGAAGCGTTGGCGAGTTACGTTACGCCAAATTTTGGCATCAATTTCACAACTGTCGAACCCGGCGGTATCCAGTCCGAATTTGCGACCAACGTCCTGCAACATGTGCAAGAAACCGGCGGAATGTTGGAAGACGAATACCTGCCGATCCTGCAGAAATACATCGGCGGAGCGGAAAACCGTCAAAGCGGTGACGACATTTATCAAACGACCGACGAGGTGGCCGCTGTGGTGATGGACTGCATGAACGCATCAGAACCGCCAATCCGCACCCGGACGTCGACCTGGGGTGAAAACTTCGTCCGGCTGAAAACGGAGCTTGATCCAACCGGAAAACAACAGCAGGCGGCCGTGATCAAACAGTTCCTCAACTGACATTGATCGGCAAGTATCGATTTGCTGCTACGGGCGCGTCCGGCCTGATACTGGCAAAGGGGTCATTCTGTCTCATCAGTTCAACCCCCGCATCGTCTGCGGAGTCGCGATTGGACCAGATCTCTGCCCTCCTCGAACGACTGTTGCTTGACCCACCGTAGCATCACTATTCGCCTCTGGTGTCCTGACAGGTGGCGCGCTACCACTATCGGTATGATTTTGAACTTGCCCAATATCCTCACCATTCTGCGGCTTCTGGCGGCACCCGGTGTGGTTATCATGTTTCTTTATTTCAATCGGCCCTGGGCGGATTGGTTTGCGTTGGTGCTGTTTATTGCCGCCGCTATAACCGATTTTCTTGACGGGTATCTGGCCCGTGCATGGAAACAGGAAACCAAGCTGGGGGCGATGATGGACCCGATTGCCGACAAGGCGATGGTCATTATTGCCCTGCTGGTCATCACCGGTTTTTCTGGCATGAACCCCTGGATCCTGTTGCCCGCCACGGTGATCATTTTCCGCGAAGTGTTCGTGTCCGGCCTGCGCGAATTTCTGGGCGAAACCGCAGGAACCCTGAAGGTCACCAATCTGGCCAAATGGAAAACCACAGCCCAGATGGTTGGGATCGCCCTCCTCTTCGCGACTGGCGCGTTTGAGCATTATTTTGGGATGCAATCGCTCGCCATGACGCAGGAAATGGTGACCGAAGCCATCGAAGGCACCGGCCCGGATGATCAGGGGCTCTGGTGGAAATATCAGGGCATGGTGCTTAGCTGGTGGAGCGGGATCACGGTACTCTGGATCGCAGCGATACTGACCCTGATCACCGGGTGGGATTATTTCCGCAAGGCACAACCATATCTGAGGGACGTTGGCTGATGAATGTCATGTATTTCGCATGGGTCCGTGAACGGATCGGCATACCGCAGGAAAAGGTGGAAACGCAGGCCGTCACAGTCAATGACCTGATCGCCGAACTGACCGCACGCGAAGACCGCTATGCAGCGGCTTTCGCGGATACCTCTGCGCTGCGGGTTGCGCTGGATCAGGAACTGTCGGATTTCGATGCGCCTTTGGCCGGCGTGCAAGAGGTGGCATTTTTTCCACCCATGACAGGTGGCTGATGCAGATCAGGGTCCAGTCAGAACCGTTTGATGCAGGGGCAGAGCTGAACGGCTTTGCCACAGGGCGCACGGATGTGGGGGCGGTGGTCAGCTTTACCGGCGTGGTGCGCGACACTGACGGCAACCTACAGGAAATGCTGATCGAACATTACCCGGGCATGACACAATCGGCGATTGCCAAGATCGCGCAAGAGGCGGTGGATCGCTGGTCGCTTTCCGATTGTCTGGTCATCCATCGGCATGGTGCGCTGAAATCCGGCGCGCCAATCATGATGGTCGCAACCGCTGCTGCCCACCGGGCCGCCGCGTTTGAGGCGGCTGATTTCCTTATGGATTACCTCAAATCCAGAGCACCGTTCTGGAAAAAGGAAATCACCGATCAGGGGGCTGATTGGGTGGCCGCCAAAGACGCTGACGAAAACGCGCTGGACCGCTGGTAGGGCATTGTCGCCCGGCTGTCATAAAGATCGGTCCACTATAACAAAACCTTCACGCAAACGTCGCGAAACCGTTGGGTTCGCTGCCTAACCTAGAGTGATCATTCGGGGCTTGCCCTGATCACCTGGCAAGGGCGGCTTTATGACACTAACGATCCGTATCCGTGTTGCGCCTTGCCCCAATCCGCCAAAGCAGGAGCAAGGGCAATGAATGTGCGCATCACTGATCTGGGCCGCCACCGGTCCACGGGCAAAAGCGGCGAAGCCGCCGCGCAGGACGTGCCAGAGGGCCGCCACTTCCTTGGTTCTGCGCCGCTTCCCGATGGGCATCCATCAAAGCGGCTGTTGCGGATTGAACCGCTGCCAGACGGCTACCGGCCTCTGATCCGGGGCCACAGCCGGGATCGGATCAATGCGCTGCAACGGGCCATCGCCGGGTCGCCTGATGCGCAAATCCACATGCCACATACGGGCATCCGGTTGTTCCCGCCAAAGGCGTTCCAGTCCAAGGAACGGACGAGACGGGTGATTGATGAACTGGTTGCCCCCTATCCGAACCGGGCAAAACGATCGGTCAAACGTGTTATCTATCGGGGGCAGGCATGGTATATTGCCGCCCTGATGATGCAAACCACGCCAGAGGTTTGCATCTGCTGGAATGGGGTAAGGGGGCATCGCCGGCTGTTCATGGATGTGGCCCAGGATCTTGGGATGACCCATCTTTATATGGAGGAATCGCCAATCCCCGGTCGGATTACCTGCGACCTGGCGGGGGTGAATTTCGAAAACTCGCTACCGCGCCGGATGGATTTTTACCGGGCCTGGCTGGCGATGTCCGGCATTGATGCAAAGGCATGGCGTGACCTGTCCACGCAACTGGTCGCCCGCCAGACAGAGCGGACCCACACCGCGCAGGAACAGCGGGATATCAGCGGCGACGGAAAATATATCTTTTGCCCGCTACAGGTGCCGACCGATAGTCAGGTTGTCAGCTTTGGCGGGCGGTTCAAGTCCATGCAAACCTATGTTCTAGAACTGTGTGATGCAGCCAAATCGCTGCCCCATGGCTGGCATCTGCGGATCAAGGAACACCCGTCAAGCCAGGTGACGTTTCAGGATATCATCGCGCAAAACGCTAGCGGAAAACTGAAACTGGACAACAAGACGGACACTTTCCTACAGGTCAAACACGCGCAAAGCGTCATGACGCTCAATTCCTCTGTCGGTATCCAGTCGTTTTACTTTGACAAACCGGTGATGACATTGGGGCAGACATTCTGGGATTTCGGTGGGCTGGCCGAACATCTGCCGACGGGCGAGGCTTTGCGTGATGCGCTGACCACGCCGGACCGATCATGGTTTTCGGCCAGCGATCGCGATGCGTTCATGAACTACCTGACTTACGTCTATTATCAGGTGGAGCAGGACGTTGCAGATGGCAAGGTCAGCCTGAATGACATCATCATGCAGGCCAGCAAACGGGACGCGCTGCTGGAACATGTGGTGACAGAAGAACACCCTGCAGGTCAAGTTGCCGACACCATGGTCTGATCAAACGTGCAGTTTTGGCTCTGCCCTTTGCGGCAGGCGACCCCAAGCGTGACACAGCACCTTTCTACAGACCAACCTTAGGCGGAAAGCCGCCATGTTTGTTGCGAATTACGCAACGAAAACAGCAAGCTAAGCTTTCCGCAATGGCATTGGAAACAACGGCGCCACACACAACAACACCTGCGTTGCAAAGCGCCCGGAATGGACCATACGCGATAGCATACACAGTTTGGCTTCGCCGGTTTTTAAGTGTTTCCCAAAAATCTAAATGAGGACAACATGTCAGCGCCATTCATGCGACCTTCCATCATCCTTTCTCTTCTTGTCTTGCTTACCGCTTGTGGTGGCGGGGGCGGCAGCACCGACGGCGGTGGCAGCGGGGGAGGAACACCAGATGTAACACCACCCGATCCCGACATCACACCAAACCCCGATCTGGTCTATGCAGATGACCAGCCGGTGACGCGCGACAGTTTTGTCGGCAAGACTTTTCCGATCTCTCTCGTGGTGGGTGCAGAAGGCGACGGGCCGGCGCCAAAACGGGTGATCGGCAGCATTGAATATGTGTCCGCTGACAAGGCCATCCTGACCTATGAAGGCAGGTCCACTGAATTCAACTACAGGAGTGCATT
The DNA here is from genome assembly GCA_947495295.1 of uncultured Paracoccaceae bacterium. Taxonomy (GTDB): domain Bacteria; phylum Pseudomonadota; class Alphaproteobacteria; order Rhodobacterales; family Rhodobacteraceae; genus Yoonia. Next base: position 168,295 of record CANLYJ010000006.1, read on the forward strand.
CAGTCAGGAAAACTGGTCCAGCGGTGCGCCCAATACTGATGGCAGCCCTTTGCAGGACCTCCGCATTGACCGGGTGTCAAAGGCGGTGCGCGGCATTGCAATCGGCAATGATTTTATCCCCAATCCGAACTTGCCCGCCGCCGAAGGGACATTCGGGTTCGTGACACCCGAAAACAGGCTGACGGGATCGGTGAATTACAGTTCCAGCTTCGGGTCACGCATGCTGATCACATCGACCGACTGGATCGAACAAAGCGATGGCAGCTTTCAACGGGTAGAAAACATCGTCGAAGTTGATGGGAAGGCCGTAAACATCAATGCTGATTTTGGCACCGGCAATGTGACCGGCACGCTGTTCGATGGGTCTTTCGTGTCTACCGATGACCGTCAGTCGGGGGCGAACTCCGTCACCCATGACGTGACCGTGACGCTGCAAAATGCCTCAGTCGAAGGATCAGGATTTTCAGGTGATGTCATTGTCGAAACAACGGCCAGCAGCAACCCAAGGGAAGTCATAAACGGCGGTGTCGGCCCCCAAGGGGACATCCTGCCATCCGAGGTTGTGATGAACAGCCAAGGCGCGGACGGGATTTTCTTTGGTTATGATGGCCAAGGTGTCGGTGGCACGTTCGAAGCTGACTATGATGAGACATTTTCGCGTGGCGATAATCCGTTTAACGGGGTTGATGCCGAAGAAGTCACAGAAAACCGGACACTGGTCGGCGATTTCATCGTCAACAACTAGCCCGCATCAGGGCCTGTTCAGGTATCGCCACGTAGTACCGTCATTGGTGCCCGCGCAAGTTCCGCGCAGGGCTGGTGCCGGAAACATGTCGTCAGGTGATTATTGATCAGGCCCGTCGCCTCCATGAAGGCGTAAACGATGGTTGGGCCGCAGAACTTGAACCCGGCTTTCTTGAGGTCCTTTGATATCTGGACGGACAAATCCGACTGGGTTGGCATCGCCGCCCGGTCGGACAGTTTCGTGCGCAGCGGCGCCCCATCGACATAGCGCCACAGAAACTGGTCAAAGCCTTGCGCGTCTTCAATGGCGCACCAGGCGCGGGCATTGCTGATCGTGGCGGCGATCTTGCCGCGATGGCGGATGATGCCGGGATCAGTTAGCAAACGATCCACCTCTGCCTCGCCCCATGTGGCAATCTCGCGCGGATCAAACCCGACAAAGGCGGCGCGAAAATTGTCGCGTTTCTTCAGGATCGTGATCCAGGACAGGCCCGCCTGAAACCCGTCAAGGATCAGCTTTTCCCACAAGGCGCGGCTATCATATTCCGGCACGCCCCATTCGGTATCATGATAATCTACGTAGATCGGGTCCTCCCCAGCCCAGCCACAGCGTTGCATTCACCGTCTTCCTTAATCAGTTCTTAGGAGGCCATGGGCCATGTTGCGTGGGCAGTATGGAGCCCGGACATGGAAAACGCCACGCTTACCCGCACTGAATTTGATGAGAAGGCGCTGCTCGACCCGTTGCAATATGCGATGGCCAGCCGGGATGCCGATGTCATGAATCTGGTGGGTGACGCGCTGGATGCGCAACGGGCGCGGCTTGCCTTTCACCCCATCGTCACGGCGGATGCGGAACCGCGCACCGCCTTTTACGAAGGGTTGGTGCGGCTGATGGATGATGCCGGACGGATCATTCCGGCAGCCCATTTCATGCCCCTTGTCGAAGAAACGGGATTTGGGCGGCAGATCGACTGCATCACGCTGGCACTCGCGCTGAACACACTGAAACAGAACCCGCAAATCCGGCTATCGGTCAACCTGTCGGCACGATCCATCGGCGATGGGGAATGGCGACGGATTCTTGATGACGGGCTGCGGGACAGGGATAGTCTGGGCGACCGGCTGATCTTTGAAATCAGCGAAACCTCGGCGATGATGCTGCATGAAAACGTGATCCGGTTCATGGCCGAAATGCAGCCCAAGGGGGTGGCATTCGCACTTGATGGGTTCGGGGCGGGAATGACGGCCTTTCGATATCTCAAGGATTTCTTTTTCGATCTGGTCAAGATCGACAAAAGCTTCATCAAAGGGATCCAGAACGACCCCGATAACCAGGTGCTGGCAGAGGCGCTGATCACCGTCGCCCACCAATTCGAAATGTTCGCCATCGCCGATGGCGTGGAAAGCGAAGATGAAGCCGCATTCCTTCGCCGGCTCGGCGTGGATTGTTTGCAAGGGTATCATTACGGGGTGCCGAAATTCACGCTGTAGCCGCCATGCACCACACGCATAGGGGAATCGCGTTGCCCTAGGGTGATCTACACAATACACACGAGGGCGAGCGGCAGTGGGGACCGACTCGCACTGGCTACGTGCATCTGGCCTCGTCCTGCCAAGGAAATAACCTGAAGGGGACCGAATTCATGACCAACGTTGTTATCGCATCTGCCGCACGCACCGCCGTGGGCAGCTTTGGTGGCGCATTTGCCAACACACCCGCCCACGATCTGGGCACCGCCGTTTTGGAAGCCGTTGTTGAACGGGCCGGGGTCGACAAATCCGAAGTTAGCGAAACAATTCTGGGCCAGGTCCTGACCGCCGCGCAGGGCCAGAACCCGGCGCGTCAGGCGCATATCAATGCCGGACTGCCACAGGAATCCGCCGCTTGGGGGATCAACCAGGTGTGCGGATCCGGTCTGCGGGCTGTGGCGCTGGGCGCACAGCATATCCAACTGGGCGACGCCGATATTATCGCTGCCGGTGGTCAGGAAAACATGACGCTCAGCCCCCACGCCGCCGCATTGCGGGCCGGGCACAAAATGGGCGACATGAAATACATCGACACAATGATCCGCGATGGTTTGTGGGACGCGTTCAACAACTACCACATGGGTCAGACGGCAGAGAACGTTGCCGAAAAATGGCAGATCAGCCGCGACATGCAGGATGAATTCGCCGTTGCGTCGCAAAACAAGGCGGAGGCGGCCCAAAAGGCAGGCAAATTCGCCGATGAAATCGCGGCCTTCACCGTCAAAACCCGCAAGGGTGATATCGTTGTGGATCAGGATGAATACATCCGCCACGGCGCCACCATGGAAGCGATGCAGAAACTGCGCCCGGCCTTCGCCAAGGACGGTTCCGTCACCGCCGCAAACGCATCCGGCCTGAATGACGGGGCTGCCGCGACGTTGCTGATGTCTGCCGAAAATGCGGAGAAGCGCGGGATCGAGCCGCTGGCGCGTATCGCATCCTATGCCACTGCTGGTCTTGACCCATCTGTCATGGGTGTCGGTCCGATCTATGCATCACGCAAAGCGCTGGAAAAGGCTGGCTGGTCCGTTGATGACCTTGACCTTGTTGAAGCCAACGAAGCCTTTGCCGCGCAGGCCTGTGCCGTGAACAAGGATATGGGCTGGGATCCGGCCATCGTGAACGTGAACGGTGGCGCGATCGCAATTGGTCACCCGATTGGTGCGTCCGGCTGCCGGGTTCTGAATACGCTGCTTTTTGAAATGAAACGGCGCGATGCGAAAAAGGGCCTTGCGACCCTTTGCATTGGCGGCGGCATGGGCGTCGCGCTCTGCGTCGAACGTCCTTAAATCACGTCGTAATATTGTTGCGCCCGCTGCGGCGCAACGATAACAAGATTACGTAAAGAAATTCCCAAAAGGAGAATCCCATGTCCCGTGTTGCACTCGTAACAGGCGGCTCGCGCGGTATCGGCGCAGCCATTTCCACTGCTTTGAAGGACGCAGGCTATAAAGTGGCGGCAACCTATGCCGGCAATGATGAAAAGGCCGCAGCCTTCACTGCTGAGACCGGCATCAAGACTTACAAATGGAACGTGGGCGATTACGACGCTTGCGCCGCAGGAGTCAAACAGATCGAGGATGACCTCGGCCCGGTTGAAATTCTGGTCAATAACGCAGGTATCACCCGCGACGCTCCATTCCACAAGATGACGCCGCAGCAATGGCATGAATGTATCGACACCAACCTGAATGGGGTCTTCAACATGACCCATAATGTCTGGGGCGGAATGCGTGAACGCAAGTTCGGGCGGATCGTCACGATCAGTTCGATCAACGGTCAGAAGGGGCAGTTTGCCCAGGCCAACTATGCCGCGACAAAGGCAGGCGATATCGGCTTTACCAAATCGCTGGCCCAGGAAGGCGCGCGCGCCGGGATCACCGTCAACATTGTGGCTCCGGGTTACATCAACACTGAGATGATGAGCACGATCCCCGAAAAAGTGATGAACGAAGTCATCCTGCCGCAAATCCCTGTCGGCCGCCTTGGCGAAGCGTCGGAAATTGCGCGGGCTGTGGCCTTCCTCGTCTCGGATGATGCGGGTTTTGTAACCGGTTCGACCCTGTCGGCAAATGGCGGTCAGTATCTGGCCTAGGCCTCACTGCATGAAATGACGAAGGCCACGCTGATCAGGCGTGGCCTTCTTTCGTTCGGCTACCGTGCTGCAGCCGGAGCGAATTACTTGCCCCTATGCGTCAGCCAGTGCCAAGCATTGCGCACTGCTGCACCGCGTTCTGCATGGGCGCGTTCAAAACCTTCGCGGATGCGGGCGTTTGTTGTTGTCTCAAACATGGATCAAATCCTTTATAGGTGTCTGTCTTGCTGATCCCAATATGCGCCTTCAAATGCTGCCTGACAAACGAGACTTCCTATAGGTTCAGTTAAGCTGTATTAAACTGAATCATGAATGAAAGATTGCCACCACTGACTGCCTTGCGCGCGTTTGAGGCCGCCGCGCGCCATATGTCATTTGCCAAGGCGGCGGCGGAGCTGAACGTCACGCCCGCCGCATTATCCTACCAAATCAAGGCGTTAGAAGCAGATCTCGGCATGCCCGTCTTTCGCCGCTTGAATCGCGCGGTGGAACTGACCGAAGCCGGGCGCGCGCTGGCTCCCGGCACCGCAGACGCGTTTGCCAACCTGTCTGCGGCATGGCGTAATACAAAACGGCTGAACGATAACGGGGTGCTGACGGTCACGGCGGGCCCCGCTTTCACCTCCAAATGGTTGGCGCCGCGCATGTATGATTTCGCGCAGGCCCATCCAGAGATCGAGCTGCGGTTTCTTGCCACCCTGCGGCTGATCGATTTCGATAGGGACGAGGTTGACGTCGCGATCCGGTTCGGTCTCGGTCACGACAAGGCGGTTTATTCCCGACCTCTTATCAAGGAATGGATGACACCGATGATGACGCCAGACATGGCCGAACAGATCGACCGCCCTCAGAAGCTGGCCGAAGCCACGCTGATCCATGACGATTCAATTAGTTTCTTCAAAACGCCAGCGGATTGGGGGGCGTGGGCGCAGGCAGCAGGCATCACATTTGATACCAGCCACGGCCCGCGGTTTTCACAGGCTGATCACGCGCAGGATGCGGCGATTGCGGGTGCGGGCGTGGTTCTGGGCCGTGTTTCGCTGGCCACAAGAATGCTTGATAGCGGCCAATTGGTTGCGCCTTTCGACGTTGGCCTGGTCGCGGAATCGCAGTTTCGTTTCATCTGCCCACTGGGCAATGAAACGCGCCCGCATATCGCCGCGTTCGAGGATTGGGTCCTCAAAGAAATTCAGTCATCTCACAAGTATGAAGACGGGCGCATATTGGTCAAGGCGTCCGAACTGATGTGAGTGGGGCACTGGCGTCGGCCGCCAGCGCCAGAGAATTGCAGACTAGTGTGTGCTGAGGCGCGTAATTTCTTCCTTCAGCATCAGCTTCTGCTTTTTCAGTTTCGCGATTTCGAGGTCATCAGTCGCAGGGCTGCGCTGTAGAACTTCAACCGACTCCGAGAGGTGTTGGTGTTTCTTCTTCAGTTCCTGCAAATGCGAACTCAAGCTCATGATCGTCCTCCTCTGGGTGTGTGATGCGTTGATTGCACCATATCTGGCGCCGCAAGTCACGCTGCATGGCAGCATTTTTGGGCTTTAATCAGGCTCCAACAGAAAGGTTGCCATAAAGTTAAACACCAAGGGGCAAGCTGGCAGCATTTCGCAGAATATCGCGGACCTGTGAGGTATAGCTTTCGGCGTCACGGCGATGCGCGGCACCTTCATGCATGATCAGTGGCGGGGCCATGCGAAATGGCGCGCGCCCTTCTTGGCGGGCCCGCAGCAGGAACAGTTCCGGCGCCTTGCCCGCACGCCCCGCAATGGGCAGCAGCACCATCGCCCCCAACCGACCATGCAATGCACCCAAAACCTCGGGCAGCCGTTCCATCCGTTGAATGATCGTCAGATAGCCCCTTGGCCCGACCCGGCGGGCCCCGATATCAAGCCAGTCGGCCAGAGGGGTATCACCCGCCAGCGCGGTATCACGCCCGCCATCATCAGATGCACTGCCCGCCCGGCGGTCAAAATAGGGCGGGTTCATCATGACATGATCAAACCGTTTCTGCCTGATCACATCGGGCAGGGCGCGCAGATCGGCGGTGATGACCTGCAAGGGCGCTGCGTTCCGTGCGGCATTGGCACGACCCAGCGCCGCATAAGCCTTCTGCATCTCAACGCCTGTGACCTGCACATCCGGCACGCGTGCGGCCAGGCAAAGTGACGCAACCCCAACCCCACAGCCAAGCTCAAGCACAGCCTGCCCCGGCTTTGCATCAACGGACGCGGCCAACAGTACCGGATCGACCCCCGCGCGGTATCCTTTCCGGGGTTGCTCGACTGTCACCAGCCCGCCCAGAAAGTCGTCGCAGGTCAGATCATCAGTCACGCCCAAGTTCAATCTCGCCATCGCGCATCACCGCCTCTGCCATGAATAAATCGCGGTCCAGCACCATCAACCGGCGCGGCATTATGCCTATACTGCCTTCCAGCACGCTCATGTTTACGTCGAAGGTGAACCAGTCTATACCCTCGGCGTCCAACAGGGCGGTTGCAAAGGCGATGACGGTGGGGTCGTTGGTGCGCAAAAGCTCTTTCATACCCAAGACCTAAGATGACGCCGGGGCGTTGTCTATTCAGATGACGGAATCGTTCATGAGCCTCGACACAGCCGCCACCAAACCGCATGAACAACTGGCCGCGGCACTGGCCGACGACCTGACAGCGGTGAACGCGATGATCCGTGACCGGATGGCATCCGAACATGCCCCCCGCATTCCCGAAGTCACCGCCCATCTGGTCGAAGCCGGGGGCAAACGGCTGCGCCCGATGTTGACCTTGGCGGCAGCGCGGATGTGCGGCTATGACGGCCCCTATCACGTCCATCTGGCCGCAACGGTTGAGTTCATTCACACTGCCACCCTGCTGCATGACGATGTGGTGGATGAAAGCAGCCAGCGGCGCGGGCGGCCCACGGCGAACCTGCTCTGGGATAACACCTCCAGCGTTTTGGTGGGGGATTACCTTTTTGCGCGGTCCTTCCAGTTGATGGTCGAAACCGGGTCAATGCGGGTGCTGGATATTCTGGCGAACGCAGCGGCAACCATTGCCGAAGGCGAGGTGCTGCAGCTGACCGCCGCCAGTGACCTTAGCACGACCGAAGAGATTTATATCAAGGTCGTGCGCGGCAAAACGGCAGCCCTGTTTTCGGCCGCCATGGAGGTGGGCGGCGAGATTGCGGGGCAGGATGCGGCCACGAAACAGGCGCTTTATGACTATGGCGACGCGCTGGGGATCGCGTTTCAGATCGTGGATGACCTGCTGGATTACGGCGGCACCAAAGCCACGGGCAAAAACGTGGGCGATGACTTCCGCGAGCGCAAACTGACCTTGCCCGTGATCCGCGCTGTGGCGCAGGCCGACCGGGCAGAGCGTGATTTCTGGGTGCGCACGATCCAGAAGGGGCGGCAAGAGGATGACGATCTGGACCATGCAATCCGCCTGCTGAGCAAACATGGGACGATGGAAAGCACCCGGATTGATGCGATCAACTGGGCGGAAAAGGCCAAGACCGCGCTGAACGCGGTGCCCGATCATCCATTGAAGACAATGCTGGTCGACCTTGCTGATTACGTTCTGGCGCGGATCACCTGAAGCGCAACCGACTAAATCAGTACTACCGATGAAACGCCCGCTTGATATCTGCAATCGCAGATACTTGATTCTGTGACAGCTCACCGGCCACCAGACTGCCCAGCATATCCTGCAACAGATCCCACGACGCATCGCCGTCGATCTTGCGCAGCCGGCGGGCCAGTCGGGTGATCGCGGCCTCCGGGTTTTGGCATTGGCCTTGCAACCAGCGGCCCAATACTTCCATTTCCTGCGCTTCTTCTTCGGAACAGCGCAGCTTGCTGCGTAATTGAACATACAGACGGTCGCGCTGGTCTTTGGTTGGCAGATCGTCAAGCTCGATAAAGGCCTGTGCAATCGCACAAATGGCAATGCGGGGGTCATCGATCCCTTCAACGGGATGGGCATTGGTTTGTTTGCGAAACGCAAGCCTGCGGGGCGCGTTGCGCACGGTTGTCGCCGCATCAGCGGCCATATCAATCGCATCGCGCGGGTTCTGACGGGCCCACCACCAAAGCGCACCGCCAAGGGTTGTCAGAATAAGAATAATAAATGGCATGCCGTCGTCCTGATTGATCAAAAGAATGCACGCGGGGTAATCCAGCCCCACGGTTGTTCAACGCCTGAACCCACAACCGCACCAAATCATGATGGCGATGTGGCAAATTTTCGACAAAACGGATGCTACGCGTGGCCCAACACCTGCGCCGGGGCGACCCACCAGTTCATATGCGACAATTGTACGATACGGGCGACTTGTCGGGCGGTGGCCATATCCTTGACTATGCCAAAACATGTGGCGCCGGACCCTGACATGCCAGCCGCCGCGACATTTGGGTTCGCCGACAGCTTTGTAATCGCTTCGCGAATATCCGGTGCCAGCAGGCAGGCAGGTGCGGCCAGATCGTTGCGCTGGGCAGACAGCCAATTGGCAAAAGCCTGAAGGTCCATGCCATCGGGGATCGGGTCCATCGCCGTGCCTGTCTTGCTGGCAAGCCCTTTGAACACGACACCAGTCGGCACTTCAACCGGCGGGCGGACCAACACAAGGGCACAATCGGGCAATCGCGGTACAGGTGACAGGACGTCGCCAATGCCAGACATGCGGGTGGGGGCCGGATTGCGCATGCAGACCGGCACATCAGCGCCAAGGGCAAGCACCTCTTGCGCAGTGGCGGGCAAAGGCGCCACACCCCAAAGCTCTGCCAGAAGCGCAAGCGCGGTAGCGGCGTCTGATGATCCACTGCCGATGCCAGCTGCATGCGGCAGATGTTTTTCCAACGTGATCGCAGCGCCTTTGGTGACACCACGGGTCTGACGCAGCCCTTCGGCGGCGCGCAGCACAAGGTTGCTGTGATTGGTGGGAACGCCTGTCGAAAACGGGCCGCTGACCGTGATCCGCAGATCAGGGGCAACCGTGGCCGTTAACTGATCGGCGACATCGGCAAACACCACCAGACTGTCCAGCAGATGATAGCCATCATCGCGCTGGCCGGTGACATGCAGGGTCAGGTTGACCTTGGCCGGTGCGGTGGCGCTAATCGTTGCCACGGGCCACACGGATGGGGTCAAGCCCCTCGTCGCGCAAAACCACATCCAAACCACGGGTCAACTTGTCACGAATACGCAAGGCTTCCTTTTCGGTGGGGTCAAAGGACAAGGCGCGGTTCCACTGAAAGTGCGCCTCGATCTTGCGGCCAACGGCCCAATACACATCGCCCAGATGATCATTGATGACAGGGTCCACCGGTTCCAGCGATGCGGCACGTTCCATATAGCCCACAGCCTCTTCATAGCGGCCCAGTTGAAACAGAACCCAGCCAAGGCTGTCGATGATTGCCCCATTATCGGGGCGTGCAGCGGCGGCGGTTTCGATCATCGACAAGGCTTCATCCAGCTTTTCACCGCGTTCGACCAGCGAATAACCCAGATAGTTCAGAACCTGCGGATGATCGGGGCGCAAGGCCAGTGCAGCGCGAAAATCGGCCTCGGCCTGCGGCCAGTTATCCACCTTATGAAAGGCGATGCCACGTGTGTAATGGACGAACCATTTGACCGGGCTGGCGCTGTCATAAATATCCAGGGCACGGGTATAGGCAGCGGCGGCTTCGGCAAAGCGTTCGGCGCGTCGCAGGGTATCGCCCTTGCTGGCATGAACCTGCGGCAGTTCCGGGTGGCTGCGGGCCAGGGCCTCCAACACTTCGATGGCGGCATCCTTGCGGCCCGCATCGGTCAACACCTCGGCACGGCCCAGCTCTGCGGCATGAAAGGACGGATCGTCGCGTGACACGCTGGCATAGGTTTCATTGGCCAGATCATATTGCTGCAAATCATATAGCAACTCAGCCGTCATCAGAACGGCGGTGGTGCTGTCAGGGTCCAGATAGGTCGCGGCACGGGCATAAAGCAGGGTATAGGCATCGGGCGCGTCGCCATGCACGGCACCGGCCACCGCGTGGAAAATATCAGCCATGCCCTGAATGGGGCTGGTGATGGCGTCAAAGGCAACACCTTTGCCCGCGCCCAGATCAGCGCGCAGATCGGCGACCATTGGATCACCGGGATTGGTAAAGACGGTGTCGACAATGGTCAGCGCATCATCATTGCGGCCCAGCTGGCTCAGGATCTGGGCATGGGCGATGGCACTGCGGGCGCTATACCGCAACTGGCCCGCTGCGGCTGCATCACCAAATACCGCCTCGGCACCTTCGAAATCCCCGACAGAGGCCAGCGCATAAGCCTTATGGGTCAAACCATAAAGCGCCATGCCTTCCCCTTCGATCACCTGATCAAAACTGGCCAGCGCCTTGGTCATGTCGCCTTCGCCCAGATGCGCCCAGGCCTGGATCAGCCCGTCGACAAGCGGGGCAACGGTGCGACCCATTTCCAGACCGGAAAAGACATCGGACCATTCTTCATTCTTGGCGGCCTGCAGATAAAGGACCAGATGCGCCATTTGGCTTTGATAGCCTTGCGCGACAATCACCTCGGCCACCGGGATCGCCCGGTCAATCTGACCTAGCGCCATGAAAGAGGTCAGGGCATTTTCCAGCAGATAGGCATTGGCCGGATCAGCGATCAGGCTTTTGGTGAAATACTGCGCACCGCTGGCAAAATCACCCACCGTCCCGGCATGGCGTGCGGCCAGATAGGCGCCCGCATTGGGGTCGGCCAGAACCGTGTTTGCAGATGAAAGAAAGCACGCCATCGCAATGGCGGAAATAGATCGACGAAGCACTGTCACAAAGAACCCTTTTGTTCGTTTTGCCGGAGCCTAGAGCGACAGAGCCTTTCATGCAAATGCGGCATTGTCGGGGCGGCAAATTGTTGCAGGCCCGACAATGGTTCTGGGGGCTAGGCTGACCCCGGATGCAGATGTGCGCCCGCCGCGCGACGTTCCTGCAAGGCCTGCCGGACAATCTGAAACGCGGAGCTGAGGAATAGCGATGCCATGATCCCCGCGACGATCAGGTCAGGCCAACCGGTCGCCGTGCCCCATACACCAAGTGCGGCGATCATGACGGCAACGTTGCCAATGGCGTCATTGCGCGAACATAGCCAGACAGACCGGACATTCGCGTCGCCGTCCTTGTAACGGACCAGCAACATGACGCTGGCAAGATTTGTGGCAAGGGCCAGCGCGCCGACAACACCCATAATCTGCGCCTCTGGCACACCGATATAGAACACGCGGTAGGTGGTCGATCCGAACACCCAGACCCCCATTGCAAACAGGCTGATCCCCTTGGCCAGGGCGGCATTGGTGCGCACCCGCAATGACGCGCCGATCACCGCGAGTGAGATGCCATAGGTCAGCGCATCACCCAGAAAATCCAGCGCATCCGCTTGCAACGCCTGCGATCCGGCCAGATGGCCCGCGCTCATCTCGACCGCAAACATGACCGCATTCAGCGCAATCACCAGCCACAACCGTCGTTTATAGTCATCCGAGACGCCATCGAATTTGGCGTCATGCCCACAGCAACCTGACATGAAAACCCTCTTTGATCTTGATTCAGTATTGTTGTAATGGCTCTAGTAACTAGAGGTTCAAGAGGTTTTTTTGCAGATGTTCACAATTGGCCAATTGTCCCGACAGACCGGCGTGAAAGTGCCGACAATCCGGTATTATGAGGAAACGGGTCTGTTGCCGAAGCCGGGCCGAACGGCGGGCAATCAGCGGCGCTATGACGGGGCGGGGCTGGAACGGTTGTCCTTCATCCGGCATGCCCGGGATCTGGGGTTTTCCATCGATGCGATTTCGGGATTGATCGAACTGCAGGGGCACCCTGACCAATCCTGTCAGGCGGCGAATGATATCGCCTCCGCCCAACTGGTGGATGTGTGCGCCAAGATCAAAAAGCTCAAAGCGCTGGAAAAGGAACTGAACCGGATTGCCAAAGGCTGCGACGGGCAGGGGGTTTCGGAAAACTGCTACGTCCTTGCGTCTTTGTCAGACCACGCGCTGTGCGAGGATAATCATTAGATCATCGCGGACATTTCCGCCCGGTCGACAGACCGGGCAGCGCCCGACTGCCCCCCTGGGCGGGCGCTTTCAGCGCGACGCCCGCGGTCGGGCACCACCCTCCGTTCTTCGCTCATGCGGTCCAGTTTCTTGGCGGCATCAACCCCGCATCAGCTTCGGCAAATCCCCCGTCAGTCCGGCCGCCTCGCGGATGAATCCCCGCCGCAGCCCGGGTGCGGCGTTCACCAAACCCATGCCGATATCACGTGCCACCCGCAGCAATGGGCTGTCGTTAGAAAACAACCGGTTAAACGTATCTGTAGCCAGCGCAAGCGTTGTCGTGTCAAACCGCCGCCATTGCTGATAACGGGCCAGCGGCTGCGGTCCGGCAAAATCTTCGCCACGGGCGCGCGCCTCTGTCAGGACCTCGGCCAAGGCTGCCACATCACGCAGCCCTGCATTCAGCCCCTGGCCCGCAATCGGATGCACGCCATGGGCCGCATCACCCACCAGTGCCACACGATCCGCGATGAAACGATTGGCCAGCGTCAGACCCAGCGGATAGGAGAACCGGGCGCCCGTCAGGCTGATCTGGCCCAGAAAACTGCCAAAGGCAGGGCGCAGCGCGTCAAGGAATGCCGCATCATCCATCGCTTGCAACGTGGCCGCACGGGCATCGCTTTCGCTCCAGACAATCGAACTGCGGTTTTCCGTCAGGGGCAGGATCGCCAAGGGGCCGTTTGGCATGAAAAACTGATGCGCGATGCCACCGTGGGGTTTTTCATGGGCCACCGCACAGACCACTGCGGTCTGGCCGTAGCCCCAGCCGGTGCGCTTGATCCCGGCACGGGTGGCCGTACCACTTGCACGCCCGTCCGACCCAACCAGCAAACGACCCGTCACCGCCTTGCCAGAAGCCAAGGTGACCGTCACTTGCGCGCCCTCAACCGCCTGCGCGACCACCGTTTCGCCCGCCAGATGGGTGATCTGCGGGGCGGCTTGCATCGCATCCAGAAAGGCGCGGCGCAGATGGCGGTCCTCGACCATATAGCCCATCGGGCCTTCTTCGATCTCGGCATGATCGAAATGCATCATCCATGGGCTGGGGCCTTCACCCGCGCGGCCATCAGTGACCTTGATTTCCAGCATCGGCTGGGCGTCATCTGTCACCTGATCCCACACCCCTATTCCGCGCAACAGGCGTTGCGACGCAAGGGCCAGCGCATAGCTGCGCCCATCAAAGTCTGGTGCTGCGCGGGTATCCATTGGCAAGGCATCGATGATCGTCACCGTAAACCCTGCCTTAGCTGCCGCCAGCGCCAAGGCGGGGCCATTCAGGCCGCCACCCACAATAATGATATCCGTTGTCATGGGGCTGACTTAGCCCCAGTGAACCGGGATTGTCCATGCGCCCCTTGGCCGCTACCGTCTGCCCAAGGAAAGGGAGACGATGATGGATGAATGGCGATGGATGACAGCTGCTGATCTGGGGCGGGGGATTGGTGCAGGCACAATTGATCCGGTCGCCCTGACCGAAGTCTATCTGAACGCTATCGATGCCCATGAACACCGCGACCGGATCTATGCCCGCGTCACCCATAGGCGCGCACGGGCCGAGGCAGCCGCCGCAGCTGACCGTGCCAAGACCGGTTTTCGGCGCGGCCTGCTCGACGGGGTGCCCGTGTCGTGGAAAGACCTGTTCGACACGGCTGGGATCGGAACCGAAGCGGGCACAGCCCTGATGGCAGGCCGGGTGCCGGACCGGGACGCGCTGGTGCTGGAAAATGCCACGGCCGCAGGGCTGGTCTGCCTTGGCAAAACCCATATGTCGGAAATTGCGTTTTCCGGTTTGGGGCTGAACCCGATCACCGCGACACCGCCATGTGTGAATGACGCTGACGCAGTGCCGGGCGGATCGTCATCCGGGGCCGCCGCCTCTGTCGCCTTTGGGTTGGCGGCGGCGGGAATCGGTTCTGACACGGGCGGGTCGGTGCGCATCCCCTCTGCATGGAACGATCTGGTCGGGCTGAAAACCACCCATGGGCTGCTGCCATTGGACGGGGTTGTGCCGCTTTGCCTGACCTTTGATACCATCGGACCGCTTTGCCGGTCCGTCGAAGATGCCAGCCTGCTGTTGGGCGTATTGGGCGCGGAAAAGGCCACTGATCTGACCGGCGGCAGCCTTGATGGCGCGCGGCTGATGATCCTCGATACCATCGCATTGGATGATGTTCGGGCCGCACCACGGGCCAGTTTTGATGCCGTGGTCGCACGGCTGCAAGCCGCTGGCGCGCAGGTCGAAACGCACAGCTTTGCGCCCCTTCATGATGCATTTGCGCATGCGGGCAACCTTTACGGGGCCGACAGCTATGGCTGGTGGCGGGACAAGGTCGAAGCCGCACCAGAAAAGATGTTTCCGCAAATACTGGAACGGGTGCGGGGTGGCCAAGCAGTCAATGCGGCGGATTACGTGGCGGGTTGGCAGCAGGTACATCAGATCCGCAAAGCCTATGCCGCAGCCACCGCTGGATTTGATGCGGTGATTATGCCGACCGCCCCGATCCTGCCACCAGATGCAGCACGGCTTTTGACCGATGACGCTTATTACAAAGCCGAAAACCTGCTGGCGCTGCGCAATACGCGGATTGGCAATCTGATGGGCACATGTGCGGTGACTTTGCCCACTGATACACCGTCCTGCGGGATCATGTTCAATGGACCAGCCGATGGGGAGGCGGCATTGTTACGGCTTTGCGCGGCGGCGGAAAAGGCGCTGCAAAACGCCCCCTAGAATATAAAACGCCCCGCATTGAACAGGTACCCGGATCGCCTGTCGATCCGGATCGCGCCCGACCCCTCCCCCCAGGGCGGGCGCGAAACTGTAACGGGCCATCATGTTGCAACCTCTGTGGATTTTGGTTTGGCAGTGCTCCAGACGTCCCCGCCCTCGGGGTCGGGCGCGAACCTACCGTTCGGCAGCTAATCAACGTTGTGGATTATGCTTCCGCATAACGCATCAAAGAAAAAGGGCCGTGCCATCGGCACGACCCTTTCAATCTGCTGCTTTCGCGTGGTTCAGCCCTGGCGGGCTTTGAACCGGCGTTGCGTCTTGTTGATCACATAGACGCGGCCCTTACGGCGCACGACGCGGCAATCGCGATGGCGCTGCTTGAGCGAGCGGAGGGAGTTACGTACCTTCATGGGTCCGATCCTTCATGTCGCGGCGCGCGGATTGCGCCTTGGGTTACAATTACGGACCATTGGCCCTGTGAATTCATGGTGGACGATACTGGGATCGAACCAGTGACCCCTTCGATGTCAACGAAGTGCTCTACCGCTGAGCTAATCATCCATGTCCAAAATGCGCGGCCCGTCCCATAACGAAATGAGACGCGGGAGCCACCCACGTCAGTCGTGCGGTCTATAGAAGGAGTCGGAAGTGGGATCAAGGCCTTTTGGTAAATTCCAAAAACGCGCTATCTAGGGTGTGAAGGAGCATGAATTGCCCGATTCTGCCTATCATCTTGCCCGGCCAAAGGCACGCACCACGTCGGTGGTTTTTGCGTCACCGCATAGTGGGCGCAATTACCCCGAGGCTTTCCTGCGCCGGGCGGTTCTGGACGCGCGCGAAATACGGTCATCAGAGGATGCTTTTGTTGATCTGCTTTACGCTGATGCACCGGATCACGGGGCACCGCTGCTGACGGCCTGTGCGCCGCGCGCCTATCTGGACCTGAACAGAGGGCCGGATGAACTGGATTCTGCCCTGATCGAAGGGGTGCGGCGCAACGCCCATAACCCGCGCATCGCCAGCGGGCTGGGGGTGATCCCGCGTGTGGTGGCCAATGGGCGCTATATCTACAAAGGCAAGATCAGCCTGGCAGAGGCGCATACGCGTATCGCCAATTGCTGGCGGCCCTATCATGACCAGCTGCAAACGCTGCTGGACGAAAGCAACAATGCGTTTGGTGAGGCGATTCTGATCGACTGCCATTCCATGCCGCATGAGGCGCTGCAAAACGTGGGACCGCCGGGGGCAGCACGGCCTGATGTGGTGCTGGGTGACAGGTTCGGCGCAACTGCAGCGGCATCCGTGGTGGAACAGGTCGAAGCGGCCTTTGCCAGCGCAGGGCTGCGGGTGGCGCGCAACATGCCCTTTGCGGGTGCATTCATCACGCAGCATTACGGGCGGCCGTCAAAGCAGCAGCACGCGATCCAGGTTGAACTGGACCGCGCGCTTTACATGGATGAACAGACGCTGAAGCCGCATGCGGATTTCGATGCGTTCAAAACCCTGCTGAATGGTGTCATCGCCGAACTGACCGATATCGGACGGCCAGAGGCACAGCGGGTCGCGGCGGAGTAAACAGGAGCCGCAACCGGTTTGGGCGAGCGACGGGGCGGATAGTCACCACAAAAGACCGCAGCAAGCGTAGGGTGTGCATTCATGCGCACCTTTGGCAATTGCCTGGACGCGGGGCTGTGATCTGCGTTGGGACTAACGACTTGTCCCATCGGTGGGCCCTTTAAGCCATTATGTACAGGTTCAGCCAGGGTAGGGTGTGCATTCATGCGCACCTTTGATAATCTATAGAACACGTTGCCAATCAAACCCTAACCCACGTTAACACTCCCCACCGCACGCCCCCTTAACCTGCCCGATCCCCGTCAAAGGGTCCGACGTTTTGCCGACGCCCCGCCGACGCTTTGCCGACCGGCCATTTCCCAACAAAATAAGCCATTAACCCACGATACGCGTGCAACCACCAAAACCCACCGCACGGTGGGGGCCAAGCAACACCGCCGCGCGCTGCCTCAACCGGCCATTTCGGTGCTCAGGAACGCCTCAGGATCATCCACTTCAACCAGCCTTTTGCGTTGTATTTCCCAGAACCGGTTGCCCACATTGCGCAGGAAACTGCGGTCATGGCTGACCAGCAGGCAGGCAGCGCCATGGGCGATCAGCTCTTCCTCCAGCGCCTCTTGCCCTTCGATATCCAGATGGTTTGTGGGTTCGTCCAGCAGATAGAAATTCGGCTGTTGCAGCCGCAATATCAGCATCGCCAACCGGGCTTTCTGCCCGCCGGACAGCGCACCGATTTTCGTGTCCTGCATCTGGATATTCACCCCCGCACCGGCCAGCAAACCGCGCGCGCGCTGGTCGCCGACATCGAAGGCACCAGCCACTGCCGTCATCGGGGTATCATCATCCGACAACTGGCTAAGGTGTTGATCGGAATAGCCTTCCACGACGGTAGGCGCTGATTTCAGCCCAGGCACCTCTGCCGCGATAGCCCGGTGGATCAGTTTGATCAGCCGGGTCTTGCCCGTGCCATTGGTGCCCAGCAGCACGATGCGGTCGCCCGGGCTGATCCATTTCTTGCCCGAGGTGTAAAGTTGCCGCCCATCGGGCGTTTCCACGGTTACGTCATCCAATGATATCAGCGCCTTGGCATGGGTGCCGCTATTGGTGAGCCGGATATCGCCTGCGCCGCGTTCCTGATGGGCAGGCTTTGCTGCCGCCTCGATCTTGGCTGCCCGTTCTGTCAACTGCTTCGTCTTGTTCACCAGCAGGTCAGAACCTGAATTGATCCCGATATTCTTGAGCTTGGCCGCCTGTTTGCGCAGCTGGCTGGCCTTGTTGAGATCATTGGCAAAGCGGCGTTCATCAGCCGCGTCAGCCTCATCCAGCGCCGCCCGCGCCTGGGTGAAGGGCAGGGCAAAGGTGCGGCTGCGTTCGGCCCGGAGAAACAAGGTACGATTGGTCACGGCATCCAGAAATGCGCGGTCATGTGAGGTGATCAGAGCCGGCACCTCGCGCGGCAGGGCACCCAGCCATTCCTGCAACAGACCAATGCGGTGCAGGTCCAGATGGTTGGTCGGTTCGTCCAGCAACAAAAGGTCCGGTTCGGTGATCCAGGCGGCGGCCAGAAGGGCGGTGCGCTGCCAGCCGCCGCTAAGTTCTGACAGGGGTTTGTGTTGCAGATCATAGGGGGTTTTCAGATCATCCAGCACGACATCAACCCGCCAGCTTTCATAGTCGGCCTGTTCTTGGGGAAGGGCGGCAAGCACATGATCGTAAAGGGTTTTGTCCAACGCAGCAGCAGGCACATTCTGTTCGACATGGCCCACACGCAGGCCCCTGGCGCGGGTGATATCGCCGGTCGTGGGTTCAAACGTGCCAGCAATACAGCCCATCAGGGTGGATTTGCCGCGCCCATTGGCGGCGACCAGCCCGATGCGGTCGCCTTTGGAAATGGTCAGGTTCAGATCAGTGAAAAGCGGGTCGCCAAGGGTCACACCCAGCGCGTTGATGTTGATGATTGTCATATCGGTCTCGGATCAGGAAATGCCGCTGGCGCGGCGAGATGGGCAGACCGTTTCGGATCATGCCCTGCAAACGTATTTACAGGGCGTGGCGGGGACCATGCTGAAGTCGGCGGATGATACGCATGTTCAGCTTGTGCCCTCCTGTTGTTGGTGTTGACCGATACCTATAGCGTAGAATTGGACGCTTACGGGGTCAAGTAAACAGATCGGCGGGACAATCGTGGTCGGGTCCTCAACAAAATTTATCCTGCAGATGTAACCGCACTGATCCCGCGCCGCTGAATGCACGCATTGATCGCCTCAGCGCCCGATCGCGTCGCGCCAAGCCGGACAACGGCCGATGCACGCGGTAATGCGCCTTCGGGATTGGCGGATGGACGGCCGGGCGAAATCGAATAGGTTCCCGGCGCCTGTACCTCGTCCATGCAAGATTGGACCAGCGTTTTCTGCTGCGCTTCGGGAAGCGGTTTGCTCGTCATGCAGCCAGCCAGAAGGAGAACTGAAAAAATACAGATGTGCCGCATCAGAATACCTTTGTTTCTCGGAGTATATTTCATCCGTTACTTACCACTGGGATCTTGGTCCATCAATTCGTCTATTTACGTCTCTCAAAACGGCAGACCATTGTTGAATGTATTGCGACTGTGTTTACCGCAACGCCCGCCCCTTGATGATCGCATCCGCCCCAAACTTCTGTCGGATCAGGTCGGCGGCTTTTTCTGCCTCTGCCCGTTTGCCGGCCTCGGGGTCAAGCAGGTCGCCCTCGCGGTCGGCCCCGTCAGCAGATGTGATGTCTGACAGGCCGACGCCCAGCAACCGGTATGGCCCCTTGTCCCCAACCTGATCGAACAGCCCCCGCGCAGTGCGATAGATCGTGTCGGCGATCTGGGTCGGGTGGTGCAGGCTCAGCCGTTTGGTGATCCCTTTGAAATCATGGGTCTTCAACTTCAGCGTCACAACCCGGCCCGCCTTGTCCTTGGCCTTGGCCCGTGCGCTGACCTTTTCGGACATCCGCCAGATATGCCCATCCAGAATGTCCACATTGCTGGTGTCTTCGTTGAATGTCGTTTCATTCGACAGGGTCTTAACCGGTGTGTGGGCGCTGATGCGCCGTCCGTCTTCGCCCCGCGCCAGGGAATAAAGCCGTTCGCCCATGCCACCGAAACGGTCATGCAGATCGCGCCGGTCCCAGCGCAGCAGATCGTCGAAAGTGCGGATGCCCGCATTGTTCAGACTTGTCTGCGCCGCAGGGCCAATCCCCCAGATCAGACGCACCGATTTAGGGCGCAGAAAGGCGGTGGTTTCCGCCTTTCCGATAATCGAAAACCCGCGTGGTTTATCGAGGTCAGAGGCGACCTTGGCCAGAAACTTGTTATGGGACAGGCCAATGGATCCGGTCAGTCCAATCTCGGATTTCATCCGTTTGATCAGCCGTGCCAGCATGACCGCAGGAGGCGCATGGTGCAGGCGGGCGGTGCCGGTCAGGTCCATGAAAGCCTCGTCCAGTGACAGCGGTTCAACCACCGGCGTTAGTTCATCCATCATCGCCCGGATCGCGCGGGAGGCTTCGACATAGGCATCGAACCGCGGGCGGACGACAACGGCCTCCGGGCACAGTTTCAGAGCCTTGAACATGGGCATCGCCGATTTGACGCCCTTGATCCGGGCGACATAGCAGGCGGTGGACACCACGCCGCGCCGCCCGCCGCCGATGATGACCGGTTTGTCAGCCAGTTCCGGGTTGTCGCGTTTTTCCACAGAGGCGTAGAATGCATCGCAATCCATATGGGCGATGCTGAGGTCGAACAGTTCAGGGTGCCGCGTCACCCGTGGGCTGCGGCATTGCGGACAGCGGGTTTCGCTGTCAAATGTGGTCAGACAATCGCGGCAAATTGCGGGCATGGGCACAGTCTAAAGGGCGATGGATATGAGAACAACGGGGGCGCATCAGGGTGCGAAGGTCGCGCTGTTTCTGGGCGATCGGATTGTCAGCATCCTGCGCGACGATTTCCCCCATATCCATTATCCGAACCTGTGGGATCTGCCCGGGGGCGGGCGCGAAGGCGATGAGACGACATTTCAGACCATGGCGCGCGAGTTGGAGGAGGAATTGGGGCTGATCCTGCCCCCCGAAGCCGTGCTGTGGGAAAGCGCATTCCTGTCCAGCACCGACCCGACCAAATGGAATGCATTCTTTGTCGCGCAAATGCCCGTGACAGCGGTAGAAGACATCGTATTTGGTGACGAAGGGCAGCGCTGGGCGCTATACGATATGGATGCGTTTGTCGGGTTGCCAAACCGCGTGCCGACCTACGGGGGACGGCTGGCGAAATGGGTGGCTGAGACGGGTGGGTTGGCGTCCTGACCCTGGACCTCACCCGATCCTTCGATCAGCTGCTGCCATCCGCCTACACCACGGTCATGCCGCCTGTTCCGCCATGCGCCAGGACGGGAAAGGATCTGGAAAATCGGGCAGGGCGTCTGGCGATGATGCTACGTCTTCTGGCACAAGGGCTGCATCAAGCCGTGCCTTGATGCCGGCCCAGTCGATGCCGGACCCGATAAACACGAGTTCTTGCCGCCGGTCGCCCCACGGTTCTTGCCAATGCGCGGTCATGTAGCTCTCAATACTCTCATGCTGGGGCCAGCGATCTTCTGGGACCGATGCCCACCATGTGCCCAGCGGTTTGATTGACGACAGCGCCCCAGCCAATGAAAACTCTGCCACCCAATCGGGACGGGTTGCGATCCAGAAATGCCCCTTGGCGCGGATCACGCCCCCCAGATCGCCATTCAGCACCGACATGATTTTTTCGGGCTCGAACGGTCGGCGCGCGCGGTAAACAAATGACGCGACGCCATATTCTTCAGTTTCAGGGACGTGATCGGCAAAGCCATACAGCTCTTTGGCCCACATCGGATGTTCATGCGCCTTGTCAAAGTCGAACAGCCCTGTGTTCAGAATGGCATCGGCAGGTACATCCGAATGGTTTGTTTCGATGATCCTTGTGTCGGCGTTCAGGCTGCGGATGATCTGGCGGGCGGCTTCCACTTGATGGGGTTCGGCATCCGCGACTTTGTTCAGCACAACAACATCGGCAAATTCGATCTGTTCAACCAACAAATTCACCAATGTACGCTCATCATTCTGGCCCAGCACCTCGCCCCGGTCGCGTAGGAAATCATGGCTGGAATAGTCGCGCAGCAGGTTCACCGCGTCCACAACCGTTACCATCGTATCCAGCCGGGCAACGTCAGACAGGCTGATCCCATCCTCATCACGAAAATCGAAAGTGGCGGCGACGGGCAAAGGCTCGGAAATGCCGGTGGATTCGATCAACAGATAGTCAAAGCGTGCTTCAGATGCCAGCCTGCGGACCTCTGCCAGAAGATCATCCCGCAGCGTGCAACAGATGCACCCATTCGACATCTCGACCAGTGTTTCATCGGTGCGGCTAAGCGCGGTATCGGCCCGCACAAGATCGGCATCGATATTCACCTCTGACATGTCGTTGACGATCACGGCAACGCGGCGACCATCGCGGTTGTTCAACACGCGGTTAAGCAGCGTGGTCTTCCCCGCGCCAAGAAAACCAGAGAGGACGGTGACAGGGAGTTTTTCGGCCATTGGGTGCGTATCCTTGAAAGAATTGAGCTCTATTTCGCATAGATGTAATGTTATGACATAACATTTATTGGGAAAGCAAGACGCCTTAACTTAGATAGGGCAACAACATGCCCATACTCATGGCGACGATCAGGATGCCGCCCGTGACGTGTAGCGTGGCCGATACGGTTTGCATGGCGGTCTGATCCCGCGCGCCAAACGCGGTCAGCCATCGCGCGGCCACGCCAGAGGTGGCAACCGTCAGGTTGAACGCCGCAGTCCCAAACCCCATCGTGATCACCGCAAGGCATCCCACCGCAAAAGCATCAAACCGGGCCGCGATAACCAGAACAAACAGCGCCCCGGTGCAGGGCCTGATTGCGATACTGGCGATAAGCGCCACAGCATCGCGGGCCGAATGCAAGGTGGCAACTTCCGTAACGCTGGGGCCGTGGGTATGGCCACAACAACCATCTGCCGCATGTCTGGCCTGACCCATCCTGTGCAAAATCCGCGCGCCCCGAAACACAAGCACAGCACCGATCACGGCAATCGCTGCATAGCTTGCAGGCGCAAGCCAGCGTTCGGTCATCGCAGCCAAGTCACCCGACTGCATTTGCAAAAGAAAAACGAGCCCGCCAACTAACACAATAGCCGTTGCCGCCTGTGCCAAGCTGGATAGCACTGTCAAAACGCTCAGGCGTTTTAGGGTCACACCGCTGGCCAATGCCGCCCCGCCAATCAGCACCTTTCCGTGCCCCGGGCCAAGCGCATGGAAAAACCCATATGCAGCGGTAGCCCCACATAATGTCCAGACGGCCTGCGGATCACCGGCCTGAATGCCGCGCAATGCACCGGCCATCGCATTTTGGAAAATGCGCTGTTCACCAGCCGCCCATCGCTGCATGTCAAACCATGGTACAAAGGCCCACGCGGCGGCCCCGACGGACAGAATGCAAAACACGATAACACCAAGCTTTAGCCGCATGTCAGCTGAACCTCGTCAGAAAACAGGCGCCCGACATTCTGCTGGCTCGGCGTTTCCTCGCGCCCCAATGCGGCCAGCTTTTCCTGCAAGGCGCTTTCGGCGGCGTCCGGTTCAAAGGATACGATCTGTGCCTCACAGCCCTGCGGTAACGCTATCGGGTTGGTCGCAGGCAGAATGGTGTAGGCGTAAAAGAAAATCGGGTCATAAAGGCGCAGGACAGCAGGGGTATCACCAATCCGAACCGGCTGCGACAAAGGCAGGTCAAACGACACTTCAACCTGATTGTTCGCAAGCGTAGCAGCGGCAGCCTCGGGGCGTCCCAGAGAATAATCCTGCCCTGCAACTTCAAGGTAGACGTCACCTTTGTACTCGGGATCCCAGTTGGTTTCGCCATCGATCACGGCGGCGCGGTCTGCATCATTAAACACGCCATCGCCGTCCTTATCTAAATTCAGGGATTCAAAAAGAATAAGCGTGGTGAATTCGTCATAAGTCCATGAAATCCGCAGCGCATTCAGGTGCCCCTCACCATCAAAAATGAACCCGGTGCGCGCATCCACAAACACATGCGGATGTGCCGTGGCCGTTCCGCCAAGGCACATCGCAGTAAGTAGAATGGTCCAAAAGATGCGCAACACGCCGCCGCTACATGCAGCCCGCAAGGGCGGTTGACAGGTTTCGGATCAGTTGCGGGTATAGCGCCGATCCCGGTTCCAGATCGGATCCAAGCGGATCAAGAATACCGGTCTGCGCCGTTGTCCCGTCCAGAACCGTTTCCACAAGGCCCGGGTTGAACTGCGGTTCTGCCAGAACGCAATCGATCCCCTCATCAGCGATCCGTGCCTGAATTTCTGCAATCCGTGCCGGGCTCGGGTCAGACGCGTCGCCAATTGAGATTGCACCAGATGCCGGGAAGTCAAAATCGGCTTCAAAATACTGATAGGCGTCATGAAACACAATGAACCGGCCGTCGCGGGCAGGGTCCAGCGTGGCGTTCACGTCGTCAATCAGGGCCTGGATTTCGGCACGACCTGCTGCGGCATTTGCAAAATACGCACCGGCGTTATCAGGGTCAGCGGCAGACAGTTGACCTGCAACCACATTCAGCCATGTCATTGCATTTTGCGGCGACAGCCATGCATGGGGGTCATGTGCGCCATGATCATGCCCGTCTTCCTCGTGATCATGGTCGTCATGCCCGGCTTCTTCATGTTCATGATCATCATGATCTTTGTGACCGTCCTCATCATCATGGTCCGCATGATGATCATCGCCATGTGCGTCATGCGCCTCGAACAATGCGCTTTCGCGAAACGCCAGCTCAATCGTGTCATCAGCCTCTAGCAATGTCGTAACAGCCGCATCCGGGGCCAGGGTTTCAAGCGTGTCTGTCAGCCATGGTGTCAGATCGGGGCCGATCCAGAACACAAGATCGGCGTTCTGCAATGCGGCCGCCTCGGACGGGCGCAAGCTGTATTCATGCGGGCTGGCACCGGGTTGCACAATCAGATCGGGCGTGCCGACACCGTCCATCACACGGGCGACCAGCGAATGTACCGGCGCGATATCAACAGCAACCTGTGGTGCCTCTGCAAAAGCGGCACCCCCCGTCAAAACAGCCGTAAGTGAGAGGGTGGTAAGCGTTCTGGACATTGGAGTCTCCGTGTGATCTTATAACATTACAGGCCAGATAGACGAAATGTAATAACATGACAAGTGACTCCAGAAAACGCGACAGCGGCGATGGCCCCCTTGGGTTCACGCATCATGACCACGGTGCCTGCGTGACCGATGCGCTTGCCGCGGCCGAGGCGCGTTGCGCAGCTGAGGGGCTGCGTTTTACGCCCGTGCGGCGCAAGGTGCTGGAAATCCTGTTGCAGGAACACCGCGCGCTTGGCGCCTATACGATATTGGACCGGCTGCGTGAGGGCGGGTTTGGGTCACAACCGCCCGTTGCATATCGCGCATTGGATTTTCTGGTCGCAAACGGTCTGGCCCATAAGATCGAGCGGCTGAACGCCTTTATTGCCTGCGTCCATCCCAGCCAATCGCACACACCTGCATTTATGATTTGTCGCCTTTGCGATGCCGTGGCTGAAACACAATCGTCGCCTGCACGCGGCGCGTTGGGAGACGCCGCCCGCGCCACAGGTTTCCGGATCGAACGCACCGTGGTTGAGGCCGAAGGCGTTTGCCCTGCCTGCGTTGACAAGGCCGACGCATGAGCCTCGTTCAGGTGAAAGACCTCAGCGTCCGTTATGGCGCCAGGACTGTGCTGTCGCGCGTGTCCTTGCATGTTGACCCAGGCGAGATCGTGACGATTGTCGGGCCGAACGGGTCTGGCAAAACCAGCCTGTTGCGGGCGATTATCGGTGCGGTACGGCCGATCAAGGGAAGTGTGACACGCGGGCGCGACGTGACAATCGGATACGTCCCGCAAAAACTGCATATCGACGAAACATTGCCGATTACCGTGGCGCGGTTTCTGAAACTGCCCGGCGGTGTGACCGGGGCACAAATCGATGACGCCCTGACCCAGGCAGGTGTGCCGGATCTGTCCAAGGCGCAATTGTCACAGCTTTCCGGCGGGCAGTTCCAGCGGGTCCTGCTGGCGCGGGCATTGATCGGAAAACCTGACCTGCTGCTGTTGGACGAAGCGACCCAAGGGCTCGACCAACGCGGATCAGCCTCGTTTTACCAGCAGATCGAAAAAGTGCGGCAGGACACTGGCTGCGCCGTTCTGATGATCAGTCATGAATTGCATGTGGTGATGAGCGCATCCGACAGGGTTGTGTGCCTCAACGGTCATGTCTGCTGCGAAGGCACGCCTGCCGTTGTTGCCTCTGCGCCGGAATACCGTGCGCTATTCGGGACCGGCACAGGTGGCGCATTGGCGCTGTACCGACATGAACATGATCACGGGCATGACCATGGTGATCATAGTCACGATCACAATCACACCGAGGCCGCTGAATAATGCTTGATGATTTTATGGTGCGCGCCGCCTTGGCCGGGATTGGCGTGGCCCTTGCAGCCGCGCCCTTGGGATGTTTCGTCGTCTGGCGGCGGATGGCCTATTTTGGGGATGCGACCGCGCATGCCGCGATCCTGGGTGTGGCCCTGTCGCTGGCATTTTCGATGTCGATCTTCATCGGCACAATGGCCGTGGCCTTGTTGATGGCGCTGACGGTCAGCCTGCTATCGGGGCGGGGATATGCGATGGATACATTGCTGGGTGTGCTGGCCCATTCCGCGCTCGCCTTCGGGCTGGTCGCAGTATCATTCCTCTCGGGCGTGCGAATTGACCTGATGGCATATCTCTTTGGGGACATCCTTGCGGTCTCACGCGGGGACCTGGCGGTGATCTGGGGTGGGGCAGGGCTGGTCGTGGCGCTGATCAGCTGGCGCTGGTCGGCCCTGTTGACCGCAACGCTGAACGAGGATCTGGCCCATGCCAGTGGGATCGACCCCAGACGCGAACAGCTGGTTCTGACAGTAGCATTGGCCATCACGGTGGCCGTCGCAATCAAAGTGGTTGGTGTGCTGTTGATCGCCGCCATGTTGATCATACCCGCCGCTGCCGCGCGGCCCTTGTCCCGGACCCCCGAGGGAATGGCCATCGCGGCCGGTTTGATAGGGATGTTGTCGGCTATTGTCGGCCTGCGCGCAGCCTTTGTGTTCGACACGCCAGCAGGCCCCACAATCGTCTGCATTGCGGCGATAACGTTCCTGGGATCCGGTGTGATCAAGAGTTTCAGAGCATCGGGATAAACGGTCGACCTATTGCTCTGGCCCCCGAAAGCCGGCGTGTTGGAAACCGAGGCCGCCCAGGATGAGGAAAAAGTACCGCCATTCAAACCCACAAGATCTGTCCGGTCTGTCGATACAAAGTCTGGGCACTCATCGATGGGTTCGAACACCGGGTGCGATCACGGAAATGGTTGACACAAAAAACAACGCCCTGCAGGGTCAACTGCAGGGCGTTCGTTGTCATTGGTTGCGGGAGTAGGATTTGAACCTACGACCTTCAGGTTATGAGCCTGACGAGCTACCGGGCTGCTCCATCCCGCGCCAAGTTTGGCTGTCTTAGAAGGTTGCGTCAGGGACCGCAAGCCCCCTCACGCTGAAATTTTTACAAACGGTCAACTTCCTGGCGTTGCCGCCATCGCAGCCATTGCCACGACCTCTTGTACATGCGCGCTGGTGGGCAGTGTACCGATATCGGCGATGTCGCACCAGCGGGCATCGCTGACGTCGTCTGCGGCGATAGGGCGGCCAGCCTCATAACGGCAAAGGACAGCGGCCAGAAGATAGTGGAACAGCAAAACGCCTGCATCATCATGAATAACGACATCCACATTGGTCAGGTATCGCTGCGGACTGGCGCGGACTGATGTTTCTTCGACCAATTCGCGGGCGGCGGCGGCAAGCGCGGTTTCGCCCGGTTCGACATGCCCGCCGGGAAACCCCCATTTGCCAGCATCAGGTTCCTTGCGGCGGCGGACAAGCAGGACCTGATCGGCCCGGATGACCACGGCAATCGCACCCAATGTGGGCCTGACGGTTCGGGTTTCATCGGGTTTTGCACACATACCGGCAAGCTATGAGGCGTCATCGAGCAGGTAAAGCGGGAAAACCCCTTGGCCTTCGGGCGACTTGACCACATATAGGGGCATGCTGCCGATAAATGGAGAAGACAATGCTGGAACTTGGCGAAACGCAAGGCACCCCTGCCGGTGATCTGGTCATTGATGGCACCGACGCGAGTTTTGCACAGGATGTGATTGAAGCATCGCAGACCGTTCCGGTAATCGTAGATTTCTGGGCGCAATGGTGTGGCCCCTGCAAAACCCTGGGCCCTGCATTGGAAGCTGCGGTGCAAAAGGCCGGTGGTCGGGTCAAAATGGTCAAGATCGACGTTGATGCCAATCAGGTCTATGCCGGGCAGTTGCAGGTGCAGTCGATCCCCACCGTTTATGCCTTCTACAAGGGCCAGCCGGTGGATGGTTTTCAAGGTGCGCTGCCCCCGTCCGAGGTGGCGGCATTCGTGAACAAAGTCGCCGATCTGGGCGGTGATGGCGAACCCGAAGGGCTAGGTGCCGCGATTGAGGCCGCCAATCAGATGCTGGATGACGGGGCTGCCACGGATGCGGCTGAAACCTTTGCCGCGATCCTGCAGGAAGAACCCGAAAACGCCGCCGCCTATGCCGGGTTGGTGCGGTCCTATCTGGCGCTTGACGATATCGACCAGGCAGAGGCGATCCTGAACGGTGCCCCGGCCGAGATTTCTACCGATCCCTTGCTGGAAGCAGTGCATGCCCAGATCACCCTTGCGCGCGAGGCGGCAAATGCGGGTCCTGTTGCCGAGTTGCAGGCAGCGGTTGAAGCAGAGCCAGACAATCATCAGGCACGTCTTGATCTGGCCATTGCGCTACATGCCAACGGCAATGTGGAAGACGCCGTAAACCAACTGCTGGACCTTTTCCGGCGGGATCGGGAATGGAATGATGGCGCCGCCAAGGCCCAGCTCTTCAAGATTTTCGATGCGCTTGAGGCGAAAGACCCGATTGTGCTGAACGGGCGACGGAAACTTTCGTCGTTGATATTTGCCTGATCGGCATGGCGGGCTAGTTCAAAAATCATGATATCACCCACCGACATGCCCGACACCATCCCGGTGTTTCCGCTGCCCGGCGCGCTGCTTTTGCCGCGTTCGCGGTTGCCGCTGCACCTGTTCGAGCCACGCTATCTGGCGATGTTGGATGATGTGCTGAAAACGTCGAACCGTTTGATCGGTATGGTGCAGCCCTATGATGCGCCGGGTGCGGCGGGCAAGCTGCACACGATCGGCTGTGCAGGTAAATTGACCGCGTTTTCGGAAACCGAAGACGGGCGTTACATGATCACCCTATCGGGTGCGTCCCGGTTCCGGATTGTAGAAGAGGTTGAAGGGTTCACACCCTACCGGCGTTGTACGGTCAACTGGAATGGGTTTGAACGCGATCTGGGCGGCCCTGAAAAAGACCCGAGTTTTAACCGGCCAGAATTCATGGCGGGCCTCAACCGGTTCTTCGAAGACCAGGGATTGTCGACGGACTGGGACAGCCTTGGCGAAGCGGATGATGAGTTGCTGATCAATTCCCTGTCCATGCTGTGCCCGTTTGAACCCGAAGACAAACAAGCCCTGCTTGAAGCGCCGTCATTGACGACACGGCGCGAAACACTGACAACTTTGATTGAATTTGCGTTGCGGGGCGGCTCTGGCGAAGAGGTCATGCAATGAGCGAGACACCCTTTGATCCTAAAATGCTCGAGGCGATGGTCTGCCCGATGACGCAGGCAACCCTGACCTATGATGCTGAAAAACAGGAATTGGTGTCAAAGTCGGCCAATGTCGCGTTCCCCATCCGCAACGGTATTCCCGTTATGCTGATGGATGAGGCGCGGCAACTGGACTAGGGGGCAACCCAGCCTGCGGCGTTCCGAAGCCTGACGCCACTCACATGAAGTGAGCTTGCCCAAGCGGCCTTTAGGTCCGTCAGGTTTTTGCGGGTCTTTAACTCCACACCTGCCTGTTCAAGATGCTTTGGCAAGCTCGTCAGTTCTACCTTGTCCTTGGGTCGCACCGCCTGTTTTGAAACATGCATTCCGGCGTCCTCCAGATCAATGAAGGACAGCGGGGGCAGCGCGTATCTGGTCAGACATGCGTTATTCAGACGCCTGCGCCAACTGTCCTCAATAAACGCAACCATGCGGTTTTGCGGGTTATCCCAATAGAGTGCAACGTCAGATTCATGGGTATCTGGCGTCCGCCACATTAGAATGCGGGGACAGTCTCGTGGGAACAGGTACAGGGCGCTATATGCGGCCTCAATCGCCCAGACCAAAGGCCCGTTCAACCAATCATGGCCCGGTTTTCGTGGTGCAGGCACGGCAACCTGACGCGGTTCGAACAGCGCGATCGCATCGTCTTCGCTAAAATGAAAAAGCTGCTTGCCCATTTGCCTAGCATAGCGAGAAGGCCAAACGGAACGCCAGAGCAGCGACCGCCCTGCCTATCCGAGCAACCGCCTTGCGATGACTTGCGCCTGAATTTCAGCCGCCCCTTCAAAGATGTTCAGGATGCGCGCGTCGCACAGGATACGGCTGATCTTGTATTCCAGCGCAAACCCGTTGCCACCATGGATTTGCAGCGCGTTATCGGCACAGGCCCAGGCAACACGCGCGCCCAACAGCTTGGCCATGCCAGCCTCTAGATCGCAGCGCCGGTCATTGTCCTTTTCATGAGCGCTGAAATAGGTCAGCTGCCGGGCGACCATAATCTCAACCGCCATCATGGCCAGCTTGCCGGACACACGGGGGAAGTTGATCAGCGCTTTCCCAAACTGCTTGCGGTCCTGCGCATAACGCATCCCTTCATCCAACGCCGACTGGGCCACGCCAATCGCGCGAGCGGCCGTTTGGATGCGCGCACTTTCAAAGGTCTGCATCAACTGCTTGAAACCGCGGCCTTCGGTTTCGCCCAGCAGGTTCTCACCCTTCACCTTGAAATCATCAAAGTTCAGCGTGTATTCCTTCATGCCGCGATAGCCGAGCACCTCAATCTCACCACCCGAGATACCGGGGTCCTGCCAAGGTTCTTCATCCGTGCCGGGTGTCTTTTCCGCCAGAAACATGGACAGACCTTTATAGTCGTCAGTATCGGGGATCGTCCGGGCCAGCACGGTCATTACATGCGTGCGGGCGGCATGGGTGATCCATGTTTTGTTGCCGGTTATGATCCAGTCATCGCCATCCTTGCGCGCCTTGGTGCGCAGCGCCCCCAGATCGGACCCGGTATTGGGTTCGGTGAAGACGGCAGTCGGCAAAATCCCGGCACTGGCCAGACCGGGCAACCATTTTTCCTTTTGGGCGTCCGTGCCGCCGCAGAGGATGAGTTCGGCCGCAATTTCAGACCGGGTGCCAAGCGACCCAACCCCGATATAGCCGCGCGACAATTCCTCTGACACCACGCACATGGATGCCTTTGACAGGCCGAAACCACCGTATTCTTCGGGGATGGTCAGGCCAAACACGCCCAGTTCGGCCATCTCATCGATCACCTCCATCGGGATCAGTTCATCCTTCAGGTGCCAATCATGTGCATAGGGTTCCACCTTTTCGATGCTAAAGCGGCGGAATTGTTCGCGGATCATCTCCAACTCTTCATCCAGACCGGAGGCGCCGACGGTGATGTTGGCGGCCTGTTCTTCCATCAGGGCACATAGCCTTGTGCGGGCGGCCTGCGTATTGCCAGACTGGGTCAGGGTCATGACTGCTGGCGCCATCAAGGCGCGCATATCGTCCTGGCTCAGGCCCATGTCCTGCAGGCGCACAACCTCGCCCTGGTTCATCTGAATGCCGCCATAAATCTGCCAGAGGTACTCACCAAAGGCGATCTGGTGGATCAATTGTTCCACCTCGCCAAACCGGCCCGCCGCATCCAGCTTGCGGGCCCAGCCTTGCATCTGTTCCAGCGCTTTGGCGTAAGTGGCCAGCCAGGCAAATCCATGGGCGGCGGTCTGATGCTCTTCGATCAAACGGCCAGAAACGCGACCATCTTCTTCAACCATGGCCCGCACGGCATCTTTCGCGCGCGCGGTGACATCCTGCACAGCGGGCAATGCCGCAGCGGTCACAGTCAGCAGGTCGGCCAAAACCGGGGTTGTTTGCATGGTCATATCCTGTCCGTCATGTGGCATCGCGATTCCCCTCATTATGCAGGTGCAGAGATAACGCCTTCGCAATTGCAGCGCAATATTAATTCACATCAAAGCCTTTCAGAGAACATTAATGTCGCAGGCGATTTCTGCTGCGCCCATGGATCAACACCGCTAAACCATGACAATAATGGATATTCTGCTGCAGACAATCAGCCCGTCATTTCTGGTTCTGGCCTTTGCCGTGGCCTTCGTGGCTGGCGCGGTCAAAGGGATCGTTGGCTTTGCCATGCCGATGGTCATGATATCGGGACTATCAACATTCCTGCCGCCCGAACTTGCGCTGGCGGCACTGATCATCCCAACATTGGTGTCCAACCTTTGGCAGGCGCTTCGGCAAGGGGTCGCGGCGGCGGTCGAGACGGTCAAGATGTTCAAGGTCTACGTCATCTGTTGCCTTGGCATATTGGTGCTGAGCGCCCAACTGGTCCGGTCACTGCCGCAAGGGGCGCTGTTCCTGCTGATCGGGATACCGGTTGCGGCTTTTGCGCTATTGCAACTGATTGGGTGGCGGGGGCGGCTGCGCGGCCAGTCCATCGGGTGGGAGGCCGCAGTCGGCAGTTTTGCCGGGTTCATGGGCGGGCTGTCCGGGGTCTGGGGGCCGCCAACGGTTGCTTACCTCACGGCAATTGGCACCGAAAAACAGGACCAGATGCGCGCGCAGGGCACAATCTATGGGCTGGGCGCGCTGGCGCTATTGGGTGCGCATGTGCAATCGGGGGTGTTGCGGGCCGAAACCGTGCCGTTTTCCATCGCCATGGTGCTGCCGGCACTGGCCGGGATGGGGGCGGGGCTATGGGTGCAGGACCGGATTGATCAGGCGGCATTTCGCAAGGCGACATTGGCTGTCCTGCTGGCGGCGGGCGTCAACCTCGTGCGGCGGGGGTTGATGGGGTAAGGGCCGACAGAAGGTTTTCATAACCACAAACGCCAGCCAGTTCAGGCACCCGTTGCGGTGAGACGACGTCGAAACTAGCCTGATAAAGCACTGTGTCACCCTGCATTGCGGTCATCTGCCAGCGACCTGTGACCAGTTCATAGGCGTAGTCAAACTGGTAGAACGTGACGGAATGGGTCAGCCCGCTGATCCGTGTCGGGAAGCTTTGCGTGGTGATCTTTTGTTTGCCCATGGGCGGGTGGGTGACCACCATGGTGACATCCTGCAAGCCGCTCAGATCCGCCGCCCGCGCTTTGACCCCAAACCCAATCCCAAGTGCGGCAGGCACCGTATGGGTGTTCGATACAAATGGCGGGTCTTCGTTAATGACATGCGTGGTGCCAGCCAGCGTTCCGGGCGCCGGGGAGGTGCCGACAGGTTCTGGCGGGCAAATGACGCCGGAGTCCACACCGGCGATATCAGGCCCGGTCAGGACCGGTTTGCCCGCCGCCAAAGCAGGATGGACCGCAAAGATCAGGATGCACAGCAACACTCTCATGGTCGCGAGCCTATCGCAAAGCTGACTGTTGGTGAACATGCTATACCAGCCATAGGCGCCGGACTTCTGCCAAGAAGAGAAAAAGGCGGCGTGCAGGTCGTTACCCTGCACGCCGCCCAGTGTGTTCAATCTCAGCAAATCAGCCGATTGCAGCGGCCTTCACATCGTCGTCGATGAAGGGCACGTATTTCTCGAAATTGTCGCTGAACATCGTGGCCAGCTTTTCGGCCTGCGCGTCATAAGCGGCCTGATCCGCCCAGGTGGCGCGGGGGTCAAGCAGGGCATCATCAACGCCATCCACTGAAATCGGGACTTCGAAACCGAAATGCGGATCCTTGCGGAATGTGCTTTCGATCAACGTGCCATCCAGGGCGGCACTCAACAATGCGCGGGTGGCCTTGATCGGCATCCGGGACCCGGTGCCGTAGGCGCCACCGGTCCAGCCGGTATTGACCAGCCAGCATGTGGCGCCGTGGCTCGCGATCTTGCTGCGCAGCAGATTGCCGTAAGCCTCTGGGCGGCGGGGCATGAAGGGCGCGCCAAAACAGGTGCTGAACGTGGGTTCAGGCTCTGTCACACCACGCTCTGTCCCGGCCACCTTCGAGGTGAAGCCAGACAGGAAGTGATACATCGCCTGTGCGGGCGTCAGCCGCGCAATCGGGGGCAGCACGCCAAACGCATCACAGGTCAGCATGATGATATTCTTGGGGTGTCCACCCAGCGCACTTTCGGACGCGTTTGAGATGTAGTTCAACGGATAAGCGCAGCGCATATTCGCGGTCAGGCTGTCATCCTCGAAATCCAGTTCCATGGTATCGGGATCAAACACCATGTTTTCAATGACCGTGTGGGGCATCGAACAGGTGGCGTAAATCTCTGGCTCTGCCTCCGGGTCCAACCCGATGGTCTTGGCATAGCAACCGCCTTCAAAGTTGAAGGTGCCGCGCTCAGACCAGCCATGTTCGTCGTCGCCGATCAGAACGCGGGACGGATCGGCGGACAATGTGGTTTTGCCGGTGCCAGACAGGCCAAAGAACACAGCTGTGTCCACCGGGTTTCCGGGGGCATGATTGGCCGAGCAATGCATCGGCATGATGCCCTTTTCAGGCAGCAGGTAATTCAGCAGGGTGAACACCGACTTCTTGTTTTCGCCCGCATATTCGGTGCCACCGATCAGGATCAGCTTCTTGTCGAAATTCAAGGCGATGACTGTGTCGGAATTGCAACCATGCTTGGCGGGGTCGGCCTTGAATGTGGGGCAGTTGATGATTGTGAAATCGGGGCTAAAGCTTTCCAGCTCCGACCGCTCTGGACGGCGCAGCAGGTGGCGGATGAACAGCCCGTGCCATGCCAACTCGGTCACAACACGGACATCCAGGCGATGTGCGGGGTCCGCGCCGCCAAAAAGGTCCTGCACATTATAGGTGCCACCCTTCATATGCTCCAGCATATCGGCGTAAAGCAGATCGAATTTTGCGGGCTCCATCGGCGGGTTGTTTTCCCACCAGATCGTGTCTTCGACGTCGGGGGTCCGAACGACAAATTTATCCTTTGGCGACCGGCCCGTGTGCTTGCCGGTTGTGACCAGAAATGTGCCGCCCTTGCCGGTGACGCCTTCGCCATCGGCGACGGCAGCGGCCTGTAATTCGGCCTCCGTGCGGTTGTAATACACATAACCCAGCCCTGTGATGCCTTGATCCTCAAGCTTCATCGTGGGGTTGACCGTACCGTGGTCCATGGGTTCGCTCCTTAAATGATGGGCCGGGTTTGCCGACTGTACCCTTTCATTAACACCATGTTTTCGATTGCCGATAGTGCGCTTTGCCACAGTTAGCGCAACCAAATCGGTGTTAGCGCAACCAATTTGATGCCCCGCACGGGCGGCAAAGTTAACAGAACATCAAACGGGCAAATTTGAAGCAATCATCCCGCTTCTGTGAGGGAAGAAGACTTAGGGATTGATTCGTCTTAATAAAAAGAAGAATAGTTTACGTAACAAAGTGATAAACACAGATTTATGTAGGGGAACGATCCCATGTCCAGAATTGCATTAGTTGACGATGACCGGAATATCCTGACCTCAGTATCCATGACGCTTGAGGCCGAAGGGTTCGAGGTCGAAACATATAATGATGGTCAGGCCGCACTTGAGGCGTTCAATAAACGGATGCCGGAACTGGCCGTGCTGGATATCAAGATGCCGCGCATGGATGGGATGGACCTGCTGCAACGACTGCGCCAGAAGACATCGATGCCGGTCATCTTTCTGACCTCCAAGGATGACGAGATTGACGAGGTGCTTGGCCTGCGCATGGGTGCCGACGACTACGTCAAGAAACCATTTTCGCAACGGCTGCTGGTCGAACGGATCCGGGCCTTGCTGCGTCGTCAGGATGCGATTGCGGGTGAAGAGATCGAAGAAACCGAAGAGACCAAAGTCATGGTGCGCGGTGAGCTGGTGATGGACCCGCTGCGCCACGCTGTGAAATGGAAAGGGCAGGACGTTTCCCTGACCGTTACTGAATTTCTGCTGCTGCAGGCGCTGGCACAGCGCCCCGGATTTGTGAAAAGTCGTGATCAGTTAATGGATGTCGCTTATGATGATCAGGTCTATGTTGATGACCGAACCATCGACAGTCACATCAAACGTCTGCGCAAAAAGATGCGTAACACTGATAACGAGTTTTCCGCGATTGAGACCCTTTATGGCATCGGGTACCGCTACAACGAAGAGTAAGGCATGACAGCCGCGCCAAAGCTTGACGTACGAGATCTGAACTCTGTACGCGCAGCCGCGCGCGAGCCTGAACTGCTGTTGGGTGATGACTGGATCGAACCCGACGGCATCAACCCCGGCGCAGAGGAAAGCAAACAGGCGCGCAGGGGGCTGTTGTCGTTGCGCGGCTCGCCGATTGCGCGCAAAATCGTTACCTTCAACCTGATCGCTCTGATCTTGCTGATTGCTGGGGTGCTCTACCTCAACCCGTCGCGTGACAATCTTGCGTTTCAACGTGGTAAAGGTCTGGTCAATGAGGCGCAGCTGATCGCGAATGTGTTCGAGGCGCAGTTGCCCACACTCGCCCCGATCAACCTTGTAACAGCCGACGGGGTGGACCCGGCACAAACGCTGGCTGCGTTGAATCTGCGCGGCGGGGTGGAGGTTTCTGTCTTCGCCCCGGACGCGACGCTAGTGGCAACGGCCACCGGCAGCCTGGGCGCAAACGAGATTGCCGAACTCGTCAACACCACCGGCGGCACGTTCATCACCGATTTCATCGGCGGCATCTGGAGCGGCTTTATCGGATTGTTCCGAGAACCGGTGATATTAAAAACCGCCGAACAACAGCTGTTTGAGGTCGCGCAGCAGAATGCACTGGCTTCGATTGAATCCGGGACATTGCTGACGGCTTCCGAAATTGGGGGCGTTACATCCTTCATTATCACATCGCCAATTCAGCGCGGGGAGGAGGTGGTCGGCATGATCGCCGTAATCACGGCCGCGGGTGAGGTGGACAGCCTTGTGCGCAAGGAACGCGAACAGGTCCTGCGACTTTTCCTCGTTGGGGTGTTGGTAAGCATCGGGCTTAGTTTGGTGCTATCCTCGACGATCGCGAACCCACTCGCCGACCTGGCCGCCGCTGCCGAAACCAGCCATGAAAAGAACGCGCGACGCATGTCACCGGTCAAAGTACGTATCCCCGACTTGACGGCCCGCCCGGATGAGATCGGGCGCCTGTCCGGCGCATTACGCGGCATGGTCTCGGCGCTTTATGAACGGATCGAAGGAAACGAACAGTTCGCCGCCGACGTGGCCCATGAAATCAAGAACCCACTGGCCTCACTACGGTCCGCAGTGGGGACGATGCGGGTGGCCAAGCGGGCTGACCAGCGTGAAAAACTGCTTGAAGTGATTGAACATGACGTCAAGCGGCTGGACCGGCTGGTTAGTGATATCTCGAATGCGTCCCGGCTTGATAGCGAGTTGGTCAAGGAAGAAGAAGAATCCTTCAATCTGCTTGGCATGCTGGGCAACATCATCGAATTTCTTGGTAAAGATGCCGAACAACGCGAAATCGACTTCATCGCTGACATGCCCGATGAACCGATTATGGTGCAGGGGCTCGAAGGGCGGCTGGCGCAGGTTTTCGTCAACCTGATCACAAATGCCATTTCATTCTGCGAAAGTGGGGATGCGATCCGCATCTGGGCGCGCAAACGACAAAACCGGGTGCTTGTCGTGGTCGAGGACACCGGGCCAGGTATCCCGGACGAGGCGTTGACCAAGATTTTCCAACGGTTCTATTCTGAACGGCCCGAGGGCCAGTTTGGCAACAATTCCGGGCTTGGGCTTGCCATTTCCAAACAGATTGTCGAGGCGCATGGCGGGGTGATCTGGGCTGAAAACATCCGGCCTACGGACGCAGATGCGTCATCCGACCCGCTTGGCGCGCGCTTTGTCGTCGGCCTGCCCGTCTAATCCCGCGCCATGGCTGACCCGCAAACCGTCCACGCCACCTGTGTTGCATGGGATGGCAAGGGGGTGCTGATCCAGGGCGATGCGGGGCAGGGCAAATCAGCGCTGGGACTGGAACTGATGGAGGTTGGTTGCACGCTGGTTGCGGATGACCGGGTCAGATTGCAAAAGGTCGGCAATGATGTTGTGGCGCGCTGCCCTGATACGATCCACGGTCTGATCGAGGCGCGGGGGCTTGGCATCCTGAACGCGGATGCAATTGATGAAGCGGCCATCAGGCTGGTGGTGGATTTGAACAAAACCGAGATGGACAGGTTTCCAACGCGACGCATGGTCACTCTCTGTGGGGTGGATCTGCCCTTGATTTACAGGATCGAGGCGTCACATTTTGGACCAGCGATCCTGCAATTCCTCAAAGCAGGGCGGAGCGACCGATGACCGAACCAGCCAAACCGCAAGAGCAGACAACACCAACCCTTGTGCTGGTCACAGGGCCGTCAGGTGCCGGGCGATCCACGGCGATCAACGCGTTGGAAGACTTGGGTTACGAGGTGATCGATAACCTGCCACTATCGCTCTTGCCCCGGCTTCTGGACGGACCACCGCCCAGCCGGCCATTGGCGCTGGGCGTTGATGTGCGTAACCGGGATTTCGGAACCAGCGCGCTGATCGAAATGATCGACCGGCTGGCGGCTGACCCTGATCAGACAGCGCAGGTCCTTTATCTGGATGCTGCAGAGGAAGAACTGGTGCGGCGTTATTCCGAAACCCGGCGGCGGCACCCGCTTGCACCGGCTGGCCCACCCATGGCCGGGATTGCACGGGAACGGGACCTGCTGGTCCCGATCCGCAGCCGGGCGGATGTGTTGATTGATACAACCGGGCTGTCACCGCATGATCTGCGGGCGGATATCGACCGCTGGTTCGCCACGGGTGACGGGCGGCGGCTTGGGGTGACGATCCATTCTTTTTCCTACAAACGGGGCCTGCCCCGCGGAATGGATATCGTCATGGACTGCCGGTTCCTGCGCAATCCGCATTGGGATGAAAACCTGCGCCCGCTTGATGGGCGCGATGCGGCGGTTGACGCTTATGTGGCAGCGGATGAACGGTTCGACCCTTTCTTCGAACGGATAAAATCGCTCGCCGATCTGCTGCTGCCCGCGCACAAGGACGAAGGCAAGGCGCATTTGTCCATCGGCTTTGGGTGTACCGGAGGGCAACACCGTTCCGTCGCAGTTGCTGAACGGCTTGCTGCGGCCCTTGCGCAGGATGGTTGGCAGGTGTCTAAGCGGCACCGGGAATTAGAACGACGGGACGCGCAGGCGTCGGGTAACAAGGGACCGCAGGTGTGATTGGTATCGTGATTGTGGCGCATGGCGGGTTGGCGCAGGAATATCTGGCAGCGGTCGAACATGTGGTCGGCGCGCAGGACGGGATGATCAGTATCGCCATCGGGCCTGACGATGATCGCAGCGAAAAACAATCCGAAATCTGTGCAGCAGCCGACGCTGTTGATACCGGCGAAGGGGTGGTTGTGGTAACCGACATGTTCGGCGGCTCACCGTCAAATTTGTCGCTGCGGGCGTGCAGCCCGGACAACCGGCGGATCCTTTACGGGGCCAATCTACCCATGCTGATCAAACTGGCCAAATCACGCAGACGATCCGTGCCGGACGCGGTCGACGCCGCCATCGCAGCGGCGCATAAATACATCAACTACCACAATGGTGGGAGCCCATCATGACCACCTGCCGTCTCAAGATCGAGAATATCAAAGGGCTGCACGCACGGGCCTCGGCGAAACTTGTCGAAGTGGTCGAAAACCATGATGCGGATGCGATCATCAGCAAGGATGGCGAACGCACCGGCGGGGATAGCATCATGGGGCTTTTGATGTTGGCAGCCTCTATCGGAACCTTCATTGACGTCGAAACATCAGGGCCGGAGGCGGACAAGCTGGCAGCGGCCATTACCGATTTGGTTGCTGACAAATTCGGTGAAGGCGATTAAGGGTTGTAATACCCGATGGGACAATAACAGATTTGACCGAAACAACCCGCGATATCCCTGCAGCCCCGGTTGTGCCAAACGCACCGCCGCAGGCGTATGACCGGCGCGGCCTGACTTACTCCAACACGTTCGACAGCTCTGTAAAGCGCAACATCATCCGGACCATCGAATGGTGTACGGGCAAGCTGCGGATCATCAGCATGATCCGCAAGTTCGAACGCAAGGGCAAGTATGAGGGCCAGGCCTTTTGGCAGGGCTGCCTTGATGTCATGGGGATAGACCTGCTGACCCCTCAGGCAGAGCTGGAAAACATCCCTGAAACCGGGCCCGTGGTGCTTGTCGCCAATCACCCGCATGGGCTGGTCGATGGAATGATCCTGGCCGAACTGATCGGGCGCAGGCGCACGGATTACCGCATCCTGACCCGATCAATCCTGACAGGGATCGACAAGGATGCCGCCGATTTCATGATCCCGGTCCCATTTCCGCATGAACCGGATGCGCAGAAAAAGATGGTCGAAATGCGCCGCAAGACCATGGAACACCTCAAGAATGGTGGTGTGGTGGCGCTGTTCCCCTCCGGGGTTGTGGCCTCATCCGACACCATGTTCGGCCCGGCGATAGAGGCGGAGTGGAACGTCTTTACCGCCAAGATGATCCGCACCTCCGGGGCCAAAATCGTGCCATGCTTCTTTCCCGGTGCAAATTCGCGGAGCTATCAGATCGCAAACCGGATCTCGGCCACCTTACGTCAAAGCCTGTTGTTGCACGAAATCGTGCATGCCTGCGGCAAGCCACAAAAACCCGTTGTTGGACAGGTTGTACCGGAAGAGGATGTGAAAGCACGTATCGCCGAACCGCGCGCCTTTATGGCCTGGCTACGTGAAGTGACGCTGGCACTGAAGAAGTAACATCAGGATGAAAGGTGGAGGTCCCGGATCAGGTCCGGGACGGGGTCACCTCGGCTCAGCTGCCATAAGACCACTTTGTCAGGGGCGTTAACTTGCGACCGCCGCAAGAACGTAGATGCCAACCAGCCAGACGATAGCCAAGGCCGCAATCAGTTGAATGATTTTCCGACCCCAGCGGGTCACGGCGGCGATTGCGACGGCCAGAAACGTCAGAAGCGTGCCAAGGTTCACATAGCCGGGCGCGACCCCCGCATCCTGTAGTGCAAAACGTGCCCAAATGGCCGCTGCCAGCGCAAGCACAAATGACAGGACGTCGTAAGGTTTATGGGTCGGGCCATTGCGGCGCCGACGCTCTGCGTGATTGCTGGCCCCAACCGCACCGGCCAACGTCCCGTCATCGACCCCGGTTGCCTCTGCTTGGGCCTGTCGTTCACTATCTGATCGATGTGCCATTTTATCGGGTCGGCACCGGGGTTTCGCCCCGGTAGTCATAAAAGCCGCGCTGGGATTTGCGGCCCAGCCAACCAGCTTCGACATATTTGGTCAGCAACGGGCAGGGGCGGTATTTGGTGTCGGCCAGCCCGTCATGCAGCACATTCATGATCGCAAGGCAGGTGTCCAACCCGATGAAATCCGCCAGCTCCAGCGGGCCCATCGGATGGTTGGCACCCAGTTTCAGCGATGTGTCGATGGATTGCACCGATCCGACGCCTTCATAAAGCGTATAAATCGCCTCGTTGATCATCGGCATCAGGATGCGGTTCACGATAAACGCGGGGAAATCTTCGGCTGTGGCCGATGTCTTGCCCAGCCGTTCCACAACCGCATGGCATGCCTTGAACGTCTCTTCATCCGTCGCGATGCCCCGGATCAGTTCGACCAGTTGCATGATCGGAACCGGGTTCATGAAATGGAAGCCCATGAATTTTTCAGGGCGATCCGTGCGGGATGCAAGGCGGGTAATCGAAATCGACGATGTGTTTGAAGTCAGGATCGTGTTGGGCTTCAGATGCGGGACCAGATCTTCGAAAATGGCGGTCTTGATCGTTTCGCGTTCTGTCGCGGCTTCGATGATCAGGTCGGTCTGGCCCAGATCAGTCAATGTCGTTGTCGTGCCAATGCGGGCCGTGGCATCCGCCTTGGCATCCGGGGTGATCAGATCACGGCTGACCTGACGGTCAAGATTGCGATCAATCAGGGCGATTGCGGATGTCAGGGCATCCTGACTGATATCGGTCATCAGCACGTCATAACCGGCCAGCGCAAAAACATGGGCAATCCCATTGCCCATTTGGCCCGCACCAACGATGCCCACACGTTCGATTGTCATGATCTTCCCCTGACTGGTTCGACCGCAGCATAGGCCGCTGCGGGGGGGGGCTTCAAGGCGGGGTATCAACGAAAAGTTACGATGAATTTTAGCATTAGGAAAATGGCAAGTCGTTTGGCGGTAACTAGGCGCAGGTAGCAAATTTGGCGGGAATCATGAAACAAGAAACAATTGAAGACGGCGATCTGTCATATTCTCCGTGCCGGTATGGAAGCTCCAGAATGCTGTTCCGGGGGCCACGGCGGCGGCTTGACCGACCCTATATCGCTTTCATCGGTGGGACAGAGACTTATGGAAAGTTCATTCCAAAGCCGTTTCCGTCAATTGTTGAAAAGGTTATGCGGCAAACCTGCCTGAATCTGGGTTGCGTGAACGGGGGGATCGACGCCTTTGTGAACGATCCGGCGATCATGGATATTTGCGCGGATGCCGATATGACCGTGGTGCAGGTGATGGGTGCAAATTACCTGTCCAACCGGTTTTATGCGGTGCATCCGCGCCGCAATGACCGGTTCCTGAAAGCATCGACTGTGCTGCAAGCAATCTATGACGACGTCGATTTTTCCGAGTTCTCCTTTGTCCGGCATATGCTTGGGGCGCTCTATTCCAAATCACCCGAACGGTTTGACATCGTGGTGCAGGAAGTGCGTGAAGCATGGGTCGCGCGGATGAAAAACATGCTTGGGCAGATCGGGCCACGCACGATCCTGCTTTGGTTCTCGGAGGAAGAGCTGAGCGATCAGCATTGGTCAGAACGGCAAAGCCAGTTGCAGGCGGATCCGCTATTCGTGACCCAATCCATGATCGAAGAATTGCGACCGCTAGTGCAGGATGTGGTCGTGGCCAACCCCACCGAAGAGGCGCGGTTCGAAGGGACCGAAGGCATGCAATTCCCCGAAAGTCAGGAAAATGTCGCCTCCGAAATGCTTGGCGTCACCAGCCATGCAGAGGTGAGCTCATGGCTGATCCCGTCCTTGCGGGAACATCTTTACCGGGTCGCATGAAAAAGCCCGCTGCATGCAGCGGGCCTTTTCAGTCATGGATAGCGCGGATCAAAGCTTTTCAGTCAGCTCTGGTACCGCATTGAACAGGTCGGCAACCAGACCGTAATCAGCCACCTGGAAAATCGGGGCTTCTTCGTCCTTGTTGATCGCGACGATGATCTTGCTGTCTTTCATCCCGGCGAGATGCTGGATCGCACCCGAAATACCCACAGCGACATAAAGATCGGGGGCAACCACCTTACCGGTCTGACCAACCTGCCAGTCATTGGGGGCATAGCCGCTGTCAACGGCGGCGCGCGATGCACCAACAGCCGCATTCAGCTTGTCGGCCAGTTTCTCGATCAGGGCGAAATCTTCCTCAGATCCGACACCGCGACCACCGGACACAACAACACCCGCAGATGTCAGTTCAGGACGATCCGAGGCGGCAACCTTGTCTTCAACCCATTCCGACAGGCCGGAATTGCTGGCGCCGCCAATGCTTTCGACAGATGCAGAGCCACCCATGCCCGCGGCATCAAAACCGGCGGTACGGATCGTCATGACCTTCTTATCATCGGCGGATTTGACAGTTTGGATCGCGTTGCCCGCATAAATCGGGCGCTCGAAAGTGTCGGCATCAACAATGGCCGTCACCTCGGAAATCACCATCGCATCCAGCAAGGCCGCCACACGGGGCATCACGTTCTTGGCGTCGGTGGTGCCGGGGGCGGCGATATGGCTGTAATCACCAGCCAATGATACGATCAAATCCGCAGTTGGTTCTGCCAAACGATGACCTAACGCATCATCCTCGGCGCATAGCACCTTGGCAACACCATCGATCTTTGCAGCCTCATCAGCAGCGGCCTTGGCCGACGCACCGGCGCATAGCACGGTCACATCACCCAATGCGGTCGCCGCGGACACGGCCTTTGCGGTTGCATCGACGGCCAATGCGCCGTCGGTGACTTCACCAATCAGAAGAACAGCCATTATACAGCCCCCGCTTCTTTGAGTTTCTCGACAAGCTCATCCACAGAACCCACCATGATCCCGGCTTTGCGGGCCTCTGGCTCGGTTGTGCTGACCACGCTCAGGCGCGGGGTCACGTCAACGCCGTAATCGGCAGGGGTCTTTTCATCCAAAGGCTTTTTCTTGGCCTTCATGATGTTGGGCAGCGACGCATAACGCGGCTCATTCAGACGCAGATCAACGGTGACGATCGTGGGCATTTTTACCTTGATGGTCTGTAGGCCGCCATCAACCTCACGGGTCACAACCGCGCTATCGCCTTCCAGGCTCACTTCGGATGCGAATGTGGCCTGCGACCAGCCCAACAGGGCAGACAGCATCTGACCCGTGGCGTTCATGTCATTGTCAATCGCCTGCTTGCCGCACAGCACCAGACCTGGCTCTTCTTCCTTGACGACAGCGGCCAGCAGCTTGGCAACGGCCAGTGGCTCAATATCGGTATGCACATCATCAGCGGCATTAATCAAAATCGCGCGGTCGGCACCCATGGCAAGGGCGGTGCGCAGCGTTTCCTGCGCCTGCTTGACGCCGATGGACACGGCGACAACCTCTTCGACCTTGCCAGCTTCGCGCAGGCGGATCGCCTCTTCCACGGCAATTTCGTCGAACGGGTTCATGGACATTTTGACGTTTGCAAGATCGACACCTGAACCATCCGCTTTGACACGAACCTTCACGTTATAATCGATCACGCGCTTGACGGGTACG
This sequence comes from uncultured Paracoccaceae bacterium, assembly GCA_947495295.1. Lineage (GTDB taxonomy): Bacteria > Pseudomonadota > Alphaproteobacteria > Rhodobacterales > Rhodobacteraceae > Yoonia. The sequence continues at coordinate 213,284 of CANLYJ010000006.1, forward strand.
AGGACCTTCATCTGCGTTTCTCTCCCAAAGAATCTGAGCATTTACGTTCTCGGGACGTTATTATCGTGCGGGCCCGGGCAACAACAGTGCAAAATCGACACGCGGCGGTCTGCGGACGCCACGTATTTCCGGGGTGCTATTCGGGGATATGAATTTGGTCCGACACCGCAATTGCGGCGCGTGTCCCGTTAAGCATGCCCAGCGTACGCTGGGCGGTGGAAATGACATGTTCCAACTGTGCGATCCGTTCATCCAGAAACGCATCAAGGTCAAAGGCCCCCAGATCACCGCTTTCCATACAATCCAGCAGCGTTTTTAGGTCCGCGATAGATAATCCCGCATCGCGGGCATCGGTGATCATGCGCAAACGCTCTGCGGTATCTTCGGGATAGTCGCGATAGGTGTTGGATGGTTCCGACGATGGAAAGGACCGGATCAGCCCCTGTTTTTCGTAAAACCGCAACGTGTCTCGCGACAGGCCGGTCAATGCTGAAAGGGCGCCGATCCGCATCGTTTCTCCAAAACCATTGACTCCACTCCATGGTTTTAGAAAACTGTCACGCATTCGGCAAGATGCCAAAGCGATTCTAAGAGAGGATAAAGATGGGACAGGTCTGCCAAAGCTGCGGAATGCCAATGAACAAGGATCCCGGCGGCGGCGGGACCGAGGCCGACGGAACCCGCAGCAGCACATATTGCTCGCTCTGCTACGATAGCGGCGCGTTCCGGCAGCCGGATTTTGACGTCACACAGATGCAGGAATTCTGCATCGATGCGCTTCAGAAAAAGGGAATGCCACGGTTCATGGGCTGGGTTTTCACCCGGTCGCTGCCACGGTTGGAAAGGTGGAAGGCATCATAGTTTCAACTTAGCGTCGAAGCACTGAGCATCGCTTAACCATTTCTTCAGACCTGCAGCGCGCGATCCATTAATACCGCCCGGGCCAGCAAAGGGGTCCGACGCTTTGCCGACGTCTGGCCGACGCTTTGCCGACAGCGCTTTTGGCAACAAAATAAGGCGTTAACCCCCGATTCGGGCGACCGCCCAGAAATTCACCGGACGGTGGGGGGGCACGCAACGCCCCGTAAGATGGGTTTAAACCCATCTTACCTGTTCGCGCCGGGCACCCATAAAACGTCATCCTTGCCATTATCATTGGCAATCCGGGAGGCCTGAAAAAACCAGTCTGACAAACGGTTCAGATATTTCACCGCCGCCGGGTTCACCGATTCCATCGTGGCCAGTTCGACCGTCAGCCGCTCTGCCCGGCGCGACACAGTACGACACAGATGCATATGCGCAGAGAGCGGCGACCCACCGGGCAGGATAAAGCTGCGCAAAGGCTCAACATTCTTGGTCATCGCGTCGATTTCCGCCTCAAGCCGTTCCACCTGCGCATCAGACACACGCAAGGGCGGATATTCGGCTTCGGCGTCCTTTTCCATGTCCGGGCGGCACAGATCGGCCCCCAGATCGAACAGGTCATTCTGGATCATGGCCAGCTGCGCATCGACGTCGCCCGTGGCATGCAGGCGGGCGAGACCGACAGTCGCATTTGTCTCATCAACAGTGCCATAGGATGTCACCCGCAACGCATGCTTGGCCACACGGCTGCCATTGCCCAACGCGGTTTCACCTGCGTCACCGGTCTTTGTGTAAATCTTATTTAAAACAACCATGGTTACCCTCCCTGGCGGCGCAGATAGACGAATAGCAAGATCAACAGGACCGCAATAAATTGCGCACCGATCCGCCAACGCATGAGTTTATTTGCATATTTCCCGTTGTCTTCGCCGCCTTTCCCGAATGTGCTGATCCCCATAAGCAGGATGCCCAGCACGATCAGAACGGCAAGCGCGACAACCCAGAAAAGCGGGTCGTTCGCCATAGCAATGGTCCTTTATTGACGTCACGCGAGATGTAGCAGGCTGCGGGACGAAGGAAACCCTCAGACCCGCAAAATCAACGCGTCCAGCAAGCGGGTCGGCAGGATACGCCGCGCAAACCCCATCAGGTAAGTCGGAAAAGTCACGTAATAACGGGGTTTTGGGCGCTTTGATGTCACGGCATGCAGCAGCTTTTTCGTGACAGCGCTGGCAGGCAGTTCAAATGTATCCGGCCCGCTATCGGTATAAAGCCGCTCCCGCAGTTCAATATACTGTTCCTTGCGGGCGGAATTTTCCCAATCGAACCATTTTTCGAAATGCGGTATGGCGTTTTGCCGGATCTTGGACGTGACAGGGCCGGGCTCGATCAGGATCACCTTGATCGGCGTGTCCGCCATCTCAACCCGCAATACATCGGTCAGCCCTTCCAATGCGAATTTCGTGGCCACATAGGCCCCGCGCCAGCGCAGCCCGACAAAGCCAAGAACGGATGAATTATTGATGATCCGCCCATGCCCTTGCGCACGCATCACTGGGATCACCAGCCGCGTAAGCTCATGATATCCAAACACATTCACTTCGAAAATCGCGCGCAATGCGCCAATGGGCAGATCTTCGACGGCACCGGGGCAGGCATAGGCCCCGTTATTGAACAAGGCATCCAGCGTCCCACCCGTGGCCTCCAGCACATCGGCCAGACCATTCACCACGCTATCGGGATCGGCATAGTCGATCCGGGGGGCGTCAAAGCCTTCTGATACCAGCCGGTCACAATCGACCTGCTGACGACAGCTTGCAAAAACGCGCCATCCAGCAGCTTTTAGCCCGCGCGCCGCATCAAGCCCAATACCAGAAGAGCAGCCCGTAATCAGTATGGTTTTCTGTGTCATGCCAGACTGTTTGCCCGCCCAGAGGCAAACTGACAAGCGATGTTATCCTTCGGATAGCAACCGTTCGGCCATCCAGCCGATTTGGCCAGAGCCCAAAAGGCGGATTTGCGCCCAACCATCTGCGTTCACGGCCAGAATCTCAGCCTCGGTGCCGCGCGGCAGAGTTTCCAGCACATAGTAATTTGTGCTGGGGCCGTCGCGCATATTCACCCAATCGCCAGCCACTTTCCAAACCGCAACCCCGTTTGTGGCGGGTGCGGTTTCAGTCACAAAGGCGACCTGTTCGATCACGGCTTCCGCTTCGGGTGCCGGCGCAGGGATAACGGTATAACCCAGCGGTGGCTCTGCCGGTTCAGGGACCACTGTCGCATCTGCGATTTTGGAAACTGGCATGATCGGTTCCACGATCACATCCTCAACCGGGGCCTTGGCGACCGGCATTTTCCGCTCCAACGGTGCGAAATCCGCGCCGCCTGACATCTCATAAAACGCCCATGCAAACATGGCGCAGGTCACGAATATGAACTTGGACATGGCAGTGTCCCCTCACTTGTTACAGAATCAACTGTATCACGGATATTTGGTTCCATATATATTTTGCGCGGAAAAGATTCCGGGGAATTTTCCCGACTTTACGGCAGAATCCCCTACCGTTACACCGATGCCATGAGTGATGACAGCGACACCGATCTTGGTCCCAATGATGTAACCGAAACGCTGCGGCGCGCCATTGGCGATCGCTACCTGACCTATGCGCTGTCCACGATCATGCACCGTGCGCTGCCCGATGCGCGTGATGGGTTGAAACCTGTGCATCGCCGTATTCTTTATGCGATGTCACGCTTGCGCCTGTCGCCGACCGGTGGCTTTCTGAAATCGGCCAAGATCAGTGGCGACACGATGGGTGATTTCCACCCCCATGGCGATGCTGCGATCTATGATGCGATGGCCCGCCTCGCCCAGGACTTCAACGTGCGCTATCCGCTGGTCGACGGGCAGGGGAACTTTGGCAACATCGATGGGGATAACCCGGCCGCCAGCCGTTATACAGAAGCGCGCATGACCGCTGCGGCAGAGGCGCTGCTGGAAGGGTTGTCCGAAGATTCCGTTGATTTCCGCGACAATTACGATGGCCGCCTGACCGAACCCGCCGTCTTGCCGGCGACGTTCCCCAACCTGCTGGCCAATGGGTCCAGCGGGATCGCGGTGGGTATGGCGACCAACATCCCGCCCCACAACCTGCATGAACTCATCGACGCATGTTTGCATCTGATCAAAACACCAGATGCGCGCGACGATACGCTGCTGAACTACATTCCCGGCCCCGATTTTCCGACCGGTGGCGTCATCGTGGAACCACCGGAAAATATCGCGACAGCCTACCGTACAGGGCGCGGATCATTCCGCCTGCGGGCGAAATGGGAGGTCGAGGATCTGGGCCGTGGCACATGGCAGGTCGTCGTCACTGAAATCCCCTACCAGGTGCAGAAATCCAAGCTGATCGAAAAACTGGCCGAGGTGATCCAGACCAAAAAGGTCCCGCTGCTGGCCGATGTCCGTGATGAAAGCGCGGAGGATATCCGCGTGATCCTGGAACCCCGTGCCAAGACGGTCGACCCGGAAGTCATGATGGGGATGCTGTTCCGCAACTCTGATCTGGAAACTCGGTTCAGCCTGAACATGAACGTGCTGATCGACGGGCTGACGCCCAAGGTCTGCAGCCTCAAGGAAGTGTTGCGCGCTTTCCTTGATCACCGGCGCGAGGTGTTGATCAGGCGCAGCAAGTACCGGCTGGAAAAGATCGACCACCGGCTTGAGGTGCTTGAAGGGTTTATCATCGCCTTTCTGCATCTGGACCGCGTGATCGACATCATCCGCTATGATGACGACCCAAAGCGCGCCCTGATGATCGAGGATTGGGCCAAGGATCATGTCCGCGCCACATCTGAAAAAGACTATATTGCCCCCGTCGATGACGATGCAGAGGTGGCGCTGTCCGAAGTGCAGGCAGAGGCGATCCTGAATATGCGCCTGCGATCCTTGCGGCGTCTGGAAGAACTTGAACTGATCGCAGAACGCGATGCGTTGATGATGGAACGGGCCGAGATTGAGGACCTGCTGGACAGCGATGATCTGAAATGGGCAAAGATTGCTGAACAGCTGCGCGAAACCCGCAAGACCTTTGGCCGTGACAGCGACGGTGGCGCGCGCCGCACGCAGTTCGCCGAAGCCGCCGAAGTGGTCGAGGTGCCGCTGGAGGCGATGATCGAACGCGAACCGATTACGGTGGTGTGTTCGAAAATGGGCTGGGTCCGGGCAATGACGGGCCATATCGACCTGACCCGCGAGTTGAAGTTCAAGGATGGCGATGGCCCGCGGTTTATCTTTCACGCGGAAACAACTGATAAGCTGCTGGTGTTTGGGGCGAATGGGCGTTTCTACACGGTTGGCGCGTCAACCCTGCCTGGCGGGCGCGGCATGGGTGAACCCCTGCGGCTGATGATTGATCTGCCCAATGATATCGAAATCATTGATATCCTGATCCATAAACCCGGTGAAAAGCTTCTTGTCGCATCGGCAGAAGGGAATGGATTCATCGTGCCAGAAGATGACGTGCTGGCGCAGACCCGCACTGGCAAACAAGTGCTGAACGTGAAGGATACTGTGGCCAAGGTCTGTACCCGTTTGGCCGGTGATCATGTGGCCGTCGTGTCCGAGAACGCGAAATTACTGGTGTTTGACGCCAGTGAACTGCCCGAAATGGGCCGGGGCAAGGGCGTGCGCATCCAGAAATACAAAAAGGCCGCCGGACGGCAGGGGACGCTGGAACTTGACGGTGGTTTGTCGGATCTGACAACCTTCCGATGGGAAGACGGGCTGTCATGGCCCATGGGCGGGGGCAAGACCCGCACCGAACCTGACATGTCCGAATGGAAAGGCGCACGCGCCGGAGTTGGCAAGCGGCCGCCACATGGGTTCCCGAAGAACAATAAATTCTCCTAGATGAATGGGTTTGCGCCTGTTTGCGCGGCGGGCCTGCGCGCCCTTTTGGTGGTCATGCTTGTCGCTGGCATGCTGGCCCCGCGCATGTCTACGGTGCTGGCGCAGGTCATTCCGGGTGTTCAGACAATGGTGATCTGTACCGGCGACGCATTGGTCACGATCACGATGGGCGCCGATGGTGTTCCCATCGAAACCGAGGATCAGGTCCAGCATCCTTGCGTGATGGCGCCGGACGTTACGCTGGCTGTTGCTAGCCTGCCATTCTGGCAACAACTGGCGGCCGATCACGCGCATGGTTTTGCCATCAGCGAAAACAGCCGGGTCAGTGTTGATCATCTGACGCGGTTGACCCCGACCCGCGGCCCCCCTGTTTTGGTTTGATTTCACCCCCAACAATCAAACCTTAAATCAGGATTATTCCGATGACCGATGCAATCGCGTCGGCACCTGCCGCGTTAATGACGACCGGCGGTGCCTTCTATCGTCTGGTATGGAAATGGCATTTCCTCGCCTCTCTTTACGTTCTTCCTTTCATGGCCATGTTGGCCATTACCGGGGGGATTTATCTTTACAAACCGCAGATCGAAGAATGGCTTTATGCCGACCGTCTGAATGTCGAAATCGGGGCCGAACGGCAAAGCTATGAGGCACAAGTCGCGGCCTTGGCTGAAACGACCGGGGTCAGCCGCGTCCGTCGTATCAAGATCGAGGATCAGCCGGGTCGGGCCACACTGGTTGAGTTTGACGACGACGATAAGACCCGCAGCTATGCGTGGATCAACCCTTACACATCCGAGGTTCTGGCAACCCAGCCGCGTGACGAAACCGCGATGCGTGTCTTGCGCAAGTTTCATGGTGAGTTGCTGCTGGGTGACTTTGGCACCAAATTCGTCGAACTGGCCGCGCATTGGGCCATCGTGATGTTCATCACCGGGCTCTATCTGTGGTGGCCGCGTGGTCAGCGCACGGTCAAGAAAGCGTTTTCGCCACCATCTGGCAAGGGTCGCAGTTTCTGGCGCGAAACCCATCTGTTTACTGGTATTCTTGCTGCCGTATTGGTCATCCCAATCCTGATTTCCGGTCTGCCCTGGACGGATGTCTGGGGCGGCGGGCTGGATTACGTGCAAGAGCAGACGGGCACAAAATCCCGCAGCTTGCGTTTTGGTGGTGATATCCCGCAATCGACCGCATCCCAGGGCACGCCGATGCCCTATGACATGGTTTTTGGCGTGGCCAAGGCAGAAGGGCTGGTTGCACCCTATGAAATACGGCCCCCACGCAAGCCTGACGCCGCCTATTGGGTGCGATCCGCCAGCAAGAACCGGGCCGAACAAACTGAACTGATTGTCGATCAATATACCGGTGCCGTCCTCAGGCGGCACGGTTTCGCAGATAACCCCGCACTCGCCCGGATTGTATCGCAAGGAATCTCGTTCCATCAGGGCGAGCTTTACGGATGGCTTAATCTGGCGCAGAATACCTTAGCTGCGGTGTTAGCTGTTGTTCTTTCGGTATCGGGTTTTGTGGCGTGGTGGATGCGACGACCTGCGGGATCACTTGGGGTTCCGGCGGCACCTGAAGCATCACTGGGGACGGGGATGATCGTTCTTGTGATCGGGCTCAGCATTCTGTTGCCGCTAGTGGGCGCGTCATTGATCGTAGCCCTTGTTTTGGATTGGTTGATTTTCCGCAAGCTGGGGTGGTTTCAAAGCCACCCGGCGACCTGACTTGACGCCCGGCGGCGGGCAACGCTCCGCCGCCAATACGCATTTTGACGCAGTTCATTAACTGTCACAAACTTGCAAAAAACCGGCACTAGGGTCGCTTTGATTGTAAATGCCAGCAAGGAGCCAGTGTAATGAAAGATAATGATACTTATGACCTGTCATGGGACGAATGGGACGAATTGCAGCGTCCTGCGCCCGAAACCACCCAGTTTGATGAAGTCGTCGAAGCTGCCATTTCCCGCCGGGGCTTTCTAAGCGGTATTGTCGCTTACGGCTCTGGCGCGGCGGTGATGGGCACCGGATTGCTGAACAGCACCTCTGCCGAGGCGCAGACAGCGGGCCGCTTTGCATTTACCCCGATCCCGATCCAGACCGATGGCACTGTTCATGTGCCCGACGGCTATACTTGGGAATCGGTCGCCAAATGGGGTCAGCCCTTGTTCTCGGACGCCGAAGAACTAAGCCAGGAAACCGGCGTCAGCGTTGGCAGTTCTGATCGTGTATTCGGCGAAAACACCGATGGCATGGAAGCCTTTGTCGTTGGCAATCGTCAGGTCATTGCCGTCAACCATGAATATGTGAACACCAAGGTGAACCTGCCCGCAAGCGAAGGTGAAACCACAAGCGCCGACGACGTGCTGACATTGCAAAACATGCAAGGCGTGACGGTGATGGAAGTTGCCGATGGCCCAGACGGTTGGGATATTGTTGTAGATAGCGACCTGAACCGCCGCATTACCCACAACACGCCGATGACGATGGCAGGCCCTGCCGCTGGTCATCCGCTTTTGCAAACATCGGCTGATCCTGCTGGTACAACTGCGCTGGGTACGATGAACAATTGCGGTGCCGGAAAAACGCCGTGGGGCACATACCTGACCTGCGAAGAGAATTTTAATGGCTATTTCGGGTCATCTGACCCGGCGTTTGAACCGCCTGAAGGCTATGGCCGCTATGGTATCGGGATGGAAGGCCGCTATGGCTATGAGCGGTTCGATGAACGTTTTGATGTCAGCCAAAACCCGAATGAACCGCATCGCTTTGGCTATATCGTCGAAATCGATCCGACCGATCCCACATCCACCCCGATCAAGCATACCGCACTGGGCCGTTTCAAACATGAAAACGCCGCCGCTGTGATCGCCCCCGATGGCCGCGTTGTCGTCTATATGGGCGATGATGAACGCGGCGAGTTCATGTATAAATATGTCTCCAACGAACCCTACACACCCGGTGGCAAGACATCTGAGCTGTTGGATGACGGGCAGTTATACGTGGCCAAGTTCAGCAATGATCTGACCGGCGAATGGGTGGCCCTGACTCCCGAAGCCACCGGCATGGATGAAGCTGAAATCGCGATCTTTAGCCGGGTGGCGGCGTCCAACGTCGGCGCAACCACCATGGACCGGCCTGAATGGGTCGCCGTGAACCCGGTATCGGTCGAAGGCTATTGCTGCCTGACCAACAACAGGAACCGGGGCGTGAAGCCGAATGCAGGTGGCGACGACACATCCGTTAACGGGCCGAACCCGCGCGCGGAAAACAACTATGGTCAGATCGTCCGCTGGTATCCCAGCAATGATGACCATGCGGCTGATACGTTCACATGGGACCTTTATGTCATGGCCGGAAACCCAACGGTGCATGATGATGCCTATGGCGGGTCATCTAATGTCAATGAAGGCAACCTGTTCAACTCACCCGATGGGATGATGTTCGACAGCACTGGCCTGGTCTGGATTCAAACGGACGGCAATGACGGTAACGAAGGCGACTTTGCCGGTATGGGCAACAACCAGATGCTGGCTGGTGACCCGGCAACAGGTCAGATTGAACGGTTCCTGACCGGGCCAAAAGGGTCAGAGGTGACGGGGCTGACTTGGTCTGCTGACAGACGCACAATGTTTGTTGGTATCCAGCACCCCGCGGCACCTTTCCCGGATGGTGAAGGCATGTTGCCACGATCAACACTGATCGCCGTAAGACGGGACGATGGCGGGCTTGTCGGCTAAGACATGAGAAGGGGCAGGCAAGACATGCCTGCCCCTCTTACTGCTAGATCGGGTTTCTAGACGAACTCCATCGCATCGCAGGATGCGAAGACATCCATTGTCATCTCCTCGAAGTCACCTGCGTCATTTGTCATGACAGTGCTTTCGGGCGTGGCAAGGAAGCCGACGAAACCAAAGATGAACACGCCGTCATCAGTACCGATATCCAGTGGTTCCATATCGGCAAAGTTGAACTGATCGAAGATCTGATCAAACAGCGCCGCGAAATCAAATGAAAGCTCTGGGTCGTCATCATCAGGCATCTCGGTGTCGGGGCCTTCAGCAACCGGTGGTTCCGGTGCGGGTTCTTCGTCTTCCTCAGGCGTTTCCTCTTCCGGCGTCTCCTCCTCGGGTGTTTCTTCCTCAGGTGTTTCTTCCTCAGGTGTCTCCTCTTCCTCAGGTGTCTCCTCTTCCTCCGGTGTCTCGTCTACCGGCGTTTCATCGACCGGTGTGACCGGTTCCTCCTCCTCCGGCATTGGGTTGGGGGTTTCTTCTTCTTCTTCTTCCGGGCTTGGGCTAACGGCATCGGTGCTGCCGAAGTTCTGCGTGATCATCACACCATCATAGCCCTGAAAGTCACCTGTCTCGATGCCGATCCCGATATCTTTCAGTTCCGGGTTCAGCAGGTTGGCACGGTGCCCGGGACTGTTCATCAGGCTTTCATGAATATCAGCCACATCATCGGCAATACCGGGTTCACCCCGTTCGCTTTGCCATCCGATGTTTTCAGCCGTGCGCCAATTGCCTTCCAACTTGTAGTCAGTTGCGGCAATTCTGTCGCCAGGATCGGACCCACCAGCGCCAGTATGATCGAACACATCATTGTCCAACATCCACTGGCTGTGGTCTTCGCTGGATTCGTTAAGCGCGTTGTTGATCGCCAGTGGATCCAACCCGCGCGACGTGCGTTCCTCGTTAATCAGTTCAAGCATTAACAGTTCAGCTTCGCTTGCTTGGCTCATGTCGTGTCCTTTTGTTCGCGCCTTGCCTCAAGACGCAGTGAGTGGTTCCGTCAAACACATGTCTGGCGGCTGGGTAAGCCCTTGTATTCGTTGGGTTAGGGCCCTTTGGCAGCAGGCCGTGGACGTCGGGTGGCCTGCTGTCGTCTGGACCCTAAAAGCGGCCTGCGGCCCGCTTCAATTCACGAAAGACACGACCGGAAATTCCGGCGGCGATCAGCCGGAATGGTCGAAATTGCAGCGCTAAAATCGGCAAGAATCCCCGGCAGCCTACCGGTGCTGATCCACCAGAATCGGGTTCCCGTCTGGGTCCATAATGACGAAACTTGCGGGGCCAGTTGTGCTCTCATCCGCCTCTGTTTCAAATGCGATACCGTCCGCCTTGAGGCGTTTTTGCAGATCGCGGACATCTTCAAAATCATCTAGGTTTTGCGCCTGCTGATCCCAGCCGGGATTAAAGGTCAGTGTGTTCGCCTTAAGAAACCCGCCAAATAGCCCAATTACCGTGTCGCCGTTGCGCAGCATCAGCCAGCCCTGCGCCTCATCACCGCCAAAAGGTTCAAAACCCAACTTGCCGTAGAATGCTTTTGAAGCCGCGATATCCTTGACATTCAGGCTTATCGAAAACGCACCGAGTTTCATGATTTTTCCTCCGTTACATCGCCCCAGCCTAGCGCAAATCGCGCGACCTTCGAAGAAATTCGGCCCAAAGCAGGCTGGCACCGGCATGTGTCGCGCCATACGGGTATCAAACTGCTTGATTTCCGCGCGATTTGCCAATACATCGCCCGCGATGTTGGACCGGGCCGTTTTGGCCCCTCAGATACTAAGGGCCCTGCAATATGGCTAAGGAAAAGTTTGAACGTAACAAGCCGCACGTTAACATTGGCACGATTGGTCACGTTGACCACGGCAAGACGACGCTGACGGCTGCGATCACCAAGCAGTTTGGCGAGTTTCAGGCCTATGACGAGATTGACGGCGCGCCCGAGGAAAAGGCCCGCGGCATCACGATCTCGACCGCACACGTGGAATATGAAACAGATGCCCGTCACTATGCGCATGTTGATTGCCCCGGCCACGCCGACTACGTCAAGAACATGATCACCGGTGCGGCCCAGATGGACGGCGCGATCCTGGTTGTGAACGCGGCTGACGGCCCGATGCCACAAACCCGCGAGCACATCTTGTTGGGCCGCCAGGTTGGCATCCCATATATGGTTGTCTTCATGAACAAGGTTGACCAGGTCGA
>CANLYJ010000007.1:0-2500 GCA_947495295.1 uncultured Paracoccaceae bacterium
GGAAGTCGACCGGCTTTGACGCCAGATACAGTTTGAAATTGCCCGATGGCGATATCATGCGCGCGCCTCAATAGCCAAGATGATCTTCACGAGGTCATCGACGGGGTATGCGGTGGGAAGGGCGAGATCGACATCTTTGAAACGAACGATGATCTGTTCGCGGTCAGGTTCGGCGTTCCCACCATGCTCTCGTTCTTCAACGACAACTTCCGAGAAGACGCGTTCTTCAAACCGTGACGTTTGTCGTGTTCTAGCAGTGTGCTTAACGTCCGCCCGCCATTTGTAGACGAGAGACTGCGACACGTTGCATGTTTTCATGATGTGGCCGACCGTTAACTCACCGCGATCAAGCTTTTCTTTGATGAAGCGCTTGAAGCTGGGAGGCCAAACGCGCCTGCCGCCTGCGTGAATTTCGATCGTGAAGCCGTAGACTTCGAAGGATTGTGGGAACTTTCCCATGACTGCCGCCTCATCTTATTTTGCAGCAGTATGTCATGGTGGAGAGGAAATTCGTGCGCCGATTTGGGCCCTAGATGCAACGCTTACTTTCCGTCCGGCCCTCGACGCACACCAACGAGTAACTCGTTCATAGTCTCCATGGAGAAACTCCCTCAAATCAACGGGGATCCGAATCTCAGATCACGCACAAGATGGGAAGGTCGGGTCAAAACACCGCTTACAGTCGACCTACCGAGGGCGAGATTAACGATGTCAAACAGCGGCGCCTGAGCGCTTGAATGGCAGTGTTAAATCACTCGAAGAGGATTGTAGCAGTGTTTCGGGCCCTCGATACAACGCTTACCCCATGACTGCCGCCTCGTCTTGTTTTGCGGCAATATGCCATGTCATGAACGCTGGCGTCAGAGGCTGATTAGGGGGTCAGATGCAACGCTTACCGAGTAGCTTATTCGCCTACGCTGATTTCTTGTGGCAGCCCCGTAGTGTTCACTCAAATCGGCGGACACTTGTAACGCTGATGGAGCGAGTTCAATGAGCGCTTTGGTTGGATGCCACGCTCGTTTTGTAACAACCGCTGCAATGCAACAGGTTACTCACTGGCTCAAACGCCATACTTTGCAGAACTAGGGATAGGGATTGTCATCGTTAGAGAGATACACTGATGTTCCTTATTAGGTTTGGCGATGACTTACTCTCCCACGTCTTAAGACGCAGTACCATCAGCGCTGTGGCACTTAACTGCCGAGTTCGGGATGGGATCGGGTGTTTTGCTCACGCTATGATCACCAAACCAAAAAAAGAACATCAGGTTCCAAGTCGCGTACGACTGTTAGTGTGTGTATGTATCTTGGATCACCAGTCTTACTATTACTGGATCAAATCAAGCCTATCGAGCAATTAGTACCAGTCAACTGAACGTATCACTACGCTTACATCTCTGGCCTATCGACGAGGTGGTCTACCTCGGCTCTCAGGGATATCTTGTTTTGAAGGGGGCTTCCCGCTTAGATGCCTTCAGCGGTTATCCTGTCCGATCATAGCTACTCTGCACTGCCGCTGGCGCGACAACAGATCCACCAGTGGATCGTTCACCCCGGTCCTCTCGTACTAGGGGCAACTCTTCTCAAATATCCTACACCCACGGAAGATAGGGACCGAACTGTCTCACGACGTTCTAAACCCAGCTCACGTACCTCTTTAAACGGCGAACAGCCGTACCCTTGGGACCTGCTCCAGCCCCAGGATGAGATGAGCCGACATCGAGGTGCCAAACGGTGCCGTCGATATGGACTCTTGGGCACCATCAGCCTGTTATCCCCAGCGTACCTTTTATCCGTTGAGCGATGGCCCTTCCACTCGGGACCACCGGATCACTATGGCCGTCTTTCGACTCTGCTCGACTTGTCAGTCTCGCAGTCAGGCTGGCTTCTGCCATTGCACTCAACGAGCGATTTCCGACCGCTCTGAGCCAACCTTCGCGCGCCTCCGTTACGATTTGGGAGGCGACCGCCCCAGTCAAACTACCCACCACGCAGGGTCCCGGATCCGGATAACGGACCGCGGTTAGACATCAAGCAGAATAAGGGTGGTATCTCAAGGGAGGCTCCACGATGACTGGCGTCACCGCTTCAAAGCCCACCACCTATCCTGCACATACTGTGCCTGATGCCAATGCGAAGCTGTAGTAAAGGTGCATGGGGTCTTTCCGTCTAACCGCGGGTATCCTGCATCTTGACAGGAAATTCAATTTCGCTGAGTCCACATTTGAGACAGCGGGGAAGTCGTTACGCCATTCGTGCAGGTCGGAACTTACCCGACAAGGAATTTCGCTACCTTAGGACCGTTATAGTTACGGCCGCCGTTTACCTGGGCTTCAATTCGGAGCTTGCACTCCTCCTTTTAACCTTCAGGCACCGGGCAGGCGTCAGACCCTATACGTCGTCTTGCGACTTCGCAGAGCCCTGTGTTTTTAGTAAACAGTCGCCACCCCCTGGTTTGTGCCCCCGACCAATAGTTGCCTACTAATCGGGCCTCCTTCTCG
>CANLYJ010000007.1:7500-118988 GCA_947495295.1 uncultured Paracoccaceae bacterium
TGTGCAAACGGCGATGAACCCCAACCTGATCGGCAAAGCGCGCAATCGGCGGCGTGGCGGGGCCGGCCCACCCTCCTGCCCTGCCAGACGTTCCAGCGACAAGGCCGCCCAGATCCCCAGCGCCGCAGAGGGCACACCTATATAGATGACCGCCAGCAACGCCGGCACCGATGGCATCAGCGCGATCAGCAATGACCCCACCATCACGCCCAGCGCCCAAAACCCGTGGCATCGGCTCATCACCGTCAGGCCGCGCTGTTTTTCCAACCGGCCAGCGTAGACATTCAGACCAACCTGCAACATCGCAACGACGCAGCCATATAGAACAAGGGTCACGAACAGGCTGGCCAACCCGGTGGCCAGTAGTGGCAGGCACAGCACCACCACTTGTACCGGAAATGCCACCGCCAGCACCCGGCGCGGCCCCACCCGCGACATCAACCAGCCCGCCACCTGCAAACTGGGGATCACACCAACGGGCATGCCCAGCAAGGCAATCGCCAACTGCGCCTTGTTCAGGGCAAGCTGTTCTTTCACGAAAGGGATCAGCGCCAGCCACGCGCCGAACGGCAGCGGCTCCAGCGCGAATACGGCCATGGTCAAAAGGACGGTTTTACGGGTGCCTGTCATGCCGCGACCTTAGCGGCAGTTTTGGGAATGGAAAGGTCAGGCGACTGCCCGGGCGCGACCCCATTTCATCCGGGCGAATATCAGCCCCAGGATCACCACCAGATAGACAAGCGGTTCAATCTGAAAACCCTTGACCAGCCAAAGGTAATGCACCGCCCCCAGCACCGCGATTGGATAGGTCAGCTTGTGCAGTTTGCGCCATGTCGCGGCCCCCAGTTTGCGCAGCGACAGATTGTTGGATGTGACCGCCAGCGGGATCATCAGGATAAAGCCCGCCATCCCGATGGTCACATAAGGGCGCTTGACGATTTCGGTCCACACTCGTTCAAGTGAATGCACATCCAGAACCGCCCAAACCATGAAATGCGCAAGAATGACGAAAAACGCGCTGACACCAATGGCCCGCCTGAACTTCAGCAGGTTCACACCGGTCAGGTTGCGCAGGGGCGTCACCAGCAGGCCTGCCACCATCAACTGCAGGCCCAACTCACCATATGCGCGCTCTAACCTGTTGATCGGCTCGACCCCCAGACGGCCGGTATTGGCAAGATGAAACATCCACGCCACCCAGGCCGCCGTGGCAACATAGATCAGCCAGGCAGGCAGCTTGCGAAGCAGGTCATTGATGGTTTGGGATAGGGTCACGCGGGTTTCCGAAATACAGTTGTATATAGTGTGCAGGGCCGACCTAGTAGAATTCTGCCAGGTCCATGCCTTCATACAGGCTGGCGACCTCTTCTTCGTAGCCGTTGAACATCAGCGTATCCACGCGTGGGGCAAACAGGCCACCACCGATGCGACGTTCGGATGCCTGGCTCCAACGCGGGTGGCTGACCTCTGGGTTCACATTACTATAGAAACCATATTCGCGCCCGTTGGCCTTGTTCCAGCTGGTGGGGGGCTCTTCATCCGTCAGGGTGATCCCGACAATCGACTTGATCGACTTGAAGCCGTATTTCCACGGCACGACCAACCGGATCGGTGCGCCGTTCTGATTGGCAATCGGGTCACCATATATACCTGTCGCCATAATGGTCAGGGGGTGCATCGCCTCGTCCAGCCGCAGGCCTTCGACATAAGGAAAGTCCAGAACGCGGCGTTGCACGCCAATCATGTTTTCCGGCTGCACCACGGTTTCAAAGGCCACATATTTTGCGCCTTCCTGCACACCGACCTTGTTCAGGATATCGGCCAGCTCAATCCCGTTCCACGGGATGACCATTGACCATGCCTCGACACAGCGAAAACGATAGATACGATCTTCAACCGTCAGCCCATCCAACAAATCGGCCAAGGCATATTCACCCGGGTTATCCACCATACCGTCAACCTTGATCGACCAAGGCGCCGTGACCAGTTGATGGGCATTGCGCGCCGGGTCTTCCTTACCGGTCCCGAATTCATAATAGTTGTTGTAGCTGGTGATCTCTTCCAGCGTGTTTGGCTCCAGCGCATCTTGTGCAGCAGCCTGCCCTGCCAAACCAATAGCGCCAAGGCCAACAGTACCGGCCAAAATCTGGCGGCGGTTCAGATATGCAGCCTTTGGGGTGACGTCAGCAGGCGTCAAGGTATTGGTCCAGCGATATGCCATTTCGGGCTCCGATCATTTCAAGTCTGCTCACCATATAGAGCAGAACGACTGAAAGGTGTCTCACGATGGCGCCAACTGATTGAAATACTCGTAATTTTCCACGTCTTTCTAACGGATTTTCACAGAACTGTGACTGGAAATTCGAAAACGGCACGGCTTAGCGCGATCAAGCCTGTCGTCAAATCGGGTCAGCGATTATCCCCAGTGATCCAGCACCCCAATCCTCCGTAGAAAGCCCGATGCCGAAAGAAATGGCATTCCCCAAACGAGGAGAAATCAATGCTACGCAGAACCTTTATCGCACTTGCCGCAACGACCGCCATGGCGACATCCGCCTTTGCAGATGGTCATAGCAAGGACATCGTGGACACAGCCGTTGAAGCCGGATCGTTCACAACATTGGTCGCCGCTGTCGAAGCCGCCGGCCTTGTTGACACATTGAAAGGCGAAGGTCCGTTCACTGTATTCGCCCCAACGGATGAAGCATTCGCAGCCCTACCCGAAGGCACGGTCGAAGGTTTGCTTGCGGACCCGGAGGCACTGAGTGCAATTCTGACGTACCACGTCGTGCCCGGCAAAGTGATGTCAACTGACCTGAGCGATGGGATGACAGCCGCCACCGTCAACGGTGCGGACGTAACCATTCAAACCGAAGGTGGTGTCATGGTGAATGACGCGACAGTGGCTGCTGCCGATGTTGAGGCATCAAACGGCGTGATCCATGTCATCGACAAAGTGATCCTGCCACCAAGCTAAACAACAACTTCAGGGCGGCCCCAAAACGGGCCGCCCTTTTCTGATCAATTTACTATGGGAGGGGCAAACCATGGCAACCTTTGTTGGCATCGCCACCACGAATTCTGACTTTAGCATCCTTGTCGCGGCACTTGGGTTCATTGACGACAATCTGGAGGGGTCCAACCTTGTTGCGACGCTGAATGATCCCGCACAATCGCTGACGGTGTTTGCACCGACAAACGCGGCCTTTGGCCAGTTGGCCGCCGATCTGGGTTTTGACGGCGACACCGGTGATGCGACTGCGGTCACCACATTCCTTGTCGAAAATGTGGACGTTGAAACGCTGAATGCGGTTGTCACCTATCACGTCGCGGGTGGTGTGTTGAAAGATGTCGACATCGCTGCTGCCGATAGCGTCACCACGTTGCAGCGCGGCACCATTGGCGCAGACAACCTGCCAGCCCTGACCGATGCAGAGCCTGACCTGACGGACCCGACGCTGGTGGATACCAATATCCTTGCTGATAATGGCGTCTTGCACATCATAGATCGCGTATTGCTGCCCATCGATCTGCCGGGCAATGAACCTACCCATGACCCAACAATTGCGGGCATCGCAACTGGCAATCCTGACTTCAGCATTCTTGTGGCCGCGTTGCAGTATATCGATGCGAACCTTGAAGGCTCCGACCTTGTTGGCGCGTTGTCCAATGCTGACGCATCGCTGACTGTCTTTGCCCCAACAAACGCTGCCTTCGGCCAACTGGCCGCTGATCTGGGCTTTGATGGTGACACAGGCGACACCGCAGCGGTTACAACTTTCCTCGTTGAGAATGTGGATGTCGGAACGCTGAACGCCGTAGTAACCTATCACGTGGCCGGTGGTGCCTTGACTGCCGCCGATATCGCCGCCGCCGGGTCCGTTGACACCCTGCAAGGTGGCAGCATCGGCGCTGGCAGCCTGCCCGCACTGGCGGATTTGGAACCTGATCTGGCTGATCCGACCCTTGTTGCCACTGATATTCCGGCGGCGAATGGTGTGGTCCATATCATCGATCGCGTTTTGCTGCCGATCGATCTGCCCGGTAACGAACCCGCAGAGCCGACAATCGTGGACGTGGCACTGGATAACCCGGACTTCAGCATCCTTGTCGCAGCCCTGCAATATATCGACGCGAACCTCGAAGGGTTTGATCTGGTTGGGACCTTGGCGAATGCCGATGCATCGCTGACAGTGTTTGCACCCAATAACGCGGCCTTTGGCCAACTGGCCGCTGATCTGGGTTTCGATGGCGATACATCAGATGCCGGTGCCGTCACGACCTTCCTTGTTGAAAACGTGGATGTCGGCACACTGAACACGGTTGTCACCTATCACGTCTCTGGCGGGGCACAGACGGCTGCGGATATCGCCGCTGCTGGCAGCGTTCAGACCATCCAGGGTGGTGTTATCGGTGCAGGCGAATTGCCGACCCTGACCGACCTTGAACCAGACCTGATTGACCCGTCTTTGGTGGCCACGGATATCCCTGCATCGAACGGTGTTATCCACGTCATCGACCGGGTTTTGCTGCCCGTTGATCTGCCCGGCAATGACGCCCCAAGCATCACCGAAATCGTGGCTGAGTCTGGCGAAGGCTTTGACAATAACGGCGCTGATTTCGATATCCTGCTGGAGGCTGTCAAAACGGCTGGGCTGGCTGAAACGCTGGCGGATGCCGATGTCGACCTGACGGTCTTTGCCCCCACCGACGACGCCTTTGTCAAACTGGCGCAGGATGTTGGTTTCCATGGCGCGGATGAGGCGGGTGCATGGAACTATCTGGTGGATGTGCTGACCGTTGTGGGCAAGGGCGATCCGATCCCATTGTTAACCGATGTGCTGACCTATCATGTGTCGGGCCAGTCATTGCAGGCCAGTCAGGTGCTGGGGCTTGAAAATATCGAGACCCTGCAAGGCGGCACGGTTGAAGTGTCCGGCACCAGCCTGATCGACAATGATCCCGATAGCCCGGATGCCAACCTGATCGCCACTGATATCCAAGCCAATAATGGCATCGTCCATGTCATTGATGAGGTCTTGATCCCCGCCGATCTGCTGGCCGGGAAGAATGTCGATCTGAAAATCGGTGATGATGGGCGTGACTATTTCTATACGGGTCGCGGCGATGATTTTGTCAGCGGCAAAGGCGGTAACGACTTTATTTTATTGGGATCTGGTGACGATGTCGGGCTTGGCGGTGACGGGCGCGATCTGATCAGCGGCTGGCGCGGCGATGACCATGTCGACGGTGGCAATGGCAATGACCGTGTCTATGGCGGGTCGGGCGATGACACCGTCAAAGGGGGTGCCGACCATGACCGGCTGTTTGGCGGATCAGGCGATGATATGATCGAAGGCGGCACCGGGCACGACTCCATCTATGGTGGGCGCGGCGCCGACACGTTCATCTTTAATGAGGGCGATGGGCGCGACAAGATCCGGGATTTCAACACCCATCAGGACCAGATCGATCTGAGCGATTATGGCTTTGACGGAATTGAAGATCTGGACATCTCGGGCAACTGGTTCCGCACCCATATCGATCTGGGTGATGGCGACAGTATTGACCTGTCGTGGGTCCGCGCCTCAAGCCTGACCGAGGACAATTTCATCTTTGGTTAAGACATGAAATGGCCCCGCATCGTCGGGGCCTTTCTTCGGGCTCCGCGCAACGCGCGGTGGTGTTGCGTGACCCCTGCCGGACGTTGGTCACCGCGAACTTCCGCGAATCAATCGTTAATGCGGGGAAAACAGGCAAAATAGACGGTCTGCAAAGCGTCGGCGAGACGTCGGCAAAACGTCGGACCCCTGCGCGCGGTTGGGCGTGATGAATGCAGCGCGCGGCGCAAAGGTTAAAGCGGCATTAACCATATCACAGGCAACCCGCACCAACGCCATCGCCTACAAGCCAGTGGCAGCAATACGCGAGGAAATCGTACAGCGAGCCTTCGAAGCGATAACACCCAACGTCAGCTCTGAGCCCAAGTTGACCGATGCTGCGTGATGAACCAGTGTCTGGTTTGACGCCGCGAGCGCGCGAGGTTGGAATAACAGATGGTCGAAGAACTCTCCAAAGAGGAAACCGCTCTTCTTCAGGCAGTTGCGTGCTGGTTGCGTAAAGAAATGCTATCTCACCTCGTTATCGTGTCGCCCGCGCCTGACCTTTTGCACGACCTCGCACAAAGCAACTATGAGATAAGCTGCGCCGCCCTAGAACGAGTGGGTCTGCTTGCGTCTGAAGACCACTATTGGAGAGTACTAGAGCCGAACAAAGATCAATCCACCTTGGCCATCCCAAATCAGCGCAGTGACCTTGACCACCTTCTTGATGGATTGGCTTGCCACTCTCACTACGTCAACGAACTGTATCGGCACTATGAGGCTGTGACACCAACAGAACATGCGTTGCAGGAGGTGTGTAGTACCATGGCTGCATGTGGATACATGGAAGCAACGTCTGAGAGAACTTTTGAATGGACCAACGCCTTTGGTCCCTGGTTGGTGCGCCATGGTGCATGGGACTTAAACGATTTTGAAGCTGCATCCCAAGAAGAGGTGAACAACGCGCTAGCAACGCTACCCAACAAAGCGACAGAAATGTTGTCTGGGTCTTTGTGCCGCCACAAGCCACACTTTGTGCGATGCTTCTTTGCTCAATGGATCGATGGCAAGTGGGAAAAGCAAGAATGGCGATACGCGCCAAACGATGACTGGGACCTCGAACTGGCCGCTGGAGTTTACGCGCAACTGCACAGCTAACGAAAGCGGCCATTGGCGCAAGCGCAGCGAAAGCCGGTGTTGTCCCGCACACCCGACATTCACCTTGCAGCGTTACCCAAGCGTGTACATCTACCCTGATCGAAATGCATGGACATGAAAAACGCCCTTTTTCGGCTTGCAAAACACAGTTTTCCTCTGCTTGGTCAACTGCGCCCGTGCGCTTCACTGGCTGACAGGGCCGCTGGATTGCCGCCGGATGATCTCGGGTGCGCAGTGCAGGCTGCCGGCGGGGTCTTCGCCTGCGCTGATGATCCCTGTCACCAGCGCCTTGCCCGCCTCGCGCCCGATCCGCCTGGCGGGGAGCCGCACGGTGGTCAGGGCCGGTTCGATATCTGACGATCCTTTGAAATCCCCGATCCCGACCACCGTGATGTCGGATGGTACATCAAGCCCCCGCGCCGCCGCCCCGTAAAGCGCGCCGGTCGCCAGAATGTCATTGCCGCAGATCAACGCGGTTGGCCGGTGATCATGGGTGAGCAGTTCGGTCACGTCCCGTTTGGACGCCGAAATGCTGTAGACCGTTTCGAACATCCATGGATCGGGCACCGTGACACCCGCCTTTTTCAGCGTGCTTAGCACGATGTCGCGCCGCGCCATGGCCCTGTCATTGCCGCCTGTGGGTGGAAACATGCAGGCGATATCGCGGTGTCCCAGCGACAGCACATGTTCGGCGATCAACCGTCCCGCCATTTCATTGTCGGCCCCGATAGACGGGTAGCGCGACCCGGCCGCATAGTTCCACATCAGCACGCAAGGGATTTTCTGACTGTCGATCAGTTGGAACACGGCCTCATCATGGTCAAGCCCGGTCAGCACGACGCCGTCGACCCGATGTTCCAGAAATTTGCGCAGGATCGCGTATTCCCGTTGCAGGTCGTAGCCATGCGAGGCGAGCAGGATGGTGAACCCGTCTTCGGCAACGCTGTCGGAAAACGCCTGTACTACCTCTGCAAAGATCGCGTGATCCAGTGTTGGGATCAGCACCCCGATGGTCCCGGACCTGATCCCATGGATCGTTTGCGCCGCCCGATTACGGATATAGCCGGTGCGCCGCACGGCGGAATCAATCCGTTTCCGCGTTGCCGGTTTCAGCAATTCGGGGTGGTTGAAGTAGCGTGACACGGTTGATGCAGACACCCGCGCGGCCTGTGCCACGGTGATTATATCTGCTTTTTTATGTTTTTTATCAGTCATCTAAGCGCCCTTAACGCCATATTTATGAAAACATTTGCAAAACTATTTTCATCGCTTAGCGTTAAGGGTCAAGCCTGCATCTGGGGAGGAGTAGGGGACAAGATGGAATTCCTGTTCTACATGGGCGACGTCTTTACACCGGTGAATTTCGGTCTGCTTTTGCTTGGCACGATTGGTGGCTTGATCCTTGGGGCCACGCCCGGCCTGTCGCCGACGATGGCGGTGGCCTTGCTTATTCCTTTCACCTTCAAGCTGGAACCGCAGCAGGGCCTGATCCTGCTGGGGGCCGCCTATACATCGACCGTGGCAGGCGGCGCTGTCAGTGCGATTCTGCTGAAAATCCCCGGTGCGCCGGCCAATATCGCAACGACGCTGGATGGCCACACGATGGCGCAGAAGGGCGAAGGGGCGAAGGCATTGCAATTGTCGTTCATCGCATCGGCAGTGGGCGGGGTTTTTGGCGTGCTGCTGTTGATCTTCCTGACCCCCATTCTGGCCCAATGGGCGCTGGCCTTTGGCCCGTCGCATCTGTTCTGGCTGGCCATTCTGGGTGTGACCGTCATTGGCACGCTGGATTCCAGTTCGGTGGTCAAGGGGTTGCTGTCGGGCTGCATTGGCCTGTGGCTGGCGACCATCGGTTTTGACGACATCATGGGCGCGCAGCGCTTTATCTTTCATCCATCTGTTGCGGGTGGCATCAATGTGATCCCTGCCCTGATCGGCCTGTTTGCCATTCCGCAGGTGATCACAATGTTCACCAAAGGCCGCAGTTCTGATGATGCCGAAATTATCACGGTCCAGCGCCACCCGATCCGCAAAGCCATGGCAGAGGTATTCAGCCGCAAACGCGCGCTGAGCATTGGCACTGCTGTCGGGTCGATCATCGGGTTGATCCCCGGTGTCGGTGGCCAGATTGCCGGGCTGGTTGCCTATGACCAATCCAAGAAATTCAGTCCCGAGAAAGACAAGTTCGGCACCGGCCATAGCGAAGGTGTGATCGCTGCCGAAAGTGCCAATAACGCGATGGTTGGCCCAAGCCTTGTGCCCCTGCTGACCCTGTCAATTCCCGGATCGCCCACCGCGGCGGTACTTCTGGGCGGCCTGCTGATCCACGGGATTTTCCCGGGGCCGGACCTGTTTATGAACTATCCGCAGGTCGCCTGGACTTTCATTGACAGCATGCTGATCGGCCAAATCCTGATGTGTGTGTTTGGCCTTTATATCGCCGGGCTGGCCGCGAATGTGGCCCGGATTCCACATGGGGTGATGGCCGCATTGGTGCTGGGGCTGGCCGTCTTTGGCAGCTATTCGGTGCAGAATTCCATGGGCGATGTTTACGTCATGGCGACCCTTGGGCTGGCGATGTATTTTCTGGAACGGTTTGGTTTCTCGGCCGCCCCGCTGGTGCTGGGCCTGATCCTTGGCCCGATTGCAGAGGCGAATTTCATCCAAGGGTCGATGATCGCGAATGCCACGGTGGGCATGGGCAGCTATTTCTTTACCGGATGGCTGAACTGGCTGCTGATTGTCATCGTTATCGCCTCTGTCAGCTATTCGGTCTGGATGGAAATCGCCCAGCGCCGTTACACCACCAAGGATGATGTGGTGGCAAAAGAGGAGGCGTTGTCATGACCGATCTGCCCCGCAATCAGCATATCATCGCATCCGGCCTGATCGCCGCCGTTGGTATCACGGTCGCCTATGTCAGCTTTACACAGGAACCGGCGGATGCGTTCATTTTCCCACGTCTGATTGCCAGTGTTTTTGCGGTGCTGGCGATCTGGACTTTCGGCAAGGCTGTGCTGGGCCGTACCAAGGTGGGCAATGGATTAAGTGCAGCAGCAATGCGCAATCTGGCCCCCGGTCTGATTGTCATGCTGATCTATGTCTATTGGGCGGCAAAGGGGCTGGGGTTTTACACGGCCACCACCATCGCATTCTTCGTGCTGTTGTCGCTTTATGACCCGGCCCCACATGCACAACTGAAAACCTGGCTGAAACGGATCGTTATCACCGCCGCGTTTATGCTGGTGATGTACGGGCTGTTTGCCCAGTTGCTGAATGTCTTCACACCAAAAGAGATTTTATTCTGAACCGCGCTAGCGGCAGTCTTAACCCCAGGGAGGAAACGATGAAAAAATGGATTGCAGGGGCCGCGCTGGCCTTGGCCACAATGGCAGGAACCGCCTTTGCCGATGGGCATGGCGACTACCCGGAACGGCCGATCATGCTGATGGTCAGCTATGGTGCGGGTGGTGCCACGGATTTCCAGGCGCGCATCGTGACGATGACCGCTGGCAATGAGGATGCGCTGGGTATGCCCATGGCCATCGTCAACAAACCCGGTGCCGGTGGCCGTGTTGGCTGGAACTGGTTTGCCACGCAAGCCGAGGCCGATGGTTACACGCTGGGCGCCTATAACATCCCGCATTTCATCGCCCAGTCGATTGAAGGCGGCGTTGATTATTCCGCTGACAGCTTTGAACCCATCGCCAATTGGGGGGCGGACCCGGCGGTATTTGTGGTTGGTGCCGATAGCGATTTCAATTCCATGGATGACGTGGTGAATTTCGCCAAGGAAAACCCCGGCGGCCTGACCTTTTCAGGCGCTGGTTTGTTTGTGGGCCACCATATCGCAGCCTTGCAGCTGGAAAAGGCTGCCGGTGTAAAGATGGCCTATATCCCCAACAATGCTGGCGGTGCCGGTGCCATGCGCGCTGTCATCTCGGGCGAGGTGATGGGCGGCGTCAACAACCTGTCTGATGCCTATCGCGCGCAGGCGGCGGGCAATGTCAAAATCCTTGGCGTTTTTGATCTGGAGCGTAATAGCTTCCTGCCCGATGTGCCGACACTGATGGAACAGGGTTATGACATCGACAATGCGTCGGTGAATTTCCGTGGTGTGATGGTGCCAAAGGGCACCCCGCAAGAGGTGATTGACCATCTTGCCGCCACCGTCCCTGCGATGTTCGAAAACAGCCGCGTCCAAAGCCGGATGGAGGCAGGCGGATCGCCCATGCATATCATGACACGCGACGAAGTGTTGGCGATGTGGGCCGCCCGTCAAGAGACGCTTGAGGACCTGTTGGCCGGTCTTTGAGCAACATGCGCAGCGCCCAGGGGGGCAGGGCGCTGCGCAACCATATCCAAAGGAAGAATTCCATGAATACTGTTGATCCCATTGCCGAGGTTGAAGCGATTGTGGCCCGTGCCCGCACCGCCCAGCACGCCTTTGAACAGGGCGGATCACAGCGGGCTTATGATCTGGCGGCACAGGCCGCCGCTTGGGCCATCATGGAACCCACCCGCAATCGCCATCTGGCCGAACTGGCGGTGGAAACAACCGGTCTGGGCAACGTGCCCGACAAGATTACCAAGAACCACCGCAAGACGCTGGGCCTGATGCGCGACATCAAGCAGGCCAGAACGTATGGCATCATCAGTGACGACCCCGCCACCGGCATCACCGAACTGGCCCGCCCGATTGGCGTGATCGGCGCGGTTGTCCCATCGACAAACCCCGGTGCCACGCCCGCAAACAACATCATCAACGCGCTGAAATGCGGCAATGCGATTGTCGTATCCCCATCGCCCAAAGGTGTGCCCACCTGCGAGGCGCTGCTGGGCTATATCCATGATGAATTCGACAAGCTGGGGATCAACCGTGATCTTGTCCAGATGATCCCCGGGCGTGGATCAAAGGAAAAGACCCAGCGCCTGCTGGAAATCGCTGACCTAATCGTCGTCACAGGCAGCCAGAACAATGTAAAACGCGCCTATACATCCGGCACCCCTGCCTTGGCCGTGGGGGCGGGCAATGTCGCCGTGATCGTCGATGAAACCGCCGATCTGGCGGCGGCGGCAGAGAAAATCAAAGCCTCCAAGACATTCGACAACGCCACGTCGTGTTCATCCGAAAACGCAATTGTCGTGGTGGATGCGATTTACGATGCCTTCGCCGCCGAAATGGCCCGCACGGGCGGTGCCCTGATCACCGATGAAACCAAGGTGACCAGCAAGCTGTGGGTCAAAGGGCATTTGAACCCCGCAGCCATCGCGCAGGATGCCGACAAGATGATCGCCGCCCTTGGCCTGACCGATGAAGTCCCCGCCGACACCGCCTATATCGCGGTGGAAACACGCGGCATCGGGCCCGATCATCCCCTGTCGGGTGAGAAGCTAAGCCGTGTTTTGACCGTCTATCGCGCCCGCGATTTTGACGATGCCGTGGCCATCACACGGGCCGTGCAATTGCATCAGGGGGCCGGTCATTCGGTGGGGATCCACACCACAACCGCTGATCGCCCGCTGGTCCTGGCCAACGCCATTCCGACCAGCCGGATCATCGTGAACCAAGCGCATACATTTGCCACTGGCGGGTCATTCACCAACGGGATGCCGTTTTCGCTTTCCATGGGTTGCGGGTCCTGGGGTGGGAACGCCATCGATACCAATCTGCATTGGCGGCATTTCATGCAAAGCACAAAGATCGTCCGCGAAATCCCGGCCAATGAACCCCCATTGGATGAGATTTTCGGCGAATACTGGAAAGAGGCCGGGAAATGATCTTTGACCCTGCCGCGCCGCCGCAAGGCACTGTGCGGGACTGGCTGGATGCGCGTGCCGAAACCGATGATATTGCGGTGGTTTTTCCTGAAACCGCTGAACAGCTAAGCTGGCGCGCGCTGCGTGATACCGCCCGTGATATGGCGCGGGGGTTGGTGCGGCTGGGCATTGCGCAGGGCGAAAGCGTGGCCATCGTGCATCCCAATGGGCGGGACGGTGTTCTGGCGCTTTATGCCACGCTTTACGGTGGGTTTCGCGCCACGATGATCAATCTGGCCGCCGGGCCGGATGCCATCGGCTATGCGCTGGACCATAGCGGCGCGCGCTTTGCCTTTGTGCATGAGGCGCAGTTGGACACGATTGCAGCGGTCGCCCCGGATGGGTTGCAGACAATTACGGCGGATATGATCGCCACTGGCGCTGATCTGACCTTGCTTGCCCCCGACCAACATGCCTTGCTGATGTATACATCCGGCACCACAGGCCGCCCCAAGGGCGTGGTGCATAC
Source organism: uncultured Paracoccaceae bacterium (assembly GCA_947495295.1). Lineage (GTDB taxonomy): Bacteria > Pseudomonadota > Alphaproteobacteria > Rhodobacterales > Rhodobacteraceae > Yoonia. The sequence goes on from CANLYJ010000007.1 coordinate 20,551, forward strand.
CCATGCCAGCCTGTTGGCGGGCGGGTGGACCACAGCAATTGCGCATGATCTGTCACCGGCCGATCGCGGGTTTTGCGTTTTGCCGATCTATCACATCAACGGGCTTTGCGTCACGATGATGGGCGCGCTGGTATCGGGTGGGTCGCTGGCCATGACATCGCGGTTTTCGGCCAGCAAGTTCTGGGAACAGGCCGATCAGGCGGAGGTTACATGGTTTTCGGTGGTCCCCACGATCATCAGCCATCTGCTGCATGGTGAGGCGGACCCGAGCCCGGCTTTGCGGGCGCGCCTGCGTTTTGGCCGATCAGCCTCCTCTGCCCTTGCTGTGGAAACCCAATCAGCGTTTGAAGACCGGTTCGGTGTGCCAATCATCGAAACCATGGGCCTGACGGAAACAGCCGCACAAATCCTTTCAAACCCTTTGCCCCCCGGAACCCGCAAGATCGGATCGCCCGGGATCGGCTTTGGCAACGAGGTGCGGATTCTGACCCCGGATTTGCAGCCCGCCCCACCCATGCAGGAAGGCGAAATAGCCGTGCGCGGCCCGAATGTGATGCTGGAATATCTGCGCAATCCGGATGCCACAGCGGCCACATTTGCCGGCGACTGGCTGCGCACCGGTGATCTAGGTCATGTGGATGAAGACGGCTATGTCTTTGTCACCGGCCGTCTGAAGGAACTGATTATCAAGGGCGGCGAAAACATTGCCCCCCGTGAGATCGACGAGGTGCTTTATTCGCAACCCGATGTGATCGAGGCCGCCGCCTTTGCCCGGCCCTGCAAAAGCTATGGTGAAACGGTGGAGGCTGCGGTGAGCGTGAAACCCGGGTCCAATCTGTCGGCCACTGCGTTGATTGATCTGTGCAAGGAACGGCTGGGTGCCTTCAAGTCACCCGATCATGTGCATTTCCTTGATGAATTGCCCAAGGGCCCCTCGGGCAAAATCCAGCGGATGAAACTGGCGGATCTGATTGGGGATTGATGGCTGGCCAATTGGTCCTGAATAGGCATAGCATGCCCGGATTGACCAAAGCCATCAAAGGACCCCCGAAAATGACCGTCATATATCGCAAATCAGCCGTATTTGCCGCAGCTCTGCTTGGCCTTGCCACACCAGCGCTGGCCCAGGACGCCTTGTGCGGGGGCGCAGGTACGGGTGGCCGCTGGATCGCCGGTGATGAGGCCGCATCCGATATTGCGACCGCCCCGACCTATCAGGAACAGATGGCCGTTGTGCTGGGGGGCATTCAGTCGGTATCCCTGTTCACCCTGTCAGAAGGTGCCGAAATCCGGGTCGAGGCCGAAGGCCGCGGTGCCGGTGATCCGGTGATTGATCTGCTGAATGCCGATGGTGGCATGATCCTGTCGGATGACGATTCCGGGGGCAATGGTGCCGCGCGTGCGGAAACATTTCTGGACCCGGGCACCTATTGCATGTCGCTGCGCAGCTATGATGGCGGGCCGATGACCGCCTTTGTGCGGATCGGCCGGGTGGAACACGAACCGCTGACCGATGGCGTCACAACCGAACCCGAGGGCGGTGCCGCCGATGGTGCCTGTGACACGGCTACCCCCATGGGTGGCTTGGGCAGCACGGTTTCGGCATCCGTGACCGAGACCCCATATTGGAGCTTCACCCTGGATGCCCCGACCCCTGTCAGCATCACGGCTGAAAACGAAGCTGCCGATCCGGTTCTGACCCTTTATGATGCCGATCAGAATTATCTGGATGAAAATGATGATTATGACGGGCTGAATTCCCGTCTGGATATGTCGGACCCCTTGCAGCCCGGCACCTATTGCATCGGGCTGGATGCGCTGAGCGATGCGGATGCCCCGATCACCGTAAGCCTGACCGCATATGACCCCGAGGCCGCATTGCTGGCCCTTTATGCCCGTGGCGAAGCGGCCCCCCCGCTGGATGGAACCATCGCTGTCAATGAATTGGGTGAACTGCAATCGCGCACCCGGCAGGATGTTCAGGCCTCAACCGAGGTGACATGGTTCAGCGTCGCGATCCCTGAAACCGGCCTGATCGTGGTTGAAGCAATCGGTGCAGCCAACAGCGACCCCTGGCTTGTCGTCTACGATGATCTGGGCCGCGAGATTGGACAGAATGACGACCATGGTGAAAATCTGGACAGTCTGGTCACAGCACGGGTTGAGCGGGGCACCTATATCATCGGCGTCAAGCAATATGAGGGCCAGGGCCTGATCCGTTTGCTGGTGGAACGCTACGTCCGGGCGCAATAAACCCTGCGATAATGGGACAAAGCCCCCGACCGGGCTTTGTCTGTTCCCGGTCTTCGTTCATGGGGTTCTGATGCCAAATAGCGCCGATATCCGCGGCCAGTTTGATGAAACCGGGCGCGTCTGGATACGTCAAGCCATGCCGGACACCACGTTGGAGGCATTGCGCGAACACTGCGCGATTGGCAATAAACCTGGCGCGCGCCTGTCCGCTGATGGGGCACTCGCTGATACGATTTCCAACGCCGCGTTTACGCAGCGCATCCACGAAATCTGGCCCGATATGCGCCCTGTCCGCATTGTTTCTTTTGACAAAAACCCGGACGCGAATTGGGGTGTTCCGTGGCATCAGGATCGGGTGATCGCGGTCAGGGAAAAAGCCGATGTAGCCGGTTTTTCGAACTGGTCACGCAAACATGGGGGCTGGCATTGCGAGCCGCCCGCAGCCCTTTTGCGGCAAATGCTTTTCGTGCGCATACATCTTGATGATAACGCCGCAGAGAATGGCGCGATGGAGATTGCATTGGGCAGCCATAACGCCGGAACGGTCCCGGCGGCGGCAGCTGAACCAGTGGCGGCGCAATATCCGTGCGAAGTGACGACAGCGCGCGCCGGTGATGTTCTGATCATGTCGATGCTGATGCTACACCGCTCGCGACCAGCCAAAAAAGCTGTCAGCCGCCGGGTCCTGCGCGTCGATTATGCCGGTTTCGCATTGCCGGAACCACTGGCTTGGGCGGCATAGGATCAAGCCACCAAGCGCGACGAAAGAAAAATCTGTGACACAGATTTTTCGGGCGGCACCTTGGGTAAAAGGGCAACGCCCCTTTTGACCGCAAAAAATCTGAGCTCAGATTTTTTCGTCCCCGATGGGGGCCACACAGGCCGAGAGTGCTTTGTGCAAGACGCGCCACCGCCCTTGGTCGCCATGTACCTTGCGCAGCTCCGTCCAGCCTTGGCGCAAGAAGACCCCCCGCGCATCCGCCGTTGTTGTATAAAGCGTGGCGATCCCTGCTGCCCTTGCATGATCCGTCATGTGTCGCACCAATGCGCTGGCATGCCCTCGCCCGCGCGCATCCGGTGTCACCGCGAGGCCACCAACCCAGACATCTTCGCCTGCGATGCTGCCAAAAGACGGGCCCGTCAGGGCCACCGTGCCGATCACCTGCCCCTGATCAAAGCCCACCAGACCAAATGGCAGGCCGCTGGCCCGCGTCCGGGCTGCTATATCGGCCTGCGCGTCGCCCGGCCCGGTGACATAATAGTCGGGCCAGACGTCACGGATCAGGTCGCGGACCTGATCGGCCAGTTCCGGCACCGCACAAAGCGGCGTGATCTGCATTACTGGAACGTATCTGCCAGCAACCGCGCCAATGTGGGTTCCGACAGATATCCGGTCGCTGGCAGGTTTCGGCTGCTTTGATACCGTCCAATCGCGCCGCGAGTGTCCCTGTCAAACCGTCCATCGACCTGGCCTGGATTGAAGCCCAGTTGTGACAGCCGGCTTTCGATCAGCCGCGCCAGGATCGGATTGATCCGCAACGCCCGTTCTTGCTGCTGGGCCTGATCCCGATCAGGTTGTTGCGGCTGCTCTGGCTCTGTCAGTTCTGCCAGCTTCTTTTTGGCCTCATCTGCAAACGCCCCGTTGGGGTAGCGTTCCAGATAGGCCCTGTAACCGGCGACATCACCGCGCGCGCCGGTTTCTTCCCAATAGGCCCGGTCAAGGCGCAGCGCCTGTTCGCGTTCGCGCGCCTCTTCGGCCTCAATCTCGGCCTGGCGGCGGCTGGCCTGCGCGTCAATCCGGTTGATCTGTTCCCGGTTCAGATAGGATGTCTGGGTGAACCCGTTGCTTTGCTGCCAGTTGCGGATCGCCCCCCGGCTGCCCGGCCCGAATATTCCATCAACCCCGCGCGTGTTATAGCCCAGCAGGGTCAGGTCCCGCTGAATGCCGCGGCGTTGGTTACGGGTCAGGTTCAATTGACCTTCGGCAATCTCGGCCAACCGTTGCGGGTCATTTTCAATGGCATCCAGACGCCGCCGCGCCTCTGGTGCGTAGCGGCTATCGGGATAGGTGAAGATGAAATCGCGGTAGCTGTCTGCGGTGTCCACATCTTGGGCGGTCGTCCAGGCATCAAGTGCGATATCAACCGTGGGGGTTATTGGTTCTGGCCGGTCCTGCTCCGTCTGCATGATCAGGCGGGCGGGCCGGTACCCTTCGGCGCGCAATCGTCTGCTGTCGCGGATATAGGCCATCACGTTACCACCGGGTTCGGCAACCGCATCGATCAGCACATCGTCGCTGTAGCTTGGCCCGCCGATGATCACGGTCACCCCTTGCGGAATGTCCAGATCGCCCAACCCTTCGCGCAGATAGGGGCCAATTTCATCATCGTCGCGCGCATCGCGTCCCAACACCAAAATGGCCTGCCCCGGTGCATTGGCCATCACAGACATCATGCTGTCGACCGAAATGGCCGATTGCCCAATGGTAAACAGGTTCGGGTTGGGTGCATCGGCCGCCATATACCATGTCCGGGATCCATCGGTCACAAATCGCCCCGAAAGGCCAACAACCAACCGGTCTGCGTCCGCGGCGTTCCGGGCCAGATCGCCGGACAGTCGCAGCATGGCGCGTGCGTCCCCGTCCGACAGCGTGCTCAGATCATAGCCAGCATCCCGCAATGCATCGGCCGCGCGCAGAACGTCCCGCCCACTGCTGACCCGGCCCAGATCATCATAGCGCGACACGCCCATCAGCAGGGCGCGATCCTCGGCAAAGGCCGGCAGACCAAGCCCTATCAATGCAGCAATCAGAGGGATTTTACGCATGATGCGTCTCCTTTTGTCTTAAGTCTCGTATGTCCGCCGATCCTCGATCACGAGGCCATCGCGCGGCAGTTTTCCAGGGGCCAGGCATTGCACCTCGCCCTTCAATTTCAACACATTCTGCACGGCATTGGCGGCGGCGGCTTCATCCACTGCGCCTTCCAGTTGGACGATCATCTTGTCGGCGTCCCCGTCCCGGTCGGCGATCACCCGCGCCCGGTCCGCGCCGGTTTTCCTGACCAGATCGGCAACCTGTTCGGGCCGTACGAACATCCCCTTGATCTTGGTCGTCTGATCGGCCCGGCCCATCCAGCCCTTGATCCGCATATTGGTCCGCCCACATGGGCTTGCCCCTGTCATCACCGCGCTCATGTCACCCGTCGCAAAACGGATCAGCGGGTAGTCAGGGTTCAGCGATGTCACCACCATCTCGCCCACCTCGCCTTCGGCGACAGGATCACCAGTGCCGGGGGTCACGATTTCGATGATCACGCCTTCGTCGACGATCATCCCTTCGCCAAGCACGCTTTCATAGGCCAGATGGCCCAGATCGGCGGTGGCGTAGCATTGCATGCAGTTGATCCCCCGGTCCGCGTAATATTGCCGAAGTTGCGGGAAGAGCGCGCCGCCCGACACCGCCGCCTTGGCGATGTTCAGCGTGACGCCCATTTCATCGGCTTTTTGCAGGATCACCTTGAGGTAATCGGGCGTGCCGGCATAGGCGGTGGTGCCGATATCGGCTGCGGCGCGTACTTGCAATTCGGTCTGGCCGGTGCCCGCAGGCAGGATTTTGGCCCCAACCGCCTTAGCCCCGTTTTCGAACATGGTCCCGGCGGGGGTCAGGTGGTAACCAAAACAGTTCTGGACGATGTCATCCTTGCCGATCCCGCAGGCATGCAGAAAGCGGCCAAAGCGCCACCAGTCATGGCTCGACCCGCCCGGTTCATAGATCGGGCCCGGGGATTGGAAAACATGAGTGAAATCGCCCATGGTCACACCCCCGAATGGCGGGCGTGCCTGTTGCCATTCATGCAGGGTGGATTTCCGCAGGACCGGGAAGTTCACCAGATCGCCAATTGCGTGCAATTCGCCTTGCGGAAAGCAGGACCCCACATCCGCCTGCACCCGCGCGATCAAGGCTTGCAACTGTGTAAGCTGATCCGCCTCTCGCGCATCGGCGCTGCGTGTTTCCAGATCGTCGTAAAATTCCGTCATGGGGTCCCCCTGTCCAACATCTTCATCATGACGATGCGGACAAGGAAGGCTAGGGTCCGCCGCGTCTGTTATTCAATAGCGCGCTATCCCGGGGCTTATGTAATCCGTTTAAGGAACAGGATGCCCTTGGTTTCGCGTGTGTTTTCCCAGTTATAGGGTGTCGCATCCAGCACCTTGTGAAAACCGGCCATGTTCGCCCTTTCATCGGCAATAAGAAGGTGGCCGGAAGCGGCAACATGCTGCGTGAGACGTTCCAGCACGCTGTGGCGCGGGTCGGCGTCCAGCATGTGCAGGGTTCGGTCGATCAGCACCACATCAAACATGCCCGTTGGGGTGTAAGTGGTGATATCGGCAACGACGCCTTCGATGCGCAACCCTTCGCGCGCCGCGTCTTTCTGCAAATCCGATATGGCGGCGGGGGACAGATCAACGCCGGTGACATGGTGGCCCTGACGGGCGATGAACAAGGCGTCGCGCCCTTGCCCGCAGCCAATGTCGAGTATCCGTGCGTTGGTCTGGCCGTACTCTTTGAAGAAATCCACGAATGCCTTGGTCGGTTCGCCCAACGCATGCGGGTTTTCGCGATAAAGCTTGTCGTAGTCATATGTCATCGCGTGATCGCCCTCATGCCCTGCATTGGCATCGTCGCATGGCTTGACGAAAAAGATACAGGCCGATGCGAACGAAAATCATCCAATATTTTGCTTTCCCCATAAAGATCAATCCACTACGCAGATAACATGGCGCGAACAAAGATCGATACGAGGGGCCTGGGCCTTGATATTGGCCTTGCCTACACAAAATGGCTGACCGGGGCCGAGAACCTGCATTACGGGTATTGGGCAGGTCTTGAGGTCTGTGCTGCCAATTTGGGTGCGGCACAGGCGGCCTATACGGATCGGTTGTTTGAACGTTTGCCAGATGCGCCCTGCCGTATCCTTGATATTGGCGGTGGTGCGGGTGAGACAGCGCGCAAGCTGATCGCCCTTGGCCATCAGGTTGAAATCGTGGTGCCCAGCGCGTTTCTGGCCAGCCGGTGCCGCGAGAATGCACCGCAGGCAGTTGTCCATGAGGCCAAGTTCGAAGACGCCCGGATCACCGGCGCGTTTGATGTGTGCCTGTTTTCGGAAAGCTTTCAGTATGTTCCCCTGAAACTGGGCATCGCAAAATGCCTGACACTGCTTGCTGATGATGGCCGGATCGTGATCGCGGATTGTTTTCGCAGCGAAACCTTCAGCCGCGACGCCGTGCAAGCGACCGCCGGTGGTGGCCACCGGATTGCGAAATTCCGCGCGCTTGTTCAATCTACCGGTCTTGTGATCAGTCAGGAAGAAGACATCACAGCGCAGGTCGCGCCGTCGATTGACCTCGAACAGGGTCTTTTTAACGTGGTGGGCTATGGATTGAGCCGCGTTGACGAAGAACTGGCCCAGCGCCGTCCGCGGTCGCGTCGGACAATTCACTGGGTCATGCGCCGCATACTGAACAGGCGAAAACGCGCGCGGCTGGATCAGCGCCTGAACCAGCAGACCCGCAATGCGGCACATTTTTCGAAGAACAACACATATCTGATGTTGGTATTGCGGCACGGCTAAGCACGTTGGTGTGCATCAACGTGTACCCTACGCCAGCCACCGTTTCCGTCGCCGGTAGCTGCGCACGTCGCGGAAGCTTTTGCGTCCTTCGTCGGACATGCCGAGATAGAATTCCTTGACGTCCGGGTTTTCGCGCAGTTCCGCCGCGGGGCCTTCCATGACCACCCGGCCGCTTTCGAGGATATACCCCTGATGTGCGAACCGCAGGGCGACATTGGTGTTCTGTTCCGCCAGCAGGAAGGACACGCCTTCCTTTTCATTGAGGTTCTTAACGATTGTGAAGATCTCTTCCACCAGTTGCGGCGCCAGCCCCATGGAGGGTTCATCCAGCAGGATCGTTTCAGGGCGTGACATCAGCGCCCGTCCGATCGCGCACATCTGTTGTTCACCGCCCGATGTGTAGCCAGCCTGGCTTTTCCGCCGCTCTTTCAGCCGGGGGAAATAGGTATAAACCATGTCCAGATCGGCGCTGACTGCCCCTGACCCGTCGCCGCGCGTATAGGCACCGGTTAGCAGGTTTTCTTCGACCGTCAGGTGTTCAAAACAATGCCGTCCTTCCATCACCTGAATGACACCCAGCTTTACCAATGCCTCGGGTGACTGATCCTGGACGGGCTTGCCACGATAGGAAATTGACCCTTTGGTCACTTCGCCCCGTTCGGAATGCAGCAGGTTCGATATCGCCTTGAGCGTCGTTGTCTTGCCAGCCCCATTGCCGCCCAAAAGGGCCGTGATCCCGCCTTTGGGCACGTTCAGCGACACCCCTTTCAGCACGAGGATAACGTGATTATAGATCACCTCGATATTGTTGACCTCTAGCAGGGTCTCAACATCAGGTTTCGCAGTGTCCAGCATAAGGCGTCTCCGGTTGAAAGCAGGCGGCCCGCTTGGGGCCGCCCACATGTGTCAGATCACAGGCAACCTGGTGTGATGTTGCTTTCGGCTGCAAAGGCTGCGGAATCTTCGGCAACCAATGGTGCAATCACGCTGTCATCAGGTGTGATGAAATCTGTCAGCGGCTCCCATGTACCAGCAGATGCATTCCACTGCTGCACAAGGCCCTGACCTGCACCACCGTGGTCCTGACAGGACACGCTGAACTCTGGCCCGATACCTTCCATGCCCAGTTCAGCCATGCGTGCGTTGGTGATTTCCAGCGCCTCCATGCCGTCGCGGACCATGGCCGGTGTCACGTCAGACACGCCGTGGATTTCCTGTGCCTTGGCGATGGCTTCTGCTGCCAGCATGGCCGCATACATGCCCCGCACGTAAAGCACCTTGCCCACATTGCTGCCGTCACCGGCGGCATTTCCCGCCTCATGGACCTGCGCCTTGATCTCTTCCAATACAGGATAATCAACGACCCGGTTCATGTTCAGCGACTTGTAGCCATTGGCCGCGTCACCCGCAGGGGTCACGTCATGTTCGGCACCCGCCCACCAGTTACCGATGAAGTTTTCCATCGGGAAGTTGATGTTTGCGGCTTCCTGAACGGCGACCTGGTTCATCACGCCCCAGCCCCACATCAGGACATAGTCGGGACGTTCACGCCGGATTTGCAACCATTGCGACTTCTGTTCCTGGCCGGGGTGGTCAACAGCCAGCTGGGACAGGGTGAACCCGTGCATTTCGGACAGCGCTTCCAGCGTCCGGATCGGTTCCTTGCCATAGGCAGAGTTGTGATAGACCAGCGCGATTTTCTTGCCGTCCAATGACCCGCCATTTTCATCCAGCAGATAGTTCACGGCCACCGATGCCGCATCCCAGTAGTTCGCAGGGTAGTTGAACACCCAGTTGAACACTTCACCATTGGCTGCCGATGTCCGGCCATAGCCCATTGTGTGGATCGGGATTTCGTCAGCGGTCGCTTTGGGGATCAGCTGATAGGTGATGCCCGTCGACAGCGGTTGATAGATCAGCGCGCCTTCGCCCTTGGTGGACTCGTAGCATTCAACGCCTTTTTCGGTGTTATAACCGGTTTCGCATTCCACGATGCGCACCGCTTCACCGCCGATGCCACCGTCGCGGGCATTCAGCAGGTTGAAATAGTCCTGATACCCGTCCGAAAACGGCGTACCACCCGCCGCGTAAGGGCCGGTGCGATAGCTCAGGTCAGGGATGACCAGATCGGCCATCGCCGGGGCGGCGGCCATTGTGGCGCCCAAGGCCATTGCGGCCAGTGTCTTCATCTTCATCGGTGTTTTCCTCCCATAGGTTTTTTCCGAGTTTGCCGGTTTGATCCCGGTCGTAGGGTGCGCATTCATGCGCACCTAATATGGAAACGGCCAAAGCCGTAATTTCTCTTTCGCCAGCCGCCAAAGCTGTGCCAGCCCATGCGGTTCCTTGATCAGGAAAAACATGATCAACGCCCCGACGATGACAAGGTTCAAATGCGCCACCAGATCCGTGGGCCAGCCTAGCACATCCACCCCCAGCACTTTCAATGCGACAGGCAGCAGCACCAGAAAGGCCGCCCCGGCAAAACAGCCAAAGATCGACCCCAGCCCGCCAATGATGATCATGAACAGAACAAGGAAGGATTTCTGGATCCCAAACGCCTCACCGACTTCCACCGCCCCCAGATAGACCGAAAAGAACAGCGCCCCCGAGATGCCGACGAAAAACGATGATACGGCAAAGGCGGTCAGTTTGGCCTTGAGCGGGTTCACCCCGATAATCTCGGCCGCGATATCCATATCCCGGATCGCCATCCATGACCGCCCCACGGTGCCCCGTGTCAGGTTCCGCGCGATCAGAGCGCAAACCGTCAGGAACACCAGACAGATCATGTATTGCGCCCATGGCGCGGTGTTTGGTCCGGTGACGGCCACCCCCACCACAAACCGTTCCGGCGCGTTGATCTGGCCCGAGGCAGAGTAGTTGTAGAACCACGACACTTTGTTGAAGAGCCAGACAAGAAAGAACTGCGCGGCCAGTGTCGCCACCGCCAGATAAAACCCCTTGATCCGCAAGGATGGCAGGCCAAATGCAGCGCCCACCGCCGCCGTGATCCCCCCCGCCAGAATGATGTGGATCACAATCGACACATCGGGGAAGGCCGTCATCAGCTTGTAACAGGCATAAGCCCCCACGGCCATGAACCCGCCCGTGCCCAGTGACACCTGCCCGCAATAGCCGGTCAGGATATTCAGCCCAATCGCCGCGATGGCATAAATCAGGAAGGGCACAAAAATCGCATTGGCCCAGTAATCATTGATCACAAAGGGGATGACCAGAAAGGCAATCGCCAGCGAAATCCAGAACCCGATCCGGTCAAACTTGATCGGAAAGGTCTGGTTGTCGGCATGGTAGGAGGTTTTGAAATCCCCGGCTTCACGGTAAAGCATCTTTTACACCCTCCGCAGCGCAATAAGAGACAGGTAATGCACAGCGGCCGCCCATGCGATCAATATGGCTGGCTGGTAAAGCGCACCAAAGATAAACGAAAAGATGTACTGGAACAGATTGATGCCCTGCTGTCCCTGCACCGACTGTAGTGTCGAAAAGGCGTTCACCAGACTGCCAATGAACAACGCAATCGCGATGCCGACAAGAAGAGCAGGCGCCTTTTGGATGAGTTTTTGTGTCAGGTCGTCCATCATACTCTCTCAATAATCTTTTCGCCGAATAGCCCCTGCGGCCGGAACACCAGAAAGATCAGCGCCAGCATATAGGCAAACCAGTTCTCGGTTGCGCCACCCAGGAAGGGGGCACCGATGGTATATTCGAACAGTTTCTCGCCCACCCCGATGATCAACCCGCCGACAATGGCCCCGGGGATCGAGGTGAAACCGCCCAGCATCAGCACAGGCAGTGCCTTCAGCGCGATCAGCGACAACGAAAACTGCACGCCCGATTTGGCCCCCCACATGACCCCGGCCACCAATGCGACGATCCCCGCCAGCGACCAGACCAGTACCCAGATGAAGTTCAGTGAAATACCAACCGACAAGGCCGCCTGATGGTCATCCGCCACCGCCCGCATCGCCCGGCCCTGTTTGGTATATTGGGCAAAGATGATCAGGCTGGCGACCAGGATGATGGCCACAATGGTCGCGATCATATCCAGCTTGTCGATGAAAAAGCCGTAGAAATCATCGCCGCCCAACCCCGCGGTCCATTCCTCGACCGCCAGCGATCCGCCTTGCGGCAGGCCCAGCGCCAGGGTCTTGATATCCGACCCCCACATCAAATCGCCCACCCCTTCCAGGAAATAAGCCAAGCCAATAGTCGCCATGAACAGGATGATCGGTTCCTGCCCAACCAGATGCCGGAACACAAACTGCTGCACCGCCCAGGCAAAACCGATCATGATCAGCACAGTAAAGGCAATGGCCAGTAGTGCCGGAACCTCCCACCCGAAATGATGAACCTCTGTTCCAAAAAGCGCATTGATCAAATGGGCAAAGGGCACCTGCCCTTCCATGATCCCCACAAGGGTCAATGCCGCGAAAAGCGCCATCACCCCCTGGGCATAGTTGAAAATACCCGACGCCTTGAAGATCAGCACAAAACCAAGGGCGACAAGGGCATAAAGCACCCCTGCCATCAGCCCATTGATGACAACTTCGATACCATAGAGAAAATCAGCTGACATGATTGGACATCCTTTCGTTCATTCGCAAACAACCGGATTTTGCTCTGTGCTATTTGCAACGAACATGAATGATTGTTCTTCGTCGTCTGTTCCTGCGCTTGATATCGAGACCTGCCGCAGGAAGTCGCCCTTGTCACAGATGACGGTTTTTGCGCCGAGGCCCGCAAACACCTGTGTGTGACGGGGTTTTTCGGCTTGTCCAATGACCCACGCAGTCAGCGCCGCTTCGTTTATCGAAAAATCCGCGGTTGTGTATCGATGATCCGGTGTGAACCGCGCGCCCATAACGGTGCAAAGCGGGTCATTTTCAAAAAGCTTGATGGTCACAAAGCCCAGATCCGTTTCGCGCGCGACATAGCTGATTTCCGCATCCGTGGAGTCAATCTCTCGGGTTTCGCCGATGAACGCCGGCTCACCCGCCGCATGACGTGCGCATTCGGCGAAGGTATCATCGATGGATTGCGCCGAAAGCGGCGTGGCCGTGATCATGATTGCGGCGAACAGGCGGCCAGTCCTAATCATGCGACACCCCCAGATAGGCGTCGATCACTTCCTGATTGCCGCGCACCTCATCGGGTGTGCCGTCGCCGATCTTGCGACCATAATCCATGACCACAACCCGGTCAGACAAGTCCATGACCACGCCCATATCGTGTTCGATCAGCGCGATGGTCGTTCCGAATTCATCATTCACATCAAGGATAAAGCGGCTCATATCCTCTTTTTCCTCGACATTCATGCCCGCCATCGGCTCATCCAGCAGCAACAGCTTGGGCTCCGCGGCCAAGGCCCGCGCCAGTTCAACCCGCTTTTTCAACCCATAGGGCAGACGGCCGACCGGTGTCTTGCGGATCGCCTGAATTTCCAGAAAATCGATGATCCGCTCCACTTTTTCGCGGTTTTCGACCTCTTCCTTCTCGGCACGGCCCGCCCAAAGTGCCTGCCAGAACATGCCCGATTTCATATGGGTCAGACGGCCGGTCATGATATTGTCCAGCACGGTCATCCCTTCGAACAGGGCGATATTCTGGAATGTGCGGGCAATGCCAAGGCGGGCGACCTGATAGGGTTTCATCTGTGGGCGCTTTTCGCCGCGAAACCAGACCTCACCCTCCTGCGGATTATAAAACCCGGAAATAACGTTAAGCATGGATGACTTACCAGCACCATTGGGCCCGATGATCGCCCGGATTTCCCCCTCACGAATATCAAAGGAAATATCCTTGATCGCCTCCACCCCGCCAAAGCGCAGGGTGATATTGCGCATATCCATCAACACACCGCCGATGGTGCGGCCGTCATCGGTGACGTAAGGCTCAACCGTATCTTTCATGCCCCGGACCCCATCATTTTGCTAAAAATACTCCCGCCGGAGGCATCACGGGATGGCAGGCGGGGCGATGCCGCAGGCGAGCGTCGCGCGATCATTCCGCAGCCACCTTTCCGGCATTCACAACCGCAGCATCACGGATCGCCAATGTGGCCGTGATCTTGCCCTTGCGCCCGTCTTCATAGGTCACTTCGGTTTCGGTGTAGATTTCGGATTGACCACCGTAAAGTGCGGCAATCAGATCATCGAATTTTTCTTCCACGATACGGCGGCGCACCTTGCGGGTGCGGGTCATTTCACCATCATCGGCGTCCAGTTCCTTATGCAACACAAGGAAACGATGCACCTGGCAACCCGCCAGCATCTCGTCCGCGGCCACGGATTTATTCACCTCCGCTACATGCGCCTCTATGGTGTCGAGCACCCGGGGATGCTGGGACAGTTCCTGATAGCTGGAATAGGCGATATTGTTGCGCTCGGCCCAGTTCCCCACCGCAGTCAGGTCGATATTGACGAAAGCTGTGCAATATTCCCGGTCAGCGCCAAACACGACAGCCTCCAGAATATCAGGGTAAAACTTCAGCTTGTTTTCCACATATTTCGGCGCGAACAACGCACCAGAGGCCATTTTGCCCACATCCTTGGCCCGGTCGATGATCCGCAGATGGCCGGTGCCCTCCTCAATGAAACCCGCATCACCTGTAGCAACCCAGCCTTCGGCATCCTTGGTGGATGCCGTGCTTTCCGCGTTCTTGTAATATTCCACGAACACACCGGGTGAACGGTAAAACACCTCGCCATTCTCGGCGATCTTCAGTTCCACCCCCGGGCTTGGCACACCGACCGTATCCGACCGCACCTCACCATCAGGTTGCTGGGTGATGAACACGGTCGCTTCGGTCTGGCCATAAAGCTGTTTGAGGTTGATACCCAGCGCCCGATAGAAATCGAAAATCTCGGGGCCAATCGCTTCACCAGCCGTGTAGCCGACGCGCACCCGGCTCAGACCCAGCGTATTCTTCAACGGACCAATGACCAGCCAATCGGCAAGACGGTATTGAAACCGCTCCATACCCGAAACCGGTTCTCCATCCAGAATCCTCGGCCCGATCTTGCGCCCGACAGCCATATATTTGTCGAACAACCATTTTTTGAACCGCCCCGCATCTTCCATGCGGATCATGACATTGGTCAATTGCTGTTCAAACACCCGCGGTGGGGCAAAGAAATAGGTTGGCCCGATCTCGCGCAGGTCAGTATGCATCGTCTCGGCGCTTTCGGGGCAGTTCACACAGAACCCTGTCCACATCGCCTGTCCGATAGAAAAGATGAAATCACCCACCCAGGCCATCGGCAGATAGGCCAACACCTCGTCGCCGGGGCGCAGGTGGTCGAACTCGGCTGAATTTTTTGACGTCTCAATGACATTTGTGTTCGACAACACAACGCCTTTGGGCCGCCCCGTTGTGCCCGAGGTATAAAGCATCACGCATTTATCATCAGGGCCCAGCGCGGCTGTACGCTTTTCAATCTCGGCCATCTGATTGGCGTTGCGTCCGGCCTGTTGCAGGTCGGCATAGGATGTCATGTGCGTGTGGTCGTATTTGCGCAGGCCGCGCCCATCCAGATAGATCACATGGTCCAGCTCATGCAGCTGGTCTCGGATATCGGCGATCTTGTCGACCTGCTCCTGATCACCCGCCACGACAAAACGCGCGCCGCAATGTTCCAGCGCGTATGCAATTTCTTCCGCTGCGGCATCCGCGTAAAGCGGCACCGGCACGCAGCCGGCCTTTTGTGCCGCCACCATCGCCCAGTATAGTGCCGGACGATTGCGCCCGGTGATGGCGATATGGTCACCCACATTGGCGCCCAACGTCAGGAATCCGGCGGCAAGCGCGTCAATCTCTTCGGCGGCCTCTGCCCAGGTCCAGCTTTGCCAGATCCCAAACTCCTTTTCGCGGTAAGCCGCCTTGTTCCCATGCTGCGCCACATTGCGGGCCAACAGTGCAGGAACAGAATTATCGCCGCTGGGCGCGGGTGCAGTCATGCCAATCGTCCTCCCTCGCTGATCTGTGCCAGCGTCCGGGCGAGTCACCTCCTCGTGACTTTGCCCTCGCGGTCCATACTGAGGCCCATCACTTCGATACGTCAAATCTTTTTTTGAACAAGCGTTCAGTTAATTTGATATTAACCAAGTTGGAGCAGGGTATTCTGGCGCAATTTCGCCTTGGTCAGGCCGCGCAGGAACATGTGTCACCCAATGTTTGAGAGTATGATGTTTGTAGTCAAAACACCCGTTATTATTGCCGCTTCCCTTTTATCCGCGTGCAGCAGTTCAGGCTCTGCACCCGCAGAACCACCCAAGCCCGAAGAACTGACATTGCAGTTCGGTATCGCCACGCCCGGTGCTGACGGATCAATCAGCGCGGGTTTCGCGGAAGACGGCCAGCACGTCACCGGCACCCAAAACGGGGCGGTCAGCGGCGGTTACACCTATCAGATGGGGGTGACAGAGGCGGGCAATTTTACCGCGATTGCAGGCATCTTGCCCGGCACCACATTCACAGCGCCACCCGCCAGCGGCAGCATCACCTATGACGCGACCTATCACGTCAAATCATTGGAAAACATCAAGGAAATCGATGGCGAATTGCATGCGCTTGGTGGTGTTGGCGTGCATGGCGACATCACCCTGACCGCTGATTTTGACAGCGCCAGTTTTGAAGGCAGTGCTGCGACAGACACGCCATCTGGCATCAGTATGAATGGCACAATCAACGGTGCCGCGATCACCGGCACCGTCACCTTTCGCGGGATGGAGGGCGAGTTGGCAGGCGTCGCTGGCAGCGATCAGGTGATCGGGGCCTTTGCCGGTTCTGGCGACACAGGCGTGTTTGCGGGCGGGGTGACAGGCGCGCCAATGGACTAGGCGTGCCCGGCTATTCAGCCGCGATCTGATCCGCCTTTTCGACCTTCACCGCCGCGAACTTGAACTCCGGTATTTTCCCATATGGGTCCACCGCCGGGTTGGTCAGTACGTTTGCTGCCGCCTCGACATAGGCGAAGGGCACAAAAACCATATCCGGTGCGACCGCACGGTCGGCGCGGGCCATAATCTCGATACTGCCGCGCCGTGTCGAAAGCCGCACGCGCCCACCGGGTGCCACGCCAAGCTTGCGCAGCGTGGATGGGTGCAAGGAACAGTTCGCCTCTGGCTCAACCGCGTCCAGCACCTTGGACCGCCGCGTCATCGACCCGGTGTGCCAATGTTCCAACTGGCGCCCCGTTGTCATGATCATCGGATAATCCGCATCCGGCACCTCATCCGGGGCGATCACGCTGGCCGGTGTGAACCGGGCACGCCCATCAGGGCGCGGGAACCCATCGGCAAACACGATCGGTTGGCCGGGATCCTCTGGCGACAGCGACGGATAGGTCACCGCATTTTGCGCATCCAGCCTGTCCCAGGTGATGTTATTGAGCGATTTCATGACCTTGGTCATCTCGTCAAACACGTCGGATGGGTGGGTGTAGGTCCAGGGCAGCCCCAGCCGTTTTGCCAGTTCAACCGTGATCCACCAATCCTCTTTCGCGTCGCCAGGGGGCGCCACGGCAGGGCGGCCCATCTGGACCTGCCGGTTGGTATTGGTCACCGTGCCGGATTTTTCGGCAAAGGCGGACGCAGGCAGGATCACGTCAGCATAATTGGCCGTTTCGGTGATGAAAATATCCTGCACTACCAGATGTTTAAGCTTAGCCAGCGCATCGCGTGCATGTTCCACATCCGGGTCTGACATGGCCGGGTTTTCGCCAAGGATATACATGCCATGGATATCGCCCGCATGGACGGCATCAAGGATTTCGGTCACGGTCAGACCCCGGTTCGGGTCGATCTGGCCGTCTTCCCACACCTCCATAAAGGCCGATCTGACGCCGTCATCGCCCACGGGCTGATAATCGGGCAGGAACATCGGGATCAGACCCGCGTCAGACGCCCCCTGTACATTGTTCTGGCCGCGCAGCGGGTGCAGCCCGGAACCGGGGCGACCGACCTGCCCGGTCATCAACGCAAGGCTGATCAGGCAGCGGGAATTATCGGTCCCGTGAATATGCTGGCTGATCCCCATGCCCCAGAAAATCATCGCAGCCTTGGCACCGGCAAAGGTGCGGGCGACATCGCGCAGCGTCTCGGCCGGGATGCCGCAGATGCCTTCCATCTTTTCGGGGGTGAAATCTGCCAGATGCGCCTTCTCTGCTTCCCAGTTTTCGGTGTAGGCGTCGATATATTGCTGATCGTACAGTTTTTCTTCGACGATGGTGTGCATGATGGCATTCAGCATCGACACGTCCGCGCCCGGACGGAATTGCAGCATATGGCTGGCGAACCGTTTGAGCGCCTGCCCCCGTGGGTCCATCACGATCAGCTTGCCGCCACGTTTGGTGAATTGCTTGAAATAGGTGGCCGCGACAGGGTGGTTTTCGATCGGGTTCGCCCCGATGACGATGGCCACATCCGCGTTTTCAATCTCGTTAAAGGTCGCGGTCACAGCGCCAGAGCCGACATTTTCCATCAGCGCCGCAACGGATGAGGCGTGGCAAAGCCGGGTACAGTGGTCCACGTTGTTATGGCCAAAACCCTGGCGGATCAGTTTCTGGAACAGATACGCCTCTTCATTGGTGCATTTGGCCGAACCGAAGCCCGCAACGCCCGTTCCGCCGATATCTTTCAAACCGTTGGCGGCGGCATCCAGCGCCTCTTCCCATGATGCTTCGCGGAAATGCGCCTGCCAGTTGCCGGGGTCGACATTCAGCCCCTTGGCGGGTGCATCGTCGCGCCGGATCAGCGGTTTGGTGACCCGGTGATCATGGTGGATATAGTCGAACCCAAAGCGGCCTTTGACGCAAAGCCGCCCCTCGTTTGCAGGGCCGTTGATACCTTCGACGAATTTGACCTTGTTATCCTTGACCTTGAGGCTGACCTGACAGCCGACGCCGCAGAACGGGCAGATGCTTTCGACCTCGCGATCATAATCCTTGGTGTCGCCCTGCTGGTTTTCATCCGTCACCGTCGCAGGCAGCAGCGCGCCGGTTGGGCAGGCCTGCACGCATTCGCCGCAAGCCACGCAGGATGACGCGCCCATCGGGTCATCCATGTCGAAAACAGGGTAAGCCCCCGCGCCACGCCCGGCCATGCCGATCACATCATTGACCTGCACCTCGCGGCAGGCGCGCACGCAAAGCCCGCATTGGATACAGGCATCAAGGTTGACGGACATCGCAACATGGCTGTCATCCAGCAGCGGGATATGGTCACTATCCTTGGTTGGGAACCGGCTTTCGGCCACGTCCTGCTTGGCGGCCATATCCCACAGGTGGCTGGATTTGTCATGGGCCACCGCCTGTTGGGGTTGGTCAGCGACCAGCAGTTCCATCACCATCTTGCGCGCTTGTTTTTCGCGCGGTTGATCGGTGGTGACAACCATGCCTTCGCTCGGTTCGCGGATGCAGGAAGCGGCAAGCGTGCGTTCGCCTTCAATGGCAACCATGCAGGCACGGCAGTTCCCATCAGACCGGTAACCGGGTTGTGGCTTGTGGCACAGATGCGGAATGATCAGGCCGCGCCCATGCGCGACTTCCCAGATCGTTTGCCCCGGTTCCGCCGTGACGGTTTCACCGTCGAGGTTAAATGTGATCTGGTCCGACATCAGGATTCTCCGCCATTTCCTTGGCAGAGTACAGCATTTGCCCAAATCATGCGAAAGGCCGCAGGCGACGCCCATCGCGGCGTTTGCGCCATGTCGCGGTGCCAATGAAACGCGGCTGTTTCCGTTACGAAAGGTTTGCCCGCTGACGATGCGGCACCCGGACCGTATCCCAACGACCCGGACAGCGTCTGTGTTTTCGCCCTTCCAATTGGTGAGCGCACAAAATATTTACCTGTTCTCAAGTCTTTCCGGGAAAGGGGATTTCTTTGCTGGCTGCAATATCGCTCATTCTGGTTGTTATCGCCTTTGGTGTTATCGGTTTATTCACTGATCCGATCAGCACCACGCGGCTTGTTCTCTTGATGGTGACGACCGTATTGCTGGTCGCGTTCAGTATTCTGGAAGCAAAGTACCAAAAACCGCCAAAGGTGATGTTTCGGCGCGCATCCGTTCCAGTTCCGGCACCTGTCTTCAATTACTGGCCCATCGGTTTTGTCCTGGCCACCATGGCATGGATGATCGCCCCGCAGACCGGATTATTCGTGCTGATCTTGGCGACGGCCTATGCTGCCATTGCGGTGTTCAGGTTATACAAATCGCGATCAGCGTTGCGTGCGGACGCCGCCGCAATAAGAACAGAAATGCGGTCGCAACCTTATGAGCTGATCGTCCATTCATCCGGCCCGCCGGATGCTGCCTATCAAGTCAACCAGTGGCTGCCAGTGCTTGAACAATTGCCCTTCAATACCGCCATCGTCGTGCGCGACGGCCCGTTGGCGCGAGCCATTGAAAAAACAACCCTGCCAATCATCATCGCCGAACAAAGTGAATCCGTTGCCCAGATTGTCGATGCAGGAGTGCGGACGATCCTTTACCCGGCAAACGGTATGAAAAATGCCCATGTGCTGCGTCATACGGATTGCACACATGTTTTCATCAACCACGGGGAAAGCGACAAAGTTGTCAATCAAAGCAAGTTCCTTATGGCCTATGATCGGCTGTTTGTCGGCGGACAACTGGCGAAGGATCGGTTGATTGATGCCGGACTGCCTATTCGCGATGATCAGGTGGTTTTTGTCGGCCGCCCACAGGCGGAGATGGCGCTTTCAAAACGAAGCGGTGATGGGCCGCTCAAAACCGTCCTTTACGCCCCGACATGGGAAGGTTTTACCGAAGTCGCGAATTTCGGATCGGTCCGCGATATGGGATTTGATATCCTGAATAGCCTCGCATCCAGACCGGGTCTGGATGTCGTGTTCAAACCCCACCCGATGACAGGGTCACGCTGTGCGAAAACCAAGGCCGAACTCAAGAAAATCAACGCGTTGTGTGCCCAGCGCGGCATCACGGTTCTGACCAGCCGCGACAGTATACATGCGGCCATGAACCAGTCGGATTTGATGATCACTGACGTCTCCAGCGTGCTGAATGAATATCTGATCACCGACAAACCCGTTATTCTGTGCGATCCATTCCAGAACACGCCCGAGGAACTGGGAACCACCTATCCCTCATCACGCGCGGCATATCTGTTGCAGAATGCAGCGGCCTTGCGCGATCTGGTCCAGTCGATCAGCGAGCACGATCCGATGGCCGCGCAGCGCGCATCCGTGCGCAGCTATTCATTGGGCGATTATCCTCAAGGCGCGCTGGAAGAGTTCAAGAGCCGCCTTGCCGACGTGATGTAGTTTTCTGATCCGCGCGGACGCCTTCATTGCCCGCCGTTCAACCCTCGTCAGGGAGCAGTTCCCAGAACATCCGGGGCATGGGGACCGAAAGGCGTTGGGATTTTGTATCAACCAGCGCGGTCTCGGCATAGCCTGCGAAAGGGATCGTGATCCCGTCATCATAGGCAACCGCCGTTACGGGGACATACACTTGGGTTTCGGCCCCGTCGAAATCGGCGCTGACTTCGATCGTGCCGGACAGGCGCAGCATGCCCAGCTTGGCCCCACGCACTGCATACGCTGCTTCGGTCAGGGTGATGTGATGACCCTTCATCGCATCAAACGGATGGTCGGTTTCCAGATCGACATGCCCATCAAAGAACAGATCGGCAAACAGGGTGGCGGCATAGGTCGCCATCCGGCTGGCATCTGATGCCGGGGGTGAGGGCGGAATACCGGCCCGGGCGGCAATGGCCTTTTCTGACCGTTTCGGTGCCAGAATCTGGGCCAGCGTGCCGCGTAATTTGTCAAATGACGGGTCGGTGACGCTGGGCAGTTCGATTTCAAAGCTCAGTGCGATCTTGCCTGCGCTGCCGGGGGCAATCGCGGCGGTGACACTGCAATGGCCGTTATGGATCACACCAGCAGCCTGCCTGCGGGACCGGCCCAGCTGGTCGGTCCGCTCTGCCTGCGCAATCTCGCTGTTATGGGGTATCAAATCTGCGGGCAGTGTAATCAGGTTGAGTGGCGACAAATCCATCGGAGCGTTTCCAGTTTACATTAAAGCGAATGTATCGCCTGGTTTTTCTGAGGCAGGTTTTGTTTACATGGCCGTTCAGAAAACCGGGTGATCCAACATGAACTGGAAAACGCCATGGAAAATTGCCTTGGCCAAATAAAATGGACGTCAGGCATGCGCGGGAAAATCACATGCCTGACGCCGCTGGCGCCTTACAGCGTAATCGTGCTGTTATTGCCTTCCGTGGGTAGTGAATTGCCGCTGCCATCCTGCGCGCCGGTATCGGCGGCAGGCGCACCATCTGCGGCAAAGTTGAACGTATTGCCCTGACTGTCTTCGATCTGCAGCACAAGGATGTAGGCCGAGGCATCAACCTGCACGTTGGGATAGATGCCGCTGACCATCATCTCGATATCGACATGGCCATCGACCTTCTGGGTGCTGGTCACTTCCTTGAAGGTCTTTTCGATCTCTTCCTTGTGCGTCTGGGCATGTGCATTGCCGACAAGCCAGCCGAAAAAGCCGCTGACGCCGCCGCCGATGCTGTATTTGGACCGCATCTCGTTATAGGTTTTGGATGAATTGAGAGAATAGATCTGAAAATCCATTCCGCCCTTCAGTTTGACCCAGGCCCCGGCGCCGGACACGCTTGCGCCGACACCGGTAATGGTGCCTCGCTTTTGCGTGACCTTGTAAGTGTTGGCGCTTTGGCTTGACGCAACAGTCAGCTGGGCGTGAGGGGCGATTGCTGTAAATGCATTCATTGGACTTCTCCTGAAATAAAATTTTGAGTGGTAACACAAACGAAATACTCGATAACAAGTGACCCTACGTTAAGCCCGCGCCACGAGAGATTCTGTGCCGATTGGCACGCAGCGCGTGTAATGTCGTTTACCTACTGAATCTAAATGGAATTTTAATGCCGTATGGGGTGCAATACACCCCAAATGCAAGAAAGGGCACGCAATCAGGTGCCCTTCCATGATGACATTATCCTGTCAGCGATCAGTTATTCACATCACGCTCGATACGCAAAAAATGCTGCAAACGCCGCTGGGCTGTGGCCTGTCTGTGCCGCCGCTGCAGGCTCAAGCTGCCTGACTGAGGCAAGGCACGGCGTTTGATCGCCATGGCGCGCCGCAACATCTGATTACTTACAACCTTGGGTCTGTCGAGAACATGCTTGCTCATCTCATCCTCCGTTGTGATTGGGCCAGTTTATCACAGGTTCGGGGATTCGCCTATTTTTCTGCGGCCTGCCCAAAAAGCCAGCCTGATTTGCAAATCGCCCGACCTTTGCCAACAGGCGGCCCAAGTTCGGTCAGTATCTGGCACGATGATGGGATCCGACCATCAGATGAAAGCCCCATGCCCAAATCAGCCCGCCATATCAGACAGGACCTGCAAACGCCCGATGCTGCCATGGCGGAACTGCAGCGGCTTTTGGTGTCTGCACCGCAGGACCTGTGGCTCGATACCATCCGGCGAACCCGCGGGCCTGTCCACGATGGGCTTGTGCATTGGATGCTGAACCAGCCTGCCTGCGATTTTGCGGTGGCGGTACATGCGTTTTATCGCAGTGATCCGATCCGGCATCTGGAAGACCCGCAACCCTTGCCTGCCCGCCCCGATGCCAACCAGATTTTCGCGCAAGTGCTGCGCAATTGGGATACCGGGTCTTATCGCAATCATGCCCTGTTGGTTGGTCCGCTGGATATGGACCCGCGCATCGCGCGCCGCATGAACCAGAAACTGATGGCATGGCCGCGCGGCGCATTGCCTTTCACCATCCCCTCGCGATTCCGGGCTCCAACCGGTGGTGTGCCACTTTGTCTGCCGCCGCATCTGTCACCGGATGAAGCCGGACATCTCCGGCCGCTTTACGCCCGGTTGGGTTTGCGCCTGAAGCCTGCCGATCCGGGGCTCCAACGCCCCGTCGCATTGGCACGCGGCCTTTGGGGCCAGGTCACACTGCGCCGTCCCCGCCGTTAACCGCCAACATTGCCCGTGGCCTTGCGTTGTCGCGCCCGTTTCAGGCCCAGTTGCCGTTCGCGCCAGATGATCAGCACACCCGCGCAGATCACAATTGCCGCACCGGCCAGCATGGTCCCCGTGGGCACCTCGTCAAAGATCAGATAGCCGATTGTCAGCGCCAGGATCATCGATGTGTAGTCAAACGGCGCGACCAGCGATGCATCCGCATAACGATAGCTGGACGTCAAAAGGATTTGCCCAACGCCACCCAAAAGCCCGGCGCAGATCAGCATGGTGGCCACCGCCCAGCCGGGCGTCACCCAGCCCCAGGGCAGCGTGAACAGCGACAGGACCGAGGATGTGATCGTGAACCAGAAAACAATGGCGGCGGTGTCTTCGGTAGCCACCAGTTTACGCACGAAAACCTGCGCCAATGCGGCCAGCACCGCCCCCATCAGTACCACAATCGCGCCCAGCGTTTCCGACACGTCGAGTGATGCGCCCACCGACAGGCGCGGGGACAGCACGATCAACACGCCCACCATGCCCATGGCCACAGCGCTGAGACGAAAGGCGCGCACCTCTTCATTCAGAAACATCGCAGCGAAGACGACAACCAACAAAGGAGCGGCATAACCGATCGCCGTGACCTCTGGCAGGGGCAGCAGGCCCAACCCGGTAAAGCCCAGCCCCATGGCCGACGTGCCGATCAAGCCGCGCCAGACATGACCCATCGGGTTGGCCGTTTTCCAACCGTGACGCAACTCACCGCGCAGGGCCAGCCAGCCCAGAATGATCGGCAAGGCAAAGAAGGATCGAAAGAAAACCGCCTGTCCCGGCGGGACATCGGCAGAGGCCGCTTTCACCAGTGACGCCATGCCCATGAACATCGCCACCGACATCACCTTGAACAGAATGCCACGCAGGGGCTGCATCAGTGTGTTCCTTATTTGCGGCACTCTGCGCCCTTAGCGGCACCCTATGCCTCGGTCGGACCACAATGAAGCCTTTTTCGCTTGTTAGCTGCGGGAATTAAGATATCCGTCACCAAACCATCATAAGAAGTTTCGTATGCAAGAAAACGCAACCGACCAGACCAACATGAATGCCCGCGACTGGGTACAGGTCCTTGCCAAATATCGTGAACCGAACTCTCTGCGCAGCAGTTTTGAACTGGGGGTCAGTCTTGTGCCTTTCGTGGTGCTTTGGGTGCTGGCATGCTGGGTTGCGCAATATAGCTATTTCGGGGCGTTTCTGATTTCGGCGCTGAACGGGTTGTTCCTGTTGCGGCTGTTCTGCATCCAGCATGATTGCGGGCATGGGTCATTCTTTGGCAACCGGACGGTCAGCGATTGGATCGGGCGGGCGCTTGGGGTGGTGACGCTGACGCCATATGACGTCTGGCGGCGCACCCATTCCATCCATCACAGCCATGCGGGTGATCTTGATCACCGGGGCATCGGCGATGTGATGACCCTGACGGTCGAAGAATACCATCAACGCACGCCCTTTGGGCGCTGGCTCTACCGGGCTTATCGGCATCCGATTGTGATGTTCGGTCTGGGGCCGACCTATCTGTTCATCCTGCAAAACCGGCTGCCGCTGGGGCTGATGAACCAAGGGCGCAAATACTGGGTTAGCGCGATGGGCACAAATCTGGCCGCTGGCGTTGTCCTTGCGACCATCATCTATTTCGGCGGGCTGCAGGCCCTGTTTCTGGTGTTTTTGCCAACAACGCTGATCGCGGCCTCAATCGGGGTCTGGCTGTTTTATGTCCAGCACCAGTTTGAATCGACCCATTGGGACCCGCATCCGGATTGGCACCTGCACGAGGCTGCTTTGCATGGCAGTTCACATTACGACCTGCCACCGATCCTGCGCTGGTTTACCGCCAATATCGGCATCCACCATGTGCATCACCTGTATAGCCGCATCCCGTTTTACCGGCTGACAGAAGTGCTGCGCGATCACAGCGAACTGGTTGAAGTCAGCCGGATGACGATCTGGGAAAGCCTGAAATGCGCGAGCCTTGATCTGTGGGATGAAAAAACGCGACGCCTGGTTTCATTCTCGACAGCGCGCAAACTCCGCGTCTAGGGTCATGACCCAAGAACTGCGCGATAGTCTCGCCCGACATGCACAGGCACGCCCAGTGCTTCGATCTGTGAAACAAACGCCAGATCTTTCGCATCTGCACCACGCCCCGGCGCGCGCAGAATGACCTGCTGCACCCGCCCGGGGTGGCGTTTCGCAGCTGCCAGATAGACCTCCGCGTCATGCTGACCCGTGTCGCCAATCAGGATAAAGGGCAGATCAGGCAGGGCCGCCATAATGACATCAATGGCGGAGCCTTTGTGATCGCCATGTGTGCCGGTGATGAACTGCGTCTCACTGATGCCGTAATCGCGCAAAAACACGGGGCCACGGGGCAGTCCATTACGCGCGAACACGACGGTCAGGAAACCATAGAAATTCCAAGGTGATGAACTGACAAAATGAACCGGATTGCGCCCACCGTCAGACAGCACCGTCATAAGTTCCACCGCATCAGGGAACACAACACGCGTCGCGGCATTACCGGTCAGTGACGTCCAGATATTGCGCCATAACGAATAGGCACCGGTATGCATCATCGTGTCATCGATGTCGGAAATAACACCGAACGCGGCATCGGGTCCGGGCACCAGAACAGGACAAGCCACCGTCACATCTGCTGCGGTCACGTCCACCTTGATCCATCCGGTCCGATCATCGCGTGGCAGAAGCAGAGTGAAATACCCTTCCTCATCGGTTCTGCCCGTCACGTCGCCTGCAGAGATGGTGACTTCCGGAACTTCGGCCGTCAGGAACAACCCGATCATCTGGCGCAGATTGCGCCAGCGGCTTTGCGCCGCGCGCATCCCGACGTCCTGCATATGGGCCAAAACACGTCCACGAACAACGAAATGAGCGGGCGTCGCGTATCCGACATATGGCACAATCGCACCCGCCTGCCGCGCATCACTGGCGCGACCCAAAAGCCGTTCGATCCGGACAGCGATGCGCGCCAACCAAAGCTTCACCCCGGCACAACCCGCAGCACGTCACCCGCATCGGTCAGCACAAGGATGGCACCATCCGGCAGCACCTGCACGTCACGCACGCGGCCCACATCGGTCAGCAACCGTTCTTCCCCAACGACCTGAGCGCCTGACAGTTTCAGGCGGACCAGCGCGCCGGGGTTCAGTGACCCGATAAACAGATCACCCCGCCAATCCGCATAAGCGCCATCATAGAACATCATGCCACCCGGTGCGATGACAGGATCCCAGTAATAGACGGGTTCTTCAAACTGCGCAGCGCGCGCCTGCCCCGAACCAACTGCCGACCCACGATAATTGATGCCATAGCTGACAACCGGCCAGCCATAGTTCAGGCCCGCCTGCGGACGGTTCAGCTCATCACCGCCGCGCGGCCCATGCTCAATCGTCCACAGCGCGCCATCCGGACCAATCGCCGCCCCCTGCATATTGCGGTGACCCAGCGACCAGATCTGATCATCGCCATCACTGCCAACAAACGGGTTATCGGCGGGGATGCTGCCATCGGCATTGATGCGGATCACCTTGCCGTGGGTTGTCGTGACATCCTGCACCAACGTGCCACTATCCCCTGCGCCGCGATCCCCGGTGGTGATCCAGACAGTGCCATCCGCCATCGGGATAATCCGGCTGCCAAAATGGCGGCCATTGCGGGCGGGGTTATCCTGCACAAAGATATCGGCGACGTCGTTCAGCGCGCCATCCGGGCCAAGCGTGGCCCGCGCCGCCGCCGTGACCAAACCACCCCGCACGGATTTCGCATAGGTCCAGAACACGGTGCGATCCTGCGCAAATTGGGGTGACACGGCCACATCCAGCAACCCGCCCTGACCTTCCGCCGCAACATCCGGCAGGCCGGGCAACGGACCTGACACGCTGCCATCAGCATTGATCAGGCGCATGGTGCCGGGGCGTTCCGTCACCAGAAACTGACCATTACCCAAAGGCGCGATACCCCATGGGTTTTCCAGCCCACTGGCGAATGTCGACACGGTGACCGGGCTGGCAGGCAGTTCCGGCGCGCGGGTTTGCGCGGCAAAGGCCGGGGTGAAATCGGCATTCGGGCGGCCTTGACGAACCTCGGCCCATGCCACGGCACCTGCGGCTGCCGCTGCGGCGACAAGAGTGATTTTACGGATCATGCTGCACCTCCTTTAACCGCAAGATAGCCCAGCGGGCAGCATCGGCCACTGCCGGATCGGCATCATCAAGCAAAGGTGAAAGCACATCCCCCAGCGCCGGATCACCCGAATTGCCAATCGCATAGGCGACATTGCGCACAAACCGGTCACGCCCGATCCGCTTGATCGGTGACCCGGAAAACCGGGCGCGAAACGCCGCATCATTCAGACCGGCAAGCTCCGCCAATGGCGGGGCCAGCAGATCATCGCGCGCGGCATAGCGGGCATCGCGGGCGGTGGATGCAAATTTGTTCCACGGGCACACGGCCAGACAATCATCACAGCCGTAGATGCGGTTGCCCATGCGGGCGCGCAGTTCAGGATCAACCGGGCCCTGATGTTCGATGGTCAGATAGGAAATGCAACGCCGCGCATCCAGCCGGTAAGGGGCGGGAAAGGCATCGGTGGGACAGATATCCAGACAGGCGGTGCAACTGCCACAATGGCTAACCTCAGCTTCATCGGGGGGCAGATCAACCGTCGTGAAAATCGCCCCCAGAAAGAACCATGACCCCAAATCGCGCCCCAAAAGATTGGTATGCTTGCCCTGCCAGCCTAGGCCCGCCGCCGCGGCCAGTGGTTTTTCCATCACCGGGGCGGTATCGACAAACACCTTGATCTGCGCCCCTGGCACCTGCTCGATCAGCCAGCGCCCCACGCGTTTCAACCGCTTTTTGACGATATCATGATAATCGCGGTTCTGGGCGTAAACGCTGATGGCCGCGCGATCTGCGCGGTCCAACACGTCCAGCGGATCATGATTGGGCGTGTAAGGTTCGGCCAGCATCACGACCGACCGGGCATCGGGCCACAGGGCGGCGGGATCACCGCGCCAATACATCCGTTCGGCCATCCAGCCCATCTGCCCATGCATGCCCGCATCAACAAACGTCGCCAGACGATCAGCAATATGTGGCACTGCGTCGGGGCGGCAAATACCCAGTTTTGCAAACCCTGCTTCGGTCGCGAAGGCCGTCAGATCAGCCTTCAGGCCCATGGTCTAGAAATCCAGATCGGCATATTGGGTCGATGGCTGAAACCCCGGCACCTCGTCCGCCAGAAGCGACCGAAAGGCAGGGCGGGATTTGATCTTGGCATACCAATCCTTGACCACCTCGTGGCGATGCCAATCGACATCGCTGGTATAATCCAGACAGGATAGCTGTGCGGCAGCCGCAAAATCCGCCAGCGTCATATCGTTGCCCGCCAGCCAGCGACGATCCTCCAGCAGATAGGCCATATAATCCAGGTGATATTTGATCGCCTTTGCCCCGGCTTTCACATTGGTACTGTCGGGATAGCCGGTGCCCATGACCTTGCGAAACACCCGCTCCCCTGTCAGCTTTGCAGTCACTTCGCGGTAAAACTTGTCATCGAACCAGCCCACGACCCGGCGCGCCTCAAACCTTGCATGCGGGTCTTTGGGCAGCAAGGCCGGGGTTGGGTGGGTTTCTTCCAGAAATTCACAAATCGCGGTGCTGTCGGCCATGGTGCGGCCATCCATCTTCAGCACTGGAACCTGACCTGCGGGATTACGGCGCAGGAAGTCGGCATCCTGTTCCCAATAGCGTTCTTCGACCAGCCCCACCTCGATCTTCTTTTCGGCCATGCACAGGCGGACCTTGCGGGAAAACGGGGACAGGGGATAATGGTACAGGGTATTCATCAACAGCTCGCCACATTGTTTCCCCCTGTCATGCCGCAAGGGGACGTCCGGATCAATGGGGCAAGGGCGTTTGCACGCCGTTCAGGCAGGATCATACCAGCCGATGATCTGTGCGATTTGCGCGGCAAAGTGATCCAGATCGGATCGCGTGACCCGTTTTGCAGACACTTTGCGGGGGTCCTCGCGCTGATCCTCCGGCACCAGATCACCGACATGCAGTTCCATCTGGTGCAGTGGGGGATGGCCAACAGCCTGGGTCAATTCCTGGCGCGCGGCATCAGGCTGACCATCGCGGATGTAGCCGCAGAAGGTGACAAAATCATAGCTTCCGATCCCGGCTTTATTGGTGCGCAGCGCCTCTGTCATCGGAAAGGCGACATGCATATCCCAAATCGGCGCCATCAGCAGAACCCGGTCATAGGCACCCGGGTCGTGTTGCAGCGCGCGGACACGCGGGCGGCGACCCGTGGCCATCTGCCAGATGATGCGCAACATCGGGTACCAGCCCACGGGGTGAATTTCGGCAATATCGGCATGCGTCTTTTCGGCGATCAGATCAGCCAAGACACGGTTATTGCCGGTACGGGAATAAAGAAGGATCAGTAGGGACATGGGCGCAGGGTAATGCACCGCCCAGCGCCGCACATTGCGTTACATCAATACGCGCCTATTGAAAGCAATCCGCGCGGCCATCCGCCCTGATCGTTTCGGCACCCGAAATGATCTGCCGGGTCCGGTTACGGGTGAACTGCGATGGGTTCGCGGCTGATCTGTTCTTGGGGGCCGGCAGGATCGCGGCCAATCGGGCGGCCTGCAAGGCGCTGAGATCCGCCGCATCAACGCCAAAGTAATGCCGCGCGGCGGCCTGTACGCCAAACACGCCCTCATCAAATTCGGCGACGTTCAGGTACAATTCCAGGATGCGGCGCTTGGTCCAGACAGCCTCTGACAGCGGGGTCCACAGCGCCTCAACCGCTTTGCGCGACCAACTGCGGCCATGCCACAGATAGACGTTCTTGATCACCTGCTGCGAAATGGTCGACGCACCGCCACGGCCGCGATCAACCGCCGCCCGAATGGCGTTCACATCCAGCCCCCAATGCAGGCAGAAATTGGCATCTTCGGCGGCAACAGCGGACCGGGCCATGACCGGGGCAATCTGATCCATCGGGGCCCATTCCTGTTTGACGCCGTCCAACCTGCGGCCTTCTGAAAACATATAGGGGGTCGTGGGCGGATTGATCAGCGCATAAAACAGGGTGGCCAGCAGGACAAAGCCAAGCACCACAAATGCCGCGCGCCAGACCCACCGCCAGATAAAGCCCCAGGCCCGTTCCACCAGGCCCGGCTGCGTCTTTCTGGAACGGCCCGTCTTGGGCGCTGGTTTTCTGCCCGGTTTCTTTGCCGGTTTCTTTGATGCTGTCTTGCGCTCTGCCATCGGCCCCATAAGCCATGGCGGCAAGCACGGGGTCAAGAAGGTTCACCGAAATCGCGGGGCAGTGATGATTTTGGGTCAAAGGTACAAAAAAGGGCGCGGGGAATGACGCGCCCTTTCCTTGATGCATGGCAGTGGGTTTACTGAAAGTTGTACACCACAGACACGCCCAATGTGTTGCGGGCTTCGCCAAGACCGTTATCGGTGGCATCGTTAAAGGCCGTGGTCAGGCTGGTGCGCAGGGCCAATGAATTGGTCATCGAAACGCTCAACGCCAGTTCGTTATTGACCAGCATGCTTTCCTCGGACGCGATGATATCGGTGTCATTGGTGACATAGCTGGTTTTGCTCAGCGACTGGAAATAGTTCGATGATACGCTGGCAGCAGCTTCTCTGACTTCGTCCTCACCGACGATATCGGCCACCCGGTAGCCAGGACCAGCCTGCACCGACCATTGGCGATCCTTGTCGTTGAAGATGCGGTAACCAATACCGGCCCCGACAAAGACGTCGGTTTCGTAGTCACCATCTTCGTCAGCCAGACCATCATAGGCCACATCGGCCTTGCCGAATGCGAACAGGTTGCTGGACAGATCACGGCGATAGTCAAACCCGGCAAGCAGGTTGTTTTTGGTTTCTTCGTCGTCGGATTTGCCGAAGTTATAGCTGAGCGACAGGTCATAGCCGTTCACGCCATCATAATTGCCAAAACGCAGTCCAACGCCCAGATCGACATCGTCATTATCATCGTCGCTGGTTGCTGTCGCACGGGCCGATACCGAACCGTAGGAACCGATCCGCCGTCCGCTATTGCCGAACCGTTCCAGATCACGGTCGCGGTCATCGCGGATCTGCTCTTCGAGGTCTTCAACCGCGTCGCTTGCCGCGTCCTGATTGTCAAAGGCTGTGCTTTGGGCCTGGGCTGACGCGCCTGCCAGAATGCAGGTGGCAGCAGCTGCCGTCATGATGAATGAAGTTTTTTTCATTGGGTCGTCCTTTCAGATACATGCGGGATTGCCGCAATGTGAAAGGACATGCCAAGCGCGCCGGAAAACTATTAGAGGGAAAGAAACTGCCATTTTCCCCACGACGCGACTGTGCCACGCAACGAAAAACCCCGCCGTGATGGCGGGGTTTGACCTTATTCTGCTGGGATCGCCGCGTCCTCGACGCTCAACGGATGCGCCAGATGGACCAGCATCTCTTTGGGGCAGATTTGCAGGAAGTTATGCTTTTCCACCTCCCAGTGTTGCAGGATCTCCGCAGCTTGGCGGCTGCCGGTCTCCTCCAGATGCCGTTCGATCAGCTCTTTGAGCTGCGCCATCCAGTGATCAACGGTCACCGGGCAGGTGACCAGCGTTTCCATATTAATCAGCGGGGCAGATGTGCCTTCGGGATCGTAAAGATAGGCCATGCCACCGGTCATCCCCGCACCAAAGTTGGCCCCGACGGACCCAAGGATCACGGCGACCCCACCGGTCATATATTCACATCCATTGGTGCCGCAGCCTTCGATCACCACATTGGCCCCGGAATTGCGCACGGCAAACCTCTCACCCGCTCGACCAGCCGCAAACAGGTAGCCATCGGTCGCGCCATAGAGGACGGTATTGCCGATAATCGTGTTGTCGGACGCCACCAGTGGGCTGACCATCGGCGGACGCACAACGATTGTGCCGCCCGACAGGCCCTTACCGACATAGTCATTGGCATCACCGGATACTTCCAGTTTCAGCCCCGGTGCGGCAAACGCGCCCAGCGATTGCCCGGCAGAGCCGCGCAGCTTGACCGTCAAATGATCAGGTTGCAGATCGTTGCGCATCCCGTGTTTCTGCACGATATGGCTGGATGTGCGCGTTCCAATGGTGCGCAGCGTGTTCTGGACAGCATAGTCCAGCTGCATCTTTTCCCCATCATTCAGGAACCGCGCGGCATCCTGCACAATCTGGGCATCCAGCGTGTCATCAACCGCATTGCGCGGACGGTTGCGATCATATTTGATCTTATGCGCGCCATCGACGGTGATCAGCAGCGGGTTCAAATCCAGATCATCCAGATGCGCCGATCCGCGCGACACCTGGGTCAGCAGATCAGCGCGGCCGATGACGTCATCCAGCGAACGGGCACCGATGGATGCCAGAATTTCGCGGACCTCGGTCGCATAGAATGTGATCAGGTTGACCACCTTATCGGCACTGCCGGTGAACTTGTCGCGCAGCGCCTCATCCTGGGTACACACACCCACCGGGCAGGTGTTGGATTGGCACTGGCGCACCATGATGCAGCCCATCGCAATCAGGGCGGCGGTGCCGATCCCGTATTCCTCGGCCCCCATCATCGCGGCCATGACAATGTCACGACCGGTACGCAGACCACCATCGGTGCGCAAAGTAATCCGCTCACGCAAGTTGTTCATCGCCAGAACCTGATGCGCCTCGGTCAGGCCCATTTCCCATGGCAGACCGGCATATTTGATCGATGTTGCAGGCGATGCACCCGTGCCACCGTTATGACCGGAAATCAGGATCACATCCGCCTTGGCCTTGGCCACACCAGCGGCAATCGTGCCAACACCAGACGACGACACCAGCTTGACCGTCACCTTGCAGCGCGGATTGATTTGTTTGAGGTCATAGATCAGCTGCGCCAGATCCTCGATCGAATAGATATCATGATGTGGCGGGGGTGAGATCAGCGTCACACCTTTGGTCGAATGGCGCAGACGGGCGATCAGGTCGGTGACCTTCATACCGGGCAACTGACCACCCTCGCCGGGCTTGGCACCTTGCGCGACCTTGATCTCCAACTCTTCGCAGGCGTTCAGATATTCAGCCGTGACACCAAAGCGGCCCGACGCGACCTGCTTGATCTTGGCAGACGGGTTGTCACCATTCGGTTCCGGCACAAAATGCGCCGGATCTTCACCGCCTTCGCCACTATCGGACTTTGCGCCAATCCGGTTCATCGCGACATTCAGCGTCTTATGTGCCTCGGGCGAAAGGGCGCCCAACGACATGCCCGGTGTCACGAACCGTTTGCGGATTGCGGTGATGCTTTCCACCTCTTCAATCGGCACCGGCTTGGCCAAGGGCTTGATCGCCAGCAGATCGCGCAGATGGATCGGCGGGTTCGTCTGCATGGATTTGGAAAACTGCTGCCACATCGCATAGGACGCATTGGTGCAGGCGGCCTGCAACATATGCATGGTCTGTGCTTCCCATGCGTGTTTTTCGCCGCTGCGCCGGGCTTTGTAGAAACCACCGATGGGCAGGATATCGGTGCCTGTGGTCCAGCCATGGGCATGGACCTCTTCCAGCTTGGATTGGATGCCGCTGACACCGATGCCGGAAATCCGGGACGGCATGCCGGGGAAATACTCGGCGACCATGGCACGCGACAGGCCGACGGCTTCAAAGTTCAGACCACCGCGATAGGATGACAGAACCGAAATCCCCATCTTGGACATGATTTTCAAAAGACCCGCATCAATCGCCGCGCGATAGCGGCGCATCGCATCGGTCAGGTTACCGTCGATCAGCCCGCGACGCACACGGTCGGCAATGGAATCCTGCGCCAGATAGGCGTTTACCGTGGTGGCACCACAGCCGATCAGCACGGCAAAGTAATGCGGATCAATACACTCTGCCGAACGGACATTGACCGAACAGAAGGTGCGCAGACCCTGTGCTGTCAGCCCCGAATGCACGGCAGAGGTGGCCAGGATCATCGGCATCGCCACCTGATAGGGGGACTGATGTTCATCCGTAAGCACAAGATGGCCCGCACCGGACCGCACGGCGTCTTCCGCCTCTTCACGAATACGCTTCAGGCCCGCAGATAACGCACCGCGCCCCGGTTCAAACGTACAGTTGATAAAGGCCACGCTGTCATCAAATACGCGGACCATTTCATCAAATTCTGCATTGCCCACAAAGGGGCTTTGCAGAACCAGAATTTCGGTCTGTGACGAATCCTCGTCCAGCACGTTCTTGAGGTTACCAAACCGGGTTTTCAGCGACATCACCCGGCTTTCACGAAGTGAGTCAATCGGCGGGTTGGTGACCTGGCTGAAGTTCTGGCGGAAGAAATGCGATAGCGGGCGGTATGTCTTGGACAAAACCGCCGACGGAGTGTCATCACCCATCGACGCGATCATTTCCTTGCCATCCTCGGCCATGGGCGCCAGCACCTGTTCGAGCTCTTCGATCGAATAACCGGCCGCGATCTGGCGCTTGCGCAGGTCTTCACCTTCAAACAGCGGCACCTCGGGGATGTCGATCAACTGTTCATTCAGGTTCACAACCTTGCCAACCCATTCGCCAAAGGGCTGGGCGGCGGCCAGTTGATCCTTGATCTCGGTATCGTGGTATAGCTTGCCCTCGGTCATATCGACGGCGATCATCTGACCGGGGCCAAGCGCGCCCTTTTCAACGACGGTCGCCTCGTCCACCGGCACCATGCCCACCTCTGACCCGGCCACCAGCAATCCATCGCCGGTGACAACGTAACGCAAGGGGCGCAATCCGTTGCGGTCCAGCCCGCCACAAACCCAGCGGCCATCGGTCATCGCCAATGCGGCGGGGCCGTCCCACGGCTCCATCACGGCGTTGCAATAGCCATACATGTCCTGCCAGGCTTTGGGCATCTCAACAGCCTGTTGCGACCATGCTTCGGGGACCATCATGGTCTTGGCCATCGGGGCGTTGCGGCCAGCGCGGACCAACACCTCATAAACC
Source organism: uncultured Paracoccaceae bacterium (assembly GCA_947495295.1). GTDB lineage: Bacteria > Pseudomonadota > Alphaproteobacteria > Rhodobacterales > Rhodobacteraceae > Yoonia. The sequence goes on from CANLYJ010000007.1 coordinate 56,550, forward strand.
GAATCCAACGCGCTGGAATCCGACGCGCCTGATGGGATGATCGGCTTGATATCCTCGGCCATGTCACCAAAGGCACCGGATGCCATGCGGATTTCATGGCTTTTCATCCAGTTCACATTGCCCTTGAGCGTGTTGATCTCACCATTATGGGCCAGCATGCGGAACGGCTGCGCCAGCGACCATTGGGGAAACGTGTTGGTGGAATAACGCTGGTGATAAATCGCAAAAGCGGAAACAAAGCGTTCGTCCATCAGGTCGGGATAGAATTCGGCCACCTGTTCGGCCAGCATCATACCTTTGTAGATGATCGACCGGCAGGACAGGGAACACAGATACATGCCGACGATGCCAGCAGCAGTGGCAGCTTTTTCGATACGGCGGCGGATGATATACAATTCACGCTCGAACTGTTCCTCATCCATGTCCTTTTCGCAGCGGATCAGGATTTGCTCGATCTCGGGACGGGTGGCGTTCGCTTTTTCACCCAGAACATCGTTATTCACCGGCACATGGCGCCAGCCATAGATGTAATGACCCATACGCAACACTTCGGTTTCGACAATCGTACGGCATTGTTCCTGCGCACCAAAATCGGTGCGGGGCAAAAACACCTGACCCACAGCAATCAATTCATCATCGCCGGGTTCATGACCGGTCCGGCGGATCTGATCCTCGAAAAAGGCAGTCGGGATCTGCACATGAATACCCGCGCCATCGCCCGTCTTGCCATCGGCATCCACCGCACCCCGGTGCCAGACAGCTTTCAGGGCATTGATGCCCTTTTCAACCACGCCGCGGCTTTGTGAACCATCAATCGCCACAACCAGACCAACACCACAGGATGCATGTTCATCCTCCGCCTCATAAAGGCTGTTTTCAGCCATCCACTGACGCTTGGCTTCCTCGGCGGCGACCCAGGTCTCATCATATGTGGTCATGTCAGTTCCTTTCTAGGCGGGGCCACCCTTGGGGTGGGCTTTGTCCGTGTGATCCGCCGCAGCGGCATTGATCAAAATCTATGAAATGGCGACGCCGCAGCCATGTTTGGGGCGGGCACTCAGGAAACCCGGTTCGCCGGGAAAGATGAATTCGACGGGGCGGTTATCGCGCTCGAACGTCTCACCATTGATGGTGGTCACCCCGGTGCCGGCAATAAAGACGCGCCAGTTGCGATTGATGAACTCATTGCCCTTGGACCGCCACATCTCGTCACCATCGGCGTTATAGGCGGTAATGTCATAAGTGGTTTCGTCCAAGGTGATGCCATCAATCACCACCTGACGACCTGTCAGTGTGTCCTGACCAACATAGCGGGTTGTGCCAATCTCTTCCGACAAGGTCTGGAAGTCATAATCATCGACGCCACTTGCGATCAGATCAGACAATGACGCGGGTTCGGCGGGGCTGGTTTCCAGCCGTTCAGCATGGCCGCTGAGGATATGAAAGCTTTCCAGCCACTGGGTCTCATTATCGATATGCCCGGCATAGGTCAGACCCTCTTCGTCCAGTGACACGCGGCGCTGATGGCCTTCGGGGTCACCGTCACAGACAAAATGATGATCCACCTGACAGCTGGTGGATTGAACCGTCACAAAAGCCGCGCAACCGGAAGGCAGTTCAAACGTGGACTGCGCCACAGCCGGGGCTGGGGCCGCAAGGCAAATCAGGGCAAGCGCGTATCTCACGGACGGTAATCCACTTCGTTGACGTTGCATTCATACTTGGGGCTGGCGGAAAAGAAGCCCGGTTCGTCGGGATAGATGAACTCGACCGGGGACATGTCGATGATATTGTCCGGCGTGGCCTCGTCCCAGGCTTCCCCGAAAAAGAACAGGCGGTGGGTCTGGCTGACATATTGACGGCCGCTGCCGGTCTCGACCTCATTGCCGTCACCGTCCAGCGTGCGACCCTGAAATTCGGTATTCAGCAGCTCTTCACCATCAATCACCGTGGTTTCGCCGGTCAGGCTGTCAAAGCCGACATTGCGTTCGATGCCTTCTTCGGTTTCGATCACGAAATCCCAGGTGTCGATCTGATTGGCGAAAAGCTCGGTCAGGGATGCGGGGTCATCGGCAGGCAGGCGCAGGCGTTCATCCCCTGTCACCTTATAGGATTCCAGCCACTGGAATTCATCATCAACCTTCTGGATGCTGAACAGCCCGCCGCCGCCAATCAGGGCGATCCACTGATCGCCCGGATCATCCGCTTCGCAGGACCAGACATTGACCATCACGCAGCCCTTTTGCTGCACGGTCAGGACACCTTCGCAACCTTCCGGCGGGGCAAAATTCTGCTGGGCGAATGCTGGCGCGCCCGTTGCGATCAATCCAAGGATCGTCAGATGCTTCATCACTTCTTTACCCTCCAAGTCAGCATATCTGACTTATCTATATGTTGGGGTCCGACCAGTTGCCCGACGCAAGTCCGACGTCTGGCCGACGCTTTGCCGACACGGTTTTTCGGCTATTCTGCGGCCACCGTAGCGGCCTGACCCAGATACTCAAGAATGGCAGTGGCAGCATCGCGCCCATCGCGGATCGCCCAGACAACCAATGATGCACCGCGCACAATATCACCGGCGGCATAAACGCCTTCCAGGCTGGTGGCACCAGTGCCGAAATCAGCCTTCACCGTACCCCAGCGGGTCACCTCAAGGCCATCAACGCCCCACAGTTTTGGCAGATCTTCAGGTTCGAACCCCAGCGCCTTGATCACCAGATCGGCGCCTTCAACATAATCGGCACCCTCAATCACCTCGGGCGATTGGCGGCCCGTGGCATCGGGCGCACCAAGGCGCATCTTTTGCACCTTCACACCTGTAGCCGGGTCACCCTCAAAACCAGCGGGGGCAGACAGCCAGACAAATTCGACCCCCTCTTCCTCGGCGTTTTGCACTTCACGCTGCGATCCGGGCATATTGGCACGGTCGCGACGATACAGGCATTTGACGCTGTCAGCGCCTTGGCGGACGGCGGTACGCACGCAATCCATTGCGGTATCACCACCGCCGATCACGACGACGCGTTTGCCCACCGCGTTCAATTCACCATTGTCAAACTCCGGCACATCATCGCCGAATGATTTGCGGTTGCTGGCGGTCAGATAATCAATCGCGCTGACAATACCATCGGCAAAACTATCGGGCAGGTCCCTTGTTTTATAGACGCCCGTGGCAATCAGGACGGCGTCATGTTTGCCGCGAATGGCATCAAATGACAGGTCCTCGCCAACCTCGCAGTTCAACACAAACTGCACGCCGCCGTCTTCCAGCTGGGTCATGCGTTGCATCACCACATCCTTTTCCAGCTTAAAGCCGGGGATGCCATAGGTCAGCAAACCGCCACCGCGATCATAGCGATCATAAACGGTGACCTGCACGCCCTGACGGCGCAGCATGTCTGCGGCGGCCAACCCACCGGGGCCGGCACCAATGATGCCCACAGTTTCGCTGCGTTCGACATGAGGCTGGATCGGCTTGACCCAACCTTCAGCAAAGGCCGTATCGGTGATGTATTTTTCGACCGACCCGATTGTCACCGTGCCATGGCCGGATTGTTCAATCACGCAATTGCCTTCGCACAGGCGGTCCTGCGGGCAGATGCGGCCACAGATTTCCGGAAAGGTGTTCGTGGCCTGGCTGATCTCATAGGCTTCCTGCAACCGGCCTTCGGCTGTCAGGCGCAGCCAATCGGGGATGTTGTTGTGCAGCGGGCAATGGGTCTGGCAATAGGGCACACCACATTGGGAACAGCGGCTTGCCTGCTCTGCCGCTTTGTCACGGGCGTACTGCGCGTAAATCTCGCCAAAATCTTCTTTGCGTAGATTGGGCGGGCGCTTTTCCGGCATATCACGCTCAACAGCCGTAAATTTCAGCATCTTCTGACCAGCCATGCGGCGTTCTCCCAAATTCAAAGGCGAGCCGCCTTTTAGAACAGCTTGAAACAGATTAAAAGGCAGTATTACTGACCTTTAATGGGAAAATCTATATGCCCAAACGCACTTATGTGCAAATTCAATCGTTAAATAGGTCCGATATGTGACCTATATCCGCTCTTTTCCCTGTTTCCGAACGGGTTAGTTTGACGAAACCGAATCAAGCAGCCAGAGCGGATGACAACATTTAACCTGATCCTGATCGCGCTGATCCAAGGTGTAACCGAATTTCTGCCGGTCTCCTCCTCTGGTCATCTGATATTGCTGCCCTCGCTTAGCGGTCTGGCCGATCAAGGGCAGATCATTGATGTGGCCGCCCATGTCGGCACATTGTTGGCCGTAATCCTCTATTTCCGGGCCGACGTCCGGCTGGCGTTTTTTGGGACATTGCGACTGATACGGGGCAAGATCGACACCCAAGGGGCATTCCTCGCCCTTTGCCTTCTGATCGCCACGATCCCGGTGATCCTGGTCGGGCTGATCCTGAAACTCACCGGCCTCTCGGACGCCATGCGCGGCATCGCCGTAATCGGCTGGGCGATGATCATCTTTGGGGTCTTCCTTTACTGGGCTGATCAGAACGGGCCCATTGAAAAGACTGCCGAAAAATGGAGCTTGAAGGACGCCCTGCAAATGGGCCTCTGGCAGGCGGTCGCCCTGATCCCCGGCACATCACGGTCCGGCATCACCATCACCGCGGGGCGGATGCTGGGCTATACCAGAACCGATGCAGCGCGGCTCTCCATGTTGATGTCGATCCCCACCATCATCGCCTCTGCGGCCTTGCTGGGATTGGATGTTATCGGCACCGCTGACGCATCAGATCTGCGCGATATCGGGATCGTCGTGGCAATGTCATTCGGCGCGGCCTTGCTGGCGCTGACCCTGATGATGCGACTGCTCAAGGCCGTCAGTTACACACCCTACGTGATCTATCGGATCGCGCTGGGCATCGTCCTGCTATGGATCGCCTATACCTAAGCTTTCAGGTTCTTCGCGGATTCCTTGATCGCGTCATACTGACCAGAAGGCCGGAAGCGCCACAGATAATCGGGAAGTACAGCCTCCATCGCGGTGGGGGAAATCCCCAATGCATCAAGGCCCTTTGCGTCGTCTGCAACCACATTATCAACAGCGAGGTTCAACACCTGATCCTTGGTCACCGGTCCCTTGACAATGCCCAATGACAAGGCGCGCACAACGCCAAAGACCGCCGCCATGATCCGGGCAATCCAGAACGGCATATTCAGGATCAACCGCTTGCGGCGCACGATCTGCAACATCAGCTGCATCAGTGCGCGAAAGGTCATCACATCCGGCCCGCCCAATTCGTAAACACCAGCCTCAGCGTGGCCTTGCACGGCCTTGGCAGCAGCAGCGGCCACATCATCCACATAGACAGGCTGGAACCGGGTATCAGCGCCGACAACAGGCAAAACCGGGCCAAGCCGGGTCATCCCGGCAAAGCGGTTAAAGAACTGATCTTCCGGGCCAAAGATGATCGAAGGGCGCAGGATCACGGCATCAGGCATATGTTGCAGAACGCCTGCCTCGCCCGCCGCCTTGGTGCGGGCATATTCACTGGCCGCGTCCGGATCGGCACCAATGGCAGAGATATGCACCATGCGAGGCACAGCCATGGATGCAGCGATCCGGGCGATCCGTTCAGCACCTTCGGCCTGAACCGCATCAAATGTGTTCTTGCCCACCTCGTCCAAAACACCAACACAGTTCACAACCGCATCAGCGCCATCCATGACAGCCGCAACGCTGGCATCATCGCGGATATTGCAGAAAACCGGCTCAACCTGACCGACCACACCGTAGGGGCGGACAAACATCGCCTCGTTAACATTGCGGACCGCGACCCGGACGCGCCAGCCTTCCTTGGCCATGCGCCGCGCGATATATCGCCCGACAAAACCGGATCCGCCAAAAATCGTGACAAGCTTGGACATAGGGCTAGCCTTTATTGCAACTCTGCGCCTCGGGTTTACCTACCCCGCATGGGCCAGACAAGGCGCAATTGCGGCGGCGCGGGCAGAGTCTTTTCATTTCGTCACCGAATCCCGTTGACAGGGGGGCAAACCCCGCTTAAATCCCGCCCACACGACACCTGCCCAGGTGGCGGAATTGGTAGACGCGCCAGCTTCAGGTGCTGGTGTCTGTATGGACGTGGAGGTTCGAGTCCTCTCCTGGGCACCAATTACCCCGAACATAGATGAACATATCGGCCTGTAAACACTGATGTTTTGGGCGCTTCCGTGTATCGTTTGACTATAGCAGAACATACGATACCCCAGAAAACATGTTATGTAGGAGGATTATTGGGGGTGACCTGCGCCTCAAGTTTCCTACAGCTTTCTGCGGAGTCCTTGGGGGTAACTCTGTGACCCTATCCGAAACTATTGTCATTGCTGCGCCGCGCGAGGCAATTGCCTTGTCCAACTCACGCACAGGCATCGATCTTCACTTTTTGGATGCAGTCCCTGATCCAGCGATTGGCGGTAGCGATGCGGTCGATATCGACGCAAAAGCATGCATCGCTGCCGCGCCACCTGTCTTGACCCGCCGACGCTGTGCCGAAACCGGCTTGGGATCAGAACCCTAAAGCCTGTCAAATATCCGCCCAGCCTATCAACCCGGCGGATGTTTGTTGTGATCTGGTTCAGGCAGAATAGTTAGCGGCCAACAGTCGCTGCCCTTAACTGCGCACCAGCTTTTCGTATTCCTCGGAGATGTCCCGCGTCATCGCGCCCACTTCGAAGTTATAGTCGCCGATCTGGCCCACCGGGGTAACCTCGGCCGCCGTGCCGGTGAGCCAGCATTGTTCGAACCCTTCCAGCTCTTCGGGCATGATGACCCGTTCGTGGACCTTGACCTGATGCTTTTCCAGCATCCCGATCACCGTCTGCCGGGTCAGACCGTTCAGGAATGCATCGGGCTTGGGTGTGTGCACCTCGCCATCTTTGACAAAGAACATGTTCGCGCCCGTCGCCTCGGCCACATAGCCGCGATAGTCGAACATCAGGGCATCCGAACATCCCTTTGCTTCGGCGGCGTGTTTGGACATGGTTGCAATCATGTAAAGGCCAGCAGCCTTGGCCTGTGACGGGGCGGTTTCGGGGCTGGGCCGTTTCCATTTGGCGATGTCGAGCCTGGCACCCTTCATCTTGGCATCACCATAATAATTGCCCCATTCCCAAACGGCCACGGCCATGTGGACGGGGTTACGGGCCGATGCGACGCCCATATCTTCGCCCGCGCCACGCCAAGCGACGGCGCGCACGTAAGCGTCTGTCAGCCCATTGGCGTCGAGGGCAGCCCGTTTGGCAGCTTCGATTTCATCGACCGTGTAGGGGATGTCAAAATCGATCAGCTTACCCGATGTGATCAGCCGTTCGGAATGCTCGCGGGACAGAAATATCTTGCCATCATAGCACCGCTCGCCTTCAAATACGGATGAGGCATAGTGCATGGCATGTGTCAGGATATGAACATTGGCGCTACGCCAATCGACCAACTGGCCGTCCATCCAGATTTTCCCATCCCTGTCATCATATCCGCCAGCCATCTGAGCCTCCATCAAATTTGCATATGTTACGCGTATAGGTCCGTTTCGGACATAAAATTGCGCAATTTCTGCATTTCGCTAGCAGTTGATTCTTGGAATGTCAACAAAGCTGACGTATTGTGATCTGAAAGCAAGGGGAGAGGCCGTATGCCGGAAGGATCATCGCCGCCGATGGGGCAAAGCCTGCTGTTTCTGACGGACGAACAGTTGCGCAAGGGCATCGAGGCGATGTTTTTCGCCTATCGTGGATTTACCGCCGACCCGGATCGTATTCTTGCCCAGAAATCCTATGGCCGCGCCCATCACCGGGCGATCCATTTCATCCATCGCAGCCCCGGCACGACCGTCAACAATCTGTTGTCGATACTTGGTGTGACAAAACAATCGCTTAATCGTGTGTTGCGTACCCTGATCGAAGACGGTTTGGTAGCAAGCACTGTTGGCACAAGGGACAAACGCGAACGCCATCTGCACTTGACGGAAACGGGTGCGGCGTTGGAACGTGAACTATCGGATGCCCAGCGCGACCGGATGCGGGCTGCCTATCGGGCCGCCGGGCCTGCCGCTGTTGCTGGATTTCGGCAGGTGCTGGAGGCCATGATGGATGACGAAACCCGCCATCATTACGAGGCGATGAAGGAAAAGACCGAATGAGCGTTGATGATGCCCACCTGTTGATTGTTGATGATGATGAACGTATCCGCGGATTGTTACAGAAGTTTCTGATGCGCAGCGGCTTTCTGGTCAGCACCGCCCGAGACGCCGCCCATGCCCGTCGCGTATTATCTGGTTTGGAATTCGATCTGATCGTGCTGGACGTAATGATGCCGGGCGAAGATGGCATGGCGCTTTGCCGTGATCTGCGCAAAACCATTACCACCCCAATCATGCTGCTGACCGCCAAGGGCGAAACCGATGACCGGATTACGGGTCTTGAGGCGGGGGCCGATGATTATCTGGCCAAACCATTTGAACCCAAGGAATTGTTGCTGCGCATCAACGCCATTCTGCGCCGCGTGCCATCGGCAGAACCTGCCGTGGTCCTGCCCAAGGTCCTGAATATGGGCCCGGTCCGTTATGACATTGAGCGGGGCGAGATGTGGGAGGGCGAAAAGCTCGTCCGCCTGACCGCCACGGAAAGTCAGCTGATGCGCATCTTTTCCGGCTGCCCCGGCGAGGCCGTGACCCGCGCACGTCTGGTTGAAGAACTGAGCCGGTCCGGCGGCCAAACCCAGGAACGCGCCGTTGACGTGCAGATCACCCGGCTACGGCGCAAGATCGAGGTAGACCCCAAGCAACCGCGCTATCTTCAAACGGTGCGGGGCGCCGGGTACATGCTGGCGCCAGAGTAGGCAGTCCGTCATCTGGAACCACGCCTAACCCGTGACACGTTTGCAACGGCCTCATTGAACCTGCTTCAAACCCAAAAGCTGCCAAATTTCTGACTTGTTTCGTAATTAGCAACAATCACATCGGTTCATGATTGATTGGAGTGATTGCGTTGAGACGATTTGCCCGCCTTCCATCCCTCATCGGCGCTTTGGCTGCATGTGCCTGTTTACTAGGCCCGCAAAGCGCCGTGGCCGAGGAAAAACCGATCTTTGATCAAGTGGTCGAGATTGTCGGGTCAGAGCGTGGTACCGTCCGTAAATGGATTTACGCACCCAAGGTGACTGTCATCCATGAGGGCGACCCACAACGCGATCAGATCAACAGCATTGTCGAAATGGTCAATGCCCGGATCCCCGACTTCCCGGGTGTTGGTGCCATCGAATTCTTTGATCTGTCCCAATATAATCGCCGCCTTGCAGGCAACACCCATTTCCGCATGCCTCGCGTCGAATTTGACGGGGTTGAAGGCAATATTGTCCGCGCCTTGTTCAAGGGCGAAGAAGAGGCGCAGAATATCGTGCTAACCGGCAGCATCTTCATCTTTCTGACAGGTCTTGAGACGGGCATCACCCTTGGGGCACTGACGCAAAGCACCCAGTCGCTTAGCCGTCAGTTTGCCGAAGGTGCGCAGACGAAGTGTTATTTTCATCTGATGTCCAAGAATGACGAATTGCGCGCCGGGTTCATCTTTATCAACAACGAAGACGCGCATACGCCCATCGCTGAATGCCTATACGAGGAGTTCATGCAGACCCTTGGCCTGTTGAACGACTCGCGTGGGTCGTCGATCTTTACCTTTGACAATTCCGGCGACGTTCGTGCGGACCGCGCCCCTGATTTCCGCCTTTTGCAGGCGCTTTATGATCGTCAGGTCGCCGCTGGTGATGAGGCCGAAAAGGTCGCACAGCTTTATCTGGGGTTAGATGCCGCCTATCAACTTACGGCTGCACCGTCAGATACTGCGGCGGCACCCGATCAGTAAGCCAGACACCGTTATCCGCCTGAAAGAACGCAAAACCGGCCTGGGACATGGTATGCGCATCAACCTGCAATACCACAGGCTTGCCATGGCGCATCCCGACCTTGGTTGCGGTTGAGACATCCAATGACAGATGCACCTGTTGTCTGCGTCCCGGTTTCAGACCCTCATTCATGATTGCAGCGACGGATTTTTGCGCTGTGCCGTGAAACAGAGTTGCGGGTGGGTCTGCTGGGCTGAGCCCGAGGGCAATATCGACGGAATGTCCTTGCGCCGCCCTGATCCGGGTCTTGTCGTTGGACAGGGTGAACCGTTTCTTGTCTGAGGTGACAACGATCTGTTCCAATGTGGCCCGGTCGATTTTCTGCCCGGCTTTGGCGCAGCCTGCCAACAGGTCGTCCACAGCCACCCAGCCTTGCGAATCCAGTGTTAGCCCCGCCTTTTCCGGTGCGTGTCTTAGGACGAGGCTTAAAAACTTGCTTTGCTGTTTCATTGTTCCTTTTGGGGCGACTTAGCGCCGCCCCTTCCTTTTCTTTTTGTCCATCCAGAATGGTGGAATGTCACCTGCCATCATGCAGCCATACGGATCGATGTAGTCTTCAATCTCGGCGAGGTTGAACTGGCCGATCTGGCGCACCACATTGGCCGCGTTTTTGTAGGATGATGGCAACTCGGACGCATCGATCCCACCGGCGGGGAACCGGATATCAAGCCCCTTTGTCTCGGCCTCAAGCGCCTGTTGGGCTGTCATCTCGCCCAGCCGCCGCTTGTGTTCAGAGCGCGAGAAGTTGCGCCCCGCCCCATGTGGCGAGAAACCCAAGGCATGCTCTGCATCTTTCCCACGCACGACCAAAACGGGTTCGGACATGTTCAGCGGGATCAGTGTCAGACCCGTCGCATCAGCGGCATAATCACCCCAGGCCGGGGTCGCCCCCTTGCCGTGGTAATACAGATCGCCACGCCGGAAGACGAAGTTATGTTCATTCCAGAACCGGTCGCCCGGCTGCGCCTTTGACCCTTCAACGGTCGCCTGATGGATCGCGTTATGGTTCGCCTTCGTCCATTTACGGATAAGTTGCAGCGCCGCCCAATAGTCCTGACCGTCCTGCGTATCCGCCGGGATCCACGCGTTTTGCTTGAGCGTGTCTGGCGACAGCTTTCTGCGATGTCTTTCGGCTGCTTCCATGCCCAGCTTGTAAAGCACCGCCCCCGGCCCGCGAGAGCCGTGATGGGTGACAATCGCCGTCCGCCCGGTATTGCGGGACTTGCCCACAAACAGGAAATGGTTGCCGTCCCCCTGGGTGCCCAGATGCTCGACCGCCATGCGCAAAATCTTGGGATTGTTGAGGAACTTGTTTTCCCGGAACGCATCCATCAGATTTTGCGACATGGTGAACCGCTTGCCATTGGGCCGCCCGCCGGGGCCGAAATGCGTGACCTGTTCGGCAGCGTCCAACACCGCCTTTGGATCAGTCTCGCCCATATCGGTCATCATGACCGAACAACAGATATCCGCCGAATGCATGCCGGGATGGATCGCATTGCGGGCCGCAACAACACCGCCCACAGGGATGGTCCCCAACGGACCCGCCGGACAGGCATCGGGCATCACGGCCGCCGACACAACTGTCGGTGTGCGAATAACAGCCTTCATCGTCTCGCGCACATCGGCAAGGTTCTTGATCTCATCAGGATCGTCCGAGGCTTCGATATTGAAATGAAACGGCACATCGCCCGCCTTTTGCAACGGCAAAGTTGGCGGCGGTGGGGGTGGCTTCATACCCTCCAGCTTGGCCTTGATCTGGTCCATCTCATAGCCCGCAGCGGCAGCCGCCTGTGCGATTTCGAGGGCACGGCCAAATTCCTTGCCGGGGGTATGGCCCCATTCCTTAAGCGTTTCACCGGTGATTTCTACTTGTGTCATTTTCTAGTCTTTCGTCACTTTCCAGTACGTCGCCTTCATTACGGGCTCGAATAGGTGCCATTCATGGCAATCTGCGTGATGCCAACCGATATGTTTGCCGCAATGGCAGATACGATTGGGTTCACCACTGCCAGAAATATCGCAACATCCGCTCAGCCGTTCCTGATGGGGTGTATAGCCGACCCAATCGCGCAGATCGTCCAAGTTGATCCACGCGTTGCTGCGCGGTTGCCAGCCTTTAGCGAAAGCCATGCGGATTTTTCGCACCTCACCTTCGATCAGCAAGTAACGACCTCGCGGTGTGACCGGTTTTTCAGGCGCAAAGACGCAGATTGCTTGCATTTCCGCCGCTGTTTTGATCGGAAAAATCGGAAAGGTCAGTTCTGTTTTACAGGTCGCGCATGTCAAAATCTGTTTCATCTCATTCACTCTCAAATCTAACCAAGGCCGGAACAAGGTGTTTGCAGGATAATTTTCCGCCACCGGATTTCTCCGGGCTGGGGTCGAACCAGCACGGGCCTTTTGGCCCCGGCCCCCAGAGGGCCTGCGTCTACCTGTAATCCTGACAGGCATTTCCAGATCATGGGTCCGGAGGACAAAGGTTTCGTGAGATGCCTTTCGGCGACCGTTTTAGAGCGATGTAATCCCACGGGCATTCCCCCGGATGTGTTTCCTTTCTGTCTTACAGAGGTTTGCAGGGCAGTGCCTGGACCTCAGGGTGGGTGCGAAGCGCCCTCCCCATGGGGGAGGTCCGGGCGCTGCCCGGCAATGCCGGGCGGGACATTCGCTCCACGCGCCACGCTCAAATTACCATGGCTGGAAGAGCAGGGTTCGAACCTGCGACCTGCGGTACCAAAAACCGTTGCTCTACCAGCTGAGCTACCTTCCAATGGCGGAGGACAAGGGTTCAGTGAGACGCTGACACTTTGGAGATGTAGTCCCACAGGCATTCCTCCTGCTTGATTTGCCCCGGCGACAAGTATCTGGCGAAACGTTACGCGCTCTATCCATCTGAGCTATCCCGTCATGGTAACGGGAGTGGGATTCGAACCCACGACCTCGACATTCGTAGTGTAGTTCCACCAAGGCATTCGCCAGGGCTGTTATTCGGGTCCGGCAACAAAGTGGGGCGAAACATGTATACTGCTCTACCAACTGAGCTACCCGGTGAAGTGACCTCCGGGGCGGGGCTCGAACCCGCGACCAATGTAGTTCCACCAGCATTTGCCGGAATGTTCGGGTCTGGCGACAAAGGGAAAGAAACGTTTTGGGGCCCCGCCCCCATTTCCGCAGAAATGGTTTTCCGTCTGGGCGTCTTCGCTAGAGGGGAGTTGAACCCTCGGGTGATCCCGGTTTGGTGCGATGTAGTTCCTTTGGCATTCGCCAGAATATCTGGTCTTGGCAACAAGGTTTTGATGAAACATTGGGGAGGTGCTCTTCCAACTGAGCTACATCGCTCCGGTTGTCCCGGCTGTGATGGCGGGGTTCGAACCCGCGACATCATCCGTGATGTAGTTCCACCGGCATTTGCCAAGGTGTTTGTTTGTCGGTCCCGGCGACAATCGGGGGTGAAACATCAACATGCGCGTATTCTGCCAGCAAAACCGCCATCACGTTCCCTATGTAGTTCCACCAGCATTCGCCGGGTTTCATTCCTTTCATTTCAATCGGCGTCCTACGATCATTTGGACGACAAAGCCGTTTCGCCAAGGCGTGACGTGACCCACGCATTTCCGAGAGTTACAATTCTTTTGTGTGGGTCAGGCGTTGCCGCCTGACCCGTTCTTAAATGTCGGTTGCCTCGATTTGGCCGACCCAGTGATCTGGTCCCATCTCGCCTGCCGCGAAGGCTGCGATCTGGTCAAAGACCGTGTCCGAGAACCCGCCAATGTTCAGAACATCGTCGCGTTCTTTCGCCTGGGTCGTCCCGTATGGGGCGATGTCGATGCAGACCAGTTTGGCCTTTGGGTTCCGCCTTTTCAGCTTCTCCCACGCTTGCATCATAACCGTCCCGGCGTTGCCGTACTGGTTATGCGCCCAGGACTGGTTGTCCGAGACGATGATCACCAGATCCGGGGCACGCCCCTTGGCCAGCAACCAATCCAGCGGTGCCGCGCAATTGGTCCCGCCGCCCCACTGATCCGCCAAACGTGCTGCGTTTGTCAGGATCGTGTCGCGTGGTTCCAGCCGCACATCGCGCACCTTCACCTCGAACGGCAGGACCGTCGCGGATGGGTTACGCCGCAGCACAGCCGCAGAGACAAGCCCCGCCACATCCACGAACCGCGTCGCTGTGGTGGCCCCCTTACGGTAGCCTGTTACAGCGCCGGACATGGACCCGGATACATCCGGGGCAACCACAACCTGACCGCGCAGCTTTGGCACGTTGCGCACCGAAAGCTCCATCGCGTCATGCAATGCGTCCCTGATCTCGGCCGGCATGTCCGAAGACATGGCCTGATAGGCCGTCATCAGCTGATACGGGAACACCCGTGCCTTTGCGATCAGCGCCGGATCACGCAAACGATCCGCAATCATGCACCGCATTTTCGGCAGGGCCAGAACCCCGTGCCGCAGGAACGTGTTCAGGTTCATACGGGTCATCTGCCAAGATGCGTTCTCAGCAATCTTTGCCCACTGTTTCGTAGACAATTCAAGCTGCGTCAGCATCTGGAACGGAACGTTTGGCACGCGGCCACGGCCCGTTTTCTTGAACCGCAGGAAATCCTGCACATTATCCGGCAGCAATGCGACGTCACATGGCTTCCTGATGATCCACGCAAACAGCGCGTCTCGCGCCTTCGAGGAAGGCTTCGGGTGGACCATCTTGATCACATCCGCCAGCGACGGGTCGTTACCCACATTCGCCTGCAGGATCGCCCGGTCGGACGCCTCATTCAGCCAATTGGCAACCAGCCGCTTTGGCGCAGAGCCAAGCGATTTCCGCCCCGTCTGCCCCGACCGCATGATCTGCACAAAGGTGCGCAGCATCTTGCCGTTATCCACAACACGCCCAACGACGCGCTGGAACAGGATCGGGTCACGGGCCGACAGAACCGCCAGCAACAGGGCGGGCATATCTTTCATATGGCCCTCTTGCCGGGTGTAGACCGCCGCCTTTGCAAGAAAGGACGGATCAACCTTTTGCGCCAATTCCAGCGTGCGGGACAGTTCCTGCATCGGGTCCTGGTAGAATGTCTGCCCAAACGTGCCGGTCATCGCCAGCTGCGCCAAGGCATGCGCATCGGAATAGGTATAGGCCGGTGCCCCCGCCAGATTCGTAGCAGAAGCTGCCGGAAGCAACCGGCCTTTCATCGATGCAAACACAGATTTGTTTGCCATTTCACTCTCGTCCTTCTTCGTTTCAGTGATGCTGTTTTCGTGGATTTTGAGGGTTGGACGAAGAAAAATCGCATTCGCTTTAAGTCGCTGTTTTTATTAGAGTATTTTTGGCAAAACGATAATGACTACAGAATTTACGATTTACACGGATATTACTTTATCCGTATGGATAATCTTATGAAGAAGAATGTTGTCATCGGCTTTCTGGGGACGAATCTGGACGCGGGCAAGCGCCGCCGCTGGCGTCCCTCTGTGCAGATCAATGATCATCCTGATTTTCCTATTACGCGACTGGAATTGCTGCATGATCGGCGCTGGACGGGGCTTGCCACGAAAATCAAAGGCGAGGTTGAACGCGCCCATCCCGAAACCGAGGTCCTGCTGCACGAGGTCAACGTCCACGACCCGTGGGATTTTGAGGAGATGTATGGCGCGATGTTCGATTTCGCCCGTGATTATGGTTTTGATGATGAGCGGGAGGAATACCACGTTCATCTGACCACCGGCACACATGTTGCGCAAATCTGCTGGTTCCTGCTAACCGAGGCGCGCCATATCCCGGCCAAACTGGTTCAGACCGGCCCGCCGCGCGGTGAGGATACCGGCCCCGGCACCTTGCAGATCGTTGATCTTGATCTGTCGCGCTACAATGCCCTGCAACAACGGTTTGATCTGGTTTCCAAGGAATATAACGCCCTGTTGAAGGGCGGGATCGACACCAAGAACGCAGCCTTTAACGCGATGATTGACCGGATGGAGGTCGTGACCTCCAATTCAGACGCGCCGCTGTTGTTGATAGGGCCGACCGGGACGGGGAAATCGGATCTTGCCGCGCGCTTGTATGAATTGAAGCTGCAACGCCGTCGCATCAAGGGCCGTTTGGTCCATGTGAATTGTTCGACGCTGAAGGGCGAGCGGGCCATGTCGACCCTATTTGGCCACCGCAGACAATCTATCCGTGGCGCAGGGTCCGACCGGCGCGGCCTGCTGCAAGAGGCTGATGGCGGTGTCCTGTTTCTGGACGAGATTGACGAGCTGGGTCTGGATGAACAGGCGATGATCCTGCACGCGGTTGAGACGGGCAAATACCTGCCACTTGGGTCGGATTACGAGGTGACCAGCCGGTTTCATCTGATCGCGGGGGCGGGGCGTGATCTGGCGGCTTTGGTGGCCAAGGGCCAGTTTCGCGCCGACCTGTTTGCCCGGCTGAACCTATGGACATTCCACCTACCCGCTTTGCGTGACCGACCCGAGGATATCGACCCGAATATCGCCTATGAACTGGCACGGGTAGAAAAACTGTTGGGGCAACGGCTCAGCTTTAATGCCGATGCATTCACCCGCTATCAACGTTTTGCCACAGATCCGGGCACTGATTGGTCAGGCAATTTTCGTGACCTGTCCGCATCTGTCCAACGCATGTGTACCCTTGCCCCGCGGGGACGGATTACATTGGCTATGGTCGAGGATGAAATTGCCACGTTGCGCAGCACATGGCGCGACGCGACCCGCGACCCGGATTTGCAGCTATTGCAGGCGCATCTGGGTGCGGCTGCACAGGACATCGACATCTTTGATCGGGTCCAATTGGCCGCTGTTATTCGGATTTGCCAGAAAAGCGCGAGCCTGAGCGCTGCGGGTCGGACGTTATTCGCGGCTTCGCGCGCGGCCAGGGCCAGCCGGAACGATGCCGACCGGCTGCGCAAGTATCTGGATAAATTCGGTCTTGATTGGGCGCAATGTCAGGCAGATGCCGCTTCAGGGTAGTCGCGCAGGAACACCCATTTGTCCCCCTCGGACAGATCGGCGTCAAAGCGGTAGCCACCGCTGTTAAAGCCTTTGATCTCATCAGCGTCCGTAAGCCGGTTTTCGATGATGTAGCGCGCCATGGCCCCACGGGCTCGTTTGGCAAAGAAGCTGACGATGCGTGGCTTATCGTCTTTCAACTCCATAAAACTCGGCGTGATCACCCGCAACGTCAGCGCCTTGCGATCAGCGGCCCCGAAATACTCCTGACTGGCGCAGTTGATCAGCGTGTCGGTGCCTTGCGCCGCGCCCTGCCTGTTCAACGCCTTGGCAATCGTGTCGCCCCAATAGTCATAAAGCGATTTGCCCCGCCGGGTTTTCAGGCGGCTGCCCATTTCCAGCCGGTAAGGCTGAATGGCATCCAAAGGTCGCAACACCCCGTAAAGGCCGGACAGGATGCAAAGGTGGTCCTGCGCCCAATCCAGATCATCCTTGGTCAGTGTTCGCGCCTCTAGCCCCTGATAGGTGTCGCCGTTGAAGGCGAGCGCGGCGGGCTTTGTCGCCTCTGGCGCCGGTTCATCAGCAAAGGTTTTGAAACGATCCCGGTTCAACCGGGCCAGATCATCAGAGATACCCATCAACCCCTTAAGGTCTTTCAACGTCAGATTGCGTGCAGTTCTGGCGAGGCTGATCGCCTCTTTGGTAAAAACGGGTTGCGTCGCTGTAACGGCAACCGGGTCCATATCAAGTGATTTTGCAGGTGATATCGTGACGAGCATGACTGTCTTCCTTTTGGTCTTGCGGAAGACTTAACACGCAACTGGGTTAGTTCAACTGGACCTGTAACGGATATTGCCCATCTTCAAACGGCCCGAACAAATCATCAAGATCGGGGTGATCCACGGGTTCGCCAGAATAATCGGCAATCAGGTTCTGCTCCGAGACATAGGCGACATAAAAGCTCTGCTCATTCTCGGCCAGAAGATGATAAAACGGCTGGTCTTTTTTGGGCCGGCTATCTTCGGGGATGGCGTTGTACCATGCATCCGTGTTCGAAAACATCGCATCCACGTCAAAGACAACACCCCGGAACGGATGTTTCCGGTGGCGGACGATCTGACCCAGATGATATTTCGCACGTGTCGTAAACATTATAACAATACCCCACATTCCGGTATATGCCCCGAAAAGCGGCGCTGTCTAGGTTTTGACCCTTAAAATTAAGGAAACAGTTTGTGAGCATTGTCCTGACAGTGGTCAATATTACGGCCCCGGTTTTCCTGTTGGCCACCGTCGGCTTTGTCTGGGTCAAGCTGGGATTTGAATACCGGGTGGAGTTCGTCACCCGCATGGCCATGACGCTTGCCGTGCCTTGCCTGATCTTTGTAGCCTTGATGCAGACCCAGATCGCGCCAGAGGCGCTGGCCGCCCTGTCGCTGGCATCGCTTGCCGCCTATAGTCTTGTGATTGCTGCTTTTTTTGTTGCTGTGAAGGCTTTGCGCCTGGACGTACCGACATATCTGGCACCATTGTCGTTTGGCAATACCGGCAATCTGGGCCTGCCACTTGCGCTGTTTGCCTTTGGCGATGTTGGGCTGGGCTATGCCGTTGTTGTTTTCGCCGTGATGGCGGTCTTGTCATTCACGATTGGCGTCTGGATCGTGTCGGGTGGTGGATCAATCAAGCGGGTCGTTCAGGAACCCATGGTTGCCGCCACGTTATTGGGCGCGCTTTTCTTGTGGCAGGGGTGGGAAACCCCCGCATTTCTGACAAATGCGCTGGATTTGATTGGACAAATGGCCATCCCGATGATGCTGATCACGCTTGGCGTTGCCGTGGCGCGGTTGAATGGGCGGATGATGCGGCAGGCCGCCGCACTGTCCATTCTGAAGGTGATCCTATGCGTTGCCGCAGCAGCCGCGGCCGCATCACTATTCACCCTGGACCCGGTCGCGACCGCCGTTCTGGTTGTGCAAGTTGCCACGCCGGTCGCAGTCACATCCTACCTTTTGGCGGAAAAATATGGGGCTGATGCGCAACCGGTGGCCGGGCTGGTTGTCGCCTCAACCCTGTTATCGGTTGTCGCTTTACCGCTTATCCTTGCATTTGTGATCTGACGGACGCTCTTTGGGATTCACAGGACCAGTTTGATCAGTTAGGATCAAAGAAAAACAAATATAAGCGAGAGGCAGATGAGCAGTTTCTTTCGCGCAATGATCGCGGTGCTTGTGTTGGGCAGTTGCAGCGGCGGTGGATCCGGATACGGGTCAGCGCCACGCAATCTGGATGACGCTTGCAGCATCGTGTCGCAGCGCCCTGAATACCTTCGCGCGTTCAAGCAGGTCGAACGCAAATACGGTGTCCCTGTGCCATCGCTGATGGCGATGATCTATCAGGAAAGCAAATTCATCAGCGATAACCGCACCCCCCATCAGTATGCGTTAGGCGTTATTCCTGTTGGCCGCCAGTCATCCGCCTTTGGCTATAGCCAGGCGCTGGATGGGACCTGGAAGGAGTATCAGGATGAGGTTGCGGGTCGCCGTGCCCGTCGTGACGACATTTACGCCGCCACCGATTTCATGGGCTGGTACATGGTCCAGACGGTGGAGGAAACAGGTGTGCCGATCGACGATACGCGCAACCAATACCTTGCCTATCACGATGGCCGTACCGGGTTTAAACGGGGCACTTGGAAATCAAAAAGCTGGCTGGTCCGTATCTCGGGTGAGGTTGAGGCGCGCGCAGTGTTGTATGACACCCAATTGCGCAGTTGTGGGAAACGCTAGCAGCAGGTCGTCACGCGCGGGTCGCTTTTGCAGCAATCCCTGACCAGATATCCGATCATTGCGCCCATCGCGTCAAAGTCCACGCGGTAGATGATGCTGCGTGATGCCCTTGTGGCGTTGATCAACCCGGCATCCGCCAGCGTGGACAAATGAAACGATGTCCGCGACGCAGACGCGCCCACCTTTTTGCTGATGTCACCAGCCGCTGCACCTGCTGGTCCCATGGTCACCAGATACCGCAGGATGCGCAGTCGCGTTGCCTGCGCCAAGGCGCCAAGTGCCTGGATAACTGCCTGTTCTTCCATATTTCAATCTTTCTTGAAATGTTTTGGGTTTTCGATCATATTTCAACAAAAGTTGAAATAGGAGATACCCAATGCCAGCGACCGATACAACACTCCAAGCGCTAACCACCGAACTGGATCAGGCGGCGCCTGATCAACCGCTGATCTTTGTGACAGATGATGGCGATATCGGCCCTGGCTATCATGTGACCGAGCTTAAGCATCTTGCCGTTCACAGTATTGATTGCGGTGGTCGACGTTCCAGCTGGGATGAGGCGCAGTTGCAACTGCTTGACGGGCGCAATGGCACGCATATGTCCGTTGGAAAGTTCGTCACAATTGCCCGACGCAGCATGGCAGCGGTGGACGGTTTGGGTGATGTGCCACTTTCGGTGGAATATGCCCCGCAAAATCAAGGCCTTCACCGGTATCACATCGGGACTGCAATAGCCGGTTCAGACGGTTTGCGGCTATCGCTGGTCCCGGATGCAGCATTGTGCAAGCCTACGTCGAAATGGGGACTTGGCCCACCATTCCAGGCAAAAAACAGGGCAGGCCGAAAGGCCCGCCCTGCATCTGACTGTTGTGCGCCGCGTTAGGGGTTCCAGTTGCTGGTGGCGGCGACGATGTTGAACTTCCGTTCGCTGATGCTGCCGCCTGAAACCAAATCGTTCAGGATCACCGTTGTCTGGCTGCCCACATCATCGGTCACGATCCATTGACGCAGCTCAACCGGACTGCCTGTGAACACCATCTGAATGTTCCCGTATTGCGGGTTGTCGGGGTCTTGCGCGGTGACCGTCGTGCTTGTTCCGTCAAAGGTTTGGTTGGTCACCATCCGCGCCCGGCCCAGATCAACATTGCGTTGCAGGATAATGCCCAGCGGTGTCTGGTTCAGGGGATAAGTCTCTGGTCCCGTGTTCGAGCGCGGGTCAAAGATCGCCAATTGGCCACCCTGCCCGATCACCAAGGATTTCTCGGGCGGGTTATACTCGAACCGGATGCGTCCGGGCCGTTTGATGTAAATGGTACCCGTTGACAGTGTGCCGTCGGCGTTGATCTGAGTGAACCCACCTTGTGCTGTCTGCAACTGGTTGAGGTATTGCGATATCTGCCCGAGGCTCAGCTGTTGTGCAGATGCGGCGCCTGCAAAAACCGCAAGGATCATTGCAAAGGCGAGTGTGAAGAAACGTTTGGTCATAAACCTTACCTATATCTGAAGGTGCCTGTTTGCACCCGTTATGCAGACATCACAACAGCACGGCCCGGCCCGTTAGGCGATATCACGCCGGATGATTTCAGATATCCGGACGGCTTTGCACCTTATTTTACTGATGTTCGGGCCTGATCGATCAGCTTTTCGTGATCTGCCACATGATCACAGGTCAGCGCACCCAGATTTCAACGCGGCTATGTGTGTTGCCCGCCACTTGACCCTTATAGCAGGCAACCGGGGCCACTGGGCCAAAACCGTAGGAGGATAATTGCAGGTTATTGCTGGCGATCACGTCTGCTGCAAAAATGCTGAAGGCCGCTTCAACGCCTGATGCAACCTTTTCAGACACATCAATAGCCGTTTGATCGCCTTCACTGCTTTCTGCAAGGCCGACGAAGAAGATATTGCGACCAGCATAGGCATCATCGGCAAGCGTCTCTGCAAGCGTCTTGAACATCGCACGGTTCCATCCGCTTTCCGGTCCGCTGGTCGCCCCGCCGATCAAGGTGGGTGACAACCGTTCGGCATCAAATAGCCGCTCAAACATAGTCGCTGCGGCCGGTTTGGCGGCATCGCTCAGCTCTGCGCTCATGATGGCAGAAAGGCGTGTGTTATTCTTGGCCGGGTCCAACTGCACGGCGCTGTAGTTCAAGAACCCGTCTTCCTGCAGAACGGTCTGCACGGCATCGCTGCTGGCAAAATCCAGCAGGGCGGGTGTCAAACCGTTTGAAGGCAAAGTATTGTAGCGCGCCATAATCGGGCGGATCAACGGATACTCCCCCGAGATCATGTTGAAGACGTCAGGCGCAACCGCGCGCCCACAGCTTCCTGCCACATCCAGCAACTCATTCTCGCCAGTATTGTCCAGACTGACAACGCTGATACTGCCCGGAAACTGACCGACAGAGGCGGCGATACCGGCCTCATCCGCCATGGTCAGCACGTTGCCCGCGATCGTCTTTCCGGCTGGTTCCATCACCGTGGCAATGAACTCTGCCCGTAAATCTGTGTTTTCCGGCAGTTGCAGCGGCAGGATACGCTTGTCAGCACCACCAAGGGCAGACCAATTGCTGATCTCGCCTGCGTAAATCGCCGCGATGTCCTCTAGCGACACAGACGTGACGCCGGAATCGGGCGCGGCGATGACGGCAAATGCCGTCAAACCGACCATCTGGTGGGTCAAGGGCCCGGTCAGCGCCCAGCCAGTCACATCAGGAAAATCGGCCTCTGCACTGCCGGTGAGAGATGTGATTGCGATATTGATATCGCCTGCCGTTCCCACGCCAACCGGGCGAAGCGTTGCTTCTTCGCCTGTCGCGCCCCGCGACAACACGACAAGCCCCTGATCAGTTTCGCGAACATCAACGTCGGTTCCCTGCTCTGACAGATAGGTTCCCGCCACGACACCGAACAGATCTTCAAAGTTCCTACGCCCGAAGCTCACTGACAAATCGGCCGAAACGTTGGAAGAGCCAGAAGATGTCGCCGTAGCCACTTGGGTGTCTTCCTTACTTGCACCCGTCACAACTTCAACAAAGGCGGCTGCATCCAGACCAAAATCATTATTGGCCAGAACATCCTGGCAACCGGTCCCGTAACATCCAACCTCTGACGCAGGCACGCTGACCACGCCAACAGAGGTACTTACGGATAGCATTGTGCCATCATAGTTGACGATTTCCCCGGCAACGCTGATGAACCCATCCAGTGACCGCAGCTCAACCTCTTGAGCGAACAGGGCAGCAGGCGCGGCTGCACAAAGTAATGTGACGATGGTTCTTTTCAGCATTTGCTTTCGTAGCTCCGACGATAATGTACCTGCACGCTCGCGCGCACTGCGTGTGACACTCACCAACCAAACAAAGCAACAAACCAACACGACTATTTGCAGATTGGTTAACACTTAACCCTATTGTTGTCACCGGTCAGTCGGTGGTCCGTTTTTTGTTTGTTTTCTTGTTGCTAACCCACATCGCGCATTGGCCTTACACAACAATGGGTCAGGCGTTGCGCGTTATCTTACGTAAATCAGCAGTTTCCCCAAGGGCATTTTTCAAAGTCGGATGCCCGTCAGCCGTCAACCTGGCGCCTTTGCATAGCGCAGATGCCCTGACTTGATCCAAAGCCTGGCCCCGTCAGTGCCGGCCTTAGCCACCAGCGCCGTACCGTCAGGCAAACGTAGCCAGGTGTGTTTGTCCAGCGTTTCACCCTGTTCAGTCACGCTGCCATCAAGCACCAGCATTTCGATCCCGCCGGGTTCATTCATCGAAAGCGATGCGCCCGCATCAAGTGCGTGATATGTCACCACCTCTTGGGCATCGCGGTGCAGTTCAGCACTGGCCAGCCCATTCTCTACCGCACCCAGTTCGTCTGCCATGGTTTTACGAAACTGGTTGCGATCATCCATGTCGAATTGCCAGAGTTTGACAAAGATGGTGCAACCCGGTTCTGATCCCGGCGTATGCGCCGTCGTTGGTGGATTGCGTACATAGGTTCCCATGGGGTAGTCGCCGTGTTCGTCCTGAAAAACCCCGTCCAACACGATGAATTCCTCACCACCGGTATGGGTATGCGCCGAAAAATGGCTGCCAGGGGCGTAGCGCACAATTGTGGTGGCGCGGGCCACTTCATCGCCAATCCGGTCAAGCATCCGCCGGTCCACGCCCGGCATGGGCGACGCCTGCCAAGGGCGTTGCTCTGAGTGGACGACCACACGGGTCGTGAAATCGGCGTTCAGTTCCATTTCGGTGTCCTTTTCCATGGCTGGGCATACCATGCCTGACACAAGGTCATGCCCGCCTGCCACCCCTTTTGCCCGTCACGACACATCTATTTGAAACATTGCAATATTGTTTTGGTCTATGGCTGGACGACACATATCGGCCAAGGGAACACTTCATGCGTGGCATCATTATCGGCATCCTTCTTTTTCTGGGCACGCAGGTCGCTGCCCAATCGGTCACAGATCGCGATGGCTGGGTTGTTATGCAAACTGACAAGGGTTTTGATACCTTGTTGGATGACCTCAAAACGGCCGTGCGCAACAACAAGTTTGGCGTTGTTACGCAGGCGGGCCCAACCGGTGCCGCCCGCAATCGCGGCATCACCATCCCCAATAACCGGGTCGTGGGCGTTTTTAACAATGTCTACGCCGTCCGCATTCTGGAAGCATCCGTACCCGCCATGATCGAAGCCCCAATCCGATTTTATCTGACCGAGGATGAAAGCGGCGCAGCGACACTTTCCTATAAAACGCCCAGCCATGTGTTTGCGCCCTATGCACTGGACGCCAGCGCTGACCTGATGGTAGCTGCCGGTGAGCTTGACGCGGTCTTTTTGACGATCGCCACTGCCGCAGCCCGCTAAAGATAAGGACAAACCCATGCAAGATACGATCCGCGCCGCCGACGTTCTGGCGCGCCGCCTTTATGCAGCAGGTTGCCGTTATGCTTTTGGGATGCCGGGCGGTGAGGTCCTGACCCTGATCGACGCGCTGGAACAGGCGGGCATTCAGTTCATCCTGACGAAACATGAAAATGCGGCAGGTTTCATGGCAGAAGGCGTGCATCATGTGGATGGTGCCCCTGCCATTATGGTCGCGACCGTCGGACCGGGTGCCATGAACGGCGTCAACGTGGTCGCCAATGCCGAACAGGACCGGGTACCGCTGATCGTACTGACGGGCTGCGTTGATGCGGCAGAGGCGCAGACCTACACCCATCAGGTTCTGGATCATCGCAAGGTGTTTGATCCTATCACCAAGGCGACCTTTACCCTTGATCCCGCTGCTGCAGGCGTGATCGCAGACAAGGCGGTGGGCATCGCCACCGAAGCTCGCGCCGGGCCGGTGCATATTGATGTCCCGATTGCCGTCGCTGACGCAGCCGCGCATCCCTTGCAGGTTGGCCGCGCAAATGCCGCAACCGTGGTGCCGCATGGTGCGGATCTGGACCTTGCCCGCGATTGGTTGGCCGGGGCCAAGCGCCCCGTGATCGTTGCTGGGCTGGATGTGCTGAAGGATGGCTCTGCTGATACGCTGGCGGCATTTGCGGCAGATTTTCAGGTGCCGGTGATCACGACTTATAAGGCAAAAGGTGTATTGCCAGAGGATCACCCGCTGTCCTTGGGCGGTGCCGGCCTGTCTCCGTTAGCTGACAAACATCTCCTGCCTTTTCTGGACGCCGCCGACCTGATCCTGCTTGTTGGCTATGACCCAATCGAGATGCGAACAGGCTGGCGCGATGTATGGAATCCGCAGACCAAACGGGTCATCGATATCCACGCGGCCCCCAACCATCACTACATGCATCAGGCGAGCCTTAGCTTTGTCGCTGATACCGGCGCGACACTACGGGCCATCTCGACCGGGTTGGAACCTAATGCCACGTGGGTGGATAGGGAAATACCAACCTTGAAAACGGCGCTGGCCAATGCCTTTCCCAAGGATGAGCCATGGGGGCCAGCGGCGGTGATCGATACGTGCCGCACGGTCCTGCCCGATGATACGATCGCCACGGTCGATAGCGGCGCGCATCGCATCCTTTTGTCGCAGATGTGGACTTGCACCAGCCCGCGGACACTGCTGCAATCATCTGGGCTTTGCACCATGGGCTGCGCCGTGCCACTTGCCATGGGCGCGAAAATCGCCGCCCCGGACCGACCAGTGGTCAGTTTTTCCGGCGATGCAGGTCTGCTGATGGTGGCGGGTGAACTTTCGACGGCGGCAGAACTGGGACAGAACACAATTTTTGTGGTCTTTGTCGATGCCTCGCTGGCGTTGATCGAGCTGAAACAAAGACAACGCCAGATGGTCAACAAGGGTGTGGATTTTGGGCTGCATGACTTTGCCGCTATCGCGCGGGCCTTTGGCGGGAATGGCGTGACAGTGCGCGACCGTGATGGGCTGACGACAGCCTTGACCGATGCACTGGCTGCAGACAAGTTCACCCTGATCGCGGCAGAAATTGACAGGCAAGCCTATGACGGACGCATCTAATACCGGCCCTTTAAAAGGTATCCGGGTGCTGGACCTGAGCCGTATTCTGGCCGGGCCAACCTGTACCCAATTGCTGGGTGATCTGGGCGCTGAGGTGATCAAGATCGAAAACCCCAAGGGCGGCGATGACACACGCAGCTGGGGACCGCCATTTGTAACCGGCGCAGACGGGGCACCGACCGACAGATCGTCCTATTTCCTATGTGCCAATCGTAACAAGTATTCGGTTGCCGTCGACATCTCGACCAGCGAAGGGCAAGACACGATCCGCGCCATTGCCGCACAATCCGACATCGTGATCGAGAACTTCAAACCCGGTGGCCTGCAGAAATACGGGCTGGATGCCGCAACACTTTGCGCGGGCGACCCGGCGCTGATCTATTGCTCAATCTCTGGCTACGGGCAGACCGGGCCAAATGCGCATAAGCCCGGCTATGACCTGATGGCGCAAGGCTATGGCGGGATCATGTCACTGACCGGTGCGGCAGATGGCGAGCCAATGAAAGTCGGCGTCGGGATCGCTGATGTGATGTGCGGTATGTATGCCAGCGTTGGTATTCTGGCTGCGTTGCGGCATCGCGATCAGACGGGTGAGGGGCAACATATTGATCTGTCATTGGTCGACAGCCAGGTGGCATGGCTGATCAATGAGGGCACAGGCTATTTGACCACTGGCGAACGCCCGATCAGACGCGGCAATGGCCATCCCAATATTGCGCCATATCAGGTTTTTGCCACATCCGATGGTCACGTGATCATCGCGGTGGGTAATGACGGGCAGTTCGGGCGGTTCTGCGGGTTTCTTGGGCTGGATGACCTGCCCGGCGACCCACGCTTTGTCACCAATTCCGCCCGGCTGAATAACCGGGGCGCGTTGGTTGCAGTACTTGAACCAGCGCTTGCGGTTCGGACAACCCCAGACGTCATTGAAGGGTTGGAAGCATGCGGTGTGCCCGTGGGACCGGTACAGACACTGGATCAGGTCTTTGCCTCTGATCAGGTGGCCGCAAGGGACATGGCGATCACCATGGATTGCCCCGATGCTGCAACCAAAGATGTGCGTTTAATCGGCAATCCGTTGAAATTTTCAGCAACACCGGTGTCATATCGCAAGGCGCCGCCAAAGCTTGGGCAGGATACAGCCGATATTCTACAGTGGCTGAATTCAGAGCTTGAACGCTAAATAACTGAAATCCATGTACTAAACTGCATTGAAACACTTATGACAGGTTCGTCATTCACGGGTCTGTGTGATGTGCAATCTACGCGGGGCTGCTACCCCATAGGACAGACCAAGGAGCGTTCAGCACATGATGCAAGATATTTTCGGCCAAGATACAACACTGGCGACCCCGGCAGCGTTGGAACAGTGGAACAAAACACAGCTTGCATTTCTGGCGCATGGGGCGGCGACGCCGACACATCTGGGTGCGGCATTGGAGGCCGAGCCGCAATTTGCACTCGGACATATCACAAAGGCGATGTTCTATATTCTTTTGGGACGTCGCGAATTGCTGGCCACAGCAGAGGCTGCCTATCACGCCGCTGAGGCCGCCAATCGCACCCAGCCGATCAGCAAGCGCGAGTTGCATTTTCTTGAGGCGCTGCGCGACTGGATGAAAGGCCATCCCAAAATGGCGCTGCGCCATTTTGAGGCGGCATTGGCCCAGAACCCAACCGATACGCTTGCCATGAAGCTGGACCATGCGTTGCGTTTTGTGCTGGGCGACCATCATGGCATGCGCCGCATGGTCGAAGATGTGATGCCCGCCTATGATAATAAACACCCCGGATACGGTTATCTGCTGGGATGTCATGCGTTTACGTTGGAGGAAACCGGCGAATACAAACGTGCCCAGATTGCCGGGCGCGAGGCGCTTTTGCTGGCCCCCGATGACGCATGGGGCCTGCATGCTGTGGCCCATGTCCATGATATGACCGCCGATGCAGCGGGCGGGATCAAATGGCTGACCGGCCGCGAGGAGGCCTGGGCTCATTGCAACAATTTCCGCTACCACGTCTGGTGGCACAAGGCCCTGATGCATCTTGATCTGGGCGAACGTGAGGTCGTGCTGGACCTATATGACCAGCAGATCCGGCAGGATAAGACCGATGACTACCGCGATATCTCAAACGCGACTTCACTGCTGTCGCGGCTGGAACTGGACGGTGTTGATGTTGGTGACCGCTGGGACGAATTGGCTGACCTTTCTGCCACCCGGACAGAGGATGGCTGCCTGATCTTTGCCGATCTGCATTACCTGCTGGCCCTTGTTGGCGGGCGGCGTGACGATGCAGTGGCGCAGATGATGGGTCGTTTGCACCGCGATGCCAAGGAAGGTCGCACCGACATGCAAAAGGCGATGGCATCGCCCGGATTGGCCACAGCTGCCGGGTTGGAAGCCTTTGGCGAAGCGAATTTTGAGGTGGCCTTCATAAATCTGGCCAAGGCCAACCAGCATCTGCAGCTGGCCGGGGGTAGCCACGCCCAGCGTGATGTTTTTGAACGTCTCACTATCGATAGCGGCATTCGGGCCGGAATGCTTGACGAAGCAGAGGCGATTCTTGCCAAGCGAACAGCCCAGCGCAACGGACGTATTGACGGCTACGCTGCGGCGCGGCAAAAGCTGATTGCAGATGGCCGTGGTGCGGCTGGCAACGCGGCCCATGTTGTTGCTTAGCTTCACGGGCGCCCGATAGTTAGATGAATATGACGTCCACGATGACAACTTCCGGTGCCATGGCAGCGCCGAAGACGATCCGTGATCCACGGCTCGACTTTTATCGTGGTATGGCGATGTTTATCATCCTGATGGCCCACACCTCCGGCAATTGGTGGAACCAATGGATCCCAGCCCGGTTCGGCCTGTCTGATGCCGCAGAGATCTTTGTTTTCTGTTCCGGTATGGCCTCTGCTGTGGCTTTTGGCCGAACCTATGAACGGCGCGGTTGGGCGCTTGGCACAGCGCGCATCGGGTTTCGGGTCTGGCAGATTTACTGGGCGCATATTGCAACCTTCCTGCTGACCGTTGCCCTTCTGGCGGCCTTTGACACTTATGGCGATTTTGAAAAAAGTTATATCGGGGGCCTTAATCTGGGTCGCTTCGTCAATGATACGGCACCGCAGATTGTAGGTCTGTTCACCCTGACCTACGTTCCGAACTTCTTCGATATTCTGCCGATGTATATGGTGATCGTGATGATGGTGCCGATCGTGATGGCCCTGTCGCAGGTCAACCTGTGGCTGGTCGCCGCATTCATTGGCATCACCTGGTTTCTGGGCCAAGGCGGTCTGCTGGATTGGCTTGGTATTGGTTGGTTGCAAATCAGCCTACCTGCGGAGCCATGGTCAGAGCGCGAATGGTTCTTCAACCCTTTCACCTGGCAGCTTGTGTTTTTCACTGGCTTTGCGCTGATGATCGGTTGGCTACCCGCCCCCCCAATCAATCGCTATATGATCGCGCTGGTGGGTGCCGCCCTGATTGGTGGGTTTCTTGTATCCATCGTGGCCGCCCGCGAATTGGGCTGGGGTTGGGTGAACCCGTGGAAGGCCGAAAACAGAATGTGGATTTCCAAGACCGATACCGGCATCCTGCGCTACCTCCACTTTCTTGCGGTCGCATATCTGGGCTGGGCGATTGCCGGGCAGCATGGGCGCAATATCGTGGCCACGGGTACATCCATCCTCGCCAACATTTGGCGCGGCATTGTTCGCCTGATCACGAAGGTTGGTCAGCAATCGCTGGCTGTGTTCCTGACAACGGTTGTCCTGTCCCGCATCCTTGGCTTTGCAATTGATCAATTCGGCAATGGCGCACTGCCGATTGCAGTAATCAATATCGCCGGTTTCGCGATCATCCTTGGCGTTGCCTATGGCGTTGCCTGGATCAAGGGCCAACCGTGGAGAGGGGTGGCCAAACCATGATGGATCGCCGCACATTCATGGCCCTGATCGCCGCCGCAGCCGCAAGCCCTGCCGCCGCGCAGGCGACACAACCGTTTTCGCGCGATTGGTTGATAAATCTGGCGTTGCAGAAATCCAAGGCCGACTACACCGCCCGCCCGCTGATCCCAGAAGCGTGGCGCAAGATCAGTTATGATGATTTCCAGCATATCTGGTTCAATGAGAAAAAGGCCGTCTGGAATGATACCGACCGGCCACTGAAACTGGACCTGTTTACAGCAGGTCTATACGTCGAACGCCCTACCACGATCCATCTGGTTGAGGACGGTCAGGCGCGCACGCTGGCATATGACATTTCGCTCTTCGACCGGACGGGCGACTTCCCTGACCTGCCTGTTGACGACACCATGGGGTATGCGGGGCTGCGCATGCGGGCCGAACTGAACGCGCCCGGCATTTTTGAAGAATTTACCGTCTTTCAAGGGGCCAGCTATTTCCGGGCCATCGGTAATGGGCAGACCTATGGGTTGTCGGCACGTGGACTGGCCCTGCGGACCGGCGATCCCGATGGCGAAGAGTTCCCCGATTTCACAGATTTCTGGGTCGAGGCTCCGGCCCCCGGTGCAGACAGTTTTGTCGTACACGCCTTGCTAGACAGCCCGTCCGTCACCGGGGCCTATCAGTTCACCATCAGCCATGGCGAAACAACCGACATAGCCGTGACCGCAACGCTGTTTCCTCGGGTGGATCTGACCCATGTGGGGCTTGGTGCGTTGACATCCATGTTCCTATTCGACGAAACAAACCGCCACCGGTTTGATGATTTCCGCCCCGCCGTGCATGACAGTGAAGGGTTGCTGATCCTCAACGGCAATGGCGAACGTATCTGGCGACCGCTTGCCAACCCCAAAAAGGTTGAGATCAGCGCCTTTGTCGATGATGGCCCACAAGGGTTCGGCCTGATGCAACGCGACCGCGACCCCGAAAGCTTTGCCGATCTGGAGGCGCATTACGAAGCACGGCCATCGCTATGGATTACGCCGGATAGCGACTGGGGAAAGGGCGTTGTCGAACTGATCGAAATCCCCGCGGACAAGGAAATCTACGACAATATCGTCGCGTTCTGGCGTCCGCGCGAGGTAATGAAAAGCGGCGCGCGGCAGGATTTCAGCTATCACATGGCATGGGGGAATGATCCAACCGGTCTGCCTGACCTTGCCCCGGTGATTAACACGCGCATCGGCAAGGGTTTTGATCAGATCAAGACCGTGATCGCCATCGACTTTGCCACACATCCCGCGCTGGAAGGGTCGTTGGATGACCTGACAATTGTCCTGCGCGGATCACATGGTGAGGTGTCGCCAGCCATCGTTCAACGTAACCCCGGCACAGGCGGCGTGCGGATGAGCTTCAGCATTCTGCCGGGTGATGCACAAATGGTGGAACTGCGCGCGCAACTGCGTCGTGATGGAACCCCCCTGACCGAAGTTTGGCTTTATCGATGGACGGCATGATCGCACCCTATCTGATGCCGCCCGAGGCCCCGTTGGAGCGGCCTATTCAGGTATTGAACCGGCCGCACCGGGACCAGTCCGCGCCAGGCACGGCTGATCAGTCCACGACGCGCTGGTGGCGGCTCTTTGCCTTTGCGCCTGCGATTGTAATCACCGCATTTGTGATTGGCATGATCATCGACTGGTTTGCCATGTCCGGCCTGTACCCGCTGGAATATGCGATCATCGGCCTGATCACGGTCACGTTTTTCTGGATTGCCCTGTCACTATCCACCACAATTGTGGGGATCAGCAGCATGTTTCTGAACCATGCGCGCCTCGACAGGCCGTCATCACTTACGCCGCAAAACGTGGCTTTGCTGGTCCCCGTTTACAACGAATTCCCTGCTGACGTGTTCGGCAATGCCGCGGCCATGATGATGGCCCTTCGCGATCAGCACAGCGGCCATAATTTTTCCCTGTTCATCCTGTCAGACACGCGTGGCGAAGAAGCCGCAGCGCTGGAACTGCGGGCGTTTTACAACCTGCGCACCCGATTGCCCGAAGGGTGTCAGGTCTACTATCGTCGGCGCCACGACAATATCGACCGCAAGGTGGGCAATCTGGCCGATTGGGTGGAACGCTGGGGTGGTGGCTACGACGCCATGCTGGTGCTGGACGCCGACAGTCTGATGAGCGGTGACGCCATCACCGCCTTGACCGATGCGCTTGCCGCTGAACCTGCCGCTGGTCTGATCCAATCGTTCCCAACAATCTTTGGGGCGCGCACAGTCTTTGCCCGGGTACAGCAGTTTTCTAACAGAGTATACGGCGCGCCGCTGGCCGAAGGCCTCAGTCGCTGGACCGATCAAGAGGGCAACTATTGGGGTCATAACGCGATTATCCGCACGCGTGCCTTTGCTTCTTGCGCCGGCCTGCCACGGATGCGCAATGGCAAAGGTGATTTGATCCTGAGCCATGATTTTGTCGAGGCTGGTTTGCTGCGCCGGGCCGGTTGGGCCGTGCGTTTTCTGCCGCGCGTGCAGGGCAGCTACGAAGAGGTGCCAGCAACCCTGATCGACTACATCCTGCGCGACCGGCGTTGGTGTCAGGGTAACCTGCAGCACCTGAGTCTGCTGTCCTCACGCGGCTTTCATGCGATGTCGCGGTTCCATCTGATCAGCGGGGCCATGGGATATCTGATGTCGCCCGCATGGTTCACGCTGCTGATCATCTGGGCGCTTGTGGGGAATGGCGAACAGGACAATGTCGTCAAATATTTCAGTGGTTTTGATGCACAGGTAAACTGGCCCACGATGACGACAGGCAACAGTATGGCGATCCTCGCCTTCATGTACGCGATGCTGCTCGCCCCCAAGGTGCTGGGGGCTGGGGTGATCCACAAGACAGGCTTACGGCTGCGCGATATGGGCGGCATTCGGCAGTTCATGACCTCGCTTTCGCTAGAGATCCTGCTCTCCATCGCCTACGCGCCTGTACTGATGGTGCAACAAACACGGGCAGTGGCGCAAAAGCTGATGGGGCACCGCGAAAGTTGGGTGCCACAGAACCGAAGCGGTGGGCATTACCCCTTGCTTACCATGATCAAGTTCCACGCGTTTGAGACGATTCTGGGATTGTGTGCGCTTTGGGGCATGGCCCACGAGTTGGTGACATTGTGGTTGCTACCCATCGCTATCAGCCTCGCGCTTGCGATCCCGCTATCAGCGCTTAGCGGCGTCGATCTCTCGGCGCGGCGCTGGTCGGCACGACATATGGGGACACCCGAAGTGATCAATGCGCCCCCGATCATCAGACGAGCCATGGCAGAGCGTCGGCTTGCCGCACGAGCATTGGAAGACACCGCCCGGATTGCTGCAGAATAGGCCGACTGGCGCAAAAATCTGTGCAACAGATTTTTGTCATCGCACAGCGGATCATTCGGATGCGCGGCTATCGTGTTGCCCGAAAAATCTGTTGCACAGATTTTTCTGCCCTGGCGCTCAACTATCTGACGGCGCGTCCTTGTTGAGCGGCAATCCACGCGCAATCCAACCAGGACCCGCAGCCGATCCCAGCATACCTTCGGGCACATCAATAATGTTGGTGAAACCGGCCGCGATCAGCCGGTTTGCAACGCGGGCCGATCTGACACCGCGCGCGCAGATCAGGGCAACCGGCACTGACCTTTCGCCGCCGGTAATCTCCAGCAGCGCATCCACAAAATCATCGCGGCGCAAATCCAGTCGATGCGCCCCTTCACCACTGCCGGTCCGCGCCCATTCGTCCGGACGGCGGATATCGATCAATGTAATCTGACCACCAATTGCGGCTTCATGCGCCTCAGGCGCGGTCAAGACAGCGCCATCAACCTCTTCCGTGATGAGCGTGTAAAACAGATTAGGATTGGCAAGGGCCGTCAGCCCCCCGGCACCAGCCAGAACAGCCACCAGGACAAGAATGCGCGCGCGGGGTTTCATCGCTAACCTGTCGTCTCAAGATATGGCGTAATGATCTTCACCGCCTCATCGACATCCATGACAGGCGGCACCAGAGTCAACACATCGCCCGCGCCATCAAGCAGGTAGATAAAGCTGCCATGCGCAAAAATCTCTCCTCCCGCCGGATCGGTGAACAACACCTCGCGATCCACCGAAAAGGCATCGTAAGCGACTTGCAGATCGTCCTCTGGCCCGGTCAGACCGACAAAGTCAGGGTGATACTGCTCTAACGGTGCGCCGATCTGGTCAACCGTGTCACGTTTTGGATCTACCGTGATCATGACCGGGCGCAAGGTGGCCGCAGCCGCCAAGTCATCAACGATATCGGCCATCATCGGCAAGGTCGCCGAACAGATTTGTTCGCAATTGGCGTAACCAAAAAACAGCAACTGGAAATGCCCGTCCGGGTCCGCCTGTGTGCGGGCGACCCCGCGCTGATCAGTCAGTGCAAAGTCGCCGCCGATGTTGAACGGGAACGTATCAGATACCGCTGGTGTCGCCCCCAGTACCACGATGATCGTCAGAACCCGCATCATTCGAACAGGAAATCCTTGATCTCTTCATCCTGTTCCAGCCCAAGACCAAAATAGCCTTCACGCGCGATTTCGGCCAGAACACGCGGATCGCGGCGGAACCAAGGCCCTTTGCCCGCAGCCTCAGGATTGTTTTCAGCCCAACGCTTGGTCCAGCTATTGGCCTTTACCCAGTCTTCACTACCCAAGGCCCGAATGCGTTGCACCAAATAGATATTCTTGGCCCCGACATAGTCGTCTTCCAACAGCAACCCATCCACCTCAACTTCTTGCGCGCAATAGGGCAGCAACTCCTGAACGGCGCCGGTAAAGGCGGGCTGGCTGTTTTTATTGGGAAAGACCAGAACATCATCAACGGTTCGGACAAGTCCAAGCTGGCGGCTGCCATCGCCGCAATTGTCGGGGCAATCGCCTGTCAGTTCACACAGGATATCCACCACTGTCGCCTCGAACCGGGCAGGTTGTTCGGCGTAAAGGTTCCAGGTTTTCGCCTCGGACCCTTCTTCAAAATCCTGCGCAATGGCCGGTGACGCGGCAAAGGCAATTGCTGCAATCAGGTTCAGATGTTTCATTGGTCTTTCTCCGGCACGGCGAATGGCGGAACAGGGCCGTAGCTGTCATGACTCAGCACCTCGATATCAAGGTCATTCACGACTTCTTCGACCACCAGATATTTTAGACCATCGCGTTCATATAGCAGCCCATCCGCCTCAATCACATGGCTCGCCAGACGCAGCTGCGTGTCACCACTGGCGCTATCGGCGCTGCCTTCGATCTTGAGTACCATATAAACGGTCCCGTCCTCGGCCAGCAGGCCAACCGGAATACCGCCCGCCGAACACCAAAGCGCACATGTATGATGTGCTGTTCCGACCACGGCATCCGGGCCACCCATCACACCCGAGAAGTAGCACCAGGTGTCGATGATTTCGCCCTTGACGCTGATCCGCTCACCGCCAGCCGCGAATGCAGGACCGGCCAGTGACGCAAATGCGGCAATGATTGCAGGTAGAATTGGTTTCATATGCGCCCCCTGTTGGTGCAACAAGATGACCACAGGTCAACATGCCGCGCAACACACGTTCGCTTGATGGGGCGTCAGATAACCTGCAGTAACAGCGCCTTGGTGTTCACCTCGGTCATCTCGATCGGATTGCCGCCAGTGCTCGGGTCGATCAACGCCCCTGCCACGATCCGGTCGATATCGGGGGTTTCAATGCCCAACCCGGCCAGCGTTTTGGGAATGGCGAAAGAGGCGTTGAAATCATCCACAAAGGCACAGAACCCGTCAAACCCGCCATCAATCCCCAGATAGGCGGCGGCCGCATCAAACCTGTCAGCAATCGCCGATTTGTTGAATTGCAGGACGGCGGGCATGAACACCGCATTCGTTGTGCCGTGGTGGGTGTGATAGATCGCCCCGACCGGGTGGGACAGCGCATGAATGGCACCAAGCCCCTTTTGGAAGGCCGTTGCCCCCATCGCCGCCGCCGACATCATATGCGCGCGCGCTTCGATATCCGCGCCATCTGCATAGGCGCGCGGCAGGTATTCCTTGACCAGTCGCATCCCTTCCAGCGCCATGCCCTGGCTCATCGGGTGATAATGCGGAGAACTGTACGCCTCTACACAATGGGCAAAAGCATCCAGCCCCGTGCCTGCCGTGATAAACTTGGGCATCCCGACTGTCAGTTCGGGATCACAGATGACCACGGATGGCAGAAATTTGGGGTGAAAGATGATCTTTTTCTCAGCCGTTTCCGAATTGGTGATAACAGAGGCGCGACCCACTTC
Organism: uncultured Paracoccaceae bacterium; assembly: GCA_947495295.1. GTDB lineage: Bacteria > Pseudomonadota > Alphaproteobacteria > Rhodobacterales > Rhodobacteraceae > Yoonia. Next base: position 92,947 of record CANLYJ010000007.1, read on the forward strand.
TGACCCCGTACCCGCGGTCGTTGGCACAGCCACGATGGGTGCGATGGCATCCGCGTCCGCCCGCGTCCACCAATCGCCAATATCCTCAAAATCCCAAAGCGGGCGCGTCTGACCCGCCAGAAACGCTACCAGCTTGCCCAAATCCAACCCGGAACCGCCGCCAAAGGCGACAACCCCATCATGCCCACCATCGTTAAAGGCCTGCACACCGGCTGCCGCGTTCTTTTCATTGGGATTTGGGTCCACATCAGCAAAGATGGCCCGGCCCAGGCCTGCAGCCTCCAACAGATCCAAACTGCGCGTCGTGATCTCCATATCCGCGAGGCCACGATCCGTGATCAGCAATGGCTTCTTGATCCCGGCGGCGGCACAAGCATCAGCAATCTCTGCAATGCGTCCTGCGCCAAAGCGGATTGATGTGGGATAAGACCAGTTAGCGGTAAGCGACATGATTTACGCCTTTTTCAAGTGGTAGGATTTGGGTCGGGTCAGGTTGTGATAGCCGATGATCGACAGGCCACCGCCACGCCCGGTGTCTTTGCAACCGGTCCAGCACAATCCAGGATCAAGGTAATCGGCCCGGTTCATAAACACAGTGCCCGTTTCGATCTGGTCAGCGATTGCTTCTGCCCGGGCCGCGTTTTTCGTCCAGACAGATGCGGTCAGCCCGAACTGGCTGTCATTCATCAACCGGATCGCCTCTGCGTCATCTTTGACCGACATGATGCCAACAACAGGACCAAAGCTTTCTTCGCGCATCACCCGCATGTCATGGGTCACATTCGTCAGGATTTGCGGGGTCAGATAGGCGCCGCCATCATCCTCTGCAAAGGTCGCGATATGCGCGGTTGCGCCATCTGCGACCGCCTCTGCCGTTTGCGCGCGGACTTCGGCGGCAAAGCGTTTATGCGCCATCGGCCCCAGTGTGGTTTCTGGGTTCAGTGGATTGCCCAGCTTGTAGCCGTTCACAATGGCGACGGCCTTTTCCACGAACGCATCAAAATGCTGCTCGGCCACGTAAATCCGTTCAATCCCACAGCAACACTGACCCGAGTTGAACATCGCCCCATCGATCAGCGTATCAACGGCGGCGTCAATATCGGCATCATCGCAGACATAGCCCGGATCCTTGCCGCCAAGTTCCAACCCGATGCCGGTAAACGTGCCAGCCGCCGCGCGTTCAATCGCCTGCCCACCACTGACAGAGCCAGTGAAATTCACAAAGCCAAAGGATTTCGTGGCGATCAGGTCAGATGTTGTCTGATGATCCAGAAACACGTTCTGGAACACATCTGTTGGTACACCCGCCGCATGAAACGCCGCCGCCATGCGTTCACCCACCAGCGGTGTCTGGCTTGCATGTTTCAGCATCACCGCATTGCCCGCGATCAAGGCCGGGGCGACGGTGTTAATCGCGGTCATATAAGGATAGTTCCAAGGGGCCACGACCAGCACAACGCCGTGCGGCACCCGCTTGATAACCCGGCGAAACGCATCACCATCCTCAATCACGATATCGGCCAGCGCGTCTTGCGCGATCTCGGCCATATAGCTGGCCCGTTCGTTGAAACCACCAAATTCACCACCATAGCGGATCGGCCGACCCATTTGGTGGGCCAGTTCGGGTACGATCTCGTCGTTCATTTCGCCAACTTTGGCGACACCCGCCTGTACCAGTGCTATGCGTTCATCCAGCGGGCGGGCGGCCCATGCGGATTGGGCGGCCTTGGCGCGGGAAACGGCCATTTGTGCGTCAGTCGCGCCCAGCGCCGGACGCTCGGCATAAACCGATCCGTCGATAGGAGAAATACATGTGATCATCGGTCAGGCCCTTTCAAATCCACGTGCGATTTCCCAGTCGGTGACGACGCGGTCAAACTCTTCCTGCTCCCATTCGGCGCATCTGATGTAATGGTCAATCACATCGTCGCCCATGGCCTCGCGCAGGAATGTCGAGTTGCGCAGGGCCTTGGTCGCGGCGCGCAGGGTTTGGGGAATATCCGCCGCCTTTGCGTCCTCATAGACGTCGCCACGGGTGGGTGGGGCAAGTTCCATCTTGTCCTTGATCCCCTTGATGCCTGCCGCCAGCATCGCCGCCTGCGCCAGATATGGGTTCAGATCGGAGCCGCCGATGCGGCATTCGACGCGGACCCCTTTGGTGCCGTCACCACACAGGCGAAAACCGGCAGTGCGGTTATCAACGGACCAGACTGTTTTGGTTGGTGCAAACGTGCCTTTGGAAAAGCGTTTGTAGCTGTTGATATAGGGGGCAAGAAAGAACGTGTAGTCAGGCGCATAGGCGATCAGCCCAGCCATATAATGTTTCATCAGATCGGACATGCCCAGATCGGCATCCGCGTCATAAAACGCCGGGTCGCCATCTTTCCAAAGTGACTGATGGACGTGGGACGAACTGCCAACCTTGTCATGATGCCATTTCGGCAGGAAGGTCGCGGCGCGGCCATAGGCCCAGGCGATTTCCTTGATTGCATGTTTGGCAATCGAATGGTGATCAGCGCAATCCAGGGCGTGGGCGTAACGAATGTTCAGCTCTTCCTGACCCGTCTCGGCCTCACCCTTTGAATTTTCAATCGGCAGACCGGCGGCAAACAGATGGTTGCGGATCGGGCGCATCACCGCTTCTTCCTTGGTGGTCTGCAGGATGTGATAGTCTTCGTTATAGCCACTGATCGGGGCCAGATCGCGGAAGCCACCCTTGCGGATTTCGTCAAAGCTTTTCTCGAACAGAAAGAACTCCAACTCGGTGGCCATCATCGCATCTAGGCCCAATACCTCTAGCCGGGCAATCTGCTTTTTCAGCATGGCGCGGGGGTCATGCGGGACGGGCGCATGGGTGTGGTGGTCAAGGATATCGCACAGCACCATGGCGGTGCCTTCCAGCCATGGGGTGAGACGGATCGTGCTGAGGTCCGGTGCCATGACGTAATCGCCATAACCCTTTTCCCAACTGGTCGCGGCATAGCCATCCGGCGTCGCCATCTCCAAGTCAGTCGCAAGCAGGTAGTTGCAGCAATGCGTTTCCCTGAAAGATGATTGGATGAAGTTCACGGCTTGAAACCGTTTGCCCATCAAGCGGCCCTGCATGTCCACGAAACAGGTCAGGACAGTGTCGATTGATCCATCTTCAACGTGGGATTTGAGGTCATCGAAGGTCAAATTGCCGGGCATGAAACGATCCTTTGTCGCAAAAGGTGCCCCGGGCTTGACCCGGGGCCTCCACGTTGGTTCTGGTTGAGGTCCCGGGTCAAGCCCGGGACAGGTTCACGTGTAACGGTAAGGCCGTCCGGCCTTTTCCATATCCGCGTTATATTGTTTGAAGATATCAACGACCTTGCGCTTGATATCTGACTCCGCGGCAATTTCTTCCCAGAATTCGCGCCCGGCCGCCTCGACGGTCGCCCATTCTTCATCGGGAATGCTGGTCAGTTCCATCTTTGTGCCGTTGACACGCAGGTTCGCTTCCCCGCCCCAGTACCAGTGCTGGCGATAGTAATGTGACTGTTCGCAGCATACCTGGAACAGGGTTTGCAAGTCTTCGGGCAGTTCATTCCAGCGGTCCATATTCGCAAAGAAATGACCGATCCAGGCACCAGAGATATTGTTGGTCAGGAAGTAATTGGTCACGTCGGCCCAGCCGACGGTGTAGTCTTCGGTGATGCCCGACCATGCGATCCCGTCCAGTTCGCCGGTTTGGACGGCGACCTCGATATCCTCCCATGGCAGGTTTACCGGCACCACGCCGAACTGGCTCAGGAACCGGCCAGCGGTGGGGAAGGTAAAGATGCGCTTGCCTTTCAAATCCTCAAGGCTGCGGATCGGGTCCTTGGTCGCGAAATGGCATGGGTCCCAGGCCCCTGCGCTGACATGTTTGACGCCAACAGCGGCATATTCCTCTGCCCAGATTTCATTCAGGCCGTATTGATTGAACAGCACCGGCACGTCGAGCGAATAGCGCGACCCAAACGGGAAATAGCCGCCAAACACAGTCACCTCGGTGGGTGAGGCCATACTATCATCATCCGACTGCACGGCGTCGATCGTACCGCGTTGCAGCGCCTGAAACAGTTCTCCGGTTGGGACGATCTGATCGGCATAGAACAGTTCAATCTGCATCCGGTCGCCCGCGATTTGGTTGAACATCTTGATCGCCGGGTCAATCACCTCGGCCGCCAATGCAGCACCTGCATAGGTCTGCATTCGCCACTGGATTGTTCCCTGCGCAAGGGCAGGTGCGGCTAGTGTCGCCGGGGCAGCCACAGCGGCCCCCTGAATAAACTTACGTCTTGTCGTCATAACGTCTTCTCCTTGTTGGGTTATGCCGGTTACCCCGGTCTCATTTTTCATTTTGCGTAAACGTAATCAGGCAGCCAGGTGGCCAACCCCGGAAAGATCATCACCAGGCTCAGCGCCAGCACCATCACCAGCACAAAGGGCGTGATAGAGGCATAGATGTCGCGCAGCCCAATCCCTGGCGGGGCCATGGCGCGCATCAGGAACAGGTTGTAGCCAAAAGGCGGTGTCATATAGGCGATCTGGGTCGTGATCGTATAAAGGATACCGTACCAGATCAGATCGAAACCCAGCGCACCGACAAGCGGCACATAAAGCGGGGCAACGATGACCAGCATGGCTGTGTCATCCAGAAACGTACCCATCAGGATAAAGCTGAGCTGCATCAGAATCAGGATCATCCAGGGCGACAGGTTCAACTGGTCCGTAAACAGGCTTTCAATCGCCTTGACCGCGCCCAGCCCATCGAACACGGCACCAAACGCCAAGGCGGCAAGGATGATCCACATGAACATGCAGGTGATGCCCAGCGTGTTGCGGACGGAGTTTTCAAACACGTCGCGGGTCATCCGACCTTTCAGGATGGCCGCAAGCAGTGCCGCCAGCGCGCCAATGGCAGAGCTTTCAACCAGCGATGTCCAACCATTCACGAAAGGGACCATCATGACGGCAAAGATGATGATCGGCAGCAATCCAGCCCGCAGCAACCGCAGCTTTTCGGCGCGGGGCATGGCGCGGTCCTCTTCGCTTAGCACCGGACCCAAACCTGGGTTCAACCGGCAGCGGATGGCGATATAGGCGACAAACATCGCGGCCATCATCAGCCCCGGAACAACCCCCGCCAGCCAAAGCTGACCGACAGGCTGACGCGCAATCATCGCGTAAAGGACAAGGACGACAGATGGCGGCACCAGAATACCCAAGGATGATCCGGCCTGAATGACCCCCGTCACCATCCGTTTGTCATAGCCGCGCTTTAACAGTTCGGGCAGCGCAATCGTCGCGCCAATGGCCATACCAGCCACGCTCAACCCGTTCATCGCGGAAATCAGCACCATCAGCCCAATCGTACCAATGGCCAGTCCACCGCGCAGCCCGCCCATCCAGACATGGAACATACGATAGAGATCATCGGCGATTTTGCTTTCCGACAGCACATAACCCATGAAAATAAACATCGGCAGGGTCAGCAGCGGATACCACTTCATCAACTTCATTGCGGCGGCAAAGCCGATATCATACCCACCCTTGTCGCCCCAAAGCAGCAAGGCCGCGACCACCGCGACAAACCCGATAGCACCGAATACACGCTGACCCGTCAGCAGCATCAGCATCATGGAGGAAAACATCAGGGTCGCGATCACTTCATAGGGCATCAGATGGTTTCACCCTTCAGGCGCAGCACGTCTTTGAACAACTCTGACAAGCATTGCAGGATCATCAGAAAGAACCCGACGATCATGACGACCTTGATCGGCCACATGTAAGGACGCCAGGCCGAGGAAGAACGTTCCATACGCCCGATCTCTTCGCTGCCAGTCAGCAGACCCGCGAAAAACGAAAATGGTTCGGTCTTCCAATATCCCAGTGAATATGCGGTCGACCCGACAGCACCGTAAAGCAGGACGCAAAGATAAAAGATCAAGAACAGTACCGTGATCAGATCAAACCACGCTTTGCGGCGCACAGACCAACCACCATAAAGCAGATCCATACGCACGTTTGATCCCATCTGGATCGCATAAGGCCCGCCTAGAATGTAATAGGCGACCATGGCAAACTGAGCCATCTCAAGCGTCCAAAGCGAGGGCAGAAAAAACGTCTTACTGATCGATGACCAAAGCAGAATGCCCATCAGGACAAAAATACTGTACATCATGATCCGTCCGACCCGATAGTTCACGGCATCGACCCCACGAATGTAGCCGTGCATCAGGCCACGCATGCGACCGACCCCGCTGCATTCGTTCTGCTGAACGCATCAGCAATCCAGCCCGCCAGCATATCGGCCATCACCGATTGCTCTGGCGCAGTGCTGATCAGGTCATTGCGGATTTCCAGCATGACGTTCAGATGCCCGTCCGGCAGGGCGTGTTCCTTAAGCGTATGGGTCACGCCATGCGTCGGCCCGTAAGGCTGGTTGCGATCTATCACAGCACTGCTGTGGTCGGCGGCGCAATCCAGCATCGCGTCGGCCAGCCGCGCATCGTCATCATGCACAACACCGATTTCGACGGTCCGGGCATTGCCGTGATAGGTTGGGGTAAAGCTGTGCAAGGTCACAATGACCGGATCTGACGTCTGACCGATCACCTCGGACAGGCGGCTTTTGAATGGTTCGTAATAGGCCGCGATCCGGGCAGCCTTTTCTGCCTGCGAAAGATGCTGATTACCGGGGACGGCGTAAATCTCGCTCTTTTCCGGCATTGCGTCTGGCGCATCGGGCGGTCGGTTGCAGTCATAGACCAACCGCGACACGACGCCAGCGACCAATGTTGCATCCAGCTTGCGAGACAGGTTTTCAGCAACGGCCATCGCCCCCGGATCCCAGGCGATGTGGCTTCTTTTGGCCTCATCTGAAAGACCAAGATCAGAAAAAGACGATGGAATATAATGGGTTGCATGTTCGCATACCAGAATGATCGAGGATGCCCCATCCGGGTTGATTGGCACAACCCGGTTCGCATTCTGATCTGTGACATCGTGATTCATGGTGCCCCCCTCGCACAAACTGCTTGCGTTCAGCGGTTTTTGTCAACAGAATTGTGAAAAATTTATCACAAACGAACAGGCCTGGTAATTTTTCGATCAAATGAAAGGCGATCATGTCCGACGCAGCGCTGACAATCTCTGACCGTATCCAGCGAAAGCTGGATGATCTCACCCGGGCAGAGCGGCAATTGGCGCATTCGATCCTTGAAAACTATCCCGCATCAGGCCTTGGCCCGTTATCGGCGCTGGCCCGGGACGCGAATGTCTCTGTCCCCACAGTGGCGCGGATGGTTCAAAAACTCGGCTTCAAGGGTTACCCTGAATTTCAGGCCGAGCTGCGCGAAGAACTGCGCGCCAAGGTCAAAAACCCCATCGCCAAACACGACACCTGGGCTGACGGCGCGCCCTCAGGTCATATGCTGAACAGGTTCACCGATGCGGTGATTGACAATATCCGGCACACGCTGGGCCAGATCGACCCCGATGCGTTTGATGCCGCTTGCGCGCTTGTTGCTGACCAAGAACGCAGGCTTTGCATCGTTGGTGGGCGCATCACTCATGTTTTAGCCGAATATCTGTTTCTGCACATGCAGGTGATCCGGCCAAACGTGACGCATATTCAGTCCACATCCAACGCATGGCCGCACTACCTGCTGGATACCAAGGACAGTGATGTTTTCGTCATCTTCGACATGCGGCGCTATGAAAACAATACGCTGAAACTGGCGCAGATGGCGCAGGAACAAGGGGCAAAGATTGTCCTGTTCACAGACCAATGGCGGTCGCCCGTGCATCAGATTGCCGATATCAGCTTCAGCGGACGGATCGTCGTACCATCGGCATGGGATTCGCTGGGCACAACGCTGTTGTTGGTCGAAACCATGATCTCCTCCGTTCAGAACCTGAACTGGCATGACACCAAGGCCCGGATGGAAGAGCTTGAAGGTATGTTCGACCAAACCAAGCTCTTCCGGAAATTCACCTAGAACTTCCTGTTGATCTTCGTGTTCTGCGGACCGGCGGTGCGCGCAACCGCGGTGCCGCGCAAGATCGCATCAATATTTGCCGGGGTCACAGGCGGGATGGGATCACCGCTGGCGAACCTTCGGGCCAACGCCCGTGTGACCTGCGGGGCCGACATGCTGGTACCCGACACAGCCTGACGGCTGCCCGATAAGGACCCCATGGTCACAACACCCGGCCTGATCCGGCCACGGTCCGCCGGGGCGGTTGTGTCACCGGTCATGGGACGCGCAAGGCCAGCAGCACCCAGACCCGAATAGACGACAATCTCTCTCTCATCTTCGTCCAGATCATCATCCTCATCGCCATAAGTACCACCAACCCGAAGCTGAAGCCCGCCACAGGCAAAGGCATTGACAGTCCCTTCGCGGCGGATAACGGATCCAGAGCCCGATGGATCAAGGGCAAGGATGTCACCATCGGGGCCATGGCTTTGATAAAGCATGTCACGAAATTTGGACTGGCGCCCGCCCGATCGGAACCGACGAATGGAATCGTCGCGTTGGATATAGGCATCCACCACGGCATCCTCCCCCAACGACACGGACATCTGGAAATGGCCCGGCTGAATATAGGGGTCACCAGATTGCGCAGGCACGGTCGGATACATGGCAAGGGTGATCACCTCACGACCACCAGTTCCAATTTCGCGATATTGCAGATAGGCACGACCGACCGGGGCATCGCCGTTCTGCAATTCCTCGAATGCGCCATGAGCGGCAAAGCCGGTGGTTGCCGGCGCATCTGGCCGCCGGGAAATCGACAACTGCATGCATTGCGCAGGCGGGTTCGTATCATCACGCCAAGGCCCCCAGAATTCCAGAAAACTGGGGGTTCTATCATCCGGTTTTGCTTCCCAAGTCACCTGATCATCAGTGGCGGTATCAAGAACCGCATGAGTTTGCGACTGTCGGTGATTGCCCATCGGCAGGACAAAATGCACCGGCCCGATATCGGTGATCCCGGCTTGCGTAACCGCATCCTGAAAACGTTCAACCAGACTGCTGCCATCCTTGGCACCGGCCAAAATCCCGTAACTGATGTTAATGATCAAAGGCAGACGGACAGGCACCCCGTCACCGCGGACCTTTTCGATCCAGCGACATAAACGGCGGGTGCGCCGCACCAGATACAAGATCGCTGTCAGGATGTAGAACGGGGCAAAGGTGCCCAACGTATCGCGCGTCACCTCTGGCGGCAGGCTGACAGCCATGACCGGAAAGTTGCGTGCATCAGGATCAGACGGGGCAAAGCCCGCTGCAAGATCCGTCACTGCCGCCCCATGATTGCCAAAGAACGCACCACTTTGAACGGATCCGCGCGAAAAATCAATCACGCCCGCCTTGCGATATATCGCTTCTTCATCCGCCAGATCACCGGCAGCCAAATCGGCCAGCATGCTGGAAATCTGTGCGCCGCGCAGCTCTGTCCCATGGGGTAGATCGGCACCAATGCGTGGATCAACCGCATCAGCGACAACCCCGTCCTGCATCCAGATCGCAGCCATGCGGCTATCAAGATTGTTAACCGTAAGCCGTTGATTGGCAAAGGGAACGGTATCGTCAATCACCCCGATCACCGCCGCCCGCGCCGGATCAGGCGGCAAGGCGCCTGGCGACAGAAACTGCAAGTCGGGATCATCCTCCAGGGATTCATCGTATGGTTCTATGTTCAGCCGGATGGTATCCGCCTGCGCAAATTCATCTAAGTTCTGTAGAAGACCGGAAAAGGCACTGAGGGTTTCAAGAGCAATCATTTTTCAAACGCCCTCTGAATAAGGTCCTCAACGCTGACATTCACCGATTTGGCTACCTCGACCACGCTGCGCTTTTTGACGTCATCAACCAGTTCGCGCTGATCAAGCCAGAAATGCGCGTAAGGCGATGAATCGTTTTCAAATGTGGCGGCTTCGGGCTGGTTGGGTTTTGTCCATTTCAGCTCCATCTCAGACCCCACTCTGTTTCGGCCTGCTGCCACAACCAACCCAACAAAGGGGCAGGTTGCACAGCAACCGTATCGCCGGTCGTCATTGCAAGATCTTCGGCGGGCAGCGCAGGGGCTGGGTCAAGCAGCTTGTTCAACTCCTCGAAATGGAAGTCACGCGCATCGCCATTTTCGTGATAGCGATCACCGTGGAACGTGCGGGAAGTCGCGGTTTGCGCCCCGGCACGGGCCCGCGCCACCAGATACTGGCCCAGCGTGATCCCCAAAATTGCACCAGCCGCACTGTCCGACGGGAAATGAACACCCGCAACAGTGCGGTTAATCGCAATACGTGACGCCATGCGGTAAAGCTGGCTCTCTGGCTTGACGGCCGCGCCACCCGGACCAGCGATCAACTCGCTCAGCATCGTTGCCACCATAAAGGCCTGTGTGGCGTGGCCGCTGGGGAACGTACCGTGATCCGGGGTCTGGATCATGGGCTGCAACTGCTGGGCAAACGCGATAGGACGCGGACAGCCAAGCGCCAGCTTCATCTGCTGCGACACGACCGTGGCCAGATCCAGCCCTGTATTCAGCAAGGTGAGCAACCATTTCGTCCGCTGCGGCTGCAGATAGACGATGGACCCAAAGAACGACAGAACGTCGGTCAGTTGGGTATGCACCTCGGCCAATCGGTCACCACGCAAATCGGCGTAATTGGCGACCAGCGACAGGTCCCGTTCAAAGTCAGTGTCGGATGGCCGGTTCAGGGTGACCAGTGGGGCGAATGTCGTCTGTAAATTATCCCCTGCGGCTGCGACTGCGGACCGGGCGAAGACTGTCGTGCTTGCCGGTACGGTCTCGGCCGGGGAATAGGCCAGATCGCTCAACAGTTCCAAGCTGATGGCGGCCGCACGATGCGATGGGGAAAGACGAGAAAAGCGCTCGGCAGGATCAAGTGGCGCGACCACACCTAACTGGCCAGTCACAACCTCGGCGCCGACAATACTATCGCGAGCACGGGCCAAAGCCGTCGACAAAAGCGGCGACGCGCGGCCACCGGCATGCGCGCCACCACGACGTTCCGCATTCTCCGCGTTCTCGGCGTTTTCCGCATTCTCAGCGTTTTCTGCGTTTTCGGCATTTAAAAAAGACAAATGTGTTCTCCTCAAATAGACTTATTGTAAAATCAAAACCGGACAAATGACGTCCAATATGAAAGAAGTGTAGGTTCGGTGTGTCTGTTGATGCAAATGTTTATTCCCACGGGGTAACAGGCAAGCAGCAGCATCTAGAATGCCATGAAGAGAATTACACTCCATCTCGCCGGTCCTGTTACTGTCGCCGGACCCAGCCTGCAGGACCTAACCCCGGCCAGCATGAAAAGTCGGGGGGTGCTGGCGCTATTGGGCACGTCGCATCACCTGCGGGCAAGTCGAGCCAAACTCCAAGACAAACTCTGGAGCCAAAGGGGCGCTGATCAGGGTGCTGCCAGCCTCAGGCAGGCATTAACCGAAATCCGGCGCAGTTTTGGCAATTACCGCAATGCTGTTTTGTCGGGTTCGGGTTGGGCAGCACTTGACCCCGAGCAAGTTGGAGTCGCGCTCAGTCCGGATCCGGCGCGCGTGAACCCAGATCTGGTTGAGTTCGCCGAAGACCTGGACATTCGCGATCCCGAATTCGAGGATTGGATACGCGAACAGCGCCAGTATTTTGCAGCGAAATGGCGCAAGCAGGGAGCACCTGCAACGCTACACGCTCAACCGACGCATCTTGCGCTGATCATCGTAAAAACGCTGCCGAGCGATTCTCATATATCGGCCTTGGCCGATATGATATTGCGTGACGGTGCAGAACGCGCAGCGTCTTTTGTGCCGGCACATATCTTTGAAGACAATGCCGCTTTCGATGATCACCCGCACGCCCTGAAATTATCCTGTCAGGCGGTCGGCAGTCGGCAACATGCCAGCCTTCAGTTCACCGTGACCCGCAGCGGTACACAACAACAAATCTGGAACCGCTCAGTTACCGGATCGCTGGATTCGCTGACACCTCAATTTGACACCCTTTCCGGCGCATTGACACTTGCGATATTAAACGCGGGTTGGGGCACACCCGCGGATGACCCATATGATAACATCCTGTCTTTGCGCGATGTTTTCAGTTTTTCTCATGATCGACTGCTCAAGGCGGAATTCCTGCTGGACCGCAATGACAGCGACAAAGACGAAGCAATCAGGCTCGCGTTGCGGGCCTATATTCGCAATACCATGCTGCTTGAACGGTTTGCGGACGACCCGTTTGAGATGCTGGCCGAAGCGACCGAATTTGCAACACGCGCGATGGAACTGGACCCGCAGAATGCGGTCGCGCTCTCAGTTGCCTCAATGATTGCTTGTCGCAATCGTAACGTCGATCTCGCACTTGATCTGGCCCAGCAGGCGGAGCAGGCCGACGCAAACAACCCGCTATCGCGCTATAGTCTTTCATCGGCGTTGACCGAGGCCGGCGATGATGAGCGCGCATTTCAAGAAGCGATCAAAGCCCGGGCCGGACCCATCACTGCGCTCAGCCCGGCAACCTGGCTGATGCGCTGTGCGGTGACTGCAGTGCGCGCGCACCGGTTGGACGAAGCTTTGCGGTTTTCGAATATGGCACATGGGTATTCACCCAATTACCGTCCCGCTTTGCGATTCATCGCAGCATTGGAATTTCGGCGAGGGAACGAACCCGCGACAGCCGATGCATTGCAGCGACTGCAACTGCTGGAACCTGATTTCTCGCTCAAGCTGATGGCCAGCGATACCTATCCAGTGGCCACATTGCGCACATCGGGCCTTCTGGAAGTAACGAAATCTGGCCTTTTTTAGCAGAAATTGTGAAATTCATATTTTTTTAACGTTTCCTTAGGGTCAATTTTCACGCTGCTTTCACAGCCGGGGTGCACAAAAGGGCACCAACGTTGGTTGGTAAGTCAACGGCGCCTTTCAGGAGCAACACCTGAACAGAGTCCCTTTTTTATAGCTGGTTATTTTTCCCCGGCGTCGTTGGCTTCTCAACTTTCAGACGACCCTTCCAAAACAACTGCGCGTGGCACCATTTGTGGCACGCGCAGTCGTTGACACCCCTGCAATAAACTATGCCATCCCGACCCGTTGACCCGTTCCATCATTGATGGGTCTTCCGTCGTTGATAGCTGAAGGGCCTGATCGCCCCGAAGGTCAGCTTTCCAAAAGCCCCGCAGGCACAAAATCCGGGCGCACAAAATCAGCCGCCGGCCTGTCGGCGACCGCCGTCAACCATTTGAATTCAAAGACACGTTCATCATCTTCATCAACGGATGACACGACAAGGCACTGATACAAATGCTTGGGGCCATCATAGATATCAACATGTCCACGAAGCCGCTCTGACCCTTCCAGATCAAGGGCGAAACCATCGTCCCATAGCCGCCTGATCCGATGAACCTTCTCACCGTCATGGACACATAAGCGGTCCTTGCGCTGCAGCGCGGCCTTGCGCGCCTCGTGTAACCCCTGACGCACAGCCTCAGGTAAAAACGTATACATACCAGTCCCCTCCAGACATACGTGAGGATGACCACACCAAGGTAAATATCAAGTAACAAAATCCGCCGCAGCGCGGAAAAACCTTCGTTTTAAGCCTTCACGCGTGGTCGCAACACATGCGGACGGGCTGCATCATAAAGCGCCGAATCAGGAAATCCGTGCGAATCAGCCAAGGCAGGCCCGACAAGAATCAGCGCGGTTCGGGTAATTTTGGCCGCCCTGACCTTCTCGCGGATATCCGTCAACGTGCCACGAATGATCAATTGATCAGGCCAACCCACGCGATAGATCACGGCCAACGGGCAGTCAGCTCCATAAAATGGCGCTAATTGGCGCTCAATCTCACGCAGGGCACGAATACCCAGGTGGATGGCCAATGTGGCCCCAGTACGGGCAAAATTCTCCAGCGTCTCGCCCTCCGGCATCCCGGTCGATTTCATCGACATCCGGGTTAGGATGATCGATTGCGCAACTTCCGGCACAGTCAATTCCGTCCCCAAGGCCGCTGCTGCTGCGGCATAAGCAGGCACACCAGGTATAATCTGATAGTCGATTCCATCCGCCTTCAACCGGCGAATCTGTTCCGCAATCGCACCATAAAGCGATGGATCACCCGAATGGACCCGGGCGACGTCCTGCCCCTTGGCATGGGCGTCCAACATCACGCCATGTGTTTCATCCAGGGTCATCGGGGCGGTATCCATCACCAACGAACCTTGTGGCGCACAGGCCACAACCTCAGCAGGCACCAAAGAACCCGCGTATAGACACACCGGACAAGCGCCAATTACCCGCGCTGCCTTCAAGGTCAGCAACTCCGGATCACCGGGACCCGCACCAATAAAGTAAACAGTCATCTAAGCTCCTCCGGGATGGCGGGTGGGGCGCATTTCGCGAAAGCGAAACAGCGTCACCCCGCCAGATCCCCATCAATTTTGCGGGCATAACCACGCGGCGTATACATGCGCGGACCTTCACCCAGTTGGGCCAACTGCGAATGGGACGACCCCACCAACACGACGGTCAGCATATCCACTTCATCCACTTCCAATTCATCCAGGCGGCGATATCGCACATGCTCCTCTTGTCGTCCCAAGGACGAGGCCAGCATCACTGGCGTCGCCCCCGGACGATGCTGCAGCAAGATATCCCGTGCCTCCGCCAACAAGGTCCGTCGCCGCATCGACACCGGGTTATAAAACGCGATCACAAAATCGCCCTCTGCCGCCGCCCGCAACCGCTTGAGAATATCCTCGCGCGGCGTCAGCAAATCCGACAGCGAAATCGCACAAAAATCATGCCCCAGCGGCGCGCCAGCCCGGGCTGCGGCTCCTTGCAATGCACTCACGCCGGGCGAACAAATCACCTCCACGCGGCGGGCTGCATCAGACACGCCCATCTGATCTGGCCCGCGATCCAGCAGTTCAAAGACAAGTGCACCCATCGCGTAAATCCCGGCATCGCCCGAACAAACCAAGGCAACATTCATGCCCTTCCCCGCCTGCTCCAACGCATAACGACAGCGATCCTCCTCGCCGCCTAGGGGAAAATCGGACCGGGTCTTGCCCACGGCCAAAGGCCCCAACAGATCAATATAAAGACCATAGCCGACCAGCTCATCTGCTTCAGCCACCAGCCGCGACACCTCAGGCGTGCGCCATGCCGCCTGCCCGGGGCCAATACCAACAACCGACAAACGTCCACGGGCACGGCCCGCAAGGGCCATCAATGGGGTATCCGCACCGGCAATAGCACAGGTGGCATTCGCGGTTTTGCGCTTGGGCACACGCAAGGTCGCGCCCTCCCCCGCTTGCGCCAAAGCCGCCGCCTCGGAAACGCCATGCGTACCGACCTCGGTAAACACGACATCAGACGGATGGGCCAAGCGGGGGGTCTGGGCATCCAGCACAGGCGCTTCAAACACCCGCATCGGCAGACCCAGCTTTGCAGCAAGCGCGATAACTGCAGGCTCATCCGCCTTCAACGTCAAGGTATTCACCGAATGGAGTGACGCAGCGCACAAACCAGCTTCAGCCAAGGCCTCATCGACGAGGACGGCCAACTCATCCACAGCACAGTCGCGCGCACAGCCAACGCCCAATGCGTAGCATTGCGGCGCAAACTGTATGTGATCAGGGCCAAGATCGGGCACCGGCGCAGCCGAACAGGTGATGCGCAAACCATCACCCTGGGGCAAACGATGCAACCAGTCTGCCGCCACCGCATCGGGACCCTGAACAGTAGCACCCGCACCAGATAACAGAATCGCCATTGCCTCTTTCGCGTCCCCGGGGTTCACCAATTGCCAACCTTCGGGCGGCGCATCCAAAGCCACGCCCAATGCCACGTCCCCCGCCGTCGTGACAGCTGCCACAGCGCCCAGCGCGTCTGAAATCTGTGCGGCCAACCGATTGGCACCCCGATGCCCACCCAACAGCGGCACCACCACCGCTCCGTCATCCGACACCGAAACCACAGAGGGTTCGGCAGTCTTGTCGGCCAACAATGGGGCAACAGCGCGAATCAAGATGCCAGAGGCACAAACCCCAACAACCGGCACACCCGCAGCAAACAAATCACGCACGTGATCCAGTGCATTGGCAAAAAACGCATCGGCCTGGTCCACACGGCCCTCACGACCATGGACAAGGCACCCCAAAACGGCGGCCACGCGATGCGCCACGGGCTCACCAGATCGGGACAATGCCAGAACAACAGGTTTCAAAGCCATGGATCGGCCCCTTTAGTCAGTAAAATCATCGAAAAATACGGGGCACCGACAGGTGCCTCCGACAACGGCAACACAAGTTCCTCCGCGAGTGTCGCCCGCTCCACATAAACAGCTTGATCCGTCAGGCCCAAACCATCAATCACCATGCGGATCTTCGGCAAATGCCGCCCCACCTTCATGATGACAACGCTTTCCGCACCATCAATCCGGGCACGCAGCTCATCCTCTGGCAAGGGCCCCGGCAACACCGTCAAACGCTCATTACGGGCGGCGAGCGGCATACCGGCCCGGGCAGCGCAAGCAGTGACCGAGGTCACACCCGGAACAACCTCGACACGGTAGCGATCCGACAGGCGGGCAAAAAGATACATGAACGAACCGTAGAAAAACGGATCGCCCTCGCACAAACACACCACATCGCGGCCCTGATCCAGCACCATAGCGATCCGCACAGCACCATCATCATAGGCCGCTTGCGCCGGCGCACGGGCGACTGACATTGGCACATCCATGACAATCTCTTCCGCCTCCGGCGCAATCAGATCGGCGGCAATCGCCCGGGCAAAACTCTCGGCCCCTGCCAATGTCGGGTAGGCGACAACCGCAGCGCCTTCAATCAACCGCGCCGCGCGCAAGGTGATCAAATCCGGCGCGCCGGGGCCAAGGCCAACCCCATAGAGCACCCCCTGGGATGGTGGGTGTGGCGCATTGGCACCGCCAACAGCGTCACCCATCATCGCTTCACCAAACTCCACTGGGTCACCGGCATCAGCGGGCGCCAACCGTTCAACCGACCCACAGGTTCCGCACGATGCACCGACAATTTCACCAGATCACCACCGTATTTCTTATGGAGCGCAATCAGCTCCGCTTCGCTTTCCAATGTCACCGCATTGGCCACCATCCGGCCCAAAGGGCGCAGCGCGGCCCAGGCCGCCTCAAACGTCTCACGACTCAGACCGCCGCCAATGAAAATCGCATCCGGGGCATCCAGTCCCACAAGCGCATCAGGCACCTCACCATCAATCAATGCCAGCTTTGGCACGCCCAGCGCCAGCGCATTCGCCGCCGCCATGGCGCGCCTGTCAGCACGCGGTTCAATCCCAACCGCGCGGGCATATCGCGCCGCCCGCATCCATTCGATCGCCACCGATCCACAACCACAGCCAATATCCCACAACAACGCGCCACGCATGGGCATCAACTTGGCGACGGTGGCGGCACGCACCTCCTGCTTGGTCATGGTGCCATCGGACTGAAACAGATCATCGGCTAATCCGGGCACACGCGGCAGCAACGCGGCATCAGGGGCGGCAACACATTCAACAGCTAAAGTATTAAACGCAGGCACCACATGGTCCCAGCTGTCTGCGATACCATCAAAACGGGCCTCATCCTTGCCACCCATGGCGGCCAGCACGGTCATCCGCGATCCACCAAATCCACGCTCTGTCAGGAAACGGGCAATCTGTGCAGGCGTCTCTT
Organism: uncultured Paracoccaceae bacterium; assembly: GCA_947495295.1. GTDB lineage: Bacteria > Pseudomonadota > Alphaproteobacteria > Rhodobacterales > Rhodobacteraceae > Yoonia. The sequence continues at coordinate 110,701 of CANLYJ010000007.1, forward strand.
CGCCCGTCGTCAAGACCAGCAAACGCACATCCGGCTGGATAAAAGCTATCATCTGCTCAACCGGTCGACCATGTACGGTCAGGGTTTCCACATCCGGCAGGGACCAGCCCATCCGGGCCGATGCCAGCTGAAACGCAGATAACTGCGGGTGATAGGTGATCTCGGCAGGGTCAATCGCCCGGCCAATCTTGGCCCCGACCGAGTACCAAAGCGGATCACCAGTGGCGAGCACGACAACACGCCGCCCGCGCAAACCGTCTATCGTTGTAATCAATGCATCAAACGGATGCGGCCAGGCCATACGCTCTGCGGTCAGATTGTCCGCCAGGTTATGGTGACGCTCACCCCCGATGATGATCTCGGCCGCCTCAACCACAGCACGGGTCGCAGGCAACAACCCGTCCATGCCGTCTTCGCCGATACCGACAATATGCAGCCAGGGATCAGACATCTTCGGGCAACCCCGCAGCCAAGGCATTGACCGCAGCCGAGGCCATGGCCGACCCACCGCGCCGCCCGCGCAAGGCCACGTATTCGCAGCCACGCGGATCACGGGCCAGTTCAGCTTTGCTTTCAGCAGCACCCACAAACCCCACCGGAAAGCCAAGGATCACTGCAGGTTTCGGCCAACCCTGCTCTAACAATTCCAACAGGTGGAACAATGCGGTCGGCGCGTTGCCAACAGCCACAACAGCACCTGCCAGACGGTCACGCCACAACTCCACTGCCGCCGCTGACCGGGTATTACCGATCTTCGCAGCCAATGCGGGGACCGTGGGATCATTCAATGTCACGACGACCTCATTCTTTGCAGGCAAGTAACGGCGGATGATCCCCGCACCAACCATTTCGCAATCACATAGGATGGGCGCGCCCGCTTGCAGCGCTGCATGACCTGCGGCAGCAGCATTGGTTGAGATTGATAACCGATCTGCAATCTCAACCATTCCACAAGCATGAATGAGGCGGGTGATCAGAGGATGCATATCGGGCGGGAACCGGTCCAGCCGCGCCTCATCGCGCACAGTTGCAAAGCTCTGTGCATAGATCGCTCGAGGGTTCTTTTCATATGGTCGCACTAATTATCCTTCGGCGCCATCTGGCGTCCAATTTTTCACAGAAAAATTGCCAGCAAACTTTCCGCGAAAGTTTGGCATCCTCACACCTTACCCTTGCGCGCGCTTTCCGGCCCATGCGGGTGATTGGCATGGGGATAGACCGCGTGGTGATGATGGTGATGATGGTGATGATGGTGATGATGGTGATGATCATGGTCGTGTTCATGGCCATGGCCATGGTGGTGGTGGTCGTGATCATGCAAAGCCTCAAGGCGGCAGACACCCGTACAGAATGTATCGCAAAGCGTACAATCGGCCACGTTTGACCCCGGCGCATTGGCACCTTGCCCCTCGACATGGTGGTGATGGCTTTCCTGTACCGCCCCAACCTCGGCTTCAAAACCAACAACCTGCACCCGATACTTGCACAGTACACATGTCGGCGGCGGGACCGCGCCGAAGGCCGGATGCGCACGATCCTCGACACTGATATGATGATGACCGCCATCCTCCAGCGCCAGAACCTGACTACGATATCCGCAAATCCCGCAATTAGGGGGGGGCGTATCGCTCACCTGTTCCATGATACGTTCGGCAAAGGTTTCCAAAACCTTGGGGTGATCCCCCAGATAGCCCGCCTTCACGAATTGCATGTCGGGATGTTCGGCGGCCACCTGATCGGTAAAGCCATAAATCCGGTCAATCAAAATGCCCGAGAATAGAAAATACGGGAAGACGATGACGCGCTTGTAGGGCAGCATCGCCACATGTTGCAGACACGGTTCCACCAATGGGAAGGTCACGCCGGAATAGCCGACCTCGCACCAGCCAAAACCCAGGCCCTCCTGCAGCATTCGGGCAATTTTTGACACGTTGCCATTTGCATCGGGGTCAGAAGCACCACGGCCAATCACAACCAGACAAGTCTCAACCAAGGGCACATCGCCCAGCTCCGCATTGGCCCGGTCAACTGCCTCCTGCACCCGGCCCGCAGCGGCGGCGATCATCTTGGGATCAACACCCAACTCGCGGCCATACGACACCTGCATGCCGTGCTTGGCAGCATAGGTGTTCAACACTGTCGGAATATCATTCTTGGCATGCATCGCCGCAAACAACATGCCGGGCACGGCCAAAATCCGTTCGCACCCTGCCTCGCGCAACTTATCCAAACCGTCACGGATCACCGGATTGGCGAACTCAAGATACCCGTAATCGGTCATCCAGTCATCTGGCAGATAGGCTGGCAGCTTTTCAGCCAAAACAGCAAACTCATCCACTGCCGATTGACTACGCGAGCCGTGCCCGCAGATCATTACGCCTGTTTTCATGCCGCTTCCTCTTCGGGTTCTTCCTCTGGTTCGGCGTCTTCCCTGGCCTTCTTGCCCTTTAAGGCACCCCAAATCGCCGCCAGCCCAGCCAGACCAATCGCAGCCCCCGCGACCCAATGATCATGACCTGCTAGATCACCCCAATGGCCAGGATGGGCCACCGCAGCTGAGCATGTAAAAACCAGTATCAGGAAAAGCAAAATACGCATCGGGTCCTCCGTTTCAAATCACGACCAGAGACCCGGCACCCCGAGTTTCGACGACGTGGCGCTTTGGTCCCCGTTTTGGGTCAACCGCTGCACCTCCAACCGTTCTGGCCACAAGGGCTTCGTCTGCTGAGTCGTATAAAGTGCGGCGGCAGTCGGGGCAAACCGATAAGCGACCGTTCAGAGGAAACAGGCGGCACATCCCGTGTCACTGGTCACGGGGCCGGCATCCCGCCCACCAACCTGCTGACCGCGACCCCTGCGTCATAGCAATCCCAGAAACGAAAACTGCATTGGTAAAAGAAGGAATAATCTGAAAGCAGGAAATACAATTATGAAGTGTATTTTAATTACTGGAATGGCGGTCACCAAATTGCGAACTCTTGGATCAGAACACGTTGCGCCATCTAACACGAAGGCCGACTTGTCTGCCCGTTACTTAATGTTTTGTTAATATTCATTAAAGGTTAACAAATAGATATGGCCCCTAGGCGGCTACATCAGCGACATATCTGATCCCAAAGGTAAAAACTCTATACTCCGCGCATATTGCCAACCTATTCTTCCTTAAGTTGATTAAAATTTAAGAAAATTTTTCAACTCTGGAACAAACCCGTGAACGAGGTCGTTTGCACTAATAGCGAGGATAAGAAATGCCCCAAAAACTAGAACAACAAAAGATTGCAAGTCAATTTGATCAAGCGATTTCTGAATTCATCTGGCAGGAAAAATACCAGTACCGGGTCAATGGAAATGCCGTTGACGCAACCATCGAAGATACCTGGCGGCGCGTGGCAGATGGTTTGGCCAGCGCCGAACGGCCCGGGGCCCGGAGGCGCATCTCTGATCAGTTTTTGTCCGCGATGACCGACCACAAACTGCTTCCCGCCGGTCGTATTCTGGCTGGCTGCGGGACGGCGCGGAACATCACGCTGTCAAATACGTTCGTGATGCAGACCATCCCTGATTCCGTTGCTGGGATCATGGACACTGCCAAACACGCCGCACTGACCATGCAGATGGGCGGTGGGCTTGGATATGATTTTTCAACAATCCGACCTGCCGGAACTTATGTCAAAGGGCTTGATTGCGGCGCTGCCGGACCAATCGCGGCAATGGAAATTTTCGACGCCGTCTGCAACATGGTCGTCAAGGGGATGGGACGCGGCGCCATGATGGCCACGATGCGGAGTGATCACCCCGACATCATTGACTTTGTGAATGCCAAAACCGACCGGCTGAAACTGCGGAACTTTAACCTGTCCGTCATGTTAACCGACGACTTCATGGACGCCGTCAGGAATGACGACGAGTGGGATCTGATCTGGGACGGAAAAATCGTCAAGACGATCAAGGCTCGCAGCCTGTGGCAGACAATTATGAAACGCACTTATGCGGCAGCGGAACCAGGTGTTCTGTTTATCGACCGGATCAACGCGATGAACCCGCTCAACTATCTTGAGAAGATTTGCGCAACAAATTCCTGCGCCGAACAACCGCTGCCCCCCAACGGCACCTGCCCGCTGGCATCGATCAATCTGGCACAGCTGATCCGCGCACCGTTTGAGGCGAAAGCGACACTTGATCTGGACGAATTGAAGCGTTTGACAGGCGTCGCGGTTCGGATGCTGGACAATGCAATTGATGTGTCACAATTCGCCAATGAGGCGCAGCGACAGGAGGCCGTGACGAAGCGGCGGATCGGCATCGGTGTGACCGCCGTGGCGGATGCGTTGATCATGCTGGGTATCCCATATGGCACGCCCGAAGCGGCGCGCATGCTGGGCAGTTGGATGCGCGCCCTGCAAAACGCAGCCTATGCCGCATCTGCAGAACTGGCCAGGGAACGCGGCGCGTTCCCGGCTTACATCCCCCAGCAACACCAAGACCACCCTATGGTCAGACGACTTGAACCAGAGGTACGGCAGTTGATCCTGCGTCATGGGCTGCGCAATGCCGCCTTGACCTCCATCGCGCCGACAGGGACGATTTCGATGCTTGCGGGTAATGTCTCGTCCGGGATCGAGCCGATTTTCTCTTTGGCATATCATCGGATCGTCAACACATCGCGCGGCACGCAGCGGCAGGAAAAGGTCGAAGACTACGCCGTCTGGCTCTATCGCAGGATGTTTGGCGCACAGGCCGCTTTGCCCAAGGCATTTGTGACCGCCGGAAATTTAGAACCAGCGGCGCATATCACCATGCAAGCCGCCGCACAGCATTGGGTCGACGGCGGGATTTCCAAGACCGTGAACTGCCCCGAGGCGATCACCTTTGATGCGTTCAAGGATGTCTATCAGCAGGCCTATGACACGGGCTGCAAAGGCTGCACCACATTCCGCCCCAACAGTATCACGGGCAGCGTTTTGCAGGAGGCGGAGTAATTATCATGGCTGAAACTTACGGACTACCGGATCGACGGGATCAATGGCGCGCAACCCATCAGCACAAAAAAGGCGGGCTGTACCGGGTCATCGCCGAAGGATTGGTCGAGGCTGATCGCAGCGACGTCGTCATCTATGATGACGCGCAAGGGCAGGTCTGGGTCCGGCCCGCCGCAGAATTTTGGGATGGCCGGTTCACGGCCATCTCTGGCAAAACCCCCGCCCGGGATTAATGCCCGGCAATCGCGGAATACAGCCCGAACGCGCCGACAGCGACCAGGCTGAGCGCCCAGAGGATATCAAGATTGAACCAGGTCTTTGACAGAAACCGAAGGCCCAGCCAAAGATAGATCACCAATGCGATGATACCGCCGGCAACGGTCATTGATAGCGTGTGCGCCGCAGCGACCAGAAATGCGGTCGTCACGTTGTTGCTCATCAAGGTTTGCGCGGCAAGGTGACCGGTTTCATCCGCGCCAATGGCACAGATACCAAGGTAGATAGGAACAAGCATCAAACCGGCCCCATGCGCCATCGCGGCCAGAAATGACCATAGCGCCAATCGGGCCGGATGGACGCGGGCCAGAAACTTCGGATGCCTGCGATTGATCAGCAGATAGATCCCCATCGCAATCACCAATAGCCCGGCCGCGACGCGGATCTGGACCTCCCATTCAACAAGGACGATCATCAGCGAAAATGGCAGCAGGATGCCGATCATTGCCAGAAAATGCCCAGCGGCCAGCATCGCCAGTGCTTTGGGCATCGCGCTATGCTTGCGCTCCATCAATGCAGCCGACACGGCCAAGGGCCAGCCCATGCCCGGATTGATCCCATGATAGAGGCCAGAAAAAATGACAGCCCACCAAAGGGCTGCCATGGATGTCACATCAGCCATGCCCTAGACGGACGGATAGCAGAAGCTGTCGGTCGAACAATCGCCGCCTTCCAGCCTGATCTGGTGCGATCGCAGGCCTTTGGGGAAATCAACATAGAAGTCGTTGTTCAGGGTCAAACCACCATTTTCGCCCACATCAGCCATCACCATCTGGCCGCCTTCGTCATCAGGATAGAACTGGTCATCCCATGTAGAGTATAGCGAGTTCGTCCAATAAACCCGCTTACCATCACGGCTGATCTCGACCATCTGCGGACCATAGGCAAAATCCTTGCCATTGGTATGTTTGGTACCCCGCGCGATGCCGCCCAGTTCAACCTTGCCAGCCAGCACAGGGTTCATCGGGTCGGTGACATCATATTGATGCATCTCACCCAAGCCCCAGCAGGCAACGTAAAGGTATTTGTCATCCAGGCTCAAGTCGATATCGGTGACCAGCGGGGGAACCGCCTCAAACCCTTGCAACAGCGGTGGCAGGTTCTCCGGCTTCTCCGGGCGCGGATCAATGGTGATCGTCTTCTTGGACTGCCAAACACCATCATCATCCCGCCACCAGGTAAAGATCGCGCCTTGCAGATTTGTCGTATCCACGACAACACCGCAGAAACCGTAGGATTTGGTTGGGTCATGGGCGGGGCGAATCTCCAGCGCCATCTGGTAATTGTCGCCAAAATCCATGGTCTGGATATTCTTGCGCGCACGCAAGTCCCAGAAATGGATCGAATGACCGTATTTGTTAGACAGCAGGTCTTCCGGGACAACACCGTTTTCGAACTGCGGCGGCAGACCCCATTCAGAGCTGACCATGTAATCCTGCGGCAGGTTCCACCAGAAATCGTAATGCTTGTCCTGCTTGCCGCGGTCCATCTCGTACTGGCCGATGATCTCAAACGTTTCGCAATCCATGATGAAAATACCCGGAGGGCCGTCGGTGCCATCCTCGCCCCCGCCACCAAGGCAGGACACATAGATCCCTTCAGGACCACAATGGATAGTGTGCGGGCGGGAATACCCTGTCTTGGCAAACAGCTCTTCCGGCTCAATCGTCTTGTGAATATGGGCCTTCAGCGGGTCCTTGACGTCAATCACATAGATGCGGGACGACCGGATACCCGGCACGATCAGATAGCGGCGCTCAAGAAAGGCGTGGCCCGTCAATGGCGACAGCGATGACGAACAGGCATTCCAGCCGAAATGGTGAAATTCGTCACCCTTATTCGGCACAATAACCTGATGCACGATCTGGCCATAGGTATCGGACCCGGCCTTCAGGTCGATCACCGCAATGCCATCCGACTGCGACCCGTCCGGGCTCAGCATCACGGTAAAGGCGTAGTTTTCCACCGGGGCCTGCATCGCAAGCTTGGGTGAGGCATGAAATGTTGGATCTGGTCTTAGGTTCATTTTTGTTCCTCTCTGTAAAATTGTAAGGCCCATTTTTGGGCTGCTTTTTGTTGGCCCCACATCCTCCTCCGGGGCAGGTTGTCCATTCGCGCAGGTTAAACCTCCGCCACATTGCATAGCTGGATGGCACCGCTGACTTTCTGCGCCAATGCGATCAACTTTTCGCCAATCTCCATCCGATAATCTGTACCAAACCGACGGATCGGTCCCACCGCACCAACACTGAAGGTCGCCCCGATATTACCAATGGAAACCGGTGCGGCGACACTTGCGATGCCGATATCAATCTCCTGGTCACAATCGGCAAAGCCACGCGCGACGATCGTTTCAAATTCCCGGCGCAATTCGGCTTCGGATGTTTTGGTGTGTTCGGTGTATTCCTTCAGCCCGCCGGTCACGATCACCTCGCGAAACTCCGGCTCGGCAAAGGCGGCAATCGCCTTTGAACACGAACAGGCATGCATCGGGCGCACACCAAGGCCCGGATGAATAAATGCACGTGCCGGATCATCCGGTGTTTCGATATGGATGATCTCGACCTTGCTGTCACGAAAGCGCGCCAGAAAAACGGTCTCGTTGAAGTTAGACGCCGCCATCCGCATCAGCGGTGCGGCGCAACGGCGCACATCAACGTCGGATTTGCCCAATAACGCGATACGGATCAGACGTTCACCAATCACATATCGGCCGTCCTCTGACGGCTCATCGATCAGCTTTTGTTCGACCAGCGATTGGATCAGACGATAGCAGGTCGGCTTTGGCAGATCCGTCGCGCGTTGCACCTCTGCCACCGAAACCGGTCGGCCAGCGACGGCAATAATTTCAAGCAGATTGATCAGTCGCTCAAGATGCATATTGACGGACAACTCTCGTTTCATGAGACTATGTCTCGAATGAAAAGACTCTTTTGAGTCGAAGCAAGACTTATTTGGGAGGAATTGAAATGCGGACGCGTGCGGCGGTGGCGTTGGAGGCGGGTAAGCCTCTTGAGGTGATGGAAGTGAACC
>CANLYJ010000008.1 GCA_947495295.1 uncultured Paracoccaceae bacterium
GCCATCCGCGAAGGCGGCCGGACCGTCGGCGCCGGTGTTGTGTCGAAGATCGTCGAATAATCACAGACGCGTGGGTTCTACCCACCCTACATAGGGTGGGTAGAACCCACCGCACCGCGAAACAAACCAAAGGCCGCTTCGGAAACGGGGCGGCCTTTTCGTTGCTCTACCATTCTATCCATCATAAGATGGCTTCATTAAACTTCTTCTATTGTTGTTTTGGAGGTTATCATGAGAGCAGCACTACTTGTTGCATTTATTCCTATTATGTCGACGTCAGCTCTGGGTGAAGAATTTCAGGGAAAGTACATCGGTCGTCTAAGTCTTGATCCGCAAAATAATCAGGAGAGCTACTTAACTTTTGTCCTTACAGAATACGATGTTGACGATCCCGATGTCGCCGTTTGTTTTGATGCAGACAACTGGGGTTTGGCGCCAGGCGCCTTATACCGCATTGTTGTCCCGAGCAATGATATTACTAAGTTACAGGAATTTGATCAGAGTTATAATATGCTCATTGGCTTCCAAAATTGTCAAATCAAATAGAAGAATGGTTATTGCCTCAAGAAGGTTGCTGTCACCATAATCAAGATTGGGATCGCGAACGTCAAATATGGCATTCTTTCGCCCCACCAAACTATACTTCTATTCCTATCATTGAGCTTCTTTAAGCTGCTCGTTGTAATTTTTACATGACGGTTCAACTCGTTCAAACGCGGTCGGATTACTTCCGGAGCGAATGGAGCATCCTCTACATTTGTTTCCAACAACTCCGATAAGTTCGCCGAAAACTGTTTGGCCGCATTTTGAACGGTCTCAGCCTCTGACGAAGCTACGTTCCAGCTAAAAACGTGCTTTGCAAGTTCAGATCGAGCCGAAATCAAGTAGTTAACTCCGATTGCAATTGTCACAGCAAATAGGCTTAGATCGATCGGTGCGCGATTTGTAATCGACAATGCCATTTCAGCGGGCCAAGTGAGATTAACAACTCCGTTTGCAACATTGGTTGCCAATACCGCAGTCGAAAAAGCAGATATATAAAGAAAACGCTCGCGCGTTTTTCTGGTTTCTTCGGTGAGAAACCAAGATGCATCCATCTTTTGCTGGGAGAGTGATATCTCATGTTGCAATACGGCTAAGCCTTCAGCACTTAGCTCATATCCGATGTTTCCGCCTTGATCTGCTGCGGCCTCCATGGATCGAATTTTATCCGGATTTATAGGTTTCATGAAATGATTGTCTCAGATGCCTTAGAAAGTGTCTACATGCTCTTGCCAACCGCACCGACTCCCCCTATACGCCCGCTATCCAACGAGGCTGCGCAGTCGCGTGCCCTTTATACGTTGGACCAAAAGACGCGATGAGGGGGTCGGATGAGCCGATCTCGTCCAATCCGATCTAGGCCCTATCGAAAGGGTGATGCTCATGGCCGCTCAGAGCCAAAACATCCGTATCCGCCTTAAGGCGTTTGATTACCGGGTGCTTGATGCAAGCACACAGGAAATCGTCAGCACAGCCAAGCGCACAGGCGCTTCTGTTCGTGGTCCGATCCCACTTCCTAACAAGATCGAAAAATTCACCGTTCTGCGTGGCCCCCACGTTGACAAGAAATCCCGCGATCAGTTCGAGATCCGCACGCACAAGCGCCTGCTCGACATCGTTGATCCAACACCACAAACCGTGGACGCGCTGATGAAGCTCGACCTGGCCGCCGGTGTTGACGTTCAGATTTCCGTATAAGGAGTACTTGATATGCTCCGTACCGGACTTATCGCAAAGAAAGTCGGCATGACCCGGCTGTTCATGGAAGACGGCAAGCAGATCCCTGTCACCGTTCTTTCGCTCGAAAACCTGCAGGTTGTGGCACAGCGCACGGCTGAAACCAACGGCTACACCGCTGTTCAGCTGGGTGCGGGCAATGCCAAGGCAAAGCGCACATCCAAGGCGATGCGCGGTCACTTTGCCGCTGCAAAAGTGGAACCAAAGCGCAAGGTTGCTGAATTCCGCGTGGCCCCTGAGAACATGATCAATGTTGGCGAAACGCTGACGGCGAACCATTACTTCGAAGGCCAGTATGTTGATGTCTGTGGCACATCCATCGGTAAAGGTTTTGCCGGTGCGATGAAGCGTCACAACTTCGGCGGTTTGCGCGCGACACACGGTGTGTCGATCTCGCACCGTTCGCATGGTTCAACAGGTCAGTGTCAGGATCCAGGCAAGGTTTTCAAAGGCAAGAAAATGGCCGGTCATATGGGTGCGGCGAAAGTCACAACCCAGAACCTGCAAGTCGTCAAGACAGACGCCGATCGTGGACTGATCATGGTCAAAGGTGCCGTACCCGGCTCCAAAGGTGGCTGGGTCACATTGAAGGATGCGGTCAAGAAACCGACCCCTGAAAACGTGATCTACCCTGCCGGTCTGAAATCCATGGCCGAAGAAGCCGAGCGTCTGGCCGAAGAAGCCGCCGCCGCTGCCGCCGCTGAAGAGGAAGCCGCCGCGAAGGCCGCTGCCGAGGCAGAACAGGCCGCATTGGAGGCTGCTGAAACCGATGCCCCAGCTGAGGGAGGCGAAAACAATGAAGGCTGATGCAATCAAACTGGACGGCAAGAAAGCCGGATCTGTTGAGCTGAATGACGAGATTTTTGGTCTGGAGCCCCGCAAGGACATCCTGCACCGCGTCGTCCGTTGGCAGCGTAACAAAGCAATGGCAGGCACGCATGACGTGCTGGGCCGGTCTGAGGTGTCGTACTCGACCAAGAAGATCTATCGCCAAAAGGGCACCGGTGGCGCACGTCACGGGTCGCGCGGCGCGCCGATCTTTCGGTCGGGTGGTATCTACAAGGGGCCAACACCCCGCAGCCACGCCCATGATCTGCCCAAGAAGTTCCGCAAGCTGGGACTGAAGCACGCCTTGTCCGCGAAAGTGGCCGCGGGCGAGCTGGTGATCGTTGACACCATCGAAGTGAAAGACGCCAAAACCGGTGGACTGGCCAAAATGGTCGGCGCATTGGGGTGGAAGCGTGCCCTGATCATCGACGGTGCAGAGGTCAACGCAGACTTCAAAAAGGCAGCCGCCAACATCACAACCCTGGACGTTCTCCCCTCACAGGGTGCCAACGTCTACGACATCCTGCGGTCCGACACGCTTGTGCTGACCAAAGCAGGCGTCGAAGCACTGGAGGCTCGTTTGTCATGAGCGCGAAAGCAGAACATTACGACGTGATCCGCAAGCCGATCATCACCGAGAAAGCAACCATGGCGTCCGAGCAGAACGCCGTTGTTTTCGAAGTGGCCATCGACGCGAACAAGCCGATGATCAAGCAGGCCGTTGAGGCGCTGTTTGGTGTGAAGGTCAAAGCGGTCAACACATCGATCACCAAAGGTAAAGTGAAGCGTTTCCGCGGTGCATTGGGCACCCGCAAGGACGTCAAGAAAGCCTATGTGACGCTCGAAGAGGGTAATACCATCGACGTGTCCACCGGGCTGTAATCACCCAAGTATATAATAAAGAAGGCCCTCGCATTTGCGGGGGCCTTTTTCGTTTGTCAGGCCTTTTGCCGTCCCAGCCATAGCAAGATCAGGGTGATGGTGGCGGGCACGGCCTGGACGAACAGAATGCGCGTCGATGCGGTTGCGGCGCCAAAGACCCCGGCGGCCAGAACGAATAGCAGAAAACAGGTCGCCACGTTCAACTGCCATTTCCGATCCTGGATCAACAGTGACCAGATCAGCCCTGCTGCAAGGAAGCTGTTATAAAGCCCCTGATTGGCGGCCAGGGTGACGGTGGGGGTGAACAGCTCTGGCGGGAAAGTGGTGAACACCTCTGGCCCACGCGTTTCCCAGGCGAAGATTTCGAAATAGGCGATGTAGAGGTGAAGTGCCGCGATCAGGGCGACAAGGATCAGACCGATGATGCGCATGAGGAAACCTCCTGTTTGTCGGATCGTATGTGGTTTCGTCAGCAGAGACAAATACGCGGCGTTTGACCCACGTCAATCCGGTGCGGGCCATGGTCTGCTATGTTGCGGCTATGGAGGGCACAAGATGTTCAGAGTCACGAAACCTGCCGATAACCGTTTGGATATCGAACTGGAAGGCACGTTGGAGGCGGAGACGATGCGCGCCGCACTGGATGAACTGGTGCATCTGTCGCAGGATATCAACGAAGGCCGGATGCTCTATACCATTCGCGGCTTCAGCATGCCGACGCTCGGGGCGTTGGGGGTGGAGTTTGGGTATCTGCCCAAGCTGTTTGGTCTGCTGGGGCGTTTCGACAAATGCGCGGTCTGTTCGGACACGGGCTGGCTGCGCACAGCGGCAGAGGTCGAAGGGGCGGTGATACCGGGATTGGAGATCAAGACGTTCGAGCTTGACCAGGTTGAAGCGGCGGAGGCATGGCTGGCCGTGTAGATCGTCGGATTAGACGCAACATAAGCCGGGCGTGCGCCCGGCGCCTTCGGCTTGTTCCGGGCAAATCCGGACCATATAACCAATTAAGTTACCCGCACCATTTGGTCTATTAATCGAGCAACCGACTGATCGAGATTCTATGAGGAGATTCAGAACTCAAATTGAACACCATTATTGTGAGTTCGTGGTCGAGTTTGTGAGTCGAGCATTTTCCAGTCCCGCATCGCTGTCCGATAAGGTAACTGATAGGCCGGACGCGCTAGTCCATGTTGCCGGCAAGCGGATCGGAGTCGAATTATCGCGTATGCCTAGCGATTACGTTATCCGTCATCTTGTTAGAAAAATGCCACCCATGTCATCATCTCCGGAAGTTATTGGGGAACTATTTGTCCATCCATTTGAGGCACATCGCCGGGTATATGAGGTGGCAAGCAAGAAGAGCAAGTCAGTTCGAGCCTACCGTAAAAGTGCGCGTGCGGACGAAGTCTGGCTGGCTATCCATTCTCACTCACTAAGTGATCCTTGGCCGATGTCAAAATTCACAAGCGAAAATAGCCGGATTTTTGAGAAAAGGCTAATGAGATTTGGGGTTTCAAAATTATCTGAGGCCTTTGATAGAATTCTGTTCATATATCCCGAAGGCGAAGTTGTGGAGCTTGCAGGTCCCAAAGTCGAATCTCCTGTAGCGATCATGCTAGATTCGGCGATTGGGTATCCAGCAGCAATCGAATATCGCTTCAATGTTGGGTTTCAAGCGCCTCCACCGGGATTGGGCGAAAGAATAGCAGACTATCCGAACATTTCATTTAAGAAGTACGTGACAAAACCAAAAGATGAATGGATGAACCTTCGAGAACCCGACCTCTGCCCTTCTGAGATCGGCGCACAGATCATTGTGGGACATGGAAAATCAAGTTTTTTGCTAATCGAGAACGGTGTTAAAGTTGCGGCCTTTGACTCGACTTATACATATGATCAGCCCGACACTTACGGGTTGGCAGCCATATACCGGAAGCCCATCAGAGATATAGAGTACAAGTTCAAGTGCTGAACCGAACCTGTTGCCACCACGTGGCAAAGCCATTTTTTGACGCACGAAGCAATAATTTAGAAGGCTAGTGGATTTGTAGTCGACGCAAGTCTTGCCAGTCCAACCAACCCCTGTTACATCCCCGCAATCGCTTCACCCCGGATTCGTCCGGGGTGTTCTGATTTGACCATCGGGCACCTACGGGGGCCTTAACCACATAGTCCCGGATCACGTCCGGGGCGCCAAGCAAACGGAAGAAGCTAACATGGCACTCAAGTCGTACAAACCGACGACGCCGGGCCAGCGTGGGCTGGTGCTGATCGACCGTTCGGAGCTTTGGAAAGGACGTCCTGTCAAATCCCTTACTCAGGGTTTGACCAAATCGGGCGGTCGGAACAATACCGGACGGATCACCATGCGTCGCATTGGTGGGGGCGCAAAGCGTCTTTACCGCATCGTCGATTTCAAGCGTAACAAGCTGGACATGTCCGCTGTTGTCGCCCGCATCGAATATGACCCGAACCGGACCGCTTTCATCGCACTGATCCAGTACGAAGATGGCACGCAGAATTACATCCTTGCCCCGCAGCGTTTGGCTGTTGGTGACAAGGTGATCGCATCCGCCAAGGCTGACATTAAGCCCGGCAACGCGATGCCTTTCTCTGGCATGCCCATCGGGACAATCGTTCACAACATCGAAATGAAGCCAGGCAAAGGCGGCCAGATCGCCCGTGCAGCCGGCACCTATGCCCAGTTTGTGGGCCGTGATGGTGGCTACGCCCAGGTCCGTCTTTCTTCCGGTGAATTGCGCCTGATCCGTCAGGAATGCATGGCCACTGTTGGTGCTGTGTCTAACCCTGACAATTCCAACCAGAACTTCGGTAAGGCTGGTCGCAACCGTCACAAGGGCATCCGCCCAAGTGTTCGCGGTGTCGCGATGAACCCGATCGATCACCCCCATGGTGGTGGTGAAGGCCGGACATCTGGTGGTCGTACGCCGGTTACTCCTTGGGGTAAAGACACCAAGGGCAAGCGTACCCGTAACAAAAACAAAGCATCCCAGCGCCTGATCGTGCGTTCGCGGCATGCCAAGAAGAAGGGTCGGTAATTATGGCTCGTTCCGTCTGGAAAGGCCCGTTTGTGGATGCCTATGTCTTGAAAAAGGCAGAAGCGTCGCGCGAAAGCGGCCGCAACGAAGTGATCAAGATCTGGTCGCGTCGTTCTACTATCCTGCCTCAGTTCGTTGGCCTGACCTTTGGGGTCTACAACGGCAAGAAGCATATCCCCGTCAACGTCAGCGAAGACATGATTGGTCAGAAGTTCGGTGAATATTCGCCAACCCGCACCTATTACGGTCATGCCGCTGACAAAAAAGCGAAGCGGAAATAAGTCATGGGCCAGGAAAAGAACCCCCGCCGCGTGGCAGATAACGAAGCAATGGCAAAACTGCGCATGCTTCGGACATCCCCGCAGAAACTGAACCTTGTCGCTGGTCTGATCCGGGGCAAGAAGGTTGAAGCCGCGTTGAACGATCTGACTTTTTCCAAAAAGCGGATCGCAGCTGACGTGAAGAAATGCCTTCAGTCCGCCATCGCCAACGCAGAAAACAATCACAACCTGGATGTTGATGAACTGGTCGTCGCCGAAGCTTATTGCGGCAAGAACCTGATCATGAAGCGCGGTCGGCCGCGTGCCCGTGGTCGTTTTGGCAAGATCATCAAGCCGTTTTCGGAAATCACAATTGTGGTTCGCCAAGTTGAGGAGCAAGCATAATGGGTAACAAAGTAAACCCGATCGGTATGCGCCTTCAGGTCAACCGTACCTGGGACAGCCGCTGGTATGCAGATACCAAAGACTATGGCGACATGCTTCTGGAAGACCTCAAGATCAAGGACTTCATCAAGGAAGAATGCAAGCAGGCCGGCATCAGCCGCGTGATCATCGAACGTCCGCACAAAAAGTGCCGGGTGACGATCCACGCTGCCCGCCCCGGTGTCATCATCGGCAAGAAAGGTGCAGACATCGAAGGTCTGCGCAAGAAGCTTGCTACCCTGACCTCATCGGAACTGCACCTGAACATTGTTGAGGTCCGCAAGCCCGAACTGGACGCAGCCCTGGTTGCTGAGTCCATCGGTCAGCAGTTGGAACGCCGTGTATCCTTCCGCCGTGCGATGAAGCGTTCTGTTCAGAACGCAATGCGCATGGGTGCCCTGGGTATCCGGGTCAACCTTGCCGGTCGTCTGGGCGGTGCAGAGATTGCGCGGACCGAATGGTACCGTGAAGGCCGCGTGCCGCTGCACACCCTGCGTGCCGATATCGACTATGCGCATTACGAGGCGATGACACCTTACGGGATCATCGGCATCAAGGTGTTCATCTATAAAGGTGACATCATGGAGCATGACCCCTCTGCGCATGACCGCAAACATGCTGAGCTGCAAGAGGGCGCTGTCCCTCGCGGCCCACGTCGCTAAGGAGACCTGAACAATGCTTCAGCCAAAGCGTACAAAATTCCGCAAGATGCACAAAGGCCGGATCAAGGGCGAAGCCAAAGGCGGCTTTGATCTGAACTTCGGCACTTACGGTCTGAAGGCCACACAGCCAGAGCGGGTTACCGCCCGGCAAATCGAAGCCGCCCGTCGGGCCATGACGCGTCACATGAAGCGTCAGGGTCGCGTCTGGATCCGGATCTTCCCCGATACCCCCGTGACGTCGAAACCTGTCGAGGTTCGTATGGGTAAAGGTAAGGGTTCGGTCGATTTCTGGGCCTGCAAAGTCAAGCCCGGCCGCGTGATGTTCGAAATCGACGGCGTGTCAGAAACAGTTGCCCGCGAGGCCCTGCGCCTTGCTGCGATGAAACTGCCGCTGAAGACACGGACAATCGTGCGGGAAGATTGGTAACCCGTCAAATCCGCCGGATTTGATGCAGGATAATGCGTTTGGCAAAGCCAAATGCGCCCTGACTATGTTGAGAATAGGAAACCCCCGCCGAGAAACCGGCGGGGGTTTTTTGTCAAAACTGTATCGATGCCATATATGCTTGGCATGGAAACGGCAGCTGACCTTTTATACAATAACGAATGCTTGAACGCTGCAATGCTGCATGCTGCGATGTGGATTTTCGGCGGTCTTTCTTTGGTAATGGCAATACAGTGGTATCGGATTAAGCCGAGCCTGCGGTTGTTGCCTTACTGGGTTATTGGCCTGCGCCTGCCAAAGCCCGGGCAGCTGGAATTTCTGCTGATTGGGGCCAGCCTTGCATTGGCATTCGGAGATTTTTTCCTGACGCACGAACTGTGCCGGAGCGTCTAAAGATGTAGGATGGATGCTTGCACCCATTATCGTTCGCGTCCCTTCGCCTATGCCGCAGTCCCGGGGATATATCACCGTCTTTTCCCCCTCCAAGTCGCTTCGTCGGACCGTTAATGTCCATCCGTGAGACGTGAACCAACACGAAAGGAAATATCTGATGTCTATCCTCAAACGCGGTCTGAAAGGTGCGCCGGTCAAACGGTTGCAAAGCAAACTTGGCGTGGCGGCTGATGGTGATTTTGGCCCCGGCACCGAAAAGGCGTTGAAAGAATGGCAATCCGCCAATGGGCTGGCCGCCGACGGCATCGCCGGGCCTGACACATTCGCGGCCATGGGCCTGCACGAATTGATCCTGTTGCGCAAAGGATCGCGCGGTACGCAGGTTGCGAAACTTCAGGCTGGGCTGGGCATTGATGCTGATGGCGCCTTTGGCTCTGGCACCGCGCAGGCGGTGAAGGATTTTCAGACCGCAAATGGCCTGAGTGTTGACGGGATTGCCGGGCCAGCGACGTTGGCGAAACTCAGCAGCTTTGCCGAGATCACCCCTGCCGTGGTCGAAAAAGCTGCTGTGCAGCCAGATGAGCAGCATTTTGAAGAAGAGCCGCTGCCCGATCTTGATGGTGTTGAGGTTGCAGAAGCAGCTGAGCCCGCAGCGCCCCCCAAATCCGTTTGGGGTAAGATGAAAGGCTGGTTCTCCTGAACCGGCCCACGGCCTTCGCCCGCCGGGCGGGGGTCATTCCCAATTGTAGTTGAAACTGACCGAAATCCGTTCGTCGTCTTCGGCCATATTCATCGGCACCTCGTGCCGCAGCCAGCTTTCCCATAGCAGCACATCGCCGACGGCCGGTGCGATATAGATAAACTGACGCAGATCTTCAGGTGCGTCCTTGGTGCGTGGGGGGGCCGCCATCATCATCGCAGATCGCGGGTCCTCCAGTTTCAGCGCGCTGGCCCCTTCGGGCATCGCCACATAAGTTGTTCCGCTGATCACCGAATGAGGGTGGATGTGGCTGGTGTGGATGCCGCCGGGGGGCAGGATGTTGATCCAGATATCTTCCAGTTTCAGCGCCTTGTCGCCCAGATCGAACGCCAGATCCTTGGCAAACCCCGCGACGTGAGCGTCGAGCGATTTGACCAGATCAGCGAAGATCGGGAACCGCCAGGGCAGGTCGGTCAGCGATGCATAGGATGTGTAACCGGGATAGCCATTTGCCTCGCACCAGTCCTGTCCGGCCTTATCATCATCGGCAATGACAAGGCAGGAATTTTCCAGCTCTGCGGCATCAACAGGATCACCCAGCTCTGCCAGGTTGGCGTGGTAGAGGCGGGTCGTGAAAAGCGATCTTATCTTTGACATATCCCTTCCTTACCGTCGATCCGGGCGAAGTGCGAGTGGGCATCGCACCTGCCCGGGTAATTACCGGCGCGTTACCCAAGGTCGCAGGTCCATCGACAAATTCCTGCCACAGACTGGTTTTATTGATGTTGCCAGAACGTCAACAATTCTTCCTGAATAGGGAAAGGACAATCTCAAATGAATACAGTGAAATCACTCCTTCTGACCTCGGGTCTGTGTATGGCTGCGGGTGCCGCCAGTGCGCAAAGCGTTGAATGCGGGCAGGATTATCGGATTCAGGCCGGTGACTATCTGTCGACCATCGCGCAGCGCGCCTATGGTGATACGGCCAACTACAACCTTATTTATAGCGCAAATGTCGATGTGATCGGGCCGAACCCGGGCAATATCCGTGTTGGTGACCGGATCTTTATCCCCTGCCTCGGCGATGATCTGGGTCAGTCCACGGCCAACACGGCCGCCATCCGCCAGCGCACGACCGAGGCGCTGCCCGGCCCATCCGGCGACCGCCCGATCCGCGTTTTGACCGCAACAGGCTGGGCGCCGTTCATGGATGAGGATCAGGCGCAGGGTGGATTGTTGACTGAAATCATCAACTTAGCCCTGGAAAATGCCGATAGTAACCCAGAATATCAGATCGATTTCATCAATGATGACGGTGCCCATCTGCAGCCGCTGATCACCGATCATGCTTATGACATCAGCATCGGGTGGAGCCAGCCGAACTGTGATCTGATCGACAAGCTGGAAGATGAATCCAAGTTCCGTTGCAACAACCTCGATTTCAGTGATCCGCTTTATGAGGAGGTGCTGGGGTATTACAGTCCCGCCTCTGACCCGGTCTTTGCCGACCATGCGGAGCTGAAGGGCAAGCGCATTTGCCGTGCCGAAGCCTATACGCTGGCCCCGCTGGAAGAGGTTGATCTGGTCGCCCCGGTGATCGAGATCGTGCGCGCCCCCACGGCGGCGGATTGCGTCAACTTTGTCCTTGAAAACAAGGCTGATGCCGCATTGGTGGCTGTTGATGTGGCACTGGGCCGGATCAATGAACTGGGCGCTGATGATCAGATCCAGATGCATGAGGCGCTGACTTTTGTTGACGTGCTGCATGCGGTGATCGCCAAGACCCACCCGCAGAACGAAGAGATTTTGGATGTGGTCAATAACGGTCTGGGCAATATCAAGAACTCTGGTCTGTGGTTTGCCACTGTGCGTCGCCACATGACAGCGTTCCGCGAAGCCAGCAAAGGCTGACCTGCCGGGCAGGATGAAAGAGGCACCCGTCTTGGCAACAAGGCGGGTGTTTTGCGTTTGGGGGCACGCAACGTTCGGTGGGGCGGGGCAGGGTGCGCAACGCCCGGACGGGTGCATATTCGCGCAACACCAATTAATATTGGGGTTTTGGTGAAAAAGGCCGGTCTGCAAAGCGTCGGCCAGACGTCGGCAAAGCGTCGGACCCTTTGGTGCCGTTTTGCGGGATTAATGGAGCGCGCGGTGGAATTGTGAATGCGGCGTTAAGGGATTTGATCCGGTGGATCAACGCGGGCGAAGAAGGGTGGAGCCCCGGACGGGCGCGGGGTTTGGGATGAGGTCCCGGGTCAGGCCCGGGACGGGTTGTTTTATGTGCTGAGGGCAGCGCCCGACCTGGAGGGCGTTTGGATGGGTTGTGTTGTGGGTGACAGTGCCACGAGGGCTGACGTTGTGTTTGTTGTGACGTTGCATGAGCGCCCTCCGGGGGGAGGTCGGGCGCTGCCCGGCGGTGCCACCGGGCAGGAGTTTCGTTTGACGCCGGAGTGTATTGATCACTAATGATCCACGACGATAACTTTGCAGTCATGATATGAAATTTGGCGAGTCAATGATTAGACTGGAAGACTTCGACGTCCTATTGATGCTCGATCCCCGAAGCGGGGATTTGTTTCCATTTTCATCTCACGGTTTTGAAATTGGGACCGGAAGGCTCAGTAGAATTTCACTGCGGTCGAAGGGCCTACTGTTTCTAGATCAAAATGGAAGATTATTTGAACTAATATCCGTAGATGGTACTCGGCCGCACCTTTGGGGTCGGCTCCATCGTTTTTTCGGAGGAGCATACTCTATCTCGGTTTCGTTAATCGAGAAGCCTACCGACCTAGATCAGCTAAAGGAAATGATTTTGTCCGGTATCATCCGATACAAAGAGTATCTCGATAATGATGATAGTTGGTCATTCGTTCTGCTGCCCATTGATCAGATCGAAAAAGAAGTCCATGGCGCAGAGGACGCAAAGTCACTTTTTGAAACACTGGTTCTACCTGACGCGGTTGATTGCTTGGATCTGCTTTAGCTTCGTAGCCTGGCATAGTGATTGCCAAAAACCCCCTTGCCACATCCCCCCAACCCCCCTATACGGCCCACTTCTACACCCACTCCACCGGGAATCGGGTGACGTCTCAGACGGCCTGCCGGTGATGTTGACAAAGGAATATGGCATGAACGCCAATGAACTGCGGGACAAGACGCCCGACCAGCTTCGTGAGGAGCTGACAAACCTGAAAAAAGAATCCTTCAACCTGCGCTTTCAGCAGGCCACTGGCCAGTTGGAAAACACGAGCGGCATTCGCAATGCACGTCGCAATGCCGCGAAGGTCAAAACCATTCTGAACGAAAAAGCGGCCGCTGCCGCCAAGGAGGCCTAATATGCCTAAGCGTATCCTTGCCGGGGTTGTCACAAGCAACCAGAACGCCCAGACCGTTACTGTTTCGGTTGAGCGTCGTTACAAGCACCCGCTGCTTCAGAAAACCATTCGTAAGTCGAAGAAATATCGTGCTCACGATGAAAACAACGCATTCAACGTGGGCGATCAGGTCCGCATTCAGGAATGTGCCCCGAAGTCGAAAACGAAACGCTGGGAGGTGATTGCCTCGTGAGGCACTCACACCCGGTTTAGTGAAACCCTGGGGCGCCGGTCAGAAATCGGCATCTCCCCAAAGGTCGGAGAAACCAAATGATCCAGATGCAGACCAATCTGGATGTTGCTGACAATAGCGGCGCCCGCCGTGTTCAGTGCATCAAGGTTCTGGGTGGTTCCCACCGTCGTTACGCTAGTGTCGGTGACATTATCGTTGTGTCGGTCAAGGAAGCCATTCCACGTGGTCGCGTAAAGAAAGGTGACGTCCGTAAGGCCGTTGTCGTACGCACCGCCAAAGAAGTTCGCCGCGAAGATGGCACCGCCATCCGCTTTGACAGCAACGCTGCTGTGATCCTCAACAATAACGGTGAGCCGATTGGCACCCGTATTTTTGGACCGGTCGTTCGTGAACTCCGCGCCAAGAATTTCATGAAGATCATCTCGCTCGCTCCGGAGGTGCTGTAACCATGGCTGCGAAACTCCGTAAAGGTGATGAGGTCATCGTTCTTGCCGGGAAAGACAAAGGCAAGAAGGGCACGATTTCATCCGTTGATCCAAAGGCAGGCAAAGCTGTCGTCGATGGTATCAACATCGCTATTCGTCACCAGAAGCAGACACAGGCAACCCAGGGCGGTCGTACCCCCAAGCCGATGCCGGTGCAGCTGTCCAACCTGGCGATTGTTGACAAGAACGGCAAGGCGTCCCGCGTCGGCTTCCGCATGGATGGCGACAACAAGGTCCGTTTTGCCAAGACAACAGGGGATGCGATCTGATGCTTGATACTGCAAACTACACCCCCCGTCTGAAGGCTTCTTATGCCGACACGATCCGTGCCGCCATGAAAGAAGAGTTCGGTTACAAGAACGACATGCAGATCCCCCGTTTGGACAAGATTGTTCTGAACATCGGCTGCGGTGCCGAAGCTGTCCGTGACAGCAAGAAAGCGAAATCCGCACAGGAAGATCTGACAACCATCGCCGGTCAGAAGGCCATGACGACACGCGCCAAGAAATCCATTGCCGGTTTCCGCGTCCGTGAAGACATGCCACTGGGTGCCAAGGTGACCCTGCGCGGCGACCGGATGTATGAATTCCTGGACCGTCTGATCACCGTTGCCATGCCCCGTATCCGCGATTTTCGCGGTGTGTCCGGCAAATCCTTTGACGGTCGTGGCAACTATGCCACTGGCCTGAAAGAGCATCTGGTGTTCCCCGAGATCAACTTCGACAAGATCGATGAGAACTGGGGCATGGACATCGTTATCTGCACCACAGCGAACACTGACGCTGAAGCAAAGAGCCTGTTGAAGCATTTCAACATGCCCTTCAACAGCTAAGCGTTAGGGAGAAAAGAGATATGGCTAAGAAATCCATGATCGCACGCGAGAAAAAGCGTGAAAAGCTGGTGGCCCAGTACGCTGAAAAGCGCGCCGCGCTGAAAGCGATTATCAACGACCGCGAAAAGCCCGTTGAAGAGCGGTTCAAGGCATCCCTTGAATTGGCAAAACTGCCCCGCAACTCTTCGGCGACCCGTTTGCATAACCGTTGCCAGCTTACCGGGCGTCCACACGCCTATTACCGTAAACTGAAGATCAGCCGGATCGCCCTGCGGGACCTTGGTTCCAATGGCGAAATCCCCGGCATGGTCAAGTCGAGCTGGTAAGGAGCATTTGATATGAACGATCCTATCGGTGATATGCTCACACGTATCCGCAACGGCCAGATGCGTGGCAAGGCGGCGGTGGAAACACCTGCGTCCAAGCTGCGTGGCTGGGTTTTGGATGTGTTGTCTGACGAAGGCTACATCCGCGGTTATGAAAAGAAGGACGGCCGCGATGGTCACCCTGCTTTCAATATCGAGCTGAAATACCATGAGGGTACCCCTGTTATTCGCGAAGTGAAGCGGGTTTCCAAACCCGGTCGCCGCGTTTACCTGGGTGCAGGTGACATCCCATCGGTCCGTCAGGGCCTGGGCGTGTCGATTGTCTCCACCTCGCAAGGTGTGATGTCGGATGCAAAAGCACGTGCTGCCAATGTTGGCGGCGAAGTGCTTTGCACCGTATTCTAAGGAGATCATAGATGTCTCGTATCGGGAAAAAACCGGTTGAGCTGCCCGCAGGTGTTTCGGCATCTGTCAGCGGCCAGACCATCGAAGTGAAGGGCCCCAAGGGCACCCGCAACTTCACTGCGACTGATGACGTTACCCTGACGGTTGACGGTC
Source organism: uncultured Paracoccaceae bacterium (assembly GCA_947495295.1). Taxonomy (GTDB): domain Bacteria; phylum Pseudomonadota; class Alphaproteobacteria; order Rhodobacterales; family Rhodobacteraceae; genus Yoonia. The sequence continues at coordinate 15,221 of CANLYJ010000008.1, forward strand.
AGGAAGTCACAGTGGAGCCACGTGGCAAATCCAAGCGCGCCCGCCAGCAGTGGGGCATGAGCCGCACGCAGGTGGCAAACCTGGTCACGGGTGTCACTGACGGTTTCAAAAAAGAGCTTGAGCTGTCTGGTGTGGGTTATCGCGCACAGATGCAGGGCAACACGTTGAAACTGTCCTTGGGCTACAGCCATGACGTCAATTTCGAAGTGCCTGAGGGTGTCACAGTGACTGCCCCCAAGCCAACTGACGTCATTGTGGAAGGTATCGACCAGCAGCTTGTTGGCCAGGTCGCGGCGAATATCCGCGAATGGCGTAAGCCAGAGCCCTATAAGGGCAAGGGCATCAAGTACAAAGGCGAATATATCTTCCGCAAAGAAGGTAAGAAGAAGTAAGGACCGCAAAAATGGCAAACAGCAAGAGACAACTGTTTCTGAAGCGCCGTATGCGCGTTCGGAACAAGCTGCGGGCGGTGACCGCAAACGAAGGGCGCGCGCGCCTGTCGGTTCACCGTTCCAACAAGAACATCAGCGTCCAGCTGATCGACGATGTGAACGGGGTCACGCTGGCGTCCGCTTCATCGCTCGAAAAAGATCTGGGCGTGGTTGGCAAGAACAATATCGAAGCTGCGACAAAGGTCGGTGCTGCGATTGCAGAACGCGCCAAGAAAGCCGGCGTCGAAGTTGCGTATTTCGATCGTGGTGGTTTCCTGTTTCACGGCAAGATCAAAGCGTTGGCTGACGCTGCCCGTGAAGGTGGCTTGAAACTTTGAAGCTGTAAGATGGGTTTAAACCCATCTTACGTTTTGCAGCCGTTCCGCGTCATGGCGGGCCGGCTCGATGATCCGGGGCGTGTGCCACCGCGATTGGACAACGCCGCAAGGCACAAGATAAAGGACGCCATCAATGGCAGAACGTGAAAACCGCGGCCGTGGCCGCAACCGTGAAGACCAGACCCCTGAATTCGCCGACCGTCTGGTCGCAATCAACCGGGTTTCCAAGACCGTCAAAGGTGGTAAGCGCTTTGGCTTTGCTGCCCTCGTTGTTGTTGGCGACCAAAAAGGCCGTGTCGGCTTTGGCAAGGGTAAAGCCAAGGAAGTACCCGAGGCGATCCGCAAAGCAACCGAGCAGGCCAAGCGCCAGATGATCCGTGTCGCCCTGCGCGACGGTCGTACATTGCACCACGATATCGAAGGCCGTCACGGTGCCGGTAAAGTGGTCATGCGCACAGCCCCGGAAGGTACCGGGATCATCGCCGGTGGTCCAATGCGTGCCGTGTTTGAAATGCTGGGCGTCAAGGACGTGGTTTCCAAGTCCATCGGTTCCCAGAACCCATATAACATGATCCGCGCCACCATGAATGGCCTGACCAAGTCGCAGAGCCCACGCAATGTGGCCCAGCGTCGTGGCAAAAAAGTCGCGGATATTCTGCCCAGGCGGGACGAGGCACCAGCCGCCGCCCCTGCCGAAGCTGACGCGTAAGGAGATTGACAGATGGCTAAAACAATCGTCGTCAAGCAGGTGGGTTCGCCCATCCGTCGCCCTGAAAAGCAGCGTGCCACGCTGATCGGCCTGGGCCTGAACAAGATGCACCGCACCCGCGAGCTGGAAGACACCCCTTCCGTGCGCGGTATGGTCAACAGCATCCCGCACCTCGTCGAGATCATCGAAGAGCGCGGATAGCGGATAGTGTTTTGGTGCGCATAAACGCGCGCCATGCGGCATGATAGAGCGCCCCCGGCACGCCCCAGGGGCGTTTTTTCGTCTGCTTATGGCATTGTCCTGCGTCATTGGCCGCCGCCGGTCAGGCAGAGTTTGCCCCTTAGTTAACGTGTAACTTTTCCCTGTACGCACTACATGGTTGTGTGCCAAAGTGCTTCGATGTTTGTTCAGACCGGTTCCCAGTTTCGCAGATGACGCGTGATGCAATGCCCCGCTATCTTCGCGATTGGCGACCGGTTGTTCTGGTTTTTGTCATTTCGCTTTGCGTGACATTTGTTGCCTGGTGGTATGAAAACAAGCGCGTCGCCGATCAGGGACAGTTGCGGTTTACGCAAAAGAGCCAGGAGCTGAAGGCCGATATCATGACCACCATGCAGGCTTACGGGCAGTTTCTGCGCGCCGGTGTGGGTTTGTTCCAAGCCTCTGACATGGTCACACGTGATGACTGGGCCACTTATGTTGATGGCCAATCCATCCGCGACAATTACCCCGGCATTCAAGGCGTGGGTTATAACGCCGTTCTGCGTGGCGCATCAGCGCGCGCGGCGTTCGAGGCGCAACGGCGCGCCACGGACTGGCCTGACTACACCATCAAGCCCCCGGCGCAGGCTGATGTTTCGGTCCCGGTTGTGTATCTGGAGCCGTTAGGGCCGCGTAATGTGCGCGCCATCGGATTTGACATCTATTCAGAGGCACTGCGCCGTGCCGCTGTGGATCGCGCCATCGCAACCGGCATGGCCAGTATGACCGCCAAGATCACGCTGGTGCAGGAAAATACCGAAGCCGGGGCCGATGATGTTCAGGCTGGTGTGCTGGTCATGGTCCCGATTACCGACAAGAGCCTTCCCGATGCGGACCCCATGCTGGCCACCACGGGCATGATTGTCAGTGTGTTTCGTATTGGTGATTTGATGGACAGTCAGCTTGACGGTGCCGATAGCAATCGCGTTGCCGAGATGGACATCGCGCTTTTTGATGCGCCGGTGCCTGACCCTGATGCATTACTTTTCCAAACCGCCGATGGGACGGGTGCCAGACGATTTACCCATCTGCAGCAATTGCCGCTTTTTGGCCGGGTCTGGACCTTGCGGACGGTCTCTAAGCCGGCGTTTGAGGCTGCGGGTCATGTCCGCAGCCCTGCCTTTATCGCCGGGTCGGGTATTCTGGCGTCGCTTTTGCTGACCGCCTTGGCCGGGGGGTTGGCTGCGCGCGCCCGGCAAAGTGCCGCAATCGCCGTGGCAACGGTGCAGACTAATGATCACATCCAGATGCTGATGTATGAAGTCAATCATCGCTCAAAGAACCTGTTGGCGGTGGTTCGTGCCATCGCCCGTCAGACCGCCAATCATAGCCCCGATACATTTGTTCAGGATTTTTCCAAACGGGTGGAGGCCTTGTCGGCCAGCCACGATATTCTGGTGCATAACAAATGGCGCGGCGTTCCGATGCCCGAGTTGGTTCGATCCCAACTGTCCCATTTTGGAGAGCTGATCGGTGATCGGATCAAGCTGGAAGGTCCTGCCATTCAATTGACCCCCGCCGCCGCGCAGAACATCGGGATGGCCATTCACGAGCTGGCCACGAATGCCGGTAAATATGGTGCATTATCAACCGGCACCGGAACGGTCGATGTGGCCTGGTCGGTCATCCGATCTGAATCCCGCGAAAGCCGGTTGCAGATATCCTGGGTTGAACAAGGCGGTCCGCCCGTCACACCGCCATCGTCAAGAGGTTTCGGGTCGGTGGTGCTGGGTGCGATGGCCCGTCAGGGTTTGAATGCCGATGTTGACCTGACCTTTGCGCCGGACGGCGTTCGCTGGAGCCTGGATTGCCCGTTGGCGATTGTCCACGAGCTGTCCGAAAGCCAGGGGTAGTCGCTTAGACCTGAAATCCCGGAACGATCTTGTCGCCTGCGATCTTCAATTGCTGCCTATCCGCATCCATCGCAACCACGCGCCGCAATATATCATTATTGTTGCGAAACCGATCAATGGCGGCGGAATAGCGGGTGGAAGACGCCTCTGATTTGATCGGCTTTTCGTTGCAGGGCGCGCAGTCATGACGCGTATACAATTGATAAATATCAATTATGAGTTGTAAGCCGGTGCTAACCTTGTGGCATCCTGGGATATTGATGTTCAAATAGGAGAGAACGATGTTTACGCAGAAAACTGTACTGGCATTTGCTGTTCTTATTGGTGCAAGCGGCGTTGCTTTGGCGGATACGTCATATTTTCAGCAAGGCGAAAAGCTTCAAGCTGGTGACCAGATTGATGTGGGGATGGTCCGTGCCGATCAGGGTGGCACGCTGGAGATTTATTCCTTCCATTGTGGTTCCAAGGGTGAGCTTCTGGGCACCGAAAATTTGCTGCCTGGTGTGAACTCGGACGTGCGTGTTGACGTCGGTATTGGTGTGCCCGGCGAAATTCTGGCGGTGATCAACAAGGACGGCCAAGAGATGGCCTATAAGATCTTTACCGTCGAATAATCATCATTCATGACCGAAAACGACGGGGCCGCAGCGTTTTCCCTGCGGCCCTTGTTTTGCATAGTCTATCGGGTACTTGATCCACTCTGCACATCCGTCTATACGCCGCTGGTCGGCAGGCTTTGCCCCGACTCAGATAGATGAAACGCCGTGTTTGGCCGCTCCCGTCGCTGGGGGCCAATTCCGGCAAAAGGAGAAGCGACATGAAACTGAATGAACTTTCCGACAATCCGGGCGCCACACAGCGCAAGAAGCGTATTGGCCGTGGTCCGGGCTCGGGCATGGGTAAGACCGGTGGCCGTGGTATCAAGGGTCAGAAGTCACGTTCCGGCGTGGCCATCAAGGGCTACGAGGGCGGCCAGATGCCTTTGTACCAGCGCCTTCCAAAGCGTGGTTTCAACAACATCAACCGCAAGACATTCGCCGTCGTCAATCTGGGCCTGATCCAGAAATTCATCGACGAAGGCAAGATCGACGCCAAGGCAGACATCACCGAAGATGCGCTGATCGCGTCCGGTCTGGTGCGCCGCAAGAAAGACGGCATCCGCGTGCTTGCCAAAGGTGATTTCAAAGCCAAGGCCAACATCACCGTCACTGGCGCCTCTAAGGGTGCTATTGCGGCTGTTGAAAAAGCGGGTGGATCACTGACCGTCACAACACCGGCAGCGGCTGAGTAAACCCTTGTGGGCGACCAGCCGGTCGCCTACATAACTCTTCGAGTTTTCCAAAACGCCGCTGACCGGGGAACCCCGCAGCGGCGTTGAGCATAAAAAGGGCCCCTTATGGCTTCTGCAGCAGAGCAAATGGCCGCCAATGTCAGTTGGAGTGCCTTTGGCAAAGCAACTGAATTGCGCCAGCGTATTCTCTTTACCGTTGGATTGCTGATCGTTTATCGGCTTGGCACCTATATCCCCATTCCCGGCATTGATGGTCTGGCCCTGCGCCAGTTCATGGAAGACGCCCAATCCGGTATCGGTGGTATCTTGTCGATGTTTACGGGTGGTGCCCTGTCCCGGATGGGGATTTTTGCCCTTGGGATCATGCCTTACATCTCGGCCTCGATCGTGGTGCAGTTGCTTGGTTCCATGTGGGAGCCGCTGAAAAACCTCAAGAAAGAGGGCGAGCAGGGCCGCCGCAAGCTAAACCAATATACCCGCTATGGCACCGTAGCCCTGGCCACGGCACAGGCTTATGGTCTGGCTGTCAGTCTTGAGGCGGGTGGTCTGGCCTCTGACCCCGGTATGTTCTTCCGTATTGCCTGCATGGTCACCATCGTCGGCGGCACCATGTTCCTGATGTGGTTGGGTGAACAGATCACCGCACGCGGCATCGGCAATGGTATCTCTTTGATCATCTTTGTTGGCATCATCGCAGAAATCCCTGCCGCCATGGCCCAGTTCCTGTCGCAAGGCCGATCCGGTGCGATCAGCCCGCTGGTGATTGTGGGTATCCTTGTCATGGTGATTGTGGTTCTGACTTTCGTGGTGTTCATGGAACGCTCTCTGCGCAAGATCCATATCCAGTATCCTCGCCAGCAGCGTGGGATGAAGGTTTATGACGGGTCCACCAGCCACTTGCCGATCAAGGTGAACCCGGCTGGCGTGATCCCGGCGATCTTTGCCTCTGCCCTGCTTTTGTTGCCAACCACGATCAGCACCTTCAGCGGCGGGTCCACCAGCCCGATCATGTCGACGATCCTGGCCTATTTTGGCCCCGGTCAGCCGCTATATCTGATCTTCTTTGGTGGCATGATCATCTTTTTCACCTACTTCTACACCCGTGAGGTTGCTTTCAAGACCGAGGATGTGGCCGAGAACCTGAAGAACCAGAATGGCTTTGTGCCTGGCATCCGCCCTGGCAAGAAAACCCAGGACTATCTGGATTACGTTGTGACCCGTATCCTTGTGCTGGGTTCTGGCTATCTGGCCCTTGTGGCATTGATGCCTGAGATTATTCGTGCACAATTGTCGATACCGTTCTATTTTGGCGGGACTTCGATCCTGATTATCGTGTCGGTGGGGATGGATACCATCCAGCAGATCCAGTCGCATCTGGTGGCGCACCAATACGAAGGTCTGATTGAAAAATCGCAACTGCGCGGCAAACGTGGCGCGAATAAACGTAAAGGACCGTCGCGTCGATGAATATCATACTGCTGGGGCCGCCGGGGGCGGGTAAGGGGACACAGGCACGCAAGCTGGTGGATGAACGCAACATGGTGCAGTTGAGCACCGGCGACATGCTGCGCGCCGCCCGGACCAGCGGGACCGAAATGGGCAAGATGGTTGCGGCCGTCATGGATCGCGGTGATCTGGTCACCGATGAGATCGTCATTGGATTGATTCGCGAGCAGCTGGAAACCGACAATGCCGGTGGCGGTTATATCTTTGATGGTTTTCCGCGCACCCTGGCGCAGGCAGACGCTTTGGGTCGGTTGCTGCTTGATATGGGTGAAAACCTTGATTGTGTCATCGAAATGCAGGTTGACGATGACGCGCTGGTGGACCGCATCACCGCCCGCGCCACCTGTAAGGATTGCGGTGAGGTCTATAACGACAATACCAAGCCGATCCCGGCAGATGGCAAATGCAGCAATTGCGGATCGTCGCAGATCGAACGGCGGGCCGACGATAACGAGGAAAGCCTGCGCACCCGCCTGATGGCCTATTACAAGCAGACCAGCCCATTGGTTGGCTATTACTATGCCAAGGGTGATCTGAAATCCGTGAATGGTCTGGCCAGCATGGATGAGGTTGCGGCAAGCATCGCCAAGGCGTTGGGCTAGGCGCACATAATTTTCGGACGAAAATTATGCCCAACGAAAGGATTTTGGAGAAAATCCTTTGCACCTGCCGGGGTCTATTGACCATTTATTCATTGCCCCCTAAACAGCGCCATCCCGCAAGGGAATCAATTGTCAGGCCCGGGGTCGCGCCCTTGATCTGATGACCACCTGATATGACGCAGCCCGGCGCCTTTTGGTCCGGGCTTCCGTTGTGAAAAAAGGGTCTGGAATGACGGACCCGCAACGAAAAGGAATTGCACACGTGGCACGTATTGCCGGCGTAAACATCCCGACTGCAAAGCGGGTTCCAATCGCCCTCACTTACATCACCGGAATCGGCAGCACCAAAGCCGAAGAAATCTGCGAAGCAACCAAGATCGACCGCGCCCGCCGCGTCAACGATCTGTCGGATGCCGAAATTCTGTCCATCCGCGAATATATCGACGCCAATCTGACTGTTGAAGGCGACCTGCGTCGCGAGACGCAGATGAACGTCAAGCGCCTGATGGATCTGGGCTGCTATCGCGGTCTGCGCCATCGTCGTAACCTGCCCGTTCGCGGTCAGCGTACACATACAAACGCACGCACACGCAAAGGCCCTGCAAAGGCCATTGCCGGTAAGAAGAAATAAGGGAGGGCTTGATCAATGGCACGTGATACAAAACGCACCAAAAAGAAGGTCTCCAAGAACATCGCTGCTGGTGTGGCGCATGTGAACTCTTCTTTCAACAACACCAAAATCCTGATCTCTGACGTGCAGGGCAACGCCATTTCATGGTCGTCTGCTGGCACGATGGGTTTCAAGGGTTCGCGGAAATCCACACCCTATGCCGCCCAGATGGCTGCTGAGGACGCGGGCAAGAAAGCACAGGATCACGGCGTGAAAACGCTCGAAGTCGAAGTGCAGGGCCCTGGTTCCGGCCGCGAATCTGCGCTGCGCGCATTGGCTGCTGTGGGTTTCAACATCACATCGATCCGTGACGTGACCCCAATGGCCCATAACGGCTGCCGCCCACCAAAGCGTCGCCGCGTATAATTACCCAAACGCTTTGGGGTCGTGCTTGTTGCACGGCCCCAATCCGTCTTTTTGAAACCTCGGGCGTTTGCCTTTTTGGACATGAGGGCAGACTGGTATGGAGGGACATATGATCCACAAGAACTGGGCTGAGTTGATCAAGCCAACTCAATTGGAAGTGAAGCCGGGCAATGATCCGATGCGTCAGGCGACTGTTGTCGCCGAACCGCTGGAGCGCGGCTTTGGTCTGACTTTGGGCAACGCGCTGCGCCGCATCCTGATGTCGTCGCTGCAAGGTGCGGCCATCACTGCCGTACAGATCGACAATGTGCTGCATGAGTTTTCATCCGTTTCCGGTGTGCGCGAAGACGTCACCGATATCGTGCTGAACCTCAAAGGTGTGGCCATCCGGATGGAAGTCGAAGGCCCCAAGCGTCTGAGCGTTCAGGCCAAAGGTCCTGGCGTTGTGACAGCCGCTGATATTTCCGAGACGGCGGGTATCGAGATCCTCAACAAGGATCATGTCATCTGTCACCTGGATGACGGTGCCGATCTGTACATGGAACTGACCGTCAATACCGGTAAGGGCTATGTCTCTGCCGATAAGAACAAGCCGGAAGACGCCCCTATCGGCATGATGTCGATCGATGCGATCTATTCGCCGGTCAAGAAAGTCAGCTATGACGTGCAGCCGACCCGTGAAGGTCAGGTGCTGGACTATGACAAGCTGACCATGAAGGTTGAGACCGATGGGTCGCTGACCCCTGATGATGCGGTAGCTTATGCTGCCCGCATCCTGCAGGATCAGCTGTCGATCTTCGTCAACTTTGATGAGCCTGAATCCGCAACTGCCGGTCAGGATGATGATGGTCTGGAATTCAACCCGCTGCTGCTGAAGAAAGTGGACGAGTTGGAATTGTCGGTCCGTTCGGCAAACTGCCTGAAGAACGACAATATCGTGTATATTGGCGATCTGATCCAGAAGACCGAAGCCGAAATGCTGCGCACCCCGAACTTTGGCCGCAAATCCTTGAACGAGATCAAGGAAGTGCTGTCAGGCATGGGCCTGCATCTGGGCATGGACGTCGAGGATTGGCCACCGGACAATATCGAAGACCTGGCCAAGAAATTCGAAGACCAGTTTTGATAATGTAAGATGGGTTTAAACCCATCTTACGACAAATGCCCGCATAGGCGGGGAACATCCGGGCAATCACGCCCCAAGGAGAGTGGGGGACACGCATCCCCTGCCAGACAAAGCATAAAGACGATTAGGAGAAATCAAAATGCGTCACGCAAGAGGTTACCGCCGCCTGAACCGCACACATGAGCACCGCAAGGCGCTTTTGTCGAATATGGCTGGCTCGCTCATTGAACATGAGCAGATCAAGACAACATTGCCAAAGGCCAAGGAATTGCGCCGCGTGGTTGAGAAGTTGGTCACGCTGGGCAAGCGCGGCGATCTGCATGCCCGCCGTCAGGCCGCAGCGCAGCTCAAGCAGGACAAGGACGTTGCAAAACTGTTCGAAGTTCTTGGCCCTCGCTATGCCGAGCGTCAGGGTGGTTACATCCGCATCATGAAAGCCGGTTTCCGTTATGGTGACATGGCCCCGATGGCGATCATCGAATTTGTGGATCGCGACGTTGATGCCAAAGGTGCTGCCGACCGGGCCCGTTTGGAAGAATACGAAAACGCCGAAGACTAAATCGCTTCGCGGCATTTCGAACAAAGGCCTCGCATCTGCTGAGGGGCCTTTTGCGTTAAGGGGCGCGCCGCAGCCCGCTTGATGCGTTGAACAGATGCGCCTTGCCGGGCTCGACGGAGAACCGCATCTGCCGCTTGTCCGCATCCAACACATGCACGCCGGGCAGGCTGATTGTAAACTCTTCCGCCGTGCCGCTTATTTCCCCATGAATCAGCGTATTGGCCCCCAGGGGTTCGGCCAATCTGACCGTGACATGCAGTGGCCCGTTTTCATCCGCCACCAGATGTTCCGGGCGGATACCGAATTTGACCGGCCCGTCCGCCCCGGATGCATCTGCAACCGCATGCCCGTTCACGATCACCTGCCCGCCTGTCACCTGCCCGTCGAGGATATTCATTGCGGGGCTGCCAATGAATTGTGCGGCAAAGAGGGTGCGTGGTGTTTCGTAAACCTCTAACGGTGTGCCGATCTGTTCCGCAACGCCCCCGTTCATCACGATCATCCGGTCGGCCATTGTCATCGCCTCGACCTGATCATGGGTGACATAGAGCGATGTGATCCCGAGTTTCGATTGCAGTTCCTTGATCTCAAGCCGCATTTGTACCCGCAGTTTAGCGTCCAGATTGGACAGCGGTTCATCGAACAAAAACACAGCCGGTTCCCGCACGATGGCCCGCCCCATCGCGACCCGTTGCCGTTGCCCGCCGGACAGCTCGCGCGGTTTCCGATCCAGCAACGGTTCCAGTTGCAGCAACTGCGCTGCCTCGACCACCTTGGCGTTGATCTGGTCCTTGGGTAGCCCTGCGATTTTCAGCCCGTAGCCCATGTTCTGCCGTACCGACATATGCGGATAAAGCGCGTAGTTCTGGAACACCATGGCAATGTCCCGGTCCATCGGTTCGAGATCATTGGCCCGGGTGCCGCCGATCATCACGTCACCGGCGGATACGGTTTCAAGCCCTGCCACCATCCGCAGCAAGGTGGATTTGCCACAGCCCGATGGCCCGACGATCACGATGAATTCTCCATCCGCGATATCGGTTGTGATGCCGTGGATCACATCGGTTGCTCCAAAGCTTTTCTTGATATCTGTCAGTGTGACGGTTGCCATTTTTTATTTCTCACTATCGACGAGGCCGCGAATGAACAGCCGCTGCATGCCCACCACAACAATCACGGGCGGGATCATCGCAAGGATGGATGTCGCCATGATCGTGGGCCAATGGGCGAAATCATCGCCTGATGGGAACATCTGTTTGATCCCCATGACGATCGTGTTCATTTCCGGGTCCGTGGTGATCAGAAGCGGCCAGAGATATTGGTTCCAGCCATAGATGAAGAGGATCACGAAGAGAGCGGCGATGTTTGTCCGGCTCATCGGCACAACGATATCCCAGAAAAACCGCATCGGGCGTGCGCCGTCGACGCGCGCAGCCTCTGCCAGTTCATCGGGGATGGTCAGAAAGAATTGCCGGAAGAGGAAGGTTGCCGTCGCCGAGGCGATAAGCGGGAAGATCAGACCGCTATAGCTGTTGAGCATCCCAAAGCTGGCGACAACCTCGAAGGTGGGTACGATTCGCACCTCGACCGGCAACATGAGTGTCAGGAAGATCAGCCAGAAGAAAACGCTGCGCCCCGGAAATTTGAAATAGACGATGGCGAAGGCCGACAGGAGCGAGATGACGATTTTCCCAAAGGCGATCCCGATGGCCATGATCAGGCTGTTCATGAGCATCGTTCCAACGGGCACATTGACGCCTGAGAACAGTGCGTTTTTGTAGTTGGTCCAGAACTGATCGCCCGGCCAGACCGGCATGGGTGGGCGGATGATATCGGCTTGGGTCACGGTCGATGCCACAAAGGCCAGCCAAATCGGAAAGAAGATCACCAGCACGCCGAGGATCATGAAAACATGAGTCAGCCACAGCCCCGCCCCGCGTTTTTCAACCATGCCGTGGATTTCGCGCGCCATCAGTAATGCACCCGTTTTTCGATGAATTTGAACTGTACCACTGTCAGCAGCCCAACGACGATCAGCAGGATCACCGACTGCGCAGAGGATGACCCGAGATCCTGCCCGACAAACCCGTCAGAGAAGACTTTGTAGACAAGGATGGTGGTTGTTTGCTGTGGCCCGCCTGCGGTGATCGTGTGGATCACACCGAAAGTTTCAAAGAACGCGTAGACGATATTGACCACCAGCAGAAAGAAGGTTGTCGGCGACAGGAGCGGCAACACAATTGTCCAGAACCGTCGCCAGAACCGCGCACCGTCGATGGCTGCCGCCTCGATCACGGATTTCGGGACCGCCTGAAGGGCCGCAAAGAAAAACAGGAAGTTATAGCTGATCCGCCCCCATGCGGAGGCGACGACGACAAGGCCCATCGCCTCGCCCCCGTTCAGCACATGGTTCCAGTCATAGCCCAGCTGCCCCAGATACCACGAGATCACGCCAACCCGCGTGTTGAACATGAACAGCCACAGCACGCCCGCGACGGCGGGGGCGACGGCGTAGGGCCAGATCAGCAGTGTCCGGTAGACGCCTGATCCTTTGATCAGCCGGTCGGCCAGTACGGCCAGAAAGAGTGCGGGGATCATGGAGCAAAGTGTCACGAGGATCGAAAAGATTGCCGTTGTGACGAAGGATGCCCGGTAAAACGGATCAGAGAGCAGGAATTCGAAATTGCCCAAGCCCACATATTGCATCGACAGCCCGAACGGGTCGGGGATGAACAGCGATTGCCATATCGCCTGCCCGGCGGGATAGAAGAAAAAGACAGCGGAAATGATCACCTGCGGGGCGATCAACAAAAGCGGCAAAAGCCAGCCACGAAACGTGACGCGTTTTTCCATATGTCCCCCTGCGGTCAAAAGGCGGGCCGCATTGGCCCGCCTTTCATTGCGTTTTAGCGGTTTGCGGTTTCAAACCGGCGCAAGAGCGCGTCACCGCGTTCCTTGGCGCTGTCCATCGCTTCCTGGGCGGATTTGTCGCCAGCCCAGATCGCTTCAAGCTCTTCGTCGATGATGCCGCGGATCTGATCAAACGATCCAAGGCGCAGACCTTTGGAGTTTGCGGTGGGTTCATTGGCCGTCATCTGGATCACGGCGATATCCGTGCCGGGGTTTTCATCGTAGAACCCGGCCGCACGGGTTGCTTCACCCGCCTCTGCGGTGATGGGCAGATAGCCCGTATCCTGGTGCCATTGTGCCTGCACATCGCTGGATGACAAGAAGGCCAGGAATTCGCCGACGCCTTTGTATTCCTCGGCCTCGTGTCCTTCCATGACCCAGAGCGATGCCCCGCCGATGATCGTGTTTTGTGGCCCGTTGCCGACACCTTCCCAATAGGGCAGTGGCCGCACATCAAAGTCGAATTCGGCTTCGGCCTTGATCCCGGCATAACCTGCAGAGCTTTCGGTGAAGAGCGCGCATTCACCTGCCCGGAAATTGGCGCCGCCTTCGTTGCGCCGTCCGGTATAGATGAATTTGCCGTCCTGAGCCCATTCACCCATGGCTGTCAGGTGGGCGACCTGGGCTTCGCCGTTCAGTTGCAGTTCGGTATCGAGCCCGGCAAAGCCGTTATCCTGGCTGGCGAAAGGCACGTCATGATAGGCCGAGAAGTTTTCGAGGTGGATCCAGCTTTGCCATGCGGTGACCAGCGGGCATTCGGACCCGCCCGCCTTGAGCGCCTCCAGCGTTTCGCCCACATTCTGCCATGTCGACAGGTCCGTGTCGGGGTCAACGCCTGCCGCCTCAAACGCGTTGCGGTTCACCCACAGCACGGGGGTGGAAGAGTTGAAGGGCAGGGACAGCATGTCGCCATCGGTCGTGGTGTAATACCCTTTGACCGCGCCGATATAGGCGTCGGGGTCAAATGTTGCTCCGCTTTCGGCCATGACTTCAAAGACTGGCTTGGTCGCGCCTTTGGCAGACATCATGGTTGCTGTCCCGACCTCGAACACCATCAGGATATGCGGCTGTTCACTGGCCCGGAACGCGGCGATGCCTGCGTTAAGTGTTTCGGAATAGTTGCCCTTGTGGCTTTGCACCACGACATAATCGCTTTGGCTGGCGTTGAATTCTTCAACCTGTGCTGCGACAAGTTCGCCCAAGCGGCCCGTGAAGGCGTGCCAGAACTGCACTTCTGTCTGTGCCATCGCGGCCAGTGGCGACAGGATGGTGGATACGGCGAGAGTGCCGATTAGAGATTTCTTCATTCTTTCCCCCCTTGCACCGCTAGGGTGCATTTTGTTGAGTTGCAGTGGGTTAGACCCTGCATCCGTCATGTAACCCGAAAACGATACACGGCTTTGGGCAATTATCAAGCTTGGCGAAATCCGGATGCTGGAGGTCTATTTCTGATATGTTGTCTTGTGCCTCGCTTGCCTTTCGGATGGCACGCGGTTGCGCACCCTTGTTCAGAATCGCAGAGACAGGCGACAGATATGTGACAGGCATCCTGTCAGCAGAACGCTTGCAAATGCCGCGTTCCCCGAACATATCCGTAGCTGAAATGTCCGACCTGATGATCATAAACACTGCCCGGGTGGACCGCTGATGGGTGATTTGTTTGACAGCGCGCCTGTGCCGGATGATGCCCCGCGCCCACTGGCCGACCGGTTGCGCCCGAAGACCCTGTCAGAGGTGATCGGGCAGGATCAGGTGCTGGGGCCGGATGCCCCGCTGGGCACGATGTTGGCGTCTGGCACCTTGTCATCGTTGATTTTCTGGGGTCCGCCGGGCGTGGGCAAGACCACGATTGCCCGGCTGCTGGCCGATGAAACCGATCTGCATTTTGTGCAGATCAGCGCGATCTTCACTGGCGTCCCCGATCTGCGCAAAGTGTTCGAGGCCGCCAAGATGCGCCGCCGGAATGGCAAGGGCACGTTGTTGTTCGTGGATGAGATTCACCGTTTCAACAAGGCGCAGCAGGATGGGTTTCTGCCCTATATGGAGGATGGCACGATCCTGCTGGTGGGGGCCACGACCGAAAATCCAAGCTTTGAGTTGAACGCCGCTGTGCTGAGCCGGTCGCAGGTCTTTATCCTGACCCGGTTGGATTTGAAGGATCTTGAGCTGCTGGCGCAGCGCGCCGAGAAGGAATTGGATAAGGCGCTGCCGCTGGATGGTCACGCCCGTGATGCATTGTTGGAGATGGCTGATGGCGATGGTCGCGCGCTGTTGAACCTGATCGAACAGATCAGTGCCTGGAAAGTGGACGGCAAGCTGACCACTGATGATCTGACCAAGCGGCTGATGAAGCGTGCCGTCAAATACGACAAATCGGGGGACGAGCATTACAACCTGATTTCGGCACTGCACAAATCTGTGCGTGGGTCGGACCCGGATGCCGCCCTTTACTGGTTTGCCCGGATGCTGGCGGGCGGTGAGGACCCCCGGTTTCTGGCCCGTCGCATCACCCGCATGGCGGTTGAGGATATCGGGCTGGCTGATCCGCAGGCGCAGGCGGTTTGTTTGCAGGCGTGGGAAACCTATGAACGGTTAGGGTCGCCTGAGGGCGAGTTGGCGCTGGCGCAGGCGTTGACCTATCTGGCGCTCGCCCCGAAATCGAATGCGACTTATGTGGCTTATAAGGGCGCTGTGGCTGCGGCCAAGAAAACCGGGTCAGAGCCGCCGCCTGCCCATATTCTGAATGCCCCTACGACCCTGATGAAAGAACAGGGATTTGGTGCGGGCTATGCCTATGATCATGACGCAGAGGACGGGTTTTCGGGCCAGAACTATTTCCCTGATGGGATGAAACGCGGTGTTTATTACCTGCCCGTGGATCGCGGGTTTGAGCGGGAATTGAAGAAGCGGGTCGATTACTTTGCCGGACTGCGCGCCAAACGCGCCAAGAATTGACATTCACCCCGGAACGGGCGAAGGCACGGCATATGATGGCACCTGTAATCTCTGTAGCGCTTGGCGGCGCGATTGGCTCTGTTCTGCGATATCTTGTGGGGCTGATGGTCGTGTTCCCGCTGGGCACGCTGGCGGTGAATGTGATCGGATCATTTGCCATCGGGTTGGTCTGGGTGCATCTGGCCGATAAGGGCTTGCAGCATTGGTTACCGTTTTTGATGACCGGCGTGTTGGGCGGGTTCACCACCTTTTCGGCGTTCACCCTGGATGCGCTGCGATTGGTCGAGGATGGCCGAGTCATGGCGGCGGGTGGTTATGTGCTGGCGTCGCTGATTGTGTCCGTGATCGCCTGCGCGCTGGGTCTGTGGATGGCGCGGGGAATGACGGTATGAGCGGTGTGCAAACGCGGGTGATTGGCCCGGATGATGGGGATCAGCGGGTGGATCGGTATCTGCGCCGCCTGTTTCCGCATCTGACCCAAGGCCGCATTGAAAAGATGTGCCGCAAGGGTGAATTGCGGGTCGATGGTGGCCGGGTCAAGACGAATACACGGCTTGAGGTCGGGCAGAAGGTGCGGATTCCTCCGCTGCCCAGTGAGGCGGAGGCCGAGGCCGCCCGCGCGCTGGCCAAGCATGGTGTCACCAAGGCGGACGCCAAGCTGATCCAGTCCTGTGTCATCTATAAAGACGACCATATTATTGCGATCAACAAGCCTGCCGGGTTGGCGACGCAAGGAGGGTCCAAGACCACCCGCCATGTCGATGGCATGGCCGAGGCGCTGACCTTTGGCTATGATGAAAAGCCGCGTCTGGTGCATCGGTTGGACAAGGATACATCAGGTGTTCTGCTGCTGGCCCGCACAAGGATGATGGCCAAGCAATTGACCGAGAACCTCAAACACCGTGAGACCCGCAAGATTTACTGGGCGGCCGTTGCCGGTGTGCCCCATCCGCGTGCGGGCACAATCAAATACGGGCTGGTCAAGGCGCCCGGCCACGGGCGCGGTGGCGAGAATGAAAAGATGCGCTGTGTCCATCCGCGTGATGTGGACAGCACCGAAGGCGCGAAACGTGCCACCAGCGATTATGCCGTGATGGATACGCTGGCCAGCCGCGCGGCATGGTGCGCGCTGGTTCCCATCACCGGCCGTACCCACCAATTGCGCGCCCACATGGCCGAGATCGGCCACCCGATTGTCGGCGACGGCAAATATGGCGGGTCGGGGCAGGAGAACCTTGGCGATGGCTGGGGCGCTGGCATGGGGTCAGAGATTGGCCGCAAGATGCATCTGCATGCCCGCAGCCTGACGATTGAACATCCGGTCACCAAGGCCACCTTGCATCTGACCGCCCCGCTGCCAGCGCATATGCAGCATACCTGGGATTTTGTCGGCTGGGTTGTCGACCATGCCCCGGTTGATCCGTTCAATATGCCTGATGCCTGATTTGCGTTTGGTGATATTCGATGTGGACGGCACGCTGGTTGATAGTCAGGTGATGATCTACGACGCTTTCGCCTTTGCCTATGAGCGCGCGGGGCTGCCGGTGCCTGATCGTGATGCGGCGCTAAGCTATGTCGGGATGTCGCTGGAAAAGATATTCCCGGCACTTTCACCCGATCAGGATGCCGCCACCCATGCGGCGCTGACCCAAGGATATCGCGACGCCTATTTTCATATCCGGCAGGCGCGGGGCAGCAATGCGACTTCACCCTTCTTTCCGGGCGCGCGTGAGGTGCTGGATGCGTATCATGCGCAGGACTGGACCTTGCTGGGCGTTGCCACGGGCAAATCCACCCGGGGCCTTGATAAACTGATTGAGGGGCATGGGCTGGACGGGTATTTTGTCAGCCGCCAAACCGCAGATGATCACCCGTCAAAGCCGAATCCGTCGATGATCCATGCGATCCTGTCCCAGACCGGTGTGCCCGCCGAAAAGGCGGTGATGATTGGCGATACGACCTTTGACATGGATATGGGCCGCGCGGCGGGGGCCAAGACGATTGGTGTCAGCTGGGGGTATCACCCGGCAGAAACACTGCGCCCCGATATCTTGATTGATGATTTCACAGCTCTCCCTGATGCGGTGGATCAATTGATAGGACCCGTGCAATGAGCGACTGGAAACCGAAACGGTTCTGGAAAACGGCCAAGGCGGAGGCTTGCGCGGGGGGCTTCACCGTTTTGCTGGATGAGCGGACCGTCAAGACACCGGCAAAGGCCAGCCTGACTGTGCCGACCCTTGCCATGGCAGAGGCAATTGCGGCGGAATGGGATGCGCAGGGTGAATTGCTGGACCCCGCTACGATGCCCGTTACCCGTGGGGCCAATGCCGCGATTGACAAGGTGCGCGTGCAACGAGCCGAGGTTGTGGCGCTGTTGGCGGAATATGGTGACAGTGATCTGTTATGTTACCGCGCTGCGGGGCCGGAAGGCTTGGTCAAGAAACAGGCGCAGAACTGGGACCCGATGCTGGATTGGGCTGCAAATACGCTGGGCGTCCGGCTGTTTGTGGGACAGGGCGTCATGCACGTGCCACAGACAACGGACGCGCTGGGTCGGTTGCGGGCGCAGCTGGATGAGTTTGACGCATTTGCACTGGCTGCAGCGCATGATCTGATCAGCCTGTCGGGGTCTTTGGTTCTGGCGCTGGCTGTCACAAGGGATGCGATTTCGGTTGAGGATGCATGGTTGTTGTCGCGTATTGATGAGCATTGGCAAATCGCCGAATGGGGCGAGGATGAAGAGGCCGCTGCAACCGAAGCGACCAAGCGCCGCGCCTTTTTGGATGCCGCGCGGTTCTATCAACTTTCGCAGTCGTAATCGAAACAGTGCGTTTCCAAGCAATCAGCAAAAAAACCGCTTGATTCGACGTCAATTGCACAGAGATTTGCCACGGTTACCCTTGACCTCAACCGCAGAATGCCGAAACTCTTGCTCCATTGAGTTGGGACACTGCTCAAAAATCATGACTGTCTAAAGGGACGGGACAAAAATTGGCTGCTTCATGTTGAAGCAGAAACTCAGGAAGAGGTAAAAATGAAAAAAACCGTATTATTCGGCGCGCTGACTGTTGCTGGTCTTGCTGCCGGCATGGCTTCGGCGGCAACGCTAGATGATGTCAAGGCTCGCGGCTCGCTGAACTGCGGCGTGACAACTGGCCTGGTCGGCTTTGCATCGCCTGATGCGAACGGCGTCTGGGACGGGTTTGACGTTGGTGTTTGCCGCGCTGTTGCAGCGGCGATCTTTGGCGATCCGACAGCTGTTGAGTTCGTTCCAACAACCGGCAAGACACGCTTTACAGCGCTGGCCTCCGGCGAGATCGACATGCTGGCCCGGAACACAACCTGGACCTTCAGCCGCGACATCGACCTGAAGTTCGAATTCACCGGCGTCAACTACTATGACGGTCAAGGCTTCCTGGTCCCCAAGGATCTGGGCGTTTCTTCCGCCAAGGATCTGGACGGCGCGACTGTCTGCATTCAGACTGGCACAACAACAGAGCTGAACCTGGCCGACTTCTTCCGGTCCAACAACATCTCTTACGATCCTGTGCCGATTGAAACCAACGCAGAAGGCCAGCAGCAGTACCTTGCCGGTGCTTGCGACGTTTACACAACTGACGCATCCGGTCTGGCATCCACACGTGCTGCTTTCGAAAACCCAGGCGATCACGTTCTGCTGCCTGAAATCATCTCTAAAGAGCCACTTGGCCCGCTTGTCCGCCACGGCGACAACGACTGGGGTGATGTGGTCCGTTGGACACTGAACGCACTGATCACAGCTGAAGAGCTGGGTGTCACATCTGCAAATGTTGCCGATCTGGCCGCTGCACCAACAGACAACCCAGAAGTGAACCGCCTGCTGGGCACCGAAGGTGAGCTGGGCGCGATGCTGGGTCTGGAAGCAGACTGGGCGAAGAACGCGATTGCTGCCGGTGGTAACTATGGCGAGCTGTTCGAAAAGAACATCGGTGAGAACACCCCAATCGGCCTGGCGCGCGGTCTGAACGCGCAGTGGACCGAAGGTGGTCTGATCTACTCTCCACCTTTCCGTTAAGGAAAACCTGAACGACCAAAGGGCGCGGTACACACCGCGCCCTTTGACAAAGAAGACCAGAAAAATCGGTGCATAGAGCTGCGCAAAGTGGCCATGACAAGTGACACCGAGTTAACGGGGAAAAATTTATGACGTCGATTACAGACCCGCCACAGGGGTCATTCCGCCTGTCGATGCTCATCAACGACACGCGCTACCGGTCCTATACATTCCAGTTTATTGCGCTCGTGGTGTTGATCGGCTTCATGGCCTATCTCGGTATGAACCTTGTCAGTAACCTTGCCGCTGCAGGGCTGAACATCTCTTTTGATTTCCTGGGTGATCCAGCCGGTTATGACATTAACCAGCGCCCCATCGAATATGACAGTCAGTCATCGCATTTGCGCGCCTCGGTGGTTGGCATCATCAATACGCTGATCATTGCCGTTCTGGCCTGTATCACGGCCACGATTTTCGGTGTCGTCGCCGGTGTTTTACGGCTGTCCAACAACTGGGTCGTTTCCAAACTGATGGCCATTTATGTTGAGATTTTCCGCAACGTCCCCGTCCTGATCTGGATCATCATCATCTTTTCGATCATGACCGTCAGCATGCCGTCGCCGCGCGCCTTCCGGGGTGATGATCCGTCGTCCAGCATGCTGTTTGATACATTTGCATTCACCAATCGCGGTGTTTATACACCCAAGCCGATTTTTGATAGCGGCGGTTGGATTGTGGTTGCCGTGTTCATTCTGTCGATCATCGGGATTTTTGCTTATCGCCGCTATGCGACGAAGAAGCTTTATGCGACCGGGCAGCTTTTGCCGACATTCTGGCCATCCGTTGCGATGTTCTTTGTCCCTGCGATACTGGTCTATTATATTCTGGGTCGTCCGATCACACTGGAATACCCGGAACTGAGCGGCTTCAACTTCCAAGGCGGGATACAGCTGCGTGGGTCGCTGATTGCCTTATGGTTCGCGTTGGCGATCTACACCGGTGCATTCATCGCTGAAAACGTTCGTGCCGGTATTCAGGCGATTTCCAAGGGCCAGACAGAGGCGGCTGCGTCGCTGGGTCTGCGTCCTGGCCGGATCATGAACCTTGTGATCCTGCCGCAGGCGCTCCGGGTCATCATTCCGCCGCTGATTTCGCAATATCTGAACATCACCAAGAACTCTTCGCTCGCCATCGCCGTTGGTTACATGGATGTCACCGCTACACTGGGCGGTATCACCCTGAACCAGACCGGTCGGGCGATTGAGGCGGTTCTGCTGCTGATGTTGTTCTACCTGACGATCTCGCTTCTGATTTCGGCGGTGATGAACGTCTACAACAACTCTGTTAAGTTGAAGGAGCGCTGATATGTCAGATACGCATGCACACTCAGTCGCTTTTGTTCGCACCGAAACGCTGCCTGAACTGCCGCCACCAGCCAGTCAGGCAGGGATTGTCAAATGGATGCGCGAGAACCTGTTTTCGAGCGTCCCCAACGGTATCCTGACGCTGGCGGCGATCTATGTGATCTACCTGATCGTCACCTCTGCATTTCCGTGGATTGCTAACGGGATCTGGAATGCGGATTCGCTGGCCGAATGCCGGACCATCCTTGATGGAACCACGGGTGCGTGTTTCTCGGTCCTGACAGAACGATGGAACCAGCTTCTATTCGGGTTCAGCTACCCGACCGAGCATTACTGGCGGCCAAGCGTTGCCTTTGTTCTGCTGTTCGCAGCGGCCGCGCCGGTGATGTTCTTTGATCTGCCGCGCAAGCTGCTGATCTTTACAGGCATCTACCCGTTTCTGGCCTACTGGTTGATCTGGGGCGGAACGATCTTTACCCCGCTATTTGCGCTGGTTGGTTTGGTCATCGGTTATCTGGTCTATGCCCGCTTTGTGAAGGACAGCTTTGCAATGGGCTTTTTCGGTGGGGTGATTGCCGCGCTGATGACCTGGTTCATTGGTGGCTACATCACTGAAGCCATAGCGCCGGCAGAACCCTTCCTTGAAGCGGTGCAATCACGGAACATGGGGGGCTTCATGCTCAACATGATCCTGGGTGTCGTCTGCGTGTCGCTGTCCTTGCCGATTGGTATCGTGTTGGCGCTGGGCCGTCAGTCCGACATGCCGATCATCAAGTGGATTTGTGTTGTCTTCATCGAGTTCATTCGGGGCGTGCCGCTGATCACACTGCTTTTCGTGGCAAACGTGGTTCTGGCCTATTTCCTGCCACCGGGTACGACGTTTGATTTGATCTTGCGGGTGATCATCATGATCACGATGTTTTCGGCGGCCTATATCGCCGAGGTGATCCGTGGTGGTCTGGCGGCCTTGCCCAAGGGGCAATACGAGGCGGCTGACAGCCTTGGATTGGACTATGCGCAGGCGATGCGCCTGATCATCCTACCGCAAGCGCTGAAAATCTCGATCCCGGGCATCGTGAACGTGGCCGTTGGTCTGTTCAAGGATACGGTTCTGGTGTCGGTCATTTCGATGTTCGATCTGCTGGGCATGATCCGTGGTCCCATCTTGTCGTCGACCGATTGGAACGGCGTTTATTGGGAACTGTTCATGGCCGCTTCCGTTCTGTTCTTTGTCGTCTGCTACGGCATTTCACAATACTCACAATGGTTGGAGCGCAGGCTCGCAACCGACCACCGATAGGAGGCTGATATCATGGCCGAAGCAACACTGACAAAAGCCTCTGACGCACCGAAGATGCAAGTCTCGGACGAGTTGGCGATTACCATTGAGAATATGAACAAATGGTACGGGTCATTCCACGTTTTGCGTGACATCGACCTGAGCGTTTATCGCGGCGAGCGAATCGTGATTTGTGGCCCGTCCGGGTCCGGCAAATCGACCCTGATCCGCTGCATCAACGCGTTGGAAGAGCACCAGCAGGGCAAGATTACGGTGGATGGCACTGTGCTGTCCTCTGATCTGAAGAATATCGACAAGATCCGGTCAGAGGTTGGCATGTGCTTTCAGCATTTCAACCTGTTTCCGCATCTGACGATTTTGGAGAACTGCACGCTGGCCCCGATCTGGGTGCGCAAGACCCCCAAGAAGGAAGCCGAAGAAACGGCGATGCATTTCCTTGAAAAGGTGAAGATCCCCGAACAGGCCGACAAATATCCCGGCCAGCTATCGGGTGGACAGCAGCAGCGTGTGGCCATCGCCCGCTCGCTTTGCATGAAGCCACGCATCATGCTGTTTGATGAGCCCACATCGGCTCTTGATCCAGAGATGATCAAGGAAGTGCTGGATACGATGATTGAACTGGCCGAGGAAGGTATGACCATGCTGTGCGTGACGCACGAGATGGGCTTTGCCCGGCAGGTGGCGAACCGCGTTATCTTTATGGACCAGGGCCAGATTGTTGAACAGAACGAGCCTGAAGAGTTCTTCCTCAATCCGCAGTCGGATCGGACGCAACTGTTCCTGAGCCAGATCCTCGGACACTGAAACTCGCCGTTTGGCCCCGGACAGGATCCGGGGCCAAACGGCAATTCTTGGAACAAGAATTGCGCCCAAATCCTCTAAGAGGATTTGTCTTCAGACTTTCTGTGAAAGTCTGCCCCCTATTCCAGATCACGCGGTACGATAAAGTCGACCACATGTCCGCTACGCGGTGTGATCGCAGCCCAGTGGTCTGCATCAAAATCCATGATGGTTGTCGCACATGTCGGGTAGTCGCTGAACCGGTGGTGATCCGGTGCCGCTGTAACCAGCGCATTGGCCAGCATTCCAATCCCTGGATTATGACTAATCACCCCGATGTTCTGTTCCGTTTGCCGGTGAAGCTGATCAAGGATTGTGTCAGGCGCTGCGTGATACAGCATTTGGGACAGGCGCAAGGTAGGTTCGGGTGACAGTTCCGGCAGGATCAGCCCGGCGGTTTCGCGTGTCCGCACGGCGTCTGAGCAGAGTACGACATCTGGTCGATACTGGTTTTTGGCCATCCAAGCACCGACAGCTTTGGCGGATGCCTGCCCCCGCTTGTTCAGCACCCGTGCGTGATCATCGGCGAAAGGATCGCTCCAGCTGGATTTGGCATGTCTTATCAGGATCAGGCGCAGCGTCATAAAAAGGCCTCCATATGGAATGCGGCTTGGGCGGGCCGGCGTTTGCCTTGCCCAACCGGGCAGGCCCGGCGCGCGGCGCATCCCGTGGTCATGCAACCGCGTCCGTTGGGTTTGCGCAAGTAGGATTTGCAGGCTTCAACATCATAGCCATTTGCAAAGGTATCGACCGGGCAGGCAGTTTTGCACGGTTGGTCGACACAGTTATCGCAGGGCTGCCGTCCCTGCACTGTCTCTGTTTCCCATGGCAGCAAAACTGCGCCGCGATAAGACGCAAAGAGCCCGGCCTGATCATGGACCAGAAACCCGATTGGGGATGCCCATGACCGCCCCGTGCGCAGGGCCCAACTGTAGAACGGGTAATAGGGTGGCCCGTCAGAGGGGTAGAGCGCGCGGCCGCCGCATTGCTGCGCAATTGGATCAAGAACCGATTTTGACCAGCGGTCCAAGGGGTCGGGCTGCCCATCCTGGTATGCAGTGCTTTGCGTAAAGATGTCCCAGAACCGCGGCTCATCTGGGCCGACCAGCATGAGCGTTCCGGAAGGCAGGGGTAACGTGTCTTTGGCCGTTACTTTAAAACGGCCCATATCTTGCAATCCTGCGGCAGCGAGGTTGTCCAACAGGGCCGGTAATCCTGGTTCAGCCATCGCAGAAACCTACGCCAGACAAGCGCCCTTAACCAACCCGTGACCAGCGTCGTGGAATGCGTGGATCGGGGCTGTCGGAGGTGAAAGTTACCGTGTTGCCATCGCAGGCATAGCTGCCACTGCCGCCGCCAAACATCCCCGTGTCGGACGTGAAGGGGATCGTCATGGTCTGCCCCATCACATTGGCCGATCCAACCAGATCATAGCTGGCTGTTGTGACCGACCAATTGCCGCCTTCACCCACAAACGGGCCACCGCTGGTGCCGCGCACGCTGACATCCATTGCCGGTACATCCGGCACCACGACGTTTAGGACGAGGTCATTGATCACCATGTTGATCATATTGTCGGCGGTGATTGTCATGCTGACATTGCCCCCAACCGGTGTGGCGCTGCCGTTCATTTGCCCGCCCATGATCTGGGCCAGATCATCCAGATCAGCCTGCCATGTGCCAATCAGGCAATCGTCCACGGCAAAGGCCGCGCTGGCCGACATAATGGCGGCGAATGAGAGGGGGAGAATGCGCATCTGGATATCCTTCAGGTCAATAATGCCCGAACGATAGCATGATAAAACCCGAAGACTAGCGTGGTCTTACCGTGGTTCGCGGATCAGCGACCCGGCGCCGTGATCGGTAAAGAGTTCAAGCAGACAGGCATTGGGTGCCCGCCCGTCAAGGATCACCACCGCGCGCACGCCCTGTTCCATGGCCGCGAGTGCGGTTTCGGTTTTGGGGATCATGCCGCCTGCGATAGTGCCATCCGCAATGAGTTCGGGGATCTGCGCAGGCGGAATTTCGGTCAGCACTTCGCCGTCCTTATCCTTGACCCCGGCCACATCTGTCAGCAGCAACAGCCGGTCGGCCTTTAGCGCGCTGGCGATGGCCCCGGCGGCCGTGTCACCGTTGATGTTGAAGGTCTCGCCCTGCCGTCCCATGCCAAGGGGCGCAATCACAGGGATCACCCGCGCGCTGTGCAGATCGCGCAGAATGGACGGGTCCACATCGACGGGCGTGCCGACAAAGCCGAGCGCTGCATCCGTCTGGTCGCAGATCATCAGATTGGCATCCTTGCCGGACAGGCCGACCGCTTTGCCCCCTTCAGCGCTGATCGCCTGCACGAGCCGGTTATTGACCTTGCCCGACAGCACCATCTCGACCACATCCATGGTTGCCTGATCGGTCACCCGTTTGCCGTTCACAAATTCTGATTTGATATCCAGCCGGGCCAGCATGTCGTTGATCATCGGCCCGCCGCCATGCACCACAACCGGATTCAGCCCGACCTGCTGCATCAGCACCACATCGCGGGCAAAACTGGCCATTGCATCATCGCTGCCCATCGCATGCCCGCCCAGTTTGATCACAACCGTCGCCCCGGCATAGCGCTGCATATAGGGCAGGGCCTGTGACAGGGTGGCGGCGGTGGCGATCCAGTCGCGGTTCATGTCATTGGTCCTTGTCTTCATCCGATATCCGCGATGATCGCCCGCAGCGTTTTGATTCCGTCACCCTTTTCCGAAGAGG
Source organism: uncultured Paracoccaceae bacterium (assembly GCA_947495295.1). Classification (GTDB taxonomy): domain Bacteria; phylum Pseudomonadota; class Alphaproteobacteria; order Rhodobacterales; family Rhodobacteraceae; genus Yoonia. The sequence goes on from CANLYJ010000008.1 coordinate 41,092, forward strand.
TCAGGATCAGTTCGGGGAAGGCGGCGGGGTGTTTGGCAAGGGCCGCCCGTGTCTTGGCCAGGCTTTCATCCAGCGCCTTGCCCTTGAGCTTGTCTGTCTTGGTCATGACCACCTGGAATGTCACGGCGGCACTGTCCAGCAGGGACATGATTTCTTCGTCCACCGCCTTGGCCCCGTGCCGCGCGTCGATCAGCACAAAGACACGGCGCAGGGTTTGCCGCCCTTGCAGATATTGTTTCAGCAGCCGCTGCCATTTTTCAACGACCGCCACGGGGGCGTTGGCGTAGCCATAGCCGGGCAGGTCGACAACATAGATGTCGCCAGCCGTAAAAAAGTTGATTTCCTGCGTCCGCCCGGGTGTGTTTGAGGCGCGCGCCAACCCCTTGCGCCCGGTCAGGGCGTTGATCAGGGATGATTTGCCCACGTTGGACCGCCCGGCAAAGCAGATTTCGACCCGGTCCGCCGCTGGCAGCCCGTCCATGGCAACCACACCTTTGAGGAATTCGGTTTCGCCAGCAAAAAGCAGCCGGCCCTTCTCCAGCGCGGCATCATCGGGCGTTTCCGCCTCGGGAAAGCGCATTTCCATCTTAGCCCACCTTGACCTTGTCGTTCAGCCCTATCTTGCCGCCTTGCAAGACCGTCGCATAGATGCCGAAATTCTGGTGCCCCCAGCCGTCGCGCAGCACGCCAAGCGTGTCGGTGTCCCGCAGCCCGGTTTTTGGGCTGGCTTTTGTATGCGCACAGCGCAGGATCGGATCATGGACATGCAATACGGCTTCGCCGATCTGCACCTCCTTGCCGAGCCATTCGTTTTCCTCCCATGGCGCCGCCCCATCCAGCCAGATGTTGCCCCGCCAGCGTTCGATTTCCAATGGCCGCCCAAGACGGCCCTGTACCGCCTTGTGGCTGGCATGGGTCATGATCGAGACGGACGGATAGGGGCTGTCGGTCATGCCCCTGTCGGGTGCCGCGACAACGCCGCTGGGCTGAAAGCTGCCAGTGTTGGTCAGCGGGCTGACCCAAGCCAGAAACCGCGACACGTCATCGGGTTCATCGGGATTGAACTGTAAGGTGCCCAGATCCTGATGGGTCAGCGTCAGCATTTGGGTGGCTTCATCCAGCTTCGCCCAGATCCCAGCCACGCCCGGGGTGGTGACCCCGATCACGAAGTTCCGGCAAGATACCCATTCGGGGTTGTTTGCATCGAACTTTGTCTTTTGATGCGTGACCGCCCAATGCCTGTCCCATGGCATTGTCTTGCCTTCTGTCAGCGTCACGCTTTCCAGCGCTTCGCGCCCATGGCTTTTGATCGGGTGCCGCCACAATGCGGCGACGCTGATCATCTATTTGCCCTCGGTCTTGTCCAGATCCACGGGTTTTTTCCGCTTGATGCTGGTTTTGATATTGCCGAACACATCGGGCTTTGCCCCATGGCTGCGCATGATGGCGTATTGCTGTGTGAAGGTGATCACGTTGTTTGCGATCCAGTACAGCACCAGGCCAGAGGCGAAAGAGCCCAGCATGAACATGAACACCCAAGGCATCCACGCAAAGATCATCTGCTGGGTCGGGTCGGTCGGGGCCGGGTTCAGTTTTTGTTGCAGCCACATCGACACACCCAACAGGATCGGCAGGATACCGATGCCGATCAGCGCCAGAAGCGTGCCGGGTTCAGGGGCCGCAAATGGCAGCAACCCAAAGAGGTTCAGGATGGAGGACGGGTCAGGCGCGCTTAGGTCCTTGATCCAGCCGATCCATGGCGCGTGCCGCAATTCGATGGTGACAAAGATCACCTTGTAGAGTGAGAAGAAGATCGGGATTTGCAGCAGGATCGGCAAACAACCCGCGGCCGGGTTCACCTTGTTATCCTTGTAAAGCTTCATCATCCCTTGCTGCATCGCTTGCCGGTCATCGCCCGATTTTTCCTTGAGCGCTTCCATTTCGGGCTGCAATTCTTTCATCCGTGCCATGGAGACGTAGGATTTATAGGCCAGCGGCAGCACGATGATTTTCAGGATCACGGTCAGGGCCAGGATCGACCAGCCCATATTGCCGATATAGATGTTGAGCGTGTGCAGCAGCCAAAAGATCGGTTTGGTCAGGAAGAAGAACCAGCCCCAATCGATACTATCCAGAAAACCGGCGACCCCTTCGTCACGTTCGTAATGGCGGATCGCTTCCCATTCCTTGGCCCCGGCAAAGAAACGGGTTGTCACGGTTGCTGTGGCCCCGGCTGCGATGGTTTCGGGGGGCATCACCGCCTCGGCCTGATACAGGTCGCGGCTATCGAAATATTTGGAGGTGGAGCGAAACGGGCTGGTCTGATCGGGAATCAGCGTGGTCATCCAATAATGGTCTGTGTAGCCGATCCAGCCGGATGTGCTGACGTCAATCCGTTCGGCCTGTGTCCGTTCGCGGGGGTCCACCTCGTAATCGACGATGTCGTCATAGTCGGTTTCCTGCAATTCCCCATCGCTCATCCGCACGAGGCCCTCATGCAGGATGAAGAAGTTTTTCAGATCGGTCGGTTCCCCATGTCGCCGGATCAGGCCGTATGGCCGCGCCTCGACCGCCGCGTCGCTGGCGTTTTCGACGCTTTGGGCGAAGCTGAACATGAAATCATCATCGACAGAGACTTCGGTGCGGAAAATCTGGCCTGCACCATTGTCCCAGACCAGCGTAACCGGGCTATCCGTGGTCAGTGTTTCGCCGCTTTCGACAGACCAGAGCGTGTCGGGCCCGGGTACAGCTGATGCATCGATACCATTCGTCGCCGTCCAGCCAAAGGATGTGAAGTAGGCGCCCGGTTCGCCAACGGGGCGCAGAAGCCGCACGGTTTCTGCCCCTTCATCCAGCGTTTCGCGGTAATTGGTCAGCGACAGATCATCGATCCGCCCGCCCAGAAGCGACAATGAACCGCGCAGCACATCGGTTTCGATGGCGATCCGTGGTGCTTCTGACACCGGCTCCACCGCCTCTGTCGGGGTTGTTGCGTCCGTGGTTACGGGATCAGCGGCAGGCAATGTACCTTGCTCGGCTGCTTGCGTGGTTTGGGCCGCCGGATCGACGGGAACCTCTTCTGGTGGGAACAGCATTGTCCAAGTCATGATGACAGCAAAGCTGAGCACTGTCGCCAGGATCAGGTTCTTGTTCTGGTCGTCCATGTAAAACCGCCCATTTCCACACAAAAAAGTTAGAGGCCGTTCAACCTGTCAGGGGCCAAAAGGTCAAGCGGTTTTGCCTTATATAACGTCAATTGGGGCAGTTGCGACCCAATGGTTGATCAATTCTTGTCCGGATCACCCGCATTGGTGCTGAGCCCCATGAAATCAAACAGTTTCGGGTCCAGCAAATGCGATGGCCGTGCGTTCATCAAGGCGCGGAACATCACCTGCCGGCGCCCGGGGCTGTTCTTTTCCCAACCATCAAGGATTTGTTTGACTTGCTGGCGCTGCAACCCGTCCTGCGACCCGCAGAGATCGCAGGGGATGATCGGATAATTCATCGCGGCGGCGAATTTCTCACAATCGGCCTCTGCCACATGGGCAAGCGGTCGGTAGAGGAATAAGTCGCCTTCCTCATTGACCAGTTTAGGCGGCATGGTGGCCAGCCGTCCGCCATGGAACAGGTTCATGAAAAATGTCTCCAGAATATCATCCCGGTGATGGCCCAGCACGACGGCGCTGCAGCCTTCCTCGCGGGCGATCCGGTAGAGATTGCCACGGCGGAGCCGCGAGCAAAGCGCGCAGAAGGTTCGGCCCTGAGGCACCTTGTCCATGACAATGGAATAGGTGTCCTGATATTCAATCCGGTGCGGTACGCCCATGCGTTCCAGAAATTCAGGCAGGACCGTGGCCGGGAATCCCGGTTGCCCCTGATCCAGATTGCAGGCGACAAGTTCGACCGGCAGCAGCCCCCGCCATTTAAGTTCGTAAAGCACGGCCAGCAGGGTATAGCTGTCTTTGCCGCCCGACAGGCAGACCAGCCATTTGCCGCCCGGTGCGATCATCCCATACTGGTCAATCGCCTCGCGGGTGTTGCGCACGATGCGTTTACGCAGCTTCTTGAATTCGGTGCTGGAAGGTGCGCCGTGGAACAGGGGGTGGATTTCGGTATCGTCAAGCATAGCCCATGCCCTAACGTGCCACGCCCTATGCGCCAAGAGGTAAGTGATGCGGCGTTTTGAATGCCTCTATCATACGCGTAACCCAAATCCCGATCCGGGGGGCGGATGTTGGAGTGCCCCACCGAAAGGTGATCCGGGATCTGGGTTGGCGTCGTCTAGCAAAGTTGGACCATTGACGACGGAAGTCTCTGGGTGGGATGAAGCGGTTGCAACTGGCCCGGCTGAAGGATGAGCCATGTGTGCTGCGCTGGCAGGAGCGCCAATCATGTCTTGTCCTGCGACTTCGTTCTGAATCCGATCAATAGCGGCGCGTCCACCAAACCGACGGTGTGTTATGACTGGGGTGCAAACCCAAGCGCGGCATTGGGAAATGGCGACCGCATTTGGTTTGCTATCTCGCCGCCTCCAAAAGACTGGCGTAATCCTTTGTGGCCATAGCAGGCACAAATTCAGTCACGGAATAGCTGGCCAAACCGGCCTGAACCAATGGGTCATTTTGCATCAACTGCGTCAGGTCGGTACGGTCTGCATGCATCGATATGATGAGCCCGCCGGTCCTGGGGACCTTTGGCCCACCAACAATCAGTGTACCATCAACGTATTTGTCTGCCAGATATTGACGATGTTTGTCTGTCAGTTCGGCGGGAATGCGCGCGGGATCATCAAAGGCCATATCAATCAGAAACATCATTTTCTCCTTCTTGTGTCGCATCTTCTTTGCTACTGTATTAGTAGCATCTGTATGCGCTACTAAATGAGAAGCACTATGACAACCCCCCTTCCAGGCCAGCCGAGCAGAGGCTCCACTTCCGGCCAGCCGATCATGGCCGTTTTCGATCTTCTGGGGCGCAGATGGAGTATGCGCATCCTGTGGGAACTTCGTGGAGGTCCCAACAGTTTCCGCGCGTTGCAAGAGGCTTGCGGCGGTGTTTCACCGTCAGTTTTGAATACAAGGCTGAAAGAGCTGAGGACGAGTGTGCTTGTTGAAACCCAAGACGACGGCTACGCGCTGACACCTCTTGGCGAACAATTGATGCAAACGCTTGATCCGTTACGCGGCTGGTCCAAAGATTGGGCTATCGCCCTTAGCAAGAACAAATGACAGCATGAAGTGGAAACCGGATACTGGCGAGGGCCGTTAGGCCTTACGATGGTGTTTGTGCGGAAGTGAAACAGAATTTTGGCCAAAATTCTGGCGTCGGGAAGATTTTTCGTAACGAAAAATCTTCAATCCGGAACGTTATCGATACCCGAGCCGCCCCAAGGGTGGCAGCGCAGGATTCGGTGGGCTGTCAGGTAGCCGCCTTTGAGCCCGCCATGTTTCTCCAAGGCTTCCAGCGCATAGGCCGAGCAGGTTGGCTGGAACCGGCACCCGTGCCCAACCCATGGCGAAAACACCAGTCGGTAGGCGCGGACAGGCAGGGCGAGCATATGCGCCAGTGGTGTCATCCATGCACCTTTTGCAACGCGCGTGTCAGATCGTTGATGAGGGTCGTGAAGGGTAATGTCGCGGTGACATCTTTGCGCCCAACCAGAACATAGTCCCATCCGTCGCGACCTGATTGTGGCAGCACGATCCGGGCGACCTCGCGCAATCGTCGTTTCGCGCGGTTGCGGGCCACGGCATTTCCGACCTTTTTGGAGCAGGTGAACCCGACGCGCATACCCGTCGCCTCACCTGTCGCGCGTTTGCGCGCTTGCAGATGGATGCCGGGCGGCCCTTGTCGCTGTGCATTTGACGCACGGATGAAATCGCCGCGTTTTTTGAGAACCTGCAGACAAACGGAAACCGCCGGAGTGCCATCATCTGGCCCAACCGGCGGTTTCAAATCGGTCAAGACGTGACTGGCGCTTACGCGCTCAGCTTCGCGCGGCCTTTGGCACGGCGATTGTTCAGGATCTTGCGCCCGGCCTTGGTGGCCATGCGTGCGCGGAACCCGTGGCGGTTCTTGCGAACCCGGTTTGATGGTTGGAACGTGCGCTTCATCGCGTGCTCTCCGGTTCTTGTGGCCAAATCCGGCAAGGGATTCGAAGCCGATCAACATTTCAGACCTGCCGTTTAGAGGGGCGCCCCACACATGTCAACGCGCATCGCGGGGTCAAATTGCAACATTTGGGGCAATTCGCCCCGACCAAATGTTACAGCTTTCGTGATCAGCCCCCCGAAAACTGAAACATCAGGGTGGGTTTGCATCAATGCGCCGTGAGGTGGGTATCGCGAAACGGCGGTTCCGTCCATCTAACGTGCAACATCAGACACGCACTCATTTGCCTACAGGACCCGAAAGATGACAGATATGACCGACGCCCCCGCCAACCCCATACTCAAGAAGCTGCCGCTGATCACAATCATCATTGTGGCGGTGCTGGGTGCCTATTTCTTGCGCGATTACCTGACCTTCGAGGCGCTGGCCGAAAATCGGGAAGCCTTGCTGGGTTTCCGTGATGCCAATTATCTGCTGACCGTTCTGGTCTTCATCGCGGCCTATGTGGTGATCGTCGCATTCTCGCTACCCGGGGCCACAATCGCCACGCTGACGGGGGGTTTCCTGTTCGCCACCTTCCCCGGTGCGCTGTTTAACGTGACCGCCGCGACGCTGGGCGCCACTGCGATTTTTCTGGCCGCCCGCTGGGGTTTTGGTGAAAACCTGGGCAAGAAGCTGGAAGGGTCTGACGGCGCTGTCAAAAAGATCAAGGATGGCATCGATGAAAACCAATGGTCGATGCTGTTTTTGATCCGTCTGGTACCTGCCGTCCCCTTCTTTCTGGCCAACCTGATCCCATCCTTCCTGGAGGTGCCGCTGCATCGTTTCGTGATCTCGACCTTCTTTGGCATCATTCCGGGCACGGTTGTCTACACCTCTGTTGGTGCTGGCCTTGGTGAGGTGTTCGCCCGTGGCGAAACCCCCAACCTTGGCATCATCTTTGAGCCGCAGATCATCCTGCCCATTATCGGCCTGTGCGTCCTTGCCGCCCTGCCTATCGCAATCAACGCCCTGCGCGGCAAGAAAGGCCTGTAAATCATGAACCGGATCAAAACTGATATCTGCATCATCGGCGGTGGCTCTGGCGGGTTGTCCATTGCAGCGGGCGCGGTCCAGATGGGGGCCAAGGTCGTCCTGCTGGAAGGGCACAAGATGGGCGGCGATTGCCTGAATTACGGCTGTGTCCCCTCCAAGGCGCTGATCGCGTCGGCCAAGCAGGCCTATGCGATGTCGCATGGCGAAAAACTGGGCGTGGGCGAGGTGGCACCAAAGGTCGATTATGCCGCCGCCAAGGATCACGTTCACGACGTCATCGCAACCATTGCCCCGGTTGACAGCGTTGAACGGTTTGAGGGTCTGGGTGTGCAGGTCATCGAAGAATTCGGCACATTCATTTCCAAGACCGAGGTGAAAGCCGGTGACAACATCATCGAGGCGCGCCGTTTCGTCGTCGCCACAGGCTCTGGCCCCTTTGTGCCTCCGATCCCCGGCATTGAGGATGTGACCTATTACACCAACGAAAACATCTTTGATTTGCGCGAGAAGCCTCAGCATCTGATTGTCATTGGTGGTGGCCCCATCGGCATGGAAATGGCGCAGGCGCATAGGCGCTTGGGCTGCGAGGTGACCGTGATCGAAGGTATGAAAGCCTTTGGCAAGGATGACCCAGAGATGGCCGAAATTGTGCTGGAAAACCTGCGCGCTGAAGGCATCAACATCGTCGAAGAGGCGCAAGCCGAAAAGATCAGCGGCAAGGATGGGGCCGTGACCGTGCATACGCCCAAAGGGGATTTCACCGGATCGCATCTGCTGATGGCGGTCGGGCGCAAGGTGAATACCGACAAGCTTGATCTGGATGCAGGCGGCATTGCCCACACACGTGCCGGGTTGAAGGTTGGTCCCGATCTGCGCTCAGTAACCAATAAGAAGGTCTATGCCGCGGGTGACGTGGCCGGTGGGCTGCAATTTACCCATGTGGCCGGCTATCACGCCGGTGTGCTGATCCGATCCATGCTGTTCGGCCTTCCGTCCAAGCAGCGGACCGACCATATCCCATGGGCGACCTACACCGACCCTGAGCTGGCGCAGGTTGGTCTGACCGAAGCGCAGGCCAAGCAGAAATTCGGCCCCCGGCTTGAGGTGGTCCGGTTTGAATTCCATCACAATGACCGGCTGATTGCCGAGCGCAAGACCAAGGGCCTGATCAAGGTGATGGTGGTCAAGGGCAAGCCCGTGGGCGCATCAATCGCCGGCCATATGGCGGGTGAATTGATCGGCATGTGGGCCATGGCCATCGCCAACAAGATGAAAATGTCAGCCATCGCCAATACGGTTCTGCCATATCCGACGGTCAGTGAGGTTAACAAACGGGCTGCCGGTGCCTACTTTAGCCCGAGACTATTTGAAAACCCCACGGTAAAGCGTGTTGTAGGATTTGTGCAGCGCTGGCTGCCGTAATCGTCGCGAGGCAAAATGATCAACTCCCTCTCTGGCCGTTTTCTGATCCTCACGGTGATCTTCGTGATGCTGGCCGAGATCTTTATCTTTGTGCCATCGGTCGCGCGGTTCCGCGAGGATTACCTGTTGGCGCGGCTGGAAAGGGCGCAGATTGCGTCACTGGCGTTGGAGGCGGATGATATGATTTCGCCTGCGCTGGAGTCGGAGCTGCTCAAGAACGCTGAGATCTACAATGTGGTTCTGCGCCGTGACGAGATCCGGCAATTGATGCTGTCGTCGCCTATACCATCGCCAATCACAGCGACTTATGACATGCGCGACCCGTCTGGTATGACATTGATCATGGATGCAATGCGCACCCTGACCGATACCGAAGAACGGGTTATTCGCGTCATTGGTAACCCTGTGCGCGAAGGCGGTTTGCTGATCGAAGTGACCATGGATGAAATGCCCCTGCGCGCGGCGATGCTGGCCTATGGGCGCAACATTCTGATCCTGTCGGCCTTCATTTCCATCGTCACGGCCAGCCTGTTGTTCCTGGCGGTCCGTGTTCTGCTGGTGCGCCCGATACAGGGCGTTGTGGACCATATGCAAAACTACGCCCGGGCCCCCGAGGATGCGCGCCAGATCATTACCCCGACTGCGGGGGTGAAGGAATTGCGCGACGCCGAAACCGCCTTGCAATCAATGCAGACGCAATTGACCGGTGCGCTGAAACAAAAGGAACGCTTGGCCCAATTGGGTGGGGCGGTGGCCAAGGTGAGCCATGATTTGCGCAACATCCTGACCTCTGCGCAGCTGTTCACCGATCGGATTGAAGGATCGGATGATCCGCTGGTCAAACGGATGGCGCCAAAGCTGGTTAATTCAATCACCCGCGCCGTCAATTTGTGTGAAACAACGCTGGCCTTTGGCCGTGTGGATGAACCGGCGCCTGCACTGGCCCGCGTCAATCTGGCACAGATCGTGGGCGATGTGATCGACAGCGAAAGGTTGGCCAGCGGCGATCATCCCCTGTCCTTTGCCGAAGATGTTCCCGCTTCGATGGTCTTGCGCGCTGACGGGGAACAGTTGTTCCGGGTGCTGTTCAATCTGGTGCGCAATGCCCGTCAGGCGATTATCGCAACCGGCCGCCCCGGCGAAATTGCACTAAGTGCCACAGAAGATGATCACTCCTGGCAGATCACCGTGACCGATACCGGCCCCGGTCTGCCACAGAAGGCGCAAGAGCATCTGTTCCAGCCCTTTCAGGGCGGCGTGCGCAAAGGCGGCAGCGGGCTTGGCCTGGTGATTGCGGCCGATCTGATCCGCGGACATGGCGGGCGGCTGGAACTGCAACGGACCGACGAGTCCGGGACGACATTCATGATCCAACTGCCCAAGGCTGACCTGGCCTTGATGCCGGCCGCACAATAGGCAAAGAATCCGATTTGCCCCTTGCATCACCGGTCCACTGCGTCTAAATCCCCCGATACGCGGATTGGTAGCTCAGCTGGATAGAGTACTTGACTACGAATCAAGGGGTCGGGGGTTCGAATCCTCCCCAGTCCGCCAAATTACTTTTTGTCGAACGTAGGCATAAGTTGCTTTTCTGAGCAAAGATTTGCCTTTTTACTAAGAAAATCCAGTTTGGAAGATTGTTTTACTTGAAAGTCTTTCGATTTGATTTTCCATCACTGTATGGCACTCGAAGATATCGAAGCCAAAAGCTCGCAATATGTACCCCCCCCCAAGTCTGAGTGCTGCAGTTCCAACGGCTTCTTTAGACTCGCGAGAAGCGATACGTCCCCTTGATGTTCTGGTGCAAGAACTGCCCCTTCGACCCAGATTCCAACATGGCATCAAAAATATGCTCAGGAACATCGAAGTATTGGTACGTTGCCCCACTGTTAAATTCTACTTGCAGAGTCTCGGAGCCATCATCGTAGCCAATTGCCGCTATGTTTGAAGAGTCCACTTGATGCATGTCCATCAACTATTTGTCCTTCTTAATCCTAGAAATCTTGGGGTTTTGAGCTCGCCATGCCTCGACGATTTCGTCATATCGGGGGGAAGTTTCTTTTGGGATGCCCCACCCCCCCGGGTTCTCTGTATCGTTCAGAGAAATCTCATCATATATCACTGGGTCTTGGCTATCGGGGCGTCGGTTCCTTGGTGGAGGTTCCACAGTCGTTCTCATCGGTAGCTTGACTGACTCCCCAAGAATTATGGCTTCACCAGTTCTCAAGATCGGCAGCATTCCTGTAAGCCCGTCGAGATTGTCTGACATTGCAGACGAAATGTGAGACCGGTCTGATGCATTTGCTAGACGTAAGGCAAAGAACGTTCCACATTGCGAAAGAATGGTGGTGTCAATTTCTGACGGCCTTTGACTTACTATCATTGCCCCAATACCATACTTTCTTCCTTCTTTCACAATGCGCTTTACGATACTGGAGGCCATGTTCTGCGCTTGATCATTTAGGTAGATATGTGCCTCTTCCATGACCAAAAGAAGTGGTCGATGACGGCCCCCTTGCGACAAATCACGCCCCCAAAACACAGCTTCATAAAGTAGCCGTAACAGAACCCCGATTGTTGTTTGGAGCGTATCAGCGGGTACGCCTGAAAGATCTAAAATTGAGATTGGATGGTCAGTAGCCATCCAGTCACTTAGAAGCTCGTCGATATCAGTCTGAATTTCTCCGTCTGATGTCGGACAATACTGTTCAGGCTTAAAGATGAAATCATAGCGAGGTATCCGAAGCTTCGTTCCCAACAATAAAACTTGTTTGCCGATATTGAGAGTGCCTGGCAAATGAAAGATTTTCTCCTCTCCGGCACCTTTTACGATGTTCTTGAATGTTGGCGGAAGGCCAAGTTGAGGATTTCCTTTCAGTTCCTTGCCATTTGTGTCGGTTTCATAGGCTAGGTGGTCTCTTGGGTTTCCCTTACGGTCTGAATAATATGTCGCAAATGTATCGATAAAGAGCTCATGCCATAAGTTATGGAGACTGAAGGGGACAGGTGAATCAACACTTAGGGTATCCTTAGAGACTCCCTCGCGAGGGTGCTTGTTAAGAGAGTCTAATTTGTACTTGAAAACTCTCTCCATGACGACGTTGCGATCTTTTTCACTGGCGAAATCGCCAAATGCCACTTGGCAAAGTTCGTCGAAATTTAAAGCCCAGTACGGGATCAGCAACCGTTTGCCTGAAACGTTTGCATTCTGATCATTGTGTATTTTGAAGATGTTGGCGCGGTCCCGCAATGCATTCCCGTACTCTCCATGCAAGTCAAGCATAACAATACGAGCCGATGGGTACTTTTCGGCATCTGACAGTGCGTTCATCAGACTAGCGACTGTAGTGGACTTACCGGACCCAGTTGTTCCAACAACAGCAGAGTGGCGGGTCACCAACTTGTTAACATCAACCAACGCTGGGATGGACTCAGCGTTGGATATGTGTCCAAGCCTTACGAAGTAAGGTCTGTCAGGTTGCCCATAAATATCTTTAAGTTCTTTTTCTGAAACGAGGTGAACTTTGTCTCCGATCGTCGGATATTGTGAAAGTCCTCGTTGAAAAGTACCGTTCCTTGGCCCTTCGCCAATCAGTTGAACTGTCATCCACCGATTGTTTTCTTCGGTGTCTGCGCGCGCTTCCGGTATCGCGCTTGCCCCGACTTGGCTGACAATGCCGAAAAGGTTTTCAAATCCTATAGGAATTCTGACAAAACTGCCTATTTGGCCCGCTCGGTACCCTTGGCCGTCAATATACACGAAGCCAGTCAGCGATTTGGCAGACATTGTGATGCTTACGGTCGTACCACTTACGTCTTGAACGTCGCCAAGATAACTATCATCACTTAGCATCTTGTTCACCGACTTGAGCACCGATGAATTTCTTCAAAAAATCAGTAAATACGGAAAAATCGCCAAGCTTGACGTGGGGTTCTGATGCGCCGTCGCCGCCTTCGATGATAACGGAGGGTGCAAATTCCAGAATGTCGCGATCTTCATCATCCTTGTGCTTTATTGCACCCCATTTACCTTGATTGGTACCTATGATCGCCTGATCATATGTCCAAACGTTCAAGTTATGCTGTCGTTTGGCGAGTTCATATGCCTTTGGATAGCGGTGACCTCCCCCTTCGTCCTTGGTCAGGTCGAATTTCCCAAACTGTAACGCAAGGACCATTCCGGTCGGGTTGGATTTCAATGCGTTGATGATGGCATCATTGAGGTGTCCGTCATTGAACGAATAGCCGCTAAGTACTAAGAATGACGACTTTCGCCGAATGAAACGGTTCAGTTGGTCAATCAGTGCCAAATAAGGCATTTTTCGACTTTCTTCGTACTTAAGATGTGAAGGATAGATTAGGTGAGTCGCGCCCTCTTCTGGCTGCGACGAGCGAAAAACCTTCTTCTCTTCTCCGATAGTTTGTTGATGCCAGTTTATCGAGCCATGAATTTTCCAAAGCCGTGACCAATGGACTGGTATCAAGTTTTCTTCAACTGCCCGCAAATCAAAGAATGACCTGCGTGATCCAACAAATCCATCAAAGTATGGAACTTCCAGATCATCGAGAGCTTGCTCTAGGAGGAGATCGTAGTTTGTTGTAAATATCTCAATGGGTACTTTCCGATCAATTGACCGCACCCAGTTGCTCAGTCGATGATACGGTGTTTCCCCACTCGGCAGCGGAACGTCCAACTTACCTACTATTTCCGCACAAATTTTTTCCTCAAGTGCCAGAAGATCAGACTCAGAAAGTCCTCGAACGTCTCCGCCAATTGCAACGGCCAACAAGCCTCGGAGGAAACTGAGGATGTCTTCGATATTTTCCCGATCTTTTCCCGACTTTTGCAACTCTTCCAGCAAAATCGAATACTTAGCCTCATTGCTAAGAGCAGCGTTTATTGCAATTGTGAGGTTCTTAACATCTGGAATCAACGGCCATTCGTCTTCCGGCATGTTAACGGACAGTGGGCATCCTGCAGAGATGAAGAAGCCGATAGCTTCATTGTCCTGCGACAAGGACTGGCGGAGGTATTTTAAGTGTCGGATTGGATCATGAAAATTTGTCAAATGTAGTTTTCCCTGGACTAACTATCGTCTTCGAGTTCGATTAACGGTAGATCGAGCCCATCAATTTCCTGCAGTGCTTGACCGGCGATGCCCTGAAGGTCGCCATACATCCCGACAGTGCTCTCAATCACACTCTGGATTTGCTGTTCACGCTTTGCCCATAGCCGCGTCATCGCCTTTTTCTCACGATCAAGGTCGGACTGCATGTCTGAGAATTTCTCAACAATTGCCTCGACGCGATGCCGAAAACGTGGACCAGTCAGATAGTCATAAACAAGCTCCATCTTTGACTGCTGCCCAATTTGGGCATTTTTTGATAATGCTACTTCGTGCAAAGTCTGCCTTAAGGCCACTGCCAACCCCAGACCAAAAGATGGGGCGGACACCCAAACACCATCGATCAATCCAAAGTTCTCTAGCTCCTTTGGTAGCGCGCTCGTCAAAATGATAGAAACATCAGCGTTTGCCGTTCTTTGGTCATCTCTCAGTTTGGAAAGCCATGAGTTGCTCCAGTTTTTTGTTCTTTTCGATTCCCAAAGAATTGCACCTATTGGATTGCCCGATTGAGAATTAACCCTTTGGATGACGTCGCCTCCAAACTCACCCTTCGGCACAGGTTCAATCGTATCTAGAGGAAATTTCGTTGCTAGGGCTTTCTCCAGTTGCAACTCCAAAGCTTCTCCTTGCAACTGTTGCGAGCCCTGTTCAGATTTTTTGCGCAGCTCTTCGATTTGACGCTGCATCGAAAGAATTTGCTCTTCCTTTTCAGTTACCTTGAGCTTTAACTCCCCTTCGACTTCGGCTTTTGTCGAACTTCGAACTAGGGCAATGCTTTCCTGCACTCGCTTTTCCACGGTGAGATCTAACTCTCGCTGAGCGTCATCGAGGAGGCGTTCTTTCTTCATGAGCTCGGCCTGAGCCGCTTGGGCTTCAGCAAGTTTTTCACTTCGTTCCTTGATAAGGTCTTGGAGCTCAGAGACTTCTCTTGTTTTGGCGTCAATTTCCGCTGTCGCAATTGTTCGTGCCTTTTTGGCTTCCTCTTCAGCGATTTTAGTACGTTCACTGACCAGTAATTCCTCTAGCTTGTCATCGAGCGTCGCTTGGGCCTGCTTTAGCTCACGCTCCTTCGCTTTGATCGCAACTTCTCGCGTGTCAAACTTCTCCTTTTGGTCAGCCAGCCTATTTTCATATTCTGATCGGGTCGCAGCAATCAAGGGCCCCGCCAGTGACTCAGTTAGTCGTATTTGAGTCCCGCAATTGGTGCATTCGATTACCGGCTCTTCCATGAGAATTTCCATTCAACTTTTCGTACTACAGTCTGTGACGCCAACGACATGGCACTATTGAATTTACAGTGTTATGAAGCTCAAGTGATTGCAACCTTGATGCGCTGTTGCGGCAACTTGCTGGCGATCCCCTACGCTCAAGATTCGACTTCGCAGACATAGATGCTTAATCGGCGATGATTAGATCACCGGACCACAACTATTTTTGCGTTAACTTGTCATCAGTCTTTCCGTGGAAAGGCGAAATCGGCTATGTCTGACCTAGGTCCCATGACCCGAGTTGGTAGAAGGCGTTCAGGTTCGTGGCCTCGCTGGTGCCCTTTTACTAATACGACTTTACCGCTGCGGTAGCGCCGCTCATGTTCACTCACCCAATGGCGAACTGGCCCACTCCTCTCATTTTCTGCTTGGCGTTCAAATTCAAGGCGCGCCTGCCTTTCACGCATATGCGCTGCGGCCTGCGGGCCAATACGGATGGTAAGATGTGACTTCTGCGCGCCGAGGGTCCAAGACTTCCCAAACTTCCGAGCTGTCTTTGCCTCCTTGGCCGTAAAGGTATCGGTTTCGGATGGGATAATGCCGCCCAAGTCGGCGGAAACCAACATAGCAAAGAGCGCAAATGGAATGAATAGATCAGCGCCGGTATCAACGCGATGCAAGTACCGAAGGGCATCTATCTTTTCCTTGGAATCGCCCATGCGCTCGCGAAAGTTAACCATGGGTCGGCTCAGATCCTCCTTAACGTCGTCATAGTCCAGTTTTCCGCTGGCTGCCCGGTTGACCAACAAAGCGCAAATCGGGTCCATGATTTTGCTCCCTTCAGGGCGGCTGAACATCGTGATGCGAAGGTGATCGTCGTTTCGGTCATCGATCAGATAACCGCGAAGGCCAGTGCCAATTGGATTGTCGTCATGCTGGGTCGTGGGCGATCCCCGTTCGTAACGCGCAACCGCAAGCGCTCGGTAATCGAACTCAACCCAAGTGACCTTGGTGGGAAACTGTATTTCGCCGAGAATGGCCATCGCTGGAACGCTGATATCTTCCGCCTTCTCTTGGACGGCATCGTGCAGAGTATCAGCATAAGTGGCCGCTAAGTGATCAAGCGAGTAGACTTTGGCTTGCTGCAAAGCGGCGAGAGCATACTCCCGAAACAATTGCAGCTCATCGGACCAGCCGATGTGCCAGACTGGATCATCTTTTGGTTCAGATTTGGCAGCTAACGAAGAGCCAAAGGTGGAAATTAAGTCCTTGTAGAGCATCTTTGGTTGTCCATACAATCCGAGGGGCAGCTTCCAATGGATGGGCCCGACTTTCAAGTGATTGTCTCTCGCTAAGCGACTGATGCAAAGCCAATTTCATTCGACCGATATGCACCGCAACCAAAATCAAACTTTCATACAATTGACTTCAATTGTCTGGCTCCAACGCGGCTCATTTCGATTGCACCCTTATTTGTCGGGTATGCCTCTAGATGTTGTTCTTTGCCAAAGATCATAAGTCATGCACGATGTTATGATTTGTCCCAGATATTATAATATTGTACTTTTAAAACAAAAGCTTAACTTCAATTGACTGATTCGGCGACTGATTCTATAGACTACATATCTGTTGCGGTTCGAAGCTAGATATAGGGGTTCAGTGATGCATGAAGATGCCACCATTCATAGCCGTATTAAGGCACGCTTACATAGCGCTGGAAGCTCCTTTTCCGAGATTTCTCGGGAGATAAACCGTTCTGTTACAACAGTAATCACCGTGAGCCAGGGGAAATGCACCTCGAGGCCAGTAGCCGAGGCGATAGCCTCAAAGCTCAAAACTAGCCCTGAAAAGCTGTGGCCACAACGGTATGGAAAAGGAGAGCAGCCATGATCTAGACATTGAAAAGGCCTCGAAAGCGTTAGCTCCCAAGGCCTTTGAAGAAATTATCGATTGGTCACCGATGTTTCTTCTTCACCCGAACCGACAAAAAAGTCAACCGTACCTGCCGGTCTTTCGGCGGGCCGGTTTGTCTGTCTCAACTAAAGGAGAAACGCCCTTGGGCGATCAGTCAAATGCGGCTGGTCGTCAGGGCTGAATACAACATGACATATCCGTTAAATCGCTCTTTTCGCCGTGCTCAAGCAAGCCGGTCAACCCGCCGTATCAATCCTCGCGCTCGCGGCAGTGGCAGGGGAATGACACCCTGTCAGTTACCAAGCTGGGATCAGACAAGGCGCGTTGTGTACGAAAGTATCCTCGAAATGAGGGTGCTTCACCTTCTGCTGGCTAGGCATGATATCTGGGACTTATGGGAGCAACCGGAACGCATTCGCTACGTCGATGCCGACGGAAACGCAAAATCTGCGGTCTTCGATTTTCTGGTAACATTGCGGTGCGGTCGCAAGATAGCAATTGCCGTGAAACCTGCGGCGATTGTCGAAGAAACCGGCTTCCGCCAAGAGCTTGAACTCATCAGGGCAGCGACGCCACTTAGCTTTGCGGATGATGTTGTTTTAGTGACAGACCGCTCATTCACACCTGCTGACGCACGCAATGCGGAGCGTTTAATGGAGTTTCGTCGCACGCCGGATGAAGAAGCCGACCAGATCATTGGGGAGCTATTGCAGGGCCTGCAATCGGAAACCACCATTGCCGACTTGGTGGACTTATCGGGGTTGGATGGAAGAGGTTTTAGAGCCGCATTCAGAGCAGTTTATTCTGGTGGTGCGCGCTTGATGACAACAGGTGACATCTCTCCGAAGTCCGAGATCATGATGGGAGGTGCCCAATGAGCCCTCGCATTCGTTTTCACCCAACAGACGCAATCTCAATCGCAAAAGTGCTGTATCTGATCTGGGAGCAGACCAAAGCCGGACTTGTTTTACAGCAGGTCGATAATCCCAGTGTCACAAGGTCGTTCAAACCCGGTGAGGTCGTCGCGCTTCTTGCTGCACCTGACACGAGATTGAGACGCGGATACTTTTCCGGACACAAAGCGGTGTCGCGTCTGCGTAGCGGGCAGAAATACCTGGCAACAGTGCCGGAGAAAGCACGCTCGAAGGCGCTCTGGAAAGGCGTATTTGTTCGCGTTTACCTCGACTGGGAGCAAGATGGCAAAGTCAACCGGACTGAAGCATCTATCCGGGAATCTATAGCTGAGATGAAGTCTCGCGTTGACGAAATGTGCGCACAATCGCAGCATATTGGTAAGCCTGCACAGGCAGGGACAGAGGTCAAAACGCGCAAAGCGCCGAGTCCGCGTGCGTTGCTTACATGGGTGCGGCGGTTTGAAGCGTCACAAGGTTGCCCTCTATCGTTGCTTCGCAAACATCGTCCAGCCAACACGTACGCACACAAGTTTTCTCGTGATGTGGTTAAGTTGCTGAACGAGTGCATTTGGGAGTTTTTGTCTGACGGGCAGCCTTCAAAAAGAAGGTCATTCGCGATACTCAAGATCGGTTCAAAGAAGAAAATGAGGCAAGGCGAGCCGATGGGCTTCCTGAGCTTCACGTACCGTCTGCAACTGATATCGAGCTTCGAATTAACCGGTTTAAACGGTTTCACAAGAAAGCTGCGCGTCACGGCGTCAGCGCTGCTCAGCGCGACATGAGCATCTACGAAGGCGGCCTCAAGATCAGCCACCCGTTACAATGGGTGGAAATGGATGAGTGGACGATTGATGTCTTCTCTTTGCTTGATGAGGCCGGTTTTTTCGAAGGGATTTCTGTCGAGCAAAAGTCTGCATATGATATTGGTCGCCGATGGCTCTATCTGGCAATTGATGTTGCGACCCGGTGCATAGTCGGATTTCGACTGGCAAAGACGCAGTCATCAGCGGACGCTGTTAGCACCGTCTCACTTATCACTATGGACAAGACGCCGTTGGCCCGCGCCGCAGGATGTGAATCTGAATGGCCCTTTTTTGGCGGATGTGGATCCATCTCGACAGATATGGGCCCTGCTTTTGTCGCAGACGATTACAGGATTGCTGTCACCGACCTTGGGTTCAATCAAGTTGCACCTGTTGCTGGCGTTCCTAAACTACGTGGTCATGTAGAGCGTATGTTTGGTACGCTGGCGTCTCAGCTTATGCCTGAGTTGACTGGACGCAGCTTTGCGAACCCCCAGGAACGTGGTGACTATCCTGGAGAAGAGCGGGCCGCTCTAACCGATAATGACCTGATAAAGCTATTCACCCGGTTTATCGTCGATATCTACCACAATGTACCCCATTCGGGCCTCAATGACGAAACCCCAGCTAATGCGTGGGCGCGTTTGGCAAAGGAACAAGGTGTCTCTGCACCTCCCGATGCAACAGCTCGGTGTTCTGTTTTCGGCGTGCCCTTGCAGCGCAAGATCGGCAGTCATGGTATATTGGCAAACGGCATCCACTATTTGTCTGAGGAGCTTCAGGACGCATACTTAGAAGGCGCGAGAGACACGATTGAAGTTCGTGTTGACCCTCATGATGTGACTTTCGTGACAGTGTGCCTTGGTGGCGAATGGTATCCGGCAAAAGCGGTTTCAGCAGAGGTTTGGGGGCTGTCTCTGTTTGAATGGTCGGAACTTATTCGTCAACTTCGCATCAAACACAAGAAAGAGGCGGAACTCACCGAGGATGTGGTCAGGAGGGCGCGGCAGGCGATCCGTCAGATCAATGCGGACGCGATGGCCTTGCGCCGCCTTGCACCCATAACAGTCACGACTGAGGACCTAGAGCGTGCTGAGCGCGAACTGTTCATGTCGCTAACGATCAGACCCCAAAGGACTGTGGCACCGATCAAGGACGCGTCGGAAGGCCAAGGATTGCTAGGTGATGTGATACTGCCAGTAGAACCGATCAAGGAAACCAGCGACGAACAAAAACCGATCAAGCCAAGCAAAGGTTGGGGGTTCCGTCATGATTGATAAGTCCATAGCAGAGCAAGTTGTCGTATTGCGCGGCATATTCGCCGAAAACCCGACCTATTTGGCGCTGGAGCGTCAGTTCCATGAACTTCTGGATCGCAGGCGCGCAGAAATAGCCGCGGGTGTGATCTATGAGGCGCGTGGCATCGCCTTAATTGGCACCTCTGGCGCGGGTAAAACGGAGGCTGTCGGTCGGCTGCTCAAAACACTGCCCCCACCGGAAAATAAGAGCGTTGAAGAAAATACCTGCGAGGTTCTCAGCTTCATTGTGCCATCTCCGGCAACCCTGAAATTCGTGGGCCAAACCGGATTACGGGAAATCGGTTTTCCGCTTCGGCGTGACAAAACCTCACAAATCATCTGGGACATGTTCAAAGACCATCTGCGTGACAGAAAAACGCTCTTTCTGCACCTTGATGAAGCCCAGCATTTATCATCGCATGAGACCCAACGTGAAATACAATCAGTCATCAATACGCTCAAATCACTGATGCAAAACCCGCAGTGGCCAGTTGGCTTAATCTTGTCCGGTACACCGACACTGAAAACCATATTGAACCATGACCCCCAGCTTGCGCGACGATTTTATCCGATCAAGTTTCCTGCGCTCAATGCAATCCAAGATACGGATCAGATCTTGGCGACGGTCAATTATTACCTTGATCAGGCACAGCTTACAGCGGGTAATGATCTCCTGACGCAGGATTTTGCAGCACGGGCGATCCATGCAGCCGATGGTGAATATGGGCTGCTCATTGAGCACACGATTGATGCCATCGAAAATGCCCTGCGACGACAGCAGTCCACATTAGATGTGGAGAACTACCGTGACTGGTTCTCTAAAAAAGCAGGATGTTTGGATGGTATAAACCCGTTCCATGCAAGCAGCTTTGAACGGATTGATTGCCGCAAGTTGCTTGGCGGGGAGGATTGATATGGACACCCTAGCTCTAACGCTCAACGCATCGCCCTACGAGACACCAACGTCATATCTCTCCAGACTTGCTGCGCGAAACTACTGCGATGATCTCGCGACGTTCTGCATGGATGTCGGCATCGATTTGGGAGGGGTTTCTTGCGGCGAAACCGCAGCAATCAGGTATCTTTGCCACTTGGCACGGCTGCCTGTTAATACCTTCGACGACACAACGATCATCAAAACGACGACTATGCGATATCAGATCGGTGGCGAGGCCATGGACACCCTCACTGTCAATCGCGGTGAGGTACGTGTTTGCCCCAAGTGCATTCTGGAACAGCAGAAAAACTCCAACCAGCCTTGGTCGATAATTCATCACCTGCATTGGCAAGTCGCGTTGATTAAGCGCTGCGTCCACCATAACGAGCGTCTGATCACACTGGGTGAGAAGAACAATGGTCCGGCACGGCTTGATAGTGCGGCGATCATCCGTGCTCATCGCGAAGAGATCATCGGTGCGAGAAACCCAGAACAGGCCGACGACTTTGATATCTACCTCACAGATCGGATTTATGGCAAAAAAAGTGGCAATTGGTGCGACCGGCTGGTCATTCCGGCTCTTTGGCGATGCTCTGAGGCGCTTGGAATTTTGCTGGCCTATGGCAAATCCCAGAGGCGCAGCGTTGACTTGTCAGACATTCAACTCCGGCAAGCCACTTTATGTGGTTTTGATCTGCTAGAAGGCGGCACACGCGCCACTACCAACGCACTTACCCAGTTCAATGCCCGCGAGGTCAGAGCACGTGGACATCAACCTGCACCTCAGTATGGCGAGCTACAGCGGTTGCTGCGAAGAAAGAGCGGCTATCACGACGATCTTGAACCGATGCGCAAATTCATGCGGGATTACGTCATAAGCAGGTATCCAATAGAAAAAGGTTTTTCCGTTTTCGGCGAGCCCTTAGCTGAAAGGCGCATCCACTCGATGCGTTCCGCATGCCGTGAAACGCAAATCCGGCGTGAACTGGTCGAAGAGATGTTGATTGACCGAAAAGTCGGCCATCGTGGCGCAGACGGCCTATTCGCGCTCGACAGGCCATTGACGGTCGAAATCGTTGAAGAACTGAAGGCTGAGAAGCGCCGTTTCTTGAGTAATAATGAGGCTGCCAAGTTCATCGGCGCGTCTGAAACGCTGTTCAAAGAGTTGAAAAAAAGCGGGGTCCTGCAGCCCCGTCTTGGTAAGGGAAGGTGGGAGCGCAAAGGGTTTGATGCTGAGTTTCTAAGCGCGACCATGCAGATGATTTTCAAAGACACCGTTGTGTTTGAGCAAGCTCCTGATGGCACCGATACGATTGCACGATCAACGCGCGTCGCAAATTGCAGCGTCTCAGACATCTTGACCTTGATCCTAGATGGCAAGTTGAACGCAGCTGGGCGGCTTAGCGACCGTCTTGAGTTGAATGACTTACTGATCAACGAGGCCGATCTGAGGGCTGCATTCCCGGCAAGACAACGCAACGGATATACGTCCACAGAAATCTGTAAGAAACTATCGATCAATTTTGAAACGCTGCATTTGTTACGTGACAACGGCATGCTCAAACTACGTCGGACGAAGAGCGCTATGTCACGGATGACTGGCCTTCTCGTAACATTGGAGTCTTTGACGGCCTTTGAAAAGCGGTACTTTTCGCTCGGCATGTTGCGGGGAAGTAATCCAGCCTACCAAGACCTAAGGCTGATAGATCTGGACCGTCTAGGGTTGAAGCCAATCATCGATGAGAAAGGATTGCGCAGGATCTATAAGTGGTGCGATCTGCCAACTGATCCAATCGGAACATTGGACGCTATGGCAGTCGAAAAAACTGCGCAGGTTGAAGAGGGAATGCAATGCCGGACTTGCTGATTAATGACATTCCCGATGAGGTCCTAGAGGCACTGTCCAACCAGGCTGAGGCGAAGGGTATCAGCCTAGAAGAGCATGCTCGGCGCATTCTGTACGACGCTCTCAGCATCACCCCATTGGATGGCAGGCCTTTCGTTTCGGTCGAGTTTCTACGCGACAATCACGAAGCCGTCTTGAGCGCGGCGAGCAAACAGCCCGTCTACGTATTCGATGCTGATGGGAAGGAATTTGTGATCATCGCCCAAAAAGAATTTGATCGGTTAGGAGAGTATTTTTCTACCGATGTCTGACGTTTGGGTTTCAACACCGTCGCTATTCAAGGCTGCAGCCAAAGTGTTGGCTATGCGTTTCAGCTGAAAATCAGCCTCAGTAGTTTCGATGCCAGCTTTTGCTTTTCTCGAAGCGCATCTACTATGCGTGTGAAAAATGTAGACTTGGGCCAAATATCCGTTCTAGCCTGAAACAAAAAATTGATAGCTGACAAGGCGATTGCCTCGGTCAAAGATAGAAAAATTTTGATTGGATGACCATGCTTGTAAGGAAAATGTGTATTTCGGCCTTGGCTATTTCAACCGCGACGATGACAGTCGAGGCTCAGACTCCTGCTGCTGAAGGTAACGGCCAAGTGGATTTAACCCTTCAGGCCGTCGCACCTCCGCAAACTCTACATATTGGTGATGTTATTCTTCCAAGGCTGAATGGGCGAGCGATTCCTGTCTATAAGGTCGCTGCAAGCTCCCGAGGGTTTCACCTACCGTATATCGCTTACAGCCCGTCTGATCTTGATATCCTGTTCCAACGCAATTGCGTGGATCCCTCAAACACAGATGCAAGCTTTCCTCTAGTGTTGACTGTTGAAACAACGGCTGAAGATGTCGTGCGTGAAGGAGTAGGTAAGGCCGAAACCGTCAAGAGTGTTTCAATTTATGAGTATCAATCAATTCGCTTGTTTGACTCGCGTAACGGAAAAACCCTGTGGCAGGACCCTTCAGAATTTTCAGGCGGAAACCCCACGACATCTGGGTACAGTTCAACCACAGTGAGAGGAGCTGACATTAACTGCGAGAGTCTTGCTCGCTATATTGAAACCCCCGGTGAGCTAGCCGCTAATGTAACGATCATTTCCTCGATTCAGAACACAAATACGGCACGATTGTCATATGGTTGGTTTCGAGAGTTTGCATTGAGCCTGGACCTCGACAAGATCGAGGAACAATCAGGTTCTTTGAGTATAACCGGGCGCGACGAAGTAAAAGGCAGATCTAGGTCGTCTGGGCTGGCCGGCGCTCTCTTTGGCGGGAGTGGACGTGCCAGTGTCGTCACCGACACTGTTTCAAGTGAAACGGATGGCCGCACACGCTATGTCAGCACCGATGCACTTAGATCTGTGTCCCAACTTGCGGGCTTCCAGATCACAGCAGAGGGTTATTGCGCGCTGAACGATGTCGGTCAGCGCGATTGTGATTCCTCTGCAATGATCGATCGGCTGTTTGAAAAATTGACGTCAGAGTTGCCGTCAAGAGAGTTTGCAGTACTGTTCGACGAGCCGGAGGATGGTGCTTATCAGAACTACATTCTACTAGAACGACCGGGTAGCGT
Organism: uncultured Paracoccaceae bacterium; assembly: GCA_947495295.1. Taxonomy (GTDB): domain Bacteria; phylum Pseudomonadota; class Alphaproteobacteria; order Rhodobacterales; family Rhodobacteraceae; genus Yoonia. The sequence goes on from CANLYJ010000008.1 coordinate 65,326, forward strand.
TGACCGACTGCGCAACCATTCCTTCAATCCAAGTTTCACAAACAGTACCACGGGTGCATTGGATTGCGAAAAAATAGGTCAGGCCATCGCTGCTTCGGCAGGCGTGCCGCCAGTCTCCGCTGCTAGTTCAGCCCCTAACCCAGCCGTGCAAACCGCCGCCCCTGTTGGCGCACCACCATCGCAATCTGCCCCAGGTAACAATCCTTGGGCCAGCTCACCAGGCGGTACAACACCGCGGCAACCAAACGCTACATCATCGCCGCCGTCACGTAACAACGCTTCGCAGGGCGGTGATTGTGGCGTCGGGCAAAATATGTCGATCTCGGACAAGAACGAGATTCAGTGGAAGTATAACGGTAGCGAATGGGTGCCGACCAGCATGGATCTGCATTATATTAACGAAGACACCTTTTCAGCGAGGTCCGAGGGCGCAATTTCTGAAACCGTTGGTTCCGGTTATGGTGTACTTCTAACACGGAACATTCCTGTTATTCAGAAAAGTGGTGATGTCTCACTGCAATTTAACTCGCTGTCGGAACGTTTGGGAATATTGGAGAACCGTACACCGCGTATCACTCCAATCTTTAGACGGTTTCTTACATTTAATAGCTGGGGAAAGGATTCTCTGAGGAATGATGACATACGCTATTGGTGGAATGGTGGAAGCTTATCTGTAGAAAGTGTACGTGATAGATCGCGCAACACGGGTAGAAATCAGAATGACCAGTACAGGGAGTTAGTATATGGGGTAAATTTGGGGAACAATTTCAAAGCGGTTAAAATTCCTCTCCCTAATGGCTACAATCGAACAAACGCGCTCTGCACATTTTCCGGACTAGCAGGAGCTTGGAACGGTGCAGGTGAAGTCGCGATTTTGCATGTTCATCAAAACGATTACTACTTCTCCGGTCTGCACAGAGCGGACCGGGCTGGAACGGTTCTTATTGAGTGTTATGCGGTTGAGTGGGGTTAGATTAATGCAATTTTTGGATCGACGGCGATTTGTCGGTGGGTGCCTAAGCTTAGTGTCATTTGGTTCGGCCGGCTTTGCTGATTCACATATCGTGCCGCGTCATTGCGGCGGAATTTTCTCGACATTAGAAGATGCTCGTTCTGCGTATAACTCATCAGGGCAGTGGGCGATTAGTGTTGCACCAGAAGCAATAGAGCGGTTGAAGCGCAATAGTGCGGCCGCGCGGCAGGCAATTGGAACAGCTAAAGACACCTTGGACGACACGAATGTGAACTTTGCGCTTGATGCAACTAATGCTTTGGCAGCCGGTCTTATCTTCACTCTAGGCGTGACAGGTGCGGTAGCAGCATCGCCCCTTTATATTTCTGCGATTATTACCTCAGGAGTTTTTTTAACGGCGCGTTTCGCCCTTGTTCCGACGCATGTGAAGATAGAAGGATTTGCAGTATCGAGAGGCCTTGAGCATCTGGATGGAATTTTGTCTCATGCAGGATCGAACAGCGCTACTTTGAGTCACAATCTGGGAACGTACTCTGCGGCAGGTGCAAAGCTGACTGGGGCCTTAAACCTCCTAATTCAGGGTTGGGGTGCGTATCAGTCTTACCTAGATGTAAGTGAGAAACGAAGAGTGCTTTCGCAATTGCAAGAAGCCGCGGCAGAGACAAGTTCAGCACTTGATCAACTCAATTCGATCGAACGACTAAGTGCTTTTAGAGGTGCTTGTGCTCGTGGATTGGGAGAAGATCTTGATAAAGTTTATGCCATTCAGTGCATTGGAAGTGGCGGTCTAGACTAGCTATCAATTGTGCGAAACACTGGCGCAAGCAAGCCAAAATTAGCCCTGCGGCAACTAAGCATAACCCATTTGCTACCCTCTTTTTTCTAGGAGGTTGGCTATTGGCCGAATTGTAATAGGCTCGAAGCTCCAGGCTCATTCGCCTCATTTTGCACCAAAAATTCGTTGTGCTACGGAGGCAATTTAAGTTGATGCAAAAGGAAAAAAGCAAATCATTTTTGACCCTAAGTATCTGAATTTGTTAATCGCAGAAAGCAAATTTACATGACATTCGACACTTTTTGTGAAGCGACGCATAGTTTTGCCTTTTGCGACAGCCCCTTTCCTTTTTTGACGCATAGCTTTGCTTTTGCCGTTTTGCGGTGATGTTAGTCATGGGCTCCCTTTCAAAGTGGTTTTGAGCGAAGCCCTTCTTCGCATCGAAGATATCGGCCTTTGGGAGCTTAACGAAGCCTTTGCCTGCTAGGTTCTCTATTGCCGCGACCATCTTGGGATCGATCCCGAAATCTACAATGTGAACGGCCGTGCCATCTCAATCGGCCATCCCTATGGTATGATAGGCGCGACACAAGTCGGGCATGCTCTGCTTGAAGGGAGGCGTCGTGGTGTGAAATACGTGGTTACGTCCATGTGTGTTGGCGGAGGCATGGGGGCCGCAGCGTTGTTCGAAGTCGCCTGACCCCGCTGAAATGAGTTCAGACAAAAAGTTACACGCATGGTGGTGGAGGCACTGGTCGCTGATCCCGAATGGCAAAGCCTGCCATCTGATGATCGGTCTTGCCTGTTCTGGGCGGCGATCCTGCATGATGTGGGCAAACCGGTGGTGACGAAGCATGAGGCCGATGAACGCATCTCATCCCGTGGTCATTCACGTGTTGGTGCATCTATCGCCCGGCAGTTGTTATGGCATGCAGGCGCACCCTTTGCATGGCGAGAGGCGCTATGCGGGATCATCGCCCATCACCAACTGCCGTTCTGGCTGATCGAGCGGCCTGATCCGGTGCGGATGGCGATTGAAACGTCATGGCGATGCAGACCCGATCACTTGTGTTTGCATGCCAAGGCGGATGCGTTGGGACGGGTGTGTCAGGACCAGCAGGCGATCCTAGAGAGCGTCAGCCTGGCGGCGCTGACCTTTCAGGACGCAGGTTGCTTGCACGGGCCATTCGCCTTCGCCAATGATGAAAGTCGCGTTGCCTTCTTTGATCTTGAAGACCGCGATCCGCATTGCGCGGCACGTGAGGACTTCAAATGCACGGTCACCGTGATGTCTGGTCTGCCCGGTGCGGGCAAAGACACATGGATCGCCAAAAATCGCGCTCATCATCCGGTTGTCAGTCTTGATCTGATCCGGGATGAAATGGGCGTGTCAGCCACAGACAACCAAGGTCAGGTCATCCAAACGGCCCATGAACGTGCCAGAGAGTTTCTGCGGGCCGGTACTGATTTTGTGTGGAACGCCACCAATGTAACGCGGCTGAACCGGTCCAAGGTCTTGCGATTGTTGCGAGACTATGGTGCGCGGATTGAGATCGTCTATCTGGAAGTCAGCCCCGACCGGTTACGGCGACAAAACAGAGATCGGCCCGATGCTGTACCTGACGCCGTCATCGACCATCTGGCACGGAAACTGGAACCGCCAGAGATGTGGGAGGCGCATCAGGTGTTCATCGCCTAATTGGTCGGTCGTTATTGCAGACCAACTCTAGCGGGTGAGGCAGAGACAACTGCTTGGTTTGATGAACAGTTGGAACCCGTGGAAAAGGGACGCTTCTTCTTTTCACTTACGTACTATCGATTAAGTGCCATTAAGATGTAGGCCTGAGTGACATCTCTAGCAATCACAGACCTGCTTGCTGCGTCAAAGCTGACTTTGGCGCAGCCGCAGCGAATTGGTGCTTTTCCCCCATTAGAGCCATCAGTGTATCAATGGTTTCCACCACCAAGGCGCGGATTTAGCCAACTGATGCGGGATTTCACATGCGGGTCATGTTTAATCCCGTGACGCACGAAGTTGCTGAACATCCGGTCGTGATTGCCCTTGATACATGTCCAGTTGCCGTCTGCATCACGCCCTGCAATCAGCGTTTCGATCACGGCCCGGCTATCCGGCCCGCGATCTGTGTCGTCCCCCAGAAAGACAATTTCAGCATCCGGGCCACCATCTGCGGCGATCAGCGCAAGCGCGTGATCCAGCATGGCCTTCTGCCCATGAATGTCACCAATCGCATAGATCGGACGCATCAGGTTCACTGAGATCAAACATCAAAGGTGAGCGGTTTGACTTGCTGGAACATGCCAGTGGCCTCCAACGCCGCAAGCGCCGGGGCGGGCACGGCCTCGTCGACATAAAGCAGGGCAATCGCCTCGCCCTTTGCCGCGGCCCGGCCAAGGGTGAAGTTCGCAATGTTGACGTTGTTTTCGCCCATGGTCATACCCAAGGTGCCGATGATCCCAGGCACATCTTCGTTGGTGGTGTAGATCATGTGTTCACCAATCTCGGCATCGATATTGATGCCTTTGATCTGGATAAAACGCGGCTTGCCATCACTGAATACCGTGCCAGCGATCGACCGTTCACGCTGTGCGGTGACAACGGTGACTTTGACGTAGCCTTCAAACGCGCCTGATTGATCCTGCTTGGTGGTCGAAATCTTGACCCCCCGCTCCTTGGCGATCACGGGCGCAGAGACCATGTTCACGTCCGGGTTGGTCGCCTTCATGATCCCGGCCACTGCCGCCGCGGTCAGCGCCTTGAGGTTCATTTCGCTGGCCTCGCCATCGAACAGGATGTTGATCGCCTTGATCGGTTCATCCGTCATCTGGCCGATGAAGTTGCCCAAGTGACCGGACAGTTTGATCCATGGTCCCATGATCTTGGCCTCTTCGGCGGTGACTGATGGCATATTCAGCGCGTTCTGCACTGCACCCGTCAGCAGGTAATCCGACATCTGTTCGGCCACCTGCAAGGCCACGTTTTCCTGCGCCTCGGTTGTGGCCGCCCCCAGATGCGGGGTGACAACGACATTGGGCAGGTTGAAAAGCGGGTTTTCCTTGGCCGGTTCTTCGGCGAATACATCAAAGGCGGCCCCGGCGACATGGCCGGATTTCAAAAGGTCGGCCAACGCGGCCTCATCAACCAGCCCACCGCGGGCACAGTTGATGATGCGCACGCCTTTCTTTGTCTTGGCAAGGTTTTCGGCACTCAGGATATTGGCTGTCTCTGTGGTGTAGGGGACGTGCAAGGTGATGAAATCGGCACGCGCCAGCAGCTGGTCAAGCTCGACCTTTTCGACGCCAATCTCGGTCGCGCGTTCTTCTGACAGGAATGGGTCCATGGCGATAACCTTCATCTTCAACCCGCGCGCACGGTCGCAGACGATGGACCCGATATTGCCTGCGCCAATGACGCCTAGCGTCTTGCCGGTCAGTTCAACCCCCATGAATTTGGACTTTTCCCATTTGCCCGCATGGGTGGATGTGCTGGCTTCGGGGATCTGCCGGGCGACAGCAAACATCATCGCAATGGCATGTTCGGCTGTGGTGATCATATTGCCAAAGGGCGTGTTCATGACGATCACGCCTTTGCGCGATGCGGCATCTTTGTCGATATTGTCGGTTCCGATCCCGGCGCGACCGATGACCTTGAGGTTCTCGGCCGCCGCAATGATCTTTTCAGTGGCTTTGGTGGCCGACCGGATGGCAAGACCGTCATATTGGCCGATCACCTTTTGCAAGGCGAGTTTGTCCTTGCCAAGGTCTGGCTGAAAATCGACGTCAATGCCACGATCCTTGAAGATCTGCACAGCGGCGGGTGAGAGTTTGTCAGAGATAAGTACTTTGGGGGCCATGATGCCGCTCCTTAATAATGTCACAAGAGAGAGGGGAAGTAAGATGGGTTTAAACCCATCTTACGCTGAAACTTCTGTTTCGAATGCCCATGCGAGCCATGGCAGCATGGCTTCGATATCCGAGGTTTCAACCGTCGCACCGCACCAGATCCGCAGGCCGGCAGGCGCATCACGGTAAGCCCCGATATCCAGCGCAATCCCTTCCGCCTCCAGCCGTTTGGCCACGGCTTTGGCGAACGCGGCGCCATCGGTGATACGGTCATCTGTGAATTTCAGACAAACGGAGGTATTCGACCAAGTCGCCGGATCAACAGCCAGATTGTCGATCCAGTCATGGGCTGCGCAAAAATGCCAGATCGCCTGCGCATTGGCATTGGCCCGGTGCATCAGCGCATCAAGCCCGCCAATGGACCGGCCCCATTTCAGGGCGACCAGATAATCCTCAACCGCCAGCATGGAAGGGGTGTTGATCGTGGCGCCCTGGAAGATCCCCTCGATCAGTTTGCCGCCCTTTGTCAGCCGGAAAATCTTGGGCAGGGGCCATGCCGGTGTGTAACTCTCCAGCCTCTCCACCGCGCGGGGCGACAGGATCAGCATGCCATGCGCAGCCTCACCCCCCATGACTTTCTGCCAGGAGAAAGTCGTCACATCCAGCTTGTCCCAGGGCAGTTCCTGCGCAAAGGCGGCGGAGGTTGCATCGCATAGCGTTAGCCCGGCCCGGTCTGCCGGGATCACATCACCAGAAGGGACCCGCACGCCGGATGTCGTGCCATTCCATGTAAAACAAACATCATTGTCATAGTTCAGCGCGGCCATATCGACGATCTGACCATAGTCAGCCGTGTGAACGCTGGCGTCGATCTGCAGCTGCTTGATGACATCGGTCACCCAGCCTGCGCCGAAGCTTTCCCATGCGACCATCTGAACCGGACGTTCGCCCAATAGCGACCACATCGCCATTTCAAATGCGCCGGTGTCAGAGGCTGGCACGATCCCGATCCGGTAATCAGCCGGGATGCCCAGCACTTCGCGGGTCAGGTCAATGGCCTCGGTCAGTTTGGCCTTGCCAACGGCCGCCCTGTGCGACCGGCCCAATGCCGCGTCGCTGAGTGCATCCAATGTCCAGATAGGGGGTTTGGCGCACGGGCCAGACGAAAAACGCGGATTAGCCGGCCGCGCTGCCGGTTTGGTCATTACCATCAGTGGTATCCTCACAGATATGCGCCCTTCGTTGGGGAAGGGTGTCCCACCGCCGGACATACGGAACCCCGTTGGAAACAGCAACCGGCAAAAGGATGCGCGATTAAAGCTAATGTTGCGGTTTACAGAAAGACGCAGGAACGCATGTTTCCGATAGGCGCAAATCTGACTTGGGAAGACCGTGGTTTGTTCCGGTGTTATGCGAAACACGATGAGATTCAGTGCCGATTCATCAGGTGTGCAGAACGGTCATTCACGTTTGGCGAGGAGGTTTGCCAGCAGTCTGAATGCGCCTGGGGTCATTTTCTCCATCTGATGGTGCAGGATGAGCGCGCTATGTATGTGGCGCCCTTGTTCGACATCGGCTGACAAGAGTGCCCCGCGCAGCGGTGCCTCGTCGGGGTCGTTCATTTCAAGCAGCGCTGTGTAGGCCGCGTCCCAGTCTTTGGCGAAATAAAGTCCGCGTTCCTTGTGCCAGCCATCCCAATCGTCAGGTCCGATCAGGTTGGGGTGGTTCAGAATCGGGTGATCGGGTGCCAGATGGGTCACCTGCGCCGTTTCATCCGTCACCCGCCAACGCAGTGATGGTTGCCCAATCTCAAGCCTGTGTGGTGGCGTGGTATCTGGATCCCAGTTATCCCACGGGCGGTGATAAAGCGTGATGAGCGTGCCGCCCTGTCGTGCCCATCTGTGAAGGCGGGGCATGGCCTCGACCAGCCCTGGGCGTGATTTCATTGCGAAAATGCCAATCAGCACGGTGTCAACGGCCTGCAATTGGGTGTCAGTCAGCGCTGCCTTGGACAGATCAGTGACATTGACCCCCAGACGGGTCAGCCAATCACTGACCCGATCATTGCCACCGCCGATATAGCCGACATTTACATCCGGCAGTTTGGCGTCAACGACGCATATCCGCGTCATGGCTGGGCTGGCCAGGGCCCGCGCCGCGACATGAGCGTGTCTGATGTGATGCACGCAATGGGCTGGTTTGCCGTCCAGGGTTAGTCCTATGTCATAGGTCCCTTTGGGCGTGCCTTCGGGGATGGTGACGGCGAAGCCTTCGTCCGTTCGACGCACTGCCCAACCGTCCGGGGCCTGCAATGCGGGTTTCGCCCCCAGAGGAGAGATTGCATTGACAGCAATCGTCACCTCGCGGCGGTCGCTGGCAAGGTTGACGACATCGGCCGAGGGCGACAGGGACGCAGATCGTTGCGGGCTGACAACGGCCCCGACCTCAAAGGAGTGAGGGACGGTTGCATCTATACCGTTCACCGAAAGTTTCACATCAATGCAGGGCGCCTCTGGCTCACCAGGTCGGTAGATTGCGGGGTAGGGGTCACTTGTGGTTGCATCGGGGGCGAGGGTGATTGTTTCGTCATCGACCACCCAACCGGATGGCAGGTTTGGCGTGACAGACACATCTCCAAACTCCGTTGCGACCTCGGACCGCCACCGCGTTTTGTCACCAGGATGTAGCATATCTTGCGATAGTACCGCCCGTGCTTCGACCCCTGCAGCAAGATGAATGACATGTGATAGCTGCTGCTCTTTCCGTGTAAGCTTATGCCCGATTGCAGTCAGCAGATCTGGTGGACAGCTTGCCGTCGCGTTTCGCAACGCCAGCAGGGCGGCGCAGGCATGCTCCAAGATTTTTGGCGTGTCCGGGAATGCTGCGATGGCCGCGTCACAGGCATCTTGTGCAGCCTTTGCGTCGGGAACGTCAAGATCGCGCAAGTTTTGCGCCAGGCCGGATGTCACCTCCAGATCCGGTCCAGCAACATGTGATTGCACAAGGTGAAGTGGAAAGTCCCGTTCTTCGCCGGTGGCAATCCAACGCCCCATCCCTTGAGTGGCGTGCATGACGCGGCTTTGCTGTCCGATATGTTCATATGTCCAGCCCGTGACAGGATCGCGGCTAGAGGCCGGAAATGTCAGTGTCGCCGCTGGCGGCGGCAGATCATCATCATAAGATTGACCGGCTCCGGACCATGCGGGCAAATACATCTTTTGAACTTGCCAGGTGGGCAATGTGCTGCCGTCAAAACCGGCATCTGCAGCCAGATCCATAACGGCGTGGGCGGCTTCGGTCATGGCCCGATGATGGCCATGCTGGCCGGGCACATCCAGAAAGGTCGGGCAAATGATGTCAGGTTTTTCGGTCCGGATGATATCAACGAACCGGGCCAGCGTCCTTTCCCGCCCCCATTTTGATAGTGTTTCGTTGCCGGATTTGGAAAAGCCAAAGTCAAATATCGTGTCTTTTGGGCTGACCGACAGCCAATACATCCGCAAGTCGAGCCTGTCGCAGGCCGCTTCCATCTCGGCTGTACGCAAAACGCCAAGCGCTTCGGTGGTTTCTGTGCCGATGTCGTTCTGTCCCCCTTCGCCACGGGTTGAGCAGGCATATGAAATATCAATTCCGTCTCGAAACCGCATTGCGGCCAGCATTGCAGAGATCTCATCGTCTGGATGTGCGCCTGTGTTCATGAATGACACGGTTGACTTCAGGGCCGTCAACGCCTGCCAAAGTGCCACAATCCGCGGGCGGTCTCGTTCTGCGGAAATCCGTGATTGATCAGTAAGCGGCATGGATCACGTCCTTTAATGTGCGTGCGATAGCGGTGCGGTCAGCGCTCGATTGAGGATAAGGGCAGCGGCCCCCAGCGTCGCTGTCATTCGTCCTGACGCCCCCTGTATCAGGCGTGGATGCGGTGCATGTGGTCGGTTTGAGACCGACAGGTCCGGCAGCGGCGTGTTTGCGACGAAATGTTCCAGAATGCCGTTGGGCATTGCCCCACCCAGTACAACCGTCTGCGGATCAAACAGGTTTTCGACAATCGCAACGGCGTGCCCCAGCGCATCACAGGCCGTGTCCAGCCATGTCATCAGCGCCGCGTTCTTTTGTTCAAAAAGCTGGTCCAGCGCGTCGATGTCATGAACGTCCAACCCGGCCGCAAGCAGATGGCGCTGCACCGACAGGCGGCTGACTGCGTCTTCCAGTTTGGCATGTGGCCCGGGGATCGGGATGTGCCCAATCTCGCCCGCATTGCCGTAGGCGCCGCGCACCAGCTGTCCGCCATGGATCAGCCCCAGCCCCAGCCCGGTTCCAAAATAGAGATATGCATAGGAGTTCATCTCTTGTGCTGCGCCGGTGATCCGTTCAGCCATTGCGGCGGCGTTGGCGTCGTTACTGAGCACAACAGGCAGGTCGATTGCTTTGGAAAACAAGGTGGCGGCGTCAACTTCCTGCCAACCGGGCAGGTCGGTCCCCATGCCCGCGATCCCCGTCAGCCCGAATGGCCCCGGCATCACAATCCCCGCCCCCAGCATCCGCCCCCGGGCGGTTGGCACTTGATCCAATGCGCGGGTGTAAACCATGGTCACGTGATCAAGCACGATGTCAGGGTCCGTTCCTGCCAGCGCCACCCGTTCCGTCGTTACCGCCCGTCCCGTCAGATCAAGCAGGGCTGCAAAGACCGCATCCGGTCGCACCTCAACCCCCAGCGCATATCCCCCTTCCGGCTTTAGTGCGTATTGGATTGCAGGCTGCCCGCGCCCGGCGCTGAGTCGCCCCTTTTCAATCAGCATTCCGTCATCCGACAGTTCTGCAATGATGTTACTGACCGTTTGTGTGGTCAGCGCCAAGGCCCGCGCGATTTCGGCCCGCCCGATTGTTCCCGCCAAGTGGACCTGCCCCAGCACGGCCTGGCGGTTGCGGTGTCTGGACCGTTCGGCGTTGCTGCCTTGCTGGAGCGGCGTGGAAATCATAGAAACGGATTAACTCAATTCAATTGAATTATCAATCAAGTTGCGTTAACCCTTAGGTCATAAGCCTGATAACGGGCCACCACGCCACCATGGGAGAACGATGATGAATGCATATTTGAAAGGTCTGGCCCTTGCGGGGCTGACATCCTCTGCCGCGCTGTTTGCCAGCGCCGCCAGTGCCGTCGAAATTGAATACTGGCAGTATTTCTTTGACGCCCGTGTCGAGGCGATGGAAACGCTGATCGCCAATTTTGAGGCTGCGAACCCCGATATCACCGTCACCATGACGCATTTCCCCTATGCCGATTATCGTACCAAAGTTGCAGCGGCGATTCCTGCCGGTGAAGGTCCTGACGTTGTGCAGCTGTTTTATGGTTGGTTGAACGATTATGTAGAGGCCGACTTGATCCAGCCATTGCCTGCCGACACGTTCCCAGCAGCCCAGATTGACGCAGATTTCTTTCCAATGGTGCAGGCCATGAAGGATGGCGACAACTATTGGGCCCTGCCAACGGCTGTCCGCTCGCTTGCCTTGTTCTACAATGAGCGGTTGTTTGAAGAGGCTGGGATAGATGGCCCGCCGGAAACGCTGGACGAATTGATGGAAACCGCCGCCGCCCTTACAAAGCTGGACGGTGCAGGTAACATTACGCAGGTTGGCATCACTGCTGGTATGACTGCGCAGGACCACCATTGGTGGCGTGAAGGTCTGGTACGTCAGTTTGGCGGTGATCCCTATGCCGATGACTATCAGACGGTGAACTACAACACAGACGCCGGTGCTGCGGCTTTGGATTTTTACACCAATATGTTCCTTGGCGATCCACCCGTCACCGCCATTGGCTTTATGGATGAACCGCAAGCCGCGTTTAAGGCCGGTCGTGCGGGCATGCATATTGATGGGTCATTCCGCATCGGGTCGCTGAACGGGACGCGCGGCCTGAAATGGGGTGTCACGGAATTGCCCGCCAATGCAGATGGTACGCGGTCGAACTACTCATCTTACTGGGTCAACGCGATTACCACGAAGGCCGAGGGCGAGAAATACGACGCATCCGTGAAATTCATGCAGTATATCACCTCTGACGAGGCGATGCAGATCTGGCTGGATACGGTGGGTGAGCTGCCTGCAAAGCCATCGGTTGGCATGACCGAAGCGAATGCCAATGATGAGACATTCGGCCCCTTCATCCGTGGTCTGGCTTATGCCAACACAACCAAATTCGCCAACGAGTCTGGCCAGCGTCAGCTAATGGTTGAAATGGTCGAGCGCATCCAACTTGAAGGCATGGATCCTGCCGAAAGCCTGGCCATCGCGGCAGAGGCCGAGCAGAAACTGCTTGACGATTACTACGCCGAATAAGCAACGACCCGCCGTCCCGGATCTCCCGCCGGGGCGGCTTTTTCTTCGTCAAGGGCCTGCGATGTACCGCAATCTGACCATCCGCCAGAAACAGATCGTCTGGGCCTGGGCATTCCTTGCCATTCCGGTCCTGTTCTACACGGTGATCCGCTTTTACCCCACCGGCAATGCCATCCTGATCAGTTTCCAAAACTGGAACCTGCTGGGTGATCGGACCTGGGCGGGCATGGAGAATTATCAGAAGCTCTGGAATGATCCGGTGTTCTGGAAAGTGTTCAAGAACACCTTTATTTACCTGCTGTTGGGTACGCCGATCAGCCTCGTCCTGTCATTTGTCATTGCCTACCACCTGGACAAGCTGCGGTTTATGCATGGCTTTCTGCGCATGTTGTATTTCCTGCCTTTCATGACGTCTGCTGTTGCCATGGCCTGGGTCTGGCGCTGGTTCTATCAGGATGTGCCCATCGGGTTGTTCAACAACATCCTCGCCGGATTTGGCATCCCGCAAATCGCATTCCTGCAATCCACAACAAACGCGTTGCCTGCCGTGCTGGCGCCGGCTGTCTGGGCTGGATTGGGGTTTCAGGTGATCATCTTCATGGCCGGTTTGCGGGCCATTCCCACTAGCTACTACGAAGCCGCCAAGATTGACGGGGTTGGCTGGTTTACGGTCCTGACCCAGATCACCATCCCGCTACTGCGTCCCACGATTGTGTTTATCGTCGTGTTTTCGTCTATCGGGTTTCTGCGCATTTTTGATCATGTGTTCAACATGACAACCAACAATCCAGGTGGGCCGCTGAATGCGACCAAGCCGTTGGTTTTGATGATCTATGACACGGCCTTTAACGGGTTTGACATGGGGTATGCTGCCGCACAAACGGTGGTCCTGTTCACGATCCTGCTGATTGTGTCGCTGATCCAGCTACGCCTGCTGCGGAGCACATGAGATGAGCGATATTGCCCCATCCGCCGATACCCTTTTGATGGCCAAGCCCGCGCCACGATCCCGTAACATGGGGCAGATTCTTCGCTGGCTCATCCTGTTCATCGGCGGCATCGCGATGATCATGCCAATCGCCTACATGATCTCGACCTCGCTGAAATGGCCGCACGAGGTTTACAACGTCAACCTCATCCCGGAAGAGCCGACGATTGAGAACTACACCTATGTGCTAGAGGACGGGCGGTTTTATTGGTGGTTCGTCAATTCCATCATCATCGCCACGGTCACAACAATCTGTAATCTGCTTTTTGACAGCCTTGTTGGCTACACCTTGTGCAAGTTCCGGTTTCCGGGCCGTACCATCGTATTCATCGCGATCCTGTCCACGCTGATGATCCCGACTGAAATGCTGGTGATCCCGTGGTATCTGATGTCGCAATCCTTTGGCTGGCTCGACAGTTATTGGGGTATCATGTTCCCGGGACTGATGACCGCCTTTGGGACGTTCCTGATGAAGCAGTTTTTCGAAAGTGTCCCTGACGATTTCATCGAGGCCGCCCGTATTGATGGGCTCAACGAACTACAAATCTGGTGGACCGTCGCGATGCCGCTGGTGAAGCCTGCACTGGCCGCGCTGGCAATATTCGTGTTCCTGGGCAATTGGACCGCTTTTCTATGGCCACTCATCGTCACCAATTCAGTTGATATGTACACCATTCCCGTCGGTCTGTCCGGCTTTGGAGATGAGGCGGATGTCGCTTGGGAACTTATCATGACTGGCGCCGCTATCAGCACGATCCCCACCTTGGTTGTCTTCCTGATTTTCCAACGTTTCATTATTCGCGGCGTTGTTATGGCGGGGCTGAAAGGATGATCGACAACAGCGTTTTTCCCGACTCGACCTATAAGGAAACCGTGCTGGCCCCGCTGTTTGAAGGGGTCAAAACCCACTATGCGGATCATATGGCGGCGATCAATCAGGCGCATCTGGTGATGCTGGTTGAGACAGGGATATTGTCGGCCGCTGATGGTCAACAGATCGCCTCCGCGCTTGTCGCAATTAATGCAGAAACCGATATCACGGCGTTGCAATATACTGGTGAGTACGAGGATTATTTCTTTTATGTAGAGGCCGCATTGCGCGACCGCCTTGGCGATCTTGGTGGCGCATTGCATACCGCGCGATCACGCAATGATATGGATCATACGCTGTTCAAGATGGCCTTGCGCGCGCGGTCCGAGGCGATGTTGGCCCAGATCAACGCACTGACAGAGGCGTTGATTGAAAAGGCCCGTCATGAACGCGATACCTTGATCGTCGCCTACACCCATGGTCAGCCCGCACAGCCTACGACATTTGGCCATTACATTGGGGCGATGATTGAGGTGTTGGGTCGTGACGCGCTGCGCCTGTCTGCGGCGATTGATGATCTTGGTCATTGTCCGATGGGTGCAGCGGCGATTACTACGTCCGGTTTCCCGATTGACCGCGACCGCATGGCGGCGCTGTTGGGTTTTGATGGACCGTTGGTCAACTCCTATGGCTGCATCGCCTCTGTCGATTATGTCACCGGGCTTTATTCCGCGATAAAGCTGGTGTTCTTGCATCTGGGGCGCGTGGTGCAGGACCTTGCCTTCTGGTCGAGCTTTGAGGTTGGGCAGCTTTATGTGCCGAATGCCCTTGTGCAGATCAGTTCGATCATGCCGCAAAAGCGTAATCCGGTGCCGATTGAGCATATGCGCCATCTTGCGTCTGTCACCTGCGGGCGGTGTGACATGATTATCAATACAATGCACAACACACCGTTTACCGACATGAATGACAGCGAAGGCGAAGTGCAGCAGGCTGGCTATGCCGCATTCGACAGCGGCGGGCGCGTGCTGGAACTATTGACCGCGTTTTTGCCTGCCTGTTCCATCAATGCAGCCAATGTGCGGCGCAACGCAGATGCGGCCAGCATCACGATTACCGAACTGGCTGATACGCTTGTCCGCGACGACGGGCTGACATTTCGCCAAGCTCATGAAATCGCGGCTGCGGTCGCACGTGACTTGAATGGCGGGCCGCTTTCAGACGGGTTTCGGGCATTTCAATCTGCATTCCGCACGGCCACCAACCGGGACACAGCGATGGATGAGGCGATGTTTCGGACAGCCACCAACCCAGAAACCTTCATCGCCTGCCGCGATCGTATCGGAGGCCCTGCACCGGCGGCGCTGGATGCGGCATTGGCCAGCTACCGACGCGATCTGGATGATCTTTGTGCCCGCGCAGAAGGTCGTGTCACCCGCATTTTCACAGCGGATGAAACACGCAGCACCGCATTTACCAAGTTACTGGAGACCTGATCTTGGCCAATCTCGCATTGCGATCCCTTACGAAATCCTATGGCGCGACTGAGGTGTTGCATGGCATCTCGCTTGATGTCGCCGATGGGGAGTTTGTGGTTCTGGTCGGCCCATCGGGATGTGGGAAATCGACGACCTTGCGCATGATCGCTGGACTGGAAGAAACGACGTCCGGGATCATCGAAATCGGCGGGCGCGAGGTGAATAACCTGGAACCGAAAGAACGCGATATCGCCATGGTGTTTCAGAATTACGCCATCTATCCGCATATGTCGGTGAAAAAGAATATCGCCTTTGGCTTGCGATCATCCAAGATGCCCAAGGCAGACAAGGAAAAGCGTATTCAGGAGGTTGCCGGTATTCTGGATATGGTTGATCTGCTGGACCGCAAACCAAGTCAGTTGTCAGGTGGGCAACGTCAGCGGGTGGCGATTGGCCGCGCGATGGTGCGCGATCCGGCGGTGTTTCTGTTTGATGAACCGCTATCGAATCTGGATGCGCAGCTGCGCACCCAGATGCGGCTGGAGATCAAGAAACTGCATCAACGGGTCGGTAATACCATTATTTTTGTCACCCATGATCAGGTCGAGGCGATGACCATGGCGGATCGTATCGTGATCATGAAAGATGGCCACATCCAGCAGGTCGGCACCCCGGAAGAGGTTTTCCATAGCCCTGCAAATACTTTCGTTGCGCGGTTTATCGGTGCACCGTCCATGAACCTGTTGGATGGGCGGTTGAGTGGTAATCATGTGACCCTTGGCGCTGGTACTGCGGTCAGTATTCCCGCCTTGCAGAGCGGGAGTGAGCAAGGGGTGCTATTGGGCGTGCGTCCTGATGACCTGCACCCCGACAGCACCAATCCGATCATCAAGGGGACTGTGACCCTGCGCGAACCCTTGGGTTCAGAAACGTTGATCTATGTCGATTCACCATTCGGTGAAATCATCGCCAAGGCGGATGGTCGCACCCCCCCACAGGTTGGTGCGACTGTTCAACTGGGTGCCGACCCTGAAAACCTGCATGTCTTTGACGCCGTAAACGGGGACGCATTGTCGTGAAGAAACCCGTTCTTTGTGCCGGTCGGCTTTATTGCGATCTGATTTTTGCGGATGTGCCACGCATGCCAACGCTGGGCACAGAGGTTTTTGGCCCGGGTCTGTCCCTACATGCGGGCGGCGGTGCGTTTATTACCGGTGCAACACTGGCGTCACTTGGTCACGACGTTTCCCAGTTTTCAACCCTGCCGGCTGCGCCATTTGACGGCATCGTTTTGGCCGACTTGGCCGCCCATGATGTTGGTTCCGCGTATTGCAAACCATCAGAGGACGGCATTGACCCGCAAATCACGGTTGCGATGTCAAGCAATGGTGACCGCGCATTCCTGACCCGCACCGATGGCCCCGCCATACCGGATCTGGAGGATGTCAACTTTTCTGATTATGCGCATCTGCATATCGGCGAGCTACGCACGTTGCAGGATAGACCCGAACTGATCGCCCGGGCACGCGACGCCGGTATGACCATATCGCTCGATTGTGGATGGCAGGATGACTATTGCCCCAAGATGGCTGCGCTGATCGCGGCTGTAGACGTCTTTTTGCCGAACCAGGCAGAATCGGCGGCGCTGTCCGCCAAAGATGTGCCAGAGATCGCGGCACCCTTGACCGTCATTAAGCAGGGTAAAATGGGTGCGCGTGCGCGGACCATGGATCACGATGCGTGGATCAGCGGCAAGGCGTTCCCCGTCGCGGCCATTGATGCCACCGGCGCGGGCGATGCTTTCAACGCAGGCTTTTTGTCGTCATGGTTGGACGACGCCCCGCTGGAGCGGTGTCTGGCAGAGGGCAATGCCTGCGGATCGGCGGCCGTTCTGGCCGTCGGTGGGACTGGCTTTCTCAAGTAGTACCAACGCCCAGACACGCGTCAGCCATGCGATTTCTTGAACGCTTCCTGTGCCTGGGCGCTCGCCTCGACCTGATATTTTGCTTTCCATTCGGAAAACGGCATACCGTAAAAGGCCTCGCGCCCTTCATCCTTGCTCATCTCGATGCCACGTTCGTTTGCGGCTTCCTGATACCAGCGCGACAGGCAGTTGCGGCAGAAGCCGGCCAGGTTCATCATGTCGATGTTTTGCGCATCGGTGCGGTCTTCCATCAGATGTTTGCGCAAACGCCGGAATGCGGCGGCTTCCAGTTCGATGCGGGTTTGGTCGTCCATCATATCCTCCTTACAGGCCCGTAGCGGCCAGTGTTTGTTCTAATATAGGTGCCAGACGTTCCGCCCAAAGGGTTTGACCGGCCTCATCTGCGATCAGGTCTTGTCGCAATTCCAATAACAGGTTGGGCCGCCCATGCTGAAGAGCATGCCGGTCGACGGCATCGCCGGGCAGGTGACCGGCATAGGGCTGGTTGTCACCGACACACCAACCTTGTGACCGGCAGGCTGCCATGAAGGGCAGGGCGAGCCTGTCATCATCAGCATAAAGAACGCCGACTTCCCACGGCCTTGGGTGTCGCCCCTGCAGTCGTGGCGTGAAACTATGCACAGCACATATGATTGGTTTGCTAATACCGTGAGCCAAGGCCGCATAGGCGGCGTGGTAGGGCCGGTAAAGCCGGGCAAGCCGGGTTTCGATTTCAGCCCGATCCGCATGCTTGTTCCCGGGTATGATTGTCCCGTCATAAAGCCGCATCATGATCGTTGGATCGTCTTCGCCCCTGTTCGGGTCCACAACCAGACGAGAAAAACCTGAAAGGATCGCAGGGCTATCAAGCAGGGCAGAGAGTTTCCGCGTGACCCCAGCGGCACCGATATCATAGGCGATGTGCCGTTTCATATCGCCCGGGCTAAGCCCCAGATCGCCCCCATGGACCCAGCCGGGGATATGATTTGTTGCATGGTCGCAGGCGACCAGCCAGCGGCCGGGCCTGTTCTGGCCCTCGATCGTAAACACGGTATCAGTCATCTTGCCTGTCATTCCTTTGACACAGCATTTAGGCTAGTTGTTCCCGGATTGGAATTGCGCAATAAGGGCGCGAAGCCTGCCGTTACCGCTAACGGTGCTACCGCATGAAGGACAGATGCATGAGACGCCACCGCAACGTGAAGATTGTCGCAACACTTGGACCCGCCTCAGATGATTATGAGATGATCCGCGCCCTGCACGAAGCCGGGGCCGATGTGTTTCGCCTGAACATGTCGCATGGTGATCACGCCGAGATCAAAACCCGGCACGAGATTATTCGGCAGGTTGAAAAGGACCTGGATAGCCCGATAGCCATTTTGGCTGATCTGCAAGGTCCCAAGCTGCGTGTTGGCGTCTTCGCCAATGGTGAAGAGGAACTGGTCGAAGGCGCGGCGTTTCGTCTGGATCTGAATGAAGCTGAGGGTGATGTCCACCGGGTGATGTTACCGCATAAGGAAATTTTTGACGCGCTGGAGCCGGGTGCCCATCTATTGGTCAATGACGGCAAGATCAAACTGAAGGTCAAGGATTGCGGTGCTGATTTTGCGGATTGCGAAGTTGTTGTTGGTGGCACGATTTCCAACCGCAAGGGTGTGAACGTCCCTGATGTGACCCTGCCGCTAGCGGCGTTGTCGCCCAAGGATCGCAAAGATCTGGAATTTGTCTGTGATCTGGGTGTGGATTGGCTTGCCTTGTCATTTGTGCAGCGGGCAGCCGATGTTGAGGACGCCCGCAGACTGGCCAAGGGACGTGCGGCGATTCTTTCAAAGATCGAAAAACCCAATGCCGTGAAGTCGTTCGACAGTATTCTGGCTGCCAGCGATGGCATCATGGTCGCCCGCGGTGATCTGGGCGTTGAATTGCCTGTGCAGAACGTGCCGCCGATCCAGAAACAACTGGTGCGCAAGTGCCGGGCAGCGGCCAAGCCGGTGATTGTGGCCACGCAGATGCTGGAATCGATGATCGAATCCCCAATGCCGACCCGCGCAGAAGTTTCCGATGTCGCGACCGCAATTTATGAAGGCTCGGACGCGATCATGTTGTCTGCGGAATCGGCTGCCGGATCCTATCCGATTGAGGCCGTCACCACGATGAGCAACGTCGCGGGCGAGGTCGAGGCCGATCCAAACTATACCGAGATTATCGAAGCATCCCGCAAGGCCGAAGGGATCACGGTTGCAGACGGGATCGTTTCTGCCGCCCGCGAGATTGCAGAGACCACCGATGTGAAGGCGATCTGCTGTTTCTCGCAATCGGGGACAACGGCGCTGCTGGTGTCACGCGAACGACCACGGGTGCCTATCATTGCGCTTACCAGCTATATCTCGACCGCGCGTCGTTTGTGCCTATCATGGGGCACAAACTGCGTTGTGACGGGCGAGGTCAATCGGTTTAAAGAAGCCGTGATCGCCGCCGTTCGTGCCGCCGTTTCACAAGAACTGGCAACGGAAAAGGACATGGTGGTTGTGACTGCGGGTGTTCCATTCAACACGCCTGGATCGACGAATATCTTGCGGGTCGCCCCGTGCGCAGAACGTTTGATCTACGCGTCTGATCCAGAGTAGCCTGCCAGCAAGCAGCAGGAAAGGCGCGGTTTTCTATGGATCTTGATCTGATCTTCGTCATTGGATTGATAATTGCTGCCTTTTCGATCCCCGCACTGGTCAATGCGTTTTCTGATCGGCGCTGGCCCAGAGGGTCCGCCGTTGCATTGGTCGTTGGGGTTGCAGCAGTGATCTATGTCGCCCGCCAGGAACCCGACCTTTATACAGTGGACCGGGTAGATGATGTGTTTGTCAGCGTTGTGGCGCGTTACATCAATTAATGCCTTGCACGTATGGGGGATGCGCCCTATACGGCGCACTTCAACCCGCGCGTCCGGCCAATATGGCATGCCGAGTCGCGCGTTTTGACCGAACCTAAATACGGAGACGGAAATGCCGAAGATGAAGACAAAATCGAGCTGCAAAAAGCGGTTCAAAGTGACGGCCTCTGGCCGCGTGGTTGCCGCTCAGGCAGGCAAACGCCACGGCATGATCAAGCGCACCAACAAATTCCTGCGGAATGCACGTGGTACGACAACCCTGTCGAAGGCTGATGAGCAGATCATCAAGCCAATGATGCCCTACGCGCGCTAAGGAGAATTTGAGATGAGAGTTAAAGGTGGAACCGTCACGCATCGTCGTCACAAGAAAGTTCTCGACGCTGCCAAAGGATATTACGATCGCCGCTCCAAGACCTTCAAGGTCGCCAAGCAGGCCGTCGACAAAGCCAACCAATATGCAACCCGCGACCGTCATAACCGCAAGCGTAACTTCCGTGCTTTGTGGATCCAGCGGATCAACGCAGGTGTCCGTTCAGTTGATGAAACACTGAACTATTCCAAGTTCATCAATGGCCTGACACTGGCCGGGATCGAAGTGGACCGCAAGGTTCTGGCTGATCTGGCCGTGAACGAACCCGATGCATTTGCCACAATCGTTGGTAAAGCCAAGGATGCGCTGGCCGCTTAAGCCCGCCGCATTCATGAATAGCGAAAGCCGCCCAGAAATGAGGCGGCTTTTTTCGTGGCGTTTCTGGTTTGGGCTTGTCTGGCGATACTTCCGGTTTCGCGCAGACTGGGCCACAACACCGCGTTCAAGCGGCCAGGTCTTCGTCTGATATCGATATGACCTGATCACGTCCCGATTTTTTGGCATCGTAGAGTGCGATGTCTGCCCGTTTCAAAACATCGTCAAATGATTGATCCGAAGGCACGACCTGCGTGATCCCGAAACTGGCGGTAATGACCAGTTCCATCCCATGCACGGCAAAAGGCCGGTCACCAATGACGTCACACAAGCGTTGTGCGCGTTCAATCGCAGATGTGGGTGTCGGGTCAGGCATCAATAGCCCAAACTCCTCCCCACCTGTGCGGATAATCTTGTCGGTGGCACGCAACTGACCCTTGAGACGTTGCACAAAGGCACAAAGGACCGCGTCGCCAACGTCATGTCCGTATGTATCGTTGATCTGCTTGAAATGATCGATATCCGTCGACATGAAGGAAAAGGGTTGCGCATCCGTGGTCCAGTTGGTCCATGCTTCCTCGGCCTGTTCGTATAGGTCATAGCGATTGCCCGCCCCGGTCAGTGGGTCAGTCCGCGCCATGGTGGTCAGGCTTTGCATCTGTTCGATCACCCGAAGCTGCATCGCAAGGCAGCGGGCCATAGCCTGTATCAACGCCAGCTCTGCAGCAGGTTCAGACATGGTTTCTTTGTAGCTTGCAGCAAGCGTGCCAAAACAATGCGCCCCGCTAATGATGGGCGCAAGAATGGCGGATCGCAAACCCAATTCGGCGACCACCTTGGCGTCGGGCAGATCAATCGATGTGACGTCATGCAAAAACAATGGTTCACCACGTTCGTAAACGGCCCCGACGGTGCTGTTTTGCAAGGGGTGGGTGGTGTTTTCCGGTGGCTTTTTGGTGCCATCCATTGCGGTGATCATCAGCCATTCGTTGTCAACGCGCAGTGTCACCGAACAGCGGTCTGCATTGGTCAATTGTCCCGCCCAGACGGAGTAAACCTCAAGCACGTCGCTGCGGGTCTTGCATCTGGTCAGTGCATCCAAAAACATGAGAGGCACGGTCAATGCGTCGCCCGCCCCCGATATCTCGAGCGCGCGCGCGTCTTCAAAGCATTGGGCAAGATGCGCGTTCTGAACCATATGACGCCATACCACGCGGTGTAATAATGCGAGCTTAACGGCATATGATCGCGTTTACTTGCATGGCTGTGCTGACCGGGTTAGCAGGACAACAGATGACAAAGGGCTGAATCATGGACGACCTGAAACAGAAATACCTTGCTCTGATTGCCGATGCCGCTGATGAGGTGGCCATTGAGGACCTGCGCGTGCAAGCCGTCGGTAAAAAAGGTGAGGTCAGCCTGAAGATGCGCGAGCTGGGCAAAATGACGCCCGAGGAACGGCAGATCGCAGGCCCCGCGCTGAATGCGCTGAAGGACGAGATTAACTCTGCGTTGCTGGCCAAGAAAACGGCCCTTGCTGATGCCGCTTTGGATGCCCGTTTGCGCGAAGAATGGCTGGATGTGACATTACCGTCGCGTGGCTGCCGGCAAGGCACAATCCATCCGATTTCTCAGGTCACCGAAGAGGTGACGGCGATTTTTGCCGATATGGGGTTTAGTGTGGCGGAAGGCCCGCAGATCGAAAGCGATTGGTACAATTTTGACGCGCTGAACATCCCCGGCCATCACCCCGCACGGGCAGAGATGGACACATTCTATACCCATCGCGGCGAAGGCGATAACCGCCCGCCCCATGTGTTGCGCACCCATACATCGCCGGTCCAGATCCGGTCGATGGAAAAAACCGGTGCGCCGACGCGGATCATCTGCCCGGGGCGTGTTTATCGGGCCGATTATGACCAGACGCATACCCCGATGTTCCATCAGGTCGAAGGGCTGGCGATCGATCGTGATATCTCGATGGCGAACCTCAAATGGGTGCTGGAAGAATTCGTGAAAAGCTATTTTGAGGTGGATCACGTCGATATCCGCTTCCGCGCCTCTCACTTCCCGTTCACCGAACCATCTGCCGAGGTCGATATCCGCTGTTCCTGGGAAGGCGGTACGCTGAAAGTGGGCGAGGGCGATGACTGGTTAGAGATTTTGGGGTCCGGCATGGTCCACCCCAAAGTGCTGGAAGCTGCCGGTGTTGATCCTGCGGCATGGCAAGGCTTTGCCTTTGGTATGGGGATCGACCGGATCGCGATGCTGAAATACGGGATTCCCGATTTGCGGGCGTTCTTTGATTCCGATTTGCGGTGGTTGCGGCATTATGGGTTCAGCGCGCTGGATCAGCCAACGCTGCATGGTGGGTTGAGTCGGTGACTATCCGCTTGCTCGACCGGCTTGCACATAAAGTTCTAAAAGACGTCGACCGACTTCTGATCTCGGAGCCATCTATTGAAGATGCGGACTTTGATGGGGTCAATCCAATCGTTTGGATGTCTGGCAACGAAGCGGCCTTGGATCGCATCGATGCCAAGGCCGGTTCTATGTTGACCCATATATCGATGATGCTGGCAGCCGCAACTTTCATGATTTCCGCTGCCGATACCTCCGCTGCAGAGAGAATTGTCATTGGTATTGAGGTGGTATGTTACCTCTGCATTGCTTTGATTTGCATCCGTTGTTTGGGTTTTGTCGATATACCTGGACGTAAGCATCAGAGCATTGATCGAATTGAGAAGGAATTACGTTTTGAGGTTAGGCGCAGATCATTGCTCCTGAATATTGCGATACGTTGGATGTTTCTAATAACATTCGTTTTCATGTTGTCGGTGCTGGCTCATATTTTCCTTTGATGGGTTGAAACCCATCTTACGCACCCACAGAAATGTCATGTGACAGTCGGATCATTCTGGATAAAACCAATCTTATGATGATGCGTGTTTTTCTATTGTTGTTGGCGGTGTTGGCCACACCCGCCCTGTCCCAAGACACCAATCCAAATTCCATCTTGCCCGGCAATCCGTGCCATGGGCAGACTCCCTGCGCATTAGATGGGCGGACATATCACGTCAAGGAACCCGACGGCTGGGATGGGGTCACCCCATTGCCTGTCATGTTGCATTTCCATGGCTGGGCGCGGACCGGGGCGGTGCCGGTTTATCATGGGCGCATTTCGGGAGCGACGCGCCGTCGGGGGGTTTTGCTCCTTGCTCCAACGGGGGTTCGCAAGACCTGGGATTTTTGGTCCGGGGGCATGCGCGACGTGGATTTTGGTCAGGCGGTTTTAGAGGATGCTGCAAAACGCTATCCGATCGACCGTAGCCGAATATTCGTATCCGGGTATTCGTTTGGGTCAGCTATGGCGTGGCGCTATGTCTGCAACAATGGTGATGGTGTTGCTGCGCTGATCGCAGTGGCCGGCACGCTTGATCAGGGTGAGACCTGTGCCCAAGGCCCCGCAGAGGTCCGCCATGTGCATGGGTTGCGTGACAACGTCATGGATTTTCCGATGGGGCCGGGCGGTGATGTTCTGTTCCCCGTGGCACTTTGGCGTGAGAAATTCGGCTGTGGACAGGATGAAACACCGGGTGACTGGTCGGTAACAAATAATGACCTGTTTACCCGGCATATCTGGCGTGACTGCACGACCGGCGGTCGGGTCACACTTGATCTGCATGCGCGCGGGCACTTCATCCCGAGAGGCTGGATTGGCCGACAATTGGATGAGCTATTAGGTCGACCGCCGCGTTACCCCTGAACGCGATGGAAACGCAGCGTTTCGCCTGAATTGTAACGGATTGTTTTGTGCAACCTTGCCGGAGTGCTATAGTGTTCCATATTTAGCCATAGTCTTTGCGTGGTAGAACAAATGTCATTCTTTCGGTCAGCCCTGCTGGGCCTTTCTTTCTTGGTTTACGCGGCAACCCCGGTGCTTGCTTGCAGCCCCACTTATATTGTCAAATCCGGCGATACATTATCGGGTATCGCAAGATCCGAACTGGGATCGTTTTTTGCCTATCAGAGTATTTTTGAAGCCAACCGGGAGATCATTGGCGACGACCCAAACCTTATCCAGATTGGTATGGAGTTTGCGCTGCCTTGCGGGGTTTCTGCGGCAAATCCGGTGAATTGGGCTGTGCTGCCTTCGGCGCAGGCAATTGCCACGCTGCAAAATGTGACCGACATCCAAATCCTTGATATCAGAAGCGAAAAAGCTGTTGCCGAGGGGGTGATCCCCGGCGCGATTTCTGTCCCGTATAAGATCTGGCGGGGTCCGCGTGGTAACCGTAGTGAAATTCCGTCGATTGAGAAGCTGTCGCAAATTATCGGTGACGCTGGCCTGCGCAATGACAAGCCGGTCGTGATTGTACATACGAAGCCGACGGTGATGGACAAGGGGCGCGCCGCACTTGTCTATTGGATGCTCAAATCAACGGGCTTTGATACGCTTGCGATCCTGCAAGATGGCTATGAGGCGTGGACCGACGCTGGTCTGCCGGTGGCCGCAACCCCGGCTGCTCCGGCAGCTTATGAGGCCGAACTGTTGTTTTCGCCTGCCTGGCGCGCCGACAAGGTTGATGTCTATGGTGTTGCGACGTCGCAGATTGCAGGCTTTTTGTTGGATGCGCGTCCGGCGAAGATGTTTTCGAAAGTTGACGATGACGGCAATCCTGCCCTGACAACGCTACCCCGTGCCCAAAGCGCGCCGGTCCTGTCGCTGATGGATAGTTTTGGTCCTGATGTCCCAATCGAAACGGGTGTGGCGGCGGTGACCGCGCATCTTGAGAGCCATAATGCTGATTGGCGTACGGGCGATGTTGTCATGTTTTGCCAGACCGGTGAATTGAGCGCCCTGAGTTGGTTCTATGCGTCTGAATTGGCGGGGATGGACAACATCCTGTTATATCCAGAATCCGTCGCGGGTTGGGCCAATGACGGCGGCAAGCTGTTCGCTGGCGAAACGGAGTAGCGTCTTTCACCTGTCGGTCTGATGCGCTATGAACGCGCGAACTGCAGACCCATGGAACGAGACGCATGAAATTCACCCTTTCCTGGCTGAAACACCATCTTGAAACGGATGCTTCCGTTGCCGAGATTGCCGAGACATTGACCGACCTCGGGCTAGAGGTCGAAGGCATTGAAAATCCCATCGAGCGCCTGTCCGATTTTGCCATTGGCAAGGTTGTATCAGCGGAAAAGCATCCAGATGCTGACAAGCTGAAAGTGTGCCAGGTGGACACTAAGGATGGCCCCACGCAGATCATTTGTGGTGCGCCGAATGCTCGTGCTGGCATTACCGTGGTGATTGCCACGCCGGGCACTTATGTTCCGGGTATTGATACGACTATTGGCGTCGGCAAAATCCGTGGCATCGAAAGCTATGGTATGATGTGTTCAGAGCGCGAGATGGAACTGTCTGAAGAGCATGACGGCATCATCGAACTGCCCTCGGGCGAGGTGGGCGACCGCTTTGTTGATTGGTTGGCCGCCAATGACCCTCAGAAGGTTGACCCGGTGATCGAGATTGCGATTACGCCCAATCGTCCTGACGCGCTGGGCGTGCGCGGCGTTGCCCGTGATCTGGCTGCCCGGGGATTGGGTAAGTTGAAATCTATAAGCGTTGACCCTGTTCCTGCCACCATTGAGGCAGACCTGAACGTATCCATTGATGATGATACCCGGGACGGATGCCCAGTTTTCTGTGGTCGTTTGATTAAGGGTGTCAAGAATGGGCCTAGCCCCGATTGGCTGCAAGCTCAGCTGCGGGCCATTGGTTTGCGCCCGATCAGCTTTCTCGTCGATGTCACAAATTGGTTCACCTATGACCTGAACCGCCCCCTGCACGTCTTTGATGCTGACAAGGTAAAGGGCAATCTGCGGGTGCATCGCGCCAAAGGTGGCGAGGTCATCATGGCCCTTGATGACAAGGAATACACGTTTCAGTCCGGTCAGATGGTGATTTCGGACGACAATGGACCGGAAAGCATTGCGGGTATCATGGGCGGGGCCGAAACCGGCTGCACCGAAGAGACTGTGAATGTCTTCGTCGAAAGCGCCTATTGGGATCCGATCCAGATTGCCTATGCGGGTCGTGCGTTGAAAATCAATTCCGACGCCCGTTACCGTTTTGAACGTGGCGTCGACCCTGCGTTCACGCCCGAGGGGCTTGAGCACGCGGTACGTATGATCGTCGACCATGCGGGTGGCGAGGCCTCACAGATGATTGTTGCGGGTGCCGTGCCTGACACATCCCGCGCCTACCGTTTGGACACAGATCGTTGTTCTTCACTGGTGGGTATGGATATTCCCGCCGCGACCCAGCACGCATCGCTGACCGCGCTGGGATTCACCATGGAAGGCGACATGGCCAATGTTCCGTCATGGCGTCCCGATGTGCTGGGCGAGGCTGATCTAGTGGAGGAGGTGGCGCGTATTGCTTCCTTGACCAAGCTAGAAGGCAAGCCACTGCCCCGCATTCAACCCGGTGTGCCCAAGCCGATCCTGACCGCCAGCCAGACACGGCAACAGGCGGCGCGTCGGACAGCGGCGGCGCTGGGGTACAACGAATGCGTGACTTACAGTTTTGTTGACGACGCTGCCGCGAAATTATTTGGAGGTGGCGATGATGCAACCATGCTGGAAAACCCGATTTCCAGCGAGATGTCGCATATGCGCCCCAACCTGTTGCCCGGTCTGCTGCGTGCGGCGGCCCGCAATCAGGCACGTGGTTTCATGGATATGGCCTTGTTTGAGGTTGGTGCCGGTTTCCACGGCGGCGAACCGGGTGAGCAACACAATCTGATTACCGGCGTTCTGATTGGCCGCACCGGACCAAAGGATGTGCATGACAGTTCGCGCCCTGTCGACCTTTATGACGCCAAGGCCGATGCAGAGGCGGTACTTGCCGCGATAGGTGCCCCGGCCAAGGTACAAATCCTGCGCGGTGCGTCAGAATGGTGGCATCCGGGTCGCCATGGCAAAATCTGCCTCGGCCCGAAAAAGGTATTGGGTGTGTTTGGTGAATTGCATCCTAAGGTGCTGGCGGCGCTGGATGTCAAAGGTCCTGCTGTCGGCTTTACCATCTGGCCGGATGAAGTGCCGCAGCGCAAGAACAAGTCAGCGACCCGCGCGGCATTGCAAGCGACCGATCTGCAAGCCGTGGAGCGGGATTTCGCCTTTGTCGTGGATGCGCAGGTTGAGGCGCTGACGCTGGTCAATGCCGCCGCAGGGGCGGATAAAGGGTTGATCACCGATGTGCGTGTCTTTGATGAATTCATTGGGGGCAGCTTGGGCGAGGGCAAGAAATCGCTCGCCGTGACTGTCCGTTTGCAGCCGACCGAAAAGACGTTGAAAGATGCCGATATCGAAGCCGTCAGCGCCAAGATTGTCGAAAAGGTCACCAAGGCCACCGGCGGCAGTTTACGCGGCTAATGCATCGGCCAGAATATCAAACACCAGCCTGATTTTCGGGCTGGTGTGAATTTCGCGATGTGTGGTCAGCCAGATCGGAAACGTGATTGGTGCCAATTGCGGTAGCAGCCGTGTGACGCGACTGTCATTGTCAGCGAACCCTGCATACATCGGGCAAATCCCAAGACCCGCGCAGACCATTTCCCAAGCCACCAGTCCATTATCCGACCCGACATGGAAATTTTGCGTGGTAACCGGAATATCAATCGCGTTCAGATAGGAAACGGTTTCGGAAACATTGCCGAAACTGACAAAATCATGACTGGCCAGATCAGCCTTGCTGCGTGGCGCGCCCCTTTGGCTGACATAGGAATGAGTGCCGTAGAAACGCGCCTCTGCCTGTCGGATCAGCCGGGTTACAAGATCGGGTTGTTCAGGCCTGACATGTCTGACAGCTATGTCAGCCTCGCGGCGGGTCAGGTCGCGGATGTCATTTGCCGCAACAATATCGATATGCAGGCTGGGCGCGCGTGATCGCAACTGTTTAACCACTGTAGGCAAGATCGACGCGGATAGAATATCGCTTGCGGTGATCCGCACCTCGCCTTCGATAGATTGTGATTGCCCCATTGCCGCAAGCGCAACACGGTCAGCCGCGTCGCCCATTTGGCGGACATGGCGCAGCATTTCACGGCCAGCCTGCGTCAGTTCCAGCCCGCGCCCGATCCGTTCAAATAGCAGCAGGTCCAATTCGGCCTCAAGCGCGTTGATCTGCCGTCCGAGCGTTGGTTGGGTCAGGCCAAGGTGGCGCGCAGCCGCCGACAGCGATCCATGCTCAGCCGTCGCCAGAAAGGCGCGCATACGATTCCAGTCAAATGCATTATCCATGCAAAATAGCATATAAGCAGTACAAATTTCGTCAATTTCATACGGTAATGTATGGGTGTATGCTGGCAAAAAAGGATAGCCAATGACACCTGCCGCCAGTTTCTGGGACAAAGCCGCGCCCAAATACGCCTTGTCCCCCATCGCCGATCCTGCGGCTTATGAATACACGTTGGGCCGCACCCGTAATTATTTGCAACCGGGCGATCATGTGCTGGAACTGGGATGCGGCACAGGGTCAACCGCATTACTGTTGGCCCCGCATGTCAAACAGATCACGGCAATGGACCTGTCGCCAGGTATGTTGACGATTGCACGAGGCAAGACTGACAAGGCTGGTGTGACCAACCTGACATTCGTCGAAAGCGATACCGTGCCCGCGACAGGCCGCTATGATGTGGTCATGGGTTTCAGCCTTTTTCACCTTGTCCCAGATATGGAAGCGCGGTTTGCGGCAATCAACGCCCTGCTGCCAGAAGGCGGGTATTTTATATCCAAGACCGCCTGTTTGAAAGATGCGGGTGACGGGCTGACCGGCCGGCTAAAGACACTGATGATCCGGTTGGCTATCCCGGTAATGCAGCTGTTTGGCAAAGCGCCCTATGTGCGCCGGTTTTCGGCACGCGAACTGGAGGCGGCGGTGACTGGCGCCGGGTTTGAGATCGTCGAAAGCGGCAACCATCCCAAGGGCCCGCCGCCGTCCCACTACATCGTCGCCCGCAAGCGCAAGACCTGATAATCTGTCGCTGTTCAGCAGCGAGAGGATAACATGTCCAAACCACCCAAACCCTTGATCCGGCGGGCGCTGCCGCGAGACGCGGAGGGCCTTGCGGACTGTATCACCGCAGCCTACGCGCCATTCATCGCCGAAGGTTTGGCCCTGCCCCCGGTCAGTGAAGGGATCGATGAGGATATCGCCAAGCATCACGTGTGGGTCGCGGAGCGTGACGGCCAGATCGTCGGCGGCGTTGTGCTGATCCTGGGGGAGACGGCGCATCTGGCCAATCTTGCGGTTCATCCGGATGCCGGAGGCGGTGGAATTGGTCGTCGTCTGATTGACCAAGCCCAAGACGCGGCGTGGACGGCAGGCTATGACCGCGTTCATCTGGCGACACATATTGATATGACCGCAACACAATCCTTTTATCGGCGCCTTGGCTGGCAAGAGACTGGGCAGGACGGCAATAAGGTTTACTTTGCTATGGAACGACAGTGAAGGAGCCGAACCATGACCCTGAAAATCTACCTCTCGGGCGAAATCCATACAGATTGGCGCGACCAGATCATTCAGGGGGCTGCCGGAATGGATGTGACATTTTCCGCCCCTGTCACGGATCATGCTGCGTCAGATGATTGCGGTGTTGCGATCATGGGGGAGGAGCCGGACAAGTTCTGGCATGACAACAAGGGTGCCAGCCTCAACGCGATTCGGACCCGCCATGGTATTCAAAACGCGGATGTGGTCGTCGTGCGTTTTGGCGAGAAGTACAAGCAATGGAATGCCGCCTTTGATGCGGGCTACGCCGCAGCACTTGGCAAATCACTGATCGTCATGCACGGCCCCGAACATCAGCACCCCCTGAAAGAGGTGGATGCCGCGGCCCTCGCGGTTGTGCAAGAGCCACAGCAAGTGATTGATATCTTGTCCTATGTTTTGAACGGAACCTTGCCTTAGGACGGATCGGGGATGCGCTTTGCCTTTTCCACGGTGGGACGGGCAAAAAACCGCTCAACATAAGCGGGGACGTTTTTCAGGTCATGATAACCGACCGCGTCCTTGGTGCCGTAGAATTCCAGCGCGTTGATCCAAGGCGCGATGGCCATGTCTGCAATTGAGAAATCACCTGCGATCCAATCTTGCCCGTCCAGTTGTTTATCAACGACGGCCAGCAGCCGGATCGCTTCATCACGATATCGTTCGCGGGGGCGGGGGTCTTCAATATCCTTGCCCGCGAATTTGTAAAAGAAGCCCATTTGACCCAACATGGGGCCAAGCCCGCCCATCTGAAACATAAGCCATTGGGTAATCTGGGCTTTGTCTGCCGCATTCGATCCCAGAAACTTCCCTGATTTTTCAGCAAGGTAAAGCAGGATCGCGCCGCTTTCGAAGATGCCAAGCGGCCCGTTCGGCCCGTTGGGATCGATGATTGCCGGAATCTTGTTATTTGGGTTAAGTGACAGGAATTCGGGGCTTTTGACATCACTGTCGGACAGGGTCACCAGATGCGGTTCGTAAGGAAGGCCCATTTCTTCCAACGCGATGGATATCTTGACGCCGTTTGGCGTTGGATAAGAATAAAGCTGGATTACATCGGGGTCTTTTGCAGGCCAGCGTTCTGTGATCGGAAATGCGGAAAGATCAGTCATTTAGGCGGTCCTTTTGGTTTTCTGACATCCCCGAAAACCTAGGGGGAAAAATTGCAAATAAAACCCGTGTTTCTGTGGGTTCGTTTCGGTATGCATGTGCGCAGTTGCGCAGCAGGCCAAAGACCTACGCGCCCATTACAACTCGCGGGGGACATATGATCCAGGAATTCAAAGATTTCATCGCCAAGGGCAATGTCATGGACATGGCTGTTGGTATCATCATCGGGGCGGCCTTTACGGCCATTGTCACATCGCTGGTGGGCGATCTGATCAACCCAATTATCGGACTTGTGTCCGGTGGCGTTGACTTCACCAATAACTACGCCGTGCTGGGTGGCGAGGTGCCTGAGGGCGCGTCGCTTGAAGCGGCTCGCGAAGCTGGCGCATCGATCTTCGCCTATGGTGCCTTTATCATGGCCATCATCAACTTCCTGATCATTGCATTCGTGGTGTTCATGTTGGTCAAAATGGTCAACCGGGTGAAAGACCAGGCCGAAGCTGAAGAAGAGGCGGCACCCGAGGAGCCAAAAGGCCCAACAGCCGAAGAACTACTGGCTGAGATTCGCGATGCGCTGAAGGCGAAAGCATAATCGGACCCATTACCGGACGACGGCCCGCCAAACTGGCGGGCCTTTTTTGTTTGGCGCTGGCCCTATGACGCTAGAAATTCAGCAATTGCCTGTGTCACCGCGTCAGGGCTTTCGACGGGCGACGAATGTCCAGAGGCGGGAATGCGGACCAGTTTGGCATGAGCGATGGCGTCCTGCATCGCCTCCGAGCGCGGGGGCGGTGTAACCACATCGTCTTCACCCACAATAATCAGTGTGGGTGCCGGATTTCTGCGTTTGGCCAGATCGTCCAACACATCGTCGCGATCAAAAATCGCGCGTCCGAACCTGCGGACACAGGTTCTGTCCAATCCGCCGATGTAGGACGCCCAATCCGCGTTTTCCGTGCGGCGTGCAGGATCCTTGCGAAATGCTTCACCAAACATCAAAGGGATGATTTGACCCAGCAGCGGGCGTAAGCCTGCAAACCGTACAAGAAACAACAACAGGTTAAATCGTTTGAGCTTTACAGGGTCTTCAGCTTCCGCTGACGTATCGATCAGGATCAAGCGATCAATCAGGTCCGGGCGGCGCAACAACAGACGCAGGCCAACAAAGCCCCCTGTCGACATGCCCACAAATCGGACTGGGCCGCCCACCAGCGTGTCAATCAGTGCAGCCGCATCATCAACAAGATCATAGATCCCAAATGCATCATGGCAGGGGTCGCTTTTGCCATGGCCTCTGTGGTCAAATGCGATCACACGATATTTGTCGGATAGCGCGGCTATTTGGGCGTCAAACATCTGATGACGCATCAGATAGCCATGCGAGAACACGATCGTTTTTGGACCGGTCCCATGTTCCACATAGTGTATGGACCGGCCGTTGATGTCGATATTTGGCATCTTTCGCCTCGCGTTCCACCCAGATGTTGGATGGAACGCTACAGGCGCTAGGCCTTTAGTGCCAGCGCGGGCGAAATCACGTCGATCCCCAGCGCCTTGCCGACGGCGTAATAGGTCAGCTGCCCCGCATGCACATTCAGCCCATTCAGCAGATGGTGGTCTTCCTCGCAGGCCTGCCGCCACCCTTTGTCTGCCAATGATAGCATGAATGGCATTGTGGCATTCCCCAGCGCGATTGTGGATGTCCGGGCAACAGCGCCCGGCATATTGGCCACGCAATAATGCATAATCCCGTCTACATCGTAGATCGGATCATGATGCGTCGTGGCTCTGGAGGTTTCAAAGCAGCCGCCCTGATCAATGGCGACATCGACAAGTGCGGCACCGGGTTTCAGTTCTGATAATTGCGCCCGTGAAATCAGCTTGGGTGCAGCAGCGCCGGGGATCAATACGGCGCCGATGATCATGTCGGCTTGCTGTGCGAGTTCGATTGTATTGCCCGCAGAGGCATAGCTGCTTTTGAATACATTACCAAAGACATCATCCAGATAGCGCAGACGGGGCAAGGACCGGTCCAGGACAGTTACATCGGCCCCCATGCCAGCCGCGATTCTGGCGGCATGTGTCCCCACAACGCCACCGCCGATGACCACAACCCGTGCAGGACCCACACCCGGCACGCCACCCATCAACACGCCGCGTCCGCCATTCGCCTTTTGCAGGGTCCACGCCCCAACCTGTGGCGCAAGGCGTCCCGCGACCTCTGACATGGGTGCCAGCAGGGGCAGGCCGCCGCGGTCATCTGTGACGGTTTCATAAGCGATGCAGGTTGCACCAGACTCCATCAGGTCCTTGGTTTGTTCGGGATCTGGGGCAAGGTGCAGGTAGGTGAACAAAATCTGACCGTCCCGGAGCATCTTGCGCTCAACGGGCTGCGGCTCTTTCACTTTTACAATCATATCAGCGATTTCAAACACTTCGGCGGCAGTGCCGACAACATTTGCACCCGCCGCGATGTAATCTTCATCCGGGAAGCCCGCGCCGATGCCCGCACTGGTTTCAACCGTGACTTTGTGGCCATGATTGACCGCCTCGCGTGCTGCGTTTGGTGTCAACCCTACGCGATATTCCTGTGGTTTGATTTCTTTTGGGCATCCGACATGCATGATGGCTCTCCTCCGTTCACTTGCGGGGATCATTGTGCGGGCCGCATGCAATGTCTTGGGCAATCCTCTTGGATGATAGCGTTATCTGTCGTAGAAACCGGCGTATCAGTTATATTTCTTCGAAGGATCCTGCGCACCGATGGAACTTGATAGCATTGACCGTCGAATCCTTGATGTTTTGCAAAAGAAAGGGCGGATGTCGAATGCTGACCTTTCCGAGATTGCAAACCTGTCAGCGTCGGCCTGCCACAGGCGCGTTCAAAGGTTGGAGAAAGAGGGTTTTATCCGCGACTACGTCGCCCTGCTGGACCCCCGCAAGATGGACCTGCCGACCACGGTGTTTGTCGAAATCACGTTAAGCGGGCAGGCTGACGAAGTCCTCGATGCGTTTGAAAAGGCGGTTGCCCTTGTTCCTGACGTTCTGGAATGTCACCTGATGGCGGGTACGGCGGATTATCTGCTGAAAGTCGTGGCTGGTGATACAGAGGATTTTGCCCGTATTCACCGCCGCTATCTGGCGACACTACCGGGGGTGGCACAGATGCAATCATCCTTTGCATTGCGGACGGTACAACAAACAACAGCGCTGCCAGTATAGTTAGCAATCCATTGTGGCGTTCCGGGAAGAGCTGGGCTGAATGCCAACGTCATCGAGATAACCCCGAAACGGCTGTAGGGTCACTATTATCGTGTTTGTTCTTCTCCGTCCTCCGGGGACAGATCATAAGATTTGGCTAGGTTCCAAACATGGCGTGGCACCATGTTTTTCATCTTGGCGGGTTCGGCCCTGCGTAGATGCAGCACGGTTTCTGCCGCTTTCATCTCAACCCGGGCGCGCGCGAATTCCAAGCCACGGGGGCCGATTTTGGGCATCAGCCAACCCATTATCCCGCGTAACCAATTGGGCATTCGGCGCAAAGGCAGACCGCCCGCAGCCAGTCGGGTGTTTTCCACGAAACCTTTCACCGATCCTCGCCGTTTTCCGCGTGATCCGGGGGTGTTCAATACCACCTCTGCCCCCAAACCATCCAGCATTTCCTGACCGCGTGCGTTACGCAAGATCAGCCATTGTTCCCCTTCGCCCGCCATATAGCCGACGGTGATATCTGCCAGTCGGTTGGTGTAATCCACACATGTCCGGCAGGTCAGTGGAAAGAAATCGGGGTCCAGGTCGCTTATTGGCAATTTCAGAAATGGGATCAGCCGTTGACGCCCATCGTCAAACCGTAATTCGACATGATAGTCCGCCCGAAATTCCAGATAGGTCACCGTGTCCGGGGCATCCGTCAACAGGGCCAGAAAGTGGTGGAAATTCTCGGTTGTGGTGTTGTCAGAGCAGGGGGTCCCGATCACATAAATGCGGTCAAAGCCCAGTTCCGCCTCAAGTGCGCGCAGCGCATAAATCTGGCAAGGAATGCCAATCACGGCGATCCGCCGGTGCCCCGCCGCGTGTGCCGGTTCCAACAAGGCAAGTAAGGGGGCGTATCCCATCCGCATGCCTCGCGCTTCCGCCATATCAGCGGGATCAGTGATGATTGCAGGCTGTGGTCGCCATTTATCCTGACGATCGGGCACCATGGTCAACACCGCATCGACGGCCTTGGTGTTCAACAGGCTTTCCGCCAACCGTGTTGTTAGTCCGGTCCATTGTGCGCCGGGGCGGGCGGGCTGCAATGCCGCCTTGTGCATGACCTGCGTGACCCCAAAAAACCTTTCGTCCCCATGATCTGTTGCGCTACGGCCGTGAACCTGTGCTTCCAGTGCTGGATAGTCCGGTTTGATGAATTGGCAGGCTTTTCCGCAGGCGCCTGGGTCCGCCATCCGCGATACGCCACAATCGGTGCAAAGTCCGCGCGGTGCCGGATCAGCGAAAGAAGGGGTTTCGATCATGTCGGCAGGTTAGCCCGACAGATACTGGAACCCAATCAGCTTTTGTTGGATCCTAGTCGCGGGGGGCTGCGGCACGTTGTAGCCGGTCATTGATGGCGACGCCCAGCCCGTGATTAGGGATCGGTGATACAGCGATGCGCGTGGCACCCATGGCGTCAAGCTGGTGCAGGCAATCAAAAAGCCGTGCGGCGGCTTCGATCAGATCACCGGAGGGGGACAGGTTCAGTGGGGCGTCGACCGAGCCAAACCCCAGCATCACTTCATCAGGTTCCGCGGTTATGGCGTTCAATCGAATGCTGCCTTTGGGTGCGTAATGCGAGGCCAGTTGCCCTGGTGCCACCGGCGTTTCAGGGTCGGCAGATGTGGCAAGCGGGCGGCCAAGGCATGCCTCTATCGCTTCTGCCGGGATGCCGCCCGCCCGCAATAACATTGGTGTGCCAACGCAGCTTATGATCGTTGATTCCAAGCCCACGTCACACGGCCCACCATCTACTAAACCGTTGATCTTATGCCCAAGCCCATCTGCGACATGGGTTGCGGTGGTTGGGCTGACCCGCCCGGATGGGTTGGCAGAAGGGGCGGCGACAGGTCCGCCAAACCCAGCAAGCAGCGCTTGCGCAACCGGGTGATCCGGGACGCGGATTGCCAACGTGTCCAGCCCTGCGGTCACCAGTTTGGAAATTCCTGAATCGGGTTTGAGCGGTAAGACCAACGTCAGCGCACCGGGCCAAAAGGCACCTGCCAACCGGAGGGCATCATCATTGAAATCGCACAGCGTCTCAGCCATCGCCAGACTGGACAAATGCACAATCAGCGGGTTGAAGCTTGGTCGGCCTTTGGCGGCATAAATCCCAGCAACCGCTATGTCATCGCGCGCATCTGCCCCCAGCCCGTAGACCGTTTCCGTTGGAAACGCGACAAGCTGTCCGACCCGCAACATATTGGCGGCTACTGCCAGCCCGGCGGGATCCGCCTGCAATATAGACAAAGGTGCATTGGTCATGACGTGGCGTTTTGGTTGATGAGGGGCGAGGGTCAGGTAGTTTGGACTGGTCCCGCGATGCATAGCCCTGCGGCGTCAATTTGCCAAGAAGCGACCTGAATTTGGAGAATTAACAATGCCTTATCGTGCTCCAGTAAGTGATTTTCGGTTCCTGATGGATCACGTCACCGGTTTTGCCGACGTGGCCGCCACCGATCGGTTCGCCGAGGCGACGCCTGATATGGTCGAGGCGATCCTGACGGAAGCTGCCAAAATGTCCGAAGAGGTGCTGGCCCCGTTGAACCGCAACGGTGATCTGCATCCGGCGCATCTGGAAAACGGTGTTGTTCGCACGTCACCCGGTTTTGCGGATGGTTATGCTGCCATTGCCGAAGGGGGCTGGATAGGCATGTCAGCCGCGCCCGAAAACGGCGGCATGGGCCTGCCGATGACCCTGACGACAGCGGTGAACGAAATGTTGGCCAGCGCCTGTCTGGCCTTGCAGTTGAACCCGCTCATGACGCAGGGCCAGATTGAAGCGCTGGAGCATCACGCCTCCGATGCGATCAAGGCGCTTTATATCCCCAAGCTGATATCTGGCGAATGGTGTGGCACGATGAACCTGACCGAACCGCAAGCGGGTTCTGACGTTGGTGCATTGCGCAGCAAGGCCGAACCAATTGGCGATGGTTCCTATGCCATCAGCGGTCAGAAAATCTATATCAGCTGGGCTGATAATGATTTTTCCGAAAACGTCTGCCACCTCGTGTTGGCCCGACTGCCGGATGGGGTGCCCGGAACAAAGGGGATCAGCCTGTTCATGGTGCCAAAGTTCATCCCTGATGCCGACGGTAACCCCGGCAAGCAGAATGATCTGCGTGTGGTCAGCCTTGAACATAAGATGGGCCTGCACGGGTCGCCGACCGCCGTGATGGAATATTCCGGTGCCACTGGTTGGTTGGTTGGCCCCGAACATGGCGGCATGGCCGCGATGTTTACGATGATGAACAACGCCCGTCTGGGTGTGGGCGTGCAGGGTATTGGGGTCGCTGAAGGTGCCACGCAGCATGCATTGGCTTATGCGCAGGAACGTAAGCAAGGCAAAGCACCCGGCACTGGCGCGATTATCGAACATGCCGATGTTCGCCGTATGCTGACCACGATGCGCGCGGATACCTATGCTGCACGCGCAATTGCCCTGATGAATGCGGTTGCCATTGATATGGCGGTGGCGACGGGTGACACTGGCTGGAATGCCCGCGCGGCATTTCTAACGCCGATCGGCAAGGCGTTTGGAACGGATGTCGGCATGGAAGTGGCCGCCACCGGTGTGCAAGTTCATGGCGGCATGGGTTTCATCGAAGAAACAGGTGCCGCCCAGTATTCCCGCGATGTCCGGGTGACCGCAATCTACGAAGGCACCAATGGTATTCAGGCCATGGACCTTGTCGCCCGCAAATTGATGGATGGTGGCGAAGCTGCGTTCCGCCTGCTGGAAGAGATCGAACAAGGTGCGGAACAAGCCAAGGCCCGTTTCCCCGCCTTGGCAGAGGCCGTGTGGCAAGCCGCCGAAAGCCTGCGTGAAGCCACAGAATGGCTGGTTGCCCAAGAGGATCTGAATGACCGCTTTGCCGGCGCCGTGCCTTTTCTGCGCGCCTTTGCGCGGGTATTGGGCGGCCATGTGCATCTGACGTCGGCGATGGCTGGTGATGAAACCCGCGCCAAGCTTGCCAGTTTCTATATCAAACGGTTGCTGCCGGAGCATGCGAGCCTTCTTGTCCATGTCCGCGAAGGTGCAGACGAGTTGATGGCAATCACCGCAGACGATTTGGCTGCCTGATCACCGTATCGAGTTTATCACATTGATTTCGCGCAGTATTTTATGTGGCAAGACGCAATCTATCGATTGCGTCTTGCCTTTGTGCGCCATAGGTCTGACCTGATGAAGGAGTTCACATGAGCGCGCATGGCATCAGATACCCGTTTTCCGACCCACCCGCCGAGGGTGAGGCAACGGAGCTTGCCGCAGGTGTGTTGTGGATGCGTTTGCCACTGCCAATGGCGCTGGACCATGTGAATGTCTATGCGCTGGATGACGGCGACGGGTGGACGGTGATTGATACCGGTTTCGCATCGAAACGCACGCGGGCCATCTGGAACGCGCTACTTGACGGACCCCTCGGCGGTAAGCCCGTCACACGGGTGATCGTGACCCACCACCATCCTGATCATGTTGGATTGGCGGGCTGGTTCATCACCAAAGGGGCCGCGCTGCATATGCCCCGCACCGGATGGTTGATGGCCCGGATGTTGACATTGGATGTGCAGGATCGCCCAACCGCAGAGACATTGCAGTTCTATCGCCGCGCGGGCATGGACCCGGATATTGAGGCAAAGCGCCGCGATGAGCGCCCATTCAATTTTGCCGATTGCGTTGTGCCGCTGCCCTTGGGCTATACCCGTCTGGCCGAGGGTGGCACGATCACCATGGGTGGTCGCGTTTGGGATATCCGCATGGGCAATGGGCACGCCCCGGAACACGCCACGTTCTGGAGCAGGGATGACAATCTGGTCATTGGTGGTGATCAGTTGCTGCCATCCATCAGTCCTAATCTGGGGGTCTATCCGACTGAACCAGAGGCCGATCCGGTTGCAGAGTGGTTAGAGGCGTGCGAACGCCTGCGCCCGTTTGCTGGCGATGATCAGCTGGTCCTGGGTGGTCACAAACTGCCATTCACCGGTTTGCCGCTGCGCCTGACCCAGATGATCGAAAACCATCATGGCGCATTGGCCCGGTTGGTCGATTTCCTGGCTGAGCCGCGCACCGCGGGCGAATGTTTTCCACCGCTATTTAAGCGCAGCATCGGGGCCGGGGAATACGGGCTGGCGCTGGTCGAGGCGGTGGCCCATGTAAACCACCTTTATCAGGCCGGGCAGGTCAGCCGCCACCTGAACGATGACGGCGCGTGGGTATATCAAGCGACCTGATGCTGCACATTCGCCGGGAAAATCGGGATTGTAGTTAGCCCTTCGGCGGTTAGCGCGCATAATGTATCTTGTGGCAAAGCCGTCCATCTTGTGGCGTCACCACAAAGCGGCTCTGAAGCAAGCGCGCGTCCGCCATTATCCAGCACACCCGACGCATAAAGCGTTGGCGCGATATTGTTGGACGCATGGCGAAAGGCAAACAGCGTCTCACCATCGGTGAAGGTGCAGGTGATCTTGACCGGGCCGTCCCTTTGGGCCGGGCCAATCTGGTCCAGCATCTGGCGGATAGCACCCACAGGATCACGGTCCAGCCCATATGTCAGAAGCGTTAGAAAGATCATTTCGCTATCGGTGGTGCCGCGCCTTGCGTCGAACAGATCATCCGGCAGTGCTGCGGACAAACGGCGCCGGATCGATCTAAAATGGGGGATTTGTCCATTGTGGCAAAACGACCAGCGTCCATAACTGAACGGATGGCAGTTCGTGCGGCTCGTCTCACCCACGGTTGAGGCGCGGATATGTGCAATGAAATGATGCGACCGGACCATCCGGCAGAGGTTGGTCAGGTTGTCGTCGGCCCAAGCGGGCAGCACGTCACGGTACACGCCGGGCGCGTCGCCGTCACCATACCAAGCGATCCCGAAACCATCGCCATTCACGGCAAGCTTCGCCTCGCTTGCGTGCTGGCTTTGGGTCAACAGCGAATGATGTGGCCGGACCACGATATTCTCAAGCGGAATGGCGGGTCCGGTATAGGCAGCAATGCGACACATTAATGGCGGTTCTCGATCCTGGCATGCAAACGCTTCAGGATACGGCTGGCAGTGGTTTCGCACAGCGCAGGGATCAGTGCGTGGATCAGCGCCGCGACCGCAGCCGCGCCCAACCAAAAGGCAAAACCAAGGGCAAAGCGCATATGGCCAAAATAGGTTTCGTTTACCGTTGCTGGATGATCAAGGAAGACTGCCGCAAATGCGGAGCGGCGCGCGGGAGCGTTGGTCGAGTCGGACATGTGAGTGGCCTTTCTGTATGGTTTTCAGCAGAATATGCGAAGAAGCATGCCACATGATCCCAAATTATATTGTAATTAGGCATAGTATTGGGACATGATCCCAACAATGACTGAAAACATCGACTCAACTGATCGCGCAATCCTGCGTTTGCTGCAAAGGGACGCCACGATGTCAGTTGATGACATCAGCGACATGGTCAACCTGTCGCGCAACGCCTGTTGGCGCCGGATCAAGCTGATGGAAAAGGCCGGGATCATCACCGGG
This sequence comes from uncultured Paracoccaceae bacterium, assembly GCA_947495295.1. GTDB lineage: Bacteria > Pseudomonadota > Alphaproteobacteria > Rhodobacterales > Rhodobacteraceae > Yoonia. Next base: position 106,480 of record CANLYJ010000008.1, read on the forward strand.
CGGGTCGCAATTGTAGATCCTGCAACGGTTGGCGCGCCGCTTACTGCGATGGTGCTGATCCGCACAAATGCCCATGACGCCAACTGGATGGCGCAGTTTCAGACGGCGTTGCGCAACCTGCCAGAGGTTGTTGGCGCCTACCGGATGACGGGTGATCTGGACTATGTGCTACGGGTGCGGGTGGCGGATGTCCCCGCCTATGACGAATTCTACAAAAGGCTGACATCACGGATTTCTGTCTCGGATATCTCGGCCAGTTTCGTTATGGAGGAAATCAAGGAAACAACGGCGGTGCCTTTATGACCAAAACCACGATGAGCATTGATACCTCGGCTGAACTGATGGAGAACGACATCCTCCCCAAGATCAAAGAGGTGCATACCGATCCCAATGTGCCATGCCCGTCACAGGCAGCGCTGCCTAAGGCGCTGGCGGAACCCGTACAAAAGAAAAGCCCGGCGCAATGGGCTTATGAGCGGATCATCATGTATATCCAAAACTTCGAAAAACAGCTGGATAATGACCACGAGGTTGGCATGGGGCTGACCGGTGGCAATGCAGGCGTGATCCGTATCGAGGGATTGGGTTATTACGATCCCGACATCGTCACCTATTACGGCCAGAACGAGGCCGGGGCGAAAACCCAACTGATCCAGCATGTCAGCCAGTTGAATGTCACCCTAATCGCCAGCCCCAAACATATTGACCAGCCCGAACCCAAGCGGATCGGCTTTCGATTGGCCGAAGCGTTGGAGCGTGGCGAAGAAGTAACAACCTGACTGGGTGACAGGGCGAATTTTATCGTCTATTCGGTTGCAAACCAGATTCACGAAAGGGCCACGTTATGGCTGATCACAAGCACGGCGACATGGATATCAGCGTTCAGGAAAAGACCTTTTCCGGTTTCATCAGCATGGTGACCAAAGGTGCGATCATCTGCATTCTGGTGCTGATCTTTATCGGCCTGGTGAACGGCTAGCATTCAGTGCAGCGTCGTCAGTTTCTGTTTGGTTTGCCACTGGCCCTTTCGGCCTGTTCGGCGCAAGAGGTTTGGGCACCTGATGATGTGGTCGCCCGTGCGATCTATCGTGGCACCGGCCCAAAATCGCTGACCCTTTATACGATGAAGAACACAGGCTCTGATAACGGGGCCCATACGGCGTTGATGATTGATGCCAGCCAACGGGTGATGTGGGATCCTGCGGGCTCATGGAAACAGGACCGTATGCCAGAACGCAACGATGTGCTGTTTGGTGTCACCCCCAGGTTAGAAGAATACTATGTCAGCTTCCATGCCCGCGTTACCTACTACGTGATCGGCCAAAAGATCGAGGTCAGCCCTGAAGTGGCGGAACGTGCCCTTCAACTGGCATTACAGGCGGGGCCAGTGTCACAGGCCAATTGCACACGGGCGACATCGCGGTTCTTGCGGCAATTACCGGGCTTTGAGAGCCTACCGCAAACATGGTTTCCGAACAAACTGTCCGATGCATTTGCTACATTGCCCGGTGTCACGACCCGCGAATATCGCGAGACCGATTCAGATGACAAATCAATCGCTGCGCGGGAAATTGCAGCCGCGATCAAAGAAGGGCAGTAAGTCCTAGTCCGGCATAAAGCGCCGACACCCCGCCCAGAATCCCCCAGACAACATTGCGCGTCCAGTACCCGACGCCAAGTGCTGCTGCTGCTGCGATCAACCGCACCAGATCAGGCTGTCCATCTGTTGCTGCTGGCCATAACACCAGTGGCGCGACCATCCCGGGCAGCACGGCCACCGGCGTGAACCGCAGCAAGCGCAGCACAATTGGCGGCATTGCCCGGTCTCCCATCAGACCCAGAAATGAAAACCGAATCAGGAAGGTCCCAACCGCAAGGCATCCGATGATCCCCCAAATGGCCGCGTCGGAATATGTCATTGGCGCCGCTCCATCGCTGTTTCAACGGCGGCACCCGCGCACATTGCGCAGAATGCGGCAATCAAAAGCCCGGCACCGGAGGGCAAGCCGTTCAGGGCCAGCGCCACAATGATCGACACTACCGCAGCGGCGACATGGGCCAAGGATTTCAACATCGGGGCAACCATGGCCAGAAAGGTGATCGGCAGCACGAAATCCAGCGCCCATGCCTCTGGTATGGTGGATCCTGCATAGATGCCCACCAGCGTCATCGCATACCAAACCGGTGCAATCGGGGTGGCCACGCCCATAAAATACAGGAACCTTTGGTCGGTCGTCATCTCGGGCCGGTCCTCGTACCGGGCAATGCTGGCCATATAGGTCTGGTCAAAATTCAGATATGCGACCAGCGCCCGCTGCCATAATGGGGCGGCACCCAGATACGGCACAAGAGAGGCCGAATACATCGCCATCCGCAAGTTGACAGCCAGCGCAGCCAGCAGAACCAGCGTCACTGCCGCATTTTCGACCATCAACTGCAAGGCGGCAAACTGGGCAGCCCCGGCGATTACCAGCACCGTAAACCCCATCGCCTGACCCACGGACAACCCGGCATCCATCGCCACGACGCCAAACAGGATCGAAAACGGGATCACCATAAAGATGTATGGCCACCCATCCCGTACACCGGCGAGGTAAGCGTTTTTTGCTGGTGCTTTGGCGGTGGAAACTATCATGCGATTGCCCTAGCTTGAGCGCGTTGCAACAGGCTTATCCGTGCAGACAAGGAATGACAATTGGCGCGTATTGATGATGTTTCGGACTACCGGATCGCCCCGGACCCGCAGGCCGCGCGGCTGACCCGTGCGGTTTCGGGGATAGATCAAAACGGCCAATCTGTTGACTTGCGGGTGGTAGAAGAACGGCCGTTGACCATCTTTCTTAACCGCCAGGAAATTGTCACGGCCATGACGATCGGCGACTACCCCGAATACCTGGCGCTGGGGTTTTTGCGCAACCAAGGCATGCTGCGTGACGGCGAGGTGATCAAGGGCGTCGACTATGATGACGAGCTTGAAACTGTTGTGGTGCGCACCGAAAGCACCACGACTTACGAAGACAAGTTGCAGAAAAAGACCCGCACCAGCGGCTGCGCCGTTGGCACCGTGTTTGGCGATATGATGGAAGGCTTGGAAGGCGTCGTGCTGCCTGACACGCAGGTGCGGACATCTGACCTCTATGCGCTGGCGGCCCGGATCAACCGGACCCCGTCACTTTATCTGGAAGCCGGGGCGATCCACGGTACGATCCTGTGCCAAGGCGCGCGCCCGCTGGTTTATATGGAGGATGTGGGCCGCCATAACGCCGTTGATAAAATTGCTGGCTGGATGCTGTCCGAAGGGGTCAGCGCCGATGATAAGCTTCTTTACACAACCGGCAGGCTGACATCCGAGATGGTGATCAAAACCGCGCTGATGGGGATTCCTGTTCTCGCCTCCCGCTCCGGTTTCACGGCTTGGGGGGTAGAGATTGCCCAACAGGTCGGGCTGACCCTGATCGGGCGCATGAAAGGACAACGGTTCGTCTGTCTGGCGGGTGAGGGGCGGCTGATCCGGGATGCCGATCCTGCGCAGATAGCCGATGAACCACGCAAGATGGGACGGAAAGGGTCGGCATGAACCAACCATATGGCGTCATACTCGCAGGTGGACAGGCGACCCGGATGGGCGGTGGTGACAAGGGGCTTTTGCCGCTTGGCGCGGGCACGATCCTTAGCCGGGTGATTGATCGGTTGGAACCGCAAGTGGCGGGCTTGGCCTTGAACGCCAATGGTGATCCGGCGCGCTTTGCCAAACTGAAACTGCCAGTGGTCGCGGACAGTATAGATGGGTTCGCAGGCCCATTATCCGGCGTGTTAGCGGGGATGGATTGGGCCGCCGGGCAGGGGGCCAGCCATATTGTCACGGCGGCGGCGGATACGCCGTTTTTTCCCTGCGATCTGGTGCCGCGATTGATCATGGCAGCCCAAGAAGCAGGCGCTGACATGGCCCTTGCGGCGACACCGGGTGGGCGGCATCCGACATTCGGCCTTTGGCCGGTGGGTTTGCGGGATGACTTGCGCGCAGCCTTGCAGGGCGGTTTGCGCAAAGTTGTCCTGTGGACCGACAAACATGGTTGTGGGATGGCAGTGTTTCCCGATGACGACGCATTTTTCAACGTCAATACGCCGGATGATCTGGCCACAGCCGAGGCGATGTTATGAATATCTTTGGCGTTGTCGGCTATAAGAACGCCGGAAAGACCGGGCTGATGGAACGTCTGGTTACTGAAATCACCGGACGGGGCTACAGCGTGTCGACACTTAAACACGCACATCACACATTCGACGTCGACCAGCCTGGCAAAGATAGCTATCGGCACCGCGATGCGGGCGCGCATCAAGTCTTGTTGGCATCCCGTGCGCGCTGGGCATTGATGACCGAAATGCGTGATCAGGATGAGCCTGCGCTTGCTGACCTGTTGCCGCGCCTTGATCCTGTCGATCTGGTGCTTGTCGAAGGGTATAAGCGCGACACCCATCCCAAGGTAGAGGCCTATCGCGCTGAAACCGGTCATCCGTTGCTCGCCGCTGATGACCCAACGGTGCGGGCCGTGGCCAGCGACACGCCGCTGGACCTGCGCCAGCCTGTATTCGACCTTAACGATACTGCGGCGATTGCGGATTTCATCGTCAAAGAGGTGGGGCTTTGACATTCGACACCGTTTTGATGGTCGATTGGTCCGGGGGAAATGACCGGGGGCCAACCCCGAAAAAGGATGCAATTTGGGTTTGCGCCGCGCGTGCAGGTATGTCGGAGGAGCCGGTCTATCTGCGCAACCGGCAGGTTGCAGAGGATTGGATCGCGGCGTTTCTGACGGCGGAGCGTGCGGCAGGCCGCCGCGTTCTGGCGGGTTTTGATTTCGCCTTTGGTTATCCGGTGGGTTTCGGGAAAACACTGACAGGTTCGGATGATCCATTTGCGATCTGGGACTGGTTTGCAGAGCGGGTCGAAGATGCCCCGGGCAGCAACAACCGGTTTGATTTGGCCGGGCAGATTAACGGGTTGTTTTCGGGCTTAGGTCCATTCTGGGGTAATGGTCTGAAACGCGATATCGCTGATCTGCCGCGCAAGGGGCGGGACCGAAACGGACATCAGATGCCTGAAAAGCGCCAGGCGGAGGAACAGGCAAAAGGCGCATTTCCGGTCTGGCAGCTTTCCGGCGCTGGTGCGGTTGGCAGTCAGGTGATCATGGGCCTGCCGATGCTGGTCCGATTGCGGCAGCGTTTCGCGGCTTCGGTCTGGCCGTTTGAGCCGTTGATATCGGATATCGCCATCGTGGAAATCTGGCCTTCTTTGATCAGCAAGGCCGTTGCTGCCAGCCAGCCCGAAGGGCGGATCAAGGACGCCCATCAGGTCTGGCTTTTGGCACAGACCATATCGGGTCTGCCCGATACCGATTTGGACCGCCTGCTGAAGACGCCGCCCAACCCTGAAGGGTCCATTCTGGGTCTTGGGCATGAACAGATGCTGACTGATGCCGCGCTGGGAAAACTTGTGCCGCCACCGTTGAGAAATGACTGCTTTGCTATGCCGCAGGGGGCGTATTGGACCCCTGTGGATGATGCGCTGGCACATCTGAAGGCGCAATTGCGTTCGGTCACTGGCACCGAAGATTTACCTGTTTCAGAGGCGGCAGGCCGGTTTCTGGCGCAGGATGTTAAAGCGATGCGATCGCACCCGCCCGCACCGAATGCCGCTGTTGACGGCTATGGGTTTGCAGGGCCAGCAGGCGAGGGCGCGCAAAACTACAGGCTGGTGGATGGGCGTTCCGCCGCTGGACAACCCTACCCTGGATCGGTCCCAAAGGGACAGGCGATCCGTATTCTGACAGGGGCAAACCTGCCTGATGGGGTGGACACAGTTGTTCTGCAAGAGGATGTAAAAACGGGTAACGGGCAAGTGGCGTTTCATGGGCCGCTCAAGCGCGGGGCAAACGCGCGCGCTGCAGGCGAAGATATGCAGGCGGGTTCCGTGATCATGCACGCCGGGCGGGGGCTGACACCAGCCGACCTTGCCACGATCACAGCCGCCGGGGTGGGGCGGGTGAACCTGCGTAAAAGGCTGCGGGTGGGGGTGCTGTCCACCGGGGATGAATTGCGGGATGCCGGGGCAGATACAGACCCGGGCCATATCTATGATGCCAACCGACCAATGCTTTGCGCGACGGTGCGGGGCTGGGGTTATGAGGCCATTGACCTTGCGCGCGCGCCTGATGACCGGCCAACCCTGCGCGACATTCTTGATGATGCCGCGAGCAGTTGCGACGTGATCCTGACATCCGGCGGCGCCTCCGCCGGGGATGAGGATCACATATCGGCCTTGTTGGAAGGCACCGGCACACTTGCCCTTTGGCGGATGGCGATCAAACCGGGTCGTCCTCTGGCGTTGGGGCTGTGGCAGGATACACCTGTTTTCGGACTGCCCGGCAACCCCGTGGCCGCCATGGTCTGCGCATTGATCTTTGCGCAGCCGGCCTTGCAAGTTCTGGCCGGTGGGGAATGGAACGATCCGCAAGGTTTCATGGTGCCCGCCGGTTTCAGCAAATCCAAAAAAGATGGGCGGCGCGAATATCTACGTGCGCGGATCAATGATGGGCGGGCTGAAATCTTTGCCTCAGAAGGGTCGGGGCGGGTATCCGGGCTCAGTTGGGCAACCGGGTTGGTGGAACTTGGCGATCAGGCGCAGCAAATCGCGCAAGGCGATCCGGTCAAGTTCCTGCCATTCGGGAGCTTCAACCTATGAGGATCGAAACTGGCATCCCTGACGCAAACCGTGGCGAGGCGGCCGCGCTTTACTGGGATGCGTTTGGCGAAAAGCTGGGTTTCGTTATGGGGCCAAAATATCAGGCGCTGCGCTTCATCACGCGGGTTATGCGATCCGATCACGGGATTTGTGCTTTTGACGATGACGGGCGATTGCTGGGGGTTGCGGGCTATAAAACGACCGATGGGGCGCTGGTCGGTGGTCAGTTCCGCGACATCCGCAAGGTCTATGGCTGGGTCGGCGGGGCGATCCGGGTGCTGCTGCTTTCGGTGCTGGAACGGGATACCGAAAACGAACGGTTCCTGATGGATGGGATTTTTGTAGCCGAAGAGGCGCGGGGCCAAGGCGTCGGCACAGCCTTGCTTAAAGCGGTCTACGCAGAGGCGCGGGTGCGCGGCTATCACCAAGTGCGTCTGGACGTGATCGATACCAACCCGCGCGCCCGCGCGCTTTATCTGCATGAGGGGTTCAAAGAGCTTGAAACCCGCCAAATCGGTGCGTTGCGCCATATCTTTGGGTTCAATGCGGCAACCACGATGGTGCGCGACGTCTAGCCGGACCCGATCAAGGCACCAGCGGCAAACACCAGCGCACCGCCCAGAACAACCTGAAACGTCGCGCGCAAAAACGGCGTATCCATGTAGCGGTTCTGGATCCATGCAATGGCCCAAAGCTCTACAAAAACGACAAGGATGGCGATGGTCGTTGCGGTCCAGAAGTCAGTGATCAAATAGGGCAGGGCATGCCCCAACCCGCCCACTGTTGTCATGATGCCAGACGCAAAACCGCGTTTGTATGGTGACCCGCGCCCCGAAATCTGCCCATCATCAGATGCCGCTTCGGTAAACCCCATGGAGATGCCAGCCCCCACAGATGCGGCAAGGCCGACCAGAAAAGTGGTCCAGGTGTCCTGCGTGGCAAAGGCCACGGCAAAGATTGGGGCAAGTGTGGATACCGAACCATCCATCAGCCCGGCCAGTCCCGGCTGGACCCAGGTCAACACAAACTGACGATGCGCGGCATTGTCTTCTTGTGACTTGGCGTCACCTTGAAGGTGTTCGTCAGTCAGCTCAGCCGCTTTGTCGCTATGTCCGGCCTCCGCCGCGGCCAGATCCCCCAGCAACTTACGCGTGTTTGCGTCTGATGTCTGAGCGGCGGCTGCCTCATAAAACCGTTGCGCGTCACGTTCCATCTGTGCGGCTTCTTCGCGAATCCGTTCCAAACCCAGATTCTCGATCAGCCAGACGGGACGGCGTGCGTAATATCCTGATACATGTTCGCGCCGGATCAGCGGGATCACCGCCCCGAACCGCGCGGCATGCAGGTCAATCAGACGACGACGATGGTCGTCTTCCTCTTCTGCCATCCCGTCAAAGATGGCAGCGGAGGCGGCAAATTCATCGCGCAGTGCTTCAGCATAGCTCCGATAGATACGGGCGTCATCCTCCTCGCTTGATATGGCGAGAGCCAGAATTTCCTGCTCTGACAAGTCGTTAAAGCGACGACGGGCGGCTAGTCCTGGGATCATCTTTAGATTCCTTTTTAGAACGATTCTAATGTAATATTCTCAAACTCTACCGCAAGGTAAAAAAGTGAACCGATCAGTTTATTTTTTGCTTGCAATCTAAACTAAACCGTTTAGTTATTGTGGCATGGAAACAAACCAGAGGATACGATCATGAACCGCATCGTTCTTGCCGCGCTGACAAGCCTAGTAGTCGCAGCCGCCGCACCCGCCACCGCCTCCACAAGTATCGTCGATTTCCCAACGCTGACTTTCCCACCAAAGCCGACGCCTGAAACAACGCAAGGTTGTTCTGACCTGACCACTCTTAACGGTGAGACCTGCACGCTCCCTGCAGAGTGATGTCAGAACGCGGTGGGGCACCTCATCCCGGCTCGCCCCACCGCCGCAATCTTCTTGCCGGAACTGAACCGGTCGGTCTATATTGAAAGCCTAAAGGGAGGATTGGATGCCGGACGGCACGACTGAACCAAAGAGAGGGCGCAAGTTCGATCAGGTGCTTGAAGGCGCCCGACAGGTGTTCCTGACCGATGGTTTCGAAGGTGCCAGCGTGGACGATATTGCGCGGGCCGCCGGTGTGTCCAAAGCCACGCTTTACAGCTATTTCCCTGATAAGCGCTTTCTGTTCATGCAGGTCGCCAAGATCGAATGCCGGTCGCAGGCAGATCATGCAATCGAATCCATCGATATGGACGCGCCCGTGCGCAGTGTGTTGCATCACATCGCGCTTGAGATGGTGAATTTTGTCACCTCGGAATTTGGCAAGCGGATTTTTCGGATTTGCGTTGGCGAAAGTGATCGCTTTCCCGAGCTTGGCCGTGAATTCTATGAAAGCGGCCCGATGTTGATTCGTGATCGGCTGGTCGAATTTTTTGCAAAAGCTGTTGATCGTGGTGATCTGCGGATTGACGATCTGACGCTGGCCGCCGATCAGTTTCACGAATTATGCAAGGCGGATCTGTTCCCGCGCATGGTTTTCAACATGACCGACGGGTTCACCGAGGCCGAAAAAGAGCGTGTCGTGACAGGTGCTGTTGATATGTTCATGGCTCGCTACGGGGTGTGACACGCCAAGTATTGCAAAAATGCCCGATCATTGATCGGGCATTTTGCGTTTTTAGAACTCGACCACAGCTCTGATACTCTTGCCTTGATGCATGAGGTCGAAGCCGTGGTTGATGTCTTCGAGTTTGAGCTT
>CANLYJ010000009.1 GCA_947495295.1 uncultured Paracoccaceae bacterium
TTACAGCCGTACCCAAATGCGTGAGCAGCCAATATTTCCAAACAATCGCACCAGCGTGAGCCATTTGAAATGGAATTACTGGTTTAAAGCGGCCAATTCGATGAAGGCGAAGACGTTCAAACCGATATGCGAAGCGACCCCGAATCCGATTGATCCGGTTTGCATGCGCGATATCGTCCAAAGCAAACCGCCGCCTGCCGCCCCCAGAAGCAGGAGGGCGGGACCGCCTGTCACGGTGACGCCGGTTGCGAAGAGCAGGGCAAGATGCCAGCCCGTGAACAGCAGCAATTGCCCGCCTTGTTCGGCCCGTGATGCGCCATCTTGCAAGACGGTGCCACGCCAGAAATACTCTTCCAGCGTGCCATTGGTTAAGGCAGCAACCACCATGACCCCTGCGATCCATAGCGGCAGTGGCGTTTCAGCAAGCCTGAGAGCAGCCGCTATCGCGACCCCGATGACCATAACGATGCTGAGCACCGCCACGATCTGCGATGGCCAAAGGACGTCGCGCCGGATCTTTGCAAACCCGCCTCGCCACATAATCAACGGTACAAGGATGGCAAACCAATAGAACGCCAACGCGGCAAAGTAGCCCCAAAAGGGCGGCAGAATGCGGGTGAACCCGTAAAAGGCCGCAGCAAGCAGGGGCATTGCTGCCACGATTGCAATTGCGGCTTTGCGATCCATCAGGTGATGGCTTCAAGCCGTTCCTTGGCCAGATCACCGGGCACGATGGTGATTGGGATGGGCAGGCTGCCGGATTGACGGCTAAGCTGGGTGACCAATGGCCCGGGCCCCTTGTTATCGGTGCCCGCCCCAAGGACAAGCACGCCGATATCGGGATCTTCGTTGACCTGGGCCATAATCTCGACCAGTGGTTCACCTTCGCGGATCACCAGTTCGGGATGCACATCCTGTTTGTCGCGCATCCATTTGGCGAAGACCTCGTAATGAACTTCGATCCGTTCGCGGGCCTCGGCCCGCATAATCTCGCCCACACCGATCCAGTGGTTGAACTCATCAGGCGGAATAATCGACAATATGGCGACCCCACCCCCGGTATGCGCCGCCCGCATTGCGGCAAAGCGCATCGCGTTCAGGCATTCCCGGCTGTCATCCAGCACGACCAAAAACTTGCGCATCATATTCTCCCCTATTCGCGCCGATATTGGCGCATCATATCGGGACTGGCAACGACCCTTATGTGCGTCCGATCATGATTGGGACGAGGACAGACAGCAGCAACAGCCGGAAAACATGCGCTGCCGCGACAAAGCCGGGATTGGCCCCAATCGCCACCGCCATTACCGTCATGGTTTCCAGCCCGCCGGGGGCGAAGGCCACCAGCACGTGTAATAAAGGCATATCAACAAGGCCCATTGCCGCGATGGATGCCAACAGGGCGATGGAGGCCGCCAATGTGGTGCCTGCCAACCCGGCCAGTGCTGATTGCAGCAAGTCCTGCAGGCTGGTTCCAACGAACCGTGTGCCGATCAAGGCCCCAATGGCCGCAAGTGCGGGATAGGCGATCCAATGGCTGAGCGTGCCGGGTGTGAAGCCCCCGAGCCGCGCGATGGCCCCAACCACCATGCCCGCAATCAGCATTGCCGCCGGGATACGCAACCGCATCAGAACCGGTGCCAGTGCAAGCGCTGCCGCAAGGCATAGCACCGTTTGCAAAAGCGTCATTTCGGCCGCACCTTCCGGGATGATCCCGACCCCGGTTTCGATCCCGCCCAGATAGGCCGCAAGTGGCACAAGCAGCGTCAGCGCCAAAATCCGGATTGATTGGACGATGGCGACCCGTTCTGTGCGCAGTTTCAGATCCTCACCCAATGCGATGATATAGCTCAGATGCCCGGGCGTGGCCGCAAGCAAACCCATTCGCGGGCTGGCCCGCATCATTTTTTGCATCAGTCGCCGCCCAAGCAGCATCATCGCCAGAATAGAAATGCCGAGAATGGCAAAGGCCAATGGCCATTTGGTAAAGGCCGCGACCGATGCGGGTGACACGGTGGCCCCGATGGCCACACCGGCGACCAGAAAGACGGCATTGCGCAGTGGAACCGGAAACCGCAGGTCCAGCCTGCAAAGCGCGCCGATCACTGTCGCCAGCGCTGGCCCGATCAAAAGCGGGATCGGCAGTTTCAGCAAGATGGCGACGGTTGCACCAAGCCCGGCGAGGCCGGTTAGAAGCGCCAGCCGTGTGGCAAGCCCCAATTGCCGGTTCAAGATGTGCTGGCCGCCCAGTCCCAATACATCTCGCGCAGTTTCCGCGTCATTGGCCCGATCTGGTATTGCGTGTCTTCAAAGGCGGTGACCGGCGTGATCTTGGACATGTTGCCGGTCATGAACACCTCATCCGCGGCTTCAAAATCGGCGAAGCTGAGGACAGTCTCGTGTACTTCCATCCCGTCGGATTTCATGTTGATGATGTGGCGCGCGCGGGTGATCCCGGCCAGAAACGTGCCGTTGGCGACGGGGGTAAAGACTGCCCCGTCCTTGACCATAAAGATGTTTGCCGTCGCCGTTTCGGCCACGTTCCCCAAGGCATCCGCGACCAGCGCATTGCCAAACCCGCGTGCGCGCGTTTCGGCTAACATACGGGCGTTATTGGGATAAAGGCAGCCCGCCTTGGCATTGACCACCGCGTCCTCCATCACCGGTCTGCGAAACTGCGTGCGCCCAAGCGTTATGCTGGCACTGGGTGGGGCGAGGGGGATTTCCTCAAGACAGATGGCAAAGCCTGTTTCATCGGCAAGCGGGATGATCGCCGTGCTGTCACCATGGATCGCCCAATACATGGGCCGGATATAGACGGCGGCATCGGGGGCGTAGGCCTTGAGCCCTTCATGTACGATGGCAACCATGTCTTCGGTGCTGACCGTGGGCGTGATCATCAGGGCCTTGGCGGAGTGGTTGGCGCGGGCGCAGTGTTTGTCCAGATCGGGGGTCAGCCCGTTGACGCAGCGCGCGCCGTCAAAAACGGTCGTGCCAAGCCATGATCCGTGATCGGCCGCGCGCATGATCGGCACATCCCCGTCATGCCATGTTCCGTTAAAATAGGTGCGAATTTGCGTGCCGGTTGCCATCTGCAGCCCTCCCTTGGCGGCAAACTATGCCGGTGATCTGCGAAGGTAAAGCAGGGTGCGTGTTCGATGCCGGGGAACATCGAACACGCGACGCATGAGGTGACTGTTTGACGGGATGGTCACCCGGCGTGAGGACAGGGCGACGCGAATCTACCCCGTGTGGTAGGGGCAGGCTGGCCGGTTTTGACGACGATTTTGTGACAGGCGGCGCAACGTTCGGTGGCCTGCTGCGGGCGACGCAACAGTCGGTTTTCGCGGTGCGCTGCGAATCATGTGTTAACGCAGGAAAATCAGGTGAAATAGGCGGTCGGCAAAGCGTCGGCCAGACGTCGGCAAAACGTCGGACCCCTTTTGGGGAAACCGGCCGTTTAATGCCGCGTGCGGTGCAAAGGTAAACGCTGCATTAGGTTTTGTGGTGTTTGGTCAGAGGTCCCGGGTCAGGCCCGGGACGATGTTGGGTCTGTTTGCGCCTCTTGTGCTCATGGTTGGAAGCCATCGCGCAGCGTGACGACCATCGCCTCGATCGCGGGTGTCATCAGCAACTTCTCTGCTCAGGAGACCGCAGCGAACACCCACACCGCGAAAGTTGGTTTTTCCCAGATGCGGCTTTTCCCTGGTGGTTCACTGTTTTTCGAATGTTTCCCGAAACGCGAGAGGGGACTTACCGACCGTTGCCTTCACGGCAGCCTCAAATGCATCCACCGATTTAAAGCCAATCTGAAATGCGATGGTTTTGGAAGAAAGCTTGGTCGTGGTCAAAAGGCGTTTCGCCGCCTCGACCCGCATCAAGCGGACATATGCCGCGGGTGTTGCCCCCAAGTCTGATTGAAACCTGCGGGCGAATGTTCGTTCTGACATATTTGCACGCGCGGCGAGACGTCTGTTTGACAGATCGTTCGGCAGGTTTTCGGCAATCCACACGAGCAAACCTGCAAAGCGACCGCCTTCGGCTCGCTGTGCATTTAATGTATTGCTAAACTGTGATTGTCCGCCAGGTCGCCTGAGAAAGAGAACAAGGGACTTTGCAACTTCGAGCGCAATGTCATGACCCAGATCGTCCTCAACCAAGGCTAGTGCAAGATCGATCCCCGCTGCCACACCCGCGCTAGAGAAAATATCACCTTCGTTAATGTACAATGCCTCTGGTGCGACCGTGACCCTTGGAAACAACGTCGCCAAGAGATCGCATGACGCCCAGTGAGAGACGATACGCCGGCCATCTGCCAGACCAGAGGCCGCAAGGACAAAAGCTCCGGTGCAGACGCTACCGATACGGCGTGCCGTCGTTCTGCGTTGCCTCAGCCACGCGACGAGTTCTCCGTCACGGCCAGCGGTAACCAGCCCTTCCTGGGATCCCCCGGACACGATGATCGTATCAATCGGGCCGTCGATCTGTGCGAGCGGCGCAAGGCCCGTGATCTGCAAGCCGCATTCGGCTTGGACGGGCCGCTGATGCACCCCTGCATAGACGATATCATATGCGCCAGGCATCAGTTGGTTCGCCCGCGCAAAGACATTGCCTGGTCCCGTGGCATCCAGCGAATTCGCGCCATCAAAAAGAACAATAACCACCCGCCGCGGTTTGGCTGATTTCGCGGATACTATGTCATTTACGCCATTCATAGTGATCTCGTAGCATCCTGTCTGAAGTCGGCAAAGGGAAACTGCGGTGAAAAGACGTGTATTTATGTTGGGCGTGGGTGCGGCGAGTGTCGTGTCGATTGTCGCCTGTACGACAGGCCGGATCGAGACGGCGGGCCAGCGCACACCCGACGCTGATATCATCACACGATCTGACACAGTGGCCGCGCTGCGGCCGCCAAAACGAAAACGACCGGTCGTTGCGGTTCTTGCGGATAACCAAGGCAGTGAAACAACCGATTTGATCGTCCCATGGAGCGTTCTCAAGCGTTCGGATGCCGCCGACGTGGTCATTGTCAGCACCGCGCCTGGCGATATTCAACTGATGCCCGCCTTGAAAATCAAACCTGACATGACTGTTGAACAATTTGACGATCTGCACCCCGAAGGCGCCGATTATGTGATTGTGCCTGCTTTCCACAATCCAAAGAACCGTATCGCGGCAAACTGGCTGCGACAGCAAAGTGAGACGCAAGCGATCGTCGCAGGTGTTTGTTCAGGGGCATTGGTCCTTGCGCATGCGGGTCTTCTGGCCGGCAGGCATGCAACTACGCACTGGTATGATCGTGACAAATTGGTCCGCGTCAGCCCAACAACCAAGTTGCAGCTGAACAACCGGTATCTCGCGGATCGGGGTGTTGCGACGACAACGGGCGTTTCAGCATCACTTCCGTTTGCGCTGACGTTGGTCGAAGCAATCTTGGGGCGGTCAAGCGCTGAACAAAGTGCGGCCGCCCTTGGGTTGGCAGATTTCGGGCAGGCGCACGATAGCGCCGCATTCAGGTTGAAAGCGCAGCATGTGTTGCGGGTGGCATCAAACTTTGTCTCGGGGAGCGACCAATTCGGACTGCAAATTGACAGCGCAACAGACGAGCTGGAACTGGCATTTGTCGCGGACAGCTGGTCGCGCACTTACAAGTCCACTGCTTCCACGTTTTCTGACGGGGATGTTGCAGAGGTTGCGTCTTTGAACGGGCTGCGGATTGTACCAGACTTGGCTGCTGCCGAGGGCGCGGCTTTGCCGCAAATCCCGGCTTATGATGGTCGACCGGCCAATGCACTTGCAGCCACGCTTGCAGACATCGCGGCCCGCTACGGCGCGGCAACAGCGCGTCTGGTGGCGCTACAGTTAGAGTATGCGTGGGAAACCTAGGGGATGTGCCGGCAACAGGTTGAAATTCGGGCGCAGGTTGCCCTGTCGCCTGAAAGCGTCGCTTTGTCCTGCGTGCGCCCGTGTCGAAAACCCACGATCTGAAACGGGTTTTCTGACACCGCGTGACCTCTAGGGTCAGGACCCATTAATTCCGCTCCGCCGGATTTTCCGCGTGATCTGCGTTGCAACTGCTTGAAATTCAACCAGAGTTCCTGCGCAGATGCGCCTTGTCACACGAAAAATCTGTCAAATCCGGCGGAGCGGAATTAATGGGTCCTGACCCTAACCTAACCCCCGAGCCATTCTTTCAACCGGTTAAACCGCAGCATCATGTTGTATTGCCAACCCGGACGATAATTTTGCTGGTAAGCGCTGCCGCCTGATACCGTAAGGTGCGTGTTTTGCGCGAGGGTGTTCAAGTGATCCTGAGACCCGTCCAGCGCATGACTGCGGTATAGATTGAGCCATTGCAGGTTTTCGATACGGGTCAAAGGCGCCAGCGATGCAACTTGTGTTTTGCCGATGTCCAGCCGTTCCAGCGATGGCAATGTTGTAAGCGGACCCAAGTCCTCTACCCACGTGTCATGGAGGTCAATCAAACGCAGGTCGGGCAATCCGGTAAGTGGCGTCAGGTCGGACACTTGGGTCATGTTAAGATGAAGCCGCTGAAGCGTGATAATGCCTTCAATCCCTGATAAGACTTTGAGGTTGGTTTCACTTGCGGACAGAGAGACCAGATTGGGAATGTCGCCAATGTTGGCGGGCAATTTGCGCAATTCAGGCAGGTCGCTGAAAGAAACATTGTTGGTTCCTGCAGAGATGACCTCACGCACACGCTCTTCTGCAACGGCGAGCTGTGCGCGCGATGATTGCCATGACGGGTATTGCAAAGCCCCTATCGCAAGAAACGCAAAAATAGCGACAAGGATGATGTTGCGCATCTGTGAGATCGCCTTCCAGTTAGCGTAGTGATAGCGCCGCAGATTGCAGGAAACTCGTGTAGAGCTCAGCAACCTGGGCCGGCTGATCAAGCATCGGCAAGTGACCGCAGTCCTCAGGCGTTGCGCGTGTGGAGGCGGGCAAAGCTTCGTCAAGGATTGCCGCACCGCTGACATGGAAAATCCGGTCGGGATGGCACCAGATAACAAGTGAAGGCATGGCCAGTTCGTGTGCCAGTTCCAACACCGTGGGGACTGATGATAGGTCGTGCACGACCTCCCAAACCTGCGCGTTGTGATCGCCAGTTTTGACCTCATCGGCCATCCAGCTTTGCAGGATTGGACCCGGCACATAAGGCATCTTTGGCGAGAGCCAGTCATTGCGTGCCGCAAAGTCGGCATCACTGCGCACCACCAACGGCTTATGGCCAATGGCAAGTGCAAGGTCCATGTCGCTTGGGATCAGGGTCGGTACGCCAAGCGGGCTACCGATAAAGGCGATGCTGGCGATCCTTTCGGGGTGCTGATGCGCCAATAACGCGGCCACGTAAGCACCCATTGAATTTGCGCCGATATGGACCTGCGCGAGGTTGAGCGCGTCGAGAATTGAGCGCAAGTGCGCTTGCTGCCGATTGAGTGCATATTCCCCGACAGGCAAACGCGCGTTGTCGCCAAAACCGGGAAGATCAATCGCGATCACATGATATGTCCCAACGAGGTGGCGCATCATGTCGACCCAGTGTTCCTTGCGGGCGTAAATCCCGTGGATCAACAAGATCGTCTCACCTTTCCCGCCCTCAAGGTAGTGGATCGTGCCGGTTTCTGTTTCGATTGATTTCGCGGTGAGACCCGCCGAGAGGTTGTTCAGCTTCAACAGAACGCCCGCGACTTTGATCGGCGCCGTGGTCCAGCCCAATGCGATGATAAAGATCATCGCAGCCAGACCCATTGCGGTGCCGGTGAGAATACGTTTCATGAATGAGGCCCCTGAAATTTGCGCATTCAGGTTATTCGCCGGAGTCCGGATCAAACGTGCCGGCGGGGTAGGAAAGACAGACGTCACGACCAACCTTGTTTACCACCTCTCTGGGCGAATCCGACTGAATTGATGCAAGCACTGCGCCAAGAAAAACATGGTCCATTGTGCCAGGGGTCTTGTCGTCAAAATCCAGCATGTCCGCGGTCTGCCCGAGCGCAACAGGCGACGCGATACCTACCCCGACCCGCGTGGCATAATCACCATAGATCGTGCCCGCGAAATCGCCCCAAAAAGTGCAATCCAAGGCAAAACCAGATGTTCCCGCAAGTGAGAAAAAACAGCCAAGGCAAAATAGCCTTAGCTGCTTTTGTGGGGTCTTGGCATGCCGTGAGTGCATTGTGTGTTCCGTGAGCTGAATTACGTGTCCTCTACCCTGCCGCAGTTTTCCTTTTGACGCTTGAAGGAACGTGCAACGCATCAAGAGACGTTTCCGAATCCCGGTTTTGCGCACAATACTTTGGTTTCTTTCAGCCCCAAGAGCGCCAGAATGAGCCCGCAAAGCAGGCTTGCCACCAACAGGCCCGTCACGGCCCAAGGCGGCGAAGCGGGTGTTGTGCGTGCCATGTGAAGTGTCGCGAGAAACGTTGGTAAATGTTCGACTACGCCGATTGACGCAATTGCCCATGGTACCCACTGCGCGCCCTGTCTGAAGGGGATCAGCAACAAAATGATGATCCCCAAAGCCGTTGCCAGATTTCCAGCCCCTTCTCTGCGGACGACCAGAGGATGATAACTTTGGTTGCTGACATGACAGGCGCACATTCGCACGCCAGCATGCAATGCGGATTGAAGAAACGTGCAAACAAGTTGTGACATTCGCGCTGCTTGTCTTGAGGGTCACATCAAATGATGGGAGCGTCTTCAAGCCCGGGAATTGTCCTGAAGCGGCCCGCGATACATGATGAGAATGCCAAATGTCGAACCCTGTTTACAGCTTTCACAATCACCGGTTTTCGTTTGCTACCGGTGCGCTGGCGCTACATCAAAACCTGATGACCTGCGTCATTGTCGGGCGGAACTATCCCGTGACCGTGTCGAATGATCACGACTGGCTGACAGCGCAAATTATATGCATAAAACCGGGTGTGCCGCATCGTGTGACCGTGCCGGAGGGTGGCGCGGAAATTGTCTATCTTGACGGCATCCAACTTGCTGCGGCGCAGTCGGCGTTTGCACCGCTTTCGCCCGAATGGCACGCATTGCCTGATGCGTTTGAGGCCCAGGACCACACTGCCATATCGGTGTTTCGCGATTTGCTGAACACAGACCACACCCCGCCTGATCCAGACGTCATGAAAGTCGTCCATGCGCTTTACACAGAACCCTTTACCCGCCTGTCGCAATCTGACCTTGCCGATGCGCTTTATCTGGAACGGACGCAGGCGTTGCGACATTTCAAAGCCACCACGGGGCAAACCTTTCGCCGGTTCAAGATCTGGGCCGCGATAGTTTCAGCCACCCGCAGCGCGCATCAAGGCGAGCAAATCGGCCTTGCGGGCATTGAGACCGGTTTTTCAGATGCGGCGCATCTTGCGCGAACGGCAAGCACTGTGTTCGGCGTGACGCCTACGGCAGGGCTGTCTGGCTTAACGGGGATTGTGACGCTGCCCGGCATACCGCCTTTGCATCAGCCCAAATGAACAACCAAACGCGGGCCCGCCAAATGCGAATGGAACGACGAGGCACCCCTTGACTTTGCAAATGCCATGCACCAGCGATGTCGCGATATTGCCGGGCAAAGGGCCGCCAATGACTGCGCAACCGATCTTTGACATTCGAACAAAAGTGCGCAGACGCATTTTGGAGTACATGTTCGTCGTCCCGATGATGGGCTTGGCCTTGATCGGCTTGGGGTTATGGTTGCTGCCGGACAGTTTCGTTTTTGAGCCGTCACTCAGCGCAGTAGAGCGTGTCGACGGTTGGGTGGTCGTTGGGCTGGCTCTTATTGGGGCCGGAATTTACAATATATTCAAAGCCGTTGTTTTGGCTCTTCGCGGTTGCGATTCATCGGGAGAATGGCACTTTCGCCTCACACAGGATGCGTTGCTGTGGAAAGTCCCTCAGCACCCGTTTGGGCCTGAAGTTGGATTTGATACGAGACTTACGGACATCACAGAAGTCGAGTTTCGCACGATCACCGCCTACGAGAAAACCGATATAAGTGAGTACTGGGTTCACTTCAGGGACGGGTCGGAAACACAGCTTATGGCGTATACGGGCGTGACGCTTTCGTGGCTTGTTGCCGAAATTCACAAGGCAGGCGTTGATTACAACGAGACACGCATCAATCGGTAGGTCTTGTCTCTGCTGCGTCCCGGTAGGCCTTGGGCGTCATGCCCGTTTCGCGTTTGAACGCTTTGTAGAATGTCGAGCGCGAGTTAAACCCGACATCCAATGACACCGTCAAAGACGATGCCGCACCCGCAGCAATAAGCGGTTTTGCCGCCGCGATCCGGTGGTGCGCAATGTAGTCAAAGAACGTCGATCCGATCTGTTCATTCAACGTTTGCGAAACTTGATTGGGCAAAGCGCCGACATGGCGCGACAGTTTTTGCAACGAAAGGTTAGGATCAAGATATAACGCATCTTGCGTCATGGCTGATCTAATCCGCGTTGCAAGCTGTTCGGCGTGTGCTGGTGTTAAAGCAGACCGCGCATACTTTGGCTCGGATGCATCGTTTGACGGCGCTGGTTCTTCGATCACCGTCTCTGGTGGTGCAATCGATGCAAAGGCCATTACAAATAACAAAAGGCAGGCCGTTAGGATGTAAAGCAGCTCTTTCACGACGACCTGATCAAACCCTGTGTTATCGGCGACAAAGGTGAACGCAGTTGCGACCCACAACGCCACCAGAGAAATCACAAACCAATCGAGCCACCTCAGTTCGCGGTCATCGAGATTGGAATAAAGCGACCGGAGTTTTGACCGGTACGCGCGCAATCGCTGCACTGTCGCAACGAGATACACGCACGATGAAATCACCCAGCAGAAAATCAGGACAAATGTTGCCATCACCAGCACGGCAGGCAGAATGCCCTCTGGCAATTCCCCGACAATGAACATTGCAGTCTTGGCCTCGGCCGGTTGCAGCCAATACCCGCACATCACCACGCTGCCCGCAGCCGGCAGTATGATGTCGCGCCGCCGCAAAACCGAAAGCTGCAGTTCCGTCGTCTTGGCCGCCACGTAATAGAAAACGGCTGGCGGCAAAATGAGCGACAGCACGAATACAACGGGCAAATAAAAACCGTAAAGCGATGGGACAAATACCAAAACCAGCGGCGTGGAAACGATACCGCCGCACACGCCAAAGACCAGTGCCAGATAGAACCGTCCAAGCCCGTCGCGTGTGCCGCGCACAGCTGACATTGCGCCCGCCAGTGCAATGCCCAGGCAGGCAGCAGAAAGGGCTATGGTTCCATGGTTAATCATCCTGATTAATAGGCAAAATTCTTTGCCAGCATCAATGCGTGAACGCGTTCTGCGCGCATAGAAAATAATACGCGCCGTCCCGCGCGGACGACAGACTGACATCTCTGGGGCACTGAGGGTTCAAACTTCAACAACGCCAGAGAATCCCAATGTTCGTTTTTATCGCCCTCACAACCGTAGCCCACGTCGCATCCGGAGGTATCGCCGTTGTTATGGGGGCGATCACGCTTGCTGTCCGAAAGGGTGCGCGGCATCACATCAACGCGGGTCGCATCTTTACGCTCTGTATGGGGCTGTCGTCATTCCTTGGTGCGGCCCTTGGCCTGATCAAGTTTGAGACCTTCTTTATCACTTTCCATGCAGGCGTACTTGGGGTGACGTTGGTTCTGAGCGGTTGGTTGCTGGCAACAGGGCAGGGCGCGCATCGCAACCGTTCGTTCGTTGCCCTTGGGTGTTTGAACTTTCTCAATACCGGGGGTCTGGTTGCTGCTGGATTCTGTGCGCTGACCTTGCCCGAGCAAACGCTGCGCGGATTTGCTGCTGCCGATTACTTTTTACTGGCGGGTATGGCGGGCATCGCCCTGATCAACGACCTTATCGTTGTGTTCCGCAAAACCCTGTCTGATAGACACCGGATCGCACAGCACCTGTGGCGCATGTGTCTGGGGTTCTTCATCGCGGCGGGCTCTGCGTTCACAGGGCCAGGTGCCGGCATATTCCCTCAGGCCGTGCGCGACAGTGGCATTCTTTCGCTGCCTGAGCTGACAATTATCCTGCTGATGCTGTTCTGGCTTGTCCGCATCCTTTTTGGAACCAAGCGCCGCCCGCTTCTGACGCGGCGTTGATGTGCGCCACCGGCAGGCGGTTGCGCCCAAAGGCACAGAACGTCCCGAAATCAATCCAACGAAAGGCTCATCTGATTGAGCCCCTTAAATTCCACCAACGCGCAGTACAGCGCTCTACGAAAGAGAAGACTATGAAACCTATTTCAACAATCGCCACGACCATGATGGTCATCCTGCCTGCCGGTCTTTGTGCGCAAGAATCCGCAGGGGACACTTTTGCCGGACACGACGTCTCTTTCACCATATCGGGCGGCGTGGTTTCTGCGCCATCGTTTCTCGGCAGTGGCGAGACTGCGGTCTACGCGCTCCCGAACATCTCGGTTGCGATCGGAGACCGTCTCAACATCTCGTTGCTCGATGGGGTGTCATATGACGTCTACAAAGGCGGTTACCTTACTGCGGGCGCGGTTTTAACATATGATGTCGGCCGCGAAGACAGCCCGTCTGATCATGAGCTGCAATTGTCCAAGGTCGCAGAGTCAGAGATCGCTGGACTGGGCGATATCGAAGAGACAGCCGAAATCGGTGGGTACATCGCATACGCTAACGGGAATTTCCAAGCCAAGCTGGCGGTACGCAAAGGTGTCGAAGGCGGTCATGACGGTGTTGTTGGCGACGTTGACGTCACATACAACGCCCCAGTTGCGCTATTCGGCAAGCAATCTGTCATCTCGTTTGGTCCGACTGTCAGCTTTTCAGACGACAGCTATGCGAGCACTTTCTTTGACGTCTCTGCTGCACAATCTGCGGCCTCTGGGATCAGTGAATACGATGCAGACGGCGGCGTTATGTTATATGGACTGCACGCGTCCGTTTATGTGCCGCTCAATCAGAATGTAGCGCTTGTTGGCTTTGCCGCGTTTGACCAACTGACCGGAGATGTCGGCGACTCTTCGATCGTGCAAGAGCGTGGGTCAGATGAGCGAACGACCGCCGGACTTGTTGTCAACTACACCTTTTGATGATGATCCAGTAACCGACGCTGTAGTGACCGGATATTTTAGGTCTGGTCGCTACACAGATACAAGACCAAGCTATCTTGCTGTTTTGAGAGAATAGAAAAGACAAAGATGCCGCATTTAGCACACGCACCCCCCGAGAGGGTCTTGGCGCCTTATCGCGGTGATGCGACGGCTGTTGTTACCAGTGTCATGCACAACAGCGAAATGAACGTCACCGCTGCTGGGACATTTGATCAAGCCCAAAGCACCCCGCCCGAAGATCTGATCTTCGAGATCGGATCAATTACTAAAGTCTTTACCGCGCTTTTGCTGTCTCTTCTCGTGGAGGAGGGGAAGATCGACGCCAGCCGGCCGATTAACGCTTTGGCAAAAGAGTTGTCAGATGTCCCGTCGTGGATCACACCGAGGGCGCTGGCCACGCATACCAGCGGTCTGCCACGCATTCATGTACCGCTTTGGAAGGCAATGATTTTTTCTCTGCCCGAAGACCCCTATGCGACATTCTCAAGAGGTGATCTGCTTGCCTGGTTCAATAGGCACAAAGGATCGAGACGACCCCGCCGCATCCGGCATGCATATTCCAATCTAGGCTTCGGCCTTTTAGGCGAAGCAATCGCGATAAGCGAAGGGAAGCCCTTTCAAGAGTTGTTGACTGAAAAGGTGATTGCGCCTCTTGGGCTTGTTGATACGGCATCAAAATTGACGATGTCACAGCAAGCGCGTTTTATGCAGCCATTCAACACCAAAGACAAACCTGTCACCCCATGGACATTCCAAGCCATCGCTGGGGCAGGATGCCTGCGGTCGACCGCGCGGGATTTGGGGCATTTCTCGAAGGCCGTCATGGGCGCGCTGGTCAATCCTGTGTCGCCACTAGATCGCGCGATCTGCCGAAGTGCTGAGCCAGTGTTGGGTTTGGGGCCGCGAGGCATAACAGAGCCAGTGGCACAATGCCTTGGGTGGTTGTCCATCAAAGTGAACGCCAATGCGCCGCGTATGCTATTCCACAACGGAGGCACCGCAGGGTCCACATCTTCTCTCTACATCTGCCCCACCAAAAACGCTGCCGTCACAATATTATCGAACCGCGGTGTGGCCGCTGGCTTGTGGTCAAGCATCCAACTGCAATGGTCTAAGCCTGACCAAGCAATAAACGATCTGTTCGCAGCTATGGATTAGAGCACCTGTGTGAGGCGCACCACCTCAGTGTCTGCTATGCTTGCGAGGTGAGCATTGTTTCCGTGGGGTGCGTGCAAGCTGAGTGAATAGCGGCTTCTTTTACCGCATTGCATCGGCACATCTAAGGCAACCCAGCGCCCTTCTTGCTGCGAGCGTATGCAGCGACGATTCAATATTTCGGTTATGGGCTCATTTGAGACCTTCGCCACAACCTGCGCGGAGGCCCGTTTCCCTATTTGGGTCAGAACGGTGACGTAAAGGTCAAAGTCATCTGACGTTCAACAATTTGTCCGATGCGGATCAGCGGGGGGTGCGCGTTGTGCCGCGCATCTGGCACTGCTTGGGTTTTGGCCAGCAGTGCCAGACGTAAAGCGCGGTGACGCAAGCGTAGGGCTTATTCAGCCGGTTCGGTTGCCTTTGTCCCCCGGCTTTCCTTTTCGGCGGCGTAGTTGGTCTGTGCCGTCTCGACCGCCTTTGCGTGGATTTCCGCCAGTTCGGGCCGCATCTTTTGCGCCCGCATTGCAGCGTTCATCGTTGACATGTGCTGGCCCTGGAAATGCGGGAAGACCTCGCGCGCGATCAGTTCGTAGGATTTGCGCGTGGCGTCGAAATTGGCCCAGTTATGCGCCAGCATCAGATAGGCGCCGAAGCCGCCATTGGATTGCTTCCAAAGCCGGTCGATCTGGGCGCGGCACATCTCGGGCGTGCCGATGGCGCCAAAGCCGCTATCGTTGATAAAGTCGATCATTTCCTTGGCGTTCTGCCCCGGCATCGACATTTGCGGGAAGGCCGCGATTTCCTGAAAATAGTTGAACCAATGTTCGATGCCGTATTCCACATCGCGCCGCGCCTGTTCCGCCGTTTCGGCAATGTGGCAGAGGCCGACGAGCCGCCATTTGGACCGGTCGGGCGTGTGGCCGTAATGTTTCGCTTCTTCTTCGATCACGTCCCAATGCAGCGCCAGCGCGTCGAAACCGGCGGCGGTTGTGGCCCCGATGGAAATCATGCCGGTCCCGTATTTGCCTGCGAGCTTTGGCCCGGTGGGCGAGGCGACGGCGGCGGTGGCCAGATCGAAGTTGGAATAGGGGCGCAGATGCAGTCGCGCGTCTTTCAGCACCCAGCGGTCATTTTCGAAATTCACCGGTTCATCGGATCGCAAGAGCCGCGTGATGATATCCAGCCCATCGGCCAGCAACCCGCGCGTGTCCTTTTGGCTAAGCCCGATCATTGCCGCGTCCGTGGGCAGTGACCCCGGCCCAAGCCCCAGCATCGCCCGTCCGCGCGTCAGGTGGTCAAGTTGGACGATCTTTTCAGCCACCCAAAGCGGGTTGTGATAGCTGACCGACACAACGCCTGTGCCCAGTTTGATCCGCTTTGTGCGCGGTGCCGCACTTGCGATCATCAGTTCCGGGCTGGCCGAGATTTCAGACCCGGCAGAATGGTGTTCGCCGAACCAGACCTCGTCATAGTCGCAGCGGTCAAGCCACTGCACCAGTTCGAGGTCTTGTTCCAGCGCAAGCGTGGGGTTGATCCCCGGCTTGTGGAACGGGGCAAGAAAAATGCCAAAACGCATACGGTCGTTCATTCTTAGTCCTCCCTTTGGGTCACCTGCTGAAATGCGATGACGTAGGGTCAGCCTAAGCGGAGTGCGCATAATTACGAAGGATTATTCGCCGGGTGCTGCTGGGCGGCGGCTTACCACGTGCCGGCATCGACCCAGAGCCAGAAGACCAACCCCCAGATGATCCCGGCCGCCAGCATGCCGATACCCGCCCAGGCGACGTAATCCCATTCATTGGTAATACCCCACCCCATGACCATCCCGCCCCCGGCGACAAGGATAACCGGCATAAAGAGGCTAACGATAAACCGAATGACTGATTTCATTTTTCGTCTGCTCCAGATGTCCTCACCCGAGAGATTAGTGGACCGGCTTCGTTTTGCAACTCTTGCATGATCGGCTGACTTTCGTGAAAACTTATTGGATTGATCAAAGGACGCTGCCTATGCCGAAATTCTGTGCCAACCTGACATGGCTTTTTACCGAATTGCCGTTCATCGAACGGTTCGCCGCGGCCAAGGAGGCAGGGTTTGATGCGGTGGAGGTGCTGTTTCCCTATGACGTGAATGCGCAGGATATCGTCAATGAATTGGGCCGCTATGAACAAAAGATGGCCCTGATCAATTGCCCGCCCCCGAACTATACCGGTGGTGATCCGGGTTGGGCGGCTGTGCCTGATCTGCAAGCCCGGTTTCGCCGTGATTTTCCACGTGCCGCCCGCTATGCCCGCACCCTGCATGCCCAACATGTGCATGTCATGGCGGGCGAGGCGGCAGGCGATGATGCCAAGGCGATGCTGATTGAAAACCTGCGCTGGGCCGCAGCCGAGGCCCCCAAACAAAGTCTGACGATTGAGCCGCTGAACCCGGTGGATAAGCCGGGTTACTTCCTGTCAGATTTCTACCTGGCCCGCGAGGTGATTGAGGCCGTGGATGCCCCCAATGTCCGGTTGCAGTTTGACGCCTATCACGCCGCCCGCATTCATGGTGACCCTGTGGCCCTGTGGGCCGAGATGCGTGACATCACCGCCCATGTGCAGATCGCCCAGACACCGCATCGCTCTGAACCGGATAAGGGTGAGGTTGATTATCCCGCTTTCTTTGCCGCACTGGACGCGGATGGCTATGACGGTTGGGTATCTGCCGAATATAAGCCCCTTGCTGACACGTTGGCTGGCCTTGCTTGGTTGCCAAATGACCCCTCCTGAAATGATGCTGACATAACGCTGTCAGTAGGGGTATGATTAAAGCGTCTCATCAACCGATCAATCAAGGAGATGGAAAGATGAGCGGACGCAACATTATCGTTTGGGGTGAAATTCCGGTGACGGATATGGAAAAGTCGGTGGCCTTTTATAACAAGGTCTTTGGCTATGAGATGACGATCGACAATTCCGGCCCAAACCCGATGGCCGTATTGGGTGGGTCAATGGATGATGCGGGCGGCCACCTGTACCCCGGCAAGCCTGCGCCGGATGGTGGCAACACGATCCATCTGGGCTTGGAGGACAGTCTGGAGGCGGGCATGGAGCGTTGCAAAACAGCTGGCGGTGAAATCGTGGGTGATGTGATCGCCATGCCCTTTGGCCGCTTTGCCTATGCCAAGGATCTGGATGGCAATTCGATTGGCCTGTTTGAGGCCGCCAAATAATGCGCCGCGCCGACCGTCTTTTTCAGATATTGCAATATCTGCGTGGCGGTCGGCTGACGACGGCAGCGCAGCTGGCCGAAAAGCTGGAGGTGACGCCGCGCACGATTTATCGCGACGTGGCGCATCTGATCGGCTCTGGTGTCCCGATTGAGGGCGAGGCGGGCGTTGGTTACCTGATGCGCGATGGCTATGACCTGCCGCCCCTGATGTTCACTCATGATGAGATGGTCGCACTGGTCGCCGGTGCCCGTATTCTGCAAAGCTGGGGCGGCACAAAAATGGCCGCATCCGCCCAAGAGGCGATGGTCAAGATCGATGCCGTCCTGCCGGAAGTTGCCCGCGAACGGGTTGGCCATATCAGTATCCATGCCTTGCAGACCCCCTGGCAGGGGGGCAGTTGGCGTGCCTATCTGGATCAGTTCGAGGCGGCGTCAGAAAGCCCGACCCGCTTGCGGATTTCTTATGAGGATGAGGCGGGCAATACGTCTGAACGGGTGGTGCGCCCATTGGGGGTCTGGTTCTGGGGCAAGGTCTGGACCGCCGTGTGCTGGTGCGAATTGCGCGAAGACTTTCGCATGTTCCGGCTGGACCGGGTGACGGCGTTGACAGAACTGGACCGGTTTCGCCCTGTCAAAGGCCAAACACTGCGTGATTTTATCGCGACCGAGGCCTATTGCCACAAGGGTCCTGACCCCAGGTTCAACTGATTGTGGCTGGTCCTCTGCGCCAGAACGCTTAGGTTTGCGAAAACAATCGCGAGGTTTCGATGCGTCCCTTTGGCCGACGGCTTTTTCTGACAGGTGCCACTGTTGCCTGTGCAGCACCGCTTTGGGCACAGGCGGATCCGTGGCGGGCGGTTGTTGATCGTGCGCGGGCGTTTGATCAGTGCCACGCGCTGATGATCCGGCAGTCCGGCGTTGATGTCGTGTCAGAGGTGTTTCGTGGTCCGGCCCGTGGCCGCGCGGTCCCGGTCAAATCCGTGTCCAAAACCATTGTCGCGGCATTGGCGGGGGCGGCGCTGGATCGTGGTGAACTGCCGTCGCTGAACGCCACGATCGGGCAGGTGGCCCCAGGTTTGATCCCGGCACGCGCTGCCCCGCAAGTCGCTGATATCACGATAGAAAACCTGGTAACCATGCAGGCCGGGCTGGAACGTACGTCGGGTGCCAATTATGGCGGCTGGGTCAGCAGTGCCAACTGGGTTTCCAATGCCTTGGCCCGCCCGTTTGTGGCAGCGCCGGGCAGTCGCATGCTGTATTCCACGGGGTCGTTTCATGTGCTGGGGGCGGTGCTGGCCGAACTGGCGGGCGAGAGCCTTTTATCCTTGGCGCGCAACAGGTTAGGGCGACCGTTGGGCGTCGATATCCCGGCCTGGACCCGCGACCCGCAAGGTCGCTATCTGGGCGGGAACGAGATGGCATTGACCCATGAAGGCATGATCCGGTTCGGTGAAATGTACCGGCAAGGCGGTGTGTTTGATGGCGTGCAGGTGCTGAGCCGTGATTGGGTCGCGCGGTCGCTGCAAGTGCGCACACGGTCGCCGTTTTCGGGGCTAAGTTACGGATATGGCTGGTTTTTGGGGCAGGCGGGCGGTGAGGCTTATGCATTGGCGCGAGGCTATGGCGGGCAGATTATCTGCGTTGTGCCGGGGCTGGAGATGACCATCGCGCTGACCTCTGATCCGCTGCGCCCGGCGCGCAGTGGCGGGTATTTCGGTGACATCATGCGGCTGATCGAAGGGGCGATTATCCCGGTGGCGCGCGCCCAGTTGGGGTAGGGCGCGCAACGTTCGGTGGGTGCTGCGTGCGTGGTTTTGCGCGGGGCGGGGTGCCGCGAATCAAGTGTTAACCCAGGTAAAACAGGGGTTTTGGGCGGTCGGCAACACGTCGGCGATGCGTCGGCAAAACGTCGGACCCTAACGCACGGTGGGGGTGGTTTAACGCAGCGGGCGGTGGAAGTGTAAACGCGGCGTTAAGGTTTAGGCGGTGGCACCGGTGATGGGGGAACGTAGGCCAAACTCGCGGTTATCGGGGTCCTCTGCCACCCAGGCGCGGTGTTCGGCTTCGATTTCTGCGACGATGGGGAAGATGTCCGCGCCATCGCCTGCGCGTAACCGGGCGGCTTTGTCGTATTGGCCGGATTTTTCCCAAAAAAAGATGAGGTGGCGGATATAGTGTTGTGTGTCGGGATGTGCCTGCTGGTCTAATGACAGGCTTATCGTCACAGCGCGCGCCATCAGCTTGGCAGCGAGGGATATGTTGCCAGTATTTGCATGCATGACCGCGAGGTTGTTTTGGCAGGCCGCTGTGCCCGGGTGCCGTATGCCGCGCAGGGCTGCTATTATCTGCGCTGCTTCTTCTGTGGTGTCGCGTTCCTTGCGCCGTAGGTTGGGATCACCTGTGGCATTGGCCCAATCATAGTAAACGGTGCTGAGGTTGTTCAGACGGGTAGCATATTTTGTAGACACGGCGCCGTGGGCAGCTTTGTCGATCTTAGCGGCCCGTAAATGCAAGTTTTCGGCCTTGTAGAATTCATTCTTTTTCTGCGGAATCGAAGCCATATTCGACAGTGTGGTGGCGATTGACGGATCATCAGGTGCAAGAGTGGCCTCTAGTATCTCTAGCGCCTCAGCATAGATCGCCTCTGATTCATCCCATCTCTCTTTTCGCTTTTCCAGTCGCCCAGCGAGGTTGCCCAGCCCTATGGCAACTTCTTTCGGGTTGCTTTGAAAGACAACTTTGCCAAGCTCGACACACCGACGCAGCAAGGTGATCGCGCCGTCGAAATCACCGCGTGCATCCAGATAGACAGCGGCCTGATTGAGTACGTAAGCCAAGGCTCGACCAGTTGTGCCGGGTTGTACGTTCAGTGCGCGCATGGCCTGCGCGTGCGGCGTGAGCCGCGCGCAAAGTGGCCAAACCGAAGGGGTGTTTTGGACGTCATTCGGCATCAACTGTTGGATCATCAATACCGCTGCCGTAGACCACTCCTCATGCGCTGCCTTGTCGAGCAGGTCGCGCCCGATGTCGCCTAGTAGTCGGTGCAAGATCAGTGTTTGCCCCCAATCGGGCACTTCGCCGACGCGGATCAGGGCGTATTTGGTCAGGGATGCAACAGCCTTCGCGCACTGTACCTCATCTGTCAGATCGCTGCGCAGTGGTTCGGGCAGAATGTCGGATGCTTTGGCGCAGGCTTTCAACACTTCCAACTCTACGCCATCTGGCGATAGATAGGCGCAGAGGTTGATCAGGCCCAGTGCTGTTTCGCTGTGCTCTCTTTCCTTGATCGCCTCCAGCGCGGTGCGGAAGGTGGCGTAGAGCGTTTTGTTGTAGCCGCTGGCGTCGAAATCGGGGGCTTTGTCGAGCATTTCGATCAGGCGGTCTTCGTAGGCTTTGAACGCTAGCGTGCTGTTTTCAGCCAGATAGGCCCCGGCCTGTTCGGCGGCCAATGGCAGGCCGTCGAGCCGTTCGGCCAGGGACCGCGCCTCTGCATCAGTTCCCCGTCCGGTCCGTTCTTGCAGGAATTGCGCGGTTGTTGCCACGTCCCAGATATCGAGTGACAGTTTTTCGGCGATTGTGTCGAACCCGTCATAGCGTGTTGTCACGATGACCCGCGCGGACCCTTTGGGCAGCCAGTTGGCCACGGTTTTCGCGTCGGGTGCGTTGTCGAAGATCACCAGCCATGGTGCGCTGTCAGGCTGTGCGCCCAGCCAGTCGCGGATGTTGGCGGCGTTCGTTTCCTGATCCGGGTCGCGCGCAAACTGATTGCCCAGCTTTTGCGCAAGTGCGTCGTAGCCGGCAAGGATACCGGATTGTGTTTCCGCCTCTACCCACCAGACGCCGCCGAAGCGTGCGGCGGTGCCGTGTCGATGCGCATATTCACGGGCGAGCGTGGTCTTGCCGATGCCGCCCATGCCCTGAACGGCGGTGATGGCTGTGGTGGTGTTGGATCTGATACGTTCGTGCAGCAAGGCCAGTTCTGTGCTGCGCCCGCTGAAATGCGGGTTGAGCCCGTCCTGGACGTTGAAAATTGTGGGGAGTTGCCGCGTCCGATTGGCGTTTTCGGCTGCAAGCCGGGCTTGACGGGCGTGTTCGCTTTGTAGTTCGGCGACCAGTTTTGCCGCCGCTTCGGGCCGTTGCAGCCCTGTCAGGTCGATATATTCGTTCTGGGCGATCAGCCGGGGGAATTTGCAGGGGGCGACTTTGACGAGGATCAGGAGAGGGTCGTTGTTGGTCGGGTCTTCCCAGAACATCGACTGGCGTTCCGCCCGGCTATAGCCTTTGGACCGGTCGAAATAGGCGTCAGAGCACAGGGCGAGCATCTGGTTTGAGGCGTCGAGCGCGACCTCCATCCAGTCGGCGATGCCGGCCCCTTTGGGTTTGTCCTTGGGATGGAACCATGTGCTGAAACCGGCATGGTTCACCGCGTCATTGATTGCCGTGGCAATATCGATGTCGGCATAGGTAAAACTGATAAAGAAATCGCGTGTATCTGACAAAATATGCACCCTTTAATGCGGTGTATTGCACGCGATGGGTGTGTATTTGGCAAGAAAAAAGTGACCCTTGCCATGTGCGTCACATGGCAAGGGTCGCAGGTTATCTGGATAGGCTCTGCGCCAGTCGCATCAGTTGCACGGCTTCGGTCCGGTAGCCGAATGCGTCTTCGCCCCGATTGGCGTTGGCCAGTGCGATGGCGTCGTCATAGCCCCAGTCGCCCAGATAGCTGTCATCGCGCAGCAATTGCCCGAAACCGGCGATGGCGGCGGCGAAATTCGCCTCTGTCCCCGGGGTGGATTGCCCGATGATCGGGGTTTCGATCAACTGGCTGGTGGCCTCGCCCGGTTCCTTGTAGCGCAGTTTGACGTAGCCGAGTTCGTCAGAGCTGGCTGCCACCGTATTGGGCGCATAGCGCAGCGGGTCGCTGAGTTGTGCGGGCGAGCCTGTGGGTGTGACTTCGTAGATTGCTGTCACCGCATGGCCTGCCCCAAGTTCGCCCGCATCGACCTTGTCATTGTTGAAATCCTCTCGGTTCAGGCTGCGCGTTTCATAGCCGATCAGCCGGTATTCGGCGATTTGGGCGGGGTTGAATTCCACCTGCACCTTCACATCCCCCGCGATGGGGAACAGCGCGCCGGTCAACTGGTCCACCAGCACCTTTTGCGCCTCGCTCAGCGTGTCGATATAGGCGGCCGTTCCGTTCCCGTTTTGCGCCAGCGCCTGCATGGTCGCGTCGTCCAGATTGCCGCGCCCGAAGCCGAGGACCGACAGATACGTGCCGCTGTCCCGCTTGTCGGCGATGAAGTCTTTCAGCGCGTCGGGGTTGCTGAGCCCCACGTTGAAATCCCCGTCGGTGGCAAGGATGACGCGGTTGATCTGGCCGTCCTCTTTCATGGTCTCAGCGACGGCATAGGCCTGTTGCAGCCCGCCTTGCCCATTGGTGGACCCGCCTGCGCCGAGCGATTGGATCGCTTGCAGGATGGTTGTGCGTTCAGAGGCCGGGGTGGGGGCCAGCACCTGCCCGGCGCTGCCCGCATATTCGACAATCGCCACTTCATCCTCGGGCCGGAGTTGGTCGAGCATCAGCCGGAAGGATTGTTTCAGCAGTGGTAGTTTCGTTGGATCATCCATCGACCCGGATGTGTCGATCAGGAAGACGAGGTTCAGGGGTGGCCGGTCGTCCAGGGCGGGCATTGCGCCTTGCAGCGCGATATGGACCAGTTGCGTGTCGGCGTTCCACGGGGTCTGGAACGTGCTGATTGTGGGCCGGAACGGGGGCTCGCCCGCGTCGGGGGCGGGGTAGTCATAGGGGAAATAGTTGATCAGTTCCTCGATGCGTACGGCCTGCGGCGGGGGTAGCTGGCCACGGGTCAGGGACGACCGGACGACTGAATAGGCCGCCGTGTCCACGTCGATCGAGAAGGTGGAGACCGGTTCTTCGCCGGTGATTTTCAGGTCGTTGGGGGCTTCGGTCGGGAAGCTTTCGGTGTTGGGTTGGGCGGGCTGAATGATGACATCGGGTACGCGTGATATGACCGCACCAACCTGCGCGCCTGATTGTGGCGCAGCTTCTTGTGGTGCCGCATTGCCATGCAATTGGACGAGGCCAGTGGTGTTGCGTCTGTCGCTTGTTGTTTGAGCCAGACCTGTCGCGGGCGGTTGCGACGCCTCCTCCTCTGCAACGGCTATATCCAATTCGCCCGCGCCGAGCGACGAGACGACCTGATCATCTTGAGCAGCTTCTGGTGTTGCATTTGCGGTTTTGCCAGAAAACTCTGATGGTTTTGGGTTAACCGCCGCCGGGTTGCGTTGGGGCTCAGTGATGATGGGCGCGGCTGGTGCCGGCGCTACCTCTTCGGTTGCGTCAACGAGACCTCCCGCGATGGAGGGCGGCACGACAGCGACTTGTTCGGTCACGTCATCATTGCCAAGCGTCCGGTCGCGTCGCGCCTCTGCTGTGGCCAGTTCCAAGTCGCCTGCAAGGTTATCCCCGCCACCGTTTTGCGACAGCAAATCCTGCCCTTGCGGTGTCAGAAACAGAAAGCCGCAGGCGACAAGTGCCGTCGTCGTCGTCAGTGCCGCCTTGGATGTGAATGTGTTCAGCATGGTCTTTACTCCTGTCCAGAGGCCCTTTGCCTCGGTTACAGGAGTGGGACGCGCCGTCTGACGTGATCCTTGGAGATTTTCGAAATTTTTCTGCGCCAATGCCAGATTTTCCGCCCGCCGTGCCGCATCCGGCCGGGGCGTTGCATCATCCATCATTGCCTTGAGGTCGTTTAGGTCATCATTCATGCCACGTCCTCCTTTTCCTTGATTGCCCGCAGGGCTTTTTTGGCCTCGGATATCCGCCAGCTGATGGTGCCTTCTGACACGCCCAGGATGTCGGCGGCCTGTGCATGGGTCATGTCGTCCAGCACAAGGGCGAGCGTGTCGCGCAGATCATCGGTCAGTTGGTTCATGGCGGCGGTCAGCCAGTCGATTTGTTCATGTGTGTCCCGGTTGGCGGCGGTGCGGTTTGTTTCCCAATCGCCCCAACCTTCGGTTGCTTTTGCATATGTGGCGCGCTTGCGGCGTCGGTCATGGGCGGCGTTCACAGCCACCCGGTAGAGCCATGTCGTGACCTTCGCCCGTTTTTGATAGCTGGCGAGCTTGGCGGGCAGGGCGGCACAGATATCCTGTGTCAGATCCTCTGCCTCTGCCCGCGCGCCGGTGAGCCGGAAACAGAAGGCGAAAAGCCTGTCGTAATGGCGATCAAGCAAGCTGGCAAAGGCCGCCCCGTCGCCGGTGGCTGCCGCCTCTGCAAGATCTTCATCGCTTGTTGTCATGCGCATCACATTTGGTTGGACGCGTCTGGAAGGTCAATCCTTGGTGGCTTTGTGCATTTTTTTGCAAAGGGGGCAATTCGCGGTTATGATGGGGGCATTATTCTATTTATTCTTATGCTGCTGATTGAGGTATTTTATGTCCGACGATCCGCAAATCTCTTTGGCTGCCGCGATTGAAGAATTGCGTGCTGAATTGCTGCGTGCCCTTGATATGGGTAAGGATCAGCCCCTGCAATTTCGTGTCAAACCGGTTGAGCTGGAGATGCATGTCACCGTCACCCGCGATGCTGCTGTGTCGGGTGGCGTGAAATTCTGGGTCGCCAGTTTCGATGCCGATGCGTCGCAGGAACGCCAGTCCAGTCACAAGATAAAATTGGTGCTGGAACCGGTGTCGGGTGACGGGCAATCAGAGTTTTTGATCAGCCGTGTCGGCCAATCGAAACCAAGATGAGGCGCGCCGCATGACAGATGCCATTCCCGAACTGCTGGGCCGCGTCACCGAAGTGTGGTCGGATACGGCGGGTGGCAATGCTGGCACCGGCTACCTGATTGGCACTGACCTGATCCTGACGGCGTTGCATGTGGTGCATCGCGATGGGGCCGAACCGGCCAAAGAAATTGTGGTGCGCCCGTTGCTGGCGGCCGGTCAGATGGGCGCGTTGCAGGCTGCCGAACTTGTGTGGCCCACGGTCGACCGCCTGGATGATCGGCCACTGGATGCCGCGTTACTGCGGTTGCGCAACCTGAAATGCGAGGCTGCCCCAAGGATTGATCTTGGCAAGCCCAAGAGCCCGCCTGATTGTCTGAACCTGCCATTGATCGCGGTTGGTTTTCCTGCATTTGCCCCCAAGGCTGGTTACCGGCAGGATACAGAACAGATCAGCGGGATTGCCCCATTGGCGTCATCCATCGTTGCGGGGAAGTACCAGATTGCTGAGTTGCAGAATACACGGAAGATGCAGATCGATGACAGCCTGGATTGGCATGGTATGTCGGGTGCGCCGCTTTTGTCCGAGGGGCGTTTGATCGGGTTGCTGGTTGCCCGTAAATCCGCCAATCAACGTTATGATTTTTCCGGCATCCGTATCGAGAAGCTGTTGGAGGATGCGGCGTTTCGCGCTTATGTCGGGCCTTGTATTGATAATGGCCTTGATGGGCTGGCGTTCTCGGACCTGAAATCGAAGCGGATTATTGTGCCACGTCCTGGTCCCCCGGACTTACCGCCAGATGATATCTGGGACATTCCGGCGGACGCATTCGGAGAAGTGCTGGATCATCAGTTTGGTTTGCCCGCCTTACCGCAAGAGAGCCCCAAAATGCCCACGGTGCTGGCCCTTTATTGGGACCGGTTGGATCGCAAGTTACAGGATGCTTTCGCCCTGGCTGCGACACAGGCGGCCAGGTCCGGGAAAAACTACATCTCGACCACGACGCTGTTTGCTGCGTTACGCCGATTGCGCAACGCCCCGCTGCCGGAATTGCTGGACGCCATGCCAGACGGCGCGATGGGCGCGCCTGTGCCAGCGCATATCAGCCCGGATTATGCCTGCCTGTCCCAGATCACCGAATTGTCGCCCTGTGTGACCCGGTCGCTTGATAACCTCGCCCCGAAAGTGGGCAGTGATGCGGTTCTGTCCAGCGAGGACATGTTTGTCGATATCGCGCGGTTTGGCACGGGCAAGTCCACAATCCGCATGCGGAATAACGGCGTTGATCCCGATTGGATTGTGGACAAGGTCACAACGCTGGACTGGCATGTGTTGTCCCGCGATGGCGCGCAGATGGCGTATTAGACCCCGGTGCAGATGTATTTCATTTCCAGGTAGTCATCGATCCCGTGATGCGACCCTTCGCGCCCCAGACCGGACTGTTTGACCCCGCCGAACGGTGCCACCTCGGTTGAGATGATGCCGGTATTCACGCCCACGATCCCGTATTCCAGCGCTTCGGCGACCTTGGTCACCCGGCTGAGGTCGTTGGCGTAGAAATAGCTGGCCAGCCCGAAGATCGTGTCATTGGCCTGTGCAATCACGTCGTCTTCGTCTTCGAATTTGAACAGTGGCGCGAAGGGGCCGAAGGTTTCATCGGTGCTGACGACCATATCCTTGGAGGCGTTTGTGATGATTGTGGGCTCAAAGAACTGCCCACCGAGGTCGTGTGGTTTGCCGCCTGTGAGCACTTCGCCGCCTTTGGCCAGCGCATCGTCAAGGTGCGATTTCACCTTATCCACCGCTTTCGGTTCGATCAGCGGGCCAAGGGTTGTACCATCGGTCATCCCGTCGCCGACTTGCAACGCCTCGACCGCCGCTTTGAATTTGGCGGCGAAGGCGTCATAAACCCCCGCCTGCACGTAAATCCGATTGGCGCAGACGCAGGTCTGCCCGTTATTGCGGAATTTGCAGGCGATGGCCCCTTCCACGGCTGCATCCAGATCGGCGTCATCAAAGACGATGAAAGGCGCGTTGCCGCCCAGTTCCATAGAACATTTCATAACCTGATCCGCGGCTTGCCCCAGCAGGATGCGCCCGACTTGGGTGGAGCCCGTGAAGGTCAGTTTGCGCACGGTGTGGTTTTCGCAGAATTCCTTGCCGATGGCTGAGGAATCGCTGGATGTGATGACCGAGAAGAGACCCGATGGCACGCCCGCCTCTTCCGCCAGTTTGGCCATGGCCAGCGCCGAAAGGGGGGTCAGCTCAGAAGGTTTGATCACAAATGCGCAGCCAGCAGCCAGGGCAGGGGCGACCTTGCGGGCGATCATCGCATTGGGGAAGTTCCACGGCGTGATGCCGGCAGCGACCCCAATGGGCTGCTTGATTACGGTGATCCGTTTGTCGGCCATGTGGCCGGGGATGGTTTCGCCATAGATGCGCTTTGCCTCTTCGGCGAACCATTCGACAAAGGAGGCGCCATAGCCGACCTCGCCCCGCGCCTCGGCCAGCGGTTTGCCCTGTTCGGCGGTCATGATCAGGGCCAGATCCTCAGTATTGGCGATCATCAGGTCGAACCATTTGCGCAGGATGTTGGCGCGCGCCTTGGCGGGTTGGGCGGCCCAGTCTTTCTGGGCGTCTTTCGCGGCTTCAATCGCGCGGGCGGTTTCGGCGCGGCCCAGATCAGGGACGGTTGCGATGACGTCGCCGCGTGCGGGGTTGGTCACATCGAAGGTTGCCCCATGATCGGCTGTGATCCATGCCCCCGCGACCAATGTGCTGTCACAGACCAGATCGGGACGTGACAGCATGGATGTCAGGTTGGTTTTGTCGTCAAGCATGGTAGCCTCCCTTAGCTGTTGCGCTATCTGCCCGTAGAATCGCGCTGGCGTAAAGGGGGGACAGATGGAATTAGACGATGCATATGCCAATGGGGCCTATATTCCGGGCGCTGCGGATTATCCGGCGAAATGGGCAAGCTTGGCTGCCGCGTTTCGGGCTGATAACCTGTGCGAGCTGGATTTGCCTTACGGTGAAAGCCCACGCCAGCGGTTTGATATGTTCCATCCGCCCAGGCTGGCCAAAGGTGTGGTGATCTTTGTGCATGGCGGTTATTGGCTGAATTTCGACAAATCCTATTGGTCGCATTTAGCGGCTGGCCCATTGGCGCATGGTTGGTGCGTGGCGATGCCGTCATATGATTTGTGCCCAGAGGTACGGATTGGACAGATCGGGCAGCAGATCGGGCAGGCGATTGATAGGGTGGCGGCCCGGACTGCGGGTCCAATCCGGTTATCCGGCCATTCGGCGGGGGGCCAATTGGTGGCCCGGAACGGCCATGCAGACAGGGTCGAGAAGGTTGTACCGATATCCCCCGTGGCGGACCTTGCGCCGTTGATGAAGACCAGCATGAACAGGGAATTGCAGATTGATGCGGATGAGGCGCAGGCCGAAAGCCCGGTGCATCTGCCGCCACCGGCTTGCCCGGTGACAGTCTGGGTCGGGGCGGATGAACGTCCAGTGTTTCTGGCGCAGGCGCAGGCACTAACCGATGCGTGGCGTTGTGCGCAGGTGGTCGCCGCCGGTTTGCATCACTTTAATGTGGTCGAGGCGCTGGCTGATCCTCAGTCTCCATTAACGATGGAGCTTGTCAGGGATAATTAATCCGGTGTGAGGGTGGGAAAAATCTGCGTGACGCAGATTTTTCGAGATGGTGCAGAACAATATGGATGGCGCTGTGGCTGGCTACAAAAAATCTGCGTTACGCAGATTTTTTTGGTACATAGATAATATCGGTGCCGTTTACCGCATCGGGTCAAATTGGGCGTCACTCAACGTACAATCTCGCACCACGTCATTGCCACAAAGTCGCGGGTTCAGGGCCCGGTCAAGACAGATACGTGCCTCTTGAATATATCCTTGTTTGCAAGTGATTGTGATGTGATCGGGCATCAGGGTTGGGTTGTCGCGTATGAACGCCTCTTCAATGACAGATGCGGGCAGCGTCACAGGATTATCCAGCTTGCGAAAAACCTCGGGCCGGGTGATCTGCATGTATGCGTCGCGCGACAGGGCGTAGTAGTCATCGGATGACAACCCGGTGCAGACACCGTGTTTGCGCCATTGATGCCATGCCAGCCCTGACGTGCCCATGATATCGGCCATGGCGGCCGTATCGCTACGACTGGGCGGCGGAAAACTGGTCCGGCAATTGGCGGGGTAGCCGCTTTCATATTGCGGCCACAGCCCGTGCAGAATCCAGCCGTGATCATTTTGCGCATCGCATTGCGGCGATTGCCGCGCATCCCCTTCCAGCGCGCACCAATTGGCCGACCAGGACAGGGACAGAACGTAATAGTCGAATTCCCCGGCCACATCCTGTGCCGCAGCGGGCGATGACCAAAGGATGATAAGGGCAAACAGGTGGCGCATTTTTGATCTTTCATATCGGTGTTCGCGCCCTTATATAGGCGTCAAGTTCCCTGACAATGCGAACCCGGCCCGATACGCGGTCTGCCCAGTTGGAAGGGTGCGGGAGAGCTTTGTCTGCAGATCAGGAGAGATGCGATGTCTAATACACCGATTATGGCCAAGGCGACCGCTGTCTGGCTATGTGAAAATACCACAATCACCTTCAAGCAGATTGCTGATTTCTGCGGGTTGCATGAATTGGAAGTCCAGGGCATCGCCGATGGCGATGTGGCCACGGGTGTCAAAGGGTTTGACCCGATTGCCAATAAGCAATTGACCCAGGACGAGATCACGAAGGCGGAAGAAAACCCGCTGCATAAGCTCAAGCTGCTTTATAATCCCGCCTCTGC
The DNA here is from genome assembly GCA_947495295.1 of uncultured Paracoccaceae bacterium. Taxonomy (GTDB): domain Bacteria; phylum Pseudomonadota; class Alphaproteobacteria; order Rhodobacterales; family Rhodobacteraceae; genus Yoonia. The sequence continues at coordinate 30,066 of CANLYJ010000009.1, forward strand.
CGGTGAGGAAAAGCGCCGTGGCCCCCGCTATACCCCTCTGTCCAAGCGGCAGGATCGTCCGGCGTCGATCTATTGGCTGGTGAAATTTCACCCCGAATTGTCCGATGGTCAGATATCCAAACTGGTGGGCACAACAAAGCCGACCATTCAGGCGATCCGCGATCGGACCCATTGGAACATCAACAATATCGATCCGATTGATCCGGTTGCCCTTGGTCTGTGCAAGCAATCCGAACTGGATGCCGCCGTGCAAAAGGCCAATGCCAAGAAAGCCAAGGAAGGCACCGTCATGTCCGATGACGAACGCCGTAAACTGGTCAGCACCGAGCAGTCCCTGACAATGGAGCCCGAGCCCAAGATGCCTGCCGCCATGGCCGGTCTTGAAACCTTCAGCCTGTCAGACCCGCGTGGGGATGAGGATGAAGAAGAGGATAACCGCGACGTGGCAGATGCCGACAGCTTCTTCAACCTGCCTGACGATGATGACAAGCAGGACGACTAAGGCTTTCGACAAAACGCATCAGACTGCTGCATTTGAGAAAGGGTGTCTGTGCTGACACCCTTTTTCGTTTAATTTGCGCTGAAAAGCGTATTGAAAGAGGCGTCGTTGCCTCCGACGTTGATAACGCCACCGACCTCGACGGGCGCGCCTCTGGATGGGCCATAAAAAATCCCTGCCGCATCCGTGCCTGTCACACCGCCGGTGATGGACTCTGTGACGTCATCGCCTTCGAACAATATTTCTACGGTTCCCCCGGTGAACTTGTTGCCATCAATCTGCATGCCATCGACATTTATTTCATCAATCAGGGTATAGCCTGGGGTGATCTCGACATCGACGCGTTGTTGTTCAAAATCTGCAATCACCCTCGATGTCCCATCGAAGAGACTCAAACGGTTACCATCATGGCGGGTGATCTTGGCGTTCCCCTGATAAATGGCATTGCCGCTTGTCGGCATATCTTGCGGGTCGGTGGACACGCCCATGATAATCTTGCCGTTGGTCAGAAATCCTGTTTCATCTTCGGCACGCCAGAAAAAATACTGGTGATACACTGATCCCGTCGCGCTGTTCGCCGTTCCGGTAAAGACCCTGCCGGGCGGCAAATCTGCCACGGTTGTCGAATACCGAGCGTCCCGGATACCAAAGAGCCCACTTGATCCATCAAGATCAACCACAGATGCCCAGGTATCTGTCAGCACGACGGCGTCGTTCTCTGCATTACGCAATCCATAGATGTAAAGTCGGCTGAGGCTGGGGCCGACATTGTTCCGGTTCGTACTATCGTTCCCGAGCGAGTGGCCGATCCCCTCGACAATGGATATGGTGACAACATCGGTCCTGCCGCCAAGGCTTTGATAAACCTGTGTGTCGGGCAACGGAACGCGAAGTGGTCCAAGATTGCGCGAGTCCGACGGCAGCGCGGCCTGTAATAGGTCAGAACGGAATTCCTGCGGCGGTTCTTCGGGATCGACCGGGTCAGTTGGATCGATTGGGTCAGCAGGGTTGACCGGATCCGCTGAGTCGTCCCCGGGATCGGTTGGCCCTTGGTCTGGAGCGCGTGTTTCTTCCAAGACCGTTGTGTCGTTATTACCAGCAGAGGCGCAAGCGGACACTGATAATATCAGGGCACACAGGATAAAGTAGTTGGTGGTTCGCATCATTAACTCTCTGACTGGTTAGTCCACTGGTTGTGGGTATCACAATCCATTCGTATCGCAAGTTGAGTTTTGGTAACGCACCGTTTCCAACGCTGCATCTTGGTCCGGAACGGCGCAGTGGCAGTCCTCTTAGGGTCAGGACCCATTAATTCCGCTCCGCTGGTTTGACAGATTTTTCGTGTGACAAGGCGCATCTGCGCAGGAACTCTGGTTGAATTTCAAGCAGTTGCAACGCAGCTCACGCGGAAAATCCTGCAAATCCTGCGGACGTCAAAACCGCTTCATCTCAGCGGCGTGAGCCATTTGCGAATAACCCTTTATTCGCGGCATGCCTCAAACCCCTGATATTTTGCGGTTTTGGCGCCAGCGGAGCGGAATTAATGGGTCCTGACCCTAGGCCCGTAGCCGCCCCAGTGGTGGCAGCATTGTGCCGCAGACGATTGCCGTCAGCAGCTTTGGCCCTGGCGGGATTTGAGAGATTGGGTACAGCACCCGGTCCCGCAGCACTGGCAGCCAGCGGCTGTCGGATTGGTATTGTGGGGTGAAAGCTGCGCTCATCGTCTGATAGGCCATGACGTGCCAGCGCCGTGATTTGGCGTAGAGTGCGAGGGCGGCGTCGCCCGTCGCCCTCTCAAGTGCCTTGGCCAGCGCCATTGCATCCAGCAGTGCCATATTCGCCCCTTGCCCCAGTTGCGGGCTGGCCCGGTGGGCCGCGTCCCCGATATGAACCAGGCCCGCTGCGTATGGTTTGCGCATGGTGCCGTGGCTGTAGCGCGCCATCGTCATCTGGGCCGGATCAGTGATCTGCGCCGCGAAAGGTGCGAAGGCGGGCCACAGGGCGGTTGCCTCCGCCTTCCATTTTTCAATCCCGTCAGCCTCCCACGGGGTGTGGCTGTCGCGCGGCATGGACCAGAAGATCGCGGCCTTCCGGGTGCTTTCGCCGGGCAGCTTGCCGATGGGTAGCGCGCCGATCATCCGATCTGCCTTGCGATAGGCTTGCGTCAATTGGGTGATGGGCAGGTCGGTTTCGGGCCAATCGACCGTGCCCCAGATCGCCCCATAGGGCAGGGGCCGGGATGTGAGCGGAGAAAGAGGCGATTGCGCGCCTGCCGCGTCGATGATCAGGTCGAAAGGGCCGGGGCGTTCGCCATTGCCAAGGGTCAGGTATTGCCCGTCACGCCCGGTCACCCGGCAGCCCGGATGGATCGTGATGTCGCGGGTCATGGCGGCGGCGTGGATCGCATCAAACAGGCTTGCCCGGTGAATGGCGAGGCCATAGCGCCCCTCATCGCGCCGGTCGTACCAGACATTCAGGACCTTGCGCCCGTGGTCGACCTCATGCCCCAGCATCCGCCTGATCGGGTTGCCAAGCGCGCGTGCCCGGTCGCCTGCGCCGATCTGGTCCAACACTGCTTGACCGACCGGCTGGATCACGAGGCCGGAGCCCACGGGTCTGGGCCTATCGAATTGATCGAAAACGCTGACTTTGTGTCCTTGATCGGCCAGCAAGGCGGCTATCGTCAGCCCGCCGATCCCTGCGCCTGCGATGGCAATGTTTTGTCTGCCTTGCACTTGTTAACCTGCTTCAACCGGCCCCGGACCACGGCTAGCGCAATTTGCACGCGCTGCGCAATGCGTACTCTTTACCCCGCGCGCGGGGCTGCCTATAAGCGCGCGCATGATGTACCGGATGATCATAGCCATTATCTGCCCGGCGGTCTGAGCCATAGGCCAGCCGGGAAAAGGTGTCTGCGTGCGCGCACCGCTTCTTCTTTCGTATTCCGACATGTAAAAGGACGCCCCAGATGTGCGCCGAGACCACCGACTATAAAGACACCCTGAACCTGCCCCGCACCGATTTCCCGATGCGGGCCGGACTGCCCAAACGCGAACCCGACTGGCTGGCCCGTTGGGCCCAGATCGGGGTTTATGACAAGCTGCGCGCCAAGGCCGAAGGCCGCAAGCCGTTTACCCTGCATGACGGCCCGCCTTATGCGAATGGCCACCTGCATATCGGCCACGCACTGAACAAAATCCTGAAGGATATGGTTGTGCGCAGCCGCCAGATGATGGGCCACGATGCCCGCTATATCCCCGGCTGGGATTGCCACGGGCTGCCCATCGAATGGAAGATCGAAGAACAGTATCGGGCCAAGGGTCAGGACAAGGACGCCGTTGACATTGTCGATTTCCGTCAGGAATGCCGCAAGTTTGCCGAAGGCTGGGTGGATATCCAGCGCGAGGAATTCAAGCGGCTGGGCGTCACCGGCAACTGGGATGAACCGTACCTGACGATGAATTTCCATGCCGAACGGGTGATCGCCGCCGAGTTCCAGAAATTCCTGATGAATGGCACGCTTTATCAGGGGTCCAAGCCTGTGATGTGGTCGCCGGTGGAGAAGACTGCGCTGGCTGAAGCGGAAGTTGAATATGCGGATAAGGAGAGCTTCACTGTTTGGGTGAAGTTCCCGGTGAACGAAACATTGAATGAGGCGATCAAAGGTGCGTCAGTCGTGATCTGGACGACGACCCCATGGACGATGCCATCCAACAAGGCAGTCGTGTACTCAAACGACATCTCATACGGCGTTTATGAGGTCACTGATGCGCCTGCCGATAACTGGGTGAAGACAGGCGAGCGTTATATTTTGGCTGACAAACTGGCCGAAGCGGTGCTTGGCAAGGCCCGCGTCGATGCTTTCACCCGTGTCAGTGATGCCGGCGATCTATCCGGGACGTCATTGTCGCATCCGCTTGCCGGTGCCGAAGGGTCCGATGGTGAATGGGACGACCCCCGTGATTTCCGCGCCGCCGACTTTGTCACCGACGATGAAGGCACCGGCTTTGTCCATTGTGCTCCGTCCCACGGGATGGAGGAGTTTGAGCTTTATCGCGATCTGGGCATGTTGCAGGAGGTGATCACTTACAACGTGTTGGAAGATGGGTCCTTCCGCCCTGATCTGCCTTTCTTTGGCGGCACCAAGATCATGCGCGAAAAGCCCAACAAGAAGAACAAGACCAACCCTTGGGAAGGTGATGCCAACACCGCTGTGATGGCCAAGCTAGCCGAGGTTGGTGGATTGTTTGCGCGTGGCGTGATCAAACACAGCTATCCTCATTCATGGCGTTCCAAGGCGCCGGTGATCTATCGCAATACGCCGCAATGGTTTGCCGCTGTTGATAAGGCCGTCGGCGATGGGCAGGACACTTATGGCACCACGATCCGCGAACGTGCGTTGCGTTCCATCGACGAGTTGGTGACCTGGACGCCCAAGACGGGTCGCAACCGGCTTTATTCGATGATCGAGGCGCGGCCCGATTGGGTCTTGTCCCGCCAGCGGGCATGGGGTGTGCCGCTGACATGTTTTGTCAAGAAAGGTGCGCAGCCAACGGATGACGATTATCTGCTGCGCAATGACGCGGTGAATGCCCGTATTCTTGAGGCGTTTGAGGCCGAAGGCGCGGATGCCTGGTACAAGGATGGGGCCAAGGCCCGGTTCCTGGGCAATGACGTGGATCATGACGCCTATGATCAGGTGTTTGATATTCTGGATGTCTGGTTTGATAGCGGCTCCACCCATGCTTTCGTTTTGCGTGACCGCGAAGATGGGTCCGAGGATGGGATGGCCGATGTCTATCTGGAAGGCACGGACCAGCATCGCGGGTGGTTCCATTCATCGATGTTGCAGGCTTGCGGGACGATGGGCCATGCGCCGTATCGCGCCGTGGTCACCCATGCCTTCACGCTGGATGCCAAGGGCGAGAAGATGTCGAAATCGCTTGGCAACACCATCGTGCCCGAGCAGGTGGTCAAGCAATATGGCGCAGATATCCTGCGCCTTTGGGTGGCGACGACGGATTATAAACACGACCACCGGATCGGTGATGAGATCCTGAAAGGGGTGGCGGATAGCTATCGCCGGCTGCGCAATACGTTGCGGTATATGCTGGGGTCGCTCAGCGACTTTGCCGAGGCTGACCGTGTCGAACCCGCAGAGATGCCGGAGCTGGAACGCTGGGTGCTGCATCGTCTGGCGGAACTGGATCAGACGGTGCGTGAAGGTTACGCCAAATATGATTTTCAGGGCGTGTTCCAGGCGATCTTTACCTTTGCCACAGTCGATCTGTCGGCGTTCTATTTCGATATCCGCAAGGACGCGCTCTATTGCGATGGCGATACCGCCCGGCGCAAGGCGGCCCGCACTGTGCTGGATATCCTGTTCCACCGGCTGACGAAATGGTTAGCGCCGATGCTTACCTTTACCATGGAAGAGGTCTGGCTGGAGCGGTTCCCCGGCGATGACAGCTCCGTGCATCTGGAGGATTTTGCGGACACGCCCGGGGATTGGTTGAATGATGCTTTGGCGGAGAAATGGAAACTAATTCGGCGTGCACGGCGTGTTGTTACGGGCGTGCTTGAAACCAAACGCCAAGAGAAGATTATTGGGTCCAGCCTTTCCGGTGGTTTCACGCTCTACGTGGGTGATATGCAGACCTTGGAGGCGCTGCGATCCGTCGATTTGCAGGAAATTGCAGATATCATGATCGTTTCGTGGCTTAAGGATAGTGCAATAGCTGATTGCACCGCTGTTCCATTTAAGGAGACTTTGCCGCCAGATGCATTCATGCTGGATGATGTCGATGATCTTGCAGCGGTCTTTTTTGAAGCCGAAGGCGAGAAATGCCAGCGTTGCTGGAAAATCCTGCCCGATGTCGGCACACATGCCCATGAGGGCGTCTGCGGCCGTTGTGACGGTGCGCTGACCTGATGGAATACCGCAACCCAGAGGCCGTGGCGCGCATGAAGGCGGATTTTGACCGTCAGGGTGCCATGGCCTCTATGGGGATTGTGGTGGGTGATGTGGCCCCGGGGCGTGTGGTGTTGGAGATGCCGTTTCATCCGGGGTTCACCCAGCATCACGGGTTCATGCATGCCGCCGTGATCACCGCAGGCATGGATAGTGCCTGTGGTTTTGCGGCTTTCACGCTGATGGATGCGGATGCAGAGGTGCTGACGGTAGAGTTTAAATGCAACTTCATGGCCCCTGCAAAGGGCCCGCATTTCCGTTTCGAAGGCGAGGTTGTGAAATCCGGGCGCACGCTGAGCTTTACCCAAGGCCGGGCCGTGGCGGTTGATGGTGATACCGAAACCACTGTCGCGACCATCACGGCCACCATGATGGCTGTGCGCGGGCTGAAAGGATGATCGCGCCGCAATCCCCGGTTGGCCCACTGGGGCTGGATGCGGTGGATGGGGCGATCACCCGGCTTTACTGGGGGCGGGATGGCACGCTGACCGACGGGCCGCTTTATGATCAGGCCCAGTCGGAGCTGACGGATTACTTTGCGGGGGCGTTGACAGCATTCACGCTGCCGCTGGCGCCGCGTGGCAGCGAATTTCAACAAGCATTCTACCACGCGCTATGCGCAATCCCCTATGGCGAAACGCGGACATATGGTGATTTGGCGGACGAGTTGAATGTGTCGGCACAGGCCATCGGGCAGGCTTGTGGCGCGAACCCGATTGCAATTCTGATCCCATGCCACCGGGTTTTGGCCGCTGACGGGTTGGGTGGGTTTTCGGGGGCAGGTGGTATCGAAGACAAGGTCGCCCTGCTGCGGTTGGAAGGGGCGGCATCATTGCTGATCTGACGACTTGCCACGAAGTCCGACGGGGAAAAAATTTGCGGCGCAAATTTTTTTTGATCAGCGAAGGTAACGCAAAACGGGCTGACCTGCCTTGCGTCAAAAAAATCTGTGCCACAGATTTTTTCAGGTTGCTTTGGACGGTATCAATTGCTGACCGACACCTGCAAACAACAGGTAGACAGAGGTGATCACCAGCCCCCAATGTGCCCAGCTTTCAGGGTGGAAATCGACCCAGGCCGCCCAGCCTGCAAAAAATGTCCAGGCCAGCGCCATCGGCAATGTCAGCATCCGCCAGCGTTCGGTACGGACCGGATGCACGAATTTCATCGGGACAAACATCGCGACCGCCAGAATACTAACCAGCACCAGCGACACCCAGAAATTCGGCTCCAGCGCGAAAATCACCAGGACCACCATATTCCAGCATCCCGGAAAGCCAGAGAATGAATTGTCGCGCGTCTTCATCCGCGTATCCGCAAAATAAAGTGCCGAGGCGAAGGTGATGATGATAATCGCGGTCCAACCCGTCCAGCCCGGCAGCAGCCCGGATTTGAACAGCGCATAGGCGGGCACAAAGACATAGGTCAGATAGTCGATGATCAGGTCCAGCAGCACCCCGTCAAAGACCGGGGCATTGGATTTGACATCGTATTTGCGGGCCAGTGGCCCGTCGATCCCATCAACAGCAAAGGCGACCACTAGCCAGAGGAACATCAGGCTCCATTTCTGTTCGACGGCGGCGAGCATTGCCAACATGGCGAATACGGCACCGGTGGCAGTCAACAGATGAACCAGCAAAGCTTTCGTACGTAATGTCATCCGTCTGTCATGACCGATCATGTGCCGGGATGCAAAAGGAAATCGGGGCTTTTTGGCCCTTGTCGCGACGTGATTTGTTCATGAAAAACCCGCCGGAAATGCGGCGGGTTTTGTTTGCGTGACGTGGTCGCGATTTATTGCGAAAGCCGGACTTCTTCGAGTGGGTAACCCAAATTGTCCTGATAGTCATAGGCAACATGGCAATCATGACAGAAGGATTGTTTGATGTTCATCACTTTGCCATTGGGCTGCACCCCTGCATAAAGCCAGTCATCAGTTTCAGGGGCGCCGCCTTCTTCAAGCTTGGTCATCACAAAAAGCGGGCCGGGGCGCGCGGCCTGCCGTTTTGTGCTGAGCGTGATGCTTTCCTTGGCAAGGATCGAGCCGACAGGCATTTCGATATCTTCGGCATATTGTGTGTATTGTTCTGCCGCGATGTCATTGGCGAATGTGATCAGCAACCGGTTGCCATGCACACCTGCCAGGCCGGGGGCCGTCTGGGTGATTGTCCAATCGCGGTAGACGCTGCCGACCGGGTCGCCTTCGGCACCGTAACCTTCGGCCATCCGGTCTTTCAGGCAATCATAAAAACCTACGATTTCAGCCTCTGTCAGGTCAAACGGATCTTCGGCGGTGTAGGCGGTGCAATCCTGGGCAAGTGCGGCACTGGCGGGCAACATGGCAAGTGCGGCGAGCGTGAGGCGAAATTTCATGGGTCTTCCTTTGGCATTCATAAGCAAACTGTATACGCTGAAACCCTTGCACATCGCCCTGCATCATAGCTACCGACGATCTGACACAAGTGTGTGAAGAACATGTCAAAGTCAGATCAGGCCTTTGGATGCGCTTTGTCATAGACATCCATCAACCGTGCTGCATCAACCGCCGTATAGGCCTGGGTGGTAGACAGGGAAGCATGGCCCAGCAATTCCTGGATGGCCCGCAAATCCCCACCCGCTGACAAAAGATGCGTGGCAAAAGAATGCCGCATCGCATGCGGTGTTGCCGTGGCGGGCAGGCCAAGTTGCAGCCGCGTGTTTTGCATCACTTTCTGGATCGCCCGCGGTGACAGCGGCCCGCCGCGCACCGCCTTGAACAGGGGTGCATTTGTTTCGACCGGATAGGGGCAGAGCCGCAGGTAGGTCGCCACCGCATCACGGGCGGCGTCGATCACGGGCACGATCCGTTCCTTGCCGCCTTTCCCCGTGATCCGTAGCACCTCGGGCAGCGGCACGTCCTTGCCAGTTAGCCCCAAAGCCTCTGATATCCGCAAGCCGCAGCCGTAAAGCAGGGTCACCACGGCTGTGTCGCGTGCGCCGACCCATGGGTCGCGCGCCTGCATTTCGACCGTGTTGATCATCGCTTTGGCGGCGGGTTCGGCCAGTGGCCGGGGCAGCTTGCGCTGGAATTTTGGGGACCGGACCGACAGGACAGCTGTGGGTTCAAACCCTTCGCGTTCGGCCAGCCATCGGTAGAAGGATTTTACCGCCGACAGTGCCCGGGCGAGGGACCGTGCCCCCACCCCGCGCCCGCGTTCATGGGCCATCCAGGCGCGCATGTCGCGCACCCCGATCCGGGCGATAGGGGCCAGCCCCTGGGTGTCGCCCTGATGCTGCGTCATGAAAGACAGAAAGCCCAGCACATCAGCCTGATAGGCCTTGACCGTGTTCTCAGCAGCGCCGGCCAGCGCGCGCTGATGATCCAGCCATTGCCCCAGCCTGTCGCTGAGCGCCGCAGAGATCATCGGATCAGGCCAGCCACCGGCGCATCACACGTTCAAACACACCGGTAAAGAAAGTCAGCAGGTCAGTGCCCTGTTGCGGGGTAAATTGCTGCGGGTCTTCGGACCCCATGACCAGCATGCCGGGCAGGTGGCCGTGGCCAAGGTCCAGTTTCAAACAGGCCTCTGACTGCATGTATTCGGCGCGTTCCCCGAACAGCCCCGCACCCGTGTCATGAAAACGGCGCAATGTGACCTGTCGGGCAGGCATGTTGCGGCCAAGTGTGACATAGTCATCGACAAATCCAGCGGGCGCCAGATTGACGACAGGTCCCATAGTGTTTTCAGCGTCAGGCGTTTCGCTTTCCAGCACCAGCCGGATCGCATCGACCCGCAATGTGTTGGCGACATCGCCGGAAAGGTCTTGTAGGAACACATCGAAATCAGCGGCATCCATCATCCGCAGGATCGCCCGATGCACCTGATTGGTGCCTGCCAGATTGTCATAGGCGGCGGCGATGACGTTGCGGTGGGTGTCTTCCAACCGGTCAAAACGCGCTTCAAGCCGGGTCATGGCGATGGCGCGCAAATCAACGATATTGCCGCCAGCATTTGCATCACTGGCACCTACAAGGGCGCGCATGACATCGTGATCTTCCAAAAGGGTATCAGGGTTTGCGATGATCTTTTCGCGAAGGTCATCAGCCATCAGTGTTTTGTTCATTTTGCCTGCTCTGCTTTTGCTTTTTTGTCAGATTAGCAGACGGTTGCGCGCATTTCTTCATTTATTTGCATGAAAGCCGGGCAGGGTGTTTTTTCGGTCTCACCCGGGGGGAGCGGGTATTGCACATGCGCGAAAGTGCAGCGGGCCCTGTGATTTGCTGCGAAGCATGGGTTAACACCCCATTTCGCGCAAAAAGCGCGGTCGGCATCACGTCGGCCATGCGTCGGCAAAACGTCGGACACCACCGTACGGTGGGGCAGCTTAACGGAGCGTGCGGCGGATGAAATCACCCAACCTACGGGGCGCTTGGCAAAACACTAAATCAGCGGTAGCGGATCGCTGAAGCCAACGCCAGTTAGCTTCGCGGCTTCAACCGTCTGCTTCAGCCGTTCAGACGCATAAAAGTGACCTGTGATACCGCCTTCCACAAAAATGTGATGGTCCTTCACCCCATCCTTTCGGAAAACGGGCTGGATCGGGTCAGGACGAGGCTCTCCCATCATGGCGTATCCGAGGTACCACCCATCTTCCCTAAGCGGCGGGTTGCTCTGCTCCGGATCGAGTGACCAGATACGCGTGCGCGGCACGAACCAGTAATATGGCCGTTCATCGACCGATTTGTCCTTCCACACGATCTGCACCGGCACGAATTGATGCACACCCGGCTCCAACGCCTCGATCACATCGCGGAACCGCTGCGAACAAATCTGGCCCATCCGGTGTATCGCCAGATCGGGCAGCTTTCCCTTGCGTTTCTTGGGGCGTAACTTGGTGGGCAGATATTCGGTTTCGATCTCGCGCCCTGCCCGGAATGCATCGACTTCCGAAATACGAGCGGGCGTGCGATCGGGGGATTTGTCCACCATGTCGACCTTGTCATAGTCACCATCCAACTCTTCGAAATAAAGATTATAGGCGCCTTCAGTCGTCGGAAAAAGATTGTAGATCATGGCGGTTACTTTGCGTCTTCGATTTCGTTAAAAACTTAATTAAGACCAAGATCATTTATTTGGTCGCCCGGCAATTAGTCCAACTGAGAAAACGACATGTTTGGCCCATGCTGCGGGATAGGGATGGTGAAACCATCCGCTGTATTCGTCGGACGCATTGGGTGTTGGCCAGATATCACCCATCAAACTCTGCCTGATTGATGATCTCCTGCAGGAATGTCACCCGGTCGGCGGCGTATTGCGCCCGGCATTCGGCCTTGCCACCGTCACCGGCAAATGGGTTTGGAACATACACATCACAATCGAGATTGCGGCTGATTTTCCACGCGTCCTGCGCGACTTTGAGCGTTTCGACATAGATTACCTCCCTGCGCGTGGGAAGATAGGCCAGGGTGGCAGCAAAACGGGCGTTGACGAGCGCCTCCCATGCGGTTGCCTCTGGCCCCCAGCATTGCGCATCGTCGCTGGCCGGATTGCAGGTTTCGCGCGTGATATCCCGTTCCCGCAACCGCCCAAGGCAGGTGCGGGCCGGGGCGGTGGGGCTGAGCCGGTCCAGACAATAACCCAGCGGGTCATCCTGCCCGTCCCCCATCAAGAGCGCCAATTGTCCGATCCCGTCAAACGGGTTGTCCGGTAGCACGGCGCCCGCATCGCAGGTCAGCGTCTGGGTTTCGCCACCCGGCAGGCGCACGATGATCCCGCCTTCGGCAGTTGCATCGGGGTCGACGCGCAGGCGGGACGATGTGAACATCTCGTACCCGTAATTGCCGTTATAGAGCGTGACGTTTTCGTAGATGGTCGCACCGGTGCCTGCAAATGGCGTGTAGGCGACATCTGCAAAACTGCGTGTCATTTCCAGCGTTGGCGTCCAACCTGTGGGGCCAAATGCGTAGTGCAGCGTGTCGCCTGCGAGACACAGGTTGAGTGCCCGTGCGCCGCCTTCAACGGTGCAGGACAGCAGGATCGTTTCGTCTGTCGTGCAGGGCCGCGCCGCAGCTGTACCCGGCGCAAGGGCGCCCATCAGAACCAGAACACTTGGCGTTGTCTTGGTTCCGATGGTCATTGTGGCACTCCCTTAGACGATCTTGATACCGGCCTTTTTGGCGTCGGCCATAAAGGCGGTGAGGCCTTTGTCGGTCAGCACGTGATTTGCCATCGCCTTGATCACATTTGGTGGGGCCGTGGCCACATCTGCGCCGATCTTGGCGCAATCGCTCATGTGGTTGGCCGACCGGATGGAGGCGGCGAGGATGTTGGTCTCAAACCCGTAATTATCATAGATCGTGCGGATATCTTCGATCAGTTCCAGACCGTCGAGGTTGATGTCATCCAACCGCCCGATAAAGGGGCTGATGAAGGTGGCACCGGCCTTGGCGGCCAGCAGCGCCTGATTGGCCGAGAAACACAAGGTCACGTTGACCATGGTGCCTTCGTCGCTGAGTGTTTTGCAGGTTTTCAGGCCCGCCCATGTCAGGGGCACTTTCACCGCGATATTGTCGGCGATCTTGGCCAGTTTGCGCCCTTCGGCCAGCATGTCGTCGGCTTCGAGGGCCACGACTTCGGCGCTGACCGGGCCGCTGACCATGTCGCAGATTTCCTTGGTCACTTCGAGGATATCGCGCCCCGATTTGGCGATCAGGGATGGGTTGGTTGTGACCCCGTCCACCATCCCGAGGTCATTGAGTTCTTTGATCTGGTCGATCTCTGCTGTGTCTACGAAAAACTTCATCTATTTGCTCCGGGCAAGGGGTTGGCGTTTCCTGACCCAGCGTTTACCTCAGTTGGATGGATGCAGAAACCCCGAATATGTTGGCGCTAACATGAGTGCTGCGTTTTTCCATGAGGGCGATCTGGTTGGTGTGCTGACAACCCAACCGCTGGACCGGCTGCTGGACTATAAGGCGCCCGAGGGCGGCTGCCATCTTGGGGCCTTCGTCGAGGTGCCGCTGGGCCCGCGCAAGGTGCTGGGTGTTGTTTGGGGCCCGGGCAAGGGCGATTATGATCGGGCCAAGATCAGGTCGGTCATCCGTGTACTGGATGTGGCCCCGATGCGCGATGAGATGCGTGCATTTCTGGGGCGTGCGGCGGAATACACGCTGACCCCGATGACTGCGATGTTGCGGCTGGGCACCCGTGCGCCGGGCTTGGGTGATCCGCAATCGATGCGCAAAGTCTACCGCCTTGGCGACAAGGAACCCGACCGGATGACAGGTGCGCGCGAAAAGGTGCTGGCAGTGCTGCGTGATTATGGCGGCTTGTCCTTTACCTTGCGCGAGGTGGCAGAAATGGCAGGGGTGGGCACCTCTGTTGTGAAAGGCCTCGTGAAACTTGGTGCCGTGCGCGAGGAAGAGGCCCCGCGCGACACACCCTATTCACGGCTTGATCCTGATTACGGTGGCAAGGCGCTAAGCGCGGATCAGGCGGCGGGGGCGGACGCCTTGCGCGCGGCCCTGCGCACTGATGCTTATGGCACGACCTTGCTGAAAGGCGTGACCGGGTCAGGCAAGACCGAGGTGTATCTGGAAGCTGTCGCCGAATGCTTGCGCATGGGCCGGCAGGCGCTGGTGTTGTTGCCGGAGATTGCGCTGTCAGGCGAGTTCATCAACCGGGTTGAGGCCCGGTTTGGCATGAAACCCGCCGAATGGCATTCAGGTGTGACCATGACCGAACGTCGCCGCTGTTGGCGCATGGTCGGGCAGGGCGATGCGCAACTGGTTGTGGGTGCCCGGTCGGCCCTGTTTTTACCCTATCAGAACCTTGGGCTGATCGTGGTCGATGAGGAGCATGACACGTCCTACAAGCAGGAAGACGGGGTGCTGTATAACGCCCGCGATATGGCGGTGTTGCGGGCTGCGATCAACGGCGCGCAGGTGGTGCTGGCCTCTGCCACGCCAAGCCTGGAAAGCTGGGCGAATGTTGAGGCGGGCAAGTATCAGCGGCTGGAACTGACATCCCGCTTTGGGGCGGCTGTGATGCCCAAGATGGCGGCGATTGATATGCGGGTGGAGGATGTGCCGGGGAGCAGGTGGGTTTCACCCACCCTACGGGGCGCCATTCAAGCGAGGTTGGACAAGGGTGAACAATCGCTGGTGTTTCTCAACCGCCGGGGCTACGCGCCGGTCACGCTGTGCCGGGCCTGTGGGCATCAGATCGGTTGCGACCAATGTGATGCGCGGATGGTTGAACACCGGTTTCTCAAGCGGTTGATGTGCCATCAATGCGGCGAGACGAAGCCGATGCCAACCGTTTGCCCAAGCTGTGAGGCAGAGGACCGGCTCAGCGCTGTCGGGCCGGGGGTTGAGCGGATGGGTGAAGAGATTGCAGGCCTTTTCCCGGATGCCCGGATCGCTGTGCTGTCATCGGATTTATATGGGTCCGCCCGCGCGATGAAGGCCCATATCGAAGAGATCGCCCAAGGCGGCACCGATATCATTATCGGTACGCAATTGGTGGCCAAGGGCCATAACTTTCCATTGTTGACGCTTGTCGGCGTCATTGACGCCGATCTGGGGCTGCAAGGGTCCGATCTGCGCGCTGCTGAAAGGACATTTCAATTGATGCGGCAAGTGGCGGGGCGTGCAGGCCGGGCCGAAACACCGGGCGAGGCCTTGTTGCAGACCTATCAGCCGGAACATGGGGTCATCCGGGCCATTCTGGCCGGGGATGAGGAGCGTTTCTGGAAAGCAGAGGCGGAAGAGCGCAAGGCGGCAGGTGTGCCGCCATACGGCCGGATGGCCGGGATCATCCTGAGCAGCCCGAATGTGCAGGAGGTGTTTGATCTGGGGGCCGAAATGGCGCGGATGGATATGCCATTGCGTCAGATCGGCGCGCAGGTGTTTGGGCCGGCACCAGCCCCGATTGCGCGGGTGCGCGGGCGCCACCGGGTCCGGCTATTGGTCAAGGCCGACAAGACCGCCCCGTTGCAACAGGCGCTGGCCAAATGGGTCGGGCAATTCCGGTTGCCGACAAACCTGCGCATGGCGATCGATATCGACCCGCAGAGTTTTTACTAGGTTTTGTTTTCGCCCATTTCTTCGCGCCAATGACGACGGCACAGCGAAACATAGCGGTCATTGCCGCCAATGGCGATCTGATCACCCGATGTCAGAACCTGCCCATACTCATCCTTGCGAACCACCATGGTGGCCTTTTTGCCGCAATGACAGATGGTGCGGACCTCGCGCATTTCATCCGCCAGGGCCAGCAGTGCGGCGGAGCCGGGAAAAAGCTTGCCCAGAAAATCAACGCGCAGACCAAAGGTCATTACGGGCACGTTCAGATCATCGACAGCACGGGCCAGTTGCCAGACCTGCTGGCGTTCCAGAAACTGCGCCTCGTCCACGAAAACACAGGCGCATGGTTTTTTGTCCAACCTGTCCTTGATCTTGGCGAAAAGATCTTCGCCCGGGGCAAACGTATCGGCATCTGCGCCGATCCCGATGCGGCTGCCGATCCGGCCTTCGCCGGCCCGGTTGTCGAGTTGTGCAATCATCAGATAGGTGTTCATGCCACGTTCAATATAGTTATGCGACGCTTGCAAAAGGACCGTGGATTTGCCCGCATTCATCGTTGAATAATTAAAATAAAGCTTTGCCATACCAAGTGCTGTCGTTCCAAAATTCGTCGTTCCGATGCGGCGGGGTTGCCGCTGCAACGGCCCTGTCTGCCACGCGGTGGAACAATAAGATGAAAACGGTCTGACGCAAGTCTTGATCCGATTATTTTGTCGTTGGATTTATCAATGACAAACAGTGGCTTAATCAGTTAGTTAAGAGTGAGAATAACGTGAAGGCACGGCAATTGCAGCGCCTGACAGCCAGGGATGCAGACATGCGAGAACGAGGAAGCTACCTCAAGAAACACACCGAAGCGCTGGTCAAGGATGTCGGGATCGAAACCGCCTGCACATTGACCGGCCGGTCAAAGGCCACATTGGGCCGTTACTATTCGGCTGCTGATGAACATAGCGACCGTTTCATGCCTGTTGATGCCGTGGCCGCGCTGGAGGCGGAAGCATCCTACCCCCATGTCACGGGTGCATTGGCCGAAATGCGCGGTATTACAATGTCTTACGAGAAATCCGAGCCAAACAGCCAAGGCGGCGTCAATTCCGATGTCATCAAGCTAAGCCAGCGTTTTGCCCTGCTGATGGCCGAATACAACCAGTCGATCGAAGACGGGGTTATTTCGGTGAACGAAGCCAAGCGGCTGTTGCAGGAGACGACTGCGCTGCAAAAAGTGTTGATCGAAATGAAGATGCATCTGGAGGCGAATGAATAGCCCGATGCAAATCGACGACATGTCCAATATCGTGCCCGGCGCGCTGAAGCCGCTGGATACTGATGCGCTGACAGGGCCTGATGATCCCGGCCATCCGCCCCGAATTCTGCTGCTTTACGGGTCTTTACGCGACGTCAGTTATTCCCGGCTATGCGCTGAGGAAGGGGCGCGGGTGTTGCGGGCTTTGGGCTGCGAGACCCGGTTTTTTAACCCGTCAGGTTTGCCCCTGCCGGATGATGCGGATGAGACCCATCCGAAGGTGGCTGAACTGCGTGATCTGGTCATGTGGTCTGAAGGGATGGTCTGGTCCAGCCCCGAACGGCACGGGGCCATGACCGGGATCATGAAAACCCAGATCGACTGGATTCCATTGTCGCCCATTGGGGGCATTCGCCCCACACAAGGCAAGACGCTGGCAGTGATGCAGGTGTCAGGCGGGTCGCAATCGTTCAACGTGGTCAATCAGCTGCGCATTCTGGGGCGCTGGATGCGGCTCGTGACCATTCCCAACCAGTCATCGGTGCCCATGGCCTGGAAAGAGTTTGAAGATGGGCGGATGAAGCCATCATCGCTTTATAATCGGATTGTTGACGTGATGGAGGAACTAGCAAGGTTCACCCTGATGACCCGCGCGCGCGATCCAATGCTGACCGACCGCTATTCAGAGCGGGTGGAGACATTGGAAGATGTGCATCAACGGGTAAGCGGTTAAACCAGCGGGACCAATGGCACGCCGCAGGCGCTCAGGGCGAAAAACAGGGCCAGTGCGATGGTGGTTTTCATGATGCTTACCCGCGCTCTACAATGACAGAGCCGACCGAATAACCCGCCCCAAAGGAACAGATCAGGCCCTTGTCGCCCGTCGCCAGATCATCGGAATATTTCGAAAACGCAATGATCGACCCGGCAGAGGATGTGTTGGCGTAATCCTGCAGGATATTGGGTTGTTCGCCCGGTTCCGGTGTCCGGCCCAGCACCTTTTTGCCGATATAGTCGTTCATCGTCTTGTTGGCCTGATGCAGCCAGAGGCGGCGCAGATCGGCGGCGGCGATGCCAGTATCGGCCATGTGATCGGCGATATGTTTGCTGACCAGCGGCAGCACCTCTTTGAACACCTTGCGCCCGTTTTGCATGAACTGCATGTCGCGCCGGTCTTCCATCTGGTCATGGGTGCGGCGCAGATAGCCGTTATTGTTGCGGATATTGTTGCTGAACTGGGTGGCGCAACGGGTGCCGAGCACTTTGAAATGGGGCGCCGTCAGACCCTCATCCCGCTCCAGCAAGGTCGCCGTCGCCACATCGCCAAAGATGAAATGGCAATCCCGGTCGCGCCATTCCAGATGGGCGGAACAAATCTCGGGGTTGATCACCAGCGCCCGCCGGATAGAGCCGGACCGGATCATATCCGCCGCTGTCTGGATGCCGAAGGTCGCGCTTGAACAGGCGACATTCATGTCAAAGGCAAAGCCGCCCGCGCCCAGAAGCTGTTGAATTTCCACACCAATCGCGGGGTAGGCGCGTTCCATGTTGGACGCCGCACAGATCACCAGATCGACATCCTTGGCGGCAATACCGGCCATCGCCATCGCCTTTTGCGCGGCATCGACCCCGATCTCAGCCATATAGCCGGGCTCATCATCGGGGCGCGGGTCCAGATGCGGGAACATACGCGACGGGTCGAGAACGCCGTCCTTGTCCAACACATAGCGCTGTTCGATGCCCGAGGCGGCGACAATGAAATCGGTGGAGGAATGGTCCTTCGCCTCAACCTCGCCAGAGGCGATGGCCCGCGCGTTTTCGGCATTCCACAGATCGGCATAGGCGTTAAAGGCTGTGACCAGCTCGTCATTGGTGATGGTCTGGCTGGGGGTAAAGACCCCGGTTCCGGTGATGGCAACGTTGTGCATATGTGCTCCCCTCACGAATTACTATGGCGTGCAAAAGGTGAATGTCCACAGGGCAAAGGTGCAAGACAAGTTGACGCCGGGGAAGCTTGGGTTGAGCCAACGCCAGCCACAAACCAGCCCGGCAAAGCCGGGCAGCGCCCGGACCTCCCCCATGGGGAGGGCGCTTCGCACCCACCCCGAGGTCCGGGAGCTGGACTTTGGAACTCCGAGGACGAACAGACTGTTCCGATAGTCGAAAGTAACAATAAAGACACTGGGGCTTTCTACTACGCCTGCAGGCTGCTTTTCCAGTTCGGTTGAACTTAGTTGCAGTTGGACAAAGTTTCGCTAGCGGCCTGCAGCATCTTTCCGGTGCTCAGTGAGTTGGGCCATACGAAGCTTCGTCAGCCTTCGACGATGACGCAGGGCGCGAAAGGGTGGCGCAAAACCTGCGATCAAGACAATTATTAGTGCAACGGCTTTCCACACTGGAACGGATAGTCCAAAAAGAAACACAAGAACCAACAAGAGAAGAACAAAGTAGTAATACACCCAAAATCGGCTTGACCACGAATTGGGTAGCCTATTTGATGAGTATAAATCCATTTCGTTTGTCATCGCCTGTCTCCGTCACGCATCAACACGTCAATGAGATGTCTATGTGGGGCCTATATTACCCAGTTTTTCGTTCGCTCTAACTACCGCTACTACACAGTTTCGGCATTAACTGACAGTCACCGGTCTCGGCTCAAAAGCCGACAGATGTATTTGCGGGACCCGCAAATACTTACTGTTAACCCTGCAAAGCCCGCACCCCAACATCACCCTCTTCCCGCGCTTGCATGGCCAGCACGGCTGCGTGTGATGCGGCGGCGGTCGTGAAGTAGGGGATTTTATCGTAAAGGGCGACGGCGCGGATGTCGCGGCTGTCTTCGACCGCCTGCGCGCCTTCGGTTGTGTTGAAGACCAGCGCGATATGCCCGTCTTTGAGCCGGTCGACGATGGTCAACCCGCCTTCATAGACTTTGTTGACCACCTCACAGGCAATATCGTTTTCAGTGAGCCAGGCGGCTGTGCCGCGTGTGGCCACGATATCGAAACCAAGCGAGAGGAGGGTTTTTGACGCCGCAATCATATCCGCCGTTTTGTCGGCATCCTTGATCGAAATGAACACGGTGCCTGCGTCAGGCAATTCTGTGCCTGCGCCCATCTGCGCCTTCAGGAAGGCACGGGGGAAGGACCTGTCCCAGCCCATGACTTCCCCGGTTGACCGCATTTCGGGGCCAAGGATCGTATCGACGCCGGGGAAACGGGCGAAGGGCAAAACAGCCTCTTTCACGCTGAACCACGGTGTGTTCGGGTCGGCGAGTGTGAAAGCATCGCCCAAGGGCAGGACGTCCATCGGGTTTTCGGTTTCCGGATAGGGTTCGCGCAGTGGAAAGTTCGACAGCGGTTCGCCCGCCATCAGCCGTGCCGCGATGGAGGCGATGGCGCTATCGGTCGCCTTGGCCACGAATGGCACGGTGCGGGATGCGCGGGGGTTCACCTCGATCAGGTAGACTTCTTCATTCTTCACGGCGAACTGGATATTCATCAGGCCCACGACGTTGAGCGCCTTCGCCAGCTTTTCTGTCTGGCTACGGATTTCGGTGATGACCGCGTCCGACAGAGAGTGCGGCGGCAGGGAACAGGCGCTGTCACCGGAATGCACACCCGCCTCTTCGATATGCTGCATGATGCCGGCGACATGGGTGTTTTTGCCGTCAGAGAGGCAGTCCACGTCGACCTCAACCGCGCCGGACAGGTAGCTGTCGAGCAGGACGGGGCTGTCGCCCGAGACGACCACAGCGTCAGAGATATAGCGGCGCAACTGGTCCATATCGCGCACGATTTCCATGGCACGCCCGCCCAGCACGAAGGAAGGGCGGATGACGAGGGGGAAGCCAATGCCTTCGGCGATATTCAGCGCCTCTTCGTCGGTGGAGGCGATGCCGTTATGCGGCTGTTTGAGGTCGAGTTTTTGGACAAGTTGCTGAAAACGCTCGCGATCTTCTGCAAGATCAATGCTGTCGGGCGAGGTGCCAAGGATCGGGATGCCCGCGTCATGTAAGGCGTTCGCCAGTTTCAGGGGCGTCTGCCCGCCGAATTGCACAATGACGCCGTGCAGCGTGCCGTTTTCCTGTTCGACGCGCAGGATTTCCATAACATGTTCAAAGGTCAGCGGTTCGAAATAAAGCCGGTCGGAGGTGTCATAATCGGTGCTGACCGTTTCCGGGTTGCAGTTGATCATGATCGTCTCGTAGCCCTGATCGGTCAGGGCGAAACAGGCGTGACAGCAGCAATAGTCGAACTCGATGCCTTGCCCGATCCGGTTGGGGCCGCCGCCGAGGATGACGACCTTTTTGCGATCCGATGGCCGCGCCTCACATTCTGCGTCATCCATGACAGGCGTTTCATAGGTGGAATACATATAGGGGGTCTGCGCCTCGAATTCTGCTGCACAGGTGTCGATCCGTTTGAAGACGGCTGTGACGCCAAGGTTGTGGCGGGCGCGGCGGATGTTGTCTTCGTCCCGGCCGGTCAAGGTGGCGAGGCGGGCGTCGGTGAAGCCGAGCATTTTGATGGCGCGCAAGGCGTCTTCGGTCACGGGCAGGCCGTTTTTGATGATATCGGCTTCGGCGTCGATGATTTCGCGAATACGGGCGAGGAACCAGGGGTCGAATTTGGTGACTGCGAAGATATCATCGTCCGACAGCCCGTGCCGCATCGCTTGGGCGATGACGCGGAGACGGTCGGGGGTCTGTTTGGCGAGTGCTTTGGTGATGGCGGCGGTTTCCGGAGCGCCCGGAATGTCGATGTCATCAAAGCCGGTGAGGCCGGTTTCCATGGAGGCAAGCGCCTTTTGCAGCGACTCGTGGATAGTGCGGCCAATCGCCATCGCTTCGCCAACCGATTTCATGGCAGTGGTCAGGTAGGGTTCCGAGCCTGCGAATTTTTCAAAGGCAAAGCGCGGGATTTTGGTGACGACGTAGTCGATTGTGGGCTCAAAGGACGCAGGCGTGACGCCGGTGATGTCGTTATCCAACTCGTCCAGCGTGTAGCCAACGGCCAGTTTTGCCGCGATTTTCGCGATGGGGAAACCTGTGGCCTTGGAGGCGAGCGCGGATGACCGCGACACCCGCGGGTTCATTTCGATCACCACCATGCGCCCATCGGCGGGGTTGACCGCCCATTGCACGTTGGATCCGCCGGTTTCGACCCCGATTTCGCGCAGCACGTTGATGCTGTGCGTGCGCATGATCTGGTATTCTTTGTCGGTCAACGTCAGGGCAGGGGCGACGGTGATGCTGTCGCCGGTATGCACGCCCATCGGGTCCACGTTTTCGATGGCGCAGACGATGATGGCGTTGTCGGCCTTGTCGCGCACGACCTCCATCTCGAATTCTTTCCAGCCGAGGAGCGATTGGTCCACAAGGATCTGACCGACGGGAGAGGCATCCATGCCGGACCGGCAGAAATGTTCGTATTCCTCGCGGTTATAGGCCACGCCACCGCCGGTGCCGCCGAGCGTGAATGCGGGGCGGATGATGGCGGGCAGGCCGATGTCTTCGAGCGCGTCGAGGGCAATTTTAACGCCTGCGTCAAGATCGCCGTCCGGGGCGGTGACAATCGTTGCCTTGGGGTTTTCGATGCCAAGCCGGTCCATCGCCTCGCGGAACAGCTTGCGATCTTCAGCCATTTCAATGGCTGCGCGTTTTGCGCCGATCATTTCGACGTTGAATTTTTCCAGGACACCCATGTCGGCCAGTGCCAGGGATGTGTTCAGGCCGGTTTGCCCGCCCATGGTGGGCAGCAATGCGTCTGGGCGTTCCTTTTCGATGATCTTGGCGACAACCTCTGGCGTGATTGGCTCGATATAGGTGGCGTCCGCCAATCCGGGGTCCGTCATGATTGTGGCGGGGTTGGAGTTTACCAGAATAACGCGGTAGCCCTCTTCGCGGAGGGCCTTGCAGGCTTGCGCGCCGGAATAGTCGAATTCGCAGGCTTGTCCGATAATAATGGGGCCCGCGCCGATGATCATGATCGACTGGATGTCGGTACGCTTTGGCATGGGCTTGCCCCTCGGGTTTATGCAAATTGTCGTGGGTTATAGGCATGGCGCGTCCGGGCGCAAGCGACGTGGGTGACATTTATGAAGATTTCATGCCTCCGGCGGGGATATTTTTGACCAAAAGAAGCTGACGGTTGACATGAGCGGGGCAAAGGGGTGTATCGGGCCGACGATTTGACCCTTTGAGGATGAGAATATGCATGCCTATCGCAGCCATACCTGTGCCGATCTGACCGCCGCGAATGTGGGCGATACTGTGCGCCTGTCAGGTTGGGTTAATCGGGTGCGTGATCATGGTGGGATCCTGTTTATCGATCTGCGCGATCATTATGGGATGACGCAGGTGCTGTGTGACCCGGATTCGGCTGCATTCAGTGATGTGGAAAAGGTACGGTCAGAATGGTGTATCCGTATCGATGGCGAGGTGAAGGCCCGCGACCCGGAATTGGTGAACCCCAAACTGCCCACCGGCGAGGTTGAGGTTTTCATCCGCGCGATTGAAGTGCTTGGGGCCGCAAAAGAGCTGCCGCTGATGGTGTTTGGCGATCAGGAATACCCTGAAGAAACCCGGCTGAAATACCGTTATCTGGATTTGCGCCGCGAGGCGATGCAGGAAAACATGAAGCTGCGGTCGGATGTCGTGGCCTCCATGCGTCGTCGGATGTGGGATAGCGGGTTCCGTGAATATCAGACGCCGATTATCACCGCCTCTTCGCCGGAAGGTGCGCGTGATTTTCTGGTGCCGTCCCGTCTGCATCCGGGCAAGTTCTATGCGCTGCCGCAGGCCCCGCAGCAGTTCAAGCAGCTGATCATGGTGTCGGGCTATGACAAGTATTTCCAGATCGCCCCGTGTTTCCGCGATGAGGACCCGCGCGCAGACCGGTCGCCCACGGATTTCTATCAGCTGGATCTAGAGATGTCCTTTGTCGAACAGCAGGACGTATTCGACACGATCCAACCTGTGATCACCGGAATTTTTGAAGAATTCGGCGGTGGCCGCAAAGTCGATCAAACTTGGGAGCAGATTTCCTATCGCGATGCGGCACTTTGGTACGGATCAGACAAACCTGACTTGCGCAATCCTATTAAAATGCAAGTGGTCTCCGACCACTTCCGCGATTCCGGCTTTGCGATTTTCGCAAAGCTGTTGGAGCAGGACGGCACCGAAGTGCGCGCAATCCCCGCCCCGACAGGTGGGTCGCGTAAATTCTGTGATCGGATGAACGCCTTTGCCCAGAAGGAAGGTTTGCCCGGAATGGGCTATATTTTCTGGCGCGAAAAGACGGCCGATGCGGTGGCCCAGGAGCTGGGTATTCCAGTGAAAGAGGCGCAGGCCAAGCTGAAATCAGGTGAGGTTGCAGGCGGGATGGAAGCCGCCGGTCCGCTGGCCAAGAATATCGGGCCGGAGCGGACAGAGGCCATTCGCCAGCAATTGGGTCTGGGGCTGGGGGATGCGGCGTTTTTCCTTGGTGGTAAGCCCAAAGCGTTTGAAGGCGTCGCTGGTCGCGCCCGCAATGTGATTGGCGACGAATTGGGGCTGACCGATCAGAACCGTTTTGCCTTTGCCTGGATCGTGGATTTCCCGATTTACGAGCAGGACGAAGAAACCGGCAAGATCGATTTCGAACATAACCCGTTCTCCATGCCGCAGGGCGGGATGGAGGCGCTGGATGGTGATCCACTGAAAGTGCTGGGTTATCAATATGATCTGGCCTGCAACGGGTACGAGCTGGTCTCAGGCGCGATCCGGAACCACCGTCCAGAGATCATGTTCAAAGCCTTTGAATTGGCAGGTTACGGCAAGGACGAGGTCGAGAAACGATTTGGCGGGATGGTCAATGCGTTCCAATATGGCGCACCGCCGCATGGTGGTTGCGCAGCGGGCATCGACCGGATCGTGATGTTGTTGGCGGATGAGGCGAATATCCGTGAGGTCATCATGTTCCCGATGAACCAGCGGGCAGAAGACCTGATGATGGATGCGCCAAGCGAGCCGCAGAATGAACAGCTGCGCGAATTGCGACTGCGGGTGTTACCGCCCGAAAACTGATTTGTCAGGTAGCAAAAGAATCTGCGGCGCCAAAAAATCTGCGACGCAGATTTTTCCCGTCTTAAAAATCTGTGACAGATTTTTTAGACCCGGCCTCAGATCTGCCCGCCTGCGGCAATCCGCGATTGCACCATCTGCGACAGTGCCGCCACACCTTTGCCCAGGTCGCCACCTTTGGTGCGCAGGCTGGCAAGATCACGCACCGCCTTGTCGAGGTCGTGGTCTTGCGCACTGCGCGCCACACCGCCAAGAAACTGGGTCACGTAATCGATGTTTTCATCCTCGCCCACTTCCTCAAGGACCTGCGCGATGTGGTTCAGGTCATCCTGATACGCAATGGGGTCAGGGCTGACCGTCTCATCGCTGATTTCACGCGGAGCGGGGGGTTGCCTGTCGGCGGGCAGATGTTTCAAGATCGCGGTCTGGAAGGCCGCCAGACTGGCAATGGGTTTTTCGATGAAACCATCAGCCCCGTAGGTCATCACCTCGTCTCGTGCGGATGTGTCACCGCTGATCCCAAGGATCACTTCGATCCTTGGCACCGCCTCTGACAAGGCCTGGATCAGCGCCAACCCGGACCCGTCGGGCAGGCCGACATCCACCAGCAGAACGGACGGCCGGTAAACCGCCAGATGCCGCCGCGCGTTCTCCAGGCTGTCGGCCCGTCTGATCCGCGCGCCAGAGCGCAAACATAAAAGACGCAAAGATTCGCTTGCAAACCGGCTGTCTTCGACAACCAGAACGGTCAGCCCCAATAAAGGGCGGCGCGCGGTCGGCGCACGGGTGAGCATCATCTCATTCAAGGCATCCATAGCGATTCTTCCCTATTTGCTGCGAATGCCATCATTGAAAGCAGCACAAGGTGAACAGGTTATTAATTTCGTCGCACGTTGCACGTTGCACGCAGCACCCGCCCGCGCCATAAAGCGACAAAAAAGGAGCATCACCATGATTGGTCGCCTGAACCATGTCGCCATCGCTGTCCCTGATCTGGACGCCGCAAGCGCGCAATACCGCAGCATGTTGGGGGCCGATGTTGGCGCGCCCCAAGATGAGCCTGATCATGGGGTGACTGTTGTCTTTATCAACCTGCCCAATACCAAGATCGAATTGCTGTATCCGCTTGGCGACGCCTCACCCATTCAAGGGTTTCTGGACAAAAACCCATCCGGCGGCATTCATCATATCTGTTACGAGGTTGATGATATTCTGGCCGCGCGTGACCACCTGCAGGCCGAAGGCGCGCGTGTTTTGGGGGATGGAGAACCCAAGATCGGTGCGCATGGCAAACCGGTTCTTTTCCTGCATCCCAAGGATTTCAATGGCTGTCTGGTGGAATTGGAGCAGGTCTGAACTTGCCAAGGGCGCCATCTGGCGTATCTAGCTGATAAAGTCACTACGAAAGGAAATCCCATGGGCCCCGTCTCTGGCATTGTTTTGTTTGCCGTCGTTTGGTCGATGGTGTTTTTCATCGTGCTGCCGCTGCGCAACAAGACGCAAGGCGACGCCGGGGAAATTGTACCAGGCACGCCGGCTTCGGCCCCGGTGAACCCGGACCTGAAACACAAAGCCAAGATCACCACCTATTGGGCGCTCCCCATCTGGGCCGTTCTGGCGTTTATCATCCTGTCAGGCGCGGTGACGGTCCGTGACCTTGACTGGTTTGACCGGATGTCCACGCCAGAGGTCAGCCGCGATTAAGGGCAGGACCCATTAAATCGCCGCTGACACCGATCATTTAATCGGTCCTGACGCTGAGCTGATGAAACAGATGCGTAAAGGTCGCCGCCCCTAGTATCGGGATGACCAGATTGATCAGCGGGAATGTCAGTGGCACGGCCATCAGGCAACCGGCAGCCCAAATCGTGCCGCGGTGTTTCTTGCGCAGTTGTTTTGCCTTGTCCCGCCCGATCCGCCGCATTGCGGCCAGCTGAAAATATTCGCGACCCAACAGGAATCCGTTCAGCGCATAAAAGATAAAGAAGGCGGCAAATGGCAGGATCGCATAAAGGATGAAGGCAAAGATATTCGCCCCGATCAGCACACCAAGGAAATTGACCGTGTCACGCAGCCCGTCAAAGAAGGTTGTTTTTTGGGCGACGGGCAAATGTTGGTAATGTTTGTCCTCAACGGCTTGCGCAACCTCATCCAGAAACAGCGATGTGATGGTTGATGCGACAGGGATCATCAGGAAAACCGACACAACGAGCATCACACCCAGCGACCCCCAACTGAGCAGATCGCCAAGCCATGTGACTTCACCGACCACAGGGAGGCTGAGCGGCTCTGTTGTCAGCCAGTCGATCAGCCATAAAAGCATGGCATAAATCGCAACCAGCAACGCGATGGTCAGCCCGATGCCCCGCCAAAGCACGCTGCGAAACCGGCGGTCGGGAAGCTGCGCAATGGCCTTCAGAAATGCGGTCAGGATCATGTATCAACCCATGTCGTGATGGATTGCAGGTCAGGCCGGGGGCGTTCGGGGGGCGGGTTTGTCTCGGTCCCCAGATGGATGAAACCGGCCACCGTTTCATGATCGGCCAGCCCCAGCCCGTCGCGGATGAAATCCCGGTCGTGACTGGCCCAGCCTGACAGCCAATTCGCGCCCCATCCTGCGGCAAGTGCGGCGTTCAGCAAGGCCAGGCAGACAGCACCGGCGGAATAGATCTGTTCGATTTGTGGTATCTTTTCGGATGGTTTCGGGCTGGAAATCACGGCAATGGCCAGATCGGCCTGCGCATATTGGGTTTGCCCCTTGGTGATCTTTTCAGGGTCGATCCCCAGGGCCTCCCCCCGCGCGGGCACCATATCGGCCAGTCGGGCCAATGCGGGTTTGCCCAGCACGATAAAGCGCCACGGTTCCAGCTTGCCATGATCAGGTGTGCGCGCGGCGGCGGTCAACAAGGTGTCGATTGCCGCCCGGTCCGGCACCGGGGTTGTCAGGGTTTTTGCAGGCCGGGATCGGCGGGTCAGCAGAAAATCAAGCGCGGCAGCGTTGGCAGGGGGCATCACATGTCCTGTAGTTGGGTCAGCTTCGAGATATGGTGTGACCTTCGCGATCTCAAGCGACAACGCAAGGCCAGCATGGCTGTGGTTTTGACACAAACGCCGTTTTGCTGTTTCATTTGTGGATTATTCAAGGCCTCACGCCGTGTGTTGCAGGCCATCTCGACCCAAAGATTTTTTGATGATGTGAGGTATTCCAATGACCCGCGACGCTGACCTGTTGGCAAGGACCTGACCATGTTGGGCTGGATCAAAGCGTTTTTCAAAAGGAGAGAGAACACAGTGTTTATTGCAACGGACGGGGTAGGGACCGACATTCCCGAGGATGTGCGTCATGCCGCAAAGCGCTTTGCGGCTGAAACGGTGCAAGCCGCAGGCCCTGACTTGGGCAGCACAGAAAGCGGGGTCGATGGGGCCGCGCCTGCGGGCGGTGCTGCGGCTGTGCTGGATCGGTGGGATATTCAGGCCCACCAGTACAAGACAGAGGCCGAGGTCAAAGTGGGTATCCTTGGCGGGTTGTTTTCGGGCCGCAGCAAACTGGTCAAAAGCGGTGTGGTGCAAGAGGCCAAGCGGTTCAATGTCAGCCAGACTGATGACGACAACCGGGTCGAATTTGGCACGGCCGTGCGTTTGTTGGTCGCAACAAACGCGACGGATGCCGATGCCAAGCTCACGATCCCGAATATCGCCGCAGGCGCGCAGCTATCGCATTTCGAAGCGCGGATTGCCTTGTCTGTTGTCGGCTTTACCGGCCCGCTGGGCGACATGCTGCCCGCGCCGGGCGAGTTGAACGTCGAAACCCTGCCCGAATATCTGGAGGCGTTTCGGAAAATCCAGTCATACGTCTTTGGCCGGGACGCTGCCGGGCATCTGGCCCCGACCTTGCTGGGGTATAGCAAGTTGGAGAATACCTAGCAGGGGTGTGTTCTATCCCGATTCGAACAGGTCCAGGTCGCGCAGGCGCAGCCGGGGTTTGCGCAGACTGCCGAAATCCTCAAAGCTGACCTTATGCGGGAATAAGGCCAGATATTGCGCCAGCATATCGCCGCGCAGCCCAAGCGAAAATCCGGTTCCCGGATGCAGGCTTTCAATATCGATCCCGTTAACCGTCAGCCGTTCATGCCCGGCAAAGCCAAGCTGATAGACCCGTACCGGGGCGGCGGGCCTGAGTGCGATAAACGCGTGCCCATCCACAAAATCGCGGGCGGGGATAAAAGCCGCATTGGCCCCGGTCAGCGCGCGTATCCCGTTGGCCCGGTGATACAGCCGTGCTGTTGGCCCCAGCACAAGGTCGGGTGAAGGCCGTTGTAGCCCCAGCGCATCAACGGTGATCCGGATCAGCATGGATGTTTCGGAAGTGGTGTTGGCCTCATCAGGGCGCAGGGTCATCGACCCGCGCCATAGCAACGTGTCGAAATCGCCATCAGCGATCTTGACCCGATCACCGGGCAACAGATCTTCGACAGCCATGGGCCCGTTTTCGGTTTGCAGAATCGCCCCGTGCCCCAGCGCACCAAACGCGTCTTCGAACGCTGGAAGGGCGGGGGCGAGAATGGACATTTCCGCGATTTCGGACCGGTCATCCAAGTAGGCGACCTCGTATTTGCGCGTATGAGGTTTGTTGCGCTGAGGTCGCCCGCTGGTTCTAGCGTGCCGGTCCATAAGGTCCGGCCTGTCCAATTGATCTGCACGTAAGATCCGTGCAGGATGTGGGGTCGGTTCCATGCGGCCACCTAACGGTTTTCACATCATTTGTTGGCCCCACCGACAACATCTGAGGAGGTTTGCTATCGCCTCTATGATGGCCGATTGGGACAAGATGTGTCAAAGCAAAATTCTAACATTTTGACCGGCATCACCAATGACACCAAGTCAGGAAGGACTGTTTCGGCGGTCTGCCTGTATCGCTGGCCGCCGGTCGCGTCTTAGGCGCTCCGCCGTTCTTCGGTGCGCAGCTTGCGGATCTCGTCAATCTTTAGCTTGCGCCGGGCAATCAGGGCCTGCCGCTGCGTCCCACGTTCCCAGGGCATCGGTGTGTCATAAGCAGCCACTGCGGCCTCAAGTGTTTTTTGCCAACGATCATTCATGGTTCAGCTCTCTTCGTTTCGCTTTCCCGGCACCCTGAGATCAATTTGCCAACGTAAACGGGCAACAGTTTGGCGGATAAGTGAAAATCTCGCGAAGCGACGGATCATCGGCGCGTTATTTCGTAGTGTGTTGGAAACTAACGAAAAATTCAGGATGCGGGTAGCGTGCAGATGGGTCAAAAACAGCTCTTGTTATCTAACCGACATCTGTGCGCCCCAATTCAAAGCCGGATCGCCGCAATCAGACGGCCGTAATCTGCCTCTTTTTGGTGAACTGATCGCCGGTAGCTGAAAAACCGGTCTGGATCGGCGTAAGTACAGTGCCGTGTCCAGCTGGCATTGCCGATGCCGATTTGCTGCAACCGATGTAACCCAAAGGCTGGCAGATCGAAATGAAGCCGGTCGCCTTTTCCATCGGCGAAGAACCGGCTGTATTCTGGATTGACCTGTGTGAACTGGTCCATGAAGTCGGGTCCGACCTCGTAATTGCGCTGGCTGATTGTTGGCCCAATTACCGCTGCGATATTGGCCCGCGCGGCACCCAGCGTTTCCATCTTGCGCACCGTGGCTTCCAATATCCCGTTCAGCGCACCTTTCCACCCCGCATGGGCGGCCCCGATGACACCGGCGCGTTGATCCGCAAAAAGCACCGGCTGGCAATCGGCTGTCAGCACAGAAATCGCAACGCCCGGTGTGGCCGTGACAATCCCGTCAGCCTTGATCGCATTGCTCAATGGCCCGGTGACTGCGATGACATCGGCCGAATGGACCTGATGCACCCCCACCAGCCGGTCTGGCTGCAGGTTCAATGCAGCCGCCACACGTTCGCGGTTGATTGTAACAACGTCATGCTGGTCGGAACTGCCGTAACCGCAGTTCAACCCCGCAAACACGCCCGATGATGCCCCCCCACTGCGCGTGAAAAAGCCATGCTTGGCGCCCTGCAGGGCGGGGTCGGTGATGATTTCCAGCGTCATGGTTCCAGTCCCGGAGGCGGTGTGCCCGTGGCGGGATAAAGTCCGATCACTTTGAAAAGGTCACCCATTTCGGCAGGGTGGGTCAAGCGCCGATGTGCCCGAATGTGATTTTGCAGGGCAGGGCCTTGCAGTTTCCGGGCCAGCGCCTGCGCCCGCGCAGTGATCCCCAACCGTTCCAGAAACACCCCTTGGGTGGTTAATCGACTGTGTTTGACCCCGTTCGCATGTTGGGCGATGGCCGCGAAATCCACATGGGCGGTCAGGTCTGCCTGTCCGGGATTGGCAAGGGGGTCGGTATGGTCGTGCCCCGCCAGGGCCTGCAACGTGTCCCCCAGTGACTGCCAATCGCCATAGTCGATGATCAGGGCGGCCCCGCCAAACCGGCTGATCCGGTCGCTGATCGTGCTGATGATGCCGGGCAGGGCCGTGCAGTGTTCGATCAGATCCCCGTCTTTGGTATCGGCCAGCCGGTGATCCAGAAAGGCGAGCGGTGCAGGGGCGGACAGCCCAAATTGCAGTGCCGCGTCGTTGCTCCCGACCATCCGTTCCCGCCATCCGTCCCCATCCCGGATGAATTGTCGGATCGGCAGTGCGTCAAAGAATTCATTGGCAATCAGGAAAAGCGGGCCATCAGGCAAGCTGTTTATGTTGTCATGCCAGATTGCTTCAGGAACCGCCTGCGCCTGTGCGGCGCGCAAGGCGGGCGAGGTTTCCACAAAATGCACTTGTAAGGCGTCGTGGAACCCCGGCACCGCCCGGCTTGCCCTTAATGCGTCAGTCATCAGGGTTCCGCGCCCCGGCCCAAGCTCTGCCAGGGTAATGCCCGTGGGCGCACCTTGATCCTGCCAGCATTGTGCCAGCGCCAGGCCGATCAATTCGCCGAACATCTGGCTAATCTCGGGCGCGGTGATGAAATCACCATCGGACCCCAGTGGATCACGGCTGCTGTAATAGCCATGTTCGGGATGCATCAGGCAATCGGCCATGTAATCGGCCAGACTGATCGGCCCGGTGCGTGCAATCCGCGCCAGCAGCAGATCAGCCAGCGGCGTCATCGCCGCCTTGCCAGCAGGATGACGGTGATCCCCGCAATGATCATCGGCAGGCTAAGCAGTTGACCCATGGTCAGACCGTAGCCGTCAATATGCAGGCGCAGGCCCAGTTCGTTGCCGGCGGTCACAAATTGGGCGTCGGGCTGGCGGACAAATTCAATGATGAACCGGGCCAAGCCGTAGCCGCAGAAAAACACAGCCGATAACAGCCAGGATTTCTTGAGCGCGCCAAAGCGGAAGGCGAGCAGCATCAGAATGCTACCCAGTAACAAGCCCTCCAACCCCGCTTCGTAGAGTTGTGACGGGTGGCGCACGCAGGGGCCGTCGGCGCTGGCACATGCCTGTGCCGCGGGGCCCGGAAAGATGACGCCCCAGGGCAGATCGGTTTGCCGTCCCCACAGTTCTGCATTGATGAAATTCGCACAACGGACCAGCAGGATCGCCGGGGTGGCTGCGACGGCGATGATATCCGCCAGATCGGGCAGCGGTACATTGTGCCTGCGGCTGAACAGGTAGACGCCCAGCACAACCCCGACAAACCCGCCATGAAAAGACAGACCGCCCTCCCAGATCTTGATGATATCAAGGGGTGCGGCAAGAAACTCTGCCGGTTTGTAAAACAGCACGTAACCCAAACGCCCACCCGCAATGACACCGATGACGATATAGGTCAGCAGGTCCTCTAGCTGGCTGACCTGCATCGGTGGGCCGTTGCGCCACAGATGCGGGCGTTTCAGGGCCGCTTTGATAATGAACCAGCCAATGCCGATCCCTACGATATAGGCCATTGCGTACCAGCGCAGGGCAAGCTGAAAACCAAAGAGATCAATGGCAAAAATCTCGGGCGAGATATCGGGGAAGGGAATAGCACCAAACATGCCCATGTGTTTCCCCAAGGTGCGGCGAAGTCAACCAGCCTTGTTGGGTTGTGTGCAGGCAGGCTTGTCCCCATATAAGGTTCGAGCGATTGGAGATGAAAATGCAGACCAAGAACAAGATGTTTGACGACCTGAGCCAGTTGATGACCAACGCCATGGGCGTGGCCCAAGGCGCCAAGGACGAGGCACAGACAGCCATGTCATCGCTGATGGATCGTTGGCTTGCGGATCGTGATCTGGTCACCCGCGAGGAATTCGATGCGGTGCGCGCCATGGCCCAAAAGGCCCGCGAAGAGAACGCCGCACTGGCAGCCCGGATCGAAGCACTGGAAGCCGGTAACAAGTAAACCGGCCGGTTCTGCGCTGAATTCCCAAAGTTTCCCCGTTTCTTTGCGCGCCGCCATTGTCAGAAAAACTACTGACACTGACGGTAAAGGAGAACGTGATGGGATTGAGTGAACTGGTGGGCAAGGCTGCTGGCATGTTTGGCGGCAAGGCCGAAGATTTGGCAGGCGATTTTGATTTTGCAGGAAAGCTGCAAGAGCTGGGCGTGGATGCATCCATGCTTGAAGGCCTGGATATTGAAAAGGCCAAAGCATTCATCGAAGAGAAGGGTTTTGATCTGTCCATGCTGGACAGTCTGGGCCTGAACATCGAAGAGCTAATTGCGAAGTTCACCGGCAAGGCCTGACCTTGTTTTGCCGCGCAGCAGCCATTCCATGATGAATGGCGCTGCGGGGCAAATGCGGCGAAACCGGCGCCGGTCAATCGGGCCATGAATGAAACACAATTCTTTGTTACGCTTTTAGCGCAATACCGTGCCGTCAGCCCATAATTGCGCGCTGATGCACGCCAACCGGAACCGAAGGATGCCATCTGAATCAGTCTGGACGATCCGCACCGAAAGTACTGACACATGCCCAGTTATACACTTGATATCATTGGTGTTACCGGCACTGCCTGGGGGACGTTCACATCGCTTGGCGTTGTTGGGACGATCACGTTTTTCGATGAAGACACGCTTGGCGTCGGCGATAACCTTCCTGATACAGAAACTGGTGCGCTGCCAACAATCACTGCCGTAACAGGTTCCTTACCCGCCGGATGGGTCGGGCAGACGCTGTCGTTTGGATGGCAACAGCAAATCGACGGAAGCGGTGGTCCTGATGCCATTGGCATGGTGATCGGCGGCGGTGCAAACTTCATTTCCACCCATTTGGTCCAGTATCCGGGGGGCACACCCATTGTCACCGGGACGACCTATACCGCCAGTGGCATTGCGAATGTCCCCACAGAAATCGTCATTTGTTTTGGACGGGG
Organism: uncultured Paracoccaceae bacterium; assembly: GCA_947495295.1. Lineage (GTDB taxonomy): Bacteria > Pseudomonadota > Alphaproteobacteria > Rhodobacterales > Rhodobacteraceae > Yoonia. The sequence goes on from CANLYJ010000009.1 coordinate 64,237, forward strand.
CACGTTGATCGACGCTTTGCATGGGGCCGTGCCGGTCGAGAGGCTGAAAGTCGGCGATATGGTGCTGACACAGGACCGTGGATATCAGCCAATCCGTTGGGCAGGATCGATCAAGATCGATGCGTTGACCATGTATCAGAACCCCAAACTGCGCCCGATCCGGATCACGGCGGGCGCATTGGGCAATGGTTTGCCGAAACGGGATCTATGTGTATCCCGTCAACACCGAATCCTTGTGTCATCAAAGATAGCAGAGCGTATTTTTGGAGAGCGCGAGGTTCTTGTGCCAGCGATCAAGTTGACCCAAATGCCCGGTATCTACGTGGATGAAGACGCTACAGACGTAGCGTATTTTCATTTCCTGTTCGACCAGCATGAGGTGGTCTTTTCAGAAGGGGCGCCGGCGGAAAGCCTTTATACCGGGCCCGAGGCTCTCAAGGCGGTTTCACCAGAGGCACGCGAAGAGATTCTGACGCTGTTCCCGGAATTGGAAGACCGGTCCTATCGCCCACAGACAGCACGCCATGTTCCTGAGACGGGCAAACAGATCAAACAACTCCTCCGCCGCCATGTTGCGAATGAACATGCGCTTCTGAGCAGCTAATCCTTTGTTTCAAGCGTTTCGGGCGATCAGTTGATCTTGGGTGTTGTCGGTCAAAAGGGCGTTGATTGTGTTTTTGCCTGCCGCATCGCCCGTTGTTATCAGTAACAGGGCTTTCCAAAGACACCAGCCCCTGGCCCGTGCCCATGTGTCATTGTCCAAATTCAGCGCGTCGCGAAACACAGCGCGTGTCGGCTGATCAAAGAATGTCCATGCAATTGTCAGATCGCAGGCAGGGTCACCCATCGCGCAGCATCCGAAATCAATGACCGCTGACAGGCTATTGTCCTGTACCAGCAGGTTCCCAACCGCCACATCCCCGTGCAGCCAGACCTGTGCTTGCGTCCAGTTGCTGTGGCAGGCCTTTGCCCAAAGGCGCAAAATCGCGTCCTGATCAACAGCACTGCCCAGCTGATCCAGGCAATGTCGTACCTCCTGATCGTAAATCCGCAGATCGCCACCGCGATGGAAATTGTGCGGGCCCGGTCCAGGTCCGCCCGTGACTGGTGCATGTTGCAAGGCATGCAGAAACGCAGCCAGATCAGATGCGAGCCCTTCTGTTGGATGCGCCGGATGATCGCCGGGCAGCCATGCCATCACGCTCCATTCAAAGGGGTAGGCATCTGATGGACATCCCTTGGCCAAGGGTTTTGGAATCGGCTGCGGCAGATGTGGGGCAAGTTTGGGCAGCCATGTCTGTTCTTTCTCCACCTGCGCGGCATAGGCCGTGGCACTGGGCAGGCGCACCGACATTTGCGTGCCCAGATGAAAGGTCCGGTTATCCCACCCAAATGCGGCCACGGGGGCTGCTGGCAAATCGGTCCATTGCGGGAACTGGTCCGCGATCAGGTCGCGGACCAGATCAGTTGTAATCTGCGGATCGCTCAATACTCCGCCAGATAGGCGACAAGGATATCAAGTGCGGCTTGCAGATCGTTCTTGTCGATCATCTCGGTCACGGTGTGGATGTAGCGGGTGCCAACTGTGATCCCGACAGCACGGGCACCTGCGGCGGCCTGCTGTGCGGCGGCACCGTCTTGTCCGCCAGCGGCCAGCATCGTGCGCTGATAGGGGATCTTTTTCTTCTTCGCCAGCGCCTCAACTTCGGACACCAAGGCTTTGTCAGCAATAAAGGAACTGTCGCGTACATGCAGACCGAACCCCTCGCCTTGTTGGGTTGTTGCATCTTTTTCCGGAATGCCCGGTGTGTCGCAGGCCAGTGTCACATCGATGCCCAGACCGATATCGGGCTGGATGGCATAGCTTGCCGTGCGGGCGCCGCGCAGCCCAACCTCTTCCTGACAGGTGAAGGCCACGTGAATTTCGGCGCCTTTGCCCTTTTTGCCCAGCTTGCGCATCGCCTCGATCCCCAGCCAGCAGGCAATGCGGTTATCCAGCGCCTTTGACACCAGCTTGTCACCCATCTCGACAAATGGTTCGTCCATCACCACAAAATCGCCAACCTGCACAACATCGCGCGCCTTATCCCCCATACCGAGATCGACAAAGAACTCACCCACTTGCGGGACTTTCTTGCGGTCCTCGGGGGCAGAGATATGGATGGGCTTGCCGCCCGGGTTCATCACCCCTTTGAAATCGCCATTATCCGTGCAGACCAGCACCCGGCGTGAAAACAGGTTGCGGGGATCAAACCCGCCGACCGGCTGCAGATAAAGAAAGCCGTTCTTGTCGATATGGCTGACCAGAAACCCGATTTCATCCATATGGCACAGCAACATGACCTTGGGCGCGCCTTTCTTCTTGGCGTCGCGGCGACACAAAAGTGATCCCATCGGGTCGGTTGTGACCGCGTCGAACATCCCCTTGATCTCGTCCTGGATCAGATCGCGGACGCGGTGTTCGTGGCCCGGGACGCCGGGCATTTCACAAAGACGTTTGAGCAGGTCGATATTCATGGGGGACTCCTTGGTATTTGGTGAGTGGTCGTGCCCGCATGATGACAATGATCCACAGGAAATTGCCATGGCAAATCACTTATCCCCAAGAAATTGCTTTACAGGACGCCCCTGATGCCTGCACGATATGTTGTAGGGGACAAAGGTGAACAACACCGCCCCTAGAGCAGGCACCTAGCGCTTGGGCACTGCCATGACCCATGCGCCAAAGCAGTGAGGCCGGTTACGATGGCATTATCAGAACATTACCTTGAGGCTGAGGATCTTCACCCGATCGATTTGGTGGAACATATCGCGGAACACCACGCATGGGAGTTTGACCGCATCCATGATGACCAGATCGCCATGGCCGTTGAAGGACAGTGGCGTACCTATTCCATTACGCTGGCCTGGTCTGCCTATGACGAGACACTGCGCCTGATCTGCACTTTTGATATGGAACCCCCCGCAGAGCGGATGCCAGCCTTGTTTGAGGCGCTCAACACCATCAATGATCGTTGCTGGGCGGGGGCGTTTACCTGGTGGGACGAACAAAAGCTGATGGTTTATCGCTATGGGCTGGTGCTGACCGGGGATCAGATGGCAGGGCCTGATCAGGTGGATACCATGATCAACGCCGCAGTCGCGGCTTGTGAACAATATTACCCCGCGATCCAGTTGGTCACATGGTCTGACCGGACAGCGAAGGAAGCGGTCGAGGCAGCCATTGGCGGCGTTTACGGGCGCGCCTGATAATTTGGCGTAAGATGGGTTTAAACCCATCTTACCTTTCCGTAATCTCCCGCCAAAAGGGAGATGTCATGCAAGATACCGAACTGGCGCAGCGCGGCCTTGTTTTATTGGGTTGCGGCAAGATGGGATCGGCCATGTTGGCGGGCTGGCTGGCAGGGGGCTTGTCCCCGCAGGCGGTCTGGGTCATCGATCCGCACCCATCCGATTGGGTGCAGGCGCAGGGTGTGCATTTGAACACTGATTTGCCCGCCGATCCGGCCATCGTACTGGTGGCTGTCAAACCGCAGATGATGGGTGACGCGTTGCCATCAATGCAGGCGCTGGGCAATGGATCGACCTTGTTTTTATCGGTCGCGGCGGGCACGTCGATTGCGACATTTGCCGATGTTCTGGGGGCTGAAACGCCGATCATTCGGGCGATGCCCAACACACCGGCGGCCGTCGGGCGGGGGATCACAGCCATGATTGGCAATGATTGCGCAACGGAGGCCCATTTGGATATGGCCGACAATCTGTTGCGTGCGGTTGGCGAAACGGTCCGGTTGGAAAGTGAAAGCCAGATGGATGCCGTGACCGGGGTGTCCGGCTCTGGTCCTGCTTATGTGTTTCACATGATCGAGGCGCTGGCCGCCGCCGGCGAGGCCGAAGGCCTGGCACCTGATTTGGCGATGCAACTGGCCAAGGCGACGGTTGCAGGTGCGGGTGCCTTGGCCATGGCGGCAGATGAGACGCCTGCCCAGCTGCGGGTGAATGTGACGTCGCCCAACGGCACGACGCAAGCCGGGTTGGAGGTGTTGATGGACGATAGTAACGGTTTGAAAAATATAATGAAAAATACCGTCTCAGCAGCTGCCAACAGATCGCGGGAGCTGTCGCATGGCTGAGATATCCTTTGATGAATTTCTGAAAGTGGATGTGCGCGTTGGCACGGTTTTACGGGCTGAACCTTACCCCGAAGCGCGTAAACCTGCGATCAAGCTTTGGATCGATTTTGGCGGCGAGATTGGGGAGAAAAAGACATCGGCCCAGATCACGGCCCATTACACGCCCGAAGCGTTGGTCGGCCGTCAGGTGCTGGCCGTTGTGAATTTCCCGCCCCGTCAGATTGGCAAATTCATGTCAGAGGTGCTGGTCCTTGGCATGCCTGATGAGAATGGTGAGATTGCCCTTGTCGGTCCTGATATGCCGGTCCCGAATGGAGGACGCTTACATTGAAGAAACTTTTGATCACCCGTGTTTTGCCCGATGCGAATCTGGAAGCCGCCCGTGCCCGTTACGATGTGACCGTGCGGGAAAGCACGGAGGGTTTGTCAGTTGCACAGGCGCAGGCGGCGCTGGCAAGCTATGACGCCATCCTGCCGACCTTGGGTGATCAATTCGTTAAAGAGGCGTTTACCGGCGATATTCGCTGCGGTGTGCTGGCCAATTTTGGCGTGGGTTACAACCATATTGATGTAGATGCCGCCCATGCGGCCGGTGTGGCTGTGTCCAATACCCCTGATGTGGTGACGGATGCGACCGCGGATATTGGCATGACCCTGATCCTGTCGGCATGCCGCCGCGCGGGCGAGGGCGAACGGTTGGTACGTGCGGGTCGCTGGGGCGGATGGGGCCCGACACAGATGCTGGGTACTCATGTGACCGGCAAGACGGTGGGAATTGTGGGCATGGGCCGGATCGGGCAGGCTGTGGCGCGTCGCTGTCACTATGGTTTTGATATGCCTGTACTTTTCTTTAACCGGTCACGCAAGAAAGTCGATTTTCCGGCACGCCAGCTGGACAGTTTGGCCGACCTGATGGGGCAGGCGGATATCATTGTGGTGACCGTGCCGGGGGGCGGTGCCAATACGCAATTGATTGATGCGGATGCTTTGGCGGCGATGAAATCAACCGGGATTTTCATCAATATCGCCCGGGGCGACGTGGTTGACGAAGACGCCTTGATTGCAGCCCTTGAAGCGCAACAGATCGCCGGTGCAGGGTTGGATGTGTTTGCCAACGAACCCCATGTGCCGCCCCGTTTGCGGGCGTTGGAAAATGCCGTGCTGCTGCCGCATCTGGGCACCGCAGCGCTGGAGGTGCGTGCGGCGATGGGGCAGATGGCGTTGCACAATATCGTGGCCTGGGATGAAGGTCGCCCGCTGCCGCAGGCGGTCTGACCCACGCAACGTTCGGTGGTGTCGGGCAAGATTGTTTGCCCCGGATCGCACCCAAACCCGTTAATGCCTTGTTTTGCGCCTGAATCGGCTGTCGGCAAAGCGTCGGCGGGACGTCGGCAAAACGTCGGACCCTTTTCGGGGTGGGTTGCTGGTTTAACGCAGCGCGCGGTGTAAACGTTACCCGGCTGTTCATATCTTTGGGCGTCGCGCATATGATCAGAACCCCGCGCTGTGCGGTCTATCGCCCCGGCACAAAAGGCCCTCGCATGTGGAACACCGCGTATTTTGATGCGATGCAGCGGATTTTCTGAACCGCATCACGCAATATTGACCCGCACCCGAGCTTCAGCTTTGTCCAAGTCAACGACCGTATCGCGGGACTTAGCGCGCTTTCGCTGCGGCTGCACCAATGTCCGGTTTTGGTAACCTTCAATGCAAAAGAGATGCACCTACGGCAGAAGCAGAAATCCCAAGTAAAGCGAGTAAGCTACCACAAAAAGCCCGCCCTCGCGCCGACTGAGTGTCCATCCGGTTCTCGCAAAGAGCAGGAGCAGGACTGTAGCGCCGCACATTACCCAGATATCTAACCGGATGATTTCAGATGGCACATTCATTGGCTGAACAATTGCGGTGACCCCCAGAATTCCGAGAATGTTGAAGATGTTGCTGCCCAAGACGTTGCCAAGAGCAACGTCGCCTTGTCCTTTGCGCACCGCGATAATCGAGGTTACCAGTTCCGGCATTGAGGTGCCGATTGCCACGATTGTCAGCCCAATGAGTGTTTCAGACAATCCAGCGGCTTGCGCGATTGAGACCCCGCCTGACACCAGAAACCGCGCCCCGAAGATCGTAACTACAAGCCCGATCAAAGCAATGCCAATCGATGTGCCGAGTGCGTAGTCAGGGCCGGGTACAGCTGCGGCCTCACCCTCATAGACGGCGGTTGCCAGGGTGCCACCACCGCGCTTCTCGGCCCAGAGTGTGAAAGTCAAATAAGCGGTTAGGGTTGCGATAAACCCAAAGCCAACGAAACGACTGATGTCCCCCCAAAGTACCGTGGCCAGGCACAGGAGTGTCGCAACGACCATGACTGTCCCATCGCGGCGGAATGCCTTTGGGTCGACGGCAATCGGCGCGAGGCATGCAGCAATACCGAGGATCAGTAGCACGTTGCTAACGTTGCTACCGACCACATTGCCAATGGCGATGCCGGACGAGCCTGAGAGTGCAGCTTGCAAGCTTGTAACAAGCTCTGGCGTCGAGGTGCCGAAGCCGACCAATGTCAGTCCGATCACCATCGGTGATATGCCGAAGGATTTCGCGCCCGAGACAGCGCCACGCACCAGCATTTCGCCCCCGACAACGAGGCCTGCGAGACCAAGAACAACAAGGAGTGACGCACTCATTCTTTTGGGTCTTTCTCTGCAGTAGGCGTGCTAGTTGGCATTTCGGACGGTTGATCTGCATCCAGTTCAGATTGATCCGCCGCAAGAGCTGCGGTTTCGGGCGTGGACGCCCGCGCAAGCGGCTTGGCCTGGAACGAGACCTTGTTTTCGGCGGTGACGGCTGGCGCGATTTTCAGGCGCAGTAGTGCAAAGAGGAGCAGCAATATGTGTGCCAAACCGGTAATTGCAAATAGGCTCGCCGCACCAAAGGATGTCATTGCAAAACCCGCAACGGTTGGGCCGACAATCGACCCAATCCCAAACACCAACAGAAGCCCCCCACTGACCTGAATAAACGTACCCGGCTCTGCATGGTCATTCGCATGGGCCACAATCACCGGATACATCGAAAAAACCGTTGCCCCGAAGAGCGCCGACAACGCGAGTACGACGAGCGGTTGTGTTGCGCCAGTGAACAGAAACAGGGCATCCGCGAGTAAGGCAAAGACAGTGATGCCGATCAGAACCTTGCGGCGGTCAAATTTATCTGAGGCAATACCAACAGGGATTTGCATCGCGGCCCCGGCAAGGATTGGAATGCTGGCAAAGAGCGCGATGTCGTTCAGGTCCATCTGGATTCGTGCGGCGTAGACTGCGGCGAGAGTCCCGAAAGCAGCATTCGATATGCCGACCATCAGGACCGCAAAGACGGCAATGGGTGAGTTTTTCCAAAGACCACGCAGATCCAAGGAAACCTGTGTCAGGGGACGCGGCGTTGTTGTGGCGCTGATCGCGGTCGGCAAGAGCGCCAAACAATAGACCATCGCGGCCAGCACAAAGAAGAAATACCCGTTTGAATCCCCGAGCGTCAGCACCATCTGCCCTGCCGTCGTCGCAGCCAGGTTGACCATCGTGTAGATGCCAAAGATGCGACCACGCGAGGATGCATCCGCGCGTTCGTTCAGCCAACTTTCTACGATCATCGCGGCCCCGGCAAAACAAAAGCCGGACAAGGCGCGTACAGGTATCCACACCCATGGCGTAATAAGGACCAGCGACAGCAAGACGGCAATCGCCGCAATCGCACACATGGCCCCAAAAGCACGAATATGACCGACGCGGGCGACCAAGCCGGGCGTTCGCATGCATCCGGCGACATAGCCAATAGCCCAGCCCGTGCCCAGTAGACCTAAGGATGCGGCCGTAAATCCCTCTGCTTCCCCCCTGATTGGCAGGATTAACCCGTTGACCCCGCCTGCGAACAACAAGAAAGCCGAGCCCATGAGGAGCGCCGAAAGCGGAAGTAAGCTGCGTACCATGAACGATTTAACCCCTTAAAGCCACTTCGCGAATTTGAATATCAAGAACAGCGCCAAGCCACCTATCGCTGACACCCCGGTCAGCACCCAGAACGCAGATGGTGCCGCCGTTCCTGGCATGCCCGCAACATTGACGCCAAAGAGCCCGGTCAGAAAACCAAGCGGTAGGAAGATCGCTGCCACGACCGACAACACGTAGCTGTTGCGGCTGAGGGCATGGGCGCGATCTGCATCGATATGGTCCTGCAGCGCGGAAAGACGATCGCGCGTCGCATCCAGTTCTTCGACGATGCGACGAGTCCTGTTTGCTGTTTCTCGCATCAAGGCCAACTCATCAGCGTTGATGATCCAGTTTTCCATCCCGGCGAGACAGGAAATCGCTTCCCGTTGCGGGTTAATGAACCGCCGCATCTTGATAACTGCCTGCCTGATGTGGCCAAGCTTTCCGGTCGGAAGACGCTGCCCATTCGCCACAACCTCCTCCAATTCGTCAGTCTGCTCCTCCAAGCCCAGAGAGACCGCTTCAATCCGGTTCGTCAGCCCATATGTCAGCTCAGCCAAGAACTTGCCGACGGTTTCGGGCGCAACACCTGCATCGGCCGACTGTCGGATCGTATCAACGGCCCAGACCTTGCGCATCCGCGCAGATACGATCACCCGGTCCGTTACCCATAGGCGGAGTGACACCATATCTTCAGGATCAGACTGTGGGTTCAGGTTGACACCGCGCAAGTTCAGGATCAGGCCATCATCCAACCGCTCGCAGCGAGGACGTGTTTCGCTTTGCCAAAGCGCACGGGCGGCGATGTCCGGCAGATGTTCTTTCGCCCATGGTCGCAGCGCTTCATCTTGCGAATTGATGTGTATCCAACGGTAGCCTTGGCTGGCGTTCAGGTCCAAAGGACCGCCACTGATCGCCGTCGCGTTGCCTTTTTCAACATCGAAAGCGGCTATTGGCGTGATATTATGCATTTCCATCGGGCCAACTTAGGGTCAAAACTTGGTCCCAACCAGATACTAAAAATGAGAGCGCAAATTGCAGGACACAGACCACGACGACCATATACATGATCCCCTTTTAAAGGTTGCCCACAAGTTTGAATACTATGTCATTCTTGTTCTGGTAGGTACCGTTGGGGTGATCACTTTGCTTGCAATGGCGCGGCTGTTTTTCGGTATCTACGATGCGGTCTTCGTCAGTTGGGACGTCAAGAACTACCATGCCGTGCAAGTTCTATTTGGCATGGTGATGACTGTTCTGATCGCGCTGGAATTTGGTAACTCGATCCTGCGACACATCCGTGAGCATTCGACCATTATTCAGGCGAGAGAGGTGATCCTAATCGGCATGATGGCTGTCGTTCGCAAGGTGATGATCATCGATCTGTCAGTAGCATCCCCTTGGCAAATTGCAGCACTCGGAGCCGTCGCAGTATCGCTTGCCAGCGCATATTGGTTCATGCGCGACGATTGAAGGAACCCAATCCGTTAGACGGCTTACTGATGGTGTTCGGCGGTTGAAGGTTTCATAGTCATACAAAAGCAACATGGGGGATTCGCCACATGCTCGTTATCGGTTGGCAGGAACGGGTGGATTTGCCCTTGCTCGGCCTCACAAATCTGAAAGCCAAGATTGACACCGGCGCACGGACATCGGCGTTGCACGCGACGGACATTGTCGAATTTGAACGGGGTGATGCGCAATGGGTCCGGTTTCATACCCGTTTTGATGATGATGCTCATGATACCGACGTCGAATGCCCTATCCACGATCGCCGTCAGATTACAAACACAAGCGGTGTTCCGGAGACCCGCATTGTTATTCGTACCAAATTTCGCATTTCCACACACCTTTGGAAGATTGACCTGTCGCTGACAGAGCGCACAGAAATGAAGTTTCGCATGATCGTTGGGCGCACAGCCATGCGGCGACATTCGATCCTCGTCGATCCCTGCAAACGCAATTTAACGACCCCCACCAGACCCAAGCGGTCAAAGGAGACGTCATGAAAATAGGTATGCTCGCGCGTAACCCAGAGCTCTATTCGCACAAACGATTGGTTGAGGCCGCTGAAGAGCGCGGGCATCAACTCGACATCATCAACACCTTACGCTGCTACATGAATATCGCGTCGCGCAGGCCAGAGATTTATTACAATGGTGACAAGCTGGAAGGCTATGATGCGATCATTCCCCGGATCGGGGCCTCCGTCACGTTCTACGGGATGGCCGTCCTGCGCCAGTTTGAAATGATGGGCGTTTATCCTGTGAACGAAAGCGTGGCGATTGGCCGTTCGCGTGACAAGCTGCGGTCGATGCAGCTGTTGGCGCGCGATGGCATTGGCTTGCCAGTGACGACCTTTGCACATGATCCCAAACAAACCGAAGAAGTTTTGGAATTGGCTGGTGGCGCGCCCTTGGTCATCAAACTGCTCGAAGGCACACAAGGTCTAGGCGTTGTTCTGGCCGATACGGACAGGTCCGCAAAATCTGTGATCGAGGCATTCCGCGCTACCAAAACCAACATCCTAGTACAGGAATTCATCAAAGAGGCAGGCGGCACCGACATCCGCGCCCTTGTAGTCGGCGGCAAGGTCGTGGCCGCGATGCAGCGCACCGGGGCCGAAGGTGAATTTCGCTCCAACCTGCATCGGGGCGGGTCGGCCAAAATCATCAAACTGTCGCCTGAAGAACGCTCAACGGCCGTGCGGGCGGCAAAATCAATGGGTTTGAACGTGTGCGGGGTTGATATGCTGCGCGCCAATCACGGGGCGGTCGTGATGGAGGTCAATTCCTCACCCGGTCTGGAAGGCGTCGAAAAGGCTTCTGGTATTGATATCGCAGGCAAGATTATCGAGTTCATTGAAAAGAATGCCAAACACGGTGCGACAAAGACCAGGGGCAAAGGCTAGTGGCCAAAAGACCAGGTTTTATGATTGGGGACACCGTTGTTCCCGCCGGACAACGTTTGACAATTGATTTGCCGGTCAGTGTGCTGTCCGATCACACGCCGGTTACGATGTCAGCCCATGTTATTCATGGCAAAGAGGCCGGTCAGACAGTCTTTGTCAGCGCAGGCATCCATGGTGATGAGGTGATCGGGATCGAGATCGTGCGCAGGCTGTTGGATTCGCCAAAGCTGCGTGGTTTGCGGGGTACGCTGATCGTTGTCCCTATCGTCAACTCTTTTGGGTTTATCAATAAATCCAGATATCTGCCCGATAGACGGGACCTGAACCGCTGTTTTCCGGGCAGCGAAGGTGGATCGCTTGCAGCGCGGTTGGCACATCTGTTCCTCAGCGAGATTGTGGCGAAATCGGACCTCGGTATCGACCTGCATTCGGCAGCTATTCACCGCACAAACTATCCGCAGATTCGCGTGACACCCGGGGATCGCGATATGCGTAAACTAGCCGAGGTGTTCGGAGCCCCAATCATCATGAAATCGCCATTGCGCGATGGATCACTGCGCAAGGCCGCGGATGATCTCGGAAAAATGGTTCTCCTCTTTGAGGCGGGCGAAGCTCTGCGGTTTGACGAAACATCGGTGCGGGCTGGGCTGGTCGGCATATTACGACTTCTGAAATCGCTCGGCATGATACCAAGTAAGGGTATCGTCCCTGCCAAGGCCCCACCGCAATTTTGCCCATCAAGCAAATGGTTACGCGCGCCGATGGGCGGATTGTTTCGCAGCTTCCGATCAGACGGCGATCTTGTGCAGGAAAACGATGTGCTGGGGTCGGTAGCTGACCCGTTTGGTGAAGAAGAACGGGACATTATGGCCCCCTTTGGCGGCATCATCGTTGGGCGTGCGGTCATGCCTGTCGTCAATGAAGGTGACGCAGTATTCCACCTCGCACGCGTCGGATCGCTCAAAGAGGCCGAGAGCAAGCTGGACGAACATGCAACCCAACTATCAGATGATCCCCTGTTCTATGAAGACGAGATCATCTGATCTTCATCGGTCCAAGGCGCCCTTTCCAGCAATGATCTTGTCGCGAAAGCCAGCAATGCGTCTGATCCGGGTGTCCGATTGCTTTGCTGAATTCAGGTTAAGGACATAGCTTTTGCGACGGCCACGCGTGAGGTTATCAAATGCCTCAGCCATTTCCGGATCCGCAGCCAATGCGTCGACCAGTTCTTTTGGAAGATCGGACTCGGTTGTTTCCTTTGGTGCTTTCAAACCTTTGGCGGCATATTTCATCGCCTCATCCAGATAGGAGCGAATGATAGCCTCCATATCGGCGACTTGTTCGTTTTCGGTGAAGCGTAGCATATCGCGGTGCCGGCTGTTTGGCCCTTGTCGTTCGAGAGCGCCGTGCGGGTCTTTCAGGAGCGCAGCCTCAAAGAAACTCAGTCGAAAATTGCTGCGAAACGCACCGATTATGGCGATGTTGCGGCCAGCATGGCGGTAGCACGGATGCCCCCATTTTAATGTTTCGTCCAGATCCATGCTGCGACAGATCTGGCGCAATCGTGCCAGACCCGATCCCCAGATTTGCGATGCGCAGGTCGGCGTGTCGAACTTGTCGCAGCGCCCGCAGCCTTTGTCGAAATAGTCTTCTATCTTTGTGATCATCAACTGCCATCACTCCATCTGCGAACGACTGAACAAGTTGTGGGGCGATGTCTCGTCCCACAACGCACCTTATTTGCCGGTAGGCCCATATGTTGCTTCTTGGGCAAGTGCAGTTAGAACTATTAACGATCCGACCACCCAGGCATTCCATGTTACAACAGAATCAAAGGTAAACTGGACGACCCAAGGCAGGCTGATCAACACCGCGCCTAACGCGATGCCTGACCATGCTTGAAGCGCATGGTGCTTTTTGTAGCTGAATGCAGCAATCGCCAACGCCAGAAGTCCCATCGCCATGAATGCACCAGCTTCGGCAACCACAGTTCCTGATGCCAGTCTTTGTGAACTGAACAAGAGAAATGGCGATAGTATTAGCCAGAAACCACAACCACTATAGAGCCAGCGAAACGTCTCGTTTGACTGAACGGGGGGGCGTGCCCCCAAAGGGTTTAGATGTCACCGTCGGGATCTCCGATGATGTAGGCATCCACGGCACTTGCGATTTCATCGGTGTTCAAGAAGCCGTCGGCATCAAAATCCAATGCGACAAACACCGCTTCTGTCAGTCCTGGGTAGATAACGGTCATTTCTTCGAACGATGCTTTTTCGTCGCCGTTGATGTCCAAGAATGCGTTCATTGCGGGCGCAGTCGTAGCCATCAAGGTCGCGAGAAGAGCAATCAAAGTCACTCGTCTCATGTTTCTCTCCCTGAGAAATATGCGGTCTACAATGGACCGGTCAGAAATCTTTACTCTCTTTCTGGCACTTGTGAATTGGGAAAATGAGATGCGTTATTTACATATAAAACAGATACTTAGCGACCGAAACTACGCACCGTTATGCAGTGTTGTGTCAGCGTCACCTTTTTCCGTATTCGAATCAGTCTGCCGGTCCTCAAATTGCACGGCGAAAGTTTCCTGCATTGTTGATTTCGCTAGCGGTGGCGCCACGATACAACGTTGTCTGCCTCATCAACACTTGAGCTATTTGCGATCCGTCAAATGGCGAGCAGAGGGAATTATCAATCAACCCTCGCACGTTGTCAGCGTGCCAGGATTGATCCGCTATTTATGAAGAACTTGACGGCCAACAGCGGTGACTGCTGGTCCCAATTAAGAGATCTACTATGACCCACGAACGCGCCACACCTGAAAAGGACGTGACACGCCTTAACCCTCAAGCTACAACACAGCTCATGGCATGAGAGTTGGCGGTTAACTTCCGCCATCCGTGTCCGCAGGCAATGCAACAGCAAGACGGGTCATCGCTGTGATTTCAGTCATACCGTCTTCTTCACCTGGGAATGTGAATTCGAAGAATACACGATCACCTCGACCCAGATTAGCTGGAATGTCGATGTTTGGCGGAAGCTGCCAAACTGTTTTGTCTTCGAGCACCACGATGCCATCTTGACGGTCGTAGGCCATAACGAGGCCTTCTGTTTCATCAGCAATGGCGGAACTAGCGACAAGGCCAGCGAAGGCGGCAGAAAGCGCAAGCAATTTAGACATTTCTTAATCCTCAAGAGGACAATGCTCCGACCGCAACCATTGCGTCTGGAGCGATCAGGCGGAGCCTCTCACCTGATTGATCAGCAAATGGGAAGACCACATCGAAAGAACAAGTGGCTATAGCCGCTGATGACAATAAATATTTGGCCTTAGCTCAGTTTAGATTACCCAAGGTCTTACGTGGGTATTTCTCGCCTAAAGCATAATTATTATGCGTTATGAGCGTGTTCCTCCTGAGTATATATTCGTTGGGCGGAGGCGGCCCATGTTGCCTCAACAACGCAAGAAATACTGTCCCACCCCGGACTTGCGCGGGTCGTCTTCGCACTCTTCGGTACGGCAGTCGTCGATACCCGGGATCACATGCTGCCACCCCACCGGAACTATTCAGTTTGTCCAGCTTCCACGTAGCGTTTCAGGTTATCGAAGATAGCCTGCCATCCATCACGCATGAGGACAGATTTCGTCGGTTTTTTCATGACAGTTAGATCAGCCATGGCATCATGAGTGTTGCGAGGCTGAGTACAAAGAAGAAGCCAGCCATGTCGGTAACGGTCGTCAAAAGCGGACCGCTTGCGACTGCGGGATCTTGTCCAATGCGTTTCAACACAAGTGGCACCACGCCGCCGATGGAAACAGCCAGCATAGTGTTCAGACACAGTGCCGCGCCGATGACCAGACCCAGTGCTGGGCTGCCCTTCCAGACCCACGCAACAATCCCGATGAGAATGCCCAATGCGATCCCGTTGATGACGCCGACGCTGATTTCCTTCAGCCAGACTTTGAAAGCATCTTTCGGCCTAACAAGACCAAGGCTGAGTTCTCGCATCGTTACGCCAACCGCTTGGTTGCCAGAACACCCCGACATGTCGGACACCATTGGCAGAAAGACTGCGATTGCGATGACCGCGAGCAGGGTTTCCTCGTAAGCAGAGATCACCGACGCGGCTATCATGTTCAGCACGATGTTAGCTGACAACCACGCCAGCCTGCGGCGTGACCGCAGCCATGTCGGCATTGATCGTAACTCATCGCCAACAACACCCTGCCGCTTGAGGCTTTCGCTTTCGGTGCGTTCGAGGACGGCCTCTGCAACGGCCGATCGCGATACCGCGCCGACCAACTGGCCTGTCGCATCAACAACGGGCACTCCCAGGAACGGATGTTCGTTGAAGAGGTCTTCCAAATGTTCGAGTGTCGTATCGACGGACACGG
Source organism: uncultured Paracoccaceae bacterium (assembly GCA_947495295.1). Taxonomy (GTDB): domain Bacteria; phylum Pseudomonadota; class Alphaproteobacteria; order Rhodobacterales; family Rhodobacteraceae; genus Yoonia. Next base: position 79,654 of record CANLYJ010000009.1, read on the forward strand.
CCTGTGCTGGCACCATTATCGATTGCAGCGATGCGGACCGTTTCGCAGTTAGCAGTCCGCGAAGGGAAACGACACCACAGAGTGTGCCGGTTTGGTCAGTGATATAGGGGTGTTGGCCCCGGTACCGCTCGAATTCATCATCGTCGGTTGCCAGATCGCGTAGCACTTTTCCGACGGTGTCAGTGTCCAGAGACTTGAATACATGAGCCACCATCAAGCCGCCAGCAACATCGTCGTCAAATGCCGCCAAGCGCCGCACGTCAGCGGCATCGTCCGCGTCCATCTCCAACAGAATGGCTTCGGCGTCATCAGCATCCAGTTCACCAATAACGTCGGCCTGAACGTCACTGCCAAGCTCTTCCAGGATCTCAGCCGCCCGTTCAGGATCTAACCGTTCAACAAGAACAACGGCCATTTCATTGGGCGCTTCTGCGATGAGTGCAGCCGCAAGTTCCACTGGAACAAGACCGAGCACAAAGTCACGCTCATCCGTTGAAAGCTCCAGTAGTTGGCGCAACGCTTCGGTATGGTGCAGCCGCGCCAGAAGTTTCGCGATTTTTTCCGCGTTCTTCTCATCAACGGCGTCGCGAATTGCGACGTCCAGTGCAGCTTCGTCGCCAATATCTGTATCGTCGGACATCTGTTTCACCCCTCGATTTGCGCGTTCGGTTGTTCAACTTCGCTTTGCCGTGGCACCAAAGGCCCAGCCAAGAACGAAGCCCAGTGACAGACAGGTCAGCACCAGAAATGCCCGCCGTGCTGCTATTTCCCAGTTGAAGAAACGCAACTCGATCACTGCTGCGTTCTGAACGACAAACAGTGCAACAAGACCGATCACACTGATCAGCATGACCCATTTGATTTGTCTCAGCAGTTCTTTCATGAGGGTGCTCCATTGCGGTTGTGATGAGGAATGCCTCGCCCTGCGATCATGCCCAAAGCAGCACATGCGCGAAGCACAGAGTGGTAGTGGCGCTTCATGTCACCTTCGTTTGATGAGCCGTTCTCCATCGACGACAGCATAATTGTGCGATCAATTGGCCCAAGTGGATCAAAGTGGTTTACATCACCAATCGAAGCATCGAGTACATCCAACATGATCAGCGTCAGCGTGCCACGCATCCAGGGAAGCGTCGGAATCTGCAGGATACGGTCAAAGACCTCACCAGCAGCAGGACAAACGCCCGCTACGACAAGTTGTGGGCCGGATCGGTGACCTCGCAAGCGATAGCCATATGGGATGCCTTCGCGTTCGGTTGCAAGCACCTCAACGAAGCCGGATTCTTGTTCGTTCAGTTTTGTCCAATTGGTCATGGTCGTTTTCCCTTTCAGCCATGTCAGATACTGAATGCCGACCGTTGAGGGGCACTGCTCAGGATGGCGGTTAGAAAAAGGGGGTGGCTTTCGCCGCCCAAGTGATCACGCAGGCAAGGCAATTGGGACAGTTCATGGACTGACCGAGGCAATGGTGAGCCAGTGGGCCTGACGTGAAATCTTATTGGCAGGGGCGTTATTCGTCGTCAGAGACGGCATTGATTGCAGCACCAGTTCCGCGAACCGCCAGCTTGCCAACACCGACGACACCACGTGCGGCCAATTTGGTTGTACCCGCGGCAACACCAACGGTGTTGTCGATGACCCTGTCAGTCGAACAGGCAGACATCGTCATGATTCCCATGACAGCGATTGCAGCAACGGCTTTACGCGTGTTCCAAAATTCCATCGTCTCTTCCTTTCCCAACAAAAGGGTTTGGTTCTGTGCAGGGCTAAGCGTTCGCCTCTGCTGAGACGTATTTAGGCGATGCAGATGAATGCGCATAACGAATAATAAATATATATAAGATAAGTTATGCTTATCTATTTCTTGAGCATCGCCAAATGCTTTTGAGTTACCAAAGGGTCAATTCACCGACATGAAACCTAACCAGACTGAGCGTCAGATAACAAAGGGATCGATCGCGGGGCTGTGGTGCCAAGCACTTCAGCTATGATCCATGCGCCAAACTCACGTCATCCATCACGAGAACTCGTTTTCTAAGGTATTGGAATGTTGCTATGACGCCACCGTGGAAGCAGGTCAAAATCCACTTCGGGGTTGCCGTAAAGCGCCGGTCCCAACCCGGCCCTTGCCGCGTCTGCTTCCACCTCGCCTATCTATAGCGTTTACGAAGTGAATTGCGTTTCAAATGAGCATCTCTCATGATCACGGCATGGATATCACGCTTCTCAAAACCTTTCTTGAAGTCGCTGCGACCGGATCCTTCGTGTCTGCGTCTGAACGGCTCTACGTGACACAGTCAGCTGTCTCGTTGCGCATTCAACGTTTGGAGGACTCACTTGGCAAACCGATGTTCACGCGGTCCAAGGCTGGGGCAGAACTCACAAATGCCGGGCGCGAATTTGAACGTTACGCGTTGTCGATGATCCGTGTCTGGGAAGAGGCCCGCCAGCAGGTGGCCATCCCCGAAGGATTTACCCGCAGCCTGACCATTGGTGCGCAATATTCGCTTTGGCCGCGGCTTGGCTTTCGCTGGATCGATGGTTTGCGGCAGGCCGCACCAGACCTCAACATCAGGGCCGAACTGGGGATGCCTGACCGCCTGACCCGCTTTCTTGTGGAAGGCATCATGCATGTCGGTCTGCTCTATATGCCGCAGATCCGGCCCGGTTTGATCGCGCAAGAGGTCATGGCAGAGGAACTGGTATTGGTCGCGTCATGGCCAGACGCTACAATCGAAAACCTTGAAAACTACGTTTTTGTTGATTGGGGCCCTGAGTTTGTGGGCGCTCATGCTCTGGCACTCCCGGATTTGACCAACCCTGGGCTCACCTTCTCGCTCGGTGCGATGGTGGCGGAATATGTGATCAACCGCCAAGCGTCAGCCTACCTGCCCGCGCGCTACGTCAAGAAGTACATCGACAGCGGACAGCTACACCTCGTACCGGACGCGCCACGCTTTCCATATCCGGTCTGGGCCGTGTGGCGGGAAGACCTTGATCCCAAACTGGCGGAAATCGCCAGGTCAGAACTCGCGAAGGTTGCAGGGGCTGCTGAGGCGGATGGCGACGCCGTGTTGGAACAACTGCGCGAGATTAGCGATGATCAGGTCGTGGAAGTCCTTGGTGAAGAGGTGAAAGTTACATGAGCAATTATCGCTTCAAGCATGATTATTTTGAATTTCCCTTAATTACACTCTTTCCCTAAATATCCACTCAGCAGAGATGCTCCCGATCCTGAGGAAGGACGGGTCACCTTGTTGGGAAAGGATAGACCCATGACAAAGAACGTATTTATCGTAGCGGCTATCGCTGCATTCATCGCATCGACCGCATCAGCACAAAACCTGATCGGCCGTGACACCGTTGCTGGCGACCGCAACGAAGACCTCATCGAGGCCATCGAAGACGACGCAGAGCGTGAGCTTGACCGCTTCGGCAACGAAGGTCGTCCAGACGGCTTTACAGGCTCTGTCGCGCTGCGCGGTATTGTCCAGGACGGTAACACCGACACCACGAACATCGGTATCGGTTCTGACATGAACTATGTGTTCGGCCCGAACGGTATCGAGCTGCAGTTGAACTATGCCTACAGCGACGATGACGAAACTGATGCGGAAGAAAGCCTGTTCTACGGTCTTGAGTATACACGTGACCTGAACCCACAGTTCTTCGGTTTTGCGAAACTGCAAGGCTCGGCTGACAGTGCGACGGATGCGCAGTATGAGACTGACACATTCCTGAGCTTTGGTGCGGGTTACCGTATCTACAACGATGCAGAGCGTCAGTGGTCTGTTCAGGCTGGCCCAGGCTACCGTTTTGCCGAACTCAACGACGTGACCGAAGGTGACGTCAGCGAAGGTGCATTCGGTGTGTCCTCTGACTACGCGCACAAGCTGACCGAGACTGTCTTCGTCACCAATGACACAGACATCATCTGGTCAGAGTCCGACACGGTTGTGTTCAACGATCTGGCGCTGAACGTGGCGATGACAGAGACACTTGCCCTGCGGACAAGCGTGCTGACTGAATACCACACCGAGCCTGGCGACGCTGAAAGCACCGACAACACCTTTGGTGTCTCGCTGGTGTATTCCTTCAACTAAGCTAGGGCTTGCATTCCCAAGCGGGCTGCGCCCTCGCATGCCCGATCTGACGTTGAAGACTGGGGCGGAGAAATCCGCCCCTTTTTTGGTTTGATCATTTCTAGATTTGAAGTGCCGGGCGATAGCCGATGGGGTGGATGGCTCCTGCTCCAACCGGCGTCGCGATGCGCCATAGTGCAGGTGTCGATGTCTGCTTATGAG
>CANLYJ010000010.1 GCA_947495295.1 uncultured Paracoccaceae bacterium
CCCGCAGCCGATCTATATGATCCCCGGTGGTCAGGTCATGGCGCGCCTGACCCGCCATATCGAAGACGGTGGCGGGGTTGGTCCGCTTAAAACCCGCGAGGACCTGTTTTCGGACAATATCCATTTCAACGATTATGGTGCCTATCTGATGGCGCTGACCCATTATGCGGTGCTTTATCAGCGCTCGCCTGTCGGGTTGCCGCATGCGTTGACCAGGGCGGATGGCACCCCTGCCGATGATCCCGGACCAGAGGCCGCCCGGCTGATGCAGGAGATCGTCTGGCAGGTGGTGACGGGGTATCCCAAGACCGGTGTGCCGCAAAACTAGGACGATTCGACCCGTGCAATAACAATGCATGGTTGTTTGCTGCCAAATCTGTTTGTGCGGCGCTGCGGTTTTGTCCGTCAGGCCGACACAATACCTATCGAGTCGTCATGACAGTTTCCAAAACCCAGCTACTTTGCCGATAGCCGGGCAGGCCCGCACACGTTCACCTTGCGTCATGGGCAGGATTTCGCCCATTCGCGAGCGAGTTACCGCTAACTTTGTCAACGCCTTCAAAACCAGATCAGCCTTATTTTTCAGGGAAATTCAAACAATTAGACCTGTAGAAGTTTTCATGAGCGCCTTTTCACCGACACATTTCAGCCATACCGGTTGCATGCTTTTGGCCCCAGATGTTCCTTGTTGCCAATTCTGCTAACTAATCCGTATCAAAACACGCTCAAACAGGTGCGACATGTCGAAACTTTCCTCATCCGGGGATCAACCACGCCGGAGATCATCACCATAAACGGAAGATTAAGGGCATATCGGCCAAACAGGGACCATGGCCGCGCTCTTACACCAGTTTGATCAAGACTAATCGGGACCTCTCTCACTCTACCCAACTCACCCACTCACGAATGAACATAAGGTTTGGCTCACATGTCCTCTCGCGACAGAAACCTCTCTGCTCTCATCGCCGCTGGCCTTGACCGAAACGCAGCCTCAAAGGGTCCGGCGTTTGACATCACCGTGCCGGGCTTCTCGGCGAAGTTTTTTGCGCTGGACGGTATGGTCTCGTCATTGGATGAGATCGATTTTTCGGCTGACCCTGATGCCACCGCGATCGTCAATGACGTCTATTACCAGGGTGACGGGTCTTTCTGGCTTGGCGGCCCGACCGATATGTTCGCAGCCCAGTTCGAAGGCACGCTGACGGTCGAGACTGCGGGCGAATACCGTTTCAACCTGAATTCCGATGACGGGTCATCCCTGTCAATCGATGGCAACGAAATCATCGGCAATGATGGTTTGCATGGCGCGATGACCGAAACGGGAACGGTTTATCTTGCAGCTGGCACACACCAGATCGATATCAAATATTTTGAAGCCGGCGGGGATCAGACCCTGCGGCTGGATTGGGCCGGGCCCGACACCAATGGGGCGATGAGCCGCCTGACCAATGATCATGTCAATCACGAGATTGACCAATTCATCATCGCCAACCAATCCTACAAGGCCCGCAAGCGCGACAGCTTTGATTTTGAATGGTCCGGTGGAAAGGGCGATACGTCCAAGCCTGCGACGCCACTGCCAACACCTGATCCAGAGCCGACGCCCGATCCGGAACCAACACCCGATCCAGAGCCAACGCCTGATCCGGAACCAACGCCTGATCCGGAGCCAACACCCGATCCGGAACCAACGCCCGATCCGGAACCAACACCTGATCCGGAGCCAACACCCGATCCGGAACCGACACCCGATCCGGAACCAACACCTGATCCCGATCCAACACCCACACCAACCCCGCCAACCGGCGAAGACCAGGGTGGCGATTCCAGCGGTGGCGGCACCGGGGAAGAGGTGCCAACCAGTTCCGGCTCCTATTCGGTCGCCGGTGGCCGGGTCACGACCCTGGCCGTTGATAACCTGGACGATGTCGCGAATATCCGCATCATCAACGGCCCCGATCACGGGACCCTGACGGTGAACCCGGATAATACGATGGCGCTTGTGCTGAGCATGGACCATGAATTCAATGGTGCGCTCGATATCAGCTATGAGGTGACCTATAACGACGGCTCGGCACGGATCTTTAATGATGACATCCAGGTCGCGCGCACGACACAGGATAAAGGCTGGGGCGACGGCACGTTCTACATGCTGGAAACCGATTCCAGCGATGATGTGATCGTCGAAACCGGTGACAACCACCGCAAAGTGTTCATTTCCGGTGACGAAGATGCGCTGAGCCTGGCCGATATCGCCGCCCTGGAAGGGATTTCCGTCGGTCAGATCGACCGCAGATGGATGAGCGAGCATCAGGAATATGGTGCCACCGAAGGCATGGCGCTGGATGCCCAGGCCGGCATGATGATGTGGTATGCCATCACCGGTGTTGGCACCGCCCCGTCATCACATTGGCTGATGTTCGAACGCGGCTATGAATATAACAACCTTGGCCGTGTCATCGACAGTGGCACATTGGGTGAAGATCCGCTGCACCCGATCCATATCACCGCTTATGGTGAAGGCGACCGGCCGACCATCAACTCGACCATCACCACAACACAGGTTGATAGCCAGAATATCGTCTTTTCCGATCTGGAACTGACCGCTGGTTTCTCATCGCTGGGCGGTGAGAACATGCTGATGCATAATATGGATATCAGCAACAACTCTGCCGAGGCCCATACCGGCATGGGGCTGAATGTCGTCCGCGTTGACGGCTTCACGCTGCATAATTCCTCTGTCACCGATACATACCGTCCGGATCAGGCAGGCAGCACATGGGGTGTGCATCACACATCCGGCGCACATATCGCTGAAAATGATGGTGTTCTGATCGAAGGCACGCTGTTTGATCGCAATGGGTTTGCCCCGGATTGGCGCACGGATGCCTCCACCGCTGGCGGCCAGGCCCCCACGCAGTTTGTCCATAACATCTATGTGCAGGACAATGTGGATGACTTCACCCTGCGTGACAGCATCCTGATGCAGGGTGGTTCAATCGGGGCCAAGATCCGCACCGGTGGTTTCCTGGAAGACAATGTCATCATCGACGCCAATGTCGCCGCGTCCTTGCTGGGCGGTGTGCCATCCAACCAAAGCGGCATCCGGACCGGGAACTTCACCCTTGCCACTGACAACGTGATCACATCAGCCGGTCACCGGCAGCGTGATGACCAGTCAAACGGGGCGATTTCACGCGGCATCGACAATGCCGGGATGGATACTGTTCTGCTGGACAATATCATCGCCCATCTGGCCGACCCCAATAATGCTGCGGAACAGGCTGAAAAGAATATTATTCACCCGTCGCAGAACAACTTCCTCGATACGCCCTATTTCGACGATACCACCGTCTTTAACTGGGATAATGACAAGAATGTTGACGGTCTTGATCAGAATATTCTGAACGCCACCACGATCCAGATCTTTACGCAGCAGTTGTTGAACAACCCCAATGCAACAATCGCTGATCTGGCCAATTTCCTGCGTGCCCAGGCCTTTGGTGAGCTGGACACAGTGGTTGATGCCGATCTGATCATTGCCTTCTTCCAGGCAGGTTTTGGTCTGTCCGTCGATGACCGTCTGACAGCAGAAACCCTGCGCTTTACCCCCAATGATCTGGCTGACGGGATCCGTTGGGATAACCGCCTGAACTGGAGCACCGAAGACCTGCCGGGCACGATCAACGGCGATTCCGTTGATCTGGGCGGCAACTGGGTCAATTACGGTGGCACGAATACCATCGCAAACCTCGATTTCGGGTCCGGTGGCACGTTGAATGTCACCCATGGCCGTCTGAACGTCACAGGGCAGACAGAAGCTGGTGCAGATGGTGCCGAGTTGAACATCAGTGATGCCGGCCAGATCTGGATCAATGGCTTTGCCGATACTGACACGCTGGATGTGAATGTTGATGGCGGCCGCTTTGCCAATACCGGGCTCTTTAACGGGGCCACCGATGTGAACGTCACCGATGGGCAGGCTATTCTGGCCACCGGCGGTGCCGATTTCATCCTGCGCGATGGCAGCACGCTGGAAGTGACCGGAGATGACGGGAAAACCGGCTTTGACGGTGACAATGGCGGTACGGCTGTCTTGCTACTGGATGATGATGCGACCCTGCGCTTTGACGTGGAGAATGGTCAGCTTGGTATCATCTCGGAATTCCGGTCCGGCGCTTTCGGGGATGCCCCGAATGTCCAGTCCGGTGTCAATCTGGGCGATGCCACACTTGCCCTGGACCTGTCCGGCCGCGGCAGCACGATCACATCTGACGTGCTGATCGATGTGGATGATCTGATTGGCCGGTTTGAAGATCTTGACGTGACCGGCCTTGCCAGCAACCGCAATGCCGAAGTGGTCATCGACTATAATACCGACACAGTCACCTTGAATGTGACTGCCGGGTCCGGCCAAAGCACGATCCGCACTGTTGGTGACGAAGATAATGCGCGCGCCAATAATGATCTTTGGGCTGCCCTGAATGACGGGCATGGGATCTACGATCTGGCGTAACCCACAGGACCGATGCGACAAAACCAAAGGCCCGCCTTTTTCAGGCGGGTCTTTTTTGTCATGCCCGTGAGATGTTTTGCACATAGCAATCATCTTGGACCATGCCCGACATGCGGCTATACAGGCGTCCATATGGATCGCCACGCTACGGCAGATGTTGTCATGCTATTGTTTTAAAGTAGGTTTTATGCCCCGACTGTTGATGATCGCCCCAGCACCCGTCAAACAGATTGGCGATGGCAAGGTGCGTTTGGATGTGAAATTCGCAGCCGGCATGGCGTTTCAGGCGGCGCAATGGGATGGCCCTGTATCCTGCATATTGCGCGTCACCGATCACGACATTCCCTTTGGCGATGACTATGACATGGCCGATCTGCCGTTTGATCTGCAGATCGTGCCTGCGGATCAACCGATCAATGTCGATATGCTGCAGGCTGGCGATGTCATCGCCGCATCGGCCGATATGCATGATGCGCTGCATCTGGGTGACCCGACCGCACGCCCGGCAGGCACACGCATCATCTATGCCATCGAATATGATCTTGAGACCCGCCTGACCGTGCTGCGGCTGCAGCAGCATCGGAATATCCTGCGCAAGCTGCGATCCGCCTTGTGGCTTTACCAGCAGGAACGCCGCCGCAAGGCCGCGTTTCGGGCCGCAGATGCGATACAGGCCAATGGCTATCCCGCCCAACAGGCCTATGCCCATCTGGCCAAGGATACGCTGCTTTACCTTGATGGGCGGATGTCGGATGAGATGATGGCGACAGCCGATCAGCAGGCCGCCCGGGCAGCGCATCTGCAGGCCGGGCAACCGATCAGGCTGGTCCATTCGGGCCGTCTGGAGCCGATGAAAGGGGCGCAGGACCTGATCCCCACTGTCACAGCATTGCGCAAGGCCGGGGTAAATTTCACCCTGGATATCTTTGGCGTTGGCAGCCTGTCAGATGATATTGCAGCGGGCGCCAGTGCCGCAGGTCTGCAGGATCAGATCACATTGCATGGGGCGGTTGATTTTGAAACAGCGCTGGTGCCCTTCATCGCCGACAATGCCGATCTTTTCCTGTCCTGCCACAGGCAATCAGACCCGTCCTGCACCTATCTGGAAACCATGGGCTGCGGTGTGCCAACGGTTGGCTATAACAACAGGATGTGGGCCGCCCTGTCAGAAAAGTCCAAGGCGGGCTGGGCCGTCCCGCTGGGTCAGACAAATGCGCTGGCACAGAAAATTGCCGCCTTGGATCAGGACCGCGCGCCATTGATCGCAGCCTCCAAGGAAGCCCTGTCCTTTGCCCGGGCGCATGACTTTGAAAGCGAGTTCAAGAAACGCATGGCGCATTTTGCGGGTTTTGCTGGTCGGTGATCAAAAAGCCGCAGCTGGCCCAAAACCCCGGCAGGCCATAATGATCCCCGGCGTTTCTGTTTACATTGTGCAGGCGGTTCGCTAACGAGGGGATGTTAGAAAGTGTGAGTGTTATGAAAAAATTTCTTCTTTTGTCTCTTTTGGCTTGTTTTACAGTATTTTCGGCCGGTGTCGCCTCTGCTGCGACAATCAATATCTACCAATCATCAGGTACAAAGATACGATCATCGGCCGGTGTCGGCGAAAGCACGGCCACCGAAGGGCGCCATCTGGCTGGCTCTCTTGTGACGGTGACTTATGCGGATGGCACCACCGAAGATCTGGTCTGGCGCCGCGTTGGCCGCTACTCGCTCGGCGGTGCCTATGGCAGTGACATCACAATTTCGCAAAACGGTGGCCCGATGGTCATCGATGCCCGCAAGACCGTCAGCGCGATCTATATCGATCTGGCGCCGTCCAATACGATTTTCGATATCGTCGATACCCGCGGCAATCCTGATCCGACTGCCAGCACACCATCAACAAGCTTTGGCACCCCGTTTTCCATCGAACGCGGTGGTGACGGCCTGACCGGGCAGATTGATGTGACCTATTCCGGTATCGTCAATATTGCCGGGCATGCCGCTGTTGGGGATATCTATACCCGTATGCTGGTTGATTTTTCTGGTCTGACCAGTGGCGGCTTTCTGGGCCGGATGCGCGTCGAAGGTGACACGGATTCACTGGCTGACAATGCTGTCATGTCCGTTGTCCCCCTGCCTGCCGGTCTGCCCCTGCTGATTGCGGGTCTGGCCATGTTCGGGTTCATGCGCAACCGCCGCAAGGCCGCCCTCGCGATTGCCTGATTTTATGGCACGGTCTTCCGTGCCATTTCCATTTCCGTACCCATCACAATTTCTTTGATATAAAACCTTTTTTCTGTCGCAAAATGCGACTAGCCATAACCGGATTTTTGTTGCGGCCGCATCAAGGCCCATTCCGTTACCTTAGGATATCGCCGCAACGTATTGCTTATTGATCGAGGATTACGCTCATGTGCGGTATCACAGGATATCTATGGTACCCCGGTCATGCACCCGGCGAAGACGCCACCGCGCAATTGACAGCCATAATGACGGCCATTGGCCATCGCGGCCCCGACAGTCAGGGCCAGTGGGTCGATACCGATGCGGGCGTTGCCCTGGGCCATTTGCGTCTGGCGATTGTCGATCTGACCCCTGCGGGCCATCAACCGATGATCTCTGCCTCCGAACGCTATCAGATCGTCTATAATGGCGAGATTTATAACCACCAGTCCTTGCGCGCCGAGATTGAGGCCACCGGCAGAGCCCCCAATTGGCGCGGCCATTCAGACACCGAAACCCTGTTGGCCGGGATCGATATCTGGGGGCTGGAAGGCACCATCGCCCGGACCCAGGGCATGTTTGCCATCGCCCTGTGGGATCGTCAGGACCGTAATCTGACACTGCTCCGCGACAGGCTGGGGGAAAAGCCGCTTTATTACGGCTGGCAAGGTCAGGGCCGCGATGCGGTGTTTCTGTTCGGGTCCGAGTTGAAGGCGTTTCACGCCCATCCCCGTTTTACCCCCGAAATCCGCCGCGATGCGCTGGTGCCCATGCTGCGCCATGGCCATGTGCCCGAAGATCTGGTGATCTATGACGGGCTGATGAAATTGCGCCCCGGTGAGATGGCTGTCGTCTCGCTTGATGCACCCGAACCGCAACGCCATTTTTACTGGGATGGTGGTGCTGTTGCATCGCAATCGCGTGGTCCCGCCCCGGATGATGCAACAGCCATCGCCCAGTTGGATGATCTGCTACAGGATGCGGTTGGCCAGCAGATGATGTCGGATGTGCCGCTTGGCGCGTTTTTATCGGGTGGTATCGACAGTTCGGTGATTGTCGGGCTGATGCAGCATTTATCCGATACCCCGGTGCATACATTTTCCATCGGGTTTCACGAGGCCCGCTATAATGAGGCGGTTTTTGCCAAGGATGTCGCGGATCATCTGGGCACCCATCATACTGAATTATATCTGGGCGATACCGATCTGCGCGATGTCATCCCGGAACTGCCGCAGATCTATGATGAACCTTTTGCCGACAGTTCCCAGATACCCACCTATCTGGTGGCCAAAATGGCCCGTGAACATGTCACTGTGGCCCTGTCTGGTGATGGCGGGGATGAGCTTTTCTGCGGCTATGATCGTTACCGGCAAGGCGCCAAGCTGATGAAGGCGATGCGCCCGGTCCCGCATCCGTTGCGCAAGCTGGGCGCGGGCGTGCTGCAATCCATCCCGGCCCCGTTTCTGAACCGTGTCATGGAGCCGTTCCGCGCCACCCCGCAGGGCAAGGAACCAAATGGCCAGCGCATGCACCGTCTGGCCGCCTATGCAGGCAGCCCCGATCTGGAGGCATTGCACCGCACGCTGGTATCCTGGTGGCGTGATGCGGAAAGTGCTGTGATCGGCGGCACCGCCCCGCCCAGTATATTGGCCGATCACCTGCCCCCGCGCGGTGATCTGGGTGATATGGAACGCATGATGCAGCTGGATATGCTGGCCTATATGCCCGATGATATCCTGTGCAAGGTCGACCGGGCCACAATGGCTGTTGCGCTTGAAAGCCGCGCGCCGCTGCTGGATCACCGTGTGGCCGAGTTTATCTGGGGTCTGCCACCCACATTCAAACATCGCGATGGCAAGTCGAAATGGCTGCTGCGCCAGGTGCTTTACAAATATGTCCCCGCCGCCTTGATCGAACGCCCCAAGATGGGGTTCGAGGTGCCGATTGGTCTGTGGTTACGCGGCGGGCTACGTGACTGGGCCGAAGACCTGCTGGCCCCGCATCGTTTGCAGAACGAAGGTTTTCTGGACCCAAAGATCGTTTCGCGCATGTGGCGTGAACATATCGCCGAAAGCCATAATTGGGGCCAACCTTTGTGGAATATACTGATGTTTCAGGCCTGGCTGGAGCGTTACAAATGATCCCCTATTTGCCCGGCACGGCTGTTACCGGATAGACATCATGCCCCGTTTTTCTGACCGAAGCTTTTTCATCATCCTTGTTGCAACGCTTGTCTTTGCAACGCTCTACCGGCTTTACCCGCTTGTGCTGGGTGAAGAGGCGCTGGCGCAGGCCTTCATGACCGAAGACGGTTATCTGATGCTGACCATTGCCCGCAACATGGCCATTGGGCTGGGCATGTCGGTGTCTGACGGTACGATTGCCAGTAATGGTGTGCAGCCGATGGCAACCTTCCTTTTTGCTGGTTCTTATCTGGTGACCGGTGGTGACAAGGTCGCCGGGCTATGGGGTGTGCAACTGACCGGAGCGATCATCGCCGTGATCGGGATTTTCACGGTCCGCGCCTTGGCCCGGGTGTTGCTGGCCCCGCAGGATGCCGCCCCGATCTGGCCATGGCTGGTGGCCACGATGTGGTTTGTCAGCCCGCTGCTGCTGCTGCATACGATGAACGGGCTGGAAACCGGGCTTTATACCGTGATGGTGACGCTGAGCCTGGTGTTGTTCGCCCGGCTTTTGCACAAGGGTGATGCGGCTGGTCTGGCGGATCGCATGCTGTTGGGGGCGGCCTGTGGGGTCACCTTTCTGGCACGCAACGATGCGGTGTTCCTGATCGGGGCGATCGGGCTGGTCTGGTTATCGCATGCGTTGATCACCCGCCGCCGCCCGGTCGGCGCCGTGATTGCCGAACTGATCCCCCCTGCCCTGCTGGTGGTTCTGATCGCATCGCCCTGGCTGATCAATAACTACGTGAATTTCGGATCCATCGTGCCGGTCAGCGGTACGGCACAATCGCTAAGCGGCGGATTGGCAAGGAATGCTGATATCCTGCCCGCTGTGCTGTTCGAATACGTCTTTCCGATGCTGCCTGTGCCGGTGCGGCTGCAATATGCCCCTGCCTTCATGATCTGCGCCAGCATCTTGGTTTTCATCATTCTGGCCAGTTTTGTTCTGCAAGTCTGGCGCCGGGGCGGCACCGCCCGCCATGTCGTGATGGCTTATCTGATCTTTGCCCTGTTGATGTGCCTTTATTACGGGTTCTATTTTGGCGCGGGCTGGTTTCTGAGCCGCTATCTATCCCCCCTTGCCCCGCTTTTGATCACCGCCACCCTGTCGGTTGCCCTGTCACTGGCGCGCTGGCTGGTCCCGACCCGGGCCGCAGGTGCCATCTATACGCTGGGCCTTTTGAGTATCGTGCTGTGCATTGCCCTGCTGGGCCGCTACCTGCTGCCCGGCACCAAGGAGCAGGGCCATTTTCAGGTGGTCGACTGGGTAACAGAAAACGTAGCTGCGGAAACATGGGTCGGGGCAGTCCAAACCGGCACGCTGGGCTATTGGCATGACAGGACCATCAATCTGGATGGTAAGGTCAATCCCGCCGCCTTGCAGGCACAGCTGACCGAAGGCGATGTGCTGGACTATGTGCTGCGCAGTCAAATCACCTATCTGGCCGATTGGGAAGGCATTGCCTATTGGGTCACAACGGCCAACCGGGGCAACACGGCATTCAGCGACAGCTTTGCCGTTGTGGTCCATGACGTGCCCGGCAATCTTGCCGTGCTGAAACGCCAGTGACGCGGGAAAGGGTCTGATGATGGAACTGAGCGCATCTGACTATGCAGCCGCCCGCGCACATCTGCTGGGCGAGGATGCAACAGGGCTGATCCGGTTCATGGCCCATCAAAGCGTGGGCAGCAAAGACGCGGAATTTCCCGATACGGTGGCGGAACTGGCGCAAAATCTTGGCTGGATTGATCCCGTAACCGGCATGCGCACCACATTGGGGATCCTGATTAGCGATTCCTGCCGCGAATATCTGTTCTGGAAAGAACGCGATCAGCGCCTGCCTTTTGAAGACGCCCTGCCGCATCTGGCCCGGACCACGTTTCAGGACAAATATATCGCTGAAATCGGCGCGGGCATGGGGGTGAACCTGATGTCACTGGCAGGCACCGCAGACCGGCTTTGCGGGGTTGAACCGGTCGCGGCCTATGCCCAGATGGGCCAGATTTTACGTGACCGTGAAGGCACCACGGATATCGAGATCAAGACCGGCGGCGCCGAAGGTCTGCCCTTTGCCGATCAGGAACTTGATCTGGTCTTATGCGTATCAGCGCATCAGTATTTTGACATCCACCCTGCCTTGGCCGAGATCGCCCGCGTGACCAAACCCGGGGGTGAACTGATCATCATCGGCAATACGCTGGGCCATTATGGCTGGGATTTTGGCAAACAGGTGATCCGCAACCGGGGTCGTGGGTTGAAAAGCTATGTCATGACATTGGTTAATACGGTCAGCTATCAATTGCTGGGGCGGCGGATTTTGGTCAATCGCAGCGGGTTTTCAACGGCAAGACCGATCTACCCGACAGCCGCCGCCATGACACGCTGGTTACATGCGGTTGGTTTTGAAACCCTTGCCGCCCCACAGCGGGCTGAAAATGAAACCTGTTTTTATGTAAGACGCCGGGAGGATGATTAGCGTATCCCTGCCCCGTGGCGTTCTGCCTTTTGACAACAGTTGGCCGCATGCCTGCCAAAAAACCATGAGAAAACATGGCGATCACTTCCGCTGACGAGTAAGATGTATTTTGCGTATTTAGGAATTTAGCCACGATGGATATTACCCATTTGAAAGGTCAGCGCATTCTGGCCGTTGATCTGGATGGAACGCTGCTGCGGTCAGATATGCTGTTTGAAAGCTTCTGGTCGGCCACCAGTCAGGACTGGCGTGTGCCTGTGCAGGCGGGCCTTGCCCTGTCAAAAGGGCGTGCCGCGCTCAAACGCAGCCTGTCGACCAAGATGAATGTCGATGTGACCACCCTGCCCTATGACGCGCAGGTGATCGCCTATATCGAGGCATGGCGCGCAGATGGCGGTGCTGCTATTCTGGTGACCGCGTCTGATGATAGTATTGCCCAGGATATCGCCGCCCATCTGGGTATTTTTGACGCCGTGCAAGGCTCTGACGGGACAAGAAACCTCAAATCGGCGGAAAAAGCCGCCTTTCTGACCGAACATTTCGGCAAGGGTGGCTATGCCTATATGGGCGATGCCGACGCCGACATACCGGTCTGGGAAAACGCGCAAAAAGCCGTGACCGTCAATTTGAAGGGCCCATTGCGCCAGCGGGTTGATAAGCTGGGGGTCGAGGTCGAACATCTGGACACTGCACAAACCGGGCTACGCGATTACCTCAAGGCGATCCGGGTGCATCAATGGCTGAAAAACCTGCTGGTCTTTCTGCCGATGTTTGCCGCCCATCAGCTGGACATGGTGACAGTCACCCAAAGCCTGCTGGCTTTTGTGATCTTTTCCATGGTGGCATCCAGCATCTATGTGCTGAATGATTTGCTGGATCTGCGGTCTGACCGGGCGCATCCGCGCAAACGCGAACGCCCCTTTGCCGCCGGTACGATCCCCATTGCCCATGCCACATTTATGATTGCCGGCCTGATGGGGGCCGGGTTGATCCTGTCGCTGTTTCTGGGTTGGTATTTCCTGCTGGTCATGCTGATTTATTTCGCGGTGACAACGGCTTATTCGCTTTGGCTGAAACGCAAGGCGATTGTCGATATCGGCACGCTGGCGGGGCTTTACACGATCCGTATTGTCGCGGGGGCCGTGGCCACCGGCATTCCACTGTCGATGTGGCTTTTGGCATTTTCCGTCTTTTTCTTCTTTTCGCTGGCCACGGTGAAACGGCAGGCAGAGCTGACGGATAGTGCCGCACGCGGCAAGCTGAAAGCATCCGGTCGCGGTTATCTGGTGGATGACCTGCCGGTGCTGGTGATGATGGCTGTCGCCTCTGGCTATGTGTCCATTCTGGTGCTGGCGCTTTATATCCAGTCGCCTTTCGTTTCAAAGCTATATGGCACGCCCAAGGTGCTGGGGGTGATCTGTGGCGTGCTGCTTTACTGGGTGTCGCGGGTGATCCTGTTGGCGCATCGCGGCCAGATGCATGACGACCCGGTGGTGTTTGCCGCAAGGGACCGCACCAGCCAGCTTTGCGCGCTGGTGATCATTGCGGTGGCCTTTGGCGGGGCCTTCCTGTGAGCGGGGCGCGCATTGCCATTCTTTACGCGCTTTTCGCCGTTGTGGCGACGGTGATCAATCTGGGCATCCAGCGGATTGTGCTGTCATGGAATAACGATGTTCTGGGTTTCGCCATTGCCATTTTCTGCGGCACATTGGCCGGGCTGGTGGTGAAATATGTGCTGGATAAGCGCTGGATCTTTGCCGATGACAGTACCGGCATCAAAGCCCATGGGCAGAAATTCACCCTTTATACGATCATGGGCCTTGTCACGACGGCGATTTTCTGGGGCACGGAAACCGCGTTCTGGCTGATCTGGAAGACGGATATGATGCGCGAGTTGGGTGCCGTGCTGGGCCTGTCTGTGGGCTATGTGGTCAAATATTTCCTCGACCGGCGCTTTGTCTTTCAACCCCGTGAAGAGGCGGCGCTGTCATGACGGATCTGTCCGGCTGGGGTGGCTTTCCCTCACATCCCGCGACCTTGGCCAACCCGGTCACGCAAGCCGATCTGGCCCGCGCCATTGCGGATGGGGCCGTGATTGCCCGGGGCAATGGCCGGGCTTACGGCGATAGCGCTATCGGGCTGCGCCAGACCGTGCTGATGCATGGGCTGAACCACATGATCAGCTTTGACCGGCAAAGCGGGTTTCTGGTGGCTGAGGCCGGCGTGCTTTTGCGTGATGTCATCACCGCGTTTCTGCCGCATGGCTGGTTTCCCCCCGTCACACCGGGCACGAAATTCGTGACCCTGGGCGGGATGATTGCCGCTGATGTGCATGGCAAGAACCACCATAAGGATGGCAGTTTCCGCAATTTCGTCGATTGGCTGGATGTGATGGATGCAAACGGTGTGGTGCATCATTGTAACCGGACCGAAAATGCCCAGCTGTTTGAATGGACGATCGGCGGGATGGGGCTGACCGGAGTGATCCTGCGCGCTGGTATCCGGCTGCGCCCGGTGCCATCCGCCTGGATCCGGCAGACATCCCAGGCCCTGCCCAATCTTGATGCGGTGATCACCGCCTTTGAAGGGGCGGATGCGGCCACCTATTCGGTGGCCTGGATTGATTGTGTCAGCCGGGGTGCATCATTGGGCCGGTCGATCCTGATGCTGGGCGAACATGCCACCCCGGATGCGCTATCAGATGATGCGGCCCGTTATCCATTTGAAATTCCTGATAAAACAAAACGTACTGTGCCCTTTGCGATGCCTTTCAGCCTGCTGAACAGCCTGTCGGTCAGGGCGTTTAACGGGCTTTATTACTGGAATGGTCGGCGCAAGGCCGGGGTCAGCTTTGTCGATTATGACACGTATTTCTATCCGCTGGATGCCATTCTGGGCTGGAACAAGATCTATGGCAGGCGCGGCTTCATGCAGTTTCAATGTGTCCTGCCACTTGAGACCGCGCGCGACGGGCTGCGCGCCTTGCTGAAGGCCACGTCGCTGGCCGGGGCCGGGTCATTCCTGGCGGTGCTGAAACGGTTCGGCCCGCAAGACAGCGCCTTTTCCTTCCCGATGCTGGGTTACACATTGGCGCTGGATTTCCCCGCCACCCCCCGCATGATCGCGCTGATGCGCAAGCTGGATCAGATCACGCTGGAGCATGGCGGCCGGTTCTATCTCGCCAAGGATAGCCGCATGGACCCTGACACGCTGCATGCTTCGGACCCGCGGGTCGCAGAATTCAAACAGATGCGCCAGGCATTCGGGGCAACCGATGCTTTTCAATCAAAACAATCTGAAAGGCTCTTTCTATGAGCAAGGGAACATTGCTGCTTTTGGGCGCAAAATCCGATATTGGCCGCGCTATTGCGCATCGCTTTGCCGCAGCCGGTTATGATATCCAACTGGCCGCGCGCGATAGCGACACGCTGGAGGCCACAAAAACCGATCTGGCATTGCGGCATAATATTGCGGTCAGCGCCCATGATTTTGATGTGTTGCAGACCGACACCCATGCCGGTTTTGTCGATGCCCTGCCTGCCCTGCCCGATATCGTGGTCTGTGCCATCGGGTTGATGGGCGACCAGATCGCAAATGAACAGGATTTCGAGGCCGCCACCCGTGTGATGCGTAGCACTTATGAAGGACCAGCACATATTCTGGGCCTTCTGGCCAATCGCTTTGACGCGCGCGGGTCCGGGCAGATCGTGGGGATCAGTTCAGTTGCGGGCAATCGCGGGCGGGCCAAGAATTACGTCTATGGATCGGCCAAGGCCGGGTTTACCGCCTATCTGTCGGGCTTACGCAACCGGATGGCCAAGCGGGGCATTCACGTGATGACCGTGCTGCCCGGCTTTGTGAATACCCAGATGACGGCTGGCATGGACCTGCCGGAAAAATTGACTGCTGAACCCGAAGAGGTGGCGACAGCCGTGTTCAACGGGCTGCGCAAGGGGCGCAATATCATCTATGTGCGTTCAATCTGGTTTGTGATCATGACCATTATCGGGTCGATCCCGGAACGGATTTTCAAGAAGATGAATATCTGACAGGGCGGCCCTGTCAGAACACATCACCCAGCAGGAAATAGGACAGGAACCGGGGCCAAAGCCAACTGGCCCCGGCCAGATGCGTTGGCGCCCAAAGCAATGCTGCAAAAAGAAAACCTGCCACAGGCAGCGGATGCGGGACAGCTGCCAGCGTGAACCGCCGCGCCCCCAGCCCGGCCAGCACGATGATCAGCACGCTGAAGACATGCAGTTGCAACCAGCGCCCCCAATCCAGGCCCACCAGATAAAGCGGCAAAAACGGCAGCCCTGCCAAAACGGATAGCCAGATCGCCTGCCGCTTTTGCGCCAGATGCCAAAGCGCAAAAACCAGCGGCGCAAAAGCCCCCAGATAAACAAGCCCCATCATGCCCAGAATGCGCACATTGCCGTTCATTGCGATGATACGTTCCATCGCAGTGGCCATGTCGTCTTCAAGCCATGCAATCGCCCCGTTGCACATGCCCGGATCCAGCCCACGTTCCAGCAGCGGGGCACAGACCAGCCCGGCATCCGCCACATAGGCATAGGTGATCCCGTATAAAACCGCCGGTATCGCGCAAAGGATCACAAGGCCCAGCCCGATCTGATGGCGCGGGTTGATCTGGTCCCGAAACATCCAGAAAACCCCCACAAGCAAGGGCAGAAACAGAATATTCGCCTCATGCCCCAGCACCCCCAGCACAAAAACCACTGCTCCCAGAAAGACGATCCAGATACGGTGGCTGATCAGGCCTGACAGGCAAAGCAATATCGCCAGATAGGCCAGCGTTTCCTTGCGCAGTGACCCTTGCGGGTCAGCCGCCCATGCGATGATGAAAAGCCCCGGTGACAGGATGATCAGCGCCAGCAACATGGGCTGCCTGACCTGTATGACCACATAGAGCAGTGCCACATAGATGATGATGACACAGATGATCTGCAGGATCACAACGGTTGTCAGCGGGCTGACCGCCAGCAGATCCGCTATATCCAATATCCAGCTGCCAAGATGTCCGCGCCGGGTTTCAACCAGGTCGCGGTTGATCAGCCAGTCGCCCTGTTTCCAGTCATTGCCCGTCCCCTGGATGCCTTCCGACAGCAGGCGCAGGATCACATAGACCCCGGATATGGCGGCCATCCCGAACATGGACAGATAGGCCAGCCATCTTGCCCAGGCCCGGTCGGTCACGTGCCTGATGTCTGATCTGGCCCCTTGGGCGCGTCAGCCTTATCTTCGATTTTCTGTTCCGGCGTGAAATAGGCGCCGTCCCGCAAGACGGCTTCGACATGTTCGACGCCCACGATCTCGCGTTCGCTGATGGATGCATAAAGCATGCAGATATCACAAAGCTGGTTGACCAGCCGGGGAATGCCGCCGGTAATTTCGTGTACCTTATCGGATGCAGCCCGGCTGAACATATGCGCGCTGCCCCCCGCCCTTTCGAGCCGGTGGATGATATAGGAATAGACCGTTTTCTGATCCATGTGAGACAGATGAAAGCTGGATGCGATCCGCTGGGCGAACTGCTTCATATCCGGCCTGCGGATGATGTCGCGCAGTTCCGGTTGCCCGATCAACAGCAGTTGCAGCAATTCATCCTTGTTGGCGTTGATATTGGTCAGGGTCCGCAGCTCTTCCAGTGCCTTGCGCGGCATGTTCTGCGCCTCGTCAAAGATCATCAGCACATGGCGCCCTGCGGCATATTCATTGATCAGGAATTGCTGAAACACCTCGAAGCGGTCGACATAATCAGCCTCTTTATCAACCGGGATTTCCAGCGCCATCATCACCCAGCGCAAGAGATCCCCCCGGCCTTCATGCATGTTCGACACCAGGCCGACTGTCACCGTTTCGTCAAGATTATGCAGCAGATATTGCAGCAATGTGGTTTTGCCTGCACCAACCTCGCCCGTGATCAGGGTAATCGGCGCCCGGGTGGCCACCCCGTATTCGAGCATCGTGTAGGCGCGTTTGTGATCATTGGTCCAATAAAGAAAATCAGGATCCGGCAGGAGCGAAAACGGTCGCTCACTCAGGCAAAAGAACTCTGTGTAAAGGTTGAGGCTTGCTGACATTCGACAGTTCTTTAAACACTATTGCTGCTATTGGGGCCACCACCACCATGTGCTGTTACCGGAAGTTACTGTATATGACAAAGAAATTGTCGCATCACCACGTCGCGCGCCACCCTGGGGGTGTTTTGACGTGACAGCTTAGACATGCATCGTTAATTGGCATGGAAGTGATCATGATCAGTGAATTTACACGTGCATATTGAACAGACAGATTTAGAGGGTGTTTTCATCCTCACGCCGCAGCGTTTTGGGGATACCCGCGGTTTTTTCAGTGAAAGTTGGAACCGTCAGCGGATGGCAGATGCCGGGTTCGATTACGACTGGGTGCAGGACAATCATTCGCTCTCTGCCCAGGTTGGTACGGTACGCGGTTTGCATTGCCAGACCCCGCCGCACGCCCAGGACAAGCTGGTCCGCTGTGGCCGTGGCGCCTTGTTCGATGTGGCTGTCGATATCCGCAAAGGATCCCCCAGTTACGGCCAATGGGTCGGCGTTGATCTGACATTTGAAAATGGTCGGCAGCTTTTGGTTCCGGCGGGGTTCCTGCATGGGTTTGTCACCCGCGCCCCCGATACCGAGATCATCTATAAATGTTCCGATAATTACGCCCCCGATTGTGACCGTGCCGTCCGGTTTGACAGCCCCGAGATCGGGATCGACTGGGGGTTGGACGCCCCCGCCATCCTGTCCGAC
This sequence comes from uncultured Paracoccaceae bacterium, assembly GCA_947495295.1. GTDB lineage: Bacteria > Pseudomonadota > Alphaproteobacteria > Rhodobacterales > Rhodobacteraceae > Yoonia. Next base: position 18,182 of record CANLYJ010000010.1, read on the forward strand.
AAGGATCGCAACGCCCCGACCCTGTCCCAGTTCGACAGTCCTTTTACCTATGAAGCCCCAACAAAGGAGCCATCATGAAACTGCTTGTCACCGGGGGGGCAGGTTTTATCGGCTCTGCCGTGGTCCGTCTGGCGGTGGCCCGGGGGCATCATGTTATCAATCTGGATGCGCTGACCTATGCGGCCTGTCTGGACAATGTCGCCGCGGTTGCCGACAGCCCGCTTTATGATTTTGTGCAGGCCGATATTCGTGACCGCCCTGCCCTGGATGCTGCCTTTGCCACCTATCAGCCCGACGCAGTGATGCATCTGGCCGCAGAAAGCCATGTGGACAGGTCCATTGACGGCCCCGGCGATTTCATCGCCACCAATATCACCGGCACCTATAACATGCTGGAAGCCGCGCGCAGCTATTGGGTGCAGGCCGGTAAGCCCGATACATTCCGTTTTCATCATATTTCTACGGATGAGGTGTTTGGCAGCCTTGGCCCGACCGGCCAGTTTTCCGAAGATACCCCCTATGATCCGCGCAGCCCCTATTCGGCCTCCAAAGCCTCAAGCGATCATCTGGTGCGGGCCTGGGCGGAAACCTATGGCCTACCTGTTGTTCTGACCAATTGTTCCAATAATTACGGCCCTTACCATTTCCCTGAAAAGCTGATCCCGGTGGTGATCCTGAATGCGTTGGCGGGCAAACCCCTGCCGATCTATGGCGACGGGTCCAATATACGGGACTGGCTTTATGTCGAAGACCATGCCGATGCGCTGTTGCTGGTGGTGCAAAAGGGGCAATTGGGCCGGTCGTATAATATCGGCGGCGAGAATGAGCGCAGCAATCTGGAACTGGTGCAGACCCTTTGCGGGATCCTTGATGAGCTGCGTCCGAAGAATGCCGGATCGTACGCGGATCAGATCACATTTGTCACCGACCGCCCCGGTCACGATGCCCGCTATGCCATCGACCCATCCCGGATGCGCGATGAACTGGGCTGGCGCCCGTCGGTCACCGTCGAAGAAGGGCTGCGTCTGACCGTGCAATGGTATCTGGACAATGAAAAATGGTGGCGTGCCCTGCAGCAGCGCCATGGGGTGGGCGAACGGCTTGGGGTTGGATCGTGAAGGCACTGGTTTTTGGCACAACCGGCCAATTGGCAAGGGAACTGGCCCGCAGGGCTGGTCCGGAAATCACGCTGGACATGTATGGCCGCGATATGGCTGATTTCACCGACCCGGCAGCCTGCGCCGCATTAGTCGCGGCAAGTGATGCCGATGTGGTGATCAACGCCGTGGCCTATACCGCCGTGGACAAGGCCGAGGACGAAGAAGCACTGGCCACCCTGATCAACGCCACCACCCCCACGGCCATTGCCCATGCCGCAGCGGCCCGCCGCCTGCCATTTGTGCATGTCTCGACCGATTACGTGTTTGACGGGTCCGGGGACCAGCCATGGGTGCCTGACGCCCCTACAGCGCCGCTGGGGGCCTATGGGCGCAGCAAACTGGCCGGCGAGGCGGGGATTACCGCCGCGGGCGGTCCCCATGCCATTCTGCGCACGTCCTGGGTGGTATCGGCCCATGGCCGGAATTTCGTGAAAACCATGCGTCAGCTGGGGCAAAGCCGCGACCGGTTGACCATTGTGGCCGATCAGATCGGCGGGCCAACCCCGGCGGCTGCATTGGCCGATGCCTGTCTGGCCGCCGCTGCGGGGCTGCTGGCCGATCCGGGCAAGGCGAGCATCTATCATCTGGCGGGGCACCCTGATGTCAGTTGGGCCGATTTCGCACGCGAAATTTTTGCACAAAGCGGGATCAGTTGCACGGTGACGGATATCCCGTCCAGCGATTATCCGACCCCGGCCGCGCGGCCTTTGAATTCCCGGTTGGATTGTGCTGCATTCGAACAGGCTTTTGGCCTGCCCCGCCCCGATTGGCGGCAAGGCCTGCGTGACATTCTGAACGATCTGGAAAAGGGGACGCCATCATGACAAGCCGCAAAGGCATTATTCTGGCAGGCGGATCCGGCACCCGGCTTTATCCGATCACATTGGGTGTCTCAAAACAGCTTTTGCCGATCTATGACAAGCCGATGATCTATTACCCGCTGACCGCCCTGATGCTGGCGGGCATCCGCGAGATTGCGGTGATCACCACGCCGCAGGATCAGGACCAGTTCCAGCGGATGCTGGGCGATGGATCACAGTTCGGAATATCGTTGACTTATATCGCCCAGCCATCACCCGACGGGCTGGCGCAGGCCTTCATCCTGGCCGAGGATTTTCTGGCAGGCGCACCATCGGCCCTGGTGCTGGGCGACAATATCTTTTTCGGGCACGGGCTGCCGGAACTGATGGAAGCCGCCGATGGGCAGGCCGTGGGCGCCACCGTCTTTGGCTATCAGGTGGTGGACCCAGAACGCTATGGCGTGGTGGATTTTGATGAAAATGGCACCGTGCGCGGGATCGTTGAAAAGCCGGATGTGCCGCCATCAAATCATGCGGTTACCGGGCTATATTTCGTGGATGGCACCGCCCCTGAAAAGGCACGCGCAGTCACCCCATCGGACCGGGGAGAGTTGGAAATCACATCCCTGCTGGAGATGTATCTGGCCGAAGGCAGCCTGACCGTGCAGCGCATGGGCCGTGGCTATGCCTGGCTGGATACCGGCACCCATGCCAGCCTGCTGGATGCGGGCAATTTCGTGCGCACCATCGAAGAACGGCAAGGCCAGCAGATCGGCAGCCCCGAAGAGGTGGCATTCTATCTGGGCTGGATCAGCCGCGATGATCTGACCCGCGAGGCGCAGAAATACGCCAAGAATGCCTATGGCACCTATCTGGACAAGCTGTGACATGAGCGACTATGCGATGAGATTACGGGGGCTGCCATGCGTGTTCTACTGACCGGCGGGGCGGGCTATATCGGCAGCCACACGCTGTTGCAGCTGCTGCAGAAAGAAAACGAAGCGCTGGTCTTTGACAATTTCTCCAACAGCTCCCCCGAGGCGCTGCGCCGGGTCAAACAGCTGGCCAACCGGGATTTTGCGATTTGCGATGGTGATATCCGCGACGCCGATAGCTTGGATGAAGCATTCCGGGATTTCCGCCCTGAAGCGGTGATCCATTTCGCCGGGCTGAAGGCGGTGGGCGAGTCAAACGAAAAACCGCTGGAATACTACGGCCAGAATGTTTCCGGCACGATTGCATTGCTGGGGGCCATGCAGCGCCATGGCTGTGCGCGGATCGTCTTTTCATCCTCGGCCACGGTTTACGGTGAATCCAAATACCTGCCCTATGATGAAGACCATCCTTTGCAGCCCACCAACCCCTATGGGCGCACCAAATATTTTATCGAGGAGATTATCCGCGACTGGGTCACATCCTGGCCCGCGGCCAGCGCGGTGCTGCTGCGTTACTTCAACCCGGTTGGGGCCCATCCATCAGGCCGCATTGGTGAGGACCCCCAGGCCATTCCCAACAACCTTGTGCCCTACATATCGCAGGTGGCCGTGGGTCGGCTTGCCCAGCTGAGCGTCTATGGCGACGATTACGACACCCGCGATGGCACCGGCGAACGCGACTATGTGCATGTTGATGATCTGGCCGCCGCACATCTGGCCGCTGTTCAGTTTTCCGCCCGGACCCGCGGTTGCGAGGCGATCAATATCGGCACCGGCCGTGGCGCGACCGTTCTGGAAATGGTGCGCGCCTTTGAAAAAGCCGCTGACCGGCCCGTGCCCTTGCGCATCACAGCACGACGCGACGGTGATGTGGCGCGCAGCCTGGCGGCGACGGCAAAAGCCAAACAGCTTTTGAACTGGGAAGCCCAATATGACATTGATGATATGTGCCAATCCACCTGGCACTGGCAGTCATCCAATCCGAACGGCTATACGGATTAAGTGTTTCGCATGCGAAAAAAATCGTCTAATTAATTGAAAAATAACGATTTTTTATAAATCCAGCAACCACTTTCGCAAGGCATCCTGCAATGCCGGCGTGACCTGTTTGCCAGATAGTGTAACCTTTTCCGGGCTGGCCTGCCATGTGATCCCCGGGATCAGTTCCTGGCTGGCGGGTGCTGTGGCCTTGGCCGGGCGCAAGGCCGCATCCAGCACCTGACGTTCTGCGGTAGCATCTTGCGGATCTGCGCGGTTCAGGACCTTACGCAGCCGCGAAGCAAAGCCTTTCTCGGCCACTAGCGCCGCTGCCAGTTTCAGCCCGAGCTTTTCAGGGATCGCTGCGGGAAAGCGCAGGTCATCAGCCAATGCGGCGTGGATACCAAGGAAAGCCACGATCTTGGACCGTTTCGGCGCGGGGGCGGATGCAAACAGCGCATGCACCGCTTTCTTGGCATTGGGGTAGATGCCCAGCCCTGCCGCCTCTGCCGCCAGTCGCGCCCGCTCATAGAATGACAGATCGGCCCGGATCTCGTTTTCCTCGACCATCGCCAGATAGCTGTCAGCCGCCGAGCCAATGGGTTTGACCAAGGCCTGTATGCGGGCGAACCGGTCCTCTCCGGTCTCTGCCAGCAGGTCCTGCAAAGCGGTCAGGCGGCGGAACCCGGAGATCAACCCATAGGCGCCCTGCCCCAGATCAACCACTTCTATCGGTGTTTGTTGGCCCCGCGCCAGCAGACTGCTACGCAGCGCATCCATTTCTGTGGCATCAAGGGCGATCCGGTCCCGCACCAGATGATCCAGTTTGATGGCCGCTAGCGGCAAAGCCTGCACCATGCGCCCTTCGCTGCGGGCGCTGTGCAGTTCTGCGCTGACCTCTGCCAAGGCGGCATGGCTGGCCGCTTCACCGGCGACCTGTGCGATGGGCGGGCGGTTGGTGGATACCGGCGACACATCCGGCATATCGGGCAGCATCGTGGGCGGTGTCAGGCGTTTGCGTTTGGCCATGGCGGGGTCCTGTCAAAAAAGTTTCGCATGCGAAAATATTACCAATGCGCGCGCTTATTCCGCCGCTTGCAGGCTGGCGATTTCATCGCGTCGCCATGTTCCCAGCAACAGCTTTTTAAACGCCGCATAGGTTTCATCAAAGGTCGCGCGCCCGCGGGCATAGGTGTCGCGGTTGAAGTCACGGTAATCGGCTTCATAGATCCCATTCACGCTTTCACCTGCTTGCCCGATCAGGGCGGTGAAATCCTGCCGGTAAGGCGACAGGGTGCGGCCCAGATAGGCCTGCATCAACCCGGCCATTTCAGCCTGCTGGCTGCCATCATAGCGGGTGATCACCGTGCGCACCGCATCCCATGCAAACCCCATCTCGGGCCGGCCCAAGGCGCGGGCGGCGGTGTTTTCACCATCCTCGATAGAGGCGAAAGTGGAATGCAACATGTCAAAGAACCGGCCCGTGCTGTCAAATTCCAGAAACGACGCGCCTTGCGGCACCAGCAGGATGTCGGCGGCCGCCAGCCCGTTGATCGTCAGATAGCCCAGGGCAGGGGGGGTATCGATGAAAATCAGATCGTAATCATCCAGCACCCCGTCATCGGCCAGAATATCGGTCAGCGCATCCCAAAGCTTCCAACCGCGTGATTGCATCCGCCAGACGGGGATCTGGAATTCCGACCAGTAAAGGTTCAGCTGCGCCCCGATCAGATCGATATTGGGCCAATGGGTGCCCTGGATCACATCCTGCGCCTTGACGCCCAAAGCCTCGGTCATGGTGTCATCAAGGGGCAGGGGGGCATCGCCCCGGTCCAGTCTGCGCTGATTATCTGCCTGTAGGCTGCCTGCGTAATGCCGCGCCAGCAGGGGAAAAACCGTGGCCCATTCATCATCCACTTTGCCCCCAAAGATTGATGTCATTGATCCCTGACTGTCCAGATCAATCACCAGCACCTTATAGCCGTCCAGTGCCGCCGACATGGCCAGATGTGCGCCTGTGCTGGTCTTGCCAACCCCGCCTTTGAAATTGGCCACGGCCGTGATCTTGGCGGGCAGGCCCTTGGGGCGATAGGGCAGATAGTCCTTGGATTTGGACCCTTCGGCGGCAAAGAAAGCGCGCAGGCGTAACACCTCATCCAGAGTGAACCATTTGGCGCCGCCATCCGTGTCACTATGGCCCTGGGGCAGGGTAGGGTTCTGGCGCAGGACACGGCGAAAATGGGCGGGGGCAACCGGGATCAGATAGCGAGTGATTTCCCATGTGGAAAACCGGCGCAGGGTTTTGCGGCCTGTTTCATCCAGACCCCGACTGGCCAGATCGGCCCTGCCCCGCCGATAGTTTTCGGCCAATGCGGCGAAACTTGCCGTTGTCATCGGCTCTGACAGCTCAGCCATTGACTGATCCGGTGAAAGCCCAAAATATGGGGGTGGTTGATCTGCCTGTGTCATGATCTGCCCTGATATACCGTGTTTTCCTCATTATACCGAAAAACGTGTTACATGAAAGAAAAACCGTATCCTCCCTTTCCTTTTCTCAGCAAATTCAAGAGGTTTTATAGTGTGATATCGCTGGAGATGTTGAGCTGAGCTGATTTTTTACTGTTAAATTCAGTTATTAATTAGTTACGGGGCTATCAGATTTTGGATAAGCATTTGTTTTTTTTTATAAAACGGTTCTCGCCTTTAACAAAGATGACTCTGATACCACGATAAAGCGACTCTGAACCCCCGAGCAACTGACTCTGATCCCCCGATCCCGGACTCGACCCGTGGCCTGTGGATAACTATGCTGGGTGTCAATGAAACGACGAATCCCAAAAAATGGGATCGGAGCAGGTAAATGGCAGTGGCAGGCAGGCTATCCGGGCAAACCGGAGATTTCTTTGTGTGTGATTTTTTTGCACCCAACCCCAAACATGATTTGGCGTCGATGGAGCATCCGCTCTTTTCGCTTTCGACACGGCCCGACAGGCGCATCCTGAACTACACCCATAATGATGCAGAGGTCACGGTGACCCCGTCGGTGAAAGGCCGGGCCACCATCTTTGACGCGGATATCCTGATCTTTTGCATCAGCCAGTTGATGGCGGCGATCAATGCAGGCCGAAAGACCGCCCGCACCCTGACCCTGACGGCCCATGATCTGTTGCTGGCCACAGGGCGTGAAACCAGTGGTGACAGTTACCGCCGGTTGCGTGATGCGTTCGAACGGCTCGCAGGCACCCGGATCACCACCAATATCGTGACGGGTGACAAGGAGGTGACCAGCGGGTTTGGTCTGATCGAAGCCTGGGAGATTGTGCGCAAGACCCGCGCGGGTCGGATGGTCAGCGTGACGGTGACCTTGTCGGAATGGCTGTACCAGGCGGTGCTGTCGAAATCGGTGCTGACGCTGAGCCGGGATTACTTCACTTTGCGCAAACCGCTGGAGCGGCGGATTTACGAATTGGCGCGCAAACATTGCGGGCGGCAGCGGGTCTGGCGGGTGTCGGTTGAGGTGCTGTTGAAGAAATCGGGTTCGACCAGCCCGCGCCGGGTGTTCCGGGCGATGATGCGCGAGATGATCAAGGCAGACAAACTGCCCGATTATCAACTGACCGAATTGCCCGGCGATATCATCGAAGTCACCGCGCGCGACAAGGACAGCCAGGTGATCGAACGCGGGCTGGCGCCTGATACGCTGGAACAGGGCAGGGCGCTGATACCGGGGGCGGATATCTATGCGCTGGAGGCCGCATGGCGCGCCGGGCTGACCCGGACGCCCGCCAATCCCGATCAGGCGTTTCTGGCCTGGCTGGCGACGGCACCGGATATGTGATCGCCCCGCCGCTGCTGGCCAGGTTTCCATTTTCTTGGCGTTGGCTTCACGATAAAGCCACTATCATGTTAAAGAGTGAGGCTGTATGAGCCGGGAAACGTGTTTTTATCTTGATATATTTATTGCGGCACCGCGCCGATTTTTAACCAGCATTCTCCAGCAAGAGATCATGACGTGATTATTAGTCCACAACACCAGTTTGTTTTTGTCCATATCCCCAAATGCGCCGGGACATCCGTGCGCCATCAACTGCGCCAATGTGACCCTGATCATATCTTTCTGGGCCGTCCGGGCGACCACCCGGTGTTGGGCCAGATCGATTATGCCCATATCCCGATGGCGCAGCTGCGCGATCATTTTCCCGATTATTTCGCGGATGTGCAGCGCTATGATGCCTTCGCCCTTGTCCGGTCGCCGCTGGATCGGTTCGGGTCCAGCCTGCGGCAGTTGATGTGGCAATATGAAGAACGCCCAATGACGCTGATCCCGCGTGATGAGCTGCGCGAAACCACACTGCGGTTGCTGGATGAGGTGGCCGCCCAGATCGACAACCCAGGCTATCAATATATCTTTTTCACCCGGCAATCTGACTACATCTTTGCAGGCGAGGAACAGGTGATCGATCACGTGCTGCCGATCTCGCTTGTACCAGAAATTATGGATTACTTTTCTGTCCGCACCGGGGTCGCGCTGGACCGTGAACGCCGTAGCAACCAGAATGTCGAGCTGCGCTTTAAAAGCATCGGTGGGCTGGCTTACGGGGTGAACCGCTTTGTGCGGCGCGCCCTGCCAGCGGGCCTGCATTCGCGTATCAAGGGGGCGGCGCTCAAACTGATTGCCCGCAAACAGACCGCAGCCGAGGCCAGTGGTTTGCTGGACATGCCAGAGGTGCAGGATTTCGTCGCAGAACATTACGCCCGCGATGCGCAGATTTTCGAGATGATTGCCGGACAGACCGAAAACCTGCGCAGCCAGTTGCAGGCCGCCGCACTTTCGCGCATCGATCTGGCCTGAGAAGGAGAGCCTTGTGATTATCAGCCATAAGCACAAGTTTGTTTTTGTGCATATTCCCAAATGCGCCGGCACATCGATCCGCACCCAGATCCTGAAATCCGATCCTGACGCGACCGCCCTTGGCAAGCCGGGTGAACACCCCGTGTTGGGCACAATTGATTACGGCCATATCGCCCTTGATCTTTTGCGCGAACATTTCCCCGATCATGACCGCGACCTGCGCGCTTTTCAGTCCTTTGCCGTTGTGCGTGACCCGCTGGAACGGTTCGGATCTGCCCTGCGCCAGGTCCTGTGGCAATATGAAGAACGGCCCATGACCCTGATCCCACCGGAAGAGCTGCGCCAGAAGACCCTGGATATGCTGGACCGGATTGCTGCAGAAATTGATGCGCCATCTGCCCCGTTCATCTTTTTCGCCCGCCAGGACAGTTTCATCTTTGATCAGGGCGAACAGGTGGTGGATCATCTGATCCCGCTGCCGCTGGTCAGTGATTTCATCGCCTATATGGCGCAGCGCACGGGCACCCCGATGGATAGCGGGATGCGCGCCAATCAGAATGTGAACCTACGCTTTAAAGGGGTGGGTGCGCTGGCCTATAAGGTCAATGGTTTCCTGCGCGCGCGCCTGCCATTGGGCCTGCATACGGCGATCCGCAAGGCAGCATTGGGCGTGCTGGCCGCCAAGGAGGATGCCGCACAGGCCAGTGGCGTGCTTGACCTGCCAGAGGTGCGCGCCTTTGTCGAAACCCATTACCAGCGTGATATTGAAATCTATACGTCAGTGATGGCGGAGGTGGATGCGTTGCAAGCCGGATTACAGGCGGGTGATCTGTCAGATGTCACCCAGCAGATAGGGGCCGCATGATGGATATGCCTGCCCGCGCACCGGATTTCATGATTGTTGGTGCGCCGAAATGCGCGACATCAAGCCTGCATCTGTTGCTGTTACAGCATCCCGATATCTTCATGTGTGATCCCAAGGAGCCGCATTTTTTCTGCACCGATTTTCCCGGGCTGGCCGAAGTGCCGGATGCGGCTGGCTATGATGCGCTTTTTGCGGATGCACCTATGGCGGCGAAATGGGGTGAGGCATCCGCACTTTATCTGTTCAGCCGGGATGCGGCCAAAAACATCCATGCCGCCAATCCAGACACAAAGATCATCCTGTCGATCCGCAACCCCGCAGATGCGGCGTTTTCCTGGTATCACCAGCTGCGTGACGGGTTTCGCGAAGATCAGGCTGATTTTGCAACAGCCTGGGATTTGCAGGAAGCAAGGGCAGGGGGCCAGCAACTGCCATCCTACTGCCCGGAACCCGCACAGCTGCAATACGGACCGATCTATACCTATCATGACCAGATCAAACGCTATTTCGATGTCTTTGGCCGTGATGCGGTGAAGGTGTTGCGTGTCGAGGATATCAAGGCCGACCCGCAGAAGGTCATCGCCGATTTGCTGACATTCATTGGTGTTGATCCCTTTGCCGAAACTGTTGATCTGCCGCGCACCAATACCCGCCGCAAGGCGCGCTTTCCGGGGCTGAACCAGTTCCTGACATCGCCGCCCGCAATGCTGCGCCCGTTGATGACCCCGCTGAAACGCGGGCTGAATCTGATCGGGTTGAAACCCAGCGTGATCATGATGAAACATCTCAGCCAGAAAACCGATGCCGCCGAAACCCGGCTGGACCCTGATATGCGGGCGCGACTGGTGGATTACTTTGCCGCCGATATCACCAAGCTGGAAACATTGCTGGATCAGGACCTGTCATCATGGCGCAGCTGACCCCGGAACAAATGGATTGGAGCCTGTGCATCGCCACGCTGAACCGTGAAGATGCGCTGCTGCGCACCCTGGAATTCGCGATGGGTCAAACCTGCCCGCCGCGCCAGATCGTGATCGTGGATGTCAGCGACAATTGGCAGGAGATCCGCGAAAAGGCCAAGGCGCTGCTCTCTGTCGCGCCGCAGATCCAACTGGATTATATCACCAGCGATATCCGGTCATCCGCCACGCAGCGCAATCTGGGGTTGGGCCTGTGTACCAGCGATATTGTCTTTATGCTGGATGATGACAGTTTCATGTTTCCCGATTGTGCAGCAGAAATCCTGCGCGTCTATGCCGCCGATACCGATGATCAGGTGGCGGCGGTCTGTGCCGGGCTGGTGGGTGAACTGCCCCCGATCAATGACAGCACCGCCACGGCATTGCCTGCCCGCAAACAATCCGGGCGGCGCCAAAGTTCTTTGGCCTATAAGCTGCTGCACACGAAACTGGGGCTTTGGATCAACCGGAAAATCCTGTTGCAGAACAAGGATGAGCTGTTCATCAAATATGATGAGCCGCGCCATGTGCAGATCCCCGATCATCTGAACGCGCTGGAGATCATCCCGCAGAATTTCATGCCGGGGTCAGCCATGACCGTGCGCCGCAAGGTGGCGTTGGATGAACCGTTTGACCCATCCTTGCGCTATTACGCGGCCTTTGAAGATCTTGATGTGGCTTATCGCTATGCCCGCCATGGGCTGGTGTTGCAGGCCTTGCCTGCCAAAATCCACCATTACGAGGCGCAAGGCGGCCGGGTGAAGCGCAAGAAGCTGGTGATTTTCCAGATGCTGAACATGCTGATCTTTCTCAAACGCCACGCTGCCCGGCCCGAGGCGTTTTTATGGCGTTACCGGGTCCTGATGCTGCGCCGCATGGTGGGGGAAGGGATCAAGGATTTTCTGGCCCGCCGTTGGGATTTCCCGCAACTGCGCGGGGTGTTTGTGGTCATGCGGGAATGGCGCAAAGTGTGGAACACCGATCTGGACGCACTTGATCAGTGGTATCCGGAATTTCAGAAACGTATTTTGGATGAGCTTTGATTCAGCGGTTCAAACATAGGTTGTGCCCGGAAAACCTATAGGAATCCTGCACAAATAGGATAGAATACCAGCCAATCTCTATTCATCCGGCACCATGCCGGGCCGTTATTGTTTTGTATCCCAAAGCCCATGTTTATACAAAAGTGGTCCGGGATTTATGTCAGTTGTTTTGAGCAGGTCATCCATGAAGTGGTATTCTTCAAGCAAAGATGAAACCATCGCAGTTAATGTGACATCGCAATCTGTTCTTCTGGGTGATCTCAAACAGCGCCTTGAGGCAGTGAACGGGTTTACCGTCGCCACGCTTAATCTGGACCATGTGGTCAAGCTGCGCCATGCGGGTGCATTCCGTGATGCCTATGAGGGCCACAGCCATATCACGGCTGATGGCAATCCGATTGTCTGGTTGTTGCGGCTGGCAGGCCAGCAGGTCAGTCTTGTGCCGGGTTCCGAGCTTGTTGAACCGGTTCTGGAGATTGCCGCGTCGATGGATGTGCCGGTTGCGTTTCTGGGGTCCACACCGGCCTCGCTTGAAAAAGCCCGCGAAACCCTGACCGCCCGCTATCCCGGGCTGCGGATCGTGGCCTGCATTGCGCCCGCTATGGGTTTTGACCCAACCGGTCCGGCGGCTGATGATGCAATAGCTGAGTTGCAGCAAAGCGGGGCGCGGCTTGTGCTTTTGGCTCTTGGCGCCCCGAAACAAGAGGTTTTTGCCGCAAGGGCGCAGGAACATCTGCCCCAGACCGGTTTTCTGTCAATCGGGGCCGGGCTTGATTTTGTATCCGGCACCCAGACCCGCGCGCCCAAACTGGCACAGCGTCTGGCCCTTGAATGGCTGTGGCGGCTGGTCAATAGCCCGACCCGGCTGGCGCGCCGCTATGGCAGCTGCATCCTGATCCTGCCCGAACTGGTCTGGCGCGCCTTGCGCAGCCGCAGCAGCGGGGCTGTTTCACGGTGAAGGAACAGGCCCATATTGCGGATCAGGCCCCCTATGAGCGGGTGAAGTTTGTTGAAAACAAAGATCCTGATCTGGCCCGTGTCGCCGATTTACTGGAAACATGTGCCAGTGCCAACCAATGGGCGAATTTCGGGCCGCTTTATCACCGTCTGGCCGCAGATTATGCCGCCCATATGCGCCTTGGCCCCGGGCTGACGATCACACCCTGTGCCAATGCCGGGATCGGGTTGGAGATGCTGGCGCGGGCATTGACGGCAGAGGCAGATCAACCCGCACTCCGCTGGGTTGGGTCGGCCTTCAGTTTCAAAAACCTGGGCCGCGGTTATTTCGCGGATATGCAATTTGTCGATTGCGATGCGCAGGGGGTTCTGGATATCGCCCAGCTCGCGGCCTTGCCGCCTGACAGTTTTGACGGTGTCATCGTCACCAACCCTTTTGGGTTATTGCAGGATTTTTCCCCCTTCATCCGTTTTGCCGAAAAGACCGGCAAAAAGCTGATCATCGATAATGCCGCAGGTCTGGGACAGGTGATCCCGCCCTGGCCCTGGCAGGTCTTCAGCCTGCATCACACCAAACCTTATGGCATGGGCGAGGGGGGGCTGGTCCTGTCACCTGCGGCGGTTGCGGAATTGCTGGTCCTGATGATCAACTATGATGCGGTGCCGATCAAACCGGCCTATTGGCTGAATAATGGCAAGATTTCTGACCTGTCCTGTGCCTTTCACATCGCCCGGCTGCAACAGGTCGATCAGTGGAAAGCCGGGTATCTGGAACAGCGCGCACGGATCGCGGGCCTGTTTGCGGATTTCGGCGTGCAAAGCCTGCTGCCCGAAGCGGGGGCTGTGCCGGTCAATACATTGCCCGTCCTGATGGGCGGACCTGTTGTGCCCGAACGGCTGGATATACCGCGCATCGTTGATATCACCCGCCAATATCAGCCGCTGGCGCCATTGCCGCAGGCGCAGGCGATTTACGACCAGATCATCAATTTCCCGGTCCATCCTGAACTGGCCCGCTTGTCGGATGCCCAGATCAATGGCGATATCACGCTGCTGCTGGAGGCCGTTGCAGCTCACAAGCCTGCCGATTGATGGGCATGGCTGCGCCAACCGGGCCTGAACTGGTCGCCCTGCCGCCTTTGAAGGCGGTGCGCGGTCCCAATGGCGGCGCGATCATGACCCAGAAATATATCGAAGGGATTCAGGAACTGGCCAGGACATGGCCGGGTCCAATCACCACCCTTGCAGGGTTCCGCACCAGCATGACCACCGATATGGATCATGTGGAAATCCATGGCGACCAGCCTGTCATCGCCGTTGAACAGCGCCCGGATAATATTGCCCAGCTCAAGGAACGCCTGTCGAAAGCCGCCGTGGTAATGACCTTCCTGTCACCGCTGGAGGCCTATACCGGCCAGATTTGTCAGGAACTGGGGGTGCCACTGGTCTATTCGTCGGAATATGCCCCCACGACCGAACGCCAGATCGTTGATGCCGAAACGCAGAACCCGCTATTGCGTCTGCGCCGCAAGATCTGGATCTGGAATGCCACCCGTAAACGTCGTGCCATGGTGGCCCAGGCCGCAGGATTGCAATGCAGCGGCACCCCGGTTTACGAGGCGTACCGCGCCGATTGCGCCAATAGCCTGTTGTTTTTCGACAACCGGGTCCGCCATGCCGAGGTTCTGGATGATGCTGCCATGGCCGCAAAACTGGCGGGGTTTCAGCAGGATCGCCCGCTTCGGCTGGTTTTTGGCGGGCGTCTGATCGCCATGAAAGGCGTGCTTGAACTGCCAAAGATTGCCGCAATGCTGACCCGGCAAGGCACCCCTTATGCGATGGATATCTACGGCACTGGCCCGTTGGAGGATGATCTGCGTGCGCAGATTGATGCGGCAGGGTTGACCGCACAGGTACATCTGAAAGGCGCGCTGGATTTCCGCACTGGCTGGATCCCGGCCCTGAAAGAACAGGCTGATCTGTTCATCTGCCCGCATCCGCAAGGCGACCCGTCCAGCACATATCCCGAAGTTATGTCATGCGGCGTGCCAATCGTTGGATACAATAATGAGGCCTTTCGTGGGGTGGTGGCGCAATCGCAAGGTGGGGTGCTGACCCCGATGAACCGGCCCGCGGCATTGGCCGAGGCAGTCGCTCGGCTGGATCAGGACCGGGCAGAGCTGGTGCGTCTGGCGCAGAAAGCCCGGGCATTTGCGCTGGAACATTCCTTTGAAAAGACATTTGCCCGCCGGGCCACCCATCTGATGGAGGCGGGCGGGATCGCGCAGGGCTGATCCTATTCTGGCATATATTGCAGCAATGTCGGTTCGATATTGCGCACCACATCCATCAACCGCGCCTCTGCCGCGCTGTCGCTTTCATCTGCGGCAATCAATGTGGTCACCCGGATCATGCCACCATCAGTGCGCCCGGTGCGTACCCCATCGACCATCAACCAAAGCTTTGCGCCGAAATCCCAGGCCACGCGCCGTCCCTTTTGTTCAAACCAGTAATAGACCATCATCCGAACTTCGCCTTTTTGAATGATGGCCCGGTTAAGGTTGAATGCGTCTGCCTGACCCAGTGCAGGGCCGATATCGGACCGTTCCAGCCAGGCGATTTCCCATCCCGCCCCCGGCAGGCAGATTTCCGGGCTATGTACGCCGCCGGCAGTTTGATCGGCATACCAGGCCATGAAAAGGCCAACCGACGGATCGTCACCGCGGGCCAGGGTGACATCGTGATAATCATCGGCTTTCAGCGCTTGCAAGGTTTCCGGGTCCAGTCTGCGGGCGGGCCCGTCCTGCCGCCAACCGCCGATCATTGTGGGGTAGCCGACAAACGGGGTGCGGGACAGTTGCATCTCGGCCCGTTGCGGGATGGCAGCCCAGGCCAGCGTGACCGCGATCAGTATTGCTGTTGCACTGATCAGGGCGGCGGATGGCTGGATCAGCCGCAACCGCAGCGCCTGCTGGCCCAGCCCATCGGTTTCAAGATCCAGCGCTTCGGTCAGGCGCATCTTTTGCCGCTGGAACCGCAGCAACACCCAGGCCAGCGCAAACAGGATCAGGATACAGGCGATGAAAATCACCCAACCTTCAAAGAAATGGGTGAACCCTTCGAGCCAATCGACCCCGTAATGCTGTGCCAGAACACCGGCCACGGCGATCCGAACCGAATTCATCAATACCGTGATCGGCGCGGCAGAGATCAGCAGGATCGCCTTATGCCACATCGGCCCTTTGTAAAGCACAGCAAAAATGTAGGAAAAACTGAGGATCGGGAACAGATAACGCAGCCCGGAACAGGCCTCGGCCACATGCAGCTTTAGCACACCCAGATCGATGATATTGCCTTCGAGGAAAACAGGCACGGCCAGCAGCCCCAGAAACCAGACCCCCAGTTCCGATGAGATCAGCTGTAACCCTGCCGACATCTTGTAATAAAGCGTATCGGGCAAAGGCAGCATATAGACCAGATGCAGCACAGGCGGCCAGAAATGTCGCCCCACCCGCCAGCCAAAACTGATTAGCAGCAGCCCGCCAACCCAGATGATCAGCGCATAGGCGACGATATCGTCGATATTGGCCAACCGCCCCAGCGCGCCCAGAAGCACAGCCAGGACCACCACAAACACCCCCGGCCAGCGGTCATCAATTGGCCCTGGATTAGGCGGGTATTCCTTGAGTTGGCGCAGGAAAAGCAGGGCCGACAGCACCGGGATCAGCGGCCCATGGCTGTATTCGGGCAATTGCCAGGCTTTCAGAAGGGCCGCCAGCCCGTCCTGAAAGAAAAACCCCGCCGCCAGGATCGCCAGCACAAGCCAGAACATCCCCCATGTCAGGAAGGACCGGACCATCATATGCAGCGGATGCAGGAACTGGGTTGTCACGGACTGGTACATGATAAAATGGCAACGCGAAAAAGGAACAAATACGAAGGCTGATCTTAGGCGAATTTGCCCGCCAATACCATGAAAAGCGGTTTCACAAAAACGTTCTTTCGACATCAGGGATGACAAGCTGCCAGATGTAAATCATAAGCGGTGCGGCTGCCTGCATATTATGACGAAAGCTTTCATTTGACCGGTTCTATTCCAAAAGTCCTGATTATCGCCGAAGAGGCGAACCCCGAATGGGTCAGCGTCCCATTGGTGGGTTGGTCACTGGCCTATGCCCTGCGCGACGTAGCAGATGTGCATATCGTCACCCAGATCCGCAACCGTGATGCGTTCCTGCGTGCGGGGTTGATTGAAGGGGATGATTTCACGGCAATTGATTCAGAAGCCATCGCCGCCCCGCTACACCGGTTTTCAGCGGCCCTTGGTTTGGGTAGCGGCAAAGGCTGGACCCTTAACACCGCGATTATGTCGCTGACCTATCCTTATTTTGAACGGCTGGTCTGGAAACGCTTTGGCGCGGATATCAAGGCCGGGCACTATGATCTGGTGCATCGGATCACCCCGCTGAGCCCGACGACAAATTCAACGATTGCCGCCAAATGTGCCGCCGCTGACGTGCCATTCATGATGGGGCCACTGAATGGTGGGGTGCCATGGCCAAAAGGGTTTGATACCGAACGTCGCCGCGAACGTGAATGGCTGTCCTATATTCGCGGGGCCTATAAGCTGATACCGGGACGCGGGCGCAGCCTTGCCGCATCCCGTGCCATTCTGGTTGGTTCGCGCCATACCGGCAGCGAAATCCCGCAAAAGCATCAGGATAAGCTGGTCTATATGCCCGAAAACGCGATTGATCTGTCGCGGTTCAATAAACGCGCGGATCAGGACCTGACCCCGCCTTTGCGCGGCTGTTTCATTGGCCGTCTTGTCCCTTACAAAGGGCCCGACATGTTGCTGGACGCGGCCGCCCCGCTGTTGCGCGCAGGTAAGCTGACCCTTGATATCATCGGCGATGGGCCGATGCGTAGCGATCTGGAGGCCATGGTGGCGCAGGGTGATCTGGCTGGGGTCACATTCCATGGCAACCTGCCGCATGAACAGGTGCAGGATGTGGCGGTGCGGTCCAATCTGCTGACATTTCCGTCGATCCGGGAATTTGGCGGCGGCGTTGTGCTGGAGGCGATGGCGCTTGGGGTGGTGCCGCTGATTGTGGATTATGCGGGCCCGGGTGAGCTGGTCACATCCGATACCGGCTATAAAATCCCAATCGGGTCGCGGGATGCCATCATCGCTGGGTTCGCGGATAAGCTGGCAGAGATCGCCGCCGCACCCGAAGATTTGCCGGATATGGGCGCCCGCGCCCATGCCCGCGTGCATGAGTTGTTCACCTGGCCTGTCAAAGCCCGTCAGGTGCGCGAAGTGTATGATGCCGTGCTGCGTGGGGAACCCGGCGCACAGTCATCACTGCAATGGTTTTCTTAAAGGGGTCCTTGTTATGGATAGATCCGGTTATGTGCTGATTTCGCCTTGCCGTAATGAGGCTGATTACATGCGCCGCACATTGGACAGTGTGGTGGCCCAGACAGTGACACCTGCCCTTTGGTTGATTGTCGATGACGGGTCCACCGATGCCACCCCCGAAATCCTGCGTGACTACGCTGACAAACATGACTGGATCAAGGTTGTGACCAAGCCCGACCGGGGTCACCGGGCGGTGGGGCCGGGGGTGATTGATGCGTTCTATTTCGGTGTGGAACAGATTGATCTGGCCGCTTACGCCTATTCCTGCAAGCTTGACCTCGATCTGGAATTGCCACCGCGTTATTTCGAAATTCTGATCAGCCGGATGGAAGATGACCCAAGGCTGGGGACCTGTTCGGGCAAACCTTACATCATGCGCAATGGAACCTTGGTGTCTGAACGTCGGGGGGATGAGATGTCTGTCGGCATGACCAAGTTCTACCGCCGGGAATGTTTCGACGATATTGGTGGTTACGTCCGCGAGGTCATGTGGGACGCGATTGATTGTCACAAGGCGCGCCAAAAGGGATGGATCGCGCGCAGTTGGGATGAACCCGACCTGCGGTTTGA
Organism: uncultured Paracoccaceae bacterium; assembly: GCA_947495295.1. GTDB lineage: Bacteria > Pseudomonadota > Alphaproteobacteria > Rhodobacterales > Rhodobacteraceae > Yoonia. Next base: position 36,723 of record CANLYJ010000010.1, read on the forward strand.
ACATTTGCGGCCCATGGGGTCCAGCCAATCCGGCATCTATACCGGGCGCAGACGGCACGGGTTTGGCCAGTATTTCATGGGCTCTGATCCGCTGTTCTTTCTGGCAACCAGCGTGTTCCGGATGGCAGAGCCGCCTTATATTCTGGGTGGCCTTGCGGCGATCCAGGGGTATCTGGGGGCCTGGCTGCGGCGGGACAGGCAATTGGATGATCCCGAACTGATCCGTTTCATCCGCGCCTATCAGCGCCGGGCCTTGCGCAAGGGCAAGGCTGTGGCCATCGCAGAACAGGAAGCCGCCCAAGCCAGTCATCGATAACGGTCACTTATAACATTGACAGAAGGTTAACAGCGCCTGACACTGGCCCGCATATTTAAGAATGTTTTGCTTGTTAGTGTCAGGAAGGACCGCGGTATGTTGCGGGCACCGATTTTCGATTTTTTCACCGCCATTTGGGTTACGTTACTGGGTAGCCTGTTATCCTGGGTCATTCTACGCCCCCTGATCGGGTTTGATGACGCCAATATCACCATGAATTTCGCCGAGAACCTCGCCCGGGGTGAAGGCTATATCTATTATATCGGGGGTGAACGGGTCGAAGGGTCGTCTTCGGCGCTTTGGACCCTGATCAACACGATCCTCTATCTGTTTTTTGATACGATAGAATGGCTGTTGGTGGGTTTGGGGCTGCTGATCAGCCTTTGCACCATCTATCTGTCGATCCGGATGGCCCGCCTGATCCTGCAGATGAGCGGTGACCCGGATGGATCACTGGCCTGGCTGGTCGGGCCTGCCTTTCTGCTCTTCCCGGGTTATTTCAGCTATGTCGTCTGGAGCCTGATGGATATCGGGTTTTACATCCTGATCGTGATGGCAATGCTTTTTGCGCTGATGCGCCTGCTGCGGGATGAGGGTGTCAGAACCAACAGCTTTATCTTTATCTGCGGGGCGGTCTTGCTGGGGGCGGCCCGGCCCGAAGGGATCGCCGTGGCCTTTGGCCTGTGCCTGCTGCTGTGGATCAGCGGTCATATCAAGGATCAGCGGGGCCAGAAAAGAACCGCGCTCATTGGCCTGATCGGGGCGGTGGCGGTTGTCGGGCTTCTGACGTTGTTGCGCCTGTGGTATTTCGGTCAGCCCTTGCCCAATACCTATTATGCCAAGGTGTCCACCAGTTATCTGGCGCAGCTGCTGGCAGGGATCAAATACACGATCCGTTATAGCTATGAATTTGCAAACCTCGCCTTGCTGTCGCTTTCGCTGATCGCAATTACGGTGCTGCGCCGCACCCTTGATATCCTGATCATGTGGTGGGTGATGCTGGCCTGTATCGCAGGTACGGTCGCGATCTATGCCGCCCTTGGCGGGGATCATTTCGGGTCGTTCCGGTTCTATCAGGTGCTGACCCCGCTCTTGTTGCCATGGGCGGTGGCGGTGGTTGTGACACTGTTCCGATTGTTGCCCGATCCGATGACGGGCTGGCACCGGCTTGTCGCCACAGCCGCGTTCCTGTTGTTGCTGTTTTCCGGCTGGGCGCAGTTTGAACGATCCAGAGGCGGGCTGGATGCGGAGTTCCGCATTGCCGAAGACGGGCGGCGCATGGGCACTATTCTGAATGATTTTGACCCGCCCATTTCCATCGGGATCATTGCCGCAGGCGGGATTTCGATGACCTATGAAGGGGAGATCTTTGACCTGCTTGGGTTGAACTGGGTGGATATGGCGCAAAGCAACCGCAGTGCAGTCCGTGTCAAGAATAATAGCGGGTTCAGCCAAGAGGTGTTTTTCGCCTTTCCCCCCGATCTGATCCTGCCAGAGGTCAGGGATTGCGCGCTGCCCCCCACCAGTTTTGAATGGGTGATGGATGAGGTGATCTCATCCGACCGGTTCCAGCAGATTTACCGCTATGATTGTTACAAGGGGCTGGCGTTCTATATCAAAAAGGAGCTGCGCGTGCCGGAGGCTTAGGGCTTTTCCCAGGCACCGCGCGACGGGTATTGCGGCCGGACCACCCCTTCAAAATCATCATAGGCGACAAAGCCGGTGACGGCAGCGCCCAGGGCTTCTGACCCATCCAGCGGGGCATAGGAGGCCGCAGCCTGTGCCGGTGTGGCATAAGCGGTCTGCAAGGGGGTTTTGCTGTCTTTATATCCCGGCTCTCTGGGGGTGAAGAGAACACGGGTGTCCAAAGGTCCATCAGTGGTGAGTGGTGACGGGATATTGGGCATATGGATCAGGTTATTGGCCGCCACCGCATCCGTGAACCCGGCAAGTTCGACCGCCAGGGCGGGCACGCGACTAAGATTGACAATCGTATTGCTATAGATGCGCAGCGGCCCGTCGCGGTTTTGCGCATTTTCGCCTGACCTTGTGGCATATCTCGCCCGGATGACCGCCCGGATATCATAGCCGGGATACATCGGGGTATCAGGCACGGTGACGATATTGTTGCGGATCGTGATCCCGCTTTTGCCGGTGGCCAGAACATAGCGTGTGGCATGGCTGGCCAGCAGATAGGATTTTTCGACCAGCGCGTTGATCGTCTTGTTCACAAACTGTCGTTCAGCGCCGAAGGTGATGACATTGTTGCCCCCTTCAAAGACGCAGGCCTGCACGCTCAGCCTGCCACCACCGACCCCGTCCGTGTCAAAGCGCAGATTGGGCTGTTGCCCCCAGATGCCGTTACTTTCAAACCAGTCATTGCGCGAATACATCTCGGTGGCATGGATCAACACGCGCCCCGGTGCGGCAGCGCGATAGCCGCCATGGTTATTATGGCGGCGGGGTTTCTTGCGCGGCCCGCCTGCATTGGCTAGCGGGTCCTGATAGATCGCTGATCCGGTGATCGCGGTTTCGCGCGGCTTGCCATCCAGAAACCCGTAACTGCCCCAGGCGGTGATCACCGTGTCATTGATGAATGTGCTGCGCAGCCCATTATTGACCCCGCCGCCATTATAAATGCATTCATCCCCGAAATTGCGCACCACACATTGATCCAGCAGGAATTGCTGCGGCGGGTTGGCAAACATCGCAAAGCCGGTAAAGGGCGTGCCGGTTTCCGTGCGCGGATCCCAGCCCCCGACACAATCAATCCCCTGCCAGATGAAATCCTTGTCATTGCCATTGCCGCTGGTCTGCATGTCATTCCAGAACAAGGACCCGGTAAAGTCGATCCGGGGGCGCTCTCCCGCCTCATCAGCGGCCAGAATATGCATCGATGGCTGTGGCCGGTTGGCATTGCCGCCAAAGCCAAACCCGGGTGAGGTAAAGCTCTGCCCCCGCCGCAGGATGATCCGTATCGGGATCTGGTCATTGCGGCGCTGGTGTACCGCGCGCAAGGCGTCATTGGGCGATGTCACCACCGCCGCCTTGGGATAGGCGGCAAGGCCACGTCCGGTCTGATCCACCACGATGGTCTGATTGTCCCGTACAAAAATCTGGTTGGGATCCTTGATTTCAATGTCCAGCGTGGCAATGGCCGCCTTGCCGGTGGCCGGTTCAACGATGGTGCAGGTCACCCGGTAGGGGCCGGGCTTGCGATAGATATGCGCGCCCATCGGGCCAAAGCCGGTACCCGCATCCTTATGGATCACCTGACTGGGTGCGCTGTAGGTATAGCTGTCGCCATAATCCCAATAGTAATAAAGGTTGTGGAACTGCGGGTCATAGATTTTGCCACGCTGTGGCCCGGGCGTGTCGAACCCATCCAGTTCGAGTTCAAAAAACAACCCCTCCGGGGCAATCTGCAGCCTTGACCTGCGGGTGATGGTGATCTTTGCTGTGATACCCGGCGTTGGCACAACGGGCGCGACGACACGCAGAACCGGGCTGGCATAAAGCGCGGTTGGCGCGCCGCTGCCATCCAGATGCGCCAGATGCAGGTAATAATCCCCATCCATCAGATCATCCATGACAAGGGGCGGTTGCGGCCCGCTGGCCGTGATGGGGGCCATACCGGCAGCAAGTGCTGCCATGCCGGTTTCATCCAGGCCGGCCAGCAGATACCCCATGGCGGGCGGCGTGGCGCTGTTTGTCAGGACAAAATGAACGCGGCCCTGTGCTGCATCATAGGTAAGGCTGATCCTGTCGTCATTGATGGTGGTTGAAAACCGCGAAAGCGCAGGGTCTTGTGCGCCAACTGCATTCCCAAGGCGCATGACACGATCGTTTCCCGCCTCAGATAACAGTGTCACGGTCACGCACTCTTCTTTTTTGGGCACCGATTTTCCCGGGCATGCGGCAGGGGGTCATCAGGCATATATCCCCTTTGGATATCATTGGCATCGCAGGCAGACAATCATTGGCCCCGCATGGGGTACGCACTAGGATAGATGCAAACAACAAGGGTGTTTATAACGCCATTATCGCCGCATCCATGTGTTGCGCAACAAGACGGAGACCACGCAGCCAAATGTTTGCATCGGTTGTGCTTTATACATGGCCCGTTGTGGCGTTGACCTTCTTCAAGCGGCATACGCCGGCGATTGCGCTGATCCTGACGGTAATTGTGGGTTATCTGGTGCTGCCGGAAATCCCCGGGCTCGACCTTCCTATGTTGCCGCCGTTGGACAAGACATCGATCCCCGTGCTGATCTGTGCGGCCAGTCTGGTTTTGTTTCGGGCCAAATCCGGGGCGGCGGTGCAACCGGGCTGGTTGCCAAAGCACTGGATCGCCAGATTGCTTATTCTGATGCTTTTCGCAGGCAGCATCCTGACAGCGGCAACCAATACCGATGCTTTGATTTATGGTCCCACCTTCCTGCAGGCATTGCGCATCAGGGATGGGTTTTCCTTTGTCCTGATCACGTTCACAACGATCCTAACATTGCTTTTGGGGCGCAAATTGCTGGCCTCATCACAACAGCATAGCCAGCTTTTGACAGTGTTTGCCATTGCGGGCGGGCTTTATGCCTTTCTGGCACTTTACGAAATCCGGATGTCACCGCAGCTGAATGTGATGGTCTATAATTTCTTTCCGCATGAATGGCAGCAGCATGTGCGGGCAGGGGGGTTTCGGCCGATTGTGTTTCTGCATCACGGGCTGTGGCTGGCGATCTTTTTCTGCATGGCCATGCTGGCCGCATTCGGGGCCTGGCGGTTGCCGGATCGCAAGAAACCGGCCTTGTATCTTTTTGCGGGGATCTGGATTCTGCTGACACTGGCCTTGTCGAACTCATTGGGCGGGTTTGTGATTGCGGTGCTGCTGTTACCCACTGTCGTGTTTTTGAAACAACGCACCCAGCTTTTATGTGCGGCCTTGGTGGCCGGTCTGGTGCTGACCTATCCGGCCTTGCGCGGTGCGGGCACGATCCCGGTGGAAAGTATCTATGAAACTGTGCTCCAGATTGATGAAAACCGGGCAGCATCGTTGAATTTCCGCCTGACAAACGAGGATCTTATCCTTGATAAGGCATCAGAGCGCCCTTTGTTCGGATGGGGCAGTTTCGGGCGGAATTTCGTGTTCGATGATGAAACAGGCGAGCCGCTGACCGTGCCGGATGGCTATTGGATTCTGGTCATCAGCCGGGGTGGCTGGGTGCAGTATATTGCCGAATTCGGCCTGCTTTGTGCGCCCATCCTGTTGTGTTTCATACATGCGCGTCGCTACCGGTTGGATATGCCCACATCCATTCTGGCCCTTGTTCTGGCGGCAAATCTGATTGATCTGCTGCCCAATGCGACGGCGACACCCTTAACCTGGCTGATTGCAGGCGCGCTTTGGGGGCGTCTGGAATTGAGGCAGGAGGTGGCACAGGATGCAGATACAGATCAGGTCAGTGCCAAGCCGGGGCGCGGGCAGCTGCCACATACCCGTTTTCCACATAGCGTATGATTTAACACCCCCGAAGGGACCGATATCACGATGACATCAGAACAAATCGGGGTCGTTATCATCGGCCGGAACGAAGGTGAGCGCCTTGTGCGCTGTCTGGCATCAGTCTGCGCGCAGGCATCCCATGTCGTTTATGTGGATAGCGGCTCAACAGATGGCAGTCAGGATGCGGCAAGGCAGGCGGGGGCGGATCTGGTTGATCTTGATCTGACACAGCCCTTCACGGCGGCACGGGCACGCAATGCGGGTCTGGCCCATTTGTGCGCAAACTACCCCGGCCTGCACTATGTTCAGTTCATCGATGGCGATTGCGAATTGCAGCCCGGCTGGATTGCCACGGCGCATGAATTTCTGCACACACGGCCAGAGGCGGCAGTGGCCTGTGGACGCAGGCGTGAACGCTATCCAGAGGCGTCCGTTTATAATTACCTGGCCGATCTGGAATGGGACACGCCCGTGGGCCAGGCCAATGATTGTGGGGGTGATGCGTTGATGCGCATCGCGGCTTTAACCCAGGTGAATGGCTATAACCCCGATCTGATCGCCGGCGAAGAACCGGAAATGTGTGTGCGCCTGCGTGCAGCAGGCTGGACCATCTGGCGGCTGGATGCGGAAATGACCTGGCATGACGCGGCCATCACCCGGTTGGGGCAATGGTGGAAACGCAATAAACGGGCCGGGTTCGCCTATGCCGAAGGGGCGGCCATGCATGGTGGTCCGCCAGAATTTCATCGCAAACGCCAGACCCGGTCGGCACTGATCTGGGGGCTGGCGATCCCGGGTATTGCGATCCTTGGTACGGTTGTCACAGTATGGAGCCTGTGTTTGCTGCTATTATGGCCATTGCAGGTCTTGCGACTGTTCCGTTCCAGCGGCGATCTGCGGCAATCATTCTTTCTGGTTTTGGGAAAACTGCCCGAGGCGCAAGGTGCGCTCAGCTATTGGTGGCAGCGCTGGCGCGGCAAGCGCGCCAGTCTGATTGAATATAAGTAACGGCTGCGGCACCGTAAGATGGGTTTAAACCCATCTTACGCCTTGATCAGCCCAAGGCTTTCAAGTTTCAGCAGCACCTGATGGGCGCAGTTATCCACCGGTACGCTTTCGGTCTCGATGGAAAGTTCCGGGTTTTCAGGAACATCGTAAGGGTCTGAGATTCCGGTGAATTCCTTGATCTTGCCTTCGCGCGCCAGCTTATAAAGTCCTTTGCGGTCGCGGCGTTCGCATTCCTCGATTGATGTCGCGACATGGACCTCGATAAAGGCGCCAAAGGCTTCGATATCTTCGCGCACGGCCCGCCGTGTGGTCGCATAAGGCGCAATCGGCGCACAGATCGCGATGCCACCATTTTTGGTGATTTCAGAGGCGACATAGCCGATCCGCCGGATGTTCAGATCGCGATGTTCCTTGGAAAAGCCCAGTTCAGAGCTGAGGTTCTTGCGCACGATATCCCCGTCGAGCAGGGTTACCGGGCGTCCGCCCATCTCCATCAGCTTGACCATCAGCGCATTGGCGATGGTGGATTTGCCAGACCCCGAAAAGCCGGTGAAGAACACGGTGAAACCCTGTTCGGCCCGTGGCGGACGGGTCTTGCGCAGTTCTTCCACCACAGCGGGGAAAGAAAACCATTCGGGGATTTCCAGCCCTTCGGCCAGACGGCGACGCAGTTCTGTGCCCGAGATATTCAGGATGGTCACATCATCCTTGTCATGGATCTCATCCGCCGGTTCATATTGGGCGCGGTCCTGCACATAGACCATGTGCTTAAAATCGACCATTTCGATGCCCATCTCATCCTGATGTTCGCGGAACAGGTCCTGCGCGTCATAGGGGCCGTAGAAATCCTCACCGGCAGAGTTCTTGCCGGGGCCAGCATGGTCGCGGCCCACAATGAAATGGGTGCAGCCATGGTTCTTGCGGATCAGCCCGTGCCAGACCGCCTCGCGCGGGCCGGCCATGCGCATCGCCAGGTTCAGCAGCGACATCGTGGTGGTGGATGACGGGTATTGATCCAGCACCGCCTCGTAACAGCGCACCCGGGTGAAATGGTCGATATCGCCCGGTTTGGTCATGCCCACGATGGGGTGGATCAACAGGTTCGCCTGCGCCTCTTTCGCGGCACGGAAGGTCAGTTCCTGATGGGCGCGGTGCAGCGGGTTGCGGGTCTGGAAGGCCACAACCTTGCGCCAGCCCAGCTTGCGGAAATAGGCGCGCAATTCATTGGGTGTGTCGCGGCGGGCGCGGAAATCATAATGGATGGGTTGCTGAATGCCGGTAATCGGCCCGCCCAGATAGACCGCACCTGCGTGGTTGTGCAGATAGTTCACCGCCGGATGGGCGCTGTCATCGGCGCCAAACACTTTTTCCGCTTCAAGCGCCTTGTTGGGCACCCATTTATCTGTGACGGTCATGGTGGCAAGGATCACACCTTCCTGATCGCGCAGGGCGATATCCTGACCCAGTTCCACTGTTTCGGCGAATTTTTCACCCACATCGAGTGTGATCGGCATCGGCCAGAGCGTGCCATCGGCCAGGCGCATCTTATCCACGACACTGTCGTAATCGGCTTCGCTCAGGAACCCTTTGAGCGGGTTGAACCCGCCATTCATCAGCAGTTCCAGATCGCAGATCTGACGCGGCGTCAGATCATGGCTGACCAGATCAGCCGCTTCAAGCTTCAGCTTTTGTGCGCTGTCATAAGACACATAAAGTTCGGGAATAGGGGCCAGGTCCTGTGGCATGTAATACACTCTTAAACAAATGGATTCGGGTTTGGCTGCGGGATAGCCGCAGCCAAGGTCCGATGTCTAGGGTCAGATCCTAGTTCTGCGATAAAACCACAGCCGCAGTGAGGTCTGTGCCACTGATATCGCCTGTCCCACCGCCATAGATGACAGTGCCGCTATCGGCGAAATCACCCGCAAAGTCGACATCGACATCCCCCGCAAGATCCGGGCCTGACAATGTGCCGGTCAGCGACCCGGAGATCCCAAGCTCTTCTGTCAGATCATTGCCGGGAAAAAACTGCGCATCCAGGGTCAGCGTACCGGGTTGGGCCGTGCCGTTTCCGATATGTACGAAATCGCGCCCGGTGCCGACAATCGCATTGGAACTGGAATTAAAATTGGCGATTGCCGTCATCACGCCAAAGACGCGATCAGCGTTATTCCCATCTGGCACAAGCTCAATACCGCCGATATAGGTCCGTTGCCCGCTTGTGGGTGTATTGGCCCAGGGAGAGACAGGTTTGTCGTCAAAAAGCGTTTCCGCAATGGGGTTGAGCGCGCTGTCCCAGTCTTGCACCTCGCTCACACTCAGCGATGGGTTGTTGTTTACGGCGTCGATGAGTGCAGGGGAGGCCACGCTAGAAATATTCGTTACGGACTGATCAACAACATCTCGGCTGGACCCCCCCGATCCCCCTGATGACAGACATCCGGCAAGCAGGCTGGCAAAGCCGATGCAGATCGTTGTTTTCAAAAGGGGTGATCGGCTGATGGTCATGGTTTTGTCCTTGTCATTTCCCCCGGATGGGGCGGTCTTCAAGTTCTGTTTCCTGATGCCTGGCGGCTTGTCAACGCACAAACAACAGTTCGGCGCTGGCGCCCTTATTATGGCTATTCCAGCCCTAATACCCAGCAATTTCATGCCGATTGAAAGATATGGTTACTAGATCCCAGCCAGCCGCAGCTTGATCCGCGCCAGCCGGTCATAGCGTCCGACACTGATCCGCGGCAGGGCCATGGCATCCGCATCATCATGGGCCAGCCTGTCACCCAGAATGGTGGCGCTTTGAAAACCGCATGTTTTCAGCATCTCACCCAGGGCCGCCGTGTGATTGCCATTGGGATAGGCAAAATGATCAACCGGCTGACCTGTCCATTCCTGCAAGAGTTCGCGTGACCGCGCCACACTGTCCCGCGCCTGATCCAGCGGCAATTGATCCAGCAATTCATGCCCATGGCTATGCGCCCCGATGGTCACGCAAGGATGGGCGGAAAGCTCCTGCAGTTGCGCCAATGTCATCGGTTGCAGCGGTGTGAACCCTGCCGTGTTATCAGCGCCTTGCGCGACGACATCATCGGCCAGCGCATCGCGGCTTTGGGTCGGGGCCTGTTTCAGCGCCTCCAGCACCTGGTTGATCTGCGCCCAACGCGCCTTGCCCCTCTCGCGTCCAATCTGCCAGGTGCCATGCCCCGCAAGGGTGATCTGCCGGGGTGTATCCGCTTGCAGCGCATTCATCACCCGGTCGAACCAATAGGGTTTGCCGGTCTCAATCTGGGCGGTGGCCACATAGATCGTAACCGGCAGGTTTTCGGCCTTGATGATCGGCAAAAGATGGGAATGAAGCCCAATCTCTCCGTCATCAAAGGTCAGCACCGCGCGGGGTCGTCCGCGCGGGGTCGCGGGCGTACGGGCGGCATCAAGCGACACGATATCGTAGCGGTCACGCAACATGGCGATCTGCGCACGGAAATCATCCACCCCCAATGCCACCCATGCATCCAGCGCCTCGGCCTGTGGCCGCAGCGTGTGATAACACAGGATCGTGGCCGGGTTGCCCCGCAAGGCACGGGTCTGCAGCAACCCGTAAAGCGGTGGTGCGGTCAGTGCCTGCAAGACCAGCCCTTTGGTAGTACCGATCATGATTGCGCGGCCTCGAAGATGGTTTTCAGCTTGGCGGCTTCCCGTGTCACGTCATGCCGGTCGCGCACCCGTTCCAGCCCGGCCAGCCCAAGCTTGGCAGCATCCGCCCTTGGCATCCGGGCAAAATCCGCCATCGCGGCGGCCAATTCACCCGACAGGCCAGCAGGTACGAGCCAGCCTGTCTTGCCCTCCCGCACCAGTTCCGGGATGCCGGCGATATAGGTGGCAATCACCGGGCGTGCCTCTGCCATGGCCTCCATGATCACAACGGGCAAGCCTTCGGTAAAACTGGGATGGACAAGGGCGCTGGCGGCGCGGATTTCCTGTTTCACCTGATCGGAATTGATCCAGCCGGTGATGCGCACGGCATTCGTCAATCCCAATGCCGTAATCCGGGCCTCCAGTTCATCCCGCATCGGGCCATCACCGGCCAGAACCAGCTTTGCATCCGGTTGATCCTGCGCAACCACGGCAAACGCCTCTAGCAAAACCAGATGGCCCTTTTCGGGGCTGAAACGCCCGATGCTGAGCAATGTCAGGGTGGCGGGCAGGGGGACAGGATCGCCCGCAAAACTTTCAGGGGCCAGTCCGCAATGCACGGTGTTGATCTTGTCCCAAAGCGCGTGCGGTGTGTGATATTTCATCTGGGCGGCGATATAGGCGCAAGAACCCACAGCCGCCTTGGCCATGCCAACCTTTTGCGGCAGCGCATGGTGTTTGGGGTCGTCAAACACCTCTGACCCATGCACGGTGAAACTGTAATCGGGCCCACCCAAGGCTTTGACAAGCAAGGCAATCTCGGCCGAATTCGTGCCGAAATGCGCATGCAAATGGGTGACCGCCTTGCCTCGCAGCCAGGACATGATGCAACAGGCATGGGCCAGATAGATCAGGTGATAAGGCCAGGGCCGTTCATTGTTTTTCGACAGCGCAAGCGCCTGTTTCATCGCCCGAAAAAACGGACCCGGCTGGCGCAGGGCGTAACCGGCGGCACCGCGCAAAAGTGCGCCCAGCCCATCCTTTAATGTATGGCTTGTCTTGGCCAGTTCCGCGATATCCAGCGGGTCCACCAGCGTGCTGTCCCAGCCGCGCAGGGCAAAGCGTTCGACCACAACACCCTGTGCCTCAAGCGCATGAATTTCGCGCCGGATAAACGTATGGCTGACAGCCGGATAATGATTGATGAGATAGGCAACATGCATGGCAATGATCTTTGGATAACGGGTTTATGTATAATCGAAAAGCGCGCGGTAACGTCTGCATATGCGGCCCGCTTGGGTGGGTAATGTCAACTGGGGATCAGCACCATGAGCAGATCGAGTGCTGCCGGTGTCGTCCAGAGGATCAGGGCAGAAAAGCCAAGGGCGAGACTGAACAGGATCAGATCCTGCCCGCCATACCAGCCGTGATAGGGCCGGATGTAATAGACCAGCAGCGGATAGATGATGATATCAACCAGAAACGGCGCCAACACGGCCCCGATGATCCCGAAATTGCTGATCAGGATCAGAAGCAGACCCACCCGGATGACGGCAGAGACGATTGTAAACAAAGTGAAATCCCGCGAATTCCCATTGGCCAGCAGGATCTGATTATACCCCGCCACGATCAGCCGTGGCATGATTGCAAGGCTCAGCACCACAAGGATCGCACCGGCCCCGTAATAGCGGGCGTCATAGAGAAATTCGATCAGGAACTCACCGATTGTTGCCGTGAAAGCCGCGACAGACATGAAGCCCACAGCCAGCCCCAGCTTGGCCAGCCCGATCTGCCGCCGGTTCTGCGGATTGGCCCCCGGGGGCCGGTTGCGAAACAGCGGCAGCAGCACGCCCGAGACGATTTGCTGGTTCAGCGTGGCGGGCACATTGGCCAGGAAAAAGGCGATGGTGAACAGCGCAAGTGTTTCCAGTGAAACGAATTTCCCCAGAATCATCCGGTCACCCTGGGCCACGAAATAGCCCGCGATTGTGGCAATGAAGATATATTTGCCGAAATGGAACAGCTCCCTGACCGCAGGCCAATCCCAGGCAAAGCTGTTCCGCTTGCCCGGGATGATGAAATGCGAGCCGATCGATTTCAGCGTGGCCCCGATCAGCGCGCCATAGACAAGCGCCCAGTAGCTTTCCAGATAATAGGCCAGAATGACCATGAAGATCGCCGCGATGAACTGCGATGCGACGCCCAAAGTGACCTGAGGACCCAGATAAAGATTGCGGTTCGCCTGGATCAGCCAGGTCGATCTGAACCCATTGATCAGCAATGTCGCCCCGATCACCGGGATGATGGTGGCCATTTCCGGATAGCCGTAGAACTGTGCCGCTGGCACAGCTAAAATCCACGTCATCACCCATAAAAACAGGCCTCTGAGGATCTGAATGGTCCAGGCGGTATCAAGATATCGTTTCTCGTCGCCACGGTCGCTTTGGATGATTGCGGCGCGCATGCCGACATCGGAAAAATTCTCCAGCCCCGCCAGAACCACCTGCACCAGCGCCATCAGGCCAAAGGCTTCGGGGACCAGAAGGCGGGTCAGGATCAGGTTGGAGCCGAGCCGGATCACCTGGCTGCCGCCAAAGCCCATAAAGCTGATCAATGTGCCCCGGATGGCGCGGGCCTTCATGCCATCACCGGTCAGAAGTGTAGAAATCTTTGCTTTCATGGGTAACTTGAAAAACCTTTGATAAATGCAGCCTCGCTTAAGCGATTTGGGCGCGCAAAGCGAGGTCCAAAACAGCCGCGACCGGCCCGGGTTGCCCAAGGGCGCACGCAACGTTCGGTGGTGTCCGCTGACCTCTGACAGGGGCGGATGGCAGAATCATGTGTTAACGTTGGCAAATCAGTGATTTTACACGGTCTGCAAAGCGTCGGCGCCACGTCGGCAAAACGTCGGACCCCTGCGCACGGTAGGGGGCGTTTAATGCAACGTGCGGTGCAGGTATGAATGCGGCATTAAGGTTTTGCCGTATCTGCTGCCAGGCGGGGGGTAACGTGCCTGGATTGGGTGATCGGTCCTTGCGTTGATGCCTGATGGTTTTGTGTGATATGTTTGGTGCATGGACATGAAGGCGATCAAGAAAAACAGCACTGCATGGGTTGAAAGCGATCCGGATGCCACGCCCGTGGCAGGCTATGATGCGGCATTGCAGGCAGCCATTGCCAAGGGCAAAGCACAGCTTGAGGCCGGGCAGGGGATTGCGGCTGATCAGGTTTGGGGCGACCTTGGCATCGAATGAAGATCGTGTTTGCGCCACTGGCGCGCGACAATATCCGCGACATCCAGACCTATATTGCCATTGATAATATCAGTGCCGCCGCCCGTGTGGCATCAGAGATCCGGCGCACGATTGATGCGCTTGCCACCTATCCGCTGATTGGCCAGATTTATCAGGATGATGTGCGGCGGCTGGTCGTGACACGCTATCCTTACGTGGTGTTCTATCTGGTTGATCAGGCAGCCGGGCAGGTCAGTATCCTGACGGTGCAGCACGCCCATCAACTGCCCCCGGATTTTGAAGATGTGTCCTAGTGATCGGATATCATGTAAAAATTGATCTAGTCGCCGTTTGGCTCATCGACCTCGGATATTGCGATCTTCCAGAATTGCTCATGGGTGACATTTTAGCTTTGCGGCTACACTAAGCCATTGCGAGAATATATCTTACAGAGAATTAGGGACGAATGTTACAATTCGTGAGCTTGCGCGGAAACATAAAAGGGGGTAAAAACTACTTATCGGCAGAGCTACACCCGCCCCAATTTTGGCGGGTTTTTTTGTGCGTGCATCAAAGGTTGACGACGCAGAACAAAACAAGTACTTCCGATAGCGACTAAATATGTCTAACCAAATTGCACGTGTATCGTATGGCTTTAGACCAACCGCATGGCGCACCTGACGGTATAATCAGGAACAGACGGAACTTAATGGTTCTGTCACAACAACTTTAATTTCACTCTGCCTAAGGCGTTAACGCGCACCGCGCATTTTAGGCATTCCGTATAGAGATAGCCCCGCTTTCCGCTGAACTGCAGGAGGTGGGGTTTTTCGTAGCCCCATAGGTCTTTCCTGTGGGGTCTTTTGCGTTTGTATGGACGCTTCTCAAGCACAGGAATAGCTGATGCTGGAAACCCTAATTCTCGGGTTTCTGGGCAGTCTCTTGGCGAGTGCCGTATGGCATTTCATCGCCAAGTGGTTTGACCAGAAGTAACCCGCTAGCTTTCCCCTTTTCGAACTGACCAGTAGTTTTCTGGCAACGGATTCCGATGCATGGGGGAGGTGCGTCTCGTGGTCAGAAAATCCTTTATAAAATAAGTGTGAAATGACATTCCTATAATGAAGATTATGTTAAATAAATGCATTCAGGTCATCTGTGCGTCTGGTCCTGCTTTTGCGTGATCAGGCCTAAGGTCAGGCAGTCTGCGAAAAAATTGCACAAACAGCGGCTGAAATCCTGCCACATTCTGTTTATATCACTTAAAAGGGCATTCAGTTTTGCGGTTTAACGATTGACAAGCGACCCTGCGCCGTTCTTGCAGTGTTGTTGATGAAGGTAAAAATTATAATGAAAACAGTTCTTTGCAAGGTCCTTATGGACCTTGACCCATGCGCTGCCAATTGGGAAGCCGAACAACATGATCTCTGAGTTGCGTTTCTATCTGCGGCTGTTGCCCCGGCGATTGCCGGTCATGATCCTGCTGTTTCTGAGCGCGTCGCTGGCCGGTGTGATTGTCGCGCAGCGCTTGCCCGCAGTTTATTCGACATCGGCCACGCTTTTGGTGGAATCTGCGCAGATTTCCGATGGCCAGCGCCGGTCCCCCGAACAGACATCTGCTGCAGAACAGTTGCAGGTCATCCAGCAGCAGCTTTTGACCCGTTCCAACCTGATCGAGATCGCCAATGAGGTGCAGGTCTTTGACGATCAGGCCAGCATGACCCCCGATCAGATTGTGCGCGCCATGCGCAGCGCCAGCAATATCCGCCTGACCATCGGCCGCGATCAGGCCACCCTGATGCGCCTGAATTTCTCGGCCGGTGATCCCGTCAAGGTCGCTGATGTGGTCAATCGCTATGTCGATATTGCCCTGGAAAGCAGTACCGCCGCCGCCACCAGCCAGGCCGAGGACACCCGCGCCTTTTACGAGCAGGAAGTGCAGAAATATTCAGACGAGATTGATGCCCAAAGCAGCAAGATCGCCACATTCAAAAGCGCCAATGCCGATGCCCTGCCCGAGAACCTGGAATATAACCAGAACCGCCAGTCGTTGTTGCAGGAACGGATTTCGCGCGCCGAGCGTGAGTTGGAAAGCATTGCCATTCAGCGCAACAATATCATGCGTGTGTTTCAGGCCACCGGTGCTGTCACCACCCAGGGCCCCCCGCCCCTGACCCCTGAAGAGGCATTGTTGCAGCAACTGACCGGCGAATTAAGCGTCGCCCGCAGCATCTATTCAGACAGCAATCCGCGTGTGCGCACCCTGCAGGCGCAGATCGATGCGCTGGAAGACCGGATCGCCGCCGCCGCTGCCGCCGCACCCGACACCCCTGACAATGTGCCGACCGCCCAATCCACCGCCCTGGAAATCAGCCTGGCCGAGATTGACAGCCGCACCACCACCCTCACCCAGGAGATTGTCGACGCTCAGGAAGAGCTGGTGACTTTGCGCAGCAGCATTGAGCGCACCCCCGCCAATGGCATTGTCCTTGATGGGCTGGATCGCGAGCTGGAAAATATCCAGAGCCTTTATAACGCCTCGGTTGGCCGTTTGGCCCAGGCCCAGACCAGCCTGAATATTGTTGCCGCCGCCAAGGGCGAACGGGTGACTGTGCTGGAGGCCGCATCGGTCCCCACCGCCCCGTCCAGCCCCAGCCGGGTGAAGATTGGCGCGATGGGCATTGCGGCCGGGCTGGGTTTGGCCGCCGGGTTCTTTTTCCTGCTGGAGCTGCTGAACCAGACGGTCCGTCGCCCCGCTGACATTGTCAAAAGCCTGGAAATCACCCCTCTGGCCACGATCCCGCGCATCGAGACAAAAGCGCAGAAACGCTGGCGCCGCGTGTTGCAGATTGGCGCCTCGCTTGTGGTGCTGACATCGGTGCCTGCTATCCTTTGGGCGATTGATACCTATTTTATGCCGCTTGATCTTTTATACGAGAAAATCAAGAGCCGGCTGACCTGAGGGTCCCCGGTTCGGAGTTCATGACTTATGGAAAAATTACAAAAAGCACTGAGTGAGGCGCGTATCGCCCGGGCGGCGGCCACAGGCGGCCCGCGTCCCATGCAAACGCCCCCTGCGCAGACAGCCGCCCCGCTGGAACTGCCCCCACAGACGCGCGCGCCAGCACCGGGTCAGCCTGCCGCCCCGCCTGTCCGCCGTCCTGAAATGGCGGGGTTCCCGCCGATCTGGTCAGAGCTGATCCCATATGAGCCGAACCCCGATCATCTGCAAAAACAGCGCATCCTGACACTGGATGCCCAGCCGGTATCCAACCCGTTTGACGTGCTGCGCACCAAGATTTTCCTGCTGATGCAGAAAAACGGCTGGAAGCGGCTGGCAATCACATCCCCGCATAAGGCCTGTGGCAAGACCACAACCGCCTGCAATCTGGCCGTTGGCCTGTCGCGCCAGCCAGAAAACCGCACCATGCTGTTTGATATGGATCTGCGTCGTCCCGGTATCGCCAAGGTCATGGGCCGCCAGCCGCTATATGGCATCAAATCCATGCTGACCGGCGAAGCGACCCCCGAAGATCAGATGTTCTGCCTGCGCGGCAATGTGGCCTTGTCGATGAACCGTGCTGCGGTGCCGGACAGCACCCAGCTGCTTTTGGCCAAACGTACGGCAAACATGTTTGACCGCATTCAGGAAGTCTTTGACCCTGATATGATGATCTTTGATCTGCCGCCGATGTTCGCCGCTGATGATGCCCGCGCATTCCTTAAAAACGTCGACTGCGCCATGATCGTTGCCCGGGCGTCCCATACCCGCACCAGCCAGTTGGATCAGTGTGAACGCGAGGTCGCACAGGCGACAAATGTTTTGGGCGTCGTCTTGAATAATTGCCGCTTTGTTGATCAAGAAGACCAGTATTACGAAGATTATTGACCGGCCCGCTCTTTTTTCAAGGCAAAGCGCATTATGACACCGCAAGACGCAGAGCAGCAGCATTGGGATGTCATCATCATTGGTGCCGGCATGGGTGGTGGTCTGGCGGGCCGCCGTCTGACCGAAAAGAACCTGTCGGTCCTTTATGTCGAAAAGGGCCCGGCCGGGTATCGCAATGAACAGCAGCATCTGCGCATCGATATCGCTGATCCGGTGGCCCGCCACGCCCATGGCGCCTGGCCCAAACCGATGGCGGCCAAGGTGGATGGGTCCGATCTGCAGTTTTTTGCCCCGATCGGCTGCGGTGTAGGTGGTACATCGGTCTATTATGCCGGGGCGCTGGAACGGCCCGAACGCCATGACATCGAAGATCACCCCGATATGCCGCATCCGGTGGGTGGCTGGCCGATCAGCTATGATGATCTGAAACCCTATTTCACCCTGGCCGAAGACTGGCTGCATATCAGCGGCACCCAGGACCCGCTGACCCCGCAGGACCCGACCGATCTGGCCATGCCAGTGCCGATTGCCCCCGGCGAAGAGGCGATGATCGCTGATTTTGAAAAACAGGGTCTGCACCCTTACCGTCAGCATCTGGCGATCAGGAATATCCCCGATTGCCAATCCTGTCAGGGCCGCAAATGCCCGCGCAGTTGCAAGATGGATGGGCGCTCTGGCGGGGTGGAGCCGGCCTTGCAGACCGGCCATGCCAGCCTGCTGACCGATTGCGATGTCACCGAAATCCTTGATGACAGTCTTGGTGTGACAGGCCTGCGCGCCACAGTTGACGGGGCCGCATATACGCTGCGCGCCCGGACCTATATTCTGGCCGCCGGTGCTTTGGGCTCACCACGGTTGATGCTGGCCTCGTCCCGCAGCAATCCGAAGGGCTGCGCCAATTCAAGCGATTGGGTTGGTCGCGGGCTGATGTTTCATGTCAATGAGATGTTTGCCCTCTGGCCGCGGGCCAATCAGGTTTTTCCCGGTGCCTCCAAGGCGATTTCGCTGCGTGATCTTTATACTTACAAAGGCAACCGTCTGGGCATGATCCAATCCATGGGGGTTGAGGCGTCTTATCATAATATCGCCCATTATCTGGCCGGGCTTTATGACCGGTCGTTTCTGCGCCGCCTCAAAGGGTTACGCTATACCACCAATATCGCCGCCCTGACCGCATCGCGCATTCTGGGCCGTGCCAAAGTGTTTGTCGGTATCCTGGAAGACCTGCCCTATCCTGAAAACCGGGTGGTGCTGCATCCTGACGATCCAGAGATATTGGCGGTGGAATATACGATATCATCCGAACTGCGCGCCCGCCGCAATCTGTTCCGCCGCCGGATCAGGGCGCTGTTTGCCAAAAACCGCACCTTGCTTTTGGGGCAGAAACTTGACCTGAATTACGGCCATCCCAGTGGCACGTTACGCTTTGGCCATGATCCAGCGACATCGGTGCTGGACCGCGATTGCAAAGCCCATGATCTGGATAATCTTTACGTGGCGGATGCGTCGTTCATGCCAACATCTATGGGGGTGAACCCCAGCCTGACGATTGCCGCCAATGCGCTGCGCGTGGCCGATATCATTGCGGACAGATTACAGGCCCATCCCGCAGGGGGAGAGATAAGATGATCGATTTTTCAACCCAGATCAGAGATGGGGTGGCCGTTGTCACCGGGGCCAGTGACGGGCTGGGCAAAGCCTTGGCGATGGGATTGCTGGCCGAAGGGCTAACCGTGGCCGGGATTGCCCGCCGCGCTGATGCACTGGCGGCGGTGACCGCTGATGCCCCCGCAGGCAAGTTTCACCCCATCACGGCGGATGTCGCTGACCCGGATGCCGTGCGCGCCGCATTTGACGCGATCCGGCAGGATGCAGGCCCGGTCACGATCCTGATCAACAATGCCGCCGTGTTCCCGCATCGTGATATTCTGGAGGAAAGCGCCGAAAGCTTCATGCAGACGGTTGCTGTCAATCTGGGCGGGCCCTTTGCCTGTAGCCGTGCCGCACTGGACGACATGATCGCACAGGGTTTTGGCCGGATCATCAATGTCGGATCATTTGCGGGCATTGCCCCGGCCCCTGCCGCCGCCGCCTATTCCGTTTCCAAAGGTGCTGCGCATGTCCTGAGCCGGGCATGGGTGGCCGAACTTGATGAACGGTTTCCCGATATCGTCATCAGTGAATGGATGCCCGGTATCCTGAATACAAAAATGGGCCTGCCGGACGGGATCAGCCCGGAACTGGCCGCGTCACGCGGTGTCCGCCTGGCGCTCTGGCATGATCGTGCCCTGAACGGTGTTGTCTTTGATGGTGACCGGTCGATCATGCCGCCCATGGGCTGGAAACGAAAACTGCTGAACAAGGTTTTACGCCAAAGCCCGAAACCGTTCATATTGGACTGACCCCCAGATTGGATTAACCCCAGACAAGAAAGAAACCCCATTGCCGCGTTTTTTGTTTTCTTTGCCCGCGTTTGTTTTTCTGGGCCTTGTCGCATGGGTGCTGACGGGTGCGGTGCAGGATCTGGCCGCAGGTGGCAATAGCTGGAAACAGGGTGACTGGCTGATCAACAGCGATGAGACCACGATCCGGCGCGGGCTGATCGGATCGGCCATTCTGGCGCTGGCCCGGCTGACCGCGCTGAACCCTGTCTTGCTGACCGTGCTGATCCAAGGGGCATTGGTGGTCCTGACCGCCGCCCTGACCGCCGTGGCGATTACCCGGTCCCGGCATCATGTCCTGCTATGGCTTTTGGTGCTTTGCCCCGGTTTCTTTGTCAGTTTCTGGGCCTTGGATATCCAGGGTGGCCTGCGCAAGGAGCTGATTGTTTTTCTGGCTTTTGCGGTGCTTTTATGCGGGGCCAGCCGCCCGGATTTTGCAAAGATATGGGCCTATCTGTCGGCCATCATCTTTGCCGCAGGCGTGCTGGGCCATGAGGGTAATGTGCTTTTCGCGCCGTTTTTCGGGCTGTGTTATTATCAGATCGCCCGTCAGGACCGGTTAACCCGCGCTGATCTGGCCGCATTGGCAGGCATCATCGGCATCGCCTGTCTGACAGCGATTGTCGCCGCCATCCTGTTTCGCAATGTGACGGATCACATGGCCGTCTGTCGCCCGGTGCTGGCCATGGGTGTTGATCCCGCGTTTTGTGCAGGGGCGATCCAGGCGCTGGAAATACCGCTGAGTGATTTCATGCGCACCACGTTCTGGATGTTCTTTTCGCCCAAGGTCCTGTCCTTTGCCCTGCTTTATGGCCTGACCATCGGTTTTGTCATCGCCATTGGCGGCCTGTTGTTTGACCGCAAGAGATTCATCATCGCCTATGCGGTCTCGGCGCTGGCCTTTGCCCCGCTTTATGCGGTGGCCGTGGATTGGGGCCGTTGGGTCAGTTTTCACACCACTGCGGTGATTTTCACCATGCTGATCCTGCTGGCCACCCGTCATAAGGCCGCGAAAGCCCCGCACGTCCCTGCCCTGCCGCTTTATCTGGGTCTGTTGATCTATCCGCTGGTCTGGGGGTTTTCGCATTTTGTCGATGTGATCTGGGGGGGCATCGCCTGGAAAACGGCGCAACAGATCATGGGGATATGAGCCACGGGCGGCGGCAAAGGGGCATTTCGCACAGAAAAGATGCTGGTGAATGGCGCATAATTTCTTTACCTTGGCGGCATGATGAGAGCTATTATGCTCCTCTTATACGACCAGATGCCTACCCCTTGGGTTATTGACATAATTTTGCCCGAGACCGCCGATATATTTTTTACGTATTTTCAATGAGTGATCTGATTTTTTAATGTCTTCCAACGCCCCACATCTCAACCCTGAGAACGATATCGCCATCGTTGGCATGGCCGCGCATTTGCCGGGTGCCGATACCATTGCCGATTACTGGCAAAACCTGCAGGCGGGGATTGAATCGATCCGCCATTATGATCGCGAGGAGTTGCTGGCCGCCGGTGAGGCCGCCCACAGGCTCAACCGTCCCGATTATGTCCCTGCCGCTGCCCCTTTATCGGGGTTTGAGCAGTTTGATGCGGAGTTTTTTGGCCTCTCCCCCAAGGAAGCCGCGATCATGGACCCCCAGCATCGCCGCTTTCTGGAAGTGTCCTGGGAGGCGTTGGAAAATGCAGGCCATATGCCCGAACATGCCAAAGGCCCCATTGGCGTTTATGCCGGTTGCGGCATGGGCAGCTATTTCTATTTCAATATCTGCTCGAACCCTGATCTGGTCGACAATGTCGGCATGTTCCTGTTGCGCCATACCGGCAATGACAAGGATTTCCTGTCCACGCGGCTGAGCCATATCCTCGACCTCAAGGGCCCGTCGGTGAACCTGCAAACCGCCTGTTCCACATCGCTGGTCGCCACCCATTATGCCTGTCAGGCGCTGATGACCGGCGAATGCGATACCGCCCTTGCCGGGGGTGTCACCATCGAACTGCCGCAGGATCGCGGCTATATCTATAAAGAAGGCGAAGTGCTGTCGCCCGATGGCCATTGCCATGCTTTTGATCACCGCGCCCAAGGCACGGTCTTTGGGTCAGGTGCTGGTGTTGTTGTACTGCGCCGCCTGCCGGATGCGCTGGCCGATGGTGATCATATCTGGGCCGTGATCAAAGGATCGGCGATCAATAATGATGGGGCCGCCAAGGCCGGTTATCTGGCCCCGTCTGTCGATGGCCAAGCCGCCGCCATTGCCGAGGCGCAGGAACTGGCAGGCACGCCCGCAGACACCATCGATTACATCGAATGCCATGGCACCGGCACTTATCTGGGTGATCCCATCGAAGTGGCCGCCCTGACCGAGGCTTTCAATGAAACCACCGAGGATGTGGGGTTCTGCAAGCTGGGATCGGTGAAAACCAATATCGGCCATCTGGATACGGCTGCCGGTGTGGCGGGCCTGATCAAGACCGCACTGTCACTGCATCACAAACAGATCCCGGCATCATTGGGCTATGAAAAACCAAACCCCGCGATTGATTTTGAAACATCGCCTTTCAAGGTCAATGATAGCCTGTCGGACTGGACATCCCATAAAGGCCCGCGCCGGGCCGGGGTGAACTCACTGGGTGTGGGCGGCACCAATGCCCATGTGGTTTTGCAGGAAGCACCGCAGGCGGCAGCCTCTGAACAATCGGATTGGCCGTTTCAGATATTGACCGTGTCGGGCCGTACCAAGGGCGCGCTGGATGGTAATGCCAAACGGCTGGCGGCGCATCTGCGCGACAACCCGGGTCAGGATCTGGCGGATATCGCCTGGACCTTGCAAAACGGTCGCCGCGCCTTTGAACGCCGCCGGGTGATTGTCGCTGAAACCCATGAGGACGCCGCCCGCCAGTTGGAGGAAAACGACCCGCGCCGCGCCTTTACCCATCAGGTTGTTGGCGCTGATCCTGACTACGCCTTCATGTTCCCCGGGGGCGGTGCCCAATATGCGGGCATGGCCCGGGACCTCTATGAGACCGAGCCTGTCTTTGCCGAATGGATGGATCGCGGTCTGGAAATCCTGCAACCCAAGCTGGATTACGATATTCGTGCGCTTTGGCTGCCGGAACCGGATGCGGTGGCCGCCGCTGATGAGACGCTGAAACAGCCATCGGTGCAACTGCCGCTCATCATGATCACCGAATATGCGCTGGCCCAGCTATGGATGGTATGGGGTGTGCAGCCTGCCGCGCTGGTCGGCCATTCGATGGGTGAAAATACAGCCGCCTGTGTCGCTGGGGTGATGTCATTCGAGGATTGCATTGGGCTGGTGCATCTGCGCGGCAAGCTCTTTGATACCGTTCCCGCAGGGGGCATGTTGTCGATTGCCCTGCCTGCTGATCAGCTGCGCCCGCTTTTGGGCGATGATCTAGATCTGGGGGCGGTTAATGCGCCCAGCTTAAGTGTCGCCACCGGCCCGCAAGCGGCATTGGATGATCTGGAGGCCCGGCTAAAGGCAAAGGATATTGATTGCCAGCGCATCGCCATTGATATCGCCGCCCATTCGCGCATGCTGGAACCGATCCTGAAAGATTTTGGCGATTACCTGCGGTCGATCCAGCTGCATGCGCCGCAAATCCCGTTCACATCGAACCGCAGCGGCACCTATATCACCGATGCCGAAGCCATGGACCCCGAATACTGGGTTCAGCACCTGCGCGGCACCGTGCATTTTGCCGATTGCCTGACGACGCTGGCCGAAAAGGACGCACGCGTTTTCATCGAGGTCGGCCCCGGCAAGGCGATGTCATCGCTGGCCGGTCAGCATGACAAGGTGAGTGCCAATCAGGTGATTTCCAGCCTACGCCACCCAAAGGATGACGTG
This sequence comes from uncultured Paracoccaceae bacterium, assembly GCA_947495295.1. Taxonomy (GTDB): domain Bacteria; phylum Pseudomonadota; class Alphaproteobacteria; order Rhodobacterales; family Rhodobacteraceae; genus Yoonia. Next base: position 60,606 of record CANLYJ010000010.1, read on the forward strand.
GCTGATGATGCCTATTTCATGGCCATGCTGGGCCGTGTCTGGGCTGTGGGCGGCACATTCGACTGGGATCAGATCTGGGGTGAGGCGCGCCGCAAACGCGTGCCCCTGCCCACATATGCGTTCCAGCATTCCCCCTATTTCATCGCCCCCGGCAAGGCCCAATCGGCGGATGAAAACCAATGGCTGACCCGGTCTGACACACCCGAAGACTGGGGCTATCGCCCTGCATGGCTGCCCCGCTATGCCGCCTGCGATGTGGATGTGACCGGTGATCTGTCAGAGGCCACGCCGCAGACATGGCTGATCTTTCTTGATGATGCGGGCCTTTGCGATGGTGTTGCAGATCGTTTGCGCAACGCGGGTCATGAGGTCGTCACCGTCACCCAAGGTGATACATTCGCCCGTGCCGGGGATATGGCCTATGTCATTGCCCCGGAACGCGGGCGCGAAAGCTATGATGCGCTGATTGCGGATCTGAATGCCCGTGATCTGGTGCCCGACCGGGTCATCCATGGCTGGATGATCACCCGTGATGAAAGCTTTCGCCCCGGATCAAGCTTTTTCCACCGCGTGCAGGAACAGGGGTTTTACAGCCTGTTTTTCCTGGCTCAGGCCATCGGTGGCGAAGACCTGACCGGCGATATGCATCTCTGTGTGCTCAGTTCCGGTGCGGCACAGCGCAAGGATGAACCGCTGCCGCATCCTGAAAAATCCACGATTGCAGGCCCCGCCCGGGTGATCCCGCGCGAATTTGGCAATCTGAGTGTTGCCACGCTTGATCTGGATATCGCCTTTCCCACCGGCAAACGCGCCAAGGGCATTGCCAATGCCGATCAGCTGATCGGGCATATTCTGGAAGATGCGCTGGCCGAGCCGGGCAATGGCACTGCCTTGATCCGCGATGGCAAACGCTATGCGCTGACATATAAGCCCGCCCCGCTGGACAATCTGCCGGGTGACAGCCCGCTTTTGCGCGATGGCGGTGTCTATATGATCACCGGTGGTTTTGGTGGCATCGGCCTGACATTGGCCGAGGCCCTGATCACCCGCAACAAGGCCAAGGTGGCCCTGATGTCGCGCGGCGGTCTGCCAGATCGCGCAACATGGGATGATATTCTGGCCAATACCGCCCCGACCGCACCCGTGGCCCGCCGGATCACTGCCGTGCGCCGGTTGGAGGAATTGGGCGGCGAAGTGCTGACCCTGGCCGCAGATGTGTCCAATGTGGAGGATATCCGCGCGGCCCGTGCCGCGATCGAGGCCCGTTTCGGCCCGGTCAATGGGGTGATCCACGCTGCCGGTCATATTGATGACGGCCCGATCATGGCCAAGGATGCCACCAGTATCGAAGATGTGTTTGCCCCCAAGATCCACGGCACCCAGGTGCTGGAAGACGTGTTCCCCGATGGTGATCTGGATTGGCTGGTGCTGTTTTCATCCAGTTCCACCGCCACAGCACCCATTGGTCAGGTCGATTATGTCGCCGCCAATGAATTCCTGAACGCCTATGCCAAATCCCGCAGCGCGGATAAAACCCATGTGCTGGCGATCAACTGGGGCATTTGGGCGGATGTCGGCATGGCCGCTGACGCGATGGAGGCCCGGACCGGCCCCAAGGACCCGCCCCCGGTCACCGATGCGGGCGTGCCGATGCTGGATCACGCCACGTTTGATATGGCTGGAAACCGCCAGTTCACCGCAACCTATCAGGTGGCAGAACGCTGGTTTCTGGATGATCACCGCACCAAGGCTGATGACGCGCTGGTCCCCGGCACCGGCTATCTGGAAATGGCCGCTGAGGGTTTGCGCGCCAATGGCGAAAAATCCGCCTTTGAAATCAAGGATCTTTATTTCCTGCGCCCCTTGGCCGTGTCCGATACCGAGGCCCGCGAGATCAGGGTGACCATGCCGCGCAGTCAGGCGGGCTATGATTTTGTCGTCGAAAGCGGCGCGCAGGGTGTGTTTGAACAAAACGCCCAGGCCAGCCTGTCTCTGGTCCCTTTTGCCGCCCCTGATCCGTTGGATATTGATGCAATCACCGCCCGCTGCGCCCCTGCGGTTGAGGCCGGTGAGCTGGGCTGGATCACCTCCCCCCAGGAAGCGCATCTGCATTTCGGCCCGCGTTGGCGGGTGCTGCAATCCACCGCCTATGGCGATGGCGAAGGCATTGCCCGCCTGACCCTGCCTGATGTCGCCAAGGGTGACGGCAAGGCGGGTTATCTTTTGCATCCCGGATTGATGGATCTGGCCACCGGCTGGGCGATGAAGCTGATCGATGGCTATGAGGGTCGCCATCTTTGGGTGCCGGTGTCTTACCGGTCGGTCAAGGTCTTGGGCGCGCTGCCATCTGAAATTATCAGCTGGGTGCGCAATAGCGGTGAAAACCGCACCGGCGGCGAGATCGCCAATTTTGATGTGACCCTGGCGACCCCCGATGGCACGGTGATTGTCGAGATTACCGGCTTTTCGATCCGCCGCATGGAAGAACTGACCAGTTTTGGCGCGCTGGATGCCCCCGAACCGGCGGTCACCGCACAGGATGACACCGTGCGTCCCTTGTCGCCTGCCGAAGAACGCCTGCGCCATAACCTGTCACAAGGGATCAAGGCCAGTGAAGGCGCTGATCTGTTCCTTGGCGCGCTGGGGGCTGATCATCGCCAGATCATCCTGTCATCGCTGGATCTGGAGGGGCTGATCGCCCAGGCGGGCCAGACCGAGAACGAGGATGGCGAGGACGGTCAGAAATTCGAACGCCCGCAGCTGGATAGTGATTTTGTCCCCCCTGAAACTCCGATCGAGGAACGGCTGGCCGGGTTCTGGCAGGACCTTTTGGGGGTCGATCAGGTGGGTGTCGAGGACAGTTTCTTTGACCTGGGCGGGCATTCCCTGATTGCGGTGCGGCTTTTTGCGCAGATCCGCAAAGCCTATGATGTGGATTTCCCCATTTCGGTCCTGTTTGAGGCCCCGACAATCCGCAAATGTGCAGCACTCATTGCCGAACGCGGCGTGTCGGATACCGGTGAAACGGATGCCCCGGCAGGCGATGCCCCCAAGGCCCCCGCCCGCCGTTTTACCCATCTGGTGCCGATGCATAGCGGTGAAGGCGGCCCGAAAACGCCGTTCTTCCTTGTCGCTGGCATGTTCGGCAATGTGCTGAACCTGCGCCATCTGGCGCATCTGGTGGGCAGTGACCGGCCATTTTACGGGCTACAGGCAAGGGGCTTGTTTGGCGATGAAGACCCGCATCGCACGATTGAGGCTGCGGCCAGTGACTATATTGCCGAGATGCGGCAGGTTCAGCCCACCGGCCCTTATATGGTGGGCGGGTTTTCGGGGGGTGGCATCACCGCCTATGAGATTGCCCAGCAGTTGAAGGCCGCAGGCGAAGAGGTGTCTGCCGTGGTGATGCTGGACACCCCACTGCCAGTGCGCCCGCCTGTCGACCGGGCCGATAATATCCGGATCAAGCTGATGGATCTGAAATCCGGCGGCCTGCCCTTTGTCATCAATTGGGTCGGGCGGCGGATCAACCGGGTGCTGGGCAAGGGTCAGGAAAGTACTGAGGCCGTCGAGGAAGGCCAGCAGTTCCATAATGAGGCGATCCAGGATGCGTTTTTGGAAAGCGTTGGACAGTATCAGGTCCAGCCATGGGATGGACCCTTGGCCCTGTTCCGCCCGCCACTAGTTGCCAAATGGGTGGTTGGGGGCCGGATGGTCAGCGAATATCGCAATTATCTATATGATGATAATGACTGGACCCAATTCGCCCCCGATATCACCGTGTTCGAGGTTCCCGGCGATCATGACAGCATGGTGCTGGAGCCCAATGTCCGGGTGCTGGCGGCCCGGGTCAAACGGGTGCTGGAACAATCGGGCGGCCCGGCACAGGCCCCGGTTTATTTCAAGGATGCCGCCGAATAACGCATGTTCACGCGCCGGTCTGGTCCGGCGCATAGAAGGGTAATGATGTCCGATCCCACGGTATTGACGATTGTTCTGAACTATAAGACCGCCCAGATGACGCTGGAGGCGGCGGCCGCCGCGCGCGTGGCCATGCAGGACCTGCAAGGTGAAATTGTCATCGTCGATAATGACAGTCAGGACGGGTCCTTTGACACGATGCGTGCCCATGTTGCCGCCGAAGGCTGGGACCGGGTCCGGGTCATCCAGTCAGGCGTCAATGGCGGCTATGGCGCGGGCAATAATGTGGGGATCAAGGCGGGCCTGTCGGATGGCAGCCGTCCTGATTTTGTCTATATCCTGAATTCCGATGCTTTCCCTGCCCCCGATGCCATCAAGGTGCTTTACGATTACCTGCAGGCCCATCCGCAGGTTGGTTTTGCAGGCAGCTATATTCACGGCGATGATGGTGGCCAGCACACAACCACATTCCGCTTTCCATCGCTGTTCAGTGAAATCGAAGGGGCGATCAATTTCGGCCCTGTCACCCGGCTGCTGAAATCCTACCGCGTCCCTGTCGAAGGCGTTGATGCAACCCGCCCCGTTGACTGGCTGGCCGGGGCCAGCGTGATGATGCGTCAGGATGTGCTGGATCAGATCGGTTTGTTTGACGAAACCTTCTTTCTTTATTTCGAGGAAACCGATCTTTGCCGTCGCGCCCGCAAGGCAGGTCACGAGATCATCTATGTCCGCGAAAGCGAGGTCATGCATCTGGGGTCGGTTTCAACCGGGATGAAGGATTGGTCGCGAGTGCCCGGTTACTGGTTTGATTCCCGGTTTCATTATTTCACCAAGAACCATGGCCGGTTTTATACCGGTTTTGCCACGCTGATGCATCTGATCTGCGGCAGCCTGAACTGGCTGCGCTGCAAGCTGACGGGCCGCAAAATCGGCACCGCCCCGGGGTTTCTGCGTGATCTGGCCCGCCATGATCTATCCGCCCTGTTCACGGCCAAATCCCGCCCGACCGCCAAAATCGGAGAATAACACCATGTCCCAGTTCAGCGCTGTCATTATCGGTAACGAATCCCTTGCCATCCAATGCGCCGAGATGCTGCGCGAGGGTGGCCATGATTTGCAGGCTGTCATCACCCGCAATCCTGATATCAAAAGCTGGGCCGATGCCGCCGGGATCACCAGTTACGCATCCGATGCCGATCTGGCTGCTGCCCTGTCCGGGCACAGTTTTGACTGGCTTTTATCCATCGCCAATCTCGACATGATCCCCGATGCCGTCTTGGCCCTGCCTGCGCGCGGGGCGGTGAATTTCCATGATGGCCCCCTGCCCCGCTATGCCGGGCTGAATGCCCCGGTCTGGGCCTTGCTGGGGGGCGAGGTCGAATATGGTATCAGCTGGCATATGATCAGCGGCGGTGTCGATGAAGGCGCGCTGCTGGCCCAGCAATTCTTTGACATTGCCCCTGATGAAACCACGCTGACCCTGAACACCAAATGCTATGGCGCGGCTATCGAGAGTTTTCCCACGGTCATGGGTAAGCTGGCGCAGGCGGACCCTGTCCTGACAGCACAGGATCTGTCGCAGCGCAGCTATTTTGCCAAGAATGACCGCCCTGCCGCCGCTGGCCGCCTCGATTTTACCAGGACCGCCCGCAATATCACCACGCTGGTGCGCGCGCTGGATCATGGCACCTATTGGAACCCGCTGACCTGCCCTAAATTCGAGGCCGGCGGTCAGGTCTGGCTGGCCAGCAATGCCACGGCCGGACATGCCGCCGCTGACAGCCCTGCGGGCACCGTGCTGGCGGTCGAGGATGACAGCCTGACCGTGGCCAGTGCCACGGCCCCGGTGACCTTGGGCGGGTTGCGCGATGCCACGGGTGCCCAGGTACCCGCCAGTGCAATTGCGGCTATTGGCGATACGCTGCCGTCCCCCGATGCTGATACGGCGGCGGCATTGACCGATGCGTTGAAAGCCACGCTGAAATCCGAAAGCCGCTGGCGCGCCCGACTGGAGCAGATGAGCCATGCCAGCCTGCCGCTGATTGATATGGGCGCGGAGGCCGGTGAGGTCACCGAGACCCCATTGTCAGGTGATCCGGGTGATCTGCGCCGTGCTGTGGCTGCACTCGCCCTTGGCCTGAATGAAAATGCCGATGTCACATTGGCCTTGCATCTGACAGGTGATCACCCCGGTTATCTGAATGGCTGGGGTCCGGTCAGTGCGGCGGACCTTGATAAAACGATCGCCAGCGCGCAGGCGCTTGGCCCTTTCGCCGCCGATCTGATCGCCCGCACCCCCGGTCTGGACCGGCCTGTGACCCCCGCCCTTGGCCTGTCGGAGGATGCCCATATCGACGGCACCGCCCTGACATTGGCCGGTCAGACGCTTTTCGCCGATACCGGCAAGATTGCCCCCGATGCCGTGGCCCTGATGGCGGATCGGCTGACCCATATGGCCACGCAGATCGCAAAGGGCGATACCCCGACCCTGCTGCCCGATGCCGAGCGCCAGAAGGTGTTGTTTGATTGGAACGCCACAAGCGTCGATTTCCCCGCTGATCAATGCATCCATCAGGCATTTGAAGCGCAGGTCGCCAAAACCCCTGATGCTGAAGCCTTGTCATTTGAAGGCGAAAGCCTGACCTATGCCCAGTTGAATACCCGCGCCAATGAGATGGCCCATATCCTGACGGGCATGGGCGTTGGCCCTGATGCGATTGTCGGCCTGCATCTGCCCCGGTCCAGTGCGCTGCTGATTGCGGCCCTGGCCATCATGAAGGCGGGCGGAGCTTACCTGCCGATGGATCCGACCTATCCGGCGGACAGGACAGCGCTTTATATCGCGGATTCCAAAACGAAGATCATCGTCACCGATACAAGCTTGGCCGCAGCATTGCCCGACACGGATGCCAAACTGCTGGCGGTGGATGATCTGCCCGATGCACCATCCTCGGACAATCCCGACAGTGCCGTCACCAGCGCCAATCTGGCCTATATGATCTATACATCCGGCTCCACCGGGCGACCCAAAGGCGTGATGGTCGCACATCGTAATGTGGCGAATTTCTTTACCGGGATGGATGCGCGCATATCCCATGACCCGGCGGGTGTCTGGATGGCGGTGACCAGCCTGTCCTTTGATATTTCGGTGCTGGAGCTGTTCTGGACATTGGCGCGCGGGTTCAAGCTGGTGATCAGCGGTGATGAAAGCCGTGCGCTTGTGGCCGGTGAAAGCCCTGCCGGCAATGCCGGGGGCATGGATTTCAGCCTGTATTACTGGGGCAATGATGACGGGGTGGGGCGTGACAAATACCGCACCTTGCTGGAAGGCGCACAATTTGGCGACAAACATGGGTTCTGTGCGGTCTGGACGCCAGAGCGGCATTTCCATGCCTTTGGCGGCCCCTATCCCAACCCGTCGGTGACAGGGGCGGCGGTGGCGGCGGTGACCAAGAACCTGGCGGTGCGCGCCGGGTCCTGCGTGGCCCCCCTGCACCATACCGCGCGCATTGCCGAAGAATGGGCGGTGATCGACAATATCACCAATGGCAAGACGGGTCTGGCGATTGCGTCAGGCTGGCAGCCGGATGATTTTATCCTGCGCCCTGAAAACACACCGCCCAAGAATAAACCGGCGATGTTTGAACAGATCCGCGATCTGCGTAAGCTGTGGTCGGGTGAAAAGGTGGCCTTCCCCCGTGCGGATGGGGAAATGCATGAGGTGCTGACCCAGCCGCGCCCAGTTTCCAAGAAACTGAATGTCTGGGTGACCACGGCGGGTAATCCCGAAACCTGGAAAGAAGCGGGCCGTAATGGTTGTAATGTGCTGACCCACCTTCTGGGGCAAAGCGTGGATGAGGTGGGTGAGAAGGTCACCCTTTATCACGCCGCCCTGCGCGAGGCGGGCCATGATCCGGCGGATTTCACCGTCACGCTGATGCTGCACTCCTTCCTTGCCGAAACCCGCGATCAGGCCCGCGAGATCGCCCGCGAACCGATGAAGGATTACCTGCGTTCTGCCGCTGGCCTGATCAAGCAATATGCCTGGGCCTTCCCTGCTTTCAAGAAGCCGCAAGGGGTGGAAAACCCGATGCAGCTGGATCTGGGGTCGCTGGAAGAGGACGAATTGGAAGGTATCCTGGATTTCGCTTTCGAGCGCTATTTCAACGATAGCGGCCTCTTTGGCACGGTCGACGACGCCATGACCCGGGTCGCGCAGGTCAAGGAAATCGGCGTGACCGAGATTGCCTGCCTGATCGATTACGGCATCGATGTCGATCACGTCATGGAGGGGCTAAAACCGCTGGCCGAGGTGGTCAGACAGGCCAATGCCGATACCGGGCTGGCCGATGATGATTATTCCATCGCCGCCCAGATCGCCCGCCACAAGGTCACCCATCTGCAATGCACCCCGTCCATGGCGCAGATGCTGGTGATGAATGATGAGGCCCGCCACGCCTTGTCCCAGCTGGAGCATATGATGGTCGGGGGCGAGGCCCTGCCCGGTGCCTTGGCTGATGAGCTGCGTGAGTTAACGGGCGGCCATGTCGAAAACATGTATGGCCCGACAGAGACCACGATCTGGTCCACCACCCAGACCGCCACAGCCGGCCAGGGGGCCATTCCCATCGGCACCCCGATTGCCAATACGCAAGTCTATGTGTTGGATGATGACCTGCAGCCGGTCCCTGTGGGTGTGCCCGGCACGCTTTACATTGGTGGCGCGGGCGTCACCCGTGGCTATTTCGAACGCCCTGATCTGACGGAGGAACGGTTTATCCCTGATCCGTTCCGCGCAGATGGGGGACAGATGTATAACACTGGCGATCTGGTGCGCTGGCGCAGCGATGGTGCCCTTGATTTCCTGGGCCGGGCCGATTTTCAGGTCAAGCTGCGCGGCTACCGGGTGGAACTGGGCGAGATCGAAGCCGTGATTGATGATTTTGCAGGCGTGCAGCAATCGGTTGTTGTCGCCCGTGAAGACACGCCCGGTGTGGTCCAGCTTGTGGGCTATCTGCTGGGTGATGGCAGCATCGATCAGGCGGCCTTGCGCGCCCATATGCTGGACCGGTTGCCCGATTACATGGTGCCGCGCCATTTTGTGCCGCTGGACGCCTTCCCCCTGACCCCCAATAAAAAGGTGGATCGCAAGGCCTTGCCCGCCCCGCAGATCGGCCAAGCCGCTGTCGCCGCCCCCAAACCGGCCCCGGCAGCAGATACCCCTGCCACCCCCGTCACGCCCGCGGCCAATATGGGATCAGCGGCCGAGATCACGGCGGCGATCAGTGCGATCTGGTCGCGTATCCTTGGCGTGCCGCAGATCAGCCCCAAGGACAGTTTCTTTGATCTGGGCGGGCATTCCCTGCTGGCGGTGCAGGCGCATCGCGAGATCCGCAAGGATCTGGGGGTCGCCAAGCTGTCGATCACCGATATCTTCCGCGCGCCCACGCTTGAGGCGCTGAGCGCCATCGTGGCCAAGAAGACCGGCGGCGGGGTTGCCCCTGCGCCGCGCCCTGCGGCCCCTGTAACACCGACGCCCCCCGCCGCCGCTGCCCCGGCAGAACCGGCCCCGGCTGCTGCCGCTCCGGCAGAGCCTGCGCCCGGCGGCAATGCCCGCAATGACGCCATGGCGCGCCGCCGTGAAATGCGGGCGCGTCGGCAAAACCGGTGAGCCATGATGCGATTGCAGGGGCCCTGCGCGATATGCTGGGTCCTGATATCGGCATTGGGATCACCGATCCGGCGGATGCGATTGATGATCTGTGGGAGGTCGAAAACCCTGCCATGGCACGGGCAATCCCCAAACGCCGTTCTGAATTTGCCGCTGGCAGGCGCGCGGCACGGGCGGGTATGGCCAGTCTTGGCCTGCCACAAGCCGCAATCCCGCAAGGCCCTGATCGGGCACCGGTCTGGCCTGCCGGGCTGGCAGGTTCCATCGCCCATTGTGAGACGCTCTGTATCGCGGCCGTCAGCCAGACCCATCGCAGTATCGGGATTGATATCGAACCGGCCACGCCGCTTGCCGATGATCTGATCCCGATCATTTGCGCCAATGCGGAACAGGCCTGGTTGCCGGGGTCGGGGCGCGGGCATATGGCCAAGCAGATCTTCAGCGCCAAAGAGGCTGTCTATAAGGCCCAGTATCCTTTGACCGGGCGGATCATCGGGTTTGAGGATGTCATCCTGTCACCTGCGGGGGACGGGCGCTTTGCCATTACATTCCCTGACATGTCCTTGCCTGCCGATTTGCCATTTGTGACCTGCACTGAGGTTGAAAATATGATCATATCGGCCTGCTTATGCTGAATACCCTACTGGATTTTCACCCGCCCGCATTTACGTAAACCCTTGTATTATTATTTTGATAGGTCCTGATCATGTTGCGACGTCTGAAGCTTATTTATATCGCCCCGATTGTGCTGGTGCTTGGCGCCTTCGGGATCTGGACGCGTTTTGCTGTACCTGCCCCGCTGGATGCGGCACGCACGGATGCGCTTTATGCCAATCCCGCACCCGCCCCTGCGGGGCCGATGAAAGTGCTGCATCTGGGCCATAGCCTTGTTGGCTATGATGTGCCCGCGATGCTGACGCAGCTGGCCGAGGAAGGCCATGACTATCACAGCCAGCTTGGCTGGGGGACATTTCTGAAAGCCCATTGGGATGAAGACCACCCACGCAAAGGGTTTGCGGAATCCAATGTACATCCGCAATTTCGTGACGGGCATGAGGCGCTGGCATCGGGCGATTACGATGCTGTTGTGCTGACCGAGGCTGTCGAAATCCGGGATTCCATCAAATATATGGAAAGCCCCCTGATGCTGCATAACCTGACCGACAAGGCCCGGACAAACCGGCCTGATATGCGTGTCTATTTTTATGAAACCTGGCACCCGCTGGATGATCCCGAAGGCTGGCTGACCCGGATCGACCGCGATCTGGAAAAATACTGGGAAACCGAAATTCTGCGCCGGGCGCTGAATTACGAAAAAGACCCGCAGCCGATCTATATGATCCCCGGTGGTCAGGTCATGGCGCGCCTGACCCGCCATATCGAAGACGGTGGCGGGG
>CANLYJ010000011.1 GCA_947495295.1 uncultured Paracoccaceae bacterium
GACTGCTTCTGACAAATGCACAAATCAGACCAAAAAGGACTTGCTATGCAGGAGCCATCCACACAAGCCATTCGCTGCATTCGCGAAATCTTAGGATGCTCGAACTACCTGTCCGCGGGACTTTGCGGCTATTTGTTGGGATCAATGACATGTCTGCTTACGGTGCTTTACTGTCATTTGGGAGGGCCATACTGTTATGGTCTTGTACTTAGCGTGGGAGACGAGGGAATGGCTATGGTTCGGTGGCAAGACTGGGAAGGTCATGGACTTGAGCATTGTTTCTGCCGTGAGAACGCCGAGGGCTTGGTTCTTGAGGGCGTTGTCGCCGGAACCCGCCTTGGTGCATATGGCGGGCACTACATTGTCCGTACCGATCCCCTTTTCAGAACGCGCGAAGTCCGAGTCAAATATGTCGGTGGTCCAAGTCTGCATGTAGAATCCGATGGTGAAGGAAACTGGCGCGATATGATTGCACCCAAAACGCTGTCAGCCTTGGATGGCTGTCTTGACGTTGATGTTGGTATCACTCCTGCCACAAACACTTTGCCCATTAAACGGTTGAAACTGCGGGCAGAGGAGAGTCGAGGCATCGTAGTCGCTTATGTTCCTCTCCCCGATCAGGTCAAGGGAGATTTTTTGCCCCTACGTGCAGAGCAACGCTATACCTGCCTGGAACGGGAACGTCGCTATCGCTATGAGGGTTTGTTCAGGGCATTTACGGCTGAGCTCGAAATTGACGCAGCTGGTCTCGTGCTGGACTATCCGGACACCTTTCGACGGGTTGCAGTTTCTGACTAAAGAAAGGCAGTTTTTCTTCGTTTCTGCCGTTTATGCGTCGTGCAGCATTCTTCGCTCTGGGCTCTTCGCGGCCATTAAGTCCGTCGCAGCATGTTTGCCTCGTGCGTTACTGAGACCTCTGCGAGGACGGCCCTAAGCTGCCGTTCATTAGACGTCTTGGATGCTGCAGATGCAGCCCAATTAGCTGCCATTGCCCTTGGCTCGTCAATCTGGTTCTAGGTGGCTGGATCCAACAAGCACAGGCCCAAACCGAAGGCCTTCTGACTTCTAGTCCCGTAGAGGATGCTTTCACCCGATTGCCCGCCAATCGTTAATTACTGTAGACGAAAAATCTAACAAGGACGTCACAATAATCGTACAGTCGAAGGGGTCACTCGCTACAGTTGACTTATGCTTTGAGCCGGGGTGTAAAAACTTGACACCACCAATCTTCAATAAGCTTCCTCTTCGTGCATTCCCATAAAAATACGAGAAGTGCTGACCTGTACGCCTTCAATGACTTGAGTTGTAAGGCTATCCTTGACGACCTCTAGTGTAGGAGGTCGCTGTTTCTTACCGCGGATGTGTCGGTTTCGCTTCGGCTCAAGCGCTTTGACTCTGGCAGCATCACCAAACAGGACGATATTTTTTCCTGCACTGTTTTGCGCCGAGCGAAAGATAATTCCTTCTACCGTTCTTTCTTGGCCTTTATGTTTAAAGCGATGCAGATGGACCAAATACTCGGCTACTACCTGTGTTGGAATGTAGTCTAGGTGCTCGTCACCCGGCAGACATGGTTGCGAAATTTCATTCATGAACTCAGCCATGAAGCCCCACAGGCTAAGACGCTTGTTATGAGTCTTAGCAAAGATATTCAGTGCTTTTGGCGGGCGTTCAAATTTGGTTGTATCCAAGACGACCACTGGTCTAGCAAATTCAAACTGCGCTGCCATAATTGTCTCTCCGACGGCGGGCCTTAGCTCCGCCAGTGCGGTTTCCAAATCAAAAGCTCCATAAAACGAAGGTATCCCTGACGGGTTCATTCTTCCCGGCATTCTGTCGGGCGTCTTCAGTTTCTTCGCGGCTGATCTTGCGCGCGTCAGCGTTCGGGCAACATTTGGGTTTGGATGGGCAGGCCTGACAGACTTCCTTCAATGCGCGATAACGCGCCGTACCCTTGCCGGTTGGGCCGCGGTCCGGGTCTGAGTAGTTGCGACGGAATTGCCTGAGGGCATGTCCTTCTGGGCAAATGTACTGGTCGTTCTCTACATCCCATTCGAAGTCAGCACGGGTCCAGGTTCCATCGTTGCGACCGGATTCGTCGAACACCGGGATATGCGGTGCAATCTTGCGATCCACCAGCCAACCGAGAAGCGGCCCGGTCCCGTATGCAGTGTCGGCGATCAGCCGTTCGGGATGCAGATCGAACCGTTCCTTCACCGGTTTCAACATGGTTTTGGTTGATCCGACTTCGGCCTGTCGAATGGAACGCGTGGCTTCCACATCGACGATCACCCCGTGATCGGTGTCGATCAGGTAATTGTCGGAATAGCTAAAGAATGCTGGGCCTTTGCGGGCTGCCGTCCATTGGCTCGCCGGATCGGAATGCGAGGTGAACTTTGGCTGCACTTCGCTGGCCGCGCCGGAGGCTGCCTCGTCCAGCGTGTCGAGATACTCACGCACGGCACGGGGTGCATCTGCGGGATCGATGCTCGCCGTGTCCCACTCTTCCTTCGGTGTCGAGTTCTGCTTATTGGCATCTGCTTCGATCAGGCTGGCGTCGATGGCCATGCGCTGGCCGCTGACCAGACCTTCTTCAATGCAGCGGGCAACGGTCGTCTCAAACAGATGACGCAGCAGTTCGCTCTCTCGGAAACGCCCATGTCGGTTCTTCGAGAATGTGGAGTGATCCGGCACCCGGTCGTTTAGATCGAGACGGCAAAACCAGCGGTAGGCCAGATTCAGATGCACCTCTTCACACAGACGCCGTTCGGATCGAATGCCGAAACAGTAGCCAACAGCAGCATACGGATCAGCAGTTCAGGACCGATCGACGGACGCCCGGTGTGGCTGTAGAAATCCGCGAGGTACGACCGAATGCTGCTCAAATCGACAAAGCGATCAATCGACCGCAACAGGTGATTTTGCGGAACATGGTCCTCCAGCGAGAACTCATAAAACAGCGCCGCCTGTGCTTCCTGCTTCGGTCCCATCATCACCAACCCCTCCCTATAGGAAGAATTGAATCAGCGACTTACGCGGCAATCAAGGAAGAGTTTTTCAACAAAATACGCCGAGGGTGTCGATGATCACCATGTGTGCGCCCATGGAATCCAATGTCCCGTTTGGGCTGCGCAAAGCAATCTGGCAGAAATCGTCATATTGCAGTGTCGAGCCTTGATCTCAGAAATGCTGCACCAAGCAAAATGATCTTACGGAGGGTTTCGCCGAAAAACGCTCCACAGCGCACTTCGCACTCAAAGGCCTAGACATGGAGTCAATTCGCGCTGAAACTGCGCGAACCCCAACAAATGGAAGAACTATGCTGAACAAATGGAAAGATTACGATGAATGCACCATTAAGAGATATGGTGGAGCCTAGGGGAGTCGAACCCCTGACCTCTTGCATGCCATGCAAGCGCTCTCCCAACTGAGCTAAGGCCCCATCTGTGGCGGTGTTGACCGCCTGGGTGCAACATCTCTGCTGCGATGTGCTGTCTATGCAGCCAGTCGACCGAGATCAAGTAGAAATCGGTCGGCAGATCACGCTTTATTCGTCGTCGTTGGTCGCGACATCGGCCAGTTCGTCCAGTGACACGGTATCGTCGTCGTCATCATCTTCCAGCACGTCATCACCAAGGTCCACATCTTCGCTGTCGTCGTCATCGTCCAGCACCAGATCGTCGTCCTCGGTCGTCTCTTTCATCTTTTTGCTCTGCGCGTCTTCGGCATCCGCGACCATTGTGCGGGTCTTGGATGTGTCCACCGTCACCTCGTTCCCGGTATAGGGGCTGATGATCGGCGTCGCGTTCAGGTCGTAAAAGCGTTTGCCGGTTTCGGGGCAAAGGCGCTTTGTGCCCCACTCTTCCTTAGGCATAGGCTATCCCTTCAAAATCTTGCTCGGACCCTTGCGGGTGATCGGTGCCAACTGCCATAAGCAGCGGGGCGTGTCAAAGCCTTTGGCACATCACAATATGAGTAGTTGGATATGGGCCGACATACCCTTGAAGGCAACCCCCCGATTGAGGTCACTTTGCGCCGTTCTGGCCGGGCCAAACGGTTATCGCTGCGTATTTCGCGTCTGGATGGGCGGGTGACCCTGACCATGCCCGTACATGCGCCGGCCCGAGAGGGTGTCGCGTTTCTGGAAGCGCGCGAAAGCTGGTTGCGCGGACATCTGGGCCAGATCGCCCCGGCCGACCCGGTGCAGATCGGGGGCACGGTCCTGTATCAGGGGCAACCGGTGCCTATCTTGCAGGATCCTGATGCACGCCCTGCATTGGGAGAAGAGGGCATTGTGCTGCGTGCTGCTGACAAGGTCGGCCCGCGGGTGCGGGCATTGTTGAAAGGGCGCGCGCGCGACCACCTGGCGCAAGCTTCGGATGCGTTTTCCGCCCGGCTTGGGCACCGCTACACCCGGTTGACTTTGCGCGACACGCGGTCGCGCTGGGGATCGTGCAGCAGTCAGGGTGCCTTGATGTATTCATGGCGTCTGATCATGGCCCCGCCAGAGGTGTTGCATTACGTGGCAGCGCATGAGGTCGCCCATTTGGTCGAGATGAACCACGCCCCTGCATTCTGGGCTGTGGTGGCCCGGCTGATGCCCGATTACCAGGCCCATCGTGACTGGTTGCGCACCAATGGGGATCAGCTGCACCGGGTAGATTTCGGCGATTGACGCCGCCTGCGATGCTGCCCACAAATGGCGCATGATGATCCAACCTCGCCCTGTCGATCCGACAACGGCCGCGCATGAGCGGGTGTATCGGGCGTTGCGCACCCGGATCATGCATGGCGAAATTGGACCGGGTGAGGCGCTGACCCTGCGCGGGATCGGCAAGACCTATGACGTGTCCATGACCCCGGCCCGCGAGGCAGTGCGCCGCCTTGTCGCGGAAGGTGCGCTGTTTCTGTCATCATCAGGCCGCGTGTCCACCCCCGGTTTGTCAAATGAACGCATTGAGGAACTGGCGAGCTTGCGTGCGATGCTGGAGCCTGAACTGGCCTCGCGTTCTCTGCCACGGGCGCATTTTGCCCTGATCGAACGGTTGGAGGCGATCAATCAGGGGGTCAGCCAGATGGTGGCCCGTCATGATGCGTCGGGCTATATCCGGATGAATTTGGAGTTTCACCGTACCCTGTATCTGCGCGCGCAGGCACCTGCCATGCTGGCCATCGCGGAAACCGTCTGGTTGCAGCTTGGCCCGACCATGCGCGCCCTTTATGGTCGTCTGAACCGCAAGGAGCCGCCTTATCACCACAAGATGATCCTGTCCGCGCTCAAGGCGGGTGATGAGCCGGGGCTGCGTCTGGCTGTGCGGTCGGACGTCACGCAAGGGCTGCGCATGTTGAAGGGGTAGGTGCGCCTATTCGGGGTTGGCCTCGCGGTCGGCAAATGCCTCGTACAGGACGCGCCGGAAATCCTCGGCTGGTATGCCCAGCCCATGTGCCAGATCAGTTGCGAATTCATACTCTGCCGGGAGCATACGATCACCGGCCATGGTGATGTAAAGGACGCCAAGCAACATCGTATCTTTTTCGCGGTCCCGCAGACCTTTCCCGAAGTCGATGTAATCCTGCTGTGACAGGTTGACATGGACCCGATCCGACAGCCGCATGATATCCGCGGCTGCATAGTCACGTCGTGCCAGTCGTTTCATGATGCGCCCGATCAAGCGCACCTCGCGCGACGACACCAACCCATCACATTTCGCCGCATGGCACAGCGCCGAAAGGATTCTGTTCGCGGCTTTTTTTCGCATCGGGGCGTCTGCATTGAGGCCCAGCAATGATTTCAACCGTTTGAAAATCACGATGATCAGGAACAGGCTGACAACGATCAGGACCCCATAGGTCCGTAAATTCCGTTCAAAGCTGTTATGCGCCACCGAAGGGATACTGGGATCGATCAATTCGAGCGATTGCGCGGTTTCCATCTGATCGGTACTGAATTCGCGGATTTCGGACCCGGCGCAAGCCTCATTTGCCAGGACGTAGCCGACCACGTCATCGGTTATCGAATATCCGAATACGTCGACGCCTCTGGTGCGGTAGCAAAGCGACATCATCCCCTCGCTTTCGCTGGGAATGTCGGTCGGGGCAACAAATTCAAGATCGGTGACGTCAAACTCGACCGGAGAATACGCCCAAAGATCGTCCAGCGTGAACGCGGTGGCCGGTGTGCCAAAAACAAGCAGCACAAGCAAAACGACAATCGGGTTTTTCATCAAGATCTCAGAAGATTTACTGGGTACCATGCGTGTAGAATGAACAATTGTGGCGGAGTTGTGTTACTTTAAGCGCTTGTCTGGGGCAATTGTCATTTTACGCCATATTTCGCCGGATCATTGGTGCGTGTGACACAATTACGCTCCATTCTTGCCACTCTGCCATGTACAATCCGCCCACGAGCAGCACATTTTTGGGTAAACAGCCACAATGGAATTGATTTCTGGATTTTTTGCGCAGGCCTTTGAACTTGTCAGCAGGCAGTTCTGGGCGTTGCTTTCGACGCCCATCAACCCAAGTACGCGCCTGTTCTGGTTGTATCTGGTTTGTGCTGCGGTTGTTGCGCTTGGGGTGTATTATCTGGGGCGTAAGGGATCTGACGTACAGTCGGACAAGTCAGGCGGGTTTATAGCGTTTCTTTTTCCCAAATCTGTGTGGGACAATCCATCTGCATGGCTGGACCTGAAGTTTTTTGTCGTCAACCAGTTTACCGGCAAGCTTCTTTACACCGGGTTGACCGTCATAACGATGGGCATGGCGTTCTATTGGGTGACTGGCGGCACAAGTCTTGTCGACGTTGTTCGGAGTTCTGAATTGCCGGGTTTGACGGAATTTTTCGTGTCGATCCTATTCATGCTTGTCATGACTGCGATTTCGGATTTCGTGGCCTTTTACATCCATTACCTCCAGCACAAGATCCCGCTTTTGTGGGAATTTCACAAGGTTCACCATAGTCCCGAGGTCATGCATCCGATTTCGAACTATCGTGAACATCCGGTTGATAACATTGTCTACAAGTTCTGCATTGGTGGCGTTTACGGGAGTGTTCTGGGCGGCGTGAGCGTGACGCTGGGCTACCTGCCCAATATACCGACGGTCCTGGGTGTGCCGTTCTTGGTGTTCATGTTCAATATTGGCGGCTATCACCTGCGCCATTCACATGTCTGGCTCCGCTGGCCGGGGCGCTGGTCAATGGTGTTCCCGTCGCCTGCGCATCACCAAGTACACCATAGCTGCCATCCGGAGCATCTGGACAAGAATTTTGCGTTCCTGTTCCCGATTTGGGATGTTTTGTTCCGGACGTACCATATGCCGAAGGACAATCGGGACGTGAAGTTTGGAATCCACGGCATGGAGGAGACAGAATACACATCCGTATGGAAACTGTATTCGCTTCCTTTCCGTAATGTTTTCAGAAAACTAAAGGCCGGGCAGTCCCTGACCGTCAACGAAGAACCGCGCCAGGACGAAGCCGGGCGCGGTTGATCAGTCAGGACCCTGACCCCTTAAGCGTGAATGGCCCCGTCACCACAGGCCAGCGCGGCTTCGCGCACGGCTTCGGAATAGGTTGGATGCGCATGACAAGTGCGTGCGAGATCCTCGGCGGCGGCACCAAATTCCATGGCGACGCAAATCTCGTGGATCAGGTCGCCCGCCATTGGCCCAATGATATGCGCGCCCAGGATGCGGTCGGTTTCCTTATCGGCCAGGATTTTCACGAAACCTTCGCCTGAAAAATTCGCTTTCGCCCGTGCATTTCCCATGAAAGGGAACTTGCCAACCTTGTAGGCACGGCCTTGTTTTTTCAGGCTTTCCTCGGTTTCGCCGACGCTGCCCACTTCGGGGTGCGTGTAGATCACGCCGGGAATCACACCATAATTCACATGTGGATGCTGGCCTGCGATGCCTTCGGCAACGGCCATGCCTTCATCCTCGGCCTTGTGGGCTAGCATGGGCCCGTCGATGGCATCCCCGATGGCGTAGATGCCAGTGACATTGGTGGCATATTTGGCATCGGTTTTGATCTGGCCACGCTCTGACATTTCAACGCCCAGTGCATCCAGCCCCAGCCCATCGGTGAAGGGTTTGCGCCCTGTAGCAACGAGGACCGTGTCTGCGGTCAAGCTATGTTCGCTGTCATCCTTGCGGAGTTTATAGGTGACGGTCGCCTTTTTGTTTTTTACGTCAACGCCTTGGACTGCTGCGCCCATCGTGAATTTCAGACCCTGCTTGGTCAACATGCGTTTGAATTGCTTGGCAATTTCAGCATCCATGCCGGGCGTGATTTCATCAAGAAATTCAACAACCTGCACCTCTGACCCCAAACGGGCATAGACCGATCCAAGCTCCAGCCCGATCACGCCTGCGCCGATCACAACCAGCGATTTCGGGATTTTCGGCAATTCCAGCGCGCCGGTGGAGGTCACAACCGTCTTTTCATCAACCTCAACGCCGGGCAGCGATGATGCCTCTGACCCGGAAGCGATGATGATATGTTTGGCCTCGTGGATGTCGTCGCCGACTTTGACTTTGCCAGCCTCGGGGATCGCGCCCCATCCTTTGAGCCAGTCTATCTTGTTCTTTTTGAAAAGAAATTCGATGCCAGCCGTGTTCTGTCCAATGGTTTTTTCCTTATAGGCCAGCATCTGTTTCCAATCGACAGAGGGGGCTTTGCCCTTCAGGCCCATATCGGCGAAGTTATGTTCGGCCTCATGCAGCATATGGCTGGCATGCAGCATCGCCTTGGATGGGATGCAGCCGAGATTCAGACATGTCCCGCCAAGGGTCTCGCGCCCTTCGACACAGGCCACTTTCATGCCCAGTTGGGCGCAGCGAATGGCGCAAACATAGCCGCCGGGGCCGGCACCGATTACGATGACATCATAGCTGGACATAGGTTCTCCTTCGGTCGTTTTTTGGTGTCGGCCTTGCGTCGGACAAACGTCGGCAAAGCGTCGGGCAAGTTTATGAAATCAGGGATGATAGTATCATGAGCATGGTTGAGAGGAACCCCACAAGCCAGATCAATGACCGCCACGGCATAAGGCCAAAGTAATAGGCGGGGATATAGAGGATGCGGGCACCCAGATAGGTCCAGGCACAGGCGGCCGTCAGCCCGGTGTTCTTGTCGCCCAAGCTGACGACAAGCACCGCGATGGCAAACAGGATCAGCGCCTCAAAATGATTATTGAGCGCACGCAGCAGGCGGCCGGTTTTGTCGCTCAGCAACTCGCCAAGGGGTTTGCCCAGTCTGCTTTGATCGCGGGGCGACATGGTTTTTGCAGGCCCCAGTTCAAGATTGGCGGGTACCGCCATCAGTATGAATTGAAATCCCTGCAGCAGGGCGGCGAGGGCGAGGACGGTCAGTTCGGGGGTCATGGTGTGCGCAGCTCTTGTTTGACAATGAGAAAAGTGAAAACCGCAGCGCTGATTGCCAAGGTGCTGGCAACGAGCACGGCCGCAATCGCGAAGTTCGCAGGGTCGGGCCAGGCACCGAGCACCAGCGGCGTTGCGGTGAACAGAAACAGCGCACCCAGCAGCCAAACCACGGCACCAGACCGGAGCAGTATCGCCAGGCAGCAGATGGCGAGCATTATCGCGTCAGACAGAACCGTGAATTGTACAATCCATAATGTTGGCCCTTCGGCACTGCCTTTCCGCAGCGGCAATTGATCCTGCATGAACTGAAAAGCACGCACGGTGCCGAGGATCATCAAGGACAGGCAGACCCGATAGACCCATTTGGAAACGGTCGTGCGGCGACTGGTGTTTTTGGCCAAGGTTCTAATCCTCTATCGTGATCGGCGTGCCGTTGGGTACCAGCGACCAGATTTCACGCATTTCTGTATTGGTGACCGCAATACAGCCATTTGTCCAATTCCAATAAGTCTGCAGCGGGCCAAGCGCCCCCCAGCCGTTCAGGATGCCGTGGATCATGATGTTCCCACCGGGTGAGACGCCACGCGCCTCGGCCTGGGCGATGTCGTCGGCGTTCGGGTAAGAGATATGGAGAGACAGATGCGCGACGGAGTTTTCGTTGCGCCAGTCGATTGCATATGTGCCGACGGGGGTGCGTTCGTCGCCTTCTTGGCGTTTGTGGCCTTCCGGGTTGCCACCCATGGAGATGTCGTAGATTCTGATCGGCTCGCCGTCCCGCAGCAGGGTCAGCAACCGGTCGCTCTTGTCCACATGGATCGCATCGGCCTGCTGGTCCGCCGGGGCCATCGGCGGCGGTGTGCCGGAACCTGTGCGCAGCATGACTTGCGTGTAGCCGATAGTGCCGAGGGCGAGGAGGAGCAGGACGGCGAGGGATTTGAGGAGACGTTTCATTTCATCGCTTCATGATGGCGTTGCGTTTGCGGATATCTCCGACCCGGCATCGCCGGGCAGCGCGTCGGGTCGGGGCTTCGCCCGTTGCCCGCTCAAATGGTCCACCGGACCACTTGCAAGACGCAGGCAACCCTCCCCCATGGGGAGCGCGCTTCGCACCCACCCCGAGGTCCGGGCGCTGCCCCGTGTCATGACAAGGTCATTTCTGCATTCCATCGTTTTTTGACTCGGTGCTCATGAATGCGCCAGTTTACCAAATGGACCGTAACCACTGAAAAACGCGGTATGGCGGTAGCAACCATCCAAGTAGAACAACCAGTATTAACGAGACAACGCCTTTTCCACCGACATCAATGTTCGACCACATCAACAACAAAAGTAAGCCTGTGCAGATCGACCACCCCACGGTCTCCCAACCGCATTTCTTGAGTGGATGAAGCCGGTGGTAGCCAATTAGAAACACTTCCATGCGCCGCCTTAGAAAAAGTCCGGTGATTGTCGGAGAGTGTTTTCCTAGCTCGGGCTTGGTAACATTATCAACCGTTTGACCGCAGTTTTGCTCCGGCTGAAAATCTGTTTCAGTGGACATCTTGGCCAATTTGACCCTCTACAAATCCATCAATAACCGCCGTGGATCCTCAAGCGCTTCTTTTACCCGCACGAGGAAGGTCACCGCCCCTTTACCGTCCACGATCCGGTGGTCGTAGGACAGCGCCAGATACATCATCGGCCGGATCACGACCTCGCCATTGATCGCCATGGGCCGGTCCTGGATCTTGTGCATCCCCAGAATACCCGATTGCGGCGGGTTCAGGATGGGGGAAGACATGAGCGAGCCGTAGACCCCACCATTGGAGATGGTGAAAGTGCCGCCTTGCATTTCGGCCATGCTTAGCTTGCCGTCGCGGGCTTTCGCGCCCATGACGCCGATGGCCTTTTCGATGGCAGCAAATGACATCTGGTCGGCATCGTTGATCACGGGCACCACAAGACCTGTGGGCGTGCCTGCGGCGATGCCCATATTCACGTAGTTCTTATAGACCACGTCGGTGCCGTCGATTTCGGCGTTCACCTCTGGCACTTCGTTCAGCGCGTGTACACATGCCTTGGTGAAGAAGGACATGAAGCCCAGTTTCACACCGTGCTTTTTCAGGAATAAGTCCTTGTATTCATTGCGTAATGCCATGACCTCGGTCATGTCGACCTCGTTATAGGTGGTCAGCATTGCGGCGGTATTCTGGCTGTCTTTGAGGCGCTTGGCGATGGTCTGCCTGAGCCGCGTCATCTTGACCCGCTCCTCACGCTCTGCCTGTTCGGCAGCGACGGGGGCACGCGGGGCGGGCGTGGTCGCCGCAGGCGCCGGGGCCGTATCCGTCAGTGCCTTTAATACGTCTTCTTTCATCACGCGGCCGTCTTTACCGGTGCCTTGCACATCACTCAGGTTGTTTTCCGCCATCATCTTGTTGGCGGAAGGTGCGTTTTCAACATCGGTCCGCGCTGAGCCGGCGGGGGCCGGTGTTTCGGGTGTTTCGGGCGTTGCCGGTGTGGCAGGGGCTTCGGCCTTGGGTGCGGGTGCGGCGTCGCCTTCCGCAATCTGGGCCAGCAAAGCGTCAACGCCGACGGTTTCACCCTCGGCGGCGACGATTTCTGACAGGGTGCCAGCGACGGGGCTTGGCACCTCGACCGTGACCTTGTCGGTTTCCAGCTCGCACAGCATTTCATCGACGGCAACGGCATCGCCGGGTTGTTTGAACCATGTGGCGACTGTCGCCTCGGTCACGGATTCGCCAAGGGTGGGGACGCGGACTTCGGTGCTCATTACGTGTTTCCTTCGATGGTCAGGGCGTCGTTCACGAGCGCCTCTTGTTGTGCTTTGTGCTGGCTGGCGAGCCCCGTGGCGGGGCTGGCGGCAGCGGCGCGGCCTGCATAGGCTGCGCGGCTGTGTTTGGCTTTGATCCGGGTCAGCACCCATTCGATATTGGGTTCCATGAACGACCATGCCCCCTGGTTTTTGGGTTCTTCCTGACACCAGACCATGTCGGCGTTCTTGAACCGTTCGAGTTCGTTGACCGCCGATTGCGCGGGGAACGGGTAGAACTGTTCGAAACGCAGGATATAGACGTCATCAATGCCGCGTTTGTCGCGTTCTTCCAGCAGGTCGAAATAGACCTTGCCCGAACACATCACGACCCGTTTGATTTTATCATCCGCAACAAGCTTGGTGTCAGAATTGCCCTGTTGTGCATCATCCCACAGCACCCGGTGGAAGGAAGAGCCTGTTGTGAACTCCTCGCGCTTGGACACGGCCATTTTGTGCCGTAGCAGCGATTTGGGGGTCATCAGGATCAGTGGCTTGCGGAAGGTCCGGTGCAGCTGCCGCCGCAACAGGTGGAAATAGTTCGCGGGGGTCGTGCAGTTGGCCACGATCCAGTTATCGCCGCCGCACATGGTCAGGAACCGTTCCAGACGCGCGCTGGAGTGTTCCGGCCCTTGCCCTTCATACCCATGCGGTAGCAGGCAGACGAGGCCGGACATCCGCAACCATTTGCTTTCGCCCGATGAAATGAACTGGTCGAACATGATTTGCGCGCCATTGGCAAAGTCGCCAAACTGCGCCTCCCACAGGGTCAGCGCGTTGGGTTCGGCAAGCGAATAGCCATATTCGAACCCCAGCACCGCATATTCCGACAGCATGCTATCGATGACTTCGTATTGAGCTTGCCCGTCGCGGACATTGTTCAGCGGGTAGTACCGGTCTTCGGTTTCCTGATTGATCAGGCCCGAATGCCGGTGGCTGAACGTGCCGCGTGTGCAGTCCTGGCCTGACAGGCGAACCGGGTAGCCTTCGGTCAGGAGCGACCCGAACGCCAATGCCTCGCCAGTGGCCCAGTCAATGCCCTCGCCAGTGTCGAACATCTTGGCCTTGCTATCCAAGAGCCGCCCGACCGTTTTATGCAGCGGGAAGTCAGCAGGTGCGGTCGACAGCGCCTTGCCCACATCATCAAACGTCTTATCGGGGATGGCGGTGGCGCCGCGCTGGTAATCTTCGTCCTTGCGGTCAAGATGCGACCATTTCCCATCCAGCCAGTCGGCCTTGTTGGGTTTGTAGGATTTCCCGGCCTCAAATTCGTCGTTGAGATAGGATTGGAAAGCGGCCTTCATATCCTCAATCTCGCCCTCGGGCAGCAGCCCGTCCTTGACCAGCCGTTCGGTATAAAGCGTCAGCGTTGTCTTTTGCTTTTTGATCTTCTTGTACATCAACGGGTTGGTGAACATCGGCTCATCGCCTTCGTTATGCCCAAACCGGCGGTAGCAGATGATATCCAGCACCACGTCCTTGTGGAATTTCTGGCGGAATTCAGTGGCCACGCGGGCGGCATGCACGACCGCCTCGGGGTCGTCACCGTTCACATGAAAAATCGGGGCCTCGACCATCAGGGCGATATCGGTGGGGTAGGGGCTGGAGCGGCTGAAATGCGGTGCCGTGGTGAAACCGATCTGGTTGTTGACCACGATATGCATTGTGCCGCCGGTCTTGTGCCCTTTCAGCCCAGACAGGCCGAACCCTTCGGCCACGACACCTTGCCCGGCAAAGGCTGCATCACCATGCAGCAGGATGCCCATGACCCGGGTGCGGTCATCGTCGTTTTTCTGGTCCTGCTTGGCGCGGACCTTGCCCAGTACAACCGGGTTCACCGCCTCCAGATGGCTGGGGTTGGCCGTCAACGACAGGTGGACGGTATTGTCGTCAAATGACCGGTCTGATGACGCGCCGAGGTGATATTTCACATCGCCGGACCCGTCGACATCTTCGGGTTTGAACGATCCGCCCTGAAATTCGTTGAAAATCGCCCGATAGGGTTTTTCCATCACATTTGCCAGCACCGACAAACGGCCCCGGTGCGGCATGCCGATGATGATTTCGTCCAGCCCCAGCTGCCCGCCGCGTTTGATGATCTGTTCCATCGCGGGGATCAGGCTTTCGCCGCCATCAAGGCCGAAACGCTTGGTGCCCATGTATTTGACATGCAGGAATTTTTCGAAACCTTCGGCCTCGACAAGGCTGTTCAGGATCGCCTTGCGCCCGTTCTTGGTGAACGCGATTTCCTTGCCATAGCCTTCGATCCGTTCTTTCAGCCAACCGGCCTCTGCCGGGTTGGAGATATGCATGTATTGCAGGGCAAATGTGCCGCAATAGGTGCGCTGTACGATGGCGAGGATTTCGGTCATCGTGGCCACTTCGAGCCCAAGGACGTTGTCGATGAAAATCGGGCGATCCATGTCGGCGGCGGTGAAGCCGTAGCTCGCCGGGTCAAGCTCCGGGTGTGGCGTATTCTCGCGCATCCCCAGCGGGTCGAGGTCGGCAATCAGGTGCCCCCGGATCCGGTAGGCGCGGATGATCATCAGCGCACGGATGCTGTCGAGGACGGCAGCACGCACCTGTTCCTCAGAGAGGCTTACGCCCTTCTCGGTGGCCTTGTCTTTGATCTTCTTGCCTGCGGCCTCGGGCTCAGCAGGCCACTGGCCGTCAAGGGCAGCGGTCAGATCATCGGCAGGGGCAGGGGGCCAGTCGGTGCGGGCCCAAGATGGGCCGGTGGCTTCGGCCTTGGCATCTGCGGGGGCGTCACCGAGCGAGCGGAAGAAGGCCTGCCAGCTTTCGTCCACCGCACCGGGATTGTCGGCGTAGCGGGCGTAGAGTTGTTCGACATATTCAGCATTGTGCCCTTGCAGAAAGGAAGAGGCATGGAAGACGTCGTTGGGAGATTGTTCGGTCATTGGGGGACCTCGTTGGATGTATGATTGGTATTTCGGGATTTCAGTGTGCAGGTCAACAAGATGAAGGGAGCCGTCATTAGGAACCCGCCATAGCCGATGAGTGCGCCATTAAGGCCAGCATATTGCTGAAGCGGGTTTGCAATTTGCTTGTCGTACAAGCCGACGCCCATTCCAATTGCCAATATGATCAGCGGCGCCAAGAACAAGACACCACCTAGTCCCAAATCATGGAAGCGCCGGACACCAGCCGACACCAAAGGTAAGAAGAGGAGGGTTAAAGACACGATCATTGCGGTGAAAGCTGTGTTCTGCACTGATCCAATTCTAGCAGGCAGAAATAGTTCTGCGGCCCAGAAACTGATAAACCCGACGCCACTGAAAATCGCCGTGAACCACCAAAACTCAGCCCGCGAAGCGCGACCTTTGAATTGGAAGGACCTGGCGAGGCAAGTCTTGATGGCGTCGAGCGGTCCCATGGCGGGGTCCTGTTTGAGGTCCCGGGTCAAGCCCGGGACGGGTTGTCTATGTGGTACACGCCCCGGACGTGATCCGGGGCCTCCACCTTCGTTTAACCAATCGCTTCCAACACAGCCTCGCCCAGTGTCGCGGGGCTGTCGGCGACCACAATCCCGGCGGATTTCATGGCTTCGATCTTGCTTTCCGCGTCGCCTTTGCCGCCAGCCACAATCGCTCCTGCATGGCCCATGCGGCGGCCCGGAGGGGCCGTGCGTCCGGCGATGAAACCAGCGACGGGCTTCCAGCGTCCTTTTTTCTTTTGTTCCGTCAGGAATGCGGCGGCTTCTTCTTCTGCCGATCCGCCGATTTCGCCGATCATGATCATGGAATGCGTCTCATCATCGTCAAGGAACATGTCCAGCACGTCGATATGTTCGGTCCCTTTGATCGGGTCACCGCCGATGCCCACGGCTGTGGATTGGCCAAGGCCGCTGTCGGAGGTCTGCTTGACCGCTTCATAGGTCAGCGTGCCGGAGCGGGAGACAACACCGACGGAGCCACGTTTGTGGATGTGGCCGGGCATAATGCCGATTTTGCAGGCGTCGGGTGTGATGATGCCGGGGCAGTTGGGGCCGATCAGGCGTGATGCTGACCCTTCAAGCGCCCGCTTGACCCGCATCATGTCGAGGACCGGGATACCTTCGGTGATGCAGATGATGAGTTCCATTTCGGCGTCGATGGCCTCAAGGATCGAATCGGCGGCAAAGGGCGGGGGGACGTAGATAACCGATGCGTTCGCCTCGGTCTTGGCTTTCGCCTCGTGGACCGAGTTGAAGACGGGCAGGTCCAGATGCGTTGTGCCGCCCTTGCCTGGGGTCACGCCGCCGACCATCTTGGTGCCGTAGGCGATGGCCTGTTCGGAGTGGAACGTGCCTTGCGAGCCGGTCAGGCCCTGGCAGATGACTTTGGTGTTTTCGTTTACGAGAATGGCCATGTTTGATTGGTCCTATCTTATAATCTTGAGTGATGTGGCGTGACCTAGTGAGACTGCTTGTGAAAGGTCTCTTTGGTCCGCTGGCAAAAGTTCCTGTAGCGGGTGCTTTAGGTACCCTGCGAGGCCTGGAGAACTGAAAGAAATTTGAAGATCAGTGGGTTCAATTGTTCCCCCCTGAAAAAGACAGACAACGGCTGCACTTGTGTTGCCATACTTACTTTCGAAGGTGACGTTGTTGTAGGTCGTCAACACTATGTCGAAGTTTTCTACATAGTAGGAAAAAGGTGAGTTGGCTGTAACCTTATTCACACCGTCAAATAATTCGCCTGTTTTTGTCATAGTTGCAGAACGACAGGCATTATCCAGAGCGTCGAAATCTAAATCCGAGTGCTGAGCAAAGACTGGAGACCCTACCAAGAAACCATAAAGCGCGACGGTAAGTGCCAGTATTGGTGCGTGGATGGTTCCCCTCGGTGATGGGACATAGAGGAATCTCAAGGCCCTTGCAGCAAGCGTTTTCCGAGGCTCCGCCCGTTCGGATATTGAACGCTCCCCCGGGGCGTTCTTTTGCTGAGCAAAACCGGTTCTCACCCTTTCACCGCCTTCACGATCTTCTGTGCGCCATCTTTCAGATCGTCCGCTGCGATCACGTCCACGTCGGAGTTGTTGATGATGTCCTTGCCTTGCTGTACGTTGGTGCCTTCAAGACGCACGACGAGGGGGACTTGCAGACCGACCTCTTTCACCGCCGCGACCACGCCTTCGGCGATGACGTCGCAGCGCATGATGCCGCCGAAGATGTTGACGAGGATGCCTTTGACGTTGGGGTCGGAGGTGATGATCTTGAACGCCTCGGTCACTTTTTCCTTGGTCGCGCCGCCGCCCACGTCGAGGAAGTTGGCGGGTTCAGCCCCGTAAAGCTTGATAATGTCCATCGTCGCCATGGCCAGGCCCGCACCGTTGACCATGCAGCCGATTTCGCCATCAAGCGCGATATAGTTCAGGTCGTATTTGGAGGCGGCGAGTTCCTTGGGGTCCTCTTCTGTCTCGTCCCGCAGGGCGGCCACATCGGCGTGGCGGTAGACCGCATTGCCGTCAAAGGCGACCTTGGCGTCGAGCACTTTCAGATCGCCCTTGTCGGTGACGATCAGTGGGTTGATCTCCAGCATCTCCATGTCTTTTTCGGTGAAAGCTTTGTAAAGCAGACCCATCAGGTTCACGCATTGTTTGACCTGCTGGCCGGTCAGACCCAGTGCAAAGGCAACGCGGCGCCCATGGTACGGCTGATAGCCTGTGGCAGGGTCGACGGTGAAGTTGAGGATTTTTTCCGGGGTGTTCGCGGCGACTTCTTCGATATCCATGCCGCCTTCGGTGGAGCAGACAAAGCCGATCCGGCTGGTCTGGCGATCAACCAGCAGGGCCAGGTACATTTCGGTTTCGATGCCTGAGCCGTCTTCGATATAGATCCGGTTGACCTGCTTGCCCGCCGGGCCGGTCTGGTGTGTGACCAATGTGCGGCCCAGCATCTTCTTGGCCTCGTTGGCGGCCTCTTCGACCGATTTGGTCAGGCGCACACCGCCAGCATCGCCAGCATCGGGTTCCTTGAACTTGCCTTTGCCGCGTCCGCCCGCGTGGATCTGTGCCTTGACCACCCAGAGCGGTCCATCCAGTTCACCGGCGGCTGTTTTGGCGTCTTCGGCGCGGGTGACGGGGCGACCGTCGGAGACGGGGGCACCAAAACTGGCAAGGAGCGCTTTGGCCTGATATTCGTGGATATTCATGAGAGGCATGTCCAATGTGGCTTCGGTTGTCTTGATTTAGAGCACAATGGATTAAGGGATTCTAACCCAATTTCCTGCAATTAGCCGATTATCCGACATTTGTGATCACAGTTTTTAAACGTGTGATCACAAATTTCCAAATATCATGGTCCCAAGCCCGCATTTGTGCCGCTTGAAAAGATTCGCTGGCCTGATACGCAGGACGCCATGCGCGATCAAACACCATGCTGGGCCGTTGTTGCAACGGTCGATGAACCACCCGCATTGGTGCAGGCCTTTGTTGCCTGGCATTTGTCGCTGGGTGCGACAGAGGTGTTTTTATATTTTGACCGCCCCGACGATCCGGCACAGTCCTTATTTGATGACCTGCCACAGGTCAGCGTCACGGTTTGCGATGACGGATATTGGCAGGCGATCAGCAAAATTCGCCCACACCGCCATCAGGTCCGGCAGATGCGTAATGCGCGACAAGCCTATCAAAGCACGGGTTCCGACTGGTTGTTGCACGCCGATGCCGATGAGTTTGTCTGGCCGGATCGACCCGTGGCTGAGGTGTTGGCGCAGGCTGATCCGGCGATTGAGGCGCTTATGGTGCCGGTTGCGGAGCGGATATTTACGGGGGATTTGCCCGATCAGATGGTGTTGGCTGGTCCGTTTCGACGGCCCTTTTCCGGGGGACCAAAGGCTGGGCGAAAGCGCTATGGCCCTGGGTTCGACATGACCCATCGCGGCTTGACGGGCCATTCCCTGGGCAAATCCTTTGTCCGGACGGGGCGCGATTTGAACATGTCGATCCATCGCCCGCGTCCGCGGGACAAGGACGAAACATTGGCACTTGTGCGGGCACCGGCATTGACCTTGCTGCATTTTGACGGCCTGACGCCGTTGCACTGGACCTATAAACTGACCCGGATGGCAGAGGCGTTGGTCAATCACGACGGCATGCCCCCGTCGCCGCATCGCCGGGCGCAAGCTGATGCGCTGCTGATCGACCCGGAGGGCGCGATGGCGCTGCATGATCTGCTGAAAGTCGCGGATGATGCATTGATGGCCAAGCTTTTCGCAGATGATTTGCTGGTGGCGCCGCCATTTGACCCCAGCGTTGCGTTCAAGTCCTACTTTCCCGACGCCGATTTGGATCTGAGCATGGCCACGATTGATGCCTGGCTGCGCCGCGAAAAGGCGCAGGTTCTGGATTTCCTGACATCCTGAAACAAAAAAGGGCCGCCAGTGGCAGCCCTTTTGCAGATGCGTTTGGGTCTTATGTCAGGCTGCTGTCGATGCCTTTACATGCCTCGACCAGGCCTTTGACCGCATCAACCGATTTGGTGAACATGGCCTGTTCGCCCTTGTTCATCTTAATTTCGACGATCCGTTCGATCCCGTCAGCACCGATGATTGTGGGCACGCCAACGTAGAAACCGTTAAGGCCATAAGCCCCGTCAACATGGGCGGCGCAGGGCAGCAGGCGTTTCTGGTCTTTCAGGTAAGCCTCTGCCATTTCGATGGCGGATGTCGCCGGCGCGTAGAAGGCGGACCCGGTTTTCAGCAGGCCAACAATTTCGGCCCCGCCATCGCGGGTGCGCTGTACGATTGCGTCCAGCTTTTCCTGTGTGGTCCAGCCCATTTCGACCAGATCGGGCAGGGGAATACCGGCGACGGTGGAATAGCGGATCAATGGCACCATTGTGTCGCCGTGTCCGCCCAGAACGAAGGCCGATACGTCGCGCATCGACACCTCAAACTCTTCAGCGAGGAAGTGGCGGAAGCGCGCGCTGTCCAGCACACCGGCCATGCCGCACACCTTGTTATGGGGCAGTCCAGAGAATTCGCGCAGCGCCCAGACCATCGCATCCAGCGGGTTGGTGATGCAGATCACAAAGGCGTCTGGTGCATGTGCGGCAATGCCTTCGCCCACGGATTTCATGACCTTGAGGTTGATCCCGAGAAGGTCATCGCGGCTCATCCCCGGCTTACGCGGCACACCGGCGGTGACGATACAGACATCGGCCCCCGCGATATCGGCGTAGTCGTTGGTTCCTTTGAAAGAGCCGTCGAACTTGGCCGATGGTCCCGATTCGGCGATATCAAGCGATTTGCCTTGTGGGATGCCTTCGGCGATGTCGAACATCACAACGTCGCCGAGTTCTTTGACTGCCGCGAGGTGGGCAAGCGTCCCACCGATTTGTCCGGCACCGATGAGGGCGATTTTAGGTCTGGCCATGGGATTAAATCCTGTCCTGGTTTGTTTGGCGCAGTGCCTAGTCTTTTGGGGCCGTGGGTGCAAGTGTGGCCCGACAAACTGTGATCAGGGGATTTACCGTGGAGGGAACGGGATTCTGGGTTGCTGCCAGTCTGGCGGCGATTTTCATTGGTATGGGCAAAGGCGGGGTGCCGGTGATCACAGCACTTGCCGTGCCGCTGCTTGCGTTAGTGATTTCGCCGGTCGCCGCAGCAGGATTGTTGCTGCCGGTGTTTATTGTCGCGGATGTGTTTGGGTTGATCGCTTATCGCAAAAGCTTTGACTGGGCTGTGCTGAAAATCATGATGGTTGCGATGCCGCTGGGCGTTTTGATCGGATATCTGACGGTTGATCTGGTGTCCGAGGCATTGGTCACCGTGATCCTGGGCCTCATCGGCACCAGCTTTGCCCTGTCATTGATGTTGCGGCGCGCGGTGGACGACAGCCCGCGCGATCCACGCTGGCGGACGGGCCTGTTTTGGGGAACGATTACGGGTTTCACCAGCTTTGTCAGCCATTCCGGCGCTGTGCCCTATCAGGTCTTTACCCTGCCTTTGCGCATGCCAAAGCTTGTCTTTGCCGGCACGGTGACTGTCGCCTTTGCCTATATCAATGCGATCAAGCTGATCCCTTACTACCTTTTGGGGCAGTTGAGCGTTTCAAATCTGAAAACGGCAGCGATCCTGATGATCCCTGCCGTTCTGGCCGTCTTTGTCGGTGTGAAGCTGGTGCGCATCCTGCCGGAACGTCAGTTTTTCAGGCTGATCATCTGGGCATTATTGCTGTTATCGCTGAAACTGCTGTGGGACGGGTTTCAGCAAATCTGATCAGGTGCCCTGATCAAGATTTGGCAGCGCCTCATTCAATTGCTGAAATGATTGCCCGGCAGCAACAAGGCAGGTTGGCCCGCCGGGCCGGGTCACAACAATGGTCCAGCTGCCGGTTTCGGCAGAGGCGTAGACTTCAACGACAGAATTGTCACTGCCCAATCCGATTGATTGTCGGCTTTCACCATAGCGCGCAGCAAGGCGTTCCACCACTGCATCATGGGCGGCGCATTGACGTGACTGGGCATTGGCATGGTTGGCGGCCAGCATCATGGCGCCGATCCCGAAGGACATCAGAAATAAATTACGCTTCATTTGGTTCACCTTTCTGCGAATAGGATGACCGCGGCTAATTATCCGTCGCAGTCGGCATGTGGCGTAAATTCTGAAACCAACATGACGCAAATTGGTTAATACACCGTGACGGTGGGTACGATTGCTGCGGCGCGGCATTTTTTGGTTGAATGAATTGCGATTCTGAGGGCATGTTCGCGCAACATTATTTCGAGGAAGATTCGATGCACGACCGCCCCCATCGCTCTGCGCTTTATATCCCGGGTTCGAAAGATCGCGCCTTGGATAAGGCCCGCGGCCTGCCCGTTGATGTCATTCTGTTCGATCTGGAAGATGCGGTCGCGCCTGATGCCAAGGTTGCCGCGCGCGACACGCTTTTCGCGGCATTGGCGGATGGCGGTTATGGATCACGCTTGCGGATTGTGCGGATCAACGGGTTGGATACCGCTTGGGGTGCCGCCGATGCCGCAGCGGTCGCAGCGATGGATTGCGATGGCATATTGCTGCCAAAGGTGAATGGCCCTGAAGACGTTGACGCATTGGCCGCTTTGGTGCCTGAGCTGCCGATCTGGGCGATGATGGAAACGCCACAGGGTGTGTTGAACGCCGCCCGGATTGCGGCACATCCGCGCATGGCTGGTTTTGTGCTGGGCACGAATGATCTGGCCAAGGATCTGAATTCTCGCGGCCGGGCCGCGCTGACCACGTCACTCCAGCTATGTCTGCTTGCGGCAAAGGCGGCGGGCATCGTGGCGTTGGATGGGGTCTATAATGCGTTCAAGGATGAAGATGGGCTACGGGCCGAATGCACAGAAGGGCGCGATATGGGATTTGATGGCAAGACCCTCATCCACCCCGCGCAGGTTGCCATCACCAATGCCGCCTTTGGTCCCACAGAAGGAGAGATTGATCTGGCGCGCCGTCAGATTGCGGCATTTGAGGCCGCAGAAGCCGAAGGCCAGGGCGTTGCGGTTGTTGATGGTCGCATTGTTGAGAACTTGCATATTGTGACGGCCCGGGCGACCTTGGCAAAAGCAGACGCCATTGCGGCATTGGAGAGCGCATGACAGTTCTGATATCTGGCGTTGCCCTGTGGTGGGTGGCACATCTTTTCAAACGCGTGGCCTCGGGATTGCGCGCTGGGCTGGGTGCAAAGGGCCAACCGATCGTGGCGATATTGGTTGTTATCAGCGTTGTCTTGATGGTGCTGGGATACCGCAGTGCCGAGGGTGATTTTTTCTGGGGACGGACCCCGATGCTGGTTGGCATCAACAACCTGCTGATGATCCTGGCCTTCTATTTCTATGCTGCAAGTGCCGCCAAAGATCAGAAAATCTGGCTTGGCACCAGAATACGCCATCCGCAACTGACCGGTTTTTCGATCTGGGCGGTCGCGCATATTCTGGTCAATGGCGATACGCCGTCATTCGTTCTGTTTGGCGGGCTCTTGATCTGGGCGATTGTCGAAATTCTGATCATCAATGCACAGGACGGCCCGTGGGAGCGCCCAGAGCGCGCATCGGTCAAGAAAGAGATTATCGCGATTGTCGTCACCATTGTGGTTGTTGTTGTCGTGATGGGCATTCACTACGCGCTGGGCGTGCCACCCTGGGGATGAGATGAGCAAGATTTACAGATTACTGACCGCCGATGATACATCCGCTTTCTGCCATAAGGTGTCGGATGCCTTGGCCAAAGGCTGGGAGCTTTACGGCAATCCGACCTATGCCTTTGACCATGCCAATGGGGTAATGCGTTGCGGGCAGGCCGTTACCAAGGATGTTGACCAACCTTATGACGCAGAGATGAAGCTGGGCGAACAATGACCAAGACGAACCCCGGCCGCTTTTTCGAGGACTATGCCGTTGGCGACGTGATCACCCATGCCGTTCCCCGCACGATATCGGGGGGAGAACGGGCAATGTATCACGCGCTTTACCCCGCGCGCAGTGCATTATATTCGTCAGACGCCTTTGCGCAGGCCTGCGGTTTGTCTGCATCACCGGTGGATGATCTGATCACGTTTCACACTGTGTTTGGCAAGACGGTGCCGGATGTGTCGCTGAACGCAGTCGCTAATCTGGGATATGCAGATGGCCGCTGGCTCGCCCCCGTTTATCCTGGTGACACCCTGACGTCGCAGTCAGAGGTGATTGGGATCAAACAGAATTCCAGCGGGAAATCCGGTGTCGTCTGGGTCCGTACAACGGGTCGGAACCAGCATGGCGATGAAGTTCTGAGCTACGTGCGCTGGGTGATGGTGCGCAAAAGGACGCAGGGTGATGCGCCAGAAACGATTATTCCCGAACTACCGAAGGCTGTCGCGGCGACGGATATTGTGGTGCCTGCGGGACTGAATTTTGACGCTTACGATCATGCGCTGGCAGGCGAACCTTATCGTCTGAGCGATTATGCGGTCGGCGAGGTGATTGACCATGTGGATGGTGTCACGATCGAAGAGGCAGAGCATATGCTGGCCACCCGCCTGTGGCAGAACACGGCCAAGGTGCATTTTGACGCGACCAACCGCCCTGATGGCAAACGGCTGATCTATGGCGGGCATGTGATCTCGCTTGCGCGGGCCCTGTCGTTTAACGGGCTGGCCAATGCGCAGATGATTGTGGCGCTGAACGGGGGCGCGCATGCCAACCCTTGTTTTGCAGGCGACACCGTGCGCGCCTGGTCAGAGGTGCTGGACATCGCCGAAACGACGGCCCCCGGCGTTGGCGCGATCCGGTTGCGGCTAGTGGCGACAAAAGGGGAGGCTGGCACATTGCGAGGGGAAGATGGGAAATATCTGCCTGACGCCTTGCTTGATCTGGATTATTGGGCCTTGATGCCCGTATGAGATATCTTGCCACATTTGCGTTCCTGCTGGCTCCTGTAGCGGCAGCCGCCCAGTCCTGTGATCCGTCAACAGACGCCGATATTCCCTTGTTTGAGGCGGCGAAAACGGCCTTTTTCAAAACAGATTATCGGGCCTTTGCTGGCCTTGTGGATGATTACATTCCAAATATGGACGCCCAGTTTGACGCGTTATTTGGCCCGTTAGAGGTGTTCGAACCCCGCGGTTTTGATCGGTGTCGCACGGTGTTGCAACGTCGCGAGGACCCGTCATTCGCGCAGGATATGGTGCTGTTCTTTCCACGTGGGGGCACCACGCCGATGGCGCTGCATATTGTCGGGGCGGAGGTGGACGGCGAAATGCGCGTGTTGGAGTTCAGTTACAATTCGGCAATCAGTGCCGTACTGGACGGTCTTCGCTAGAAAACCACAGCTACGGGTTTGTGCTGGTTGGCACATACTGGAGGCGTTTGCTCGGCTATCTGTGCGGGACGATTTTTTTCGCGTACAAAATGGGAGAATTGAACCATGGCCGCATATGACGATCTCAGAACCCTTATTGACCGACTGGAGGCGGCTGATATAGCTCTGTCGACCGAGTTGTCGCATTTGCAGGCGGCTGTTGAACCCGTAGTTATGGCCAATCCGATAAGCTATTCAACGACTCCCCAATGGATCGAGGTTGCCAACAAAAGACGATTGCTGGCCAAGCATCAGGAATGGGGCCGCAAGCTCTATGGTATTGCATTGGGGTACTACCGCGAGTTCGCGGCCGGCGAGATGGGCCTCGCAAAGGGCCGCGAGATCGGCTTTGACAATGCTGATGTCACGATTGGAACAAATCAACATTACGCAAAGGCGGTGCAGTTCAAGTCATCAATTCAGGATGACGATAGCGCCATCAACAATATCATCGCCGAGGCCGCAAATCAGTTGACCGGCGAGAAGGGTGAGGTGCCTTTGGCGACCCAAAGGAAGATCATAGACGTCACAATTGCCAGCCCAAACAATTGGTGGCCTTTCAGCGTCGTGGATCTGACGGCTCTTGATCCTGAAGTGGATTTGTCGACCGGTGTGATACCGAGGGCTGACTTCGTCGCCAAGGCTGAAGCCAAGATTGGTAAAAAGCTGGACAATTACAAGGCGAAGAAAAGGGGGCTGAACGCTGTCACGAAACAATCACTTCACCAGCATGCTGGAGCGGGCGCAGCACCTGTCTTTCAGCAGGTTGTGACGCCTGGCGTTCAGGACAAAAGCAAGGTATTTCAGCCGGTTGGGGGTAGCCCCACAGACATCGTCACGATCAAGATAAACTACGCACAACCACGACCGGTGCTGGAAGCGGACGGCGTGAGGGTTGGGACGATATCGCGAATGAGTTTTTCAGCCTATGTGGAGAACAATATCGTTAAAGCAAAGATATTGATCTGCAGTTAAGCAAGCAAGTTCTCCAGAGGTTCGTGTGATCACATGTCGAATTATTGTGATCACACTGGGGTAATTCCCTACGATTGCGACTATTTTTCGCTGCATATTGACCGATGCAAACGTGACTCTCCTTCGACAATGGTGCAAAACGACCCAAAGACGCCGCGTACTTGACGGCAAAGCCAGCGAAGGGAGCATTCATGGCTGACGTGAATAGGGGCAATCGCCCGTTGTCACCGCATTTGACGATCTATCGTCCGCAACTGACTTCCATGACCTCAATACTCGTCCGTATCTCGGGCAATGCACTGATCCTTGCCGGTTTGCTGATCACCTGGTGGTTCGTGGCTGCCGCGACGGGGGAAGAAGCATTCGCCCGCGCCAATGCGGTGCTCACCAGCTGGTTTGGTGATCTGGTCTTGTTCGGTTCGGTCTTGTGCCTTTGGTATCATACCTTTGGCGGCATCCGGCACCTGATCTGGGACAGTGGTCATATGCTTGACGTCGATAAGTCAGAGATGGCTGGGCAGATCATGATTATTGCTGCGGTGTTGATGACCATCTTCACCGTGATCGTGCTGTAAGGGGGGCAAGCCAATGGCATTCTTAACCGACCGCAAGCGCGCCGTAGGCATGGGTTCTGCCAAGACCGGGACCGAACATCATTGGCAGATGATGGTCACCTCTGTTGCGTTGCTGGTGCTGATCCCGCTTTTTGTGTTCACTTTTGGTGCCATTCTGGGTTCATCCTATGAAGAGGTGATCGCCTATTACCAGCGGCCTTTCCCGGCTGTTGTTGCGATTCTGACCATGCTGGTGGGCTGGCTGCATTTCCGTCATGGCGTACAGACCCTGATCGAGGATTATGTTCACGGTCTGGCCCGCAAAGTCGTGATCATCGTGATGATCTGCGTTTCCTATTCCGCTGCCGCTTTTGCGATTTTCGCAATCGTGCGCATCGCCCTTTAATTTCGTCGGAGCAACCTCAAGATGGCAGCATACGAATACGAAACCCATACCTATGACGCGATTGTTGTGGGGGCTGGCGGCGCTGGTCTGCGCGCAACGCTGGGTCTGGCAGAGCAGGGTTTACGCACCGCCTGCATTTCCAAGGTCTTTCCAACCCGGTCGCACACTGTCGCCGCCCAAGGTGGCATTGCGGCCTCGCTTGGCAATATGGGCCCTGATAGCTGGCAGTGGCACATGTATGACACGGTCAAAGGCTCTGACTGGTTGGGTGATACGGATGCGATGGAGTATCTGGCGCGCGAAGCCCCCAAGGCGGTGTATGAGTTGGAACACTACGGCGTTCCGTTCAGCCGGACCGAGGAGGGCAAGATTTATCAACGCCCCTTTGGCGGGCATACAACCGAATTTGGCGAAGGTCCTGCAGTGCAGCGTACCTGTGCTGCCGCTGACCGCACTGGCCACGCCATTTTGCACACGCTTTATGGTCAGTCCCTGAAACAGCAGGCCGAGTTCTATATCGAATATTTTGCCCTGGATCTGATCATGTCTGATGATGGCATCTGTCAGGGTGTGATCGCATGGAAGCTGGATGACGGCACCATGCATGTGTTCAACGCCAAGACAGTTGTTTTGGCCACAGGCGGCTATGGCCGCGCCTATTTCAGCGCGACATCAGCCCATACCTGCACCGGTGATGGCGGCGGCATGGTGGCCCGTCAGGGTCTGCCATTGCAGGATATGGAATTCGTGCAGTTCCACCCCACCGGCATCTATGGTGCGGGTTGCCTGATCACCGAAGGTGCGCGCGGCGAGGGCGGCTATCTGACCAATTCCGAAGGTGAGCGGTTCATGGAGCGCTATGCGCCGAACTACAAAGACCTTGCGCCCCGCGACTATGTCAGTCGCTGCATGACGATGGAAATCCGCGAAGGGCGTGGCGTTGGGGCGAATGGTGATCACATTCACCTTAACCTCAACCACCTGCCGAAAGAGGCGCTTGCCGAGCGTCTGCCCGGTATTTCAGAAAGCGCCCGCATCTTTGCCGGTGTCGATGTGACGAAAGAGGCGATCCCGGTATTGCCGACGGTCCATTACAACATGGGTGGTATCCCCACGAATTATCATGGTGAGGTGCTGCACCCGACCAAGAAAGACCTCAACAAGGTTGTGCCGGGTCTGATGGCCGTAGGTGAGGCTGGTTGTGCATCTGTTCATGGGGCGAACCGATTGGGATCAAACAGCCTGATCGATCTTGTGGTCTTTGGCCGGGCCGCGGCCATTCGTGCAGGCGAAGTGGTCGACCGCGCCGCGCCAAATCCAACCTTGAACCAGGCGTCGATTGATCAATGCTTTGACCGGTTTGACGGGCTGCGCAATGCCAAAGGCACCACCGGCACGGCAGAGCTGCGCCTGGAGATGCAAAAGGCGATGCAGGCCGATGCTGCCGTGTTCCGCACCGACAAGACATTGGGCGAGGGCGTCAAGAAGATGACCGAGATTGCGGGCAAGATGGATGATCTGTCTGTTACCGACCGCAGCCTTGTCTGGAACAGCGACCTGATGGAGACGCTGGAATTGGCTAACCTGATGCCTAATGCGTTGACGACCATTGTCAGTGCCGAGGCCCGCAAGGAAAGCCGTGGTGCGCATGCCCATGAGGATTACGCCACTCGCGACGACGACAAATGGCGGGTCCACACGATTTCCCATGTCGACGGGGCCAAGGTGAAGCTGAGCTATCGTCCGGTGATTACCGATCCTTTGACGAGTGAGGCGGATGGCGGCATCTCAGAAGCCAAGATCGCACCGAAGGAAAGGACATTCTGATGCGTGCATTGATGTTAGCGGCGGGTGTTCTGGCCCTGACCGCCTGTGCCGATGGCGGCGGAGATGCGGATCGTTTGGCGCGCGAGGCTGCGAAAGGTGTGGTCAACAACGTGCTGGCCGCCCGCTTTCCGGGTGCGGATGTGAGCAACGTCACAGATTGTGTGATCGACAATGCAGCCGGTGCAGAGGTGATCCAGATCGCGCAGGCCGCTGTGGTCGGCACGACGGCGCAGACAACGGAACTTGTGCTTGGTATCGCGCAGCGACCTGAGACGGTCCAGTGCATTGCCGAAAAGACGCTGACGGCAGGAAATCTGATCGGGGCGCTGGGCGCGCTGTGATGCGGGTTGCGCTTCTCTTGGCTGTGGTCGCGGTTGCAGGTGGCTGCACGCCGCCTACGCCAGAACAGGCGGCGGCGCGTTGCGAAGAACGGGCGCGTGCGGCGCAAGCCCCGGAAGTCGGTCTGACGATCGGTGCAAATAGCAAGAGCGGTGGCTTTGCCAGTGCAAGCATCGGGTTAAGCGCTGATCTGCTGCGCGGTCGTGACCCGTTGGAAGTCTACGAAACATGTGTGATTGATTTGACAGGCGAGCCGCCGATTAGGCCAGCCCGCCTGCGTGCGATTTGACGATTTGAGGCGAAGGCCTTGAGCGGAAGGAACTGACGAAATGGTACAACTGACACTTCCCAAGAATTCCCGGATGACGGTGGGCAAGACCTGGCCAAAGCCCGAGGGCGCGACCAATCTGCGCAAGGTGCAGATTTATCGCTGGAACCCTGATGACGGCAAAAACCCGTCACTGGATACGTATTTCGTCGATATGGACAGTTGCGGTCCGATGGTTCTGGACGCG
Organism: uncultured Paracoccaceae bacterium; assembly: GCA_947495295.1. GTDB lineage: Bacteria > Pseudomonadota > Alphaproteobacteria > Rhodobacterales > Rhodobacteraceae > Yoonia. Next base: position 29,628 of record CANLYJ010000011.1, read on the forward strand.
CTGATCAAGATCAAGAACGAGATCGATCCGACCCTGACCTTCCGCCGGTCCTGCCGCGAAGGGATTTGCGGGTCTTGTGCGATGAATATCGACGGGATCAACACGCTGGCCTGCATCTATGGCATGGATGAGATCAAGAGCGACGTGAAAATCTATCCGCTGCCGCATATGCCTGTAATCAAAGACCTGATCCCTGATCTGACCCATTTTTATGCGCAGCATGCGTCAATCATGCCGTGGTTGGAAACCAAGACAAACCGTCCTGCAAAAGAATGGAAGCAGTCCATTGAGGACCGTAAGAAGCTGGATGGCCTTTATGAATGCGTGATGTGTGCCTCCTGCTCCACGTCCTGCCCGTCATATTGGTGGAACGGTGATCGTTACCTTGGGCCAGCAGCCTTGCTGCATGCGTATCGCTGGATCATCGACAGCCGAGACGAGGCGACGGGCGAACGGTTGGATGAATTGGAAGATCCGTTCAAGCTTTATCGGTGCCACACGATCATGAACTGCGCCAAGACCTGCCCCAAGGGTCTGAACCCCGCCAAGGCGATTGCACATATCAAGAAAATGATGGTGGAACGGGTCGTTTAAGCGCGACGCGTCCCGGACCTGATCCGGGACCTCTTGCTGGGCCTCGGTTGAGGTCCCGGATCAAGTCCGGGACGGGTTGTCCTAGCCTAGCAATACCGCTCTGGCGCTTGTGATTGCGCGGCACTGTATCTGTCGCCCCAGGCCCAGCCAACGGGCAGGATGGCCTCGATCTGGTCCTGGATGTCGCCGGTCACGTCGATGTCGTCAGCGGCAGCCCAATCCGCGATATGATCGGCGGTCCGACTTCCGGGGATCGGGATGATATGATCACCCTGCGCAAGGAGCCATGCAAGGGCCAGCGCTGGGGCCGGAATGCCCATATCCTTTGCCAGCGCATGGAATGTCGCGGCTTGTTCCTTGTTCTTGATCCAGTTTTTGGGATGAAACCGGGGCATTTCAGCTCTGAACGGCCCGAAACTGTCATCTTTAGTGTCAATGATGTCGCGCCCGAAGACCCCGCGCGCCAGTGGTGAAAACGCGACAAAGGCCACCCCCAACTGCGCACATTCCTGCAGCAGACCCAGTTCCGGTTGCCGGGTCCATAGGGAGTATTCGTTTTGCACGGCGCGGACGGGCGTTTCCGCATGCGCGCGGCGTAAGGTTGTTGGTGAGATTTCAGAGATGCCCCAACCGCCGATTTTCCCTTTCTCGATCAGGCGCCCCATCAGCCCGGCCACATCCGCGATGGGAACCGATTGTTCCCGGCGATGGATATAGAACAGATCAACATGATCGACGCCCAGCCGCCCTAAAGAGCCATCCAGTTCAGCCTCAAGATAGGCCGGATCATTGTTGACCGGGCGCTGTGGGTCGCGTTGGATGCTCGCCTTTGTTGCGATGCTGGGACGGTGCCCGCGATCTGCCATCCATCGCCCAACAACCTGTTCCGACATATGCGGACCATAGACATTGGCTGTGTCGAAATGGGTGATCCCCAATTCCCACGCCTTGTCCATTGCCGCGAAACTGGTGGCGTCATCGGTCGTGCCAGAGGCGGTGCCGCCAAATGACATGCACCCCAGTCCAATTGCGCCGACCTGCGGCCCACCGGTCCCCAAGCTACGCTGCTTCATGAAAACGCGGCTGTCAGTGCAATTTCGACCATGTCCCCAAATGACTTTTCGCGATCTTCGGCTGGCAGGGCCTCATGCGTGATCAGGTGATCGCTGACGGTCAGGACGGCCAGCGCCCGCCGCCCGTGCCGGGCCGCGAGGTTATAAAGCTCTGCGGCTTCCATCTCGACCCCGAGGATGCCGTGCCGCATCATCTGTTCGTTCAGATCGGGGCGTTCATCGTAAAACACATCCGACGAGTAAATGCCGCCGACATGAACCGGAACTTGTTTATCTGTTGCCGCTTGATGTGCCGCGGCAAGTAGCCCGTAATCGGCGCAGGGCGCAAAATTCAGTTCCTTGAAAATCCCGCGCGACGGGGTGGACAAGGTCGACGCGGTCATTGCCAGCACGACATCCCTGATGCCGACTTTTTCCTGCATGCCACCGCAGGACCCGATGCGGATCAGCGTCTGCACATCATATTCAGAAATCAGCTCATTGGCGTAGATCGACAAAGACGGCATGCCCATGCCTGACCCCTGAATGGTGACCGGGTGGCCCTGCCAGGTCCCGGTGAAACCCAGCATGCCACGCACTTCGTTGATGCATTTTGGATTGTCGAGAAATGTCTCAGCCGCCCATTTCGCGCGATACGGATCACCGGGCATCAGAACGGTTGGGGCGATGTCGCCCTTTTCAGCGCCGATATGAATTTTCATATGAGGGTCCTTTCGATTGTCGCGCTATTCTAAGCGGGCAATATCGAAAGGTGGAGGGCGAAATTCATGCGGCGCTCCGTCAAGGCAACGGAGTGCTGCCTTTCATTCAGATTTCCATCGCGTCCGGTGATGTACCTGCCGCAATCGCATCCTTGAACCACTGAGGCTGACGGCCTTTGCCAGTCCAGGTCTGGTCTGCGTCACCGGGGTTACGGTATTTAGGAGCAGCCGCTTTTTTGGGTCCGGTTTTGGATTTGCGCCGCTTTTTAGGGGCAGGGGCATCGCCCGTTATTTCGGCCAATGAGAAGCCATGTGCCGCGGCGGCCTTTTGGGCGGCGGCAAGTGCCGCTTTCTTTTCTTTCTCGCTGACTTTCGTCAGTGCCTTTTCCACATCAGCCTTCAGCTTTTCCAGCTCTTTGCGTGTCATGGATTTCAGATCAGGTTTCATTATGGTCTCCAGTCAAAGTTGTCGTTCATCTAGCAGCCAAACAAAGGCCGCGCAGCCCAAAAACACTGGAATGCTATACTTTAGTGCAACAACAGGGGTTTTTTGCCTATTCGGCTGCAACCGAACGGGGATCAACGATCGCCACAATATCTAGCATGATCTTGTTCAATTCAAAGTCTTTCGGTGTGTAGACTTTCGCCACGCCCATCGCGCGCAATTCTGCAGCGTCTTCTTCGGGTATAATGCCGCCTGCAATGACCGGAATATGACCGACGCCCGCCGCGTTCAGTTTTTCGATCACGTCACGGACCAGCGGGATATGTGAACCCGATAAAATTGAAAGTCCGATGACATGCGCATCGTCATTCTTGGCTGCGTTGACAATTTCATCGGGGGTCAGCCGGATACCTTCATAGGAGATATCCATGCCGCAATCGCGTGCCCGTGTTGCAATTTGTTCGGCCCCATTTGAATGGCCATCAAGGCCGGGTTTGCCCACCAGAAACTTCAATCTGCGGCCCAAGGCCCGGCTGACCAGATCAACCTGATCGCGCAATTCATCAAGCCCCTCGGTTTGGTTTGACGGGTTGCTGCTGACCCCGGTCGGCGCGCGGTATTGCCCAAAGACAGATCGGATCACGTCGGCCCATTCGCCGGTCGTCACACCAGCCCGGGCGCAAGCGATTGAGGGCGGCATGATATTACTGCCATCTTGTGCAGCCTCGCGCAGAGCGGTCAGTGCAGACAGAACCGCCTCTGCATCCCGGTCATCTTTCCACGCGCGCAGACGTCGCAATTGATCGGCTTCAGCCTTTGGGTCGGATACCATGATGGCGTCATCGCCTGCCGTCAGTGGCGATGGTTCACCCATCTGCCATTTATTCACGCCGACAACTGTCGTGTTGCCGTTTTCAATTCCGGTGATGCGGGCGGCATTACTTTCGACAAGCCGGGATTTCATGTAGGCGATTGCGCCGACCGCGCCGCCCATACCATCAATCTGGCTCAACTCCGCCCGTGCCCCGGCTTTCAATTCATTGACCTTGCGATCAATGGCGGGGTTTTCATCAAAGAGATCGTCAAATTCCAAAAGATCGGTTTCATAGGCCAGAATCTGTTGCATGCGCAGGGACCATTGCTGATCCCATGGGCGGGGCAGGCCAAGCGCCTCGTTCCATGCGGGCAATTGCACAGCACGCGCGCGCGCCTTTTTCGAAAGTGTGACCGCCAGCGTTTCCAGCAGTATGCGATAGACGTTATTTTCCGGCTGCTGTTCGGTCAGCCCTAGCGAGTTGACCTGCACGCCATAGCGGAAGCGACGGTATTTCGGGTCTTCGACCCCGTAGCGGGTTTCGCAGATTTCATCCCATAATTCGACAAAGGCACGCATCTTGCAAAGTTCAGTGACAAAACGGATGCCTGCATTCACAAAAAACGAAATGCGTCCCACCATCGCCGGGAAATGTTCTGCCGGTACTTTGTCTTTCAGATCGTCCAAAACGGCAGTTGCGGTAGCCAACGCAAAGGCCAACTCTTCTTCCGGTGTCGCCCCGGCCTCTTGCAGATGATAGGAACACACATTCATTGGGTTCCATTTCGGCAGATGGGCGCGGGTATAGGCGGCAACATCGGTGATCATGCGCAAGGACGGCTCGGGCGGGCAGATATAGGTGCCGCGCGACAGATACTCCTTGATGATATCGTTTTGCACAGTGCCTTGCAGTGTGCTGATATCGGCACCCTGTTCTTCGGCTACGGCGATGTATAGCGACAAGAGCCAGGGTGCGGTGGCGTTGATTGTCATGGAGGTGTTCATCTGATCCAGCGGGATATCATTGAACAGTGTCCGCATGTCCCCAAGATGGCTGATGGGCACGCCAACCTTGCCAACCTCGCCTTTGGCCAGCACATGGTCGCTATCGTAACCCGTTTGCGTCGGCAGATCGAACGCCACGGAAAGCCCCGTCTGCCCTTTGGCCAGATTTCCGCGGTAGAGCGCATTTGACGCCGCAGCTGTGGAATGCCCTGCATAGGTCCGAAACAGCCAGGGACGATCTTTCTGCGGGTGCGACATGGCGGGCTCTCCTGAATCAATCTGCGTAATTTAATTTCGCACTCATACAACTATCGGACATTTTATGGCGCTGTCAATTCGCTGCGTTGCGGCATGATGGGATTTACCAATGGTTCATACCCTGTCACGGTCCACTTATGACGCAGACTGTTTCCATGCCCCTTTGGGCGTTCTTGTTGATTGTTTTGTTTGCGGGCGTCACTTTCGCCTCTCACTTTCTGTTTCCGTCCGTGCGCTGGTTCTTTCGCAAACGGGCAGAGCGGGCGATTGCCCGGTTGAATGAACGGCTACAGCGCCCGATTGAGCCGTTCAAACTGTCGCGCCGTTATGACATGATCCAGCGCCTGATTTACGACCCGGAGGTCACGCAGGCCATCGTGGATCATGCCAAGGCAGAAAAGATCCCCGAGAACGTCGCCTTTGAACAGGCGCGCCGCTACGCCCGCGAAATTGTGCCGTCATTTTCGGCGACCGCCTATTTCAGCTTTGGTATCAGGCTGGCCCGGTGGCTGTCGAAATCGCTGTACCGGATCAAACTGGGCACGTTTGATCGCAAACGCCTGTCCGAGATTGATCCAGATGCTACAGTGATCTTTGTAATGAACCACCGCAGCAACATGGATTATGTGTTGGTGACCTATCTGGCCGCCAATGCCGGTGCGCTGTCTTATGCGGTGGGGGAATGGGCGCGGGTCTGGCCGCTTTCCGCTGTGATCCGGGCTATGGGGGCATATTTTATCCGGCGCAGGTCGCGCGGGGCCTTATATCGCAAGGTTTTGGCACGTTACGTGCAAATGGCAACGCGGGGCGGGGTCAGTCAGGCGATGTTCCCGGAAGGCGGGTTGAGCCTGACCGGCCGCACGGCCCAGCCCAAGCTTGGCTTGCTTAGTTATATCGTGGAGGATTTCGACCCTGAAGCGCGTGAAGTGATCTTTGTGCCGGTTGCGCTAAATTATGACCGGGTGCTCGAAGACAGTTTTTTGATTGCGGCAGATAAATCCGGTAAGCGGCGGTTTCGTCCGCCGCTTTGGACAGTGTTGCGGGGCGTTGGTGGGCACCTGCTGGCACGGGTGACGCGTCGTTTCAAAGGGTTTGGTACAGCCTCTGTCAGCTTTGGTGAACCGCTGGAACTGTCGACATTTGTTGAGCGGGAAGGTGATGATTTGACCGAGGCCGTCGCAGAAGAGTTGATGCAACGGATCAAGCTGGTGATCCCAGTTTTGGGTGTTCCCCTGGTTGCGCGTCACATTCTTGCGACAGAAAGCATCACAAGGGCTGATCTTGTCGCAGCAATCGCGCAATCCATAACAACACTGACTGAGATAGGCTTGCCCCGCCCGCACCGTCCTGCTGCCGAAGTTGTTGCTGATGCGTTGATGCGTCTGGGCAACCGGGACCTGATTTCCGAATCCGGTGATCAGATCAGTGTCACGGCAAATGGGCGTGACGTTTTGGCGTATTACGCAAGTTCGATCGCGCATCATTTTGATGCAACTGCAGAAGAAACTGGCGAAAATGCTGCGGTTGCAGAGTAATTAAATTACAAAATATGATCACAAAAGGTTGCATCATTACCTTTCGATCTAGTATCCATCCAGAAAGCACGCGATTCTGCGGTGCGGCAAAATGTTGGAACTCGAGTGATGGAGACTGAGATGGCCCTTGATCAATCTGCCGGTGCGGCCGCGTATGACGCGCCCAAGAAAGACCTTTATGATGTGGGGGAAATGCCGCCATTGGGGCATGTGCCGGATCAGATGTATGCATGGACCATCCGGCGCGAACGCCATGGCGAACCTGATCAGGCGTTTGAGATTGAAACCGTGGACTGCCCAAAGCCCGATAGCCACGAGGTTCTGGTGCTCGTGATGGCGGCAGGCGTGAACTACAACGGTGTCTGGGCCGGTCTTGGCATTCCGATCAGCCCGTTTGACGTCCACAAGGCTGATTATCACATCGCCGGGTCCGATGCGTCGGGCATCGTCTGGGCCGTTGGTGACAAGGTCAAGCGCTGGAAGGTGGGGGATGAGGTGGTCATCCATTGCAACCAGGATGACGGCGATGACGAGCATTGCAACGGCGGTGACCCGATGTTCTCTGACAGCCAGCGGATTTGGGGCTATGAAACCCCTGACGGGTCCTTTGCGCAGTTTACCTGCGTTCAGTCGCAGCAGTTGATGCGCCGCCCCCAGCACCTGACCTGGGAAGAAAGCGCATGTTATACACTGACGCTCGCCACCGCCTATCGGATGCTGTTTGGTCATGAACCACATGATCTGAAGCCCGGCCAGAATGTGCTGGTTTGGGGTGCTTCGGGCGGTCTGGGATCTTACGCGATCCAGTTGATCAATACGGCCGGTGCGAACGCGATTGGCGTCATCAGTGACGAAAGCAAGCGTGAATTCGTCATGTCACTGGGTGCGAAAGGCGTGATCAACCGCAATGATTTTGATTGTTGGGGGCAGCTGCCCACGGTGAACACGCCCGAATATAACGCATGGCTGAAAGGCGCGCGTAAATTCGGCAAAGCGATCTGGGATATCACCGGCAAGGGCGTCAATGTTGATATGGTGTTTGAACATCCCGGCGAGGCGACTTTCCCCGTCTCGGCACTTGTCTGCAAGAAGGGTGGGATGGTCGTGATCTGCGCGGGGACGTCCGGATTTAACTGCACATTCGACGTGCGCTATATGTGGATGCACCAGAAACGTCTGCAAGGCAGCCACTTTGCCCACCTTAAGCAAGCAAGTGCGGCGAATAACCTTATGGTTGAGCAGCGCCTGGACCCGTGCATGTCAGAATGTTTCGATTGGTCGCAAATTCCGGAAGCGCATACCAAGATGCGCAAGAATGAGCATAAGCCGGGCAACATGTCGGTGCTTGTCCAGGCCCCAAAGATGGGTTTGCGGACGTTTGAAGATACGATTGAGGCGTCTAAACAACGCTAACAACTTGCGATATTTGAAAAAAGGGCTTAAGGCAGTGCGTCTTGAGCCCTTTTTTGCGGCCAATTCCGGAACAAATCCCGGCTGCTCTGTCTACTCGCTATTTCTGGGGGGTACGAACATGCGAGTAAATGAATGATTATTAAAATGCTACTATAAGTTGTTAACGCTTCGTTAATCATTGATAGAGAGACTAGTAATGGGACATGAATGGATCATCGACGTTCTCGCCGACTTGAAATCCTTCGCAAAACAAAACGACCTGCCACTTCTGGCGGTTCAACTTGAAGATACTGCGCTTGTTGCGTCGGCTGAGATCGCCACCGTGGTCGGTAATACGTCTCCAATAACGCGAGGAGATAGCGCTGGAACTCGAAAAATTCTTACAAGCTCTGGAGCGGGCAGACGCGCTTGAGCAAATTCACGATCTGACTGTGGGGCTCCGCGATCAGTTTCAGATCGATCATGTTGTTTATCACTGGCTCAGCGCTGATGGGGAACAATACGGGTTTGGCACATACAGCCCGGCATGGGCGCAGCGATATAGCGAAAAGGAGTATTTGCGGATTGATCCGGTGATCATCGGCTGTTTTCAGCGATTTGATCCGGTCGACTGGAAAAAACTGGATTGGTCATCCAAGGCCGCGCGTGCATTTCGGGAGGATGCAATCGCGCATGGTGTTGGTAACCAAGGGTTTTCTATCCCGATCCGGGGGCCTAACGGCCAATTGGCTTTACTAAGTGCGTCGCATTCGACGGATGATGAAACGTGGTCAGAATTCATGGCTACCCATCAACGTGACTGGATATTGATCGCGCATTATCTGAATCAGAAGGCGCTCCAACTTGAAAAAGGCCGTGCGCCCGAACCGGTCAAGTCACTGTCGCCGCGCGAAACGGATGCCCTGACTTATCTTGGGATGGGTTATAGCCGTGGTCAGGTTGCTGACCTGCTTAGTATTTCGGAACACACGTTGCGCGCCTATATCGAAAGCGCACGTTTCAAACTCGGTGCCCAGAACACCACCCACGCCGTTGCCCGCGCACTCACAGAAGGGCTCATTATCATTGGAGGGGCGGCACGCGCTGCCCCTGGCGGCTGGCCCGGGCGTGAGGAGGAGGGCAAGGTCCGGAAATCTGCGGCGGGTTAACCAAGCTTAAGAAGTCTTAACGAATCATTAACGCGACGGACGGTGCATTAACCATTGCTGTGATCCGTCGTTCTACCCTGATGCCAGTCGGTAGTTAGAAAAAGGGTAGCACGATGCTTCGTTATATTTATGCAAATGAGTTGTCACAGTATCCGGTCTTGCAGGCCTCCATGCATCGTGATCGGGCGGTTCAGTTCTCTGAAAGGTTGAAATGGGCAGTCAGCGTCGATGAAAACGGATGGGAGCGGGACGAATACGATGATATGAACCCGCTTTATGTGATTTGGGTGAATGCGGATGGCACCCATGGCGGTTCCATGCGGTTTCTGCCCACAACAGAGCGGACCATGGTCAACGACCACTTCGCAGAGCTATTACAGGGCGAGGATATTCGCAGCCCCTTTATCTGGGAATGCACCCGGTTCTGTCTGGGTCAAAAATCCAACCCGCGCGTTGCAGCCGCGATGATGCTGGCGGGTGGTGAGTTGATGCGCGCATTTTCACTAACCCATTTGCTGGGTGTGTTTGATCCGCGCATGGTTCGTATCTATTCTATGATTGGTGCCTCGCCCGAGGTGCTGGGAAGTTCCGGCGAAGGCCGCGATAAAATAAGCGTTGGCCTATGGGCTTACCGCCCCGAAGACCGGATGAAGGTCTTGCGCCGCGCCGGTTTGTCGTCCGAGATTTCCGAGCATTGGTTCAACCGGTCCTTCGGGCGGACGGTCCACGATCTGCAAGAAGCCGCGTAATCCGCTGGCAGCGCCGCGACGGTCCAGATACTGTCGCGGCATGAACGCGCCCACCATTACATTTTCGGACGATCAGGCAGAAGCCTGGGACAATGTCGCGGTGGCCTTGCGGCAGGCTGGCGTTGATCTGGATGACAGCCTGCTGCAACCCCCACAAGCTGATAGATCATCTGTCATGGCCGTGATCGGCAAGGCGGGGTCGGGCAAGACCATGCTGCTGGCCCGTCTTTACGAGGCGCTGGATGAAGCCGGGGTAGATATCATTTCCGGTGATTGGGAAGGGCGCAAGCGCCGTGACCGCCGCACGCTGGCTATTCTTGCCCCGACGAACAAGGCCGCCAGCGTTTTGCGCAATCGTGGCGTGCCCGCCACCACGATCCACCGCATCCTTTATACCCCGGTCTATGATCCTGAATATGAAAAGGTCGCCGAATGGCTGGCCGGGCAGGGCGACCGCCCCGAGATTGGGGGACTGACCGATATTGCGCTGGACCGTGCGCTGGCATCCTATGAGGCCAACAAATCCATTCCCGCAGCCCTTGCTGCCGCTGGGCTGCGCGGCAGCGATTTCATCACCGGTTGGAAGCGTCGCGAGGAACCGCTTGATATCGGGTTTGTCGATGAAAGCTCTATGCTGGACGAAAAGCAATTCGAAGACCTGCAAGAGATTTTTCCGACCCTGCTGCTTTTCGGCGATCCGGCACAATTGCCCCCGGTCCAGTCAACGGGCGGTATGGTTTTCGAAACCCTGCCTGAAAAGCGCGTTCTGGCGCTGAACCGCATTCACCGTCAGGATGCGGGCAATCCGATCCTTGATCTGGCCCATGCGCTGGCGGACCCACAGCTTGATTTCCACGGGTTTGAACAGATGGTCGCAGAGGCGGCGCAGAGGGATGAAAGGGTTGTCCTTGCCCAACGGGTAGAGGCCGATCTGATGGCGCGTTCGCCCTGTCTGGTCTGGATGAACAAAACCCGCATTCGCCTGATCCACGCATTCCGCGCCGCCTATGACGCCCCGCCGGATGAGCTTGTTTCGGGCGAACCGCTGATCTGTGACGGGATCGAACTGCCGCTGAAGCACCGTAAAAAGCGCCTTGATCTTGAGGCGCGCGGTCTGATCAAGGGGGCGCAGGTCATTTATCTGGGGCCTGGGCGCAAACCCGGATTTTCGCGGTTGCATGTCACGGGGGCCGAAGACCCGCAGGTCAGTGCCGCCAGCATCGTGAAGATTGAACAGGAAGGGGATGAAGAACCGTTCATCCCCTTTGCCGCCCGCATGGGCGCGACCTTCCTGCATGGGGCGGCTGTGACCATTCACAAGGCGCAAGGGTCGCAATGGGACACGGTGCAGGTGTTTGCCCCCGATCTTCAGGTTGCCGCCCGCATGGGCCGGGTTGAGGCCGGTCAACCTTTGTGGAAACGGCTTGCCTATGTCGCGATTACCCGGGCCGAAACGCAGCTGCGCTGGGTTGTGCGCAACAGGCTTGCCCGCCCGCAAGGCGCATTGCGTATTGATGATTTGGAGGTGCCCGCCGCACCGCTTGAACTGAAAAGCGAAGAGATATGAAAACAATCATCATTACCGGGGCCAGCAGCGGGATCGGGCGCGTCACGGCAGAGCATTTCTTGGCCAAGGGTTGGCGCGTTGGGCTGATCGCCCGCCGGGCGGATAGGCTGGCGGATGTCACCCATGACAACGCGGTGCCTTTGCCCTGTGACGTGACGGACGAAGCGGTAGTGGATGCGGCTTTTGCCAAATTCGGACATCTTGATGTGCTGTTTAACAATGCGGGTATGTTTGGCCCGCAGGTGACGATTGATCAGATCAGCCTCGCTGATTGGCAGCAGGTCTTGGATGTCAATCTGACAGGCATGTTCCTGTCGGCGCGGGCGGCGTTTCGGCAAATGCGCCATCAGTCGCCGCAGGGGGGACGGATCATCAATAACGGCTCGATCTCGGCGCATACGCCGCGCGAGGGGTCGACCTGCTACACCACGACGAAACACGGCGTTTCGGGGCTGACGAAGACGCTGTCACTGGATGGGCGTGCTTTCAACATTGCTTGCGGTCAGATTGATATCGGCAATGCGCGGACTGATCTGGTGACCAATCTGGAAAAGACCCGCGCCGCCCAAGGGCTGGATCCGCTGCCCAGCATGGCGGTCGAGGATGTCGCGCGATCCGTTTTTCACATGGCTAATTTGCCAGCCGAAGCGAATGTGCAGACCATGATGGTGATGGCGTCCAAGATGCCGCATATCGGGCGCGGTTAGCGGCGCAGCACCGTGAAGATCGCCGACGCACCCCAGCCTGCCGCAATCGCGATGGATAGCGACATCAGCCCATAAAGAAACGCGTTGTCATGCGCCAGATTATACAGCCACCGTTCTAGCCCGACCTTTTTGACCGGGATGACCGTTGTGTAAAGATCAACGATCTGGCGACCACGGGTCAGATAAATCTCGGCCTTGTAGTCACCTTCGGTCAGATTGGCAGGCAGCGGGATCAATGTGCGAAACAGCGTTTCTTCTTCGACGAGAACGCCGGTCGGCAGTGTTTGGTACAGCCCCTGTCCAGCGCGGATGCGGATCAACGCGCGGGTAAAGCTCTCTGCATTTTCGATGGTCGCCCCGACGGAGCGGATCGCCCGCTGTGTGCTGATGCGGGTGTTCAGGTCTTCGGTGAAGGTCAGGATTTCTGCCAAGGGACGGTTTGTGGCAACAGCGTAGAATGTAGGCGCGACGTCGACATCAACAGATTCTGTATTGACCCAAATCCCAAGGCGGCGATCTTTTTTGCGCACGGTGACGGGTTCATCCGGCCCAGCGACAGTGACAATGACACCAAGGTCTTCGTCGTCAGGTGCGGGCGCGTCCCTTTTGATCGCGCCAAAAATCAGGATTTCAGAACCTTCGAAAGTCGCGGTAATGGCCACCTCATCGCGGCTAAGCCCAAGAACGATCTCTTCCGCTTTTGCTGGCAATGCAAGCAGCATCAAGAGGGCGGCAAGACGGATCATCAGTGGCCCCCCGCGCCAAGTGAATACAGCTCTGTCGGTGTGACCAACAGGTCGAATGCCAGCTTGCCGCAAACCGCGAGCACCATGATAGCCAGCCAGATGCGCAGTTGCTCGGCTTTCATTCTAACGCCGATCCGCGTGCCGATCTGGGCTCCCACGACACCCCCGACCAGAAGCAGAACCGCAAGGACAACATCCACTGTGTAGTTCGTGGTTGCGTGCAGCATGGTGGTGAACGCGGTCACAAATATGATCTGAAAAAGCGAGGTGCCGACCACGACCTTTGTGGGCATGCCCAACAGATAGATCATTGCGGGGACCATGATAAATCCGCCGCCGACACCCATGATAGCGGCCAGAACACCAACCGAAACACCGACGAGCAGCGGTGGGATCACCGAGATGTAAAGCCCCGATACCCGGAACTTCATTTTGAACGGTAGGTTATGCACCCAGTTGTGTTTGCGCCGCGTGGGTGCCGGGCTTCCGCCGGCCTTGTTGGACTTCCGAATGGCCTTGAGGCTTTCGAAGAACATCAACGTGCCGATCATGCCGAGGAAGATCACATAGCACAGTTGTACCAGCAATTCGACCTGGCCCAGTGCTTTGAGATAATTAAACAAAATGATCCCAAGGCCAGACCCTACCAAGCCGCCGACCAACAACACCGTCCCCATCTTTAGATCAACAGTCTTTCGTTTCAGATGCGCCAGCACACCTGAAAAGGATGAGGCGACGATCTGGTTGGCCTCTGTCGCCACAGCAACGGCGGGCGGAATGCCGATAAAGAACAAAAGTGGCGTCATCAAAAAGCCGCCACCGACGCCAAACATGCCCGATAAGATGCCCACGATCCCGCCAAGCCCGAGAAGCAAGAAAGCGTTCACCGAAACTTCGGCGATAGGAAGATAAATCTGCATGAACTGGTCCGGGGCGCTTGTGCCGCTGGCCGCAACAAAGACGTTTCAAACCCACCTGTCAAATGGCTGAGGCCATTTTATGCTGCAAACGCAGCAATTCCGCCACTTGGACTTATCATCTCATCGCTTTTGGACTTACGATAGGCTGCGTAGGAACTGTCTTAGCACAGTTTCGAACTTGGCCGCACCAATAGGCGCCATGGCTTTGGTGTGGTCATGGCTGATGGCTTCATCGCTCATCCCGGCGGCCATATTGGTGATCGTTGAAATTGCAGCAGCGCGCAGCCCCAAAAACCGGGCGAGGATCACCTCTGGCACCGTGGACATGCCAACCGCATCCGCACCCAGCATGGCGATGGCTTTGATCTCTGCCGGGGTTTCAAAGGATGGGCCGGAATACCACGCATAGACGCCGTCCGTCATATCCGTCTTTGTCGCCTTTGCCGCAGCGCGCAGCCCGGCGCGCATTTGTGGATCATAGGCATCCATCATTGGCACAAATCTTGCGTCAGTTGGTTCACCGATCAACGGGTTCAGGCCGGAAAAGTTGATGTGATCAGACAGGCACATGATCGATCCGGTCGGCATATCATGTCGCATCGACCCGGCCGCATTAGTGGCGATCATCATTTCGGCCCCCAAGGCGCGCAGCACCTCAAGCGGCAGGCGCATCGCGTCGGGTTTGCCATGTTCGTAATAATGTGACCGCCCACCAAAAACCGCCACGCGCACGCCTTCAAGATCGCCAATCACTAGATTTGGATTGTGGCCCGAGACACCGGCATGTGGGAAGCCCGCCAGATCACTATAGGGGATCGCCGCGCCATCAACCGTGTCCGCGATATGGCCCAGGCCGGACCCAAGGATCAGCCCAAGGCGCACGGGTGCGTCACCCGCAACGTCCTTGATCTGGGCGGCAAGCGCCTCAGCGTTCTTTGACATAAGGCGCGCCTCCCGCACGTGGCGGGATCGCCTTACCCACAAATCCGGCCAGAATAACAACGGTCAGGATGTAGGGCAGCACATCCAGCAACTGACCGTTCACCCGGAAATTCAGCACGTTTTCAATGACATCAGGGCGCAAGGACATCGCCTGCAGGAACCCAAACAGCAGGCAGGCATAAAGCGCATACCATGGCCGCCATTTGGCGAAAATCAGAGCAGCCAATGCGATAAAGCCGCGACCGGCGCTCATATCCTTGACGAAACCGGCTTGCAGGGCGGTCGCCAGATACGCACCAGCAATGCCACATAGCACACCGCAAATCGCGACAGCGGCATAGCGCAGGGTGATAACGGACACGCCCGCCGTATCGACAGCTGCCGGGTTTTCACCAACCGCGCGCAGGCGCAGCCCAAACCGGGTGCGGTACAGCACCCACCATGTCAGCGGCACCATCAGCACAGCGACATAAACCAGCGGGGTATGGCCGGAAATCAGTTCATAATAGATCGGGCCAATCACGGGAACATCGCGCAAAGCCTCGGCAAAAGGCAAGGTGATCGGTTCAAACCGGCCCCCATCGGTCAATTGTGGTGTCCGTCCGCCCTGACGGAACCAGCTTTGCGCGACCACAACCGTCAAACCAGCCGCCAGAAAGTTGATGGCGACACCCGATATCAATTGGTTGCCGCGAAAGGTGATCGAGGCAAGCCCATGGATCACAGACAGGGAAATCGACGCCCCGATCCCGGCCAGCAGGCCAACCCAGACATTGCCTGTGACGGCGGCAATGGCCGCCGACAGAAAGGCGGCTGCCAACATCTTCCCTTCCAGCCCGATATCAAAGATACCGGCCCGCTCTGAATAAAGGCCGGCCAGACAGGCCAGCAAAAGCGGGGTTGCCAGACGCATCGTGGCGTCCAGCATTTGCAGAAGGGTGGCAAAGTCCATCTTTAGGCTACTTTCTCCATCAGGAAGGGGAAGAGCGCGAAAAAGCGATCTGCCACTTCGGGGTGTGTGCGCAGCGCGCCTTCGGCTTCGGCCTGGGTCATATCCACGGCCTGTGTTTTGTCCCGGCGCAGGAAATACTGCAGCCCCAACATCGCATCGAACCGCTCATCGGTGATGAACGGGTCATGGGGAATACGGCGCATCACCGCCTCATTGGGGCGAAAGACGCTTGCCGGTTTTTGAAGGGCCAGCAGCGCGTCGAGATGCGGGGGCACGTCGCCGCCGGGGGATTGCGCGATTACATGCCGGATCCATTGGTGGAATTCCTGCATCGTGATCATGCCAAGTGCCAGACAGCTGAGCACAAAGCCCAGATCGGCACCGGTGTCATCCTCGACACCGATTTTGAATGGTCCTGCCATCATTGTTTTGCTCTCCTCAGTGATAGGAATAGCCGCTCAAGCGGCATGCGCACCATGTTATCCAGTGCGCCCGTGAACAGGATCACCAATGCCTGTATTACGATGATCAATTCACGGGGGATCGACGTCCATAGGGCGAGTTCTGCGCCGCCTTGATATAGAAAGCCGAAAAGAAGGGCCGCCAGAAACACCCCAAAGGGATGGCTGCGCCCCATCAGTGCGACGGCGATGCCGATAAAGCCCGCCCCCTCCACTGCGTTCAGGACCAGCCGTTCGGCCTCGCCCTGGACGTTGTTGATGGCCATCATGCCGGCAAGTGCGCCTGAGATAAGCATGGCAACCATAATGATCTTGGTCGGGCTGATGCCCGCATATTTGGCGGCCGATTCCGAATGGCCAAATGCGCGGATTTCATAGCCCAGCCGGGTCCGCCAGATCAGCGCCCACAGGGCGACACAGGCGGCCACGGCCACGAAAAAAGTAATGTTGGCCGGGGCACCCCGGAACAAGGTGCTTTCGCCAAAGCTGAACATGTCCTGAAAGGATGGCAGATGGGTGGCCTCGGGAAACTTGGCCGATGCCGGTTCCATTGATCCGGGCACTTTCAGCGCGCCGATCAGGAAATAGTTCAGCAATGCAGCGGCGATAAAGTTGAACATGATCGTCGTGATCACGATGTGGCTGCCGCGCTTGGCCTGCAAAAAGGCCGGGATTGCGGCCCATGCAGCCCCAAAAATCGCGGCGCCAATCGCCGCGCCCAGCAAGGCCAGCGTCCAATGCGGCCATGGGATGTAAAGGCAGATGATCGCGACACCAAGCCCGCCCAAAAGAGCCTGACCTTCACCGCCGATATTGAACATGCGGGCATGAAAGGCGATGGCCACGGCCAGCCCGGTAAAGATGAAGTTGGTCGCGTAATAAAGCGTGTAGCCCCAGCCATAGGTGGACCCCAACGCGCCCTGAACCATCAGTTTGAGCGCCTCCCACGGGTTTTCCCCGATGGCGAGGATGACCAATGCGGACAGGATGGCTGCCAGCAGGATTGAAATCAGGGGGATCAGGACAACATCGGCCCATTTTGGCATCACGTCCATGGCCTCAAACCTCCTTGCTGGCGTCACCGCCAGCATGGGCCAGATTGGCCTCGACCGCTTCATGCAGCGATCCTTGCGGCTCGGTCGTCATCCCCGCCATCAGCAGACCAAGCTCTTTTTCGTCCGTTTCTTGAGGCATCCGCTCGCCCATCATTTTTCCGTCAAACATAACGGCGATCCGGTCAGAGAGCGACAAAATTTCCTCTAACTCCACAGAAACCAACAAAATTGCCTTGCCCTGATCCCTTAGTGCAACAATCTGCTGGTGGATGAATTCGATGGCACCAATGTCCACACCGCGTGTGGGCTGGCCGATCAAGAGCAGGTCTGGATTGCGCTCGATCTCGCGGGCGAGCACGATTTTCTGCTGATTGCCGCCGGAAAAATTCTTGGCGGCGAGCTTGGGATCGGGCGGGCGCACGTCGAACCGCGCCATTTTTTCCTCGGTATCCTTGCGGATTGCCGCGTTGTCCATGAACAGGCTGGATCGCTGGTATTCTTCGGCGTGGTGATAGCCAAACGCCGTGTTTTCCCACGCCATGTAGTCCATGATCAGCCCTTCGCGCTGCCGATCCTCGGGCACATGGGCGATGCTGCGCAAACGGCGGCTTTGGCCATCGGATTTGGCGCCCGTCAGGTCAATTTCTTCGCCATTGACCTTGATCGACCCGGTGGCACGTTCATAACCGCCCAAGACTTCCAGCAATTCGGACTGGCCGTTCCCGGCCACACCAGCAATCCCCAGAATTTCGCCCGCATGCACATCAAAACTAACGCCTTTGAGGCGATGCACGCCTTTGTCATCGGTCACGTTCAGGTCGCGGACTTCCAGGATGGTGCGGCCAATCTGGGGGGGCGCTTTATCCACGCGCAACAGGACCTTGCGACCGACCATCCGTTCGGCCAGGTCGGCGGGGTTGGTATCAGATGTTTTGACGGTCGATGTCATCTCACCGCGGCGCATCACGCTGACGGTGTCGGTAATTTCCATGATCTCGCGCAGTTTATGCGTGATCAGGATGATCGTCTTGCCCTCACGTTTGAGGTTTTCCAGAATGCGGAACAGGTGATCCGCCTCTGCCGGCGTCAGCACCCCGGTTGGTTCATCGAGGATCAGGATATCTGCCTTGCGATATAGGGCCTTGAGGATCTCGACACGCTGCTGCATGCCGACGCCGACCTCTTCGATCAGGGCGTCGGGGTCGACGTTTAATTCGTATTCTTCGGCCAGTGATTTCAGCTCGCGCCGCGCGCGGGCAAGCGATGGGCGCAAGAGGCCACTATCCTCGGCCCCCAGAATGACATTTTCCAGAACAGTGAAGTTTTCAACCAGCTTGAAATGCTGGAAAACCATGCCGATCCCGGCGGCGATGGCGGCCTGACTATCGGGGATGGCAGTTTTTTGACCGGCAATGAAAATCTCGCCCGCGTCAGCCTTGTAAAACCCGTACAGGATCGACATCAGCGTCGATTTCCCCGCCCCGTTTTCACCAATGATCCCATGGATCGTGCCGGGCATCACGCGGATCGAAATATCCTTGTTGGCCTGTACCGGGCCGAACGCTTTGGAGATGCCTTTCAGCTCAATGGCGGGGGCTTGGTCAGTCATCGGGGCACCTGTTGTTCTTACGCAAAAGGCCGCGCGGATAAATCTGCGCGGCCTTGTTTTTGTATTGGCCTTCGTCGTTCTTTTAGAATTCGAGGACGGGGCAGCTTTCGTCGCTGGAATAGTCATGCACGACAAGGTTGCCGGCAGAGATTTCAGCGGCCGCTGCGTCGACGGCGGCTTTCATGTCGTCAGAAACAAGCTCTGCGTTGAACTCGTCCAGCGCATAACCGACGCCTTCATTGGCGACACCCATGACGTTGAAACCTGTTTCAAGGTCGGCACCTTGTGTCAGCGCCTCGTAAACCGCGTTATCGACGCGCTTCATCATTGATGTTAGCACTTCACCGGGGTGCAGGTAGTTTTGGTTGGCATCCACACCGATTGACAGGATGTCCTCATCCGCGGCTGTTTGCAGCACACCGACGCCGGTGCCACCAGCGGCGGCAAACACAACGTCAGAACCCTGGCTAATCTGGGCCAATGTCAATTCGGACCCCTTCACCGGGTCGTTCCAGGCCGCAGGTGTCGTGCCTGTCATATTGGCAATCACGGTGGCATCAGCATTCACCGCCTTGGCGCCCTGAGCGTAGCCACAGGCAAATTTACGGATCAGCGGGATATCCATGCCGCCGACAAAGGACACTGTGCCGGTCTCGGACGCCATCGCGGCCATCATGCCGACAAGGTAGGACCCTTCATGTTCGTTGAATACCACCGAACGCACATTTGGCGCATCAACAACCATGTCGATGATCGCGAATTTTGTATCAGGATAGTCAGCCGCAACTTCGCCCAGCGGTGTCGCCCAGGAAAAACCAGCCATCACAATGGGGTTGGCACCGGATTCGGCGAAACGGCGGATCGCCTGTTCACGCTGCGCGTCGGATTGGATTTCAACCTCGGCATATTTGCCACCGGTTTCCTGTGCCCAACGCTCTGCCCCGTTATAGGCGCTTTCGTTGAAGGATTTGTCGAACTTGCCGCCAAGATCGAACAGGATCGCGGGGTCGGCAGCCGCTGCACCTGCCGTCAGGGCCAGTGCGGCAGAAGCGCCGAGGAATTTTTGCATAAGGGTCATGTATCGTCTCCCAGGTCGTTGAACAGTGGGTGACCGCGAACAATGCCAGCCACCCTTTTGAATAAAACCGAGCCGGTCGTTGCCGGTTCATCACAAGATAAGGCCCTTCCCAGCAGCGAAGATCAACCGGTTTTTAACATTTCCGGCCTGAACATGCCGGTAGATGCCACTTATTTGGGTGACTGACCTTGGGTCAGTTCTTTGCGCAGGACCAGTGCGGCAACGGGCGCTGTGGGTTTGGACGCATAATATCCCGGTCTGCGCCCGACCTGCCTGTAGCCCGATTGGGCATAGAGCGTCCGGGCGGGTTCGTTGTCTTCGGCCACTTCCAGAAACATCTGCAACGCGCCCTGCTGAATGGCGACAGATTCGGCGCGGGCGAGTGCCTCTGCGGCATGGCCTTGTCTGCGGTGGGCGGGATCTGTGGCCAATGTCAGCAGTTCTGCCTCATCCAGCGTGACCCGGATCAGGGCAAAGGCGCAGTTGCCCGCACATAGGATGACGCCGTTTTGGTCCAGAAGCTGCGCAAATTCTGTGGCTGACCATCCCCGGCCAGTCTTGAATGCCGCCCCGTGCAACCACTCCAACTCATCTGCTGTCACGACAGCAGCACCGGGGCAGGGTCGCGCGGCGGTGCCGCATCCGCGCTGCGGATATAAAGCGGCGCAGGGCGGCCGTGATCCGTGCCGATACGGGCGGCAGCAAGCCGCGCAATGGCTTCGATGGTGGGGCAAGTGGGTTGGACTACTGGATCGCCGGTCAGCGCGGCAACCTCAGCCGCAATCGGACCGACGATCCGAGGGGCAAGGCCGTCATACCCACGCGGAAACGACTCTTTCGACATTTCAACCAAAGCCGGCGGCGGCAGATCAAGATTGCGGGCAAATACCTGCATGTAAGCGCGACCTCGGCGGGCATCGAGGCAGGACACGATCGAGCGACCATACTCAACCAATCCGAATGCCTGCGCTTCGAGGGTCGAGACGCCAATCGCGGGTTTCCCCAGCCCCAATGCCAACCCCCGCGCCGCACTGACCGAAATCCGGATTCCGGTGAAATTGCCCGGGCCAACGCCCACGCCAATCGCATCCAGATCACGCCAGCCGATCCCTTCGGTGGCAAGCATTTCTTCCAGCATTGGCATCATATGTTCGGCTTGGCCTTTGGCCATTTCATCGACGCGGGTGACAACTCGGTCGCCCAACAGCAAAGCGGCGGCGCAATGCGCCGCCGATGTATCAAAGGCAATCAGTTTGGGTTCAGGCGGCAACGGGCCGAACCTCGACCACCTCGGGGATGTAGTGGCGCAGCAGGTTTTCGATGCCCATTTTCAACGTGAGTGTTGATGACGGGCAGCCCGCGCAGGCGCCTTGCATATGCAGATAGACGATGCCCCGGTCGAAACCGTGGAATGTGATATCGCCACCATCCTGCGCCACTGCAGGGCGCACGCGCGTATCCAGCAATTCCTTGATCTGGTTGACGATTTCGCCATCTTCGCCGCTATGTTCGGCGTGGCCGCTGGCGGGGGTGTGATCCTCTGCCATGACCGGTTGGCCGGACTGGTAATGCTCCATGATCGCGCCCAGAATGCCGGGTTTGATGTGGTCCCATTCGACCTGATCGGCCTTGGTCACGGTCACAAAATCAATCCCAAAGAACACACCGGTCACATCACCGGATGCAAAGATTCGCTGAGCAAGCGGCGATTTTTCAGCCGCCTCTGCTGTCGGAAAATCGGCGGTGCCGACCTCCAGCACATTCTGGCCGGGCAGAAATTTCAGCGTTGCCGGATTTGGGGTCGATTCAGTCTGGATGAACATGGGGCCAACCTTTTTTGTCAGGCTTTACATATGCGCTTGGTGCGACGCCAAGTCAAGGTTTGGAATGGTTCTAAACTACAAAAGAGCCGGTGCAATGTTGGCACCGGCCCTTTGTGGGGAGGGGAGGGGGAGTGGTGGTTTAGTTCACGTCGAACTGCTTGGATGCCACAACCTGACCGTCAACTTTGACCAGCGCGATTACGTCGCGGTTCTGGGGC
>CANLYJ010000012.1 GCA_947495295.1 uncultured Paracoccaceae bacterium
TCGTCATAGGCCTGAAACTCGCCAAACTGCTTGGTGATCGCAGCCGTCAGCGTCGTCTTGCCGTGGTCAACGTGACCGATCGTGCCAATGTTAACGTGCGGCTTGTTACGTTCAAACTTTTCCTTAGCCATGATGGCCTCCTTACTTTCTTTGTTTTGTACCCATTCTATTGCGCGGTCGCGAATATGAAGGGCGGCGTCTTTTCGTTTCTTTGTTTACGCGAGGCGCATCGCCCCGGTGTCGTTTTGTGCTGCATCTGGCAAATAGAAGACATTCACATGTGGCGGCGTCAATTTGCGCAGTTTCTCCAGCTTGCCTTGCACGAACTCGTAGGCGTCATAACCCAAAGATACAAGGTGATGATGGGCTGCCTCCTCTACGTCGGACCCACTGCCAACCGAAATCTCCATGCATATCGCCGGGCGGCATGTCGACAACGTATTCTTGGCACCTTGCAGGGCTTTCAACTCTGCCCCTTCGATATCAAGCTTGATAAAGTCAACTTTTGTCAGCTTCTGCTCGGCAACAAGCGTATCAATTGTTGTCGTTTCAACCTCAGTCGTTTCAGCACCACCATAATCATTGGTGATTGATGCCGCGCCCACGCCCCTTGACAGGTCAAGCGTGACCGTTTCATGTGCGTCTGACAGCGCCCGCTGCACCACATGGACAAGCGGATCGAATGCATTCAGCGCCGCGTTCTGCTTTACCCGGTCAACAGCGTAAGGCATCGGCTCAATCGCGATCACACGTCCTGTCGGCCCGACATGAGATGCAAACGCGGTTGTGAACACACCCTGATTTGCACCGCCGTCGATAACAACGTCACCAACTTTCAGAAATCTATCCCCGAACCGCATGAGGTCTTCGATATTCTCGCGGTACAGGAACAAACCGCGCCCACCGCCATAGCGTTTGCCATGACGGTAGTGAAAGCGGAATGTGCCGCTGCCAAAACGGATACGAATGACATCATCCCGTTTCAGCGCAACAAGTACAGCCAGGTGAACGCCCCTGAGAAGGGTCGCAATGGGTGCTGCCCAGAAAGCCTCTGACGAGAATAGCCTCAGGAAGTACTTCATTGCGCGCGTTCACCTTTATCGCGGTACAGGATCAGGCGTATTTGGCCTGGATCTCTTCTGAGATGTTGCTTGGCACGGGATCATAATGGTCGAACTGCATCGAGAACTGCGCACGGCCCGAAGACATGGAACGCAGCGTGTTGATGTAGCCGAACATGTTGGCCAGCGGCACCATTGCATCGATTGCAATCGCATTACCGCGTGTGTCCTGACCCTGCACCTGACCGCGCCGTGATGTCAGATCGCCGATGATACCGCCGGTATATTCTTCAGGCGTAATCACTTCGACTTTCATGATCGGCTCAAGCAGTTTGGCGCCAGCTTTGCGCATGCCTTCACGCATGCACATACGTGCAGCGATTTCAAAGGCCAGCACGCTGGAGTCAACATCGTGGAATTTCCCGTCGATCAAAGCCACCTTAAAGTCGATCACGGGGAAGCCAGCCAGCGGGCCGCTATCCATGACAGAGTTGATGCCTTTTTCAACGCCGGGGATGTATTCCTTGGGCACAGACCCACCAACGATACGGCTTTCAAAGGAATAACCTTCACCAGGCTCCGTCGGCGAAATGATCATCTTCACTTCAGCGAACTGACCTGACCCACCAGACTGTTTCTTGTGGGTGTAAGTATGTTCAACCTCGTGACCGATGGTTTCACGATAAGCCACCT
The DNA here is from genome assembly GCA_947495295.1 of uncultured Paracoccaceae bacterium. Classification (GTDB taxonomy): domain Bacteria; phylum Pseudomonadota; class Alphaproteobacteria; order Rhodobacterales; family Rhodobacteraceae; genus Yoonia. The sequence goes on from CANLYJ010000012.1 coordinate 1,755, forward strand.
GTGGCGCACCGATATTGGCCTCGACCTTGAACTCGCGCTTCATGCGGTCGACCAGAATGTCGAGGTGCAATTCGCCCATGCCCTTCATGATGGTCTGGCCTGATTCCAGGTCAGTTTCCACACGGAAGGATGGATCTTCGGCAGACAGGCGTTGCAGGGCGATGCCCATCTTTTCCTGGTCGCCTTTGGTCTTTGGTTCAACAGCAATCTCGATCACGGGATCGGGGAAGGTCATCGTTTCCAAAACAACGGGATCCTGCGGATCACAGATCGTGTCACCTGTTGTTGTGTTCTTCAGACCACCCAGCGCGATGATGTCACCGGCAAACGCTTCCGCGATTTCTTCGCGGTCGTTTGAGTGCATCATCATCATCCGGCCCACACGCTCTTTGTTACCCTTGGTCGAGTTAAGCATGGTGTCGCCCTTGTTGAGCGTACCGGAATAGATCCGTGTAAACGTCAAGGAACCGACAAACGGGTCGTTCATGATTTTGAACGCAAGGCCAGAGAACGCCATATCGTCATCGGCACGACGGGCGATGTCACGAACTTCGTTTTCATCGCCGGGCTTAAAGCCCATGTAATCCACCACATCGAGCGGGCTTGGCAGGTAATCCACAACGGCGTTCAGTAGCGGCTGCACACCTTTGTTCTTGAACGCAGAACCGCCCAGCACAGGCACGAATGACAATGACAGGCATGCTTTGCGGATCAGCTTGCGCAGTGTCGGCGCATCTGGCTCGTTGCCTTCAAGATAGGCTTCCATGGCATCGTCGTCCTGCTCAACCGCAGCTTCGACCAGCTTTTCGCGCCATTCAGCAGCTTGTGCGGCCAGGCTGTCACGGATCGGTGCCTTGACCCAGGATGCGCCAAGGTCTTCACCTTCCCACAACCATTCTTCCATAGTCACAAGGTCGATCAGGCCTTCAAGCTCTGTTTCTGCACCAATTGGGATGCCTACAGGAATGGCCCGCGCGCCGGTACGATCCTCGATCATGTTGACGCAGTTAAAGAAGTCAGCGCCGATCTTGTCCATCTTGTTGACAAACACCATGCGCGGCACCTTATAGCGGTCAGCCTGACGCCAGACAGTTTCTGTCTGCGGCTCAACACCGGCGTTGGCATCCAGAACACAAACGGCGCCGTCAAGCACGGCCAGTGAACGCTCAACTTCGATGGTGAAGTCAACGTGGCCGGGGGTGTCGATGATGTTCATCCGGTGCTTGGGTGAATCAGCTTCGGTGCCGTTCTCAGTGCGTTCCCAGAACGTGGTGGTCGCAGCAGAGGTGATCGTGATGCCCCGTTCCTGCTCTTGCTCCATCCAGTCCATGGTGGCCGCACCATCATGCACTTCGCCAATGTTGTGGGATTTGCCTGTGTAATACAGGATCCGCTCAGAGCAGGTGGTCTTGCCGGCATCGATATGCGCAATGATACCAAAGTTGCGGTATAGTTCGAGTGGGTAGTCGCGTGCCATTTCAGGTGCTTCCTATTACCAGCGGTAGTGGCTGAACGCTTTGTTGGCGTCGGCCATTTTATGGGTGTCTTCGCGCTTCTTCACAGCGGTGCCGCGGTTGTTGACGGCATCCAGAAGTTCGCCTGCAAGACGCTCTTCCATTGTGTTTTCGTTGCGCTTTTTCGCAGCAGAGATCAGCCAGCGGATGGCCAGTGCTTCGCGGCGCTCGGGGCGAACATCGACAGGCACCTGATAGGTGGCACCACCGACACGGCGGGACCGGACTTCGACAGCAGGTTTGATATTCTCAAGCGCTTCGTGAAACACCTCAACAGGGGCTTTCTTCAGCTTGTCTTCAACGCGGTCGAATGCGTTATAGACGATGCGCTCTGCAACGGCTTTCTTGCCGTCGATCATGAGGTTGTTCATGAACTTTGTCAGAACGATATCGCCAAACTTTGCGTCTGGCAGAACTTCGCGTTTTTCAGCGGCGTGACGACGTGACATATGTCGGTCTCTCTCTTGTTTCTCGGTCGCGCCCCGGACTTGATCCGGGGCCTCGTTGGGCCAGGAGATCCCGGATCAAGTCCGGGATGATCCCGACAGGATCACTTAGGACGCTTCGCGCCGTATTTCGAACGACGTTGCTTACGGTCTTTGACACCTTGGGTATCAAGCACACCGCGCAGAATGTGGTAACGCACACCGGGAAGGTCTTTGACACGGCCGCCACGGATCAGAACAACAGAGTGTTCCTGCAGATTGTGGCTTTCACCGGGAATGTAGGAGATGACCTCAAAACCGTTCGTCAGGCGCACTTTGGCGACTTTCCGCATGGCCGAGTTCGGCTTCTTTGGTGTGGTGGTGTAGACGCGTGTGCAAACGCCACGCTTCTGGGGGCAGGATTCCAAGTGCATCGACTTGGATTTATTGACTTTTGGCTGGCGCGGCTTGCGGATCAGCTGCTGAATCGTTGGCATCGTGTGATGTTCCCATCTATTCACATATTGCGCCCGGCAGCGCGGAGGTTTCAAAACATGCTTTCGGTCTCCGAAAGCACAAAAATTCCGCAGTCGAACCCTTACCGGAGGTTCGGTGCGGTGGTATTCAGAGGAACAAGGCGATAATGGCCCGGTTCTTGACTACGACAACTCTGATATCGGGCCTGCGGTGGTCACCCAGCCCGGATGAGCGGCGTATAGGGGGAGTCGGAAATGGTGTCAACAGCCGCCACCCCAGCCACCATTTCTAAGGGTGTATCGCGGTTGATATCAGACGACATCAGGGCCGTTATTGCATAGCAGCAGCACCCCGCTGATGTTTGTACCGGGCGTCCAACCCAATCCCAATTCACCGAAAAACCGGGGCTTTCAGGAGAAAGCAAATGAAACACCTATCCGGCGCATGTGCCCTTCTGGTCCTGCTGGCTGCCTGCGCGACCGAAAACCCGCCAACAGTGACGCGGTCCGATATTGATCGCGCCTATGATGCCGCGCGAGATGCCGCCAGCTTGCCCGTCACACCGGCCGGACAAGTACCCACCGGCACCGTCACCTATGACGGGCAGATCGGGGCGGACCTGACAGGCGACTCGCTGGGCAGCGTGTTGGCCGATATGACCATGCGTGTCGATTTTCAGAACAACCGGATCGGCGGCAGCGTCGATGACATCAACCTGATCGATCAGGATGGAACCCCCGACCAACGGCTTGATGGCACGCTCGAAATCGCTGGTTTTGAAAACAACGGCGACCTGGACGCCGGGGCCAGCGGACGGGTCACAGCCGTCGGGTCAGGTGGCAACGAACTGGATGCCGACATGAACCTTGATCTGGACGGCACCGTGCGGACCGACCGCAGCCGGGGTGACACGGTCTATGGCGGGGTTACAGGCGACGCACGCGGCGACTTCAACCTTGATATCGACGGGGTCTTCTACGGCGAACGGCGCTAGTCTTAATTCAGGCGACCCGGCACCATCTTGTTGCGCCGGGTCCGCAACTGCGTTTCGCGGTACAGGGTGAACAGACCGGTTGCGACCACAATCCCGGCCCCAAGAAAGGTCAGCCCGTTGGGCCATTCCCCAAAGACGACAACGCCAAGGATCAATGCGGCCACCAGACTGGCATAACGAAACGGGGCAACAAATCCGATCTCGCCCTTACGCATGGCCGTCACCGAAAACACATAGCCAAAGGCAAGGCTGCATGTAGCCCCAAAAATATACAGGCCGGGCCACATACCAACAGGCTGCAAATCAATGAACAGTGACCCGACCCCGCCCAGCGCTGTCACACCTACGGCAGCGGCAAGGGCCACCAATACAGCAGGCACATCACGCGACATACGGCGCACCATCAGATCGCGCAGCGTGACGCAAACCACCGTGATCAGCGCATAAAGGCTGAAGAATGAAAAATCGGCACCGCCGGGCTGGATGATCAGCATGACACCGGCAAAGCCGATCAGGATCGCCGTCAGACGGCGCCAGCCCAACGGCTCGCGCAGAAAAACCGCCGCAGCAAGCGACACAGTCAACGGCAAGGCCTGCATGACGGCGGTGACATTGGCGATAGGCATATGCCACAGGGCAGTCAGAAAGAAATAAGTGCCCGCCACCTCGCCCGATGTACGCAAGGCGATCAGCCCCCATTCAGACCGGGGGAAATCGAACCGCAACTGGCCAAGCACATGACACAGGATAAAAAGGAACAAGACTGCCCCGATACCACGCAAAAAAATTGCCTGAAACAAGGGCACATCGGCTAGCGCAAGTTTGACGAAAACATCATTCAGCGTATAGGCGGTCATCGCGCCCATCATCAAAAGCGCGCCGCGCATATTGTCATTCAGGATGGCCATTCCCGATGCCTAGCAGCGACATCGCGAAGTGCCCATAGCGTTTCGACTTTAGCGCAGAACATGCACCGCGCATTTGGCGTGGCGGACCACCTTGGCAGCGGTCGAACCCAGCAGATAATCCTGCATGCCGGGGCGGTGGCTTGCGATGACAATCAGATCAGCAGACCTGGCCTTTGCCGTCTCAAGGATCGTATGGGCAGAATGGCCGGTCACCACCTCGATGCCAGCGTTCTCGATCCCCGCCACATGCTTTTGCAAACTATCGACAATGTCCTGTCGGGCAGATCTGATATGGTCGGCAGATAGGTATTGCGTGGCATAGTTGGGCAGTTGCTCCAACACATGCAGGCAGGTGATAACACCACCATCCGCGCGCAACGCCTGCGCAATCTCCAACGCGCCTATGGCATCGCGATCTGCATCAAATGAAACCGGAACAAGGATATTCTTATACATGGCATCGGTCCTTTTTTGTTTGGACCATTTTAGCATGTAACCGGATCGCGGCCTTGATCTAGGTCAGGGGTCGGTGCGGGCGCATCCCACGAATAACGTCTTCTTCTGCCCGTTAGCGCATCACAAACGGATCAGGGATCGGATCGTCACTGGTGCGCAGCCAGACAGCTTTCACCTTTGTGTAATCAAGCGCGGCCTGCATCCCACCTTCGCGGCCATGACCCGACAAGCCATGCCCGCCGAAAGGCGCGATCGGACTGACGGCGCGATAGGTGTTCACCCAGACAATGCCGGCACGGATACCGCGGATCATGCGGTGGGCGCGGGTCAGGTCCTTGGTAAACACGCCCGATGCGAGGCCAAAGCCCGTATCATTGGCAATCTGCAAAGCCTCGGCTTCGGTATCAAAGCCAAGGACCGACAAGACGGGACCAAAGAATTCGTTCGTCAGACAGGGCGCATCCGGTGCGTCGGTACAATCAATGATCGTCGGCGGAAAATAGAGCCCATCGCGGTCAACCGGGTCACCGCCAGTGATCACCTTGGCCCCTGCCACCTTTGATCTGGTCACCAGATCGACCACATTGGCCATCTGCCCCTGCGTGCAAAGCGGCCCAACCTCGGTCGCCATATCATCCGGCGCACCAATAACAACCGCCTCTGCCTTTTGCTTGAGCCGGGCAAGAAAGCGGTCCTTGATCGCGTTCGCGATGATCAAACGCGACCCCGCCACGCAGCTTTGGCCGGTTGCGGCGAATATCCCCGATATCTGAGCATTCACCGCGCTTTCGATATCCGCATCCTCAAACACGATGAACGGGGATTTCCCGCCAAGCTCCAACGAGGTCGAAGCAAGGTTTTCGGCAGAGTTCCTGACGATATGACGGGCGGTATCCGGCCCGCCGGTAAAGGCCACATGGTCAATAGCGGGATGGCTGGACAGGACCGCGCCGCATTCCGGCCCAAACCCCGTGATCACGTTCAACACACCCGGCGGAAAACCCGCCTGATCAAAGATCCGGGCGAATTCCAACATCGGCGCCGGGCCATCTTCGGAGGCTTTCAGCACAACAGTACATCCCGCAGCCAGGGCAGGGCCAATCTTGACCGCAGATAAGAACAGTTGCGAATTCCACGGAACAATGGCGGCCACAACACCGATGGGTTCGCGACGCAGCCAAACCTCCATATCGGGCTTGTCGATGGGCAGATGCGCGCCCTCAATCTTGTCCGCAAGACCGGCGTAATACCGATAATATTCCGCGACATAGGCGATCTGGGCAGAGGTTTCGCGGATGATCTTGCCGGTATCGCGCGTTTCAAGTGCGGCCAGTGACTGGGCGTTTTCAGCGATAAGATCTGCCAGACGATACAGCAGCTTGCCACGCGCGGATGCGGTCAGGCCAGCCCATTCAGGGGCAAGGAACGCCGCCTGCGCGGCGGCTACGGCTGCGTTGACATCATCGGTGCGGGCTTCAGGCATCATCGCCCAAACAGCACCCGTCGCCGGATCACGGCTTTCGAACTGGGCAGTACCATCCGAAAAAGCACCGTCGATATATTGCTGAAACTGCTGCATTCCCTGTCCTTTATGCGAAGGCTGGCATCACATCCTTGATAAACCGCTCAAGCGAGGCTTTCTTGCGTTCAAAGCTCATGCCGCTGTCGATCCAGAACGCGTATTCGTCATAGCCAAGCGCTTCATACCCTTTGATCCGCTTGATCGCATCCTCTGGGGTCGCAATCACGTTGTCGCGCAGCATCGCTTCGGGCGAATAGAACTGATGCGCGGCGATCTCTTCCTCCGACAAGGCTTTGATCAGACCCTGTGAAACGGGGCGTTCGTTTTTGAACCATGCCCCGAAATAGCAATAGAAACGGTTGATTTCTTCCGCCGCCAATTGCGCATCGGCGGCGTCTGCCGCGATGTAAGTATGGTTCAGCAACATGATTTCGGGCCGGGGAACATCAGGGAACTTGTCGCAAGCCGCGTTGAACGTATCCATCAGCTTGGTGATTTCGGCGTCACCTTGCCATAGTGGCGTGACCTGCACCTGACACCCGTTTGAGACTGCAAATTCATGGCTGTTGGGATCACGCGCCGCAACCCAGATGGGTGGGCCGTTTTCCTGCACGGGTTTGGGGGAAGACGTCGATGCAGGAAACGAATGATACGTACCGTCCTGCGCATAATCGCCCTTCCACAAACCCTGAATGGCCGGGATCAACGCGCGCATGCGCTGCCCTGCATCCCATGCATCCATACCCGGAACCATGCGTTCATATTCATAACTATAGGCGCCCCGGGCGATGCCCAATTCCAACCGGCCATCAACGATCAGATCGGCCATCGCGGCCTCACCCGCCAAACGGATGGGGTGCCAGAACGGGGCGATGATCGTGCCGGTACCCAGCCGCACATTCTTGGTCTGGCGCGCAAGATCCACAAGGTTCAAAAACGGGTTCGGGGCAATGGTAAAATCCATCCCGTGATGCTCACCCGTCCAGACGGCATGCATGCCGCCATCATCTGCGATTTTGGCAAGGGTGACAAAGTTGTCGTACAACGCCTTCTGGTTTTCCTCGGGCGACAACCGTTCCATATGAACAAATAATGAAAAGCGCATAACTATCCCCTACGCAAACGGGCGGACTTCGCCGCTGTTTTGGGTGCCGTAATAAATGCCAAAGCTGCCAATGGCTGCTTCCTGGGCAAGGCGTTCAAGCATCGTCAGAATGGCAGGATCAGACACATCATCCAACGCAGCAGAGGTAAGCGGTACAAACACACCCTTTTTCGGCATCCCTGCTCCGGCCTTGCACAGAAATGAAATGTGCTGGCGCTTGCGGATCACGTCTTCAAAAACCGAATAGATAAATCCGGGCTGCGCATTCAGACCGGTGGCATCAATCAGCTTTTGCACCGCTGCCGTCGTGCCTTCATCAATGACCGTTGTTTCGGGCAAGGCCAGACACCCGCTACTGTCATCCACCAAAAGCACCTCACCGTCCCGTTCGATCAAGGCGGAAACAACCAGATCGCAGTTTTGCGCCAAAGCGTCAGCCGTCATCGAAGGCGTGACATAAGCACCCCGCACATAGCCAAGACCCGGCTTTGTTGTGTCTTCAAAGGCCGCAACCCTACCGATCAGGATCACATGGTCACCGGCCTCGACGGTTTTGTGCATCGTGCAATCAAACCAGGCCGACACACCGGCAATGACGGGCGATCCTTCCGGGCCTTTTTGCCAGTTCACCGTTGCAAAACGATCTTCGACCGGGCGGGCAAATGTGTTGGAAACGTCCGTTTGTGTTTCTGCCAGGATATTCACCGCAAACCCATCCGCCGACACCAACGCATCATAGTTCTGCGATGTATTGGCGAGGCAAACCAGGACCATCGGCGGATCAAGTGACACAGAGGTAAAGGAATTGGCGGTAAAACCAATCGGCTGCCCATCTTTGTCATAAGAAGTGACAACAGTTACCCCTGTCATGAAACTGCCAAAGGCATTGCGCAGCGCACGTGTATCAAGCGGTGTCATTGCGGCTCCTTCACTGTCGCTGGCATGCCTAGCCATGCGCTCAACTGCGTGTTGATGACATCCGGCGCGGTCAGATTGACCATATGGCGGTGCCCCGGAACCGTGAACGCGCGACCGTTCGCGGCATTTGCGACCATCTCCTGCGACATTGCCGGTGTTGAGTTGGGGTCATCGCCACCCGTGATCGCCACGAACGGGCATAAGATATCGGCATATCGCGCGGCATAAGTCGCATCGCCCTTTGCAAATGCGTCATAAGCCGTCGCATAGCCATCACGGTCAACCGCACCAAGCCAACCGGCAACCTGCGCCCGTGCAACCAATTCAATCGGAGTATCGCCAAACCACCGGTTTAAGGGCGTCTGAAGGTCGATCTGACCCGCCTTGATCTGCGCGGCCCGATCCAGCACGGCACCTGCCGCCATCTCGTCGCGGCAATAGACGCCATTGATCAAACAAACACGCGCCGTCAGTTCGGGATGTTCCACAGCAAATCCACCCGCAATTAGCGCGCCCATGGAATGGCCGACAATACTGACCGGGCCAACATCCAATGTCTGCACAACGTCATGGCACCAGCTTACGAATTCGGGCAATTTGCTGCCTGACGCCAGTGGCGCACTGCCGCCATGGCCCGGCATATCGACTGCAATCATGCGGTGGGTTTTGCAAAGCACAGATATCTGCGGGGCCCATGCCGCCGATTGCATGCCAACACCATGGATCATGACAACAGGCGGGCCAGCGCCTTGGTCCCGCATGGCAATTGTTTGCCCTGACCTAGACAGCCGCAGGGTTGTCAACGTCATGCCCAAGCTCCTTGAGGTCTTGATAACGATCACCGATCCGGTGATGCGGACGACCGCCGATGGATGCGCCCAAAGCGATCAGAATTTCATCGGGTGCAGGCGCATCCGCCACAGCGCTTTGTATCGTCAGGTAATGCGACCGCCTTCCCCCATCGTTTTTATCCATCAATGGGATCATCAACGGCGCATTTGCGGGGCCGCGCGTGTTGCAGAATGACAGGTAGAATTTCGCGCCGACAGCACTCCGGTAATGATTGCCGAAATGCAGCGTGTGGATCAGTGCAGAGGCATGTTCGACTTCACCATTCAGGCCGACAATGGCCGCTTTGCCATATCCTTCGACCTTGTCGCCACCGCCCGCAGCCTCCAACACCATTTCGGTCAGCAAGGCACCAAGCCCCGGCGCGCAATCACGGATTTCAACCGACAGATCATCGACAAATCCACGGCCCGCCCACGGGTTGCGTATCACAGCCATCGCCGCAATCAGCTTCAAAGGTGTCTGAGCGGGTTTGCCGCCTTCAATCAGCGTATTTTCAACATGCAAAAGTGTTTTGCGAATTTCAACGGGCATATGGCGCTTCCCTTGGCACAGAGTCGCATTGACTTATGGTATACCATCATACCATAAGTCAATCATACTTCGCATGACATCGGGCGCCCCGCTGAAGGTGATAGAGCAATCAACGATGATACTAGAGAAAATCGATAAATCACCGCAGACCCTGCGCGACATCGTCCAGACCCGCATGCGCGAGGCGATACTGGATGGGCGTTTCGCACCCGGGGCACGGCTGGTCGAACGTCCCTTATGTGAACAACTCGGCGTCAGCCGGACGGTCGTGCGCGAAACAATCCGCTATCTTGAAGCCGAAGGACTGGTCGAGATCATCCCAAATCGCGGCCCGATCGTCGCAACGCTCAGCCGGGATCAAGCCAAACAGATTTATGACATCCGCCTGCAACTCGAAGGGGCAGCCGCCTCCGCCTGCGCGCAAAAGCAGGCGACGGATTTCGGGCCAAAACTGTCGGCGGCGCTAGCCGCGCTGCAGGAAAAAATCCACGACACGCAATGGGCCGATTTCCTGCAAGCCACCACAAACTTCTACGAACTGATCTTTCAAGAGGCGGGGCACAGCATCGCCTGGGACATTGTGCAACGGCTGAACGGGCGGATCAGCCGGTTGCGGGCGCTGACCATCGCAGACCGGTCACGCGAACGATCCGGCATGAGCCATATGGTCGCGATCCACGACGCCATTCTCAGCGGCGACGCAAATCGCGCACAAAAAGCGGTCGAAAGCCACATCCGGGATGCCGCACAAATCGCAAACCGGTTCTTGAACGACGAAACGACAGGGCCGCACAATGGCTAAAGGATATTGGATCGCTTTTGTGACGGTGACCGACCCGGACCGCTATGCGGGTTATCAACTCCATGCACCCGCAGCCTTTGCCAGATATGGCGCGCGCTTTCTTGCGCGGGGCGGTGATGCGGAAACCTTGGAAGGCGCGCCTTTCCAGCGCCATGTCGTGATCGAGTTCGCCTCAAAAGCGCAGGCATTGGCATGCTACAACTCGCCGGAATATCAATCGGCCCGCAGCCACCGTCAGGCGGCATGCCACGCCAATATCGCCATCGTCGAAGGCCTGCCTTTGACCGGCACAGAATGAAAGAAAACCAAGCATGAGCACATTTGACGAAGACCTTTTCTTGAAAGGGCTGGAACAACGCAAGGCCACGCTGGGGGCGGATTACGTCGAAAACAATCTTGCCGCTGCTGATGACTTCACCCGACCCTTTCAGGAGGCGATGACAGCATGGTGCTGGGGATTTGGCTGGGGCGATGACGTGATCGACGCCAAGACGCGGTCGATGATGAACCTTGCCATGATCGGCGCCTTGGGAAAAATGACGGAATGGGAATTGCACTGCCGTGGGGCGATCAACAACGGCGTCTCGCAGGAAGAAATCCGCGCGATCATCCACGTCATCGCCATCTATTGCGGCGTTCCGCAAGGGTTAGAGTGTTTCAGAGCGGCAAAGAAGGTGCTGAACGAGAAATAACATCTTTGGTTCGGGTATCGCCGACCCAGAGATGCCAAACGAAAAAGGCCCCCGCGAATGCGGGGGCCTTTTTGATGATTGGTGCAACGGGGCGCTTAGCTTTCGCCACCCTCTGGCGTGTCCACGACCAGATCGTCGGCAAAGACATCGTCGCCAGACACTTCATTGGCCATTTCCATCGGGGCAGCCAGACGGGCGGCTTCTTCGGCTTCTTCCCGGCGGGCTTCGATGACGACATTGTCGCGGTCGGCGGCGACCCGGCGCATCTGCTGGGTGGCCCCACCCGTACCGGCCGGGATCAGACGACCCACGATCACGTTCTCTTTCAGACCGATCAGCTTGTCCTTCTTACCCTGCACCGACGCTTCGGTCAGCACGCGGGTTGTTTCCTGGAAGGACGCGGCAGAGATGAACGAACGTGTCTGCAAGGACGCCTTGGTGATCCCCAACAAGATCGGCTCACCCTGTGCAGGACGATCCCCGCGGGCCAGCGCCTTTTCATTGGCTTCGTCAAACTCGGCCTTATCGACGTTTTCGCCTTTCAGCAGAACGGTGTCACCACTGTCCTGAATCTCCCATTTCTGGAGCATCTGACGGACGATCACTTCGATATGCTTATCGTTGATCTTCACACCCTGCAGGCGGTAAACATCCTGCACCTCGTCGATCATGTAGTCCGCCAAGGCTTCGACACCCATAACCGCAAGAATATCGTGCGGGGCTGGGTTACCATCCATGATGTAATCACCCTTCTGGACAAAATCACCTTCCGCAACCGGGATGTGCTTGCCCTTGGGCACCATGTATTCGACCTTGATATCCGCATCATCAGCAGACTCAATCGCGATGCGGCGCTTGTTCTTGTAGTCCTTGCCAAAGCGCACGTAACCATCAATTTCGGCGATGATCGCGTGATCCTTCGGACGGCGGGCTTCGAACAATTCGGCCACACGGGGCAGACCACCGGTGATGTCCTTGGTCTTGGCACCTTCACGCGGGATACGGGCAACAACGTCACCGGCCTTGATCTCTTGCCCGTCTTCAACAGACAGAACCGCATCAACAGACATCGGATAGGCAACCGGGTTGCCGTCATCCTTGACCGCAGGTTCGCCATCAGCGCCCACAACAATGATCTTGGGGGCAAGCTCATTGCCTTTGGGGGCCGCACGCCAGTCAGCCACGATACGCTGGGTCATACCCGTCGCATCATCGGTTTCCTCACGCACGGCAATGCCGTTGACCAGATCGACATATTTCGCCGTACCTGATTTTTCAGCAATGATCGGCAGGGTGTATGGATCCCATTCGAACAGCTTGTCACCGCGCAGAACATCCGCACCTTCCTTGACAAACACCTTAGAGCCGTAACCGACCTTGTGGCTGGCAAGCTCTGTGCCTTCCTTGTCAGTGATCGACAAGGTCATGTTGCGGCCCATGACAACGGTTTCACCATTGGCATTTTCCAACAGATTGGCGTTGTCGAACCGGATCAGACCGGGCTGTGACGCTTCTAGGAAAGACTGCTGACCACCTTGCGCCACACCACCAATGTGGAAGGTCCGCATGGTTAGCTGCGTGCCGGGTTCACCGATCGACTGGGCGGCAATGATGCCGACAGCTTCACCAATGTTCACCCGCGTACCACGCGCCAGATCGCGGCCATAACACATGGCACAGACGCCATCCTCTGACTCGCAGGTCAGCGGCGAACGAATGCGCATCTTGGTGATACCGGCAACGTCGACCATGTCAGCCTTGCGTTCGTCGATCAGTTCACCTGCGTCAACGATCACCTCATCGGTGCCCGGCTTGATCACATCATCGGCCGAGACACGACCAAGGACACGTTCGGCCAGCGACGATACAACCTCGCCATCATTCACAGCCGCTTCGGCAGTGATCGCACGCTCTGTTCCGCAATCGACCTCACGGACGATACAGTCTTGGGCAACGTCCACCAAACGACGGGTTAGGTAACCCGAGTTCGCTGTTTTCAACGCCGTATCCGACAGACCCTTACGGGCACCGTGGGTCGAGTTGAAGTATTCAAGAACGGTCAGACCTTCCTTAAAGTTCGAGATGATGGGCGTTTCGATGATCTCGCCATTCGGCTTGGCCATCAGACCGCGCATCCCGCCCAGCTGCTTCATCTGCGTGACAGAACCACGGGCACCAGAGTGGGCCATCATGTAAACCGAGTTTGGTTCACCCTGTGACCCATCTTCCAGCGTTGGTGTTTCACCAATGGTCGCCATCATCGCGTCAGTGACTTTGTCGTTCGACTTTGACCAGGCATCGACAACTTTGTTGTACTTTTCGCCCTGTGTGATCAGGCCGTCCATATACTGTTGTTCAAAGTCTTTCACCTGATCGCGGGTCTCGTTCACAAGATCCCATTTGGTATCAGGGACAACCATGTCGTCCTTACCAAACGAAATACCCGCCTTGAACGCTTCGCGGAAGCCCATGGTCATGATCTGGTCACAGAAGATGACAGATTCTTTCTGACCACAGTAGCGGTAGACCGTATCAATAACCTGCTGCACTTCTTTTTTGCGCAGCAAGCGGTTGACCAAGGCAAACGGTGCCTTTGCGTTCAGCGGCAGCAACGACCCAAGGCGCAGACGGCCCGGCGTGGTTTCAAAGCGCGTCAGCACTTCGTTACCTTCCTCATCGATCTGCGGCATCCGGGCGGTGATCTTGGCGTGCAAATGCACTTCGCCCGCATTCAGCGCGTGCTCGACTTCCTCGATATCCGAGAATTCCATGCCCTCGCCAACCATGCCATCACGCATGATGGTGGTATAGTAAAGACCAAGGATCATATCCTGCGACGGCACGATAATCGGCGCACCGTTGGACGGTGACAGCACGTTGTTCGTAGACATCATCAGAACGCGGGCTTCCAACTGTGCCTCAAGGCTCAGCGGCACGTGAACAGCCATCTGGTCACCGTCGAAGTCAGCGTTAAAGGCTGAACAGACCAACGGGTGCAGCTGGATTGCCTTACCTTCGATCAAGACAGGTTCGAACGCCTGGATGCCCAAACGGTGCAGCGTTGGCGCGCGGTTCAGCATGACAGGGTGTTCGCGGATCACTTCGTCCAGGATATCCCATACTTCCGGGCGTTCTTTTTCGACCAGTTTCTTGGCTTGCTTCACTGTGGACGACAGGCCTTTGGCCTCAAGCCGTGAGTAGATGAACGGCTTGAACAGCTCGAGCGCCATCTTTTTCGGCAGACCACATTGGTGCAGCTTCAGTTCCGGGCCAGTCACAATGACTGAACGGCCAGAGAAGTCGACGCGTTTCCCCAAAAGGTTCTGACGGAAGCGACCTTGCTTACCCTTCAGCATGTCGGACAGTGATTTCAGCGGGCGCTTGTTCGCACCGGTGATCACACGACCACGACGGCCGTTGTCAAACAGCGCATCTACAGATTCCTGCAGCATCCGCTTTTCGTTGCGGACGATGATGTCAGGTGCGCGCAGTTCGATCAGACGCTTCAGACGGTTGTTCCGGTTGATCACACGACGATACAGATCATTCAGATCGGATGTCGCAAAACGGCCGCCATCCAGTGGCACCAGCGGGCGCAGTTCTGGCGGGATCACGGGGATCACGGTCAGCACCATCCATTCCGGGCGGTTGCCGGATTCAAGGAAGCTTTCGACGATCTTCAAACGCTTGATGATCTTCTTTGGCTTCAATTCGCCTGTTGCTTCTTTCAGGTCAGCGCGCAGCTGTTCTGCTTCGCTTTCCAGATCGATCTGAGACAGCATTTCGCGGATCGCTTCAGCACCGATATTGGCCTGGAATGCATCCATGCCATACAGATCCTGCGCATCGTTGAACTCTTCCTCGGTCATCAACTGACCATAGGTCAGGTCAGTCAGGCCGGGTTCGATCACCACATAGTTTTCGAAATACAGGATACGTTCCAGATCGCGCAGCGTCATGTCCAGCATCAACCCGATGCGGGATGGCAGCGATTTCAGGAACCAGATGTGCGCAACAGGTGCGGCCAGTTCGATATGGCCCATCCGCTCGCGGCGGACCTTCTGCAGCGTGACTTCCACACCGCATTTTTCGCAGACAACGCCGCGATATTTCATGCGCTTATATTTGCCGCACAGACATTCGTAATCCTTGATCGGGCCAAAGATACGCGCGCAGAACAGGCCGTCACGCTCTGGCTTGAACGTGCGGTAGTTGATGGTTTCGGGCTTCTTGATCTCACCAAAGGACCACGACAGGATCCGCTCGGGTGAGGCCAAAGAGACCTTGATTTCGTCAAACGTTTTCGCCGGGGTGAGCGGGTTAAACGGGTTGTTTGTCAGTTCCTGGTTCATCTTCAATTCCTTGAATTGGGGTGCGTCAGATGGGGTGCGAAAAGTCTTCGTGACGAAGACTTTTCAGTGCGTAAGAGTTTTCGTAACGAAAACTCTTATTCCTCATCCTCCGCATCCAGGAGTTCCATGTTGAGGCCGAGGCCCCGGACTTCTTTCACGAGCACGTTGAACGATTCAGGCACGCCAGCTTCGAAATTGTCTTCGCCCTTCACAATGGACTCGTACACTTTCGTCCGGCCAGCCACGTCATCCGACTTCACCGTCAGCATTTCCTGCAAGGTATATGCCGCGCCATAAGCTTCCAATGCCCAGACTTCCATTTCCCCGAAACGCTGGCCACCAAACTGGGCTTTACCACCCAGCGGCTGCTGCGTGACAAGGCTGTAAGGCCCGGTGGAACGCGCGTGGATCTTGTCATCAACCAGGTGATGCAGTTTCAGCAGGTATTTCACACCCACCGTCACCGGACGGCTGAACTGTTCACCGGTACGCCCATCGAACAGGATTGACTGACCAGAGGTGCTGAACCCGGCACGCACCAGCGCGTCGTTCACATCAGCCTCTTTGGCACCGTCAAAGACCGGCGTCGCAATCGGTACACCACGTGTGACATTGCCCGCAGCTTCAACCAGCTGATCCTCGTCCATGCTTGCAATGCCTTCGTCATAGACATTGTCGCCATAAACGATTTTCATCGCATCACGCACAGGGGTCAGATCGCCGGAACGGCGATATTCACCCAAAGCATCGTCAATCTGGATACCCAGACCACGTGCGGCCCAACCCATATGGGTCTCAAGGATCTGACCGACGTTCATCCGGCTGGGAACGCCCAGCGGGTTCAGACAGAAATCGACAGGCGTCCCATCGGCCAGGAACGGCATGTCTTCCATAGGCACAACCTTGGAAATCACACCTTTGTTCCCGTGACGACCGGCCATCTTGTCGCCAGGCTGAAGCTTGCGCTTCACAGCCACGAAGACCTTGACCATCTTCATCACGCCCGGGGGCAGATCATCGCCGCGGCGGACCTTCTCGACCTTATCCTCGAACCGTGCATCCATGGCCCGTTTCTGGATCTCGTACTGCTCGTTCAAGGCCTCGACGATTTTCGCGTCGTCCTCATCTTCCATGGCCAGCTGCCACCACTGACCACGGGTCAGATCGGCAGTGCTTTCCTCGGATACGATGGCACCGGGCTTGAAACCCTTCGGACCTTTGGCCGCTTTCTTGCCATTGATGATGTCCCACAAACGGGCATAGATGTTCCGATCCAGGATCACCAATTCGTCGTCGCGGTCACGGGCAAGGCGTTCAACCTCTTCCCGCTCAATCTGCAAGGCACGTTCGTCTTTTTCAACACCGTGGCGGTTGAATACGCGCACTTCAACGATCGTCCCAAAGTCACCCGGCGGCAGGCGCAAGGATGTGTCACGCACATCGGATGCCTTTTCACCAAAGATGGCGCGCAGCAGCTTTTCTTCCGGCGTCATCGGGCTTTCACCCTTTGGTGTAATCTTGCCCACCAGAATATCCGCAGGCCCAACCTCAGCACCGATATAAACGATACCGGCCTCATCAAGGTTGCGCAGCGCTTCCTCACCGACATTTGGAATATCGCGGGTGATTTCCTCTGGCCCAAGCTTGGTGTCACGGGCGGCAACTTCGAATTCCTCGATATGGATCGAGGTAAAGACGTCGTCGCGCACGATACGCTCGGAGATCAGGATCGAATCTTCGTAGTTGTAACCATTCCACGGCATAAACGCGACGACCACGTTTTTACCCAAGGCCAGTTCACCGATATCGGTGGATGGACCATCGGCAATAACTTCGCCCTTCAGAACCGTATCGCCCACCTTCACCAGCGGACGCTGGTTGATGCAGGTGTTCTGGTTTGACCGCTGGAATTTGCGCATCCGGTAGATGTCAACGCCGGCATCGCCCAGTTCCAGATCGGAAGTGGCGCGAATAACGATACGCTGGGCATCGACCTGGTCGATGATCCCGGCACGTTTCGCCATGATCGCAGCACCTGAATCGCGGGCAACAACCTCTTCGATACCGGTACCCACCAGCGGGGCTTCCGCTTGCAGCAGTGGCACCGCCTGACGTTGCATGTTCGATCCCATCAGGGCCCGGTTCGCATCGTCGTTTTCAAGGAACGGGATCAGGGACGCCGCAACAGACACAAGCTGCTTTGGCGACACGTCGATCAAATCCACGTTTTCGCGTGGGGACAGCGTGTAGTCACCGTTCTTACGGGTCGAGACGAGCTCATTATTGAACGCGCCTTCTGCGTTCACATTCGCGTTTGCCTGCGCAACTGTGTGGCGCATTTCCTCGGTTGCGGACATGTAGCTGACTTCATCCGTCACCTTGCCATCCGTCACCTTGCGATAGGGTGTTTCGATAAAGCCGTATTTGTTCACGCGGGCGAATGTGGCCAAGCTGTTGATCAGACCAATATTCGGCCCTTCCGGCGTCTCAATCGGGCACATGCGGCCATAATGCGTTGGGTGAACGTCGCGCACCTCAAAACCGGCGCGTTCGCGTGTCAGACCACCGGGCCCAAGTGCGGACAAGCGGCGCTTGTGTGTCACTTCGGACAGCGGGTTCGTCTGGTCCATGAACTGCGACAGCTGGCTTGAGCCAAAGAATTCGCGCACAGCAGCGGCGGCAGGTTTGGCGTTGATCAGATCCTGCGGCATCACCGTGTCGATTTCGACAGATGACATACGTTCCTTGATCGCACGTTCCATCCGCAAGAGACCCACGCGGTACTGGTTCTCCATCAGTTCACCGACGGAGCGGACACGGCGGTTGCCAAGGTGGTCGATGTCATCAACATCGCCCTTACCGTCACGCAGTTCGACCAGTGCCTTGATACAGGCGACGATGTCTTCCTTGCGCAGGGTGCGCATGGTGTCTTCGGCATCCAGATCAAGACGCATGTTCATCTTCACACGGCCAACGGCGGACAGGTCATAACGCTCTGAATCAAAGAACAGCGTGTCGAACAGGGCGGACGCGCTATCAACGGTCGGTGGCTCACCCGGACGCATGACGCGGTAAATATCCATGAGCGCGGTTTCGCGGTTCATGTTCTTGTCCGACGCCATGGTGTTGCGCATGTAAGCGCCAACAGTCACGTTATCGATATCCAGAACAGGGATCGTCTTGATACCCGCATCAACAAGGTCTTTCAGCGTTCCGCCGATAACCTCACCATCCTTGTCCATCTCCAGCGTCAGCTCATCACCGGCTTCGACATAGATCGCGCCGTTTTCTTCGTTGATGATGTCCTGGGCAACAAATTTGCCGACGATGTTTTCGTATGGGACCAGCAGATCGGTGACTTCGCCCGCGTCGATCAGCTTCTTGACCGACCGTGGGGTGACCTTTTCGCCAGCCTTGGCGATGACTTCACCGGTCTTGGCATCCACCAGATCAAAGGCAGGGCGGGTGCCGCGCACACGCTCGGGGAAGAACTTCGTCGTCCACCCCTTGCCCTTCTTTTCCAGCTTGTATTCAACCGTATCGTAATAGGCATTCATGATGCCTTCCTGGTCCAGGCCCAGCGCATAAAGCAGGGTGGTCACAGGCAGCTTGCGGCGGCGGTCAATCCGGCAGAACACCAGATCCTTGGCGTCGAATTCAAAGTCGAGCCACGAGCCACGATAAGGAATGATCCGGCAGGCAAACAGCAGCTTGCCCGACGAATGGGTTTTGCCCTTGTCGTGGTCAAAGAACACACCGGGGGAGCGGTGCATCTGGGATACGATCACACGCTCTGTGCCGTTGACGACAAATGTGCCGTTTGGCGTCATCAGGGGCATGTCGCCCATGAACACGTCTTGTTCCTTGATGTCCTTGACGGACTTGGCACCGGTGTCTTCATCCACATCAAACACGATCAGACGCAGGGTCACCTTCAGGGGCGCGCTGTAGGTCATGTCACGTTGCTGACATTCCTCAACATCATATTTCGGCTTTTCCAGCTCGTACTTGACGAATTCAAGCACGGCTGTTTCATTGAAATCCTTGATCGGGAACACCGACTGGAAGACACCTTTGATGCCTTCACCGTCAAGCGGCGTGTCACTATCGCCAGAGCGTAGGAACAGATCGTAGGATGATTTTTGAACCTCAATAAGGTTCGGCATTTCAAGTACTTCGCGGATTTTACCGTAGTACTTACGTAGACGTTTCTGACCAAGGAACGTTGAAGCCATAAGAGCCGGGTCTCCATAATGTCAGAACGCGCGCTCTGGTCGGGTCACCAAAACGCACGTCCGATTGAGGCAGGACCGTTTCAATACCTGAGGTGCAACCCAAACACCTCTCCCGAAACGATCAACTTACCTATCAAAGCGCGCAGGAAAGGGCGCTTTGAAAGATAAGTTTCAAATGAACCAGATTGTCGATTTTCCGAATTTGTTGGGCCTGAGGGGGTGAATTAAGAGAGATTCGGCCAAAGTTCAAGGGCAATCCCAGAAATCAATAAGTTTTTCTTGACAAGGCGCGCGGGATACGCAGGCAGAATGCATCTCTGCTCTGGGGGCGGGTCTGTGATTGGCACCGCGATCCTGCAGGATCGAACCATCTTAACCAATTGTTAACCACTTAACGCCCAAACTGACAGCGCAATTGGGTGGTGTTGCGCCAAATGATACATTTTTAGGGAAATCCGGTTCTGTCGCTATGCGCAGATTAGGGTTCAATTAAGGGTGCGGCCATAGCTTCGGTCCCGTTTTACATAAGCGGGAGAAAGCGATGAATGTGCTCTACGCATGCCTCGGCTCGGGCAATTGCTACAAGCCATGGCTGACAATGAAGCAGTTAAACATGGAATGCGCATTAAAACTGGTGGACGTGCTTTCGGGCGAACAAAAGTCCGAAGATTACCTTGCGATCAATCCACTTGGTGTTGTGCCCTATCTGCAAACCGATGCTGATGTCGGGATCGGCGAAAGCAATGCGATGATCTGGTATCTGGCGGAAGGCAGCGCGCTGATGCCGCAAACGGCTGCGGAACGGGCCGAAGCACTGCAATGGATGTTTTTCGAACAATCCAAGCTCGAACCGTTCATCTCTCCGGCGCGGTTCTTCACGACCATTCTGCCCGCGCAGCAGGCCGAACGGGCGGATGACATCACCGCATGGCAGATGCAGGCGATGTCCGGTCTGGGGCGGCTGGATGACCACCTTGCAGAACGGCAATTCATGCTGCAATCGGGCTATTCCATCGCTGATATCGCCGTCTTTGGCTATGTGCATGTGTTGGAAGAAGCCGGGCTTTCAAAAACCGACTTCCCGCATGTCAGCAGATGGATCGACGATGTGACGCAAACGGCATCCTTCCGACCTTTGTCCGAACTTGGACAACTGACCAAGGCTGCTGCGTAGCAAATGGCATCGGTTCATCAAAAATGAAGACAGGGGCCATTGATATCGCGAACGCATCGCTGTTGGCTGGCAAACCCACAGGTGGACCTGTCGTGACCGATGAAAGCTTTGCGATCATCAGGCGATTAAAGACCCCGATCTGGATCTATGACATCGACAACTCGCGGATTGTCTTTGCCAACGAAACCGCCTGCACGCTTTGGCAAGCCGAAGACGAGGCAGAGCTTTGCGCGCGCGATCTCAGGCAGGACATGTCTGCGATGGTGCGTAAACGGCTCAAGCAATATCAGTTTGATTTCGCCGAACGGGATGCGTCCTTTAACGAACTCTGGACGCTCTACCCCAACGGAACGCCCACCAGCGTCATGGTGGTCTATACCGGGATACGGCTTGCCGACGGGCGCATGGGGATGCATTGCGAGGTCGTCGATCACAAAGATGACGCGCCCGAAAACCTGCGCAGCGCAGAGGCATTGTTGCACACCGACGTCATGATCACGCTCTACAGTATCGACGGCGTGCTGCTTTACATGAACCCTGCCGCCAGAAATGCAGCGATGAGCTCGCAACATCTTTTTGCGGATATCTTCCTCAGCAGTGCCGATCACCTCGAAGTCATGCAGGCCCTGCTGGGGCATGGCGAACACCGGATTGTGGCGCGAGTTTGCACTGGCGCAGGTGCGCGCTGGCACGATATTTCTGTCAAACGATGCAATGACGCCGTCACAGGCGAACCCGCTGCATTGGTCACCGCAATTGATGTGACAGAGCTGAAAATCGCCCGCGACAAGGCCCGCTATCTGGCAGACAGGGACCAGTTGACCGGCTGTTACAATCGGGCCTTCCTGCTCAACCATATCGAAAACCTGTCCAAAGGCGGGGCCGGGAAATGCGCGCTGCTCTATTTTGATGTCGACAAATTCAAACAGATCAATGACGCGCTGGGCCATGAAATGGGCGACGTTGTCCTGAAACAACTGGCCGTGCGCGCCCGCAAGATGATCAGGGGCGACGACATGATTGCGCGTTTGGGGGGCGATGAATTTGTCCTGCTTCTGCGCGATGTTGCGGATCTCGACGGTCTCAAGGAAAGGGTCGCGCTACTCCGGCAAGCCTTTTCAGAGCCGATCAATCACGCAACCACCCATGTCAACGTAACCGTCAGTGCAGGGGTCTCGATATTCGAACCACAAGAGGCCGATTTTACCGCAATCCTCAGCAATGCAGATATCGCGCTATACATCTCAAAACAGAATGGCCGTGATCGGGTCACCTATTTCGACGATAACATCGGGACCGCCGTCAAGGAACGGCGCCAGATCGAAGCGGATATCAAACGTGGGGTCGAAAGGGGTGAATTTATCGTCCACTACCAGCCACGGGTGGACCTGCGGACAAATACCATTGTCTCGGCAGAGGCGCTTGTGCGATGGAACCACCCCGAAAACGGGATGATCATGCCCGACCGGTTCATTCCGATCTGTGAAGAAACCGGGATGATCGAGGCGCTTGGCCAATGGGTTCTGGATGTCGGTTGCCAGCAGGCCATCACATGGGCGCAGCAAGGGCTGGACACCGAAGTGTCGATCAACATCTCGCCCCGCCAATTCCAAAACGACGAACTACTTGGCGCATTGCGGCATTACGCCCAAAAACCAGGCTTTCCGCGCAAAAAGATCGAACTTGAGATTACTGAGAATGTCCTGATCGGCGATCACGAAACCATCGCCCAGAAGCTGCAAGAAATTGCCGCCCTCGGCTACCGGATCGCGATTGATGATTTTGGCACGGGCTATTCAAACCTGTCCTACATCTCGCGCTTTCCGCTGAACTGTATCAAGATCGACAAATCCTTCATCAGCGGGCTGCCCGATACCGGCCCGATTATCCGGCTGATCCTGACACTGGCCAAACAGATCAACGCAATCTCTGTCGCCGAAGGGGTCGAAACACGCGCGGAATATGACTGGCTGGTCGAAAGCGGCTGCGACCAGATCCAAGGTTACTACCTGTCGCGGCCCGTGCCTATCGATGCGTTCTTTCAATCCGGCGCCTCACCCGACCAGATTACGGGCTGAACTGCGGCAAACGCATCTCAGCCAAAGGTTAACACTGCATTCACACCTGCAGCGCACGCTAAGTTAAATGCCCGGTTCAGGCATTTGGGGTCCGACGTTTTGCCGACGTCTGGCCGACGCTTTGCCGACACTGTTTTTTAGCCGAAATCACAGCATTTACGATTGATTCGCAGCCACCGCGCGGATGGGGGTCAGGCAACACCACCGACCGTTGCGGTTAGATTTCATCAGGCACAAAAAAACCGGGCCGCACATGGCGGACCCGGTTTGATTGATCGCGTCGGTTTGGCTTAGGCCAGTTCGACTTCGGCGCCAGCTGCTTCCAGCTTGCCTTTGATCTCTTCGGCTTCGTCCTTGGACGCGCCTTCTTTGATCTTGCCGCCAGCTTCGACCAGATCCTTGGCTTCTTTCAGGCCAAGACCGGTGATGCCGCGAACTTCTTTGATCACGTTGATTTTGGATGCGCCGGCATTCTTCAGAACGACGTCGAATTCAGTTTTCTCTTCAGCAGCTTCGCCAGCGTCGCCGCCAGGACCAGCCATCATCACAGCGCCGCCAGCAGCGGGCTCGATGCCATACTCATCCTTCAGGATGGTTTTCAGTTCTTGTGCTTCGAGAAGGGTCAGACCAACGATCTCTTCAGCCAGTTTTTTCAGATCAGCCATTTGCTTTTTCCGTTTCTAATTAGTGTGTTCCAACGTGAGGCCGCGGCCCCCAGTCAATTCAGATGCTTTATGCAGCTTTCTCTTCGATGGTCGAAAGAACGCTCGCGATGTTCGAAGCAGGCGCGCCAATGGCCCCGGCGATGTTGCTTGCAGGTGCCCCGATGCAGCCCGCGATAGAAGCAATAAGCTCCTCGCGCGATGGCATTCCGGCAACTGATTTCACACCAGCTGGATCCAGCGCCGTATCGCCCATAGCACCGCCAAGAACGACAAGTTTGTCGTTCCCTTTGGCATATGTATCCACGACCTTCGCAGCAGCGACAGGGTCTTCGGAATAGGCAAGTACGGTCATGCCCGTCAGGTATTCAGCAATGCTTTCGCATGGCTTACCTTCCAGGGCGATTTTGGCGAGCTTGTTCTTGGTCACGCGCACAGACCCGCCCGCTTCGCGCATGTTCGCGCGCAGGTCCTGCATTTCGGCAACTGTCATGCCTTCGTAATGGGCAACCACTACGACGCCAGAGCTTTCAAAGATCTGGCCGAGATCTTCGACCAGCTGTTCTTTTTGTGCTCTATCCACAGTTTCACTCCAAGTTTGGGGGTTTCCCCCCGGCTCAATTTTGTTAAACGGCCCAGCCGCCCAACAGTCTACAGTCCATGCAAACGGGGCGTGCCAGACAAGTCTCAAAAGAGCCTTGGGAAATCTGGTCTATCCCGTCTCAGGCAGGAATTAAAGGCATTTGGCCAACCCACCGTCTCGGACGAATAGGGACGAACGAATCAAACGTGCGACCCAGGACCGTTCCCTACTGCCTGATGAGATTGATTTCAATGCACAAATCTCGGCACTTCGGCCCGATTATTCAAACGGGTGATGACTTTCCTGTGCAAACAGGCTCAATCATCGGATAAGAAGCACGGGCAACTGTTCGAGTATGAAAACCAGCATGTCAAACGCTCCAAACTCCGTCCAAGGCACCGCAGTGACAGCACCCAATCGGCGTCTTGGTATGTTCCTGCTGGCCTTTGCATTGGTTCTGTCTATGACTTGGGCGCACCGTGTCGCAATTGCATTGATCTACTTCTCAAACGACACTGGATTTCTTTGGCATTTCATGGCCTCGGACGGTTTCAACCCGTCGCAAAAAATCATCGAAACCTACGGTCAGTCGCTACTCCTTGGGTTAAAGACAGACGCAATGTTTGCATTGCCAGTCGCATTTGCCATGGCTGCGTTCGGACGTTGGGGCATGGCGTTGGGAGGCATTACGCTGGCAGCATTCTATGCCGCGAATTCCGAACATATTAGATATAACGAATCCAATATTGACTTGTCACTGATTGGATTGGCTGCAAACCCGACATTCATCGCCGGACAGGCAACGTTGCAGTTATTCACCTATTTTTTGGGATTTCTGGCGATCGGCGGGATGCTCGTGTGGTTTGCGCGGCGGCCGCTGGTTCGGGTCGGGATCTGCGCGCTTTCTATCATCCTTGCCGTGATTGTCGTGGCTCTACCTGTCTCTGCCCGCTACGATCAACCGGTGTGGATGCAGACCCACCCAATGATGCCACAGATCGGTGTGCCAGAATTGGAGATCGATGATCGCGTCTTTTCCGATGCACCATTTACCCAGCACCCTGTGCCGCTTGCACCTGTAGAGGGAAAACACAATGTACTGTTAGTGTTTTTGGAAGGGCTGTCAGAATACAGCCTCACACTGGCGAATATGACAAATTTGCAGTCCCTCGCCGCCGAGAATATCCATTTCCAACAATACATTGGACATCAATTACTGACTGCGAACGGGATATACTCCACACATACAGCCCGGCTGCCCTATTTCACCAACGTCCCAATGCGATGGTATGAACTGCAAGCCGATACACCAGAGACCTCAGCATCCCTTCCGGCGATCTTGGGCACGGCGGGATACCATACGGAATTTCTGCAATCCGCACCGTTGGATTTCATGCGAAAGGACGAGATCCTACCAATCCTCGGCTACGACGTGGTGGCCGGTGACGCGCAAATCGCATGGGCCCACCGCCGCACCGGTTGGGGCGTTGATGACCTGACGCTTTTTGAGACAGCGTTGGAGCGCATTGATCAGGTTGAGCAGGGCCGCCCCTGGTTAATGACGCTGCTCACAACCGGAACGCATACACCCTACAATGTACCGGATGATTTTCAGCCTGATGCAGGCACTGATCGGTACAGGGCCACCCGCTATGCCGATATGGCTGTCCAGGAACTTGTGGATGGGCTGCGCGACAGGGGGTTGCTGGAAAACACCGTCGTGATCATCACCTCCGACGAATCCCGTGAATATTCGCCGGGAACGCTTCTACAGACAGATGTGCACCGCAGCTGGTTGCCCTTTGTCATGTTACATCCCAATGGTATTCAGGCGCAGATAGAAGAGCCCTTTGCGATGGTGGATGTGCGCGACATGATCCTCGCCGCGACCGGCGACCTGACCCGCCCCACGATCGACAAGATCATTGGACGTCGTGATGTCTTTGTCTTTGGCAATGTCCGCCTTGGGCAACTGTTCCATTATGACAAATCAGAACAGCGCTTGTTCGCATGCAACACAGATCGGTTTGTCTGCTATACCCACCACAACGTGTCCGACCTGCGCGACCTGATGGATGTGGAAACAACCGGAATTGCCCGCTTCACAGGGTTGGAGAAATTGATCAAAGCACGCGAAGGCGATGAGGTCGATTGCCCGGCTGATATCTCCATCTGCCGATAATGGACGTCACAACGAAAAAGGCGGGCCCATTTTGGGAGCCCGCCTGATAAATTGTGATGGTCAATCGGTTCAGGCGTTGCCGGTTGCCGATGCCACATCAACCGAAACACCCGGACCCATGGTCGAACTGACGGCGATCTTTTTCATGTAGGTGCCTTTGGCGCCTGTTGGCTTGGCTTTGCCGACGGCGTCAACAAAGGCCAGCATGTTTTCTTCCAGCTGTTTGGCTGTGAAAGATGCCTTGCCGATACCGGCATGCACGACGCCAGCTTTTTCAGCCTTGAACTGCACCTGACCGCCTTTGGCGTCTTCGACAGCTTGTTTGACGTCCATGGTCACCGTGCCAACGCGCGGGTTCGGCATCAGGTTACGTGGGCCAAGAACCTTACCCAGACGGCCAACAACGGCCATCATGTCAGGTGTCGCGATGCAGCGGTCAAATTCGATGGTGCCACCCTGAACGGTTTCCATCAGATCCTCTGCACCGACGATGTCTGCACCGGCTGCCTTGGCTTCTTCGGCTTTTTCGCCACGGGCAAAAACAGCGACGCGGACGGTTTTACCAGTGCCGTTGGGCAGGCTGACCGTGCCACGGACCATCTGGTCAGCGTGACGTGGATCCACACCCAGCGTCATTGCGATTTCGATGGTTTCGTCGAACTTCGCCTTGGCGTTGTCTTTGACCAGTGCCGCAGCTTCAGCCACAGACACGTTTTCCTTGCCAGCAAATGCTTCACGCGCTGCTGTTGTGCGCTTACCAAATTTTGCCATTACTTCACCTCGATGCCCATAGAACGGGCAGAACCCATGATGATCTGCATTGCGCCTTCGATGGACGTCGCGTTGAGGTCCTTCATCTTGGCTTCGGCGATTTCGCGCACCTGCTTACCGGTGATGGAACCAGCAACTGATTTGCCAGGTGTCTGGGACCCGGATTTCAGCTTGGCGGCCTTCTTGATGTAGTAAGACGCAGGCGGCGTCTTGATTTCCATCGAGAACGACTTGTCCTGATAATAGGTGATCACGGTTGGGCATGGCGCGCCGGGCTCCAGATCGCCGGACTTGGCGTTGAATGCCTTGCAGAATTCCATGATGTTGATGCCGCGCTGACCCAGCGCAGGACCCACGGGTGGGGACGGGTTTGCTTGACCTGCAGGGACCTGCAGTTTGAGCGTACCCACGATTTTCTTGGCCATTGGCCTTCTCCTTTTCAGCGGTGGGTTGCACCCACCCTACAAAGCCCCAAAAGGGGCGGTTTTGCCGTGGTTCGCGTTGCCGCTCCCACGTCTGAGCACGCAAGTTACTGTTTGGAAACCTGCGTGAATTCCAGTTCGACCGGGGTCGCCCGGCCAAAGATCGACACCGTCACCTTCAGGCGCTGGTTTTCGTCGTCCACTTCTTCGACCATGCCGTCGAAATCCTCGAACGGGCCGTCGTTGACTTTGACCTTCTCGCCAATCTCGAAATGGATCAGCGTGCGTGGAGCTTCTTCGCCTTCCTGCACGCGACCCAGGATCGCCTGCACTTCGGCATCACGCATCGGCATCGGGCGGCCCTGCGGGCCCAGAAAGCCAGTGACGCGGTTGATCGAGTTGATCAGGTGATACCCTTCATCCGACATTTCCATATGGACAAGAACGTAACCGGGCATAAAGCGGCGCTCGGCGGTCACCTTTTTGTTGCGGCGGATTTCGATGACTTCTTCGGTCGGCACCAGCACTTCGTCGATCTGATCGCTCAGGCCTTGTTCTTCCGCTTTGGTGCGGATTGCTTCTGCGATCTTCTTTTCGAAGTTCGAAAGAACGCTCACCGAATACCACCGTTTCGCCATCTGTGTTCAGCACCTTGTCGTCGCGAGGTCGCAACCGACCTCTTGTTTTCATTACCATGGCGACATCGCCAGTCCCAAAAATAAAAGCGGCGCGCTGCTCGATTCGCCGCACGCCATTTTCGGAAGTTGCAGGCTCTTACCGCTGCAGGCCCGCGTTTTCAAGAGGGGCCGCGCAGAAACTGGGCCGCCTATGTCCCGATATCAACCACCGAAATAGGACAGAACACCGGACAGGCCAGTGCGGATCAGCAGGTCGACGAGCGAAAAGAAGATCGCCGTCACCGTCGCCATGATGAACACCATGATCGTCGTCATGATGACTTCGCGACGTGTCGGCCAAACAACCTTTGAGATTTCGGCGCGAACCTCTTGGATGAACTTTGCAGGGTTGGCGATGGCCATGGGGCACGATCCTTTGTCAAATCATGTGGCGACATACGGATTCTGCTATCTGATTTCAAGGGTGGTTTGCCCCGCATCGCCTAGGGGCGCAGAAAGGTCACGCCGTCCAAACCAGCAATCGCAGAAATCTGCGCCTGATATGCCTGTTCTGCGATAGCGTGCTGATCTTTGTCAAACCCGTCAAAGGCGGGCGCATCCGGGCCCACGGGAAAAAGGTTGCGTGCGACATTGCCACGTTTATCAGGCGGAACGTCACCCGTCTGCCGATGCACCGCGGCGACCGCTTTTGCGGACAGGCCCACATGGATGCGGCGGGGCAAGGGTTGGACAAGGCCGCTGGCCGTTTCTCCAACCATGGCCGCGCAAATCTGCGGAAACAGTGCCTGATAATCCTCGTATCGCCAGATTGTCAGCCGATTGACCCCTTTTGCGCGGCGCAGACGTTTGACCAGCGAAAACCAGTTCACACTCTCCAGCGGATTGATCCGTAGATACCGATCTATCGTCATGATCCGCCCACCCAGCAATTGCTGGCAATAGGCAGATGTCAGAAATGTCGCGGGGTTTCGAATACTTAGAAAGACATCCAGCCCACCGGCATCCAGTACATTGGCCAGCGCCGTGATCCGACGGGCCGCATAGGGATACCGCATGCGGATTTCCCTGCGGCGCGGGCTGTTCAGGACCCCGATATAGTTTTCTTCGCTCAGCAGCAAACGATGCCCGCCTTTACGCATCAGCGCCAGCTGATCCTGTGGCGTGCGACGCGGCGCACGCGCCGGTTGGTCATGCAGGCTGAACAAGCGCCTGATCGAACGGCCCGGCAGCCTGAGGTCAGCAGGCCCGTAATAGCGCACCCCGGCATCGGCCAGCGGGTCTGTCGCGTCACGCAGCGATCGTTGTAGATGAGATGTGGCTGTCTTATGCGCCCCGATATGGAACGCGACGCTGAAATCCGGGACTGTCATGGGATGTTTTTATGATCCTCCGACGGGCGGTGATCGGGTCTGGCAGGGGCACCAGGACTTGAACCCGGGACCTACGGTTTTGGAGACCGCCGCTCTACCAACTGAGCTATACCCCTATGACCAGATGTCGGGTTAGTCCGAAACCACTGCCGGATCAAGAGGGAACCGGCCATGGACTTGTCATCCCGGCAATAAATGTTGAAACAATGCGCCAACAACCAACAAAGGCGCCTGCCCCATGTCCCTGCGCAAGCGGATCGAACATTCACAGACACTCGCAGCGGTCATTGCCGCTGTCGCCGGGTGGTATCTGTCATGGTGCAGCAAGCGAACCGATTGGACCAGTGAAGGTCTGGATGACCTTCACGATGCCCTGGCAAACGGTCCCGTTTTGCTGGTCATGTGGCACAGTCGGTGCCTGATGGCAGCAGAGCATTGGCCGGTGAAGGATGGGCCGCTCTCCAGTCTTTACAATCGTTCGCCCGTTGGTCGGCTGGCCGGCGCCTTGCATCGGAGGGCCGGATTGCAACCGATGCAAATGTCCAAAAGCCGGTCCAACCGATCAGCGTCCCGGAAGGTTTTGCGCCGGGTAAAGGACGGGGTCAGCATTGGTATGACAGGTGACGGGCCAACGGGCCCGGCTTTGCAGGTTCAGCCTGCGGTGCTGGAATGGGCACGGGTTACCGGTATGCCGATATTCGCCTACGCCTATTCAACCGCGAGGCAAAAGCGAATGTCGTCATGGGACAAGATGCTGGTGCCCAAATCCGGCGGGCGCGGTGCCTTTGTCTTTCGTCGGTTTGAGGGGGCGGTGCCCCGCAAGATGAGCCCAGAGGAAACCGAATACTGGCGGGACAGGCTCAAGACCTTTTTTGATGAAACAACACATGAGGCAGACCGGTTGGCCGGAACGTCGGCGGCGCCTTGATCCGGCCAAAAGTGCGATGGGTCGAGACCCATCTTACGGTGTTTTGTCTGTTGTGATTTGTGGCGGGGTCTTGGTGATGGCTGCTGCAATACAAAAAAGGCCGCTCCGGTTGGAGCGGCCTTTCGTTTGTTTCGTGGTCCGGTGGGTTCTACCCACCCTACGTAGGGTGGGTGCAACCCACGCGTCTGTGATTATTCGACGATCTTCGACACAACACCGGCGCCGACGGTCCGGCCGCCTTCGCGGATGGC
>CANLYJ010000013.1 GCA_947495295.1 uncultured Paracoccaceae bacterium
CGCGGAAGTGGATCACGCTTTGAGGACTCTTCGCTTCCAAGTGCGGGCTGGCCTTCAAATGACACATTCCTAGCCAATACTTGGCGATGTCGCGCCCTCAACCAGCGTCTCGGCAACAATGTAGGCCTTCACTTCATCAGGCCAGCGACGCTTTCCGTCGTAAGCGTTGTATCGAGGGCCCGAAACACTGCTTTCAATCCTTTTCGAGTGATTTAACACTGCCATTCAAGCGCTCAGGCGCCGCTGTTTGACATCGTTAATCTCGCCTTCGGTAGGTCGACTCGAAACCTATGGATTTGAGGTTTCGGCCCAAAGCCGCCTTCTGCCAGCCACCCGAAATGCTGCAGTCGCAGCCCGCATTGCTGCCGTTCGCCTCGCGCACAAAATCGACGTTGGATTCAAGTTCGGGATCGCAGACCGAAGCGGTCAGTTGAACTCAACAGATCAATGACCGCTTCTTTATAAAAATTTGTCAGACCGCTGGCATCTGCTGTGTGGCGCAATGAATGCCGCCACCGATCTCGCCCAATGCATCGACATTGAGCATCACGATTTCTCGCCCAGGGTAGTGCCGCTCCAAAGCATCTTTGGCGATTTGGTCTGTTTCTTCATCGCCAAATTGCGCTGCGATGATGGCATCGTTGCAGGCATAATAATTCGCGTAGGACGCCACAAAGTCGCGGCTTCTGACGCGGGTGGTAAACGGTTCCGGGATAACATCAATGTCCATGCCCTCTGCTGCGAGCTTGTCATGCGTTTTTAGCGCCGAGACATGGAATGGATCGTTCATGTCGGGCTCGTCCGGCAGATTGATCAAAACGCGCCCAGGCCCCGTAAACCGCGCAAGCGCGTCGATATGGTAGTCCGTGATGTCCTCGCCCCAAAGGCCATCTGCCCAGATCATGCGATCCGCGCCATAGGCCCCCAGCAAACGCGCCTCGATCTCATTTCGGGAAAGCCCCGGGTTGCGATTGTCGTTCACCCAACTGCTCTCATGCCGCCATCAGAAGACCATGACCATCATGCTCGACACCGCCACCTTCGCCGCGGAGACCTGACGGGATCAACTCGAGGCCAAGCCGTTCGGCTACCCGTCCAGCGATTTGATTGTCACGACGGTTCACCTGTTTTTCACCCCAGCCATTGAAATGGATGTGGGTAACAGCGAGTTTGCCCGCCCCATCGGTCACGAAGATTGGACCAGCGTCCCGACACCAGAGGTCTTCGGTTGGGATGTCCCATAGATCGACACTTGCAGAGAGCTTGGCGCGCGCGCCAGCATGATCCTCTCCTGCGGCAAGCATGATGACCGGTTCAAACTCGGCAATGGCATTGGCGATGTCGGCGATAGTCTGCTGCGTCATCTCCAAAAACACACGATCACGGTGCACTCGGCGGTTCACCGGCCATTGCATGAAAGTCCGTTGATGCCGGTCTTCTTCGGGTGGGACATGCCATTTAGTTTGGCTATCTGCCATAAGGGGTGCTCCTGAAAGGCTCAGCGCACCAAAGGCTGCGCCATGTTTCATCATTGATCGTCTGTTCATCGGTTTGGTCCTTTCAAACCTTGAGAGAATGTGTGCCAGGCAAGATCAGCGGCTTGTTTCGGAGTTGCTTCTCCGGACCGCACCAGCGACCATGCGGCGAAGGTGAGGTTTTCATGGACCTCGGCAATCCATGCGGTCGGGATCGATCTGTCGAAGAACCCTTCGTCCTTTGCTTTGTCGATGTCTTCACGGAGCTCTTTGAGGCTGGCCTGATAGATCGCACCAACCTCCTCATCCGCATCCACGCCTTGGTGTGCCAAGAACCATTGGCGGCTCGCCATAGCGACAGACGCGTGCATCGCAAGTCGGAAACCTTCTTCGAAAGTCTCTGCGTCCGCAGTTGCCTCTTTGACGGCTTGATCAAGCTCTTCCATCGCGATCTTGGCTAGGGCCCGCATCAATTCCGGGCGCCCCGGAAAGTGGCGGTGCAATGTTGCGCGGCCAACACCGGCGCGTTTGGCCAGATCACCAAGCGAAGCGGTTGGCTGTTCCGCAAAGAGCAGGAATGCGGCTTCGATGATGGCATCTCTAGTATCTAATCGAATCTTCGTCATGAGACACATATGTCTCGTATGGTAAAGCAATTCAACATGCGCGTAGAGATTTATTTGAAACCACGATAGACAGTTCGTGAGCGAAAGACGGAGAGTGGATTTGATGGGATGGTGGTCGAAAAACGCTGAATCGATTGAGGCATTTGCCGCTGTCATAACAGCCTGTGTAGCTATAGCCGCAATTGTCGGTGCGAAGATCCGACTTGACCACAACGACCTGATCCAGCGTCAACAATCCGCCCGTGACGCTTATCGAGCACATCTGGCATTGGCGGCGTCGCAGGCTGAATTTGCGCGACCTACCGACGCTTGCGCCTTGATCCAATCAGCCGATGGGGGAGCGTATTCTGCACATGTCGATCACCTTCTATACTCAGCTGAACAAATGCTGACCGTCGACGAAGGTTGGTCAACGACATTCCTTGATCAGTTGACACCGCACACAGACTATCTGTGCTCCGCATTCGCGCCGTATGTTCCAGCAGGTGAGATGTCCAAGCTGATGGATCAGTTCAGGAGTGAAAGCTGTTCCGCGGAACCTGCATGCTAAGGATCATCGCTGTCACGGCCCAGAAGCCGCCGTTGAACTCACATCCTGATATTGCAGTGCAGCTTCCACAAAGCAGACGTTGGTAGATGCCGCAGCATTTCAGGGCGCCGAGATGATCGAATCGCGGGACGAAGCGGATACGAGGAAGTGGCCCAATATCCGCCTTGTCCATGGTTGAAATTAGTAGAGAGCCGAACGTGCTTAGCTCGTCCGAAGTCTTGACGAGATCTCTTATCTATCCACTGCATAGGATCGCCTAATTCCAATTTCTGAGCATCCTTGGCGAGGCGGATCGCCTGCCAAAGAGCTCAAGCGGCTGGAGTCTGTTGGATGTCTGCCCTCAGACGCATTGTCGTGTACTCGTCTCTGAATTCCACGGGCAACCCGCCTTTATCGCCAGACTTTGTTTCGATTGCATAAGCCACGATTTCCAACGGTGACGCGCCTTCCAAGTGAATGATATCGCGAAGCAATAAGTCCAACAGGTCTCGGCCGACGACTTCATCGACGAGAAAGAAGAACACGTCCTGCCAGGATTTGTCTTCCGCCAGTCGGAGCGCCTCAGTCCGGACGTTGTCAGTGGCCAGCATCGATGCAAGATGCCGCGCAGCGAGGAACTTTCCCACGAGTTCATGGTCAAACGTGGTGGCCTCGACAGCTCTGCCGAGCGCGTCGCTTCTCCGGACATGCCTGAAATGGCGGCTTTGCGTCAACTTCGCTAGAACCACTTCGACATCTTTGTCATCTCGTCCGCGTTGTTCCATTGCATGCCGGACCCATCCCGCCAGCTTGGTGTGATCTGGAAGCCGATCGTCACGCAACATCCGGAAGGCAACCTCGAAGATCACACCAAGCCGTGTGTCAGCAGTTTCAACCCATTCTGCGAATGCGGTGTCTGCATTGAAGCGCGCCGCGTATAGAGCTGATCGCTGGGTGGGAAAATTGTCGACACCAAGTCCGTCCAGCACTTCCGCAATCAGATCCAGATCCATCGGGTTTCGTGCCAGCGCGACAATCTTTTGCGGCAACCGTTCCCAGACGCCGTGGCCGCACCTGTCTTGGATATACTCCTTCGCAAGAGGCTGGCTGACCTCGGACAAGCGATATGGCACCATATCATCACGACGTAATAAATCGCTCTGGCTCGCGACGATCAAGTGATTGGAAGCATCGACGTTAGCGAACTGCGAGACCATTGACACTGCCTCTGGTGCCTCGTTGAGCCCGTCGATCAGGAGAATGAAACCTCCCTTTGCAATCAAGTGATCCAAAATCCGATCCGGCAGCTCCACGTTACCGTCCCGTCTCAGCGCCTGCTTTGCCGCCTCTGCCAAGGCGGTCCCGTCATTCAAGTTATGCACTGCACTCAACAGAATGGGCAACCGGCCGCCATCCCTTCGGAAGCCCTCTGCCCCAAGTCGAAAAAGGCGCCTCATCAGGATGCTTTTCCCGGTTCCACTTCGCCCCAAGATAATTGAGTGTCGCGCCGTTTGAAGGAGTTCACCGAATGGTGCATCCGCTGTGGCTATGTAGCTTTTTTTCCCGTCATCCTCGGCAAAAAGAGACTGGGGGATATAATACGTGGCCTCTGAGAGTTCGCCGGCAAAGAGCGCATAGCCATGGAAGATCTTCCGTCTTGCCCAATTCGAATTGAGCAGGAGGCGATGAAAAACAGGGAACTTGTCGAACAGCCCACTGTTGGCAAGCGAGCGTGCCAACGATGACCGATGATACAACGCCACCAGTGGAATCATGAAAGCAAGGTATGCTACAGGTATGACGCCGGCCAAGATCTTGGTGGACGTCGCACGCCACCAAGGCGTTTCGCCTCCAACTGGTAAACGCACATTGAATTCGAACACTTCGGGAGTGCTTTGCGCTCCGTAGGGATCCACCGCCCGGACGCTTAGGCGATAGTCCCCGTCGGTCTCGAAGCGCAAGGTATGGAACGGTTCGTTGGTTCTCTGAGTGCGGACGTTTTCAAAGCCCCTAAGCGTTGCCCGATCGAGAGACCACTCAAACTGCAACTGGTGCTGCGGCGTCCTGTATGATGGATCAAAGCCCCTGACCGCGAACGTATGCTCGGGCTGGCCAATCTCAGAAAGGGTGTCGATCTTCTGGATCTCAGGATCTGCCCAACTCCCGGCGATCCTGACCAACTCACTGTTGATTGTGCTCACCCAGGCGCTTCCGTCTGGTGCAAAGGCGATGGATGTTCCCCATGGGCGTGAGAACTCCGAATTTTGGCTGTCAAATACCCGAACTTGTTCACCGGAAAACCGGATCACCCCGGCCTGTGCTCCGGCCCAAATCGCTCCGTCGGGCGCTATCGCGAGCGAATAGATACCGTTTAGGTCCACGCCCAATTGAGCGTCGGAGTAGACGGTTAGGTCTCGAGTACGTGGGTCGAACCGGTTCAACGTCATTTTTTCGGCGTTGGGATACCAGAGAGCACCGTCTGCGGCGACGACCACATGGCGCGGCCAATTGCCGGTATCAGTCTCTGAATTTGTGAAATGGTCCCATCGATCATTCTGCAAACGTGACAGCGTGGGCTCCAGACCAGATCCATGATCTTTTTGTGAGAAAAGCCAGACCGTCCCTGTCCGGTCGACCGCGACAACCTCCGGCGATTGTTCTGTTTGGTCGATCCATGGAATCGCTACCCGATCCCACGTCAACGTGCTTTCGTCGTAGCGTGCGATACCGGCGTCGGTCCCGATCCAGACCGACCCGCCAGGATCCCGCTTGGCGGAACTGATCCGCGGAGGGAACTCGCTCGACAACGGTTGGAAAACGCTGAGCCAGTCCTCGTTCGTGGTCCAAGCCCCGTCCCCATAGATGAAGAGCCCCTCGAACCCAAAGTGCCAGAGGGCGTCTTGACCGTCGAAGAGCAGCTGGGATTCGCTGATAGAAAGGTCGCCGGTATCGACATACGACCACCAGTACCCGTCAAATGTCGACAAACCGGAGGCATCGGCGAGCCAGAGAGTGCCAACGGAGTCAAATAGGACCGTGGTTCCAATATCGCCAAACCGGTTCCGGGAATGCTCGGAGAATGACTGTGTTGCCCGTGGTTGCATCCTGGTTAGCCCAGCGGCGGCGAACCAGATGCTGCCGTAGTCCCCTTCGAAAAGTGTCCCAATGAAGTCGCTGTCTATGTCGCTGTTGACCTCGTTGAAGTTTTGCCAAACGTCGCCGGCTAGCCTCCATAAACCCGCGAAGCTCGACGCCACCCAAAGAGTTCCTTCGCGATCGACCAATAGCGACGTGATGCTCGCATCGACCATGCCGGGCACGCTTTCGAAATACTGCACGGTCTCAACAGCTTCAGGGTCAAAACGAATTATGGTCTTTCCACCGCCCAAAAGGAGATGGCTCCCATCCTTTTTTATTACGTCAAGCCGCAGCCCCCCGTAATGTCGCGTCCAACTGGCATCCCTAGAGAGCTTCAGCAGTCCAGATTGATCAGCTATCCAAAGTGTACCATCCGGGTCCAGTTCGAGGTCTTGGATCGATGCGGCCGGAAAGCTGTCGCTGGTTTCGTCGAATATTCTGACTGGACCAGTTTCCAACGAATACTCAACGAGCACGCGGTGACCGGCGATCCAGATCGACCCCTGCGGCGTCGCCACGAGGTCGACTATCGTGTTGAGCGGCCCTTCACCAAGCCCGATTTCGGAGGGCGAGAAAAAGCGAAAATCGGCCCCGTCAAATCGTGCGAGGTAACCGCTGGACGTCCCGATCCAGAGTGCTCCAGTGCCGTCGAATGCTGATACGGACGGGCTGCCTAACGGTTTGTCCCAGCCAAACTGAGCCGAGACGTCGCTGTTGTAAACATTCCAGAAACCGTTGCTGAGCTCTGCGACCCCATCTCCCGTCACGATCCATATCGAACCGTCTTCGGCCCTCGTGGCTGTTTCCGGGAATACTGTGCTGGACGGCAGCCCCCCATTGTAGCTGGATAGCACGGTCCAATCGTATCGAAGTTCACGAGGGCGATCGGGGTCCTCCACGATAACCACGGGCGGCAAGATCACTTCCGGTTCGGATGAGGTGGATTCCTGTGCTTCGATACGGCCAGCAATGGTCGCGAGCAATAGCATCACGACTGAGGCTACTCCAGCCAGCATCGATTGGGCTTTTAGGAAACTATCCCGCTTCAAATCCGCCGGCACCTCTGGATCATCCGCAACTCCAAGTTTCAACACGTCAATAGACTACAGCCTAAGTCGGGAAATTCTAGCCCTGGGTTTTGGCTTCGCGTTCTTAGCTTTTTCAAACCCAGCAGCGAGCCCCTTGGTGTCAGAGCCCACATCCCACGAATTCAATCAGCCTCGACAAAATCGGGCATGGTTTCAGATACGGAAAGCAAAAACTTCGATGGGTCGCTCTCCAAGTCGCGCAACGTGATCAAGAGCGTATCGATTGGGGGCGATAGAGCGAATTTGCCGAGAGGCAATGTCTGCTTACGCCGAGGTTACGCGTTCTCCGCGCGCGTGCAGCTAAGGTCCGCTTACCGCCCCTGGTGTCTAAATTCACGCAGCCTTTTTCTGATCTTCCACATCCTGCTTCATGCCCATCTTACATTGTTTTGGAGCATTCCAAGGAAGAAACTTTCTGTAGTCGATGACCGGAGATGCACCACGAGCAAAGAGAGCAGTCAATTCGTCAAACAGCCAGACCAAATATTTGTAAGGATCAAACCCGTTCAGCTTGCAAGTCTCGATCAGAGACGAAAATACGGCCCAAGTCTCTCCACCTTCATCGCTGCCCATGAAGTAGACATTCTTTCTCAACATTTGGACTGGCTTGAACTGCCGTTCGACCGCGTTTGTATCCAGTTCAATGCGTCCGTCATCAAGAAAGCGGGTCAAGCTTTCCCGGCGTTTGAGGACATAGTTGATTGCTGTGTTCAGACGAGATCCGGTCGATATCGTTAACTGGATCGCTTCCATTCGTAGCATAAGTTTGTCCACCACTGGCTTGCAGTGTTTCTGGCGATATTGGCGGCGATCTTCACGGCTCCATCCCCATGTCTCGCCATTATGTTTATACAACAGGTCGATAAGCTCGATAATTTCACCGGCAGATGCAGACCCGGCGGCGTCATTCTTTGTCGTGTCGTAGTATTTGATGAAATTCCGACGCGCATGCGTCC
Organism: uncultured Paracoccaceae bacterium; assembly: GCA_947495295.1. Taxonomy (GTDB): domain Bacteria; phylum Pseudomonadota; class Alphaproteobacteria; order Rhodobacterales; family Rhodobacteraceae; genus Yoonia. The sequence goes on from CANLYJ010000013.1 coordinate 7,813, forward strand.
AGCAACCAACGCCGACGATATTTGCAATAACGGTGCCGATGCTTCCGAACTGTCCATAGCCTCCGTATCCATCGTGATGAACTATCAGCGACCGGTCAGCGAAAAGATCATGTATGTGATACATCGCGCGCGAACTTCGCGAGACGTAAATTGTTGCGGGAGGATCGTTTCCTCCAAATGGCCTATCGTCGCGATGAACCGCATACATATATGCAGTTCCGGTTTTACCTGTTCCAGATCTCAAAATTGGAATGGGTGTTTCATCGACGAATACGCGAACGCTATCGCCGAGCACCGAATCCATGAGGGCTTGATACACCCCCATGATCGCTTGCGCAGTTTTGTTTGCATGGCGCATTAAGGTGGAACGATAGACCTTCCATCCTGCATAGCGCAGCATGGTTTCAATTCTGTCTGACGTCAGCGCCTATGGGTCCAAATAGCGGTATTTGCTAAGAGAGGGTTTGTTGTTCATCGTAGCCACCAA
>CANLYJ010000014.1 GCA_947495295.1 uncultured Paracoccaceae bacterium
TTGGCTAGGAATGTGTCATTTGAAGGCCAGCCCGCACTTGGAAGCGAAGAGTCCTCAAAGCGTGATCCACTTCCGCGAGGATTTCTGACGTTCTATCAGGTTCAGTGCTTTGGAAGTCTGGTCCCACTTTGTACCATCGGGACCTTGACCTGGCCCAGCCGGCGTTTGCGTTGAGCGCCAAGAGCGGCGACGTGGTTACGTGTCGGTCATCAATGTCAGGGTGACCCTTACACTCACCATAGAGGCGAAAGTGGTCAGACCACAGTTCCAGCCGCCACGGGTTCAGCATCGGAGCATCTGAAAGTTCCTGTTCCGTTGGACAGGCTTCGGCTTCTTCAAGTGTTGTCAGCATTTGTTTGCGCCTATCTTCCATGATTTTACCTGAGAGCGCAGTTCATTGGAGTTTGGTCAATGCCGGTGGTCATAAAGCGATTGTCTTCGAACATTGAATAAGCGTGGATCAAAAGAGACTTGCTTTGGTTGATCTCAATTACCGACACGCCGTGAACTCCCTCGGGGTCACCGAAGATGTGCCGGCATTCCTCTTGGTCCCCCCAAGGGCGACTTGCTTCGCAACTGAAAACTTCTTCCTGGAGTTCCCCATCTGTCGTGTAGGTGGTGTGAATTGCTGTTTGATCTTGGCGGATGAAGGTATCGCCGCTGCCATCAGTCGCTTCGCAATACAGAGTTTCGGCTATTGCTGCTGTTGCCAAAACGACGGTTGAAGACATTGCCAAGAATCCAATCAAAGAATTCATCTTCATAGATGTTCCTCCTCTTGGGGTCGTGTCGTTTGGATCATAAGGGGGAACAATAAAAGAACAAGTGGTTAACACAATCTGTATTGGAGCCCCCACCGTCGAGTGTGCTGAAGGCACTAATGACTTCTGCCTAAAAGCGGCTCAATACTTGATAAGTCGACCGTCTTGCGTGCTGATGCCAAGTCAAAATGAGACTGCATGTTGAACCAAAACTCGGGAGTCGTCCCAAAAACCTTGGACAGGCGTAGTGCGGTGTCGGGGGTGATGCTCGTTTGTTCTTTCACCAGCCGCTCTATGCGACTGTGCGGCACGCCGATCATTTTGGCCAGGCCAAATGCGGAAACACCAAGCGGCTTAAGAAATTCATGGTTGAGGATTTCGCCTGGGTGGCAGGGGTAAGTGATCTTTGCCATGGTATCTCCGTTTAAGGCTAACTGTAAAAACTTTGGGGCCTTCTGTTAACTGTCCCATCGGCGCTGACGTCAGACAGGTGCCTCCTATAGGCGAGCGTCAGGGCAGTCATTTCTGAGGACGGCGGCATGTAGCAGGTCATGTCAGATCTACACTGCGGTCGGCCGGCGAGTGTGACGCGGTACAACCCGCTGCCAATCCAGGCCTTCGAAGAGAGCCTCGAACTGGGATCGATTGATGGTGATCAATCCGTCACTCATCTGTGGCCAGACAAAGCCAGCACCCTCAATCCGCTTGTACGTCATGACAAGCCCGGTGCCATCCCA
>CANLYJ010000015.1 GCA_947495295.1 uncultured Paracoccaceae bacterium
GCCGATGGGGTGGATGGCTCCTGCTCCAACCGGCGTCGCGATGCGCCATAGTGCAGGTGTCGATGTCTGCTTATGAGAGGAGCCACCCCATGGAAGTTACCACAATCGGTATTGATCTGGCCAAGAACGTGTTTCAGGTCCACGGAATTGCCGAAGATGAAAGTGTCGTCTTCAACAAACCGCTACGGCGCGCACAGGTTTTGCCATTCTTCCGGAAACTGGAACCTTGCCTGATTGGCATGGAGTCCTGCAGCACGGCACACCATTGGGCGCGTGAGTTGGCCGCTTTGGGCCATGAGGTTCGGTTGATCCCGCCAATGTATGTGAAGCCATATGTTAAACGCGGGAAGTCAGACGCCATTGATGCCGAAGCGATCTGCGAGGCTGTGACCCGACCGACCATGCGATTTGTGGCGATCAAGACCGTGGATCAGCAGGCATTGCTTACACTGCATCGGGCCCGTGACCTTCTTGTTCGCCAAAGGACGCAATTGATCAATGGATTGCGCGGTCTGGTCGCCGAGTTCGGCATCTACATCCCCAGAGGTCTGGCCCGCGTGATTGGGTTTGCTGAGGACATCACGCTTGGCGAAGTGCTCGATCTGCCAGACATCGCCAACGAAGTGATCCGAAACTTGTCAGAACAACTGATGGCTTTGCATCAGCGTGTCCGCTGGTACGAAGAACGTTTGAAGCAAGTTGCCAAGGAAGACGAGCGGGTAAGGTTGCTGCGAACCATTCCTGGCGTCGGAGCGGTGACGGCCTCCGCCATCATTGCCAGTATCGGAAGCGGGCACCAGTTCAGAAACGGCCGCGAATTTGCGGCATGGTTGGGCCTGACGCCTGCGAACAAGTCCAGCGGCGGAAAAGAAAAGCTAGGACGGATCACCAAGATGGGCGATCAATACTTAAGATCATTACTTGTCGTCGGGATGACGTCACTAGTCAGACAAACCCGATCACATCCAGAGCGCGCCAGCAAATGGCTGACCTCGCTACTCGAACGTAAACCTGCTCGCTTGGCTACAGTTGCTATGGCCAACAAGACAGCTCGGATCGTTTGGGCCGTTCTCACCCGAAACGTCCCCTACAACCCACATATTGCCTGAGGAGAAAAACCACGAGTTAGCAAGACCTGCGAAGTGATGGTGCATAAGTCAGCCGCCAAAACCAGGACACCCCGCCGAATGTCTCGGGCGTCATGGCCCGCTAAGCCGTAAGGGACCTGGTCTGCGGAACCCATCAGGGCCAGCGGTCAAGACCGCGCAAACAGGCCGGACACACGACTGCTTCTGACAAATGCACAAATCAGACCAAAAAGGACTTGCTATGCAGGAGCCATCCACACAAGCCATTCGCTG
>CANLYJ010000016.1 GCA_947495295.1 uncultured Paracoccaceae bacterium
TGGACGATGAGAAAGACAACGAAGAGCCCTGGCGAGAAGATCGTCAAAGACATCAAGCGCGCCACGCGCAAGCACTATTCATCTGAAGAGAAGATCAGGATCGTGTTGGATGGCCTGCGTGGCGAAGACAGCATCGCGGAGCTGTGTCGCCGTGAGGGGATCTCGCAGGGCATCTATTACAAGTGGTCCAAGGACTTCATGGAAGCCGGGAAGAAGCGGCTGGCTGGGGATACGGCGCGTGCGGCAAACACTGATGAGGTCAAAGAACTGCGTCGCGAGGCAAAGGACCTCAAAGAGGTGGTTGTAGAACAGACGCTTGAGCTGCGTCTTCTCAAAAAAAGCATGTACGACGGTGGGGGCGACCACGAATGAGGTATCCCGCATCAGAGAAGCTGGAGATCATCCGGATGGTCGAGGGATCGCATCTGTCGGCCCGTCGGACTTTGGCCAAGCTGGGTATCCCGCGCACCACATTCTACCGCTGGTATGACCGGTATCTGCAACGCGGTGAGGCCGGATTGCAGGATCGATCTCCCAAGCCACAGCACGTCTGGAACCGTGTGCCGATGGAAGTGAAGCGCAAGGTCGTCAAGCTGGCGTTGCAGGAGACAGAACTGTCACCACGCGAGCTGGCCGTGGCGTTCACCGATCAAGAACGCTATTTTGTCTCGGAATCCACAGTGTATCGCACACTCAAGGCGCATGATCTGATCACCAGTCCCGCCTTCATTGTCCTGAAGGCTGCCAACGCGTTCAAAGATAAGACAACCGGGATCAACCAGCTTTGGCAGACAGACTTCACCTATCTCAAGGTTCTGGGCTGGGGCTGGTTCTATCTCAGCACGGTTCTCGACGACTACAGTCGCTACATCGTCTCATGGAAGCTTTGCACCAACATGCGGGCAGAGGACGTGACGGACACGCTGGACCTCGCATTGCAGGCGTCTGGCTGTGATCAGGTGCATGTCGTTCACAAGCCGCGTCTGCTCAGTGACAACGGATCCAGCTACGTCTCGGGCGACTTGGCTACATGGTTGAAAGACAAAGGCATGAAGCACTCTCGTGGTGCGCCCTATCACCCTCAGACCCAGGGCAAGATCGAACGATGGCATCAGACATTGAAGAACCGCATCCTGTTGGAAAACTATTTTCTGCCCGGCGATCTTGAAGCCCAGATCACGGCCTTCGTCGACCACTACAATCACCAGCGGTACCACGAGAGCATCAACAACGTCACACCTGCAGACGTCTACTTCGGACGGGACAAGGCCATTCTAAAACAGCGAGAAAGGATCAAACGAAAAACGCTCGAAGCGCGACG
>CANLYJ010000017.1 GCA_947495295.1 uncultured Paracoccaceae bacterium
AACTCGACCACAGCTCTGATACTCTTGCCTTGATGCATGAGGTCGAAGCCGTGGTTGATGTCTTCGAGTTTGAGCTTGTGGGTGATCATCGAGTCGATCTCGATCTTGCCGTCCATGTACCAGTCCACGATTTTGGGCACGTCCGTCCGGCCCGACGCCCCGCCAAAGGCCGTCCCCCGCCAGCTGCGCCCGGTGACCAACTGGAAGGGCCGGGTGCTGATTTCCGCCCCCGCAGGCGCCACCCCGATGATGATGCTTTCGCCCCAGCCTTTATGCGCGGCCTCCAACGCGGTGCGCATGACGCCGACATTGCCGGTCGCGTCGAATGTATAATCCGCCCCGCCGCCGGTCAGCTCCACCAGATGGGCGACCAGATCGCCATCAACCTTGGACGGGTTCACAAAATCGGTCATGCCGAAATGTGTGGCCATCTCGGCCTTGCCATCGTTCAGATCGACGCCGACGATCTGGTCGGCGCCCGCCAGGCGCAGCCCCTGGATCACGTTCAGACCGATCCCGCCCAGGCCAAAAACGATGCCCGTTGACCCAATCTCAACCTTTGCCGTGTTAATCACCGCGCCAATACCGGTTGTGACCCCGCAACCGATGTAACAGATCTTGTCGAACGGCGCGTCGCGGCGGACCTTGGCCAGTGCAATCTCGGGCACCACGGTGTGGTTGGCGAAGGTGGAACAGCCCATGTAGTGATGGATGGGCGTGCCATCGAGCATGGAAAACCGGGTGGACCCATCGGGGAGCAGGCCGGCACCCTGCGTGCTGCGGATCTTTTGGCAGAGGTTTGTCTTGGGGTTCAGACAGTATTCGCATTCGCGACATTCCGGCGTGTAAAGCGGGATGACATGATCGCCGACCTCCAGGCTGGTGACGCCTTCGCCGACCTCAATGACCACGCCCGCGCCCTCATGGCCCAGAATGGCGGGAAAAATCCCCTCCGGATCATCGCCCGAGCGGGTGAACTCATCGGTGTGACACAGGCCGGTCGCCTTGATCTCCACCAAGACCTCGCCCGCACGGGGGCCCTCCAGGTTCACTTCCATCACCTCAAGAGGCTTACCCGCCTCCAACGCCACCGCCGCACGCGTCCGCATTTCAATTCCTCCC
>CANLYJ010000018.1 GCA_947495295.1 uncultured Paracoccaceae bacterium
CGCGAGCACATCTTGTTGGGCCGCCAGGTTGGCATCCCATATATGGTTGTCTTCATGAACAAGGTTGACCAGGTCGACGATGAAGAGCTGCTCGAACTGGTGGAAATGGAAATTCGTGAGTTGTTAAGCTCTTACGAGTATCCTGGCGACGACATTCCGATCATCGCAGGGTCGGCTCTGGCCGCTTTGGAAGATCGCGACGCCAATATCGGTTCTGAGAAAATTGCTGAGCTGATGAAGGCTGTGGATGAGTATATCCCGACACCGGCCCGTGCGGTTGACCAGCCGTTCCTGATGCCGGTTGAGGATGTGTTCTCGATCTCTGGCCGTGGGACTGTTGTGACCGGCCGTGTGGAGCGTGGCGTGATCAATGTCGGTGACGAGATTGAAATCGTTGGGATCCGCGACACCAAGAAGACGACCTGCACAGGCGTTGAAATGTTCCGCAAGCTGCTGGATAGCGGTGAAGCTGGCGACAATATCGGCGCCCTGCTGCGCGGTGTTGACCGTGACGGTGTTGAGCGTGGCCAGGTGCTGTGTAAGCCAGGCTCGGTGAACCCGCACACGAAGTTCGAGGCTGAGGCATACATCCTGACCAAGGAAGAGGGTGGCCGCCACACGCCGTTCTTCGCCAACTACCGTCCGCAGTTCTACTTCCGGACCACAGACGTGACCGGCACGGTTGAGCTGCCAGCGGGCACCGAAATGGTGATGCCGGGCGACAACCTGAAGTTCAACGTTGAGCTGATCGCACCGATCGCGATGGAAGACGGTCTGCGCTTTGCCATCCGCGAAGGCGGCCGGACCGTCGGCGCCGGTGTTGTGTCGAAGATCGTCGAATAATCACAGACGCGTGGGTT
>CANLYJ010000019.1 GCA_947495295.1 uncultured Paracoccaceae bacterium
AATTCCATTTCAAATGGCTCACGCTGGTGCGATTGTTTGGAAATATTGGCTGCTCACGCATTTGGGTACGGCTGTAATCTGTGATCGGGTGAAAGAGATCAGGCTGACCCAAGGGCAGTCAGCGCACAGATCAGCGGCAGCTTCTGTGCATCAACGCACGCACCGGCCCCAATGGTGCGTTTTGCTGTGTGTCAAGCACCAAACCACATCACATCTATCACCATTTTCGTGATCGCCCCGGCACTACCAAACGGCGGCCGCAGCCTCAATCTTAGTCTCATCAAACAAACGCAGACACGCTCTGCACAACATCAAAAAACGAAAATTAAAGGAACGAAACCATGTCTATCAAAACAATCATCTTCGCCGCTGCCGCCGCTGCTGTAACCGCTACTGCAGGCGCTGCCGACACATATTTTGAACAAGGCCGCACCCTGGACGGTGGCGACGTGCTGGAACTCGGCCTGATCAC
>CANLYJ010000020.1 GCA_947495295.1 uncultured Paracoccaceae bacterium
CGCGGAAGTGGATCACGCTTTGAGGACTCTTCGCTTCCAAGTGCGGGCTGGCCTTCAAATGACACATTCCTAGCCAAACCGCGGATATCGGAGGTCTCTGGTTTGGCTAGGAATTTCATATAGCTGCATGATAGGCTTTTCTTGTCATTCACCTGAAGCCACTGGTAGCAGAGGAGCGTGCCATGACCCCTCAAGAACAAGCGATTGCTGATGCGAAGATGCGTGCGGAGATCGCGGCTGTCCGTCGTCAGGGTTTTTGGGGCCAATGGCGTCCTGAACTAAGAAAGAGTTTGGCTCATCTGGTTGGTTTGATTATGCGGCGTGCTGGCGGTGATGCAAGCGTCGCGCTTCGAGCGTTTTTC
>CANLYJ010000021.1 GCA_947495295.1 uncultured Paracoccaceae bacterium
TTTGGCGAGTTTCAGGCCTATGACGAGATTGACGGCGCGCCCGAGGAAAAGGCCCGCGGCATCACGATCTCGACCGCCCACGTGGAATATGAAACAGATGCCCGTCACTACGCGCATGTTGATTGCCCCGGCCACGCCGACTACGTCAAGAACATGATCACCGGTGCCGCCCAGATGGACGGCGCGATCCTGGTTGTGAACGCGGCTGACGGCCCGATGCCCCAAACGCGCGAGCACATCTTGTTGGGCCGCCAGGTTGGCATCCCATATATGGTTGTCTTCATGAACAAGGTTGACCAGGTCGA